>WLWS01000001.1 GCA_012103475.1 Gammaproteobacteria bacterium | reverse complement strand
GTGTATGTAGAGATCGACTTATAAATGGCTTCCTTAAAGGGAGATATATTCCAGCCTTTAAAGGGGAAGAAGCTGTTGAATCTGTTTATACAGAAGTATTTTTCATGGGTAGAGTAGGGAACATTCGATATTGATGATAATTAGCTTTATTAGATAAACATGCCATTCACCCCAGTACATATGGGCCCAGGTATATTAATTAAGGCCCTATTTCAAAGTAATTTTAGCTTCTGGCTTGAGCATTGCTGCGATATATTTCGGCGTCAACCGGCACATGAACAAAATATAGCTTACAACAGATACATGGCGTTCTTTCGCGTTTTCGGAGATATTAGTGAATCTTACAGGTGAGTGTTTTTGCGGTGCAGTGAAGTATGAGATTGCAGGCGTGCTAAAAGATGCACGGTCTTGTCATTGTTCGCGTTGCCGAAAAGCTTTCAGCTCTCAGGCATCAGCCTACGCATTAGTCAATCCTTCTGATTTTCGCTGGATTTTGGGCGTCGAGCTATTGACGACATTTGCCAGCCAACACGAATTCGGCCTACAGTTTTGTAGTAAGTGTGGTTCCACTCTCTGTGGTATCTATGCAGATGAAATTCATGGTATTACACTGGGTTGCCTGAATGATGATCCTAAGATTGAAATTGGCAGACACATTTATGTTGGATCAAAAGCAAGCTGGGAACTAATCCCTGAAGGTGTCACTCAATATCATGAGAATGAATAACTTTTCAAAAAAGATACGACCTTTTGTCGAGCTTGAGTTTGGTTTCGCTAAAGAGGCCCGCTGCGAAGGTGATTTCGCCGGAGAATTTTCCTATCTGGAGAATGCTCATGTGCTGGGACAAGAATCGACTGTATTGCATGTTAAAGCACACTGGATGATGCTTTGCTGGGGATTTCGAAATTCAAAGCCAATGGAAGTATTCGGGCAAATAATTCGATTAGCGGGCGCAGCAACAAAAACAGCATTGGGATTGATTCCTGTCGGAAATACAGGTGGTTCCAATGTCAGTCCTTTTAAAGCAATGCCATTAAAACCTGAACATGCTGATATTATAGAATCAGTCAAAAACAAGGCATAAGTACTAACTCTGAAACTTGAACCAGGATAATGCAACTATGACTATAAAACTTCTCAACGCTTCGCTGATTCTCATGCTCTCCATCTATTCAGCAAACAGTGCCGCAGAGAAACCCGGTAACTGGACCGTGGGTGAATTATTTAAACGTGTACAGTATGAGCAGCTTCTGCCTATTGTTGATTATTGTGATACCGCATTACCAGGTTCAAAACCAACGAATAACAAAACTTATCAGGGATTCATTAACAAGATCGGTGTCGCGGTTGCCTCTGTTGAAAAAGAACTTTCCTCAGAATGGAAAAAAGCGATTGATAGCGAAGAAGCAGAACAAACCCTTAGCCTGATGAAGAAACTTACGCAGAGCACTCTGCCTCAGATCGAAGCGATTGGTGCTGAAAATTATTGTCCCGGTTTCTTTACAAAATTGAAAGAAACCAGTTCCGACTCGCTGGCTGAGACTATGGCCAGAGCATACAAAGACTATGAGGCACGTCAGTCCAAATAGACTATTCGGTCAGCGCCTTTGTCAGCCTGTATAAAAACTCCTGACCTTCGTAAAAGGTTTTTATCTCAATCCGTTCATTAAGACCATGAGCGCGATTATCGTCAATATCATTAAACAGACCCGATATACCATAAACCGGTATGCCTGCATTACGGAAATAACTACCATCGGTCGCGCCGGCACTCATTGTTGGAATAACCGGTACTCCCGGCCACATTGATTCTGTTACGGAATCAAATATGCTCATTAACTCGGGTGTCAATGGTGAAGGATCGGAAGGTCGGGCAACGCGTGTCGGACTGATTGTGACGTCGTCATCACCTATTACATAGAACAGTGTGTTCTCTACTTCGTCTACCGATTCGCCGGGTAAGATACGGCAGTTGACCGTGGCTTTCGCCCGCTGCGGCAGCGCATTTTCGCGATGTCCGGCATCAATCATAGTCGCCACACAAGTAGTACGCAGGCGTGAGTTATAAAAGGCTGTCTTTTCCAGAAAACTAACTGCAGCTGCATCAGGTGGCGTCTGTAATACACCACGCATAGCGGCATGCAGAGGCCCACTTTCCAGTTCTGCTGAACGTTCAAAATACAGGCGGGTCACCTCATTCAGTTTTACCGGAAAAGCGTGACTCTCTATTTTTTTCAGGGCAGTGGCCAGACGATAGATAGCATTGTCTTTCACGGGTAAGGAACTGTGACCACCGGCATTCGTAAATTCAATATGATAAGTCTGGTAGACTTTTTCACTCGCCTGAACCGCGTTGGAGATGTAGCGACCATTTTTGATAGCACCACCACCGCCTTCATTAATCACATACTCGGCATCTACCAGCTCTCGTTTGTTCTTTAGTAACCAGTCCACGCCATTATGCGGGCCACCTTCTTCATCGGCTGTCAGGGCAATAACAATATCGCGTTCAGGCTCGTAGCCTTCCTGCTTCAGGCGTATCAGGTTGGCAACATGTATTGCGGCTTCGTCTTTGTCATCAGTGGTGCCACGACCATGGTAGTAGCCCTCGAACTCAGTAAACTCAAATGGGGGTAATTCCCAGTCATCGGGATTGGCTTCTACTACATCGATATGGGCGAGCAAGAGAAGTGGTTTCTTGCCGGACTCTTTACCTCGATAGCGAGCAATCAATCAGATTACCTTTGGTTTCTACCGGTTCAATAAGCTGTACATCTTCTTTCGCAAAACCTGCGGCAATTAGATGTTCCGCCATCGCCTCGGCAGCTTTAGTTGCACTGCCAGTGCTGTGGGTAGTATCAATCTCTACCAGCTGCTTGAGAAATTTCTTCGCCATTTGCTCATGTGGCAACAGATCAGAATCAGACTCTTCGACAGGCATCGCTTTCGGAGCTTCGGCCGGCAGCTGTGTTACTACTTCTTCAACAACACTCTTCGTTGCGGTCGGCGCCTCTCTTGATTCTTCGTCATCTTTACCGCAGGCAGACAGCAGGGAAAGACTCAATAGAGATACCAGTAATGGCAGGGCGACTCGTTTTTCAATATTCAATGTCTTGCTCCAGGTTAATTTCTCTGAGCGGGCAACTAGCCCAGTAATTCCTTAATCGGGACGGCTGCATCGGCCAGTCGGGTTTTATCTACTTCCAGTTTAGCGCTTATCATACGCTTGCCCATCATAAATTCCGGCGGCTTGTTCACCGCATCGACTGAGATCACCACACCGTCTTTTAAATAGAAGGCAGCAAAGCTACGACTGTTTTCCCTGTCCCCACGAATGATGACCTCATCATAACCCTGTGACAATCCCGCAATCTGTAATTTCAGATCATATTGATCAGACCAGAACCAGGGCAGTGATTGATAGGCGTTTTCTTTGCCACACAGAGTCTGAGCCGCAACGCGTGCCTGATCGGTCGCGTTTTGCACCGACTCCAGACGAATCTCCTTGTCATAAAGCGTATTGTGATGAAAAGTACAGTCACCGGCGGCGACGATATCGGCATCCGAAGTTCTTGCGAACTGATCAACCACAATACCGTTGTTCACTTCAAGACCTGCCTGTGTTGCCAGCTCCACATTGGGTACGATGCCGACACCTACCACGACCAGATCGGCCTCATGTTCACTGCCGTCATTACAAACTACTTTTTCAATCGATTCGGTCCCGGCAAAGGCGGTCACGCCAACACCGCAGAGTATATCTACCCCTTCCTCTTTATGGATCCGATCATAAAATTCTGAGACTTCCGGTGCAGTGACGCGCTGTAACACACGTTCCATCATTTCCAGTACTGTCACTTCCATACCCAGTTTGCGCAGCACTGCAGCGGTTTCCAGACCAATATAGCCTCCACCTACAATCACCGCCTTTTTACCGGCGCCGACCTTTGTTTTTATCTGCTCGACATCGGTGATATCACGAAGATAGTAAATCCCCTCAAGATTAACACCTGGCAGGTCGACTTTCCGGACCCGCGATCCCATCGTCAGTGCCAGCTTGTCGTAATTTATCGATTCACCATTATCCAATAGCAGACTCTTATTGCTTCTATCGATTTCAGTCACGCGGGTATTCAGCATAAATTCCACTTCCGCTTTTTCATAAACCATCTGCGGCTTTATGTAGATATCATCCAGCCCTTTTTCTCCGGAAAGAAAAGTCTTGGATAAGGGCGGACGATGGTAAGGTATGTATGGCTCATCGCCGATGACAAGGATTCGTCCCTGCCAGCCTTCCTGTCGCAATGTCGGTGCCAGCTGGGCTGCGGCATGGCTGGCGCCAATAATGATGCAAGTTTGACTCATTCTGTTCTCCGTCTTAGCTTCAGTCCAGTTCTTTAACCACTTCAAAAATCGCCTGGCACAAAGTACCAAGATCAGTTTTGTCCATAATATAGGGTGGCATGATGTAAACCAATTTTCCAAAGGGCCTAACCCAGACACCGCGACGGACAAATTCGGCCGGTACTATGTGCATATCCACCGCTTTGTCGATTTCGACTACGCCGATAGCCCCCAGTACGCGAACATCGACTACATTTGCAAGCTCTCGACAGGGTGCAAGACCTTTGTGTAAAGCTTTTTCGATCGTCTCAACTTTTGTCTGCCATCCGGATTCCAGTAGTAGTTTAATACTGGCAAGCGCTACCGAGCAGGCCAGCGGATTGGCCATAAATGTTGGTCCGTGCATAAAGACACCTTCGCCACCAGCAGAGATTGTCTCACTGAGCTCATCTGTCGCCAGCGTTGCTGCCAGACTCATATAACCACCGGTCAGTGCCTTGCCGACACACATTATATCCGGACTTATGCCTGCATGATCGCAGGCAAACAATTTACCACTGCGTCCGAAACCGGTGGCAATCTCATCTGCGATCAGTAAGACCTCATATTTATCGCAGAGACGACGCGCTTCGCGCAGATACTCGCTGTGATAAAAACGCATGCCGCCTGCGCCCTGAACGATTGGCTCAAGAATCAGGGCCGCAGTGTCCTGATGATGTTCAGTCAGTATATCCTGCAGCGACTGAATATCCTCCTCCCGCCATTCATCAGCGAAGGCGATGCCTGGCGCATCGGCGAAAAAATGTGGCGTTAGCACCTGATTAAACAAGGTGTGCATACCAGTGACCGGATCGCACACCGCCATCGCGCCCAGGGTATCACCGTGATAGGCCTGACGCAGGCTCAGCATGCGCTGTTTCTCAGGCCTGCCTTTTGCAGCCCAGTACTGGATCGCCATTTTCAAAGCCACTTCAACAGAGACTGAACCGGAATCACTGATGAAGACCTTGTTCAGACCTGCTGGTGTAAGTTCCACAAGTTGCTCTGCCAGTTCCACTGCCGGACGATGGGTCAGGCCACCGAACATGACATGAGCCATGTCGTTTAGCTGCTCTTCAAGTGCGGTATTGAGTTGCGGGTTATTGTAGCCATGAATCGCACACCACCATGAGGCCATACCATCGATTACTTCACGCTCATCGGCCAGTTTCAAACGAACGCCAGAGGCTGATATCACGGGATACACCATCGGCGAATTAACAGTCGAAGAATAAGGATGCCAGAGACTGGCGCGGTCTCGCTGAATCAGGTCATCGCTTGCTGTGGTCATGACTTCGTTGTGAAATTATCAAATGAACAGGTTCTACCAGACTCACTCGCATCGTAGCCTGCAAGCTTGTTTACTGTGTTGCGGAATTTTCTGGATTTCAAGACAGCAACAATTTTATTGATCACTTTTTTATCAAGGGTTTGATCAAGCGCGAGCAGATATTTTTCCTGCAGGAATGGCACGAAATCCAGCTGGAACTGCTTCGCGACTGCCATAATACCAAAACCGGTATCAACGGCACCGCTGGCAATCATCGCAGCGATTGCAGCGTGAGTAAACTCCTCGTTTTTGTAACCCTGAATCTGACTGGTTCTAATATTTCCCGCTTTCAATAATTCATCAACAATAATACGAGTACCGGAATTATGCTGTCGATTAATGAAACGCACGGAACGCCGGGTGAGATCCCTTAATGTATGTATTTTTTTCGGATTACCCCGCTTTACCATAAGACCCTGCTCTCTGCTCGAAACAGTCAAAAGAATCTGCTTTTCCTCAGTCAAGCAGCGATCAAACAAAGGCTGAACCGCTTTTTGAATCTGTCCCATCGGCAAGTGAAAGCCGGCGACCTGACAATAAGCATTTTGCAGATTCTTTAATGAATCGAGACTTCCCTGTGTCTGCATTTCAATATCGAAGGAAGAATCCTCTTCAAGCAATTGGAACAAATGGCTGATTGCCAGACCATGACTGGCAAATATTTTTATTTTTTTCGGCTGGCCTTTTTGAAAATATTCGGCAAAAACTTCATTAAGGGTTTCCTGAACATCCACGAAAGCCGATGCTGTTTTTTCTTCTGCATACTGCTCTGCCCAGAGTAGTTTTTTACCCAGCTCGCTCAAATGGGAGCCGCTACCGCGACCACGCTTTAAATGCACCAGTGGCGAATTAAATTCCGTTTCCCATTTTTTTATCAGACCCCAGGCATAACGGTAGGAAATATCAAGACTTCGGGCCGCGCTTTGCAACGAGCCCTGCTGCTCTATCGCTTTGAGTAAACGAAAAACAAGCGGATCAATATCCTGATCACCCGAACCAAGCAATGACCAGTTGATTTGAGGACTCAGATGCATGCTTTATTTAAATAGGTAAATCTATTCATATTTGAGTAGAAAGACAAAATCACTATACTGCGCTTGCGCTCAATATTAACAATAGATGTAACCTCTTTCCCAAGTTTTTTGTAAAAATAGTTGTTATTGGTAAATATGTACAAATTTTCATTTAAGCAGTTATTTCTCACGTTTTGTGTATTAATACTGCAATCCTCCCTGGTCTCTGCCGATAGTAATCCCTGGCGAGTGAACGAGGCCTACAAGCTTCCCGAGTGGTTATCGATATCAGGATCTCATCGCATGCGCTTTGAAAGCCTTGATCAACAATTTCGTGCGACACGTAGTGGCGATGATCAGATCTTCCTGTTTCGCACATTGTTGCTGACCGAAATAAAACTGGACGGCATCAAGTTTGGTATGGAAATGGAAGATTCCCGACAAGAACTGGCAGATTCGAGCACTCCTTTAAATACCACCGTCGTTAATCCTCTGGAACTACTTCAGGCCTATGCCGAAATCGAGATAGACGACCTTTTCTTCACTGGCAGTAAAAGCACCTTGCGTGGTGGTCGAATCACTATGGATGTCGGCAGCCGCCGTCTGGTTGCTCGTAATCGCTATCGTAATACGCTTAACGCTTTTACCGGTGTGGACTGGCAGTGGAGCGGTGCCGATAACAGCAAATTTCGACTATTTTATACTCTGCCGGTACAGCGACGTGTGAGTGGCAATATTCTCAGCAATGAAGCGCGTATCGATAAAGAACGAGACGATGTCCGCTTCTGGGGAATCTATTATTCTCCCTCGACTCTGCCCTGGGGTGGTGAAGCTGATAAGGGTGAGGTGTATTTATTTGGCCTGAACGAGAATGACAGTGCCGATCTGACAACCGCTAATAGAGATATCTACACGACGGGATTCAGGTTCTTTCGAAAACCGGCTGTAAACAAGTTTGATTATCAACTTGAATCCATTTTACAGTTCGGCGAATCGCGCGCTTCAAGAACGGCGACGACGGATCTGGATCACTTTGCACATTATCAACATGCCGCTCTCGGCTATACCTTTGACACAACCTGGACACCACGTTTAATAGCCCAGTACGATTACGCCAGCGGCGATGATAATCCTGCTGATGGCGACAATAATCGTTTCAGCACACTGTTCGGTGCAAGGCGATTCGAATATGGACCGACCAGCATTTATGGCGCGTTTGCCCGCGCCAATATCTCTTCGCCCGGCGTACGCCTGATTGTAAAACCGCAAAAAAGACTCAACCTGATGATCGCCCTACGTGGATTCTGGCTGGCATCAGCTGATGATGCCTGGACCACGGCAGGTATACGTAACGCCGCCGGGCAATCGGAAAATTACATCGGCAGTCAGATTGAAACCCGCCTGCGTTGGGACATCATTCCAAAAAACCTGCGTCTTGAAGCCGGCGCTGCGCACATTTTTTCCGGAGATTTAATGAACAATGCCGGAAAACAGGATGTAAGTTATTTCTATACGCAGGCTTCGTTGTCTTTTTGAGGAATCATTAATGAAAAATCTTTTTTACTCGCTTGTTTTACTTGGCCTTGTTTTTTCCAATAGCTTGCAGGCTGAAGAACGTTTACGTCTGGCTACGACGACCAGTACCGACAACACGGGTCTTCTTGCTGAACTACACCCGATTTTTGAGAAACAGATGGCTGTCAAAATCGATGTGATCGCGGTTGGTACCGGCAAGGCACTGAAGCTTGGTGAAAATGGTGATGTTGATGTCGTCATGGTGCACGCACCGGCCGCGGAAAAAAAATTCATCGGACAAGGCTTTGGAATCGAGAGAAAGGCGGTCATGCACAATGACTTTGTGATTGTCGGACCCGCCTCTGATCCGGCAAGTCTGAAACTAAGTTCCTCTTCTGCTGACGCTATGCTGAGCATATCAAAGTCAACAGCGGGTTTTATCTCTCGGGGTGATGACTCCGGCACACACAAAAAAGAAAAGTTGCTCTGGAGTAATGCCGCTATTGAACCCGCCGGCGCATGGTATCTGTCCGTTGGTCAGGGTATGGGGGCGGTACTGCAAATCGCTCACGACAAACTCGCCTATGCGCTTAGCGATCGCGGCACTTATCTTGCCTATAAGAATAAGATCGATCTCGATATCGTCTACGAAGGTGAAGCAGAGTTACTTAACCCCTATCACGTCATTATTGTTAATCCTGAACGCCATCCGCATACAAAACTGAGCCTTGCAGAAAAGTATGTCGCTTTCCTGCAAGGTAAAGTCGGACAGGAAGCAATTCGAAATTTTACAATTGACGGCGAACAGCTGTTTTACCCGGATATAATAAAATAAATTCCGGATAGCTCAGTAAGCCATCACACAACCGTCTTTGCGATTTTCTGTGGCGCCGGTATAACCGCCCGACTGCTTAACCATGATGGCCTGATAACCACCGAAACCAAAACCCATGTCGTCTTCGCCCAGCTGGTGACCGCGTTTCTGCAATTCATCGACCAATTCCTGCGAAAAGCCCTCTTCCAGAATTAGCTTGCCACCGTCCTTTAGACTCTCATCGTACTTGCCGGTTGGCTGTGTGGATCCATCATGACGCCAACGCAATACGTCACCGGCGTCCTGCAAATCCATGTCGAAATCGAGAATATTGGAAATCACCTGAGCATGACCCTGCGGTTGCATGTCACCACCCATTACACCGAAACTGATAAACGGTTTGCCATCTCGCATGATGAAGCCGGGGATAATTGTCTGGAACGGTCGCTTGCCGGGCGTATAGACATTCGGATGTTGTGGATCCATTGAGAACAACAAGCCACGATTCTGCAACGCAAAGCCGCTACCCGGTACCACCACTGCTGAACCAAAGGGATGAAAAATACTTTGTATAAGCGAGACCATGTTGCCCCTGCTGTCAGCTGTAGTCAGATAGACTGTGTCGCTCTGGCGCAGGACGGCATCACCTGCTTCTACTTCCTGCGCAGCCTGTGTTGAAATTAACTTTGCACGTTCTCTGGCATAGCTGCTGGAAATCAAAGCCTCCAATGGCGCCGGGCTGAAATCCGGATCGGCATAAAAACGGGCACGATCTTCAAATGCAAGTTTTTTTGCTTCGATTATAAAATGCATGGCCTCAGAACTTTGAAAACCAGCCGACTTCATATCAAAACCTTCCATCATACTGAGCATCTGCAAGGCCGCCAGTCCCTGACCATTCGGTGGTAACTCGTAAACATCGCAACCGCGATATTTCACTGACAAAGGCATCACCCAGTCAGAACGGTGTGATGTAAAATCTTCACGCCGCAAATAGCCACCCTCTGCCGCCATGAAATCACAGATATGCTCCGCTAGCTCACCTTGGTAAAACCCGGCCCTGCCCTCCTGTGCAATAAGTCTGTAGGCATTTGCCAGATCGGCATTTCGAAACACCTCGCCATTTGACGGTGCCCGTCCCTGTGGTCGATAGGTATCATGAAAACTCCCCAGTTCAGATGTTTTTTCCCTGTCTGAAAACTGTTGCCATTCTCCGGCGATCACCGGTGTTACTTTGAATCCATTTTCTGCAGCTTCTATTACCGGTTCCAGCAGTTCCTGAAATTTCAGGGAACCAAAACGTTTGTGTAATTCAAACCAGCCATCCACCGCACCGGGAACCGAGACTGACGATAAACCCTGCATCGGGATACTTGAATGCCCTTCATCCTGCAGTCGATTCCGTAAGCTTTCATAATCTAATGAAGCCGGCGAACGACCACTGGCATTCAGGCCATAAAGTTGTGAGTTTTCGGCACTCCAGACAATCGCAAACAAATCTCCACCCATACCACACATATGTGGTTCGCTTAATCCCAAAGTGGCGTTAGCTGCAATGGCCGCGTCCACAGCAGTGCCACCCTGCTGCAATATCTGCAATCCAATTTCTGAAGCCAGTGGATGACTGCTGGCCACCATGCCCTGATTTCCTGACACACTTTTATTATTATTCATAAATGAAAATTACACCTTCGTGAGCTTACTTGCCAGTGGTGAATTAATTGCTCATTATCCTCGTTATGAACTCCAGCTCAGTCAGCGACCCGCCAATTGTTCTTGCAAAGAACCTGAGTAAACGTTTCGGCGATTTCCTCGCTGTGGATGACATTAACCTGAGCGTTCCGACAGGTGGTTGTTTTGGTTTACTCGGACCAAACGGTGCAGGAAAAACCACAACATTGCGTATGTTCCTCGGCCAGTCTCATCAGAGTTCGGGATCGCTGCATGTACTTGGGCAGGTGATGCCGGAACAGACCCGCAGCGTCCGCCGGAAAATTGGTGTTGTACCACAATTGGATAACCTCGATGTCGATTTTACCGTAATTGAAAATCTGAAAGTCTACGCAAGCTTCTTCGCATTGAATTTCAGGGATATTGAAAGCTACATTGACGAACTACTGGTAATGGTTGAGCTGGAAGATAAAAGGAATACCCGTATCAGTGAACTGTCCGGTGGCATGAAACGACGACTGAGCATCGCCAGAGCACTGGTCAACAAACCGAAACTGCTGGTGCTTGATGAACCTACAACGGGACTTGATCCACAGGTCCGGCATCTGATCTGGTCACGCCTGCGTGAACTGAAAAACAGTGGCACGACTCTTTTACTCACAACGCACTATATGGAAGAGGCAGAACGTCTCTGCGATGACCTGGTCATTATGGATAAAGGTAAAATACTCAAACGCGGTCACCCGAAACAATTGATATCCGAATACGTAGAATCAGACGTCATCGAAATTCATTGCAGTATGGAAATGGCAAACAGTCTTCTCAAGCAGGTCAGTGATATTCGCTATGAGCTCGTTGATGAGACTGTCTATTGTTTCACCAATGAACCTCTTAAGATTATCAAGGAGCTCGAAACACAGGCCGGACTGACATGGTTACACCGTCCCGCCAATCTTGAAGACGTGTTCTTAAGCCTGACCGGCCGCGAACTACACGAGGCACAGTGATGGACTGGTGCCTGCCAAAAGTCCGAATGAGCATGTTTGCAGTCTGGAGCAGGAATTTTCGCGTCTGGAGAAAACTCATACTACCCAGCACACTTTTTAACTTTGGCGAACCCTTTATCTATTTACTCGGACTCGGCCTGGGACTGGGTTCTTTTATAGGTGAGATGGATGGTGTTCCCTATCTGACTTTTCTTCCTAGCGGCCTGCTCGCGTCTTCCGTGATGAACACGGCAACCTACGAAGGCCTGTTTTCCGTCTATACACGAATGGTCCCGCAACAAACTTATGAAGGCATGCTGGCTACGCCTCTTGAGGTAGATGACATCGTCGCCGGTGAGATGCTCTGGTGTGCCACCAAAGGTTTGATGAGCAGCTCGGCTATTCTGGTGGTCGGTTTTTTGATCGGAGCGCTACAGGACTGGCAGGCAATATTCTGCCTGCCTTTCTTCTTTCTCATCGGTCTTTGCTTCGCAGGCCCGGCTATAGTCGTCTCCTCACTCGCACCTTCCTACGATTACTTCAATTACTACGTCACGTTACTGCTTACCCCGATGTTCATTTTTTGCGGTGTATTTTATCCAGTACGTACGCTGCCGGATTTCATCGAACCTTTTATTCAAGTCCTGCCCCTGAGTCACGCCATTGCTCTGGTCAGACCGCTGGCATCGGGCCAGCCGCTGCACAATGTCCTTTTACATGTCTGTGTTCTCGCCGCTTTTGCCGGGATCGGTTTTTATCTGGCCGTGGTCCTCGTAAGAAGACGACTGATCAACTAAGAATGGCTGCACCAAAGTCGGTCAAAACCGGCTCAGCATAGATCAAACCCTTGTTTTCCATAGATTTATTTACTTATCTGAGCTAGCTATAATCTAATTCGATTTGGCGCTATAGTAAGGCTCCCCGCTGTTAATAATAAGAGGACTCAAGAAATGGCCGCACAGTTAAAAGAAACCCACTTCGGTGGTTGTCCCCATGATTGTCCAGACACCTGTTCCATGGTTTTCGAAGTTGAAGATGGAAAACTTACTGGTGTTCGAGGCAATAAAGATCACCCTATGACACGCGGTGGGCTTTGTGTGAAGTTAAAAGATTATGAAAAACGACATTATCATCCGGATCGTTTGCTCTATCCCATGCGTCGTACCGGCCCCAAAGGTTCCAAGCAGTTTGAACGGATCACCTGGGATGAAGCGCTGGATGAAATTATCTCAAAGTGGAAGGCTATTATTGATGAGCATGGCCCACAGGCAATTATTCCTAACAGTTATCTCGGTCATCAGGGTCTGGTACATGGCCTGAATGGCGGCGATGCTTTTTTTAACAAGATGGGCGCAACAGTTTGCGAACGTACCTTTTGCGGGGAAGGCTCTGCCACTGCCTGGGTACTCACCAATGGCCCCACCAGTGGTCTCGATCCGGAAAGTTTTATCCAGTCAAAATATATAATAATCTGGGGCTGCAACAGCATGAGCACCAATCTGCATCACTGGCATTTTGTTGAAGATGCGCGAAAGAAAGGTGCAAAAGTCGTCGTCATTGACCCCTACAAATCTAGAACCGCCAAGCAGGCCGACTGGCACGTCCGTGTGAAACCCGGTACAGACGGTGCGCTGGCCATGGCGATGATGAACGTCATTATCGAAGAAGGCCTGGTTGATCAGGACTACGTCGATAATTATACAGTCGGTTACGAAGAACTGGCTGCACGTGCAAAAGAAAGAACACCTGAATGGGCTGAAGAAATCACCGGCTGCCCGGCTGAAGATATTCGAACTCTGGCGAGAGAATTTGCCAAAACCAGTCCTGCCGCCATTCGTGTCGGTGTCGCCGTAGAGCGGAACTGGGGTGGCAGTCAGGCGATTCGTGCGATTTGCTGTCTGCCTTCATTGACCGGCGCCTGGCGCGAAGTCGGTGGCGGTATTCACCAGATGACTTTCTGGGAACATCCCTATGCGCTTGATGTGATTTCACGTCCTGATTTCATTCCGGAAGGTACACCGGTAGTGAATAACCTGCAGATCGGTCGAGCTCTGACTGGTGAGCTGGATCTGGCTACGCCTATCATGTCGATGATGTGCTGGAATACCAATCCTGTCACACAGGCGCCGGAAGGTGACAAGATTATTAAGGGTCTGGAAAGGGAAGATCTATTCCTGGTTTCAGCCGAACACTTTCTGTCTGATACAGCAGCCTATGCCGACATTGTGCTACCTGCTGCGATGGGCTCGGAAATGGAAGATATTATTTTATCCTGGGGTCATAACTTCTTTACCTACAACACCAAGTGCACCGAACCACCTGGTGAAGCCCTTTCCAACAATGAAATTTTCCGTCGTCTGGCAGCTGGTATGGGCTACGAAGAAGATCGCTTCAAGTGGTCGGATTCCGAATGTCTGGAAAATTTCATTAACTGGGATTCGCCGGCCTGTGAAGGTATCGATCTCGACTACCTGCGTGAACACGGCTTCGCACGAATCGGTATCGGTGAGCCCGATAAGCGCACACCGCACAAAGAAGGCAACTTTCCGACACCTTCAGGCAAGTGTGAGTTTTTCTCAGAAACGGCCTCTAACGGCAATTTCGTGATTCCGCCTTTCCGGCAAATGTATGAGGGTATGCAACCCGGCAACGCCGAACCGCTGGACAGTCTTCCGGATTACGTAGCCTCCAAGGAATCTGCTGAGGCGGATCCGGAGTTGGCGAAGAAATATCCGCTGAATGTGATTGCTCCGAAGAGCCACGGTTTTCTGAATTCCTGCTACGCCAATATGGAACACAAGATCAAGGGACAGGGAGAGCAGTTTGTTCTGATCAGCGAAGATGATGCCAGTGCCAGAGGAATTAAAGACGGCTCACAGGTTCGTGTTTTCAACGATCGTGGTGCTTATGAAGGTGTGGCAAAGATCAGTGATGATGTCAGCGCCGGACTGGTGGTTTCAAGCCTCGGTTACTGGCGGCAATTGAACAAGGGCACTGTGAATGTGGTTGCCTCTGCTGACTTTGGTGACATGGGTCATTCAATTCGGGTTTTCGATACCCTGGTTGAAGTCGCTGCCGTTTAATTAATAGCCAATAATACAAAGCGGGCTACTTTCCAGTAGCCCGCTTTTTTTTGAGAAAATATTGCTATAACTGAAACTAGTCACTGCGCTCTGTTATTTCCAGCAGGTGATAACCGAACTGAGTCTGCACCGGACCATGCACGGTGTTGAGTTCGCCACTGAAAACCACTTCATCAAATTCTTTTACCATCTGACCCGGACCAAACTCACCCAGATCGCCTCCGCTTCTGCCTGAAGGGCAACTGGAGTGTTCTTTCGCTACTTCAGCAAAATCGCTTCCGTTTTCAATTTGCTGTTTCAATTCCTGACATTGCTCTTCGGTATCAACCAAAATATGTCTAGCGCTGGCACTTGCCATCCTCATTCTCCCCTGTATATTAATTATACGTTATAGATTGAACGCGCATTTAACCATCTTCGCTCATCCTTGAAAACCTGTCCTTATGAAATACATTAATATTACTGAAGCCGGTGGCCCAGAGGTTTTGCGTCTGGAAGAAAGAGAACGACCTGAGGTTGCTGCGGGACAGGTACTCATAAAAGTCAGCGCTGCCGGAGTCAACCGCCCCGATGTCGCCCAACGTGCCGGTTACTACCCTCCGCCGCCAGGCGCTTCTGATATACCCGGACTGGAAATTGCCGGCGAAGTCATTGAAACCGGAGAAGGTGTCGAATGGCCAGCCAGGGGTGAACAGGTCTGTGCTCTGGTCAGTGGCGGCGGCTACGCCGAATACTGTATGGCTGAAGCTGCACTGTGTTTACCACTGCCACAAGACTTCAGTCATATTGAGTCGGCCGCCATTCCAGAGACTTTCTTTACGGTGTGGAGCAATGTCTTTGATCGCGCTGGCCTCAAATCAGATGAGAGTATTCTCATACATGGTGGCAGCAGTGGTATCGGCACCAGCGCAATTCAGCTGGCCCGGGAATTCGGAGCCAGAGTCTATGTTACTGCCGGTAGCGCAGAAAAATGCCGTGTTTGTGAAGAATTAGGTGCGTACAGAGCAATAAACTATCGTGAAGAGGACTTTGTTGAGGTATGCATGAATCTGAGCGGGGAGCGCGGCGTGAATGTGATTCTGGATATGGTAGCCGGGCCATATATTGAACGGGATATCAGTCTTGCCGCGGAAGATGGCCGTATTGTTATCATCGCCGGCCTGCAAGGCTTCAAGGCGGAAGTGGATTTCAGTCAAATAATGCGTAAACGACTGACTCTGACTGGCTCTACTCTGAGACCGAGACCGGTCTCCTTCAAGGCCGAAATTGCCGGAAATCTCCGTGAGAAGGTCTGGCCACTATTTGAATCTGACAGTATAAAACCAGTGATTCACAGGGTTTTTCCGCTTGCCGAAGCCGAAAAAGCTCATCAGATGATGGAATCCAGTGAGCATATAGGAAAAATAATTCTCAGCATTTAAACCAGTCTCTGGTTTAATCAGCGGCCGATACACCTTATAATTCGCCGCTTTGTGAACAGCAGCTATTGAAATAATTATTTGGGAGAAGGATGTAAATGGCCAAAATTAAATTTATCGAACACAACGGCACCGAACATGATGTTGAAGCAGATAGTGGTCTGACCATTATGCAGGCCGCTGTGAATAACGGTATCCCGGGTATTGTTGCCGAATGTGGCGGCGCCTGTTCTTGCGCAACCTGCCACGTCCAGCTTGATGCTGACTGGTATGCAAAAACTGAAGCACCTTCGGATATGGAAAATGAAATGCTGGAATTTGCGATGGGCTTTGTTGAAAACTCCAGTCGTCTGAGTTGCCAGGTAAAAATAAGCGACGACCTCGATGGTATGGTGGTGCGCACGCCGGAATCTCAGTATTAAATCACTTCCCTGCGACGAGATCCCGTCCGGGATCTCGTTTAGCTCTGCTAAACTCTCTGCCTGAATAATCAGGACTTCAATCTTGTTTACACGTCGCGATCATCTTGATTCTCTCGCCATTGGTCTGATGTTGCTATTGTGCTTTTTGTGGGGCTTTCAACAGATCACCATCAAAGTAGCACTGGAAGGTGTGTCACCGATTTTACAGGCGGGTATCCGTTCCGTCATTGCGACACTTGCACTCAGTCTCTGGATGTTCTTTCGTAAGATAAAAGTATTTCAGGGTGACGCCACTTTTGGTCCCGGGATTATTGCCGGTTTGCTGTTTTCGGCTGAATTCATTTTTATGTACTGGGGTCTGAGCTATACCAGCGCCTCGCGGGCGGTGATATTTGTTTATCTGGCACCCTTCGTAGTCGCACTGGGTATTCACTGGTTTATTCCCAACGAAACGCTCAATCGCTTGCAGGTCTTCGGTATGGTACTGGCATTCAGTGGAATTGTTGTTGCTTTCGGAGAAGGTTTTACAGTACTCACAGGTAATGAATGGATTGGCGATCTTGCCTGTGTCTTCACTGCGATATTCTGGGGGGCAACTACTGTTCTGGTCAGAGCGACGAAACTGGCGAACATCGCGCCCAGTCGAACTCTTCATTATCAGCTGCTGGTATCTTCAATAGTGCTACTGACAGCGGCCTGGTTATTCGGTGAGGCCGGTATCAGTAAATTATCTCCGCTAATTATTGCCAGTCTGGCTTTTCAGGGTTTACTGGTAGCCTTTGCCAGCTATCTGACCTGGTTCTGGCTGATAGCGCATTACCCGACCGCCAGATTGTCTGCCTATACTTTCTTTACACCGCTTTTTGGTGTGCTCTGCGGTATATTTTTTCTCGACGAAAAATTCACCCTTGGCGTTGGACTTGCCTTGCTACTGGTCACTGTCGGTATTTATCTGGTCAATATAAAAAGCAAAAAAGAAAATACTGCTTAAAGTAATCCCTTCAGTTTTTTGAGATCGGCATAGCGAGTCAGAATATCGTCTCTATCAGCGGCCAATCTCAAATCTCGTATCTTTTCCAGACTACGCAACAACACAGGTAAAGGTGGTCCACTGGCGGTTAAGTCATCCATTTTTGTCTCTGGTAGTTTGATAGCCGGATCTTCAATATATTTTTTTACCAGTTCATCATGATGATAGGCGTAAGCCCGCCCATGGATCTCGCAGACATCAAGAAAACTTTTCAGATTTGCCTTGAATTCAGGCAATGTGTGAGACGTATCGGGTTCGCGTAGAAACAGATCCATAAAACTGGTCTTGCCAATCGAATCCTGCAGGCGAATTTGCTCATCCTGCGGCATGTAGGCCTTTTTATCGATAAGAATATCAAGATAAAAAGGATCGTCTCTTGAACATAAACCGGTAAACAAATCGATTTCATTTACTGCAGCAAAATCACCGGCATTGGCACCGCGATAGTCACGTCTGCCTATGCGATAAGGCTTGTAGTAGGGGCGGACATTGTAAAAGAAACGCATCACGTCCAGCTTCTCATCGAGTATCTCATTAAACTTCAAGACCTCGTCGAGCCCAGTTTTCGCATCATTAAAAAGATAGGCAGTGAGCGGATGTGTTACTCCAAACCGCATGGCGCGTTCCAGTGCGTCTGAGGCTTTCTTATAAGCCAACGTACCGAGCGTATTGTAATCAATAAAAACATACTCATCTTTAAGATGGGTGAAAGTCCGGTAAACTCCATTTTCGGCACGGTTATATATACCCAGATGGGTCGCCATAAATCTGGGCGCAACTCCCAGTGCAGAACCAAGCTGAAAAGATATCGTTGAGGCTTCGGTCAGGGGTGAATAACCATTCTCCAATGGTGTGTCAGCTTCGTGTCGCCGGCAGGCAGCCATGTACATACCAACATTACCGAGCAGGTAAAAACGATCTTCATAATGAGCAGGAATTTCATCCGGGTTGTCGAGAATCGCGGCAATGAGGGCTTTACCTTCTTCTACCAGTGATTTTTTCAGAGCTATTGTTATTTCGTCATCGACAAGCAGAGTATTCTTTGAGTAATAGTATTCTTCAAGCTCCGTGTTAATGTCGAGAAAGCCCTTCCGAATCCATTCATTGAGTGAATCTATGCTTGATAACATACTATCTGTCTCCTGTTTTCTCTTAACTATTATTAAAGTTTTTCAATGACGACCGCTATGCCCTGCCCAAGGCCGATACACATAGTAACAAGTGCATAACGCCCGCCTGTTCTTTCAAGCTGACGCAAGGCGGTGAGCACCAGTCTTGCTCCGGAAGCACCCAGAGGGTGACCAATGGCAATGGCGCCCCCGTTGGGGTTGACTCGTTCATCATCAAAGCCAAGACCAAGCTGTTTCAGGCACCCTAATACCTGAGTGGCAAAGGCTTCATTGACTTCGATCACATCAATGTCCTTTAATGCGATGCCGGCTCTTTGCAGCGCCTTTTGCGATGCCGGTACCGGACCCAGACCCATTAACTTTGGTTCTACGCCGGCGATGGCGCCTGCTACAACGCGGCCTCTTGATTTCATTTCGAGTTTCTCACCGAGTGAACTACTGCCCAGCATTAAAGCGACCGCTCCGTCGTTTATGCCGGAGGCATTACCGGCTGTCACCACACCATTCTCATAGAGCGCACGAAGAGAAGCTAATTTTTCCAGCGTGGTATCGGCCCGCGGGTGTTCATCTTCACTGACAATTACCGGAGGCGCTTTGCGGCTTTTACCCGGAGTTTCAAGCGAGAGTATTTCATCCTTATAAAATCCGTCTGTCTTTGCTGCCGCGTATTTCTGTTGTGAGGCATAGGCGAAAATATCGCTGTCTTCACGTGATATATTCAATTCTTTAGCAATATTATCCGCTGTTTCCGGCATTGTTTCGCTGCCAAACTCTTTATAGAAACGCGGGTTAGGAAAACGCCAGCCGATGGTGGAATCCTGAATCTGCTGGTCCCGGCCATAAGCGCTTTGTGCTTTCGACATTATCCAGGGTGCGCGACTCATGCTTTCCACACCGCCAGCGATAAACATCTGCCCTTCTTCGCACTTGATTGCGCGAGTAGCATCAAGCACGGCGGCAGCGCCACTACCACAAAGACGATTAACAGTGATACCTCCCACAGAAAGAGGTAAGCCACCAAGCAAACCGGCATTGCGGGCTACGTTGCGGCAATCTTCACCTGCCTGGTTCGAATCGCCAGAAATAACATCTTCAAGCAGTGTCAGATCAAAATCGTGTCGAGACACGAGTTCACGTATCGTTGCCGCCAGCAATTCATCCGGACGAATTTTTGAAAGGGCACCGGCATGCCTGCCAATTGGTGTTCTAATCCCGTCAAATATGTGCGCTTCATTCATTACTTGTTTCCTCAAATTACTTAATTACGTCAGGCTTGTTCTGTGCTGAGCAGAGACAGTTTGAGCTGTGCCCTTCGCTTCAGCCAGGGACTGGGTCGATAACGCGGATCACCATAAACCGTTTGCAGGTTATCCAGTATCCTTAATATTCGATCAGCTCCGCACTCATCACCGAGAGCCAGCGGTCCCTGTGGATAGCCGAGTCCAAGGCGGGCGGCGGTATCAATATCGGCAGGCCGGGCGATACCCTGCTGCGCAATTTCGCAGGCAATATTGACGATACAGGCAACAATCCGTTGCGCAACAAATCCACCGCTATCTCTGATTACCGATACAGCACGACCGCTCTCTGCAAAAGCAGCCCAGCATTGCTGCATACAACTTTCGTCCAGAGCCGGGTTAGCCATAAGCGTTACGCGTTTATCTGTCATGAACAAGGCATCAACGGCAACGCATCTTTGCGCAGGCAAATCATGTTCTACGGCAGACGTCGTGGCATCCAGACCAAGCGGGGTAAGCAGGATAATACTGTCATCGGCCGGGCTTGGACCTTTGTCGATTCTAATATCTGAATCGGCCAGTGTTGTCGCAATTTTATCGGCGAGATCGCTTATTTCAGGATGTATCCAGAAAGTACTTTCAGGATTTATTTGCGGTGCCTGTGCTTCAGCAGCGCTCAGCTTATTACCATCTTCATATTTATAAAAACCTTCACCGGTTTTTCTACCGAGCAAACCGGCAATGTAACGTCGCCGTTGCAGCGGAGTGGGTCGCACTCTGGCTTCCTGAAAGTACTGCATGTAAACCTGTTCTGATGCCGGAAACGTAACATCAAGACCCGTCAGATCCATAAGTTCAAAAGGACCCATACGAAAATTAACGCAGTCGCGCATCACTGAATCCACAAGCTGCGCATCGCAAATGTTTTCATAAAGAATACGCAGACCTTCTGTGATGTGAGCGCGGCCCGCATGATTCACCAGAAAGCCAGGTGAATCTTCGACAACTACCGGGGTGTGTCCAAGCCGTTTGCACAATGCCTCTAATTGCTCGACTACTTCTGCGGAAGTGCGAATGGCGTCAATCACTTCAACCAGTTTCATCAGCGGCACCGGGTTGAAGAAATGAAAACCGGCTACCCGCTCCGGCTTGTCACAGCTGGCCGCGACATGAGTAACCGATAGTGATGAGGTGTTGGTCGCCAGAATACAGTCCTCACTGACGATGTCTTCAAGTTCTTTAAACAAAGACTGCTTAATCTCGATATTTTCGATGATGGCTTCTATCACCAGATCACAGTCAGATAAATTCTTCAAATCTGAGGAGGCCTGTATGCAGGCCTTACTGCTTTCAAGTTGTTCTGCGCTTAAGCGGCCTTTCTCATGGGCCCGATTGAGCATCTTCTCTATAAAAGAGACCGCGTCGGCGACCACCTTTGCATCGAGATCGTGAAGAATGACTGGAATACCAGCTGTGGCCGCGATCTGAGCTATGCCACGGCCCATGACACCGGCGCCGATGATGGCAATAGAGATTGTTTGTGTGGCGAAATCTTTCATTTATGAACAAATAATTAAATTTTGTTTTACTATGCGAAATATTTTTTATTATTTATTTGCTATTGTGAAACTAATGACTTTAAAAGTAAAATACTTAAACCGATTACAAAGCCAAGAGATGCTCACCTTATGTCACAGTTACACGAAGCCCTTCCACGCGCTGCCCTCAAACCACTGGTTCTGGATTTTGAATCCCATGGTGTAGGCGAACGCGATGACAGAAAATTCATTACCGCCCTCGCCCGCGGCCTCGAAGTTCTGCGAGCGTTTCAGTCGCAAACCGGACGCATGAGCAACAAGGAAATTTCCGAACTGACCAATATTCCCAAACCCAGTATTACACGCCTCACTTATACACTAAGTGAAATGGGTTATCTGCAGCAAAGCAATATTGATGGCAAGTACGAACTGAGTGCCGGTATTTTATCACTTGGTTATCCTTTGTTAAGCGGTCTGGCGATTCGTCACCTCGCACACGACCAGATGGCTGAGCTGGCAAATAGTGGCGGTTGCTCTGTTGCACTTGGCGCCCGCGATCGACTCAGCATTGTCTACGTCGATGAATGTTGCGGCAACTCTTCCACAACGCTACGTCTTGATATAGGAGCCCGGATTGAGATCGCTCGTTCGGCTATCGGTCGTGCATGGCTGGCTGGCCTATCAGAGGAGCTCAGGCAGGACATGTATAAGCAACTGGACATCGCCTACCACACAGAATGGCCTGAACTACGATCTCGAATTGAAGATGCCGAGAGTCAGATTAAGGAGCGGGGTTTTTGTCTCGTTGATCAGGAATGGCGCAAAGACACACGAACCGTATCAGTGCCTCTTGTTTCCAATGATGGTAAAACGGTCATGGCTCTGAGTTGCGGCGGGCCGACTTT
Source organism: Gammaproteobacteria bacterium (assembly GCA_012103475.1). Lineage (GTDB taxonomy): Bacteria > Pseudomonadota > Gammaproteobacteria > Eutrophobiales > Eutrophobiaceae > WLWS01. The sequence continues at coordinate 1,145,737 of WLWS01000001.1, read as the reverse complement.
CTCTATATCAGTGGCCAGTCTAGAAGAAGAATTCGGGCCACGTCTGCGCCATATCGGGGAGAAGATTTCCCGCTTTCTCGGGAAATAACACTTGGCCGGTCCATTAAGCGGTATTCGTGTCCTCGATCTGAGTCGGGTGCTTGCCGGGCCCTGGTGCACACAGATGCTGGCCGATCTTGGTGCTGAAGTTATCAAAATAGAACGCCCCGATTACGGTGATGATACGCGTCAATGGGGACCACCCTGGTTAAAGGATAAAAACGGAAATGATACAAGTGAGGCTGCATACTATCTGAGCACTAACAGATGTAAACACTCACTAACATTGGATATTTCAAAGCCCGAGGGACGTGATCTGGTACTTGAGCTGGCAAGCGTTTCAGATATATTCATTGAAAATTTCAAAACCGGTGGCCTGTCTAAAAAAGGACTTGGCTATGACGATGTTAAAAAAGTAAAAGAGGATATTATCTACTGTTCCATCACCGGCTTCGGACAGGACGGCCCGCGCGCCCGGCAGGCCGGTTACGACTATCTGATTCAGGCCATGGGTGGATTGATGAGTATTACCGGCAACGCCGATGGCGAGCCCGGCGCCGGCCCGCAACGTGTTGGTGTGGCCGTTGCTGATCTCACCACCGGTATGTATTCAACGATTGCGATTCAAGCTGCTCTCTATCATCGCCAGCAAAGCGGTCAGGGCCAACACATCGATATGTCCCTGCTCGATACTCAGGTCAGCTGGCTCGCCAACCAGGCCTCAAATTACATTGTCAGTGGTAAATGCCCGGAGCGCAGCGGTGCACAACATCCGAATCTTGCACCCTATCAGCCTTTTAAAACCAGCGACGGCTTTGTCATTCTTGCTATCGGCAATGACGGACAGTTTCAGCGCTTCTGTAAAGAAGCAAATAGGTCAGATCTATCAGAGGATCAACGCTTTCAAACCAACCCCTTGAGAAATGCCAATCGAAATGAACTGATTCCGGAAATGGAAAAGATTATGGCGAGCCGAAGCAGTAGCGGCTGGATAACATCGCTAAAGGAGGTCGATGTTCCCTGTGGCCCCATTAATACCATTGAAGACGTTTTCGAGGATCCACAGGTACAACACCGTGGTATGAAAATCGAACTCGAACACCCAGTCAACGGCAAAGTCAGCGGAGTCGCTAACCCAATCAAGTATTCAGAGACTCCTCTACACTATTCAAAGGCCGCACCAATGCTTGGAGAAGACACAGAACAGGTACTGCGGCATGTTATCGGAAAATCAAAAGAGGAAATCGAAGCACTTAGAAAAGGCAAAATTATCTAGATATATACGCTAAAAAAGGCCTATCATACTAACAATTGACTCCGAAAGTGCCTGAAAGCATGGAAGGTAAGCTCATTGAAAAAACCTGATCTACCCGAGGACGAACCGGAACGTCTTACCACACTTCGAGCGCTTGGTATTCTAGATAGCCCACCTGATGAACACTTCGACCGCATAACACGTTTAGCTAAAAAATTATTTGAAGTACCCATAGCGCTGATAAGCCTCGTTGACGAAAACCGTCAGTGGTTTAAATCCTGTATAGGGCTCAACGTTAGCGAGACAGGACGCGATATCTCTTTTTGCGGTCATGCAATACTCGGTAGTGATTTGTTCATCATAAACAATGCTAGTGAAGATGAACGTTTTGCAGATAACCCGCTGGTATTGAATGAGCCGTACATACGTTTTTATGCCGGCTGTCCGCTTAAAGCGCCAAACGGGCAGAAGCTTGGCACTCTTTGTATTATTGATCAGGAACCCCGAAGTTTCGACAAGTCCGATCTGGAAGCGCTTGTTGATCTTGCCTCCATGGTGGAAAGTGAAATTGCTGCCATGCAATTAGCAACGAGTGATGAACTCACAGGGATTTTAAACCGACGAGGGTTCATGCAGATTGCCAGGCACAGCCTGGATTTATGTAAAAGGGAGAAAACTCCTGCGTCTCTAATATTTATAGATATTGATAACTTCAAACCGGTCAACGATGAATTCGGTCATGCTGAAGGGGATCGTATTTTGAAAGTCTTTGCCGAAGAGTTGAATGGTCAATGTCGAAAGTCAGATACGCTTGCTCGTCTTGGGGGGGATGAATTTGTAGTACTACTATTCAACATTTCCAGGGATAGCGCGAATGAATATATTTCCCGATTTACGCATACACTAGAAAAAATCAATGCGGATGCCAAGCGAGGATACGACATACACTTTTCTTATGGTATCGTGAATCTCGATCTGGAAAAGCACGATACAATAGAAGCACTACTGTCTGACGGTGACAAATTAATGTACGAAATGAAACAATCAAAACAATCCTGATTAGAGGGGAAACAGGCAATCAGAGAGCTATGGGCCATAATATTTGTGAGTGTGCTGATTTGGTCAGGCATCGAACCAAAAGATCAATTTACCTGGGTACTGGAAGTCGCACCAGCGCTGATTGGTAGTGTATTACTTCTAATTACCTACAAATCATTTCATCTTACTCCTGTGCTGTATTTTTTTATTCTGGCACACTGCATTGTTCTGATGGTTGGTGGCCACTATACCTATGCAGAAGTACCTTTATTCGAAGGTTTGTTCGGTGCGGAACGAAATAACTACGATAAAGTCGGCCATTTTTTCCAGGGCTTCGTTCCTGCTCTGTTGGCCAGAGAAATATTGATCCGTAAAAGTATCATCAATGGCCAACACTGGCGCAATGTCATTATCATTTCCATTTGCCTGGCATTCAGCGCCTTCTACGAACTCATTGAGTGGTGGGTTGCGCTTGCTACAGGGGAGAATGCGGAAGCCTTTTTGGGGACACAGGGTTACGTCTGGGACACCCAGTCAGACATGGGTCTGGCCTTACTTGGTGCGATATGTTCCCTGCTTGTATTATCGCTAATCCATGACAAACAGCTTGAGTCTTTAACTCCAGAGAAAAACAGGAAGAACAATCTTGACTAGTTTCAAAAACAAATGTGTGCTGGTCAGTGGCGCTACGCGCGGGATCGGACGGGCTATTTCACAGGCCTTTGCCGAACAAGGTGCGAAAGTTGCACTGAATTTTCGTTCCGATCTGAAATCTGCTGAAAAAACAATTTCAAATCTTACAGGTGATGGTCACTGCCTTGTTCAGACAGACATTTCCTGTGCCGACAATATTCCCGATCTGATCGATACAACGACAGGAAAACTGGGTGGTCTCGACATACTGGTTAACAATGCTGGTATCGGTATTTATCACCCGATCGCAACGAGCTCCTATGAGGAATGGCAAAAAGCCTGGCAGCAGACGCTTGCTACGAATTTGTTTGCTGCCAGCAACCTGAGTTTCTGCGCAGCCAAAACCATGATGGATAATGGCGGCGGACGCATCGTCAATGTTTCCTCACGCGGCGCCTTTCGTGGTGAGCCGGACAAACCAGCCTACGGTGCCAGTAAGGCTGGCCTGAATGCACTCGGTCAGTCACTGGCAATTGCATTGGCCCCGCACAATATATTTGTCGGGACTGTCGCTCCCGGTTTCGTCGAAACTGATCTTGCCGCAGAGAGACTGGCCGGTCCGGAGGGTGATTCTATCAGGGCACAAAGCCCATTGGGTCGGGTTGCCAGAGCCGAAGAAGTCGCCAGAGCCGTGCTCTTTCTTGCCGCCGACGGAAGTGAGTTTATGACTGGCACAATTATCGACGTAAACGGCGCCTCTTATTTACGCACTTGATCTCCCGTCTCAGGCATCACTCATTGCGTAAAACAATCTTGCCCATCTGACTGAAGTTTTCCATTAATTCATGGGCTGCGACTGCCTCATCCATGGAAAGTACTTCATGAACGACCGGTTCGATTTTGTTTTCGGCGACGAAATTCATCATCGCGGCGAATTCAGATGGCGAACCCATCATCGTGCCCTGAATTCGAATATGTCGAAAAAACAGTTTGGGGATTTCCAGACCAGTGGATGCAGTCCCCATAGTCGCACCAAAAAATACAAAACGACCGGCCGGATTCAAGGTGTCAAGAATAGCGTTGAGACTGTCACCACCGGCACTATCGATGATGGCATCAAAACCACCTGACATTTTCCTCAGTTGTTTTGTAAAATCCTCATCCCGATAATTCACGGCGCCACTTGCACCCAGAGCTTTGGCTTTCTCCATTTTCTCTGCACTGCCACTTGTGACATAGACTTCAGCACCTTGTCCGATAGCCCATTGAAGGGCGAAAGTCGAGACACCACTTCCCGCTCCGGTTACCAGAACCTTGTGGCCACTTTTTACTTCCGCCTGGGTAACGACAGCACGCCAGGCAGTCAACCCGGCCAGTGGAATCGCCGCGGCCTGTTCCCAGTTGAGGTGCTCAGGCTTGTCGTAAATATCACTCTCAGGCACGCAAATGTATTCGGCAAAAGTACCCTGATCAGGCAGACCGAGAACACGAAATTCCGGACCACACTTTTCCTCACTATCACCCCAGGCTCTGGCAGGATAGACAACAACTTCTTTGCCAATGGCGGAAGCATCTGCTCCATCGCCAACGGCATCGACAATACCGGCGCCGTCCGAGCCTGCAATGCAGGGGCAACTCACACCGGGATACTTACCAATAGTGATCCAGTAATCTCTTCGGTTCAACGCGGAGGTTTTCAATTTAACCCTGACTTCTCCTGCTGCAGGTTGTGGTGTTTCGATTTCTTGTATCTGCAGACCTTTCGGGCCGACTGTTTCAGTTAATACCACGGCTTTCATTTGCTTCTCTCCTGTATGTAATCAATTACCGGTTCATGTTCCGGAAAATAAGTCTTTATATTGTTCTCTTAACACGTTCTTTTGTACTTTACCCATTGTGTTACGAGGTAATTCGTCTATGACTAAAACCCGTTTGGGTACTTTGAAGCCCGCCAGCTGCTCCTTCAAGCGGGCAATTAGTTCGGTTTCTTCTGGACACTCTACCCCTGATGCCACAAGTACGGCAACCACCGCCTCACCAAAGTCAGAGTGAGCCAAACCAATCACTGCTGACTCCTTCACCCCAGTTACATTGTCAATCAGCAACTCGATCTCTTTCGGGTACACATTCAGGCCACCACTGATAATCATGTCCTTGGCACGCCCAACGATTGATACATAACTATCACTGTCAATACGGCCTTTATCACCTGTATTGAAAAAATTATCTTCAGTGAAGTCTTCCGCCGTTTTCTCCGGCATATTCCAGTAAGCCTTAAAAACGTTATTACCACGCACCTGCAGATTACCAATCTCTCCTTCGACCAGACTCTTGCCTTGATCATCAACAATGCGTACTTCTACTCCCGGCAAGGGCTTGCCTACGGTGCCGGCCTTACGTTCTCCGACAAGCGGATTGGAGGTATTCATATTGGTTTCTGTCATTCCGTAGCGTTCGAGAATTCGATGTCCGCTATGCTGCTCGAACTCATTGAAGGTTTCTTCCAGTAAAGGCGCGGAACCAGAAATAAACAGGCGCATGTTGCTAACCACATTTTTATCGAATGCAGCTTCTCCGAGAAGCCGGGTGTAGTAAGTCGGTACGCCCATCATTACGGTGCATTCAGGTAACAATTCTACTGCCTGTTTAGCATCGAAGGCAGGGGCCCATCGCATACTGGCTCCACTTAGAAAAGCACAACCAAGTCCGACAAACAAACCATGCACATGAAAAATCGGCAAAGCGTGCAGCAGCACATCATTTTCAGTGAAGCCCCAGAATTCTATTAGTGACTGGGCATTCACCAGCAAATTCTCATGACTCAGCATAATGCCTTTCGGCACACCGGTGGTGCCCGAGGAATAAAGCAAGGCAGCCATATCATCTTTGTCGCGAGTGACCGTCTCAAAATTCTCCGAGGCCTCACTAGCTGCGTCTGGCAGACTGCCGCTACCATCCGCATTGAGCGTAAGTACTTTTGTCACGCCAGCTTTACCTGCCAGTTGTTGCATTACATCGCCAGAGCCTGCATCACAAATAATCGCAGCTGGTCGCGCATCACCAATATAATACTCAAGCTCGGCCGGTTTATAGCCGGTATTTAAAGGATGAAAAACAAAGCCTGCACGCAGACAAGCCAGATAAAGGCACACAGCTTCCGGGGATTTTTGCACCTGCACAGTCACCCTGTCACCAGGAATCACACCCGACTGAGTTAAATACGAGGCCAGTCGCGCGGAACGCGTCTCCAGATCCTGAAAGCTAATAGACTCTCCATTGCCTGTAAAAAGAGCAGGTTTTTCTGCGTGCCTTAAAAACTGTTTTTGAAAACTGCTGTATAGATTGACTTCTGACTGCGACATAAACTCACCTGCTTAAGAAAATAGTGCGCGAACGATAAAGTACAACAAGGACGGTGCCAGCAGACAACCGACGCCGGTATAAAATGTCGCCGTCATTGCTCCGTAAGGAACCAGTCTGGGATCAGTTGCGGCGAGACCTCCGGCCACCCCGCTGGTGGTGCCCATCAGGCCTCCGAATATCATCGCAGACTTGGGATTATTCAATCCTATAAAAGGCGCGACAATGGGAGTACCTATCATAACCAGCACGGATTTGACCAGACCTGCAGCGACACTCAATGCGATCACATCGGAACCAGCTCCGAGCGCTGTTCCGGTTACCGGTCCGACTATATAAGTCGCGGCACCGGCACCAATAGTAGTCATTGAAATAGCATCGTCATATCCAAAGGCCAGTGCGATCAGTGCACCCACCACGAATGAAACAACGACCCCCAGAATAATGGAAATACCACCAACCAAACCGGCTTTCTTTATTGTCTGCAGATCCGCTCCAAAAGCGGTCGCGACAATCGCGAAGTCGCGAAACATGGCGCCACCCAACACAGCGACACCTGAAAAGATGGCAATGTCAGCGATACCTTTACTACCGCCGGTAACAGAACCACCTACATAGGCCAGTATCAAGCCGAGTGCGATCGCTACTGCTGAACCATGTAGTCGGCCACGAGTCAGTTTTGCACTGAGCCAGTAGGAAAACCAGACGACAATACCAACGAAAAGGAAGGCCGTAATGATGCCGTTTTTTGTCAGTACTTTTTCCAGAACTTCAAGGACCAGCATCACTCATCTTCCTTTGGCAGCGGCTCACTTTTTTCTCCAATACTCGAGAGCAAAGGAATAAGAGCAAAGCTGACTACTACTGCCACCACTCCTGCAATCACTGCCAGCCAGCCTGAAGACACGGCAGCTATTACATTCTGTTTCGCAGCCATGGCAACGACAATAGGAATATACATAGCACTCCAGAAACCGATACCGGATTCTGTCAGCGGTTTTAACGAGAATTTCTGTGGAGACAGATTAGTCAGCAGAATCAGCAGGAGCATGGCAATACCGACGCCACCAACATTGGCTTTAACACCTAATGCAATGCCAAGTAGATCACCGGTAACCATCCCGAACAACATGCAAAAGGCCAGCAAGGCAACGCCATAAACAATCATAAGACCTTAAGAAAGAACGGAGGGGTGTCGATCCAGATTCCAGCGAGTTGCCTGTTCGTAAGCGTAAGCCATTTGCAAAGTCGCAAAATCAGCGTAACGCTTACCAATAATCTGCAAGCCCATTGGCAGACCATTCGTTCCAAAACCTGCGGGAACATTGGCAACCGGACAACCGGAGAGAGTGCCGGGTATCACGACTTCCATCCAGCGATGATAAGTGTCCATTGGTCTGCCATTGATTTCTTTCGGCCAGTGAATGTTGGCATCGAAGGGAAATACCTGTGCAGTGGGCAGCACAAGATAGTCATAAGTCTGAAAGGCCTTGAGTAGAGCCGCATACCAGCGTGCTCTTGAAGCCGAGGCTTTTGAAATTGCATCGGCCTGCATATTTGCTCCGCCCTCAATTTCCCAGATCGCTTCGGGTTTTAACAAGGCACGGGTTTTTGGGTTCTCATACAAAGGTAAGGCCCGGGAACGAACCAGCCAGTGACGAAAGGTTAGCCAGGTCTGCCAGAGTTCTTCCATTGGGTAGTCAAGAATTACCGGATCAACCACACCTCCCACGTCCCGAAAGCCCTGCAAGGCTTTTTCACACAAAGGCAAGAGACCTTTATCCATACTCAGGTAACCATCAAAATCACCCAGCCAGCCAATTTTCACGCCCTTGAAATCTTTTTGCAGGGGCTGCGCGAATTCCGCCGGCTTGCTGTTAAGCGAACTCGGTGATGCCGGGTGATGCCCGGCGAGAGTCGATAACAACATCGCTGTATCACTGACATTCCTGCCCATAGGGCCATTACATGGTAGTTCTTCTTTGAAAGAATCGCTTAGTGGCACCAGGCCCGGCGTCGGTCTGAAACCGATAACATTATTAAAGGCCGCCGGATTACGTAAAGAACCCATCAGATCGCTACCGTCGGCAACCACAACCATCTGCAATGCCAGCGCCGCCGCAGCGCCGCCGCTACTGCCACCGGCAGAACTCTTGCCATCATAAGCATTTAAGGTAGGGCCAAACACCGGATTGTAAGTGTGAGAACCCAGCCCAAATTCCGGCACATTGGTTTTACCAATTATAATGGCCCCGGCATTCCTGATACGCTCAGTCAGGATCGAATCCTTCTTCGCGATATTGTCCTTAAAAATCGGTGAGCCCATGCTGGTCAACAGACCTTTCACATCAGTAAGATCTTTAACTGCATGTGGAAAACCATGCATCCAGCCACGTGACTGACCTTTCAGCAACTCGCTGTCGCATTGCTTTGCTTCCTTGAGAAGTTCATCACGAGCACGCAATGATACGATGGCGTTGTACTGCGGATTAATTCTTTCAATATGATTGAGATAGCTAATCATCACTTCGACACAGGAAATTTTACGCCCGTGAATGAGATTGGAAAGCTCGATACCACTCAGTTTTACTGCTTCATCTTTGTCAGCTGTTATCGCCTGACTTACCGAAAGCGGCATGCTCGCAATTGCGGCGATACCGGCCAGTCCACATCCTGTATGACGAATAAAATCCCGACGTGACATTACCCGACTGGAATCAATATTAGTCTCTTTGTTCACATGCCCCTCCACGGAAAACTAAGTACTACACTTGAGTGTAATTATTTTTTCAGACTAACAAGATGATCATGTTCGCCCTTCTTAATCAGAAACTGATCTTTGTATTTGTCCAGTAAGTCAGTAAAAGTGCTGCAACTATAGTTGGATTCATCAAAGGTTGGATCAAGTCGTTTAATGACAGGTCGAATTGCCGCTTTCACAACCCAGTCCTCACCATTTCGTTTCGATATCTGTTTTATAGCTTTTTTGATCAGCTCCGGTGCATCTTTCACAACAATCGTTTCAGACTCTGATTCTGCTGATTCTTCAGTGGTCTGGATCTCCGAGGCAAAAGACTCGTAATACTTAAAATCGGAACAGCTGTTTGCCCAATGCTGGTTTGTCGATGCCCGACAACCCACTCCGATAAGTTCTTTACCAGCTGCTTTGATTTTCTGTGCAAGTGGGATGAAGTCACTGTCTCCACCGATAATAAGAATCGAAGCTATATGCGGGAAACGCAGAATGTCTTCGACTACGTCCAATGACAGTTTTATGTCCGCACCGTTTTTTGCCGAAGCACCAGGTGGAAATATCTGCACCAGCTCAATCGCATTTTTCAAAAGCGCATGACGGTACTGGGCAAACCACTGCCAATTGCAATAGGCTTTGTTAATGGCGACATTGCCATAGGTGGCGGCAAAATCGTAGAGTGTCTGTACATCAATCAGAATTTCCTGACTTTTCCCTCTGACACGCTTTTTACCGTAGCTCCCGCTACCGTTTTTAGCGTCGTAGAGACTTGCGTGCAGATTTTCGAAATCCCAATAGACTGCAACGGTATCGTTGTCCATGTCCGGTCCATAATAGTGGTGAAACAGGGCGCTGATTATACGCTGTTATGTAACTTAAAGGAGAAGCTAGAGTAAGTTCTGCAGGTGTCTTGTTTTTTGGGGCTTTTTAGCAGATCTGAAAATCACCGGATAACATTAAAAATTTTAGATTGTCGACAATATTTTGAATAAGCATGAATTCAGACTATAATCTTCGGCCTTTTGTAGATTTTTGTCGACAATCTTGTATGGAACCATTACAAAACCCTGATCAGCAAACCATACGACAGACTCAGTGACGCCTTGATTAACTCTATTGTGCGCGGTGATATTCCGTCCGGCAGTAAGATCAGTGAACCGGATCTGGCGCGTAGTTACAAGGTCAGTCGTGGCCCCTTGCGGGAAGCCATTCGCCGTCTGGAAGGATTACATCTGGTTGCACGGGTCCCGCATGTAGGTGCCAGAGTTGTCACACTCAATGCGATACAACTGTTTGAAATTTATCAGGTCAGGGAAGCTCTGGAAGGCATGGCTGCGCGACTGGCATGTCGTAACATGTCCGACAATGAAATTGCCGAATTAAAGAACCTTCTGGATGACCACGAAGACAGTATCGCCCAAAGTGACGGGCGCGAATATTTTCAGCATGGTGGCGATTTCGATTTTCACTATCGAATAATTCAGGGAAGTAAAAATCAACGATTGATTGAATTACTCTGCTCTGAGCTTTACCACCTGATACGCATGTATCGCTTTCGTTCCAGTCAGATTCTTTCCAGACCACAAACCGCATTAAATGAACACCGCCAGATTTGTCTGGCAATCGAAAGACGCGATGAAGAACTAAGCGAGTTGCTTATGCGACGTCATATCAGCACGGCACAGCAACACATCGAACAGCAGTTTAAAACTGAGGGAGAATAGAACAATGACAGTATCAGCAGGCCTGGCGTTAAGGCAGGCGGTAGAAAACAATCAGCCACTGCAACTGGTCGGCACAATTACTGCGCTCGCGGCAAAAATGGCCGAACGCGCTGGCCACAAGGCCATCTACCTGTCTGGCGGAGGTGTTGCCGCAAATTCACTGGGTATTCCGGATCTGGGCATCAGTTCTCTTGAAGATTTACTTATCGACATCAGACGCATTACAGATGTCTGCGAACTACCCTTAATGGTGGATGTCGATACCGGCTTTGGCGGGGCTTTTAATATTGCACGAACAACGCGTAGCTTAATCAAGGCAGGCGCTGCAGCCATGCACATGGAAGATCAGGTTGCCACCAAACGATGTGGTCACCGACCAAACAAAGCTATTGTCTCGCTGGATGAAATGGTGGACAGAATCAAAGCCGCTGTCGATGCCCGCTCGGACGACAATTTTGTCATTATGGCGAGAACCGATGCGCTTGCCGTCGAAGGTATGCAGTCAGCCATTGATCGCGCTCAAGCCTGTATCGAAGCCGGAGCCGACATGATTTTTCCGGAAGCGATTAATACGCTTGAGCAATACAAGGAATTTCGTGCAGCGATAAACGTTCCGTTTCTGGCCAATATAACGGAATTCGGCAAGACACCCCTATTTTCAACACAGGAGCTTGGTGAAGTCGGCGTCGACATCGTACTGTATTGTTGTGGCGCCTATCGCGCCATGAATAAAGGCGCAATGACTTATTATGAAGAAGTTCTAAACAAGGGACACCAGCGCGATGTCATTGACATTATGCAAACAAGGGAAGAGATGTACGACATTCTCGGTTATCACGAATACGAACAGAAACTGGATGAATTATTTTCAAAGGGGGGAACAAAATGAGTGAGAAAAAAACCTTTAAACCGAAAAAATCTGTAGCGCTTTCCGGTGTGCCTGCAGGCAATACAGAGCTTTGCACAGTCGGTCGCAGCGGCAACGATCTGGCCTATCGTGGCTACGACATACTGGACATGGCTGAGTCATGTGAATTCGAAGAAATCGCTCATTTGCTGATCCATGGAAAGTTACCGAATGCGGCAGAACTGACAAACTATAAACGCAGATTAAAGGCTCTGCGTGGCCTTCCAGAGCTGGTTCAAAATGCACTTGAGCTAATACCTGCTGCTGCGCATCCTATGGATGTTCTGCGTACAGGCTGTTCTATGCTGGGCACAGTATTGCCAGAGTCCAATGAACAAACACCGGCAGCGGCAAGAGACATTGCCGACCGGCTACTGGCCTCATTTGGCTCAATGCTGCTGTACTGGTATCACTTTACGCACAATGGCGTACGCATTGATGTGAATACTGAGGACGACTCTATCGGCGGGCATTTTCTTCACCTGCTGCACGGAAAAAAACCGAATGGTTTCTGGGAGCGGGCAATGCACACTTCGTTGATTCTTTATGCGGAGCATGAATTTAATGCCTCAACCTTTACTACCCGGGTTATCACCGGCACCGGTTCAGATATGTACTCGGCTGTCGCAGGTGGCATTGGCGCCTTACGTGGGCCGAAGCATGGCGGCGCCAACGAGGTGGCACTTGAAATTCAGTCTCGATACGACAACCCGGACGACGCTGAAGCCGATATTAAGGAACGCATTGCCAGAAAGGAAATTGTCATCGGTTTCGGACATCCTGTTTATACAATCTCTGATCCGCGTAATGAAGTAATTAAAAAGGTTGCATCACATCTTTCTAAAAACCAGGGTGATACGAAACTCTTTGATATTGCGGAAAGACTTGAAAAAGTTATGTGGGATGAGAAAAACATGTTTCCGAATCTGGACTGGTTTTCTGCTGTGGCCTATAACGTAATGGGAATACCAACCGCAATGTTCACTCCGATCTTTGTCATGTCACGAGTAAGTGGCTGGGCCGCCCATATTATGGAACAGAGAGTTGATGGTAAAATTATCCGGCCCAGTGCCAATTATACTGGCCCGGAAGATCAAAAATTTGTGCATATTGACGACAGGTAACGAGCTCCCATGAGCAACAAAAACCGGTTCCCGGCGGATAAGCGTATTTACTACTTTGGTAGTAAGCTGACTGAAGGTCATCAGGCTATGTCTGAGCTTCTGGGAGGTAAAGGAGCTAATCTGGCCGAAATGACCAGTATCGGCCTGCCCGTACCCGCCGGTTTCACCATTACCACCGCCTGTTGCGCTGACTACAATAAAGCTGGTGGTAAATTGCCTGGCGGATTGAGTAAGGATATTGAAAGCAACATGGCCCGGCTTGAAAAAGAAACCGGGAAGCAGTTTGGCGACACCCAGAACCCCTTGCTTGTCTCAGTCAGAAGCGGCGCCGCAGTCAGCATGCCGGGCATGATGGATACCGTCCTTAATCTGGGATTAACCGACAAATCCGTTGCCGGACTCAGCGAGCAAACCGGCAACGCCCGTTTTGCTCTGGATGCCTACCGGCGGCTTATTAATATGTTCGGCGATGTGGTGATGGGAGTTGATCATCATCTCTTCGAAGCAGAGTTTGAGCTCATAAAGAAAAGAAACAAAGTCACCCAGGACACTGACCTCGGAGAAACCGGCCTGCGCCAGCTCATGGAAGCCTACAAGGCTGTATATAAGAAACATACTGGTGAGAGTTTCCCACAGGATCCATACAAACAACTGGAAAAATCCGTAGAAGCTGTATTCAAAAGCTGGAATATTCCACGTGCCATTGCCTATAGAAAAATTAATGACATTCGCGGTCTGCTGGGCACGGCCGTTAATATTCAATCAATGGTGTTTGGTAACATGGGCGAGGATTCCGGAACAGGGGTTGCCTTTACACGCGATCCAAGCACTGGCAAAAACGAGTTTTTTGGTGAATTCCTGATTAATGCGCAAGGTGAGGATGTCGTAGCTGGCATAAGAACACCGGAACCGGTTGTTAAAATGAAAAAGTGGCGGCCTGATATTTATCAGCAGTTGCTCGGGGTTAAGAAAACCCTGGAAGGACATTACCGGGAAATGCAGGACATCGAATTTACTATAGAACGCGGTAAGCTCTACATGCTGCAGACGCGGACAGGTAAAAGAACCGGTGCGGCAGCAGTCAAAATCGCCGTCGATATGGTTGCTGAAAAACGCATCAGTCAGAAAACTGCCTTGCTTAGAGTGCCGGCCAATGATTTAAACCAGCTTTTACTTCCTTCTTTCGATGCCAAAGCCAAACGCACTGTCCTCACCAAAGGCCTGCCGGCATCTCCTGGTGCCGCTTCCGGTTACCCTGTCTTCACTGCGGACGAGGCCGTAGCAAGAACGGAAAAAGGTGATAGTGTCATTCTGGTCAGACGCGAAACCAGCCCGGAAGACATTCACGGCATGCATGCAGCCGCGGGAATTCTGACCTCAACTGGTGGATCCACCAGTCATGCAGCGGTAGTTGCACGTGGCTGGGGCAAATGCTGCGTTGCCGGTGCCGGTGATCTGGTTATCGATAGCAAGCGCCATATTATTAAGATAGACGATAGAAAAATATCCGTTAATGACATCATCAGTATTGATGGTACTAGCGGAGAAGTCATGCTCGGCGATGTCGCAAAGCAGGCACCGACCTTTACCAAGGAATTTCGGGTTTTAATGAAGTGGGCCGACAACACTCGAAAAATGGTCGTACGCACCAATGCCGATACCCCGGAAGATTCAAAAATTGCGCGTAATTTCGGTGCCGAGGGAATCGGATTGTGTCGGACCGAGCACATGTTTTTCGGCGACAAACGTATCATGGCCATGCGCGAAATGATCCTCGCAGAAAAGGCCGATGACCGTAAAGTAGCCTTAAGAACTCTGCGTCCGTTTCAGCGTCGCGATTTCGAAGGCATCTTCAAATCAATGAACGGCCTGCCCGTCACCGTTCGTCTACTGGATCCACCTTTGCACGAATTTCTGCCAACTGATGAAAAATCACAGAGATTACTGGCGCGGGCGATGAAAGTGAAACTTGATCACATTGTCAGACGTGTCAATCAATTGCATGAAGTCAATCCAATGCTTGGACACAGGGGCTGTCGCCTTACCGTTACCTACCCCGAGATACTGGAAATGCAGGTGACTGCTATCGTTGAAGCAACTATTAACTGCAAAAGAAAGCGTATAGATGCACAACCGGAAATCATGATTCCTCTGGTTGGTATTGATAACGAACTGATTATGTTGCGTGAACTGGCTGAAAAAACAATTGAGCGGGTTAAAAGACGTAAGAAATTTCAGGGACAGCTGAATATCCCAATAGGCACGATGATTGAAATACCGCGTGCTGCCCTGACCGCAGACAAAGTAGCAGAGCATGCCGATTTTTTCAGTTTCGGAACAAACGATTTAACACAAATGACTCTGGGTTACAGTCGCGATGATATCGGTAGTTTTCTGCCCGATTACCTTGAGAAGAATATTCTGGAAACCGATCCTTTTCTGACACTTGATGCCAGTGGTGTCGGACAGCTTGTGGAAATGGCCGTGAAAAAAGGTCGGGATGTAAAAAGGAAACTTAAGTGCGGTATTTGTGGCGAGCATGGTGGTGACCCGGAGTCGATTGTATTCTTTCAGTCCGTTCAGCTTGATTATATTAGTTGCTCTCCTTTCCGGGTCCCCATTGCCCGACTGGCTGCGGCGCAGGCAACGCTGAAAAATCAGCAACTCGCCCTATTCAACTAGAACTGATCAACGTCGGGAGACACAACCTCATGATAGAAAGCTTGAGCTCAGCCAATTTACCCGCACCTCGTTTTCGCTACAGTCCGCTAGTCAAGGCAGGTCCTTTCTACAAGACCGCCGGCATGATCGCCCTGGATAAAGACTCTGGCAAACTGGAGGAAGGTGGTGTGGAAAAAGAAACCGCAAAAATTTTAAACAATCTACTCAATGCCCTCCCTGATTTTGATCTATCACTGGATGACTTATATAGTGCTTCCATATTCACCACTGACTTTGACAGCTTCCCCGGTATCAATCAAGCCTGGGAAGCAGTTTTTCCAGAAGGGCAACGCCCACCAGCAAGAACTGCTATGGGTGTTACTGCGCTGCCGCTGAATGCCAAAGTCGAAATTGAATTCATGTTTTATAAAAACTAGGCGATGAACGACAAACTCAAAGCGACTCTGATAGATGGCAAACCCAAACCACTTGCCAATTACCCACATATAAAACGAGCCGGTGACTACCTGTTTGTCTCCGGAACCAGTTCCCGTAAAGCCGATAACAGCTTTGCCGGGGTTGAAGTCGATTCCGACGGCAGGGTTAGTCTGGACATCAAAGAACAAACCCGCGCGGTAATCGAAAATATAGAAAGCACCTTACGAAGTGCCGATGCAGGGCTGGAAGATCTGGTTGAACTCAGTTGCTTTCTGATCAGCATGGATGACTTTCCCGGGTTCAACGAAATTTACAATGAGTTTTTTGACCACACTGGACCGGCAAGAACGACAATAGCAGTACATCAGCTTCCACTCCCGCATCTATTGGTAGAAATAAAAGCTATTGCCTACAAACCTCTCTAATAAGGAACTCAGGTTACTGTGGCCTGTAATTTAAACTCATCCCTGTCCCACTCGCCGCTATCAAGAATATGCTTTAAAGCCTGTACCGTATTCCATATGTCCTGATAGCTGTTATAAAGTGGTGCGAACCCAAATCGAATTATGTCAGGTGCTCGAAAATCTACGACAATGCCGCGCGCCTTCAGAGCCTGAGTGATTGCATACCCATGTTCGTGACGGATAGAGACATGACTGCCACGTTTTTCATCGTTCGCAGGTGATGCAATTTCCAGTGCCGGACAATTTTCCTGTAATAGATTAATAAAAACCTGTCCAAGCTGAGAGGATTTTTTGCGTACTTCATTCATATCCGCACTCAGGGCAAGATCAATACCGACTTCAAGTGCGGACAGGGCCAACACGCTTTGTGTCCCGCTTTGCATCTGGCGGATATCTCCTGCAGGATTGTAATTATCATCAAATAGAAAAGGTGTTGCGTGACTCCACCAGCCGCTAATTGGCTGCTCCATTTTTGACTGGAGGCGTTTAGCCACACTGACAAAAGCAGGTGCACCCGGTCCGCCATTAAGATACTTATAGCCACAACCAACCACCATATCAACATCCAGCCTGGCAATATCCATTGGCATAACACCGGCACTATGACAAAGATCCCAGAGAATCAATGCCCCTTTTGAATGGGCGACTTCGGTGTAGTGAGCCATATCAAAAACTTCACTGCTCTTATAGTGAACATGAGTGAGCACCACAATTGCGGTTTCATCATTGATGGATTTCAGGACTTCATTTCGTTCAACTGCGATCAATTCAACTTTTCCATCCAGCATTTTCTCAATGCCCTGCAATACATACAGGTTGGTAGGAAAATTACCCAGTTCTGTGACTATCTTTGTGCGACCTTTCTGTAGTCGAAGAGCCGCCATGACGGCTTTGAAAATATTGGCTGAAACACAATCGCTGACAATCACCTCTCCCTTGTCTGCACCAATCAAACGGGCAATCTTGTCACCGATTTTGCCGGGCAATACGAACCAGTCGTTATCGTTCCAGCTATGAATAAGCTCCTCTGCCCACTCTCTTTTCAGTACATCCTGCACTCGCTCGAGCACTGCCTTGGGCATAGCACCCAGAAAGTTACCATCCAGATATATTTTATCGCCGGGCAGATGAAATTCTCTGGCCTTGTCTTGTAAAGGATCAGAATTGTTCAGGTCTTGTATTTCGCTAATATCCATAGTTAATTTCGCTTATTTTTTTCAGGTCGTCGGTACCAGTGTTTACAAAAGTATTGTACACGCAATAATGGCGGACAAATTAAAATGGGAAGTGATTGCAAAACAAGATTAGTGTTCGAGTACCAAAGCAATTTACGATCGGATGTCAGAATCGGATACTTAGTAATTATCCTGAATTCCATGGCATTATTTCTGGCCCATTTTCTAAGCGCCATACATAACCATATTTCCTCGCTGGCGTAAACCGACTCCGGAAAACCTCCGACCTTATCGAAGGCCTTTTTAAGGCAGTACACAAAACAACCGGCGGCGGTTTGTCGCTTCACCGAATACCAGTTCCAGAAATCGAGCACTCTCTGTGGAAAGACATCTACTCTGGTTTCAAACTCCACCCGGGCTCCGCCAGCGCATACTCTTTTACTGTCGAGATTAGCCAGAGCGGCGGTAAGCAATACTGGGGATATTATTGAATCTGCGTCAAGAAATACCAGATGGCTGCCTGAGGCCTGTCTGGCCCCGGCATTACGCGCTTTGGCGATTTGATTTTCGCTTTCAAAAACAAGCTTCGCACCGGCTTGCCTTGCTATCTCTGCTGTGCGATCCGTGCTGTTATTATCCACGACAATCAGTTCGCCCTGCTGTGTTTGCTCTTTCATGGCAAGCACAACATTCTCCAGAGTTCGAGCCAGGTAATCCTCTTCGTTATAGGCTGGAATAATGATGGAATAGTGAATAGTCATGACTACCCTGTTGCCTGACTCAATTGCATAAAAAAACCCGATTGATTTCGCAACCGGGTTCTTTGAAAAAACAGAAGGGTAAAATCAACTATCGATAATCTGCCAGGTACCGTCGCTTTGTCGGCATGCCGTGTCCGTAATACTTTCTTCTTTCCCATCAACCCAGACACTTTGAGTAAACTCCCGACAGGGTCGACCATCAGCAGCGATGTAAGTCTCGGTCGGCGTGACCGAACCTGAATGACCGGAGTCCGGGTTAGACCAGGCCGCAGTGCCACCGGTCTTCTTATATTCCAGCGCGCTCTGCGTGGTGTCGTAATGATAATCCTGATCGACACAATCCAGCTTTTTGCCAATGTTATTCCCAATAAAACCACCAGCGAGAACACCTCCCGCAATAGCAAATTTTTTACCGCTACCACCACCAATCTGGGATCCGACCAGTCCACCAAGGGCTGCGCCGAGTAAGGTACCGGCCACTTCTCCTCCGCTTCCTTTGCGTTCGAGGCACTCCGCATTGACTTGTCCTGCAGAAAAAACAATCAGCAAAGTAACAACTAATTTATTGATATTTAAAGACATTTTCTTGCTCCATTTCGTTTTACTGAGAAGGTTACGATTAAATGATCACGGTCGATTTATTATGTATGTGATAAGTATAGTGAAAGCCTGCGAGACTTTCCTAGACCAATTTCTCATTCGCAAGTAAAACTCCGTCGGCATCAGCATACAAATAAGCGCCGGGTACAAACTTCACATTGGCAAAATCCACAACAATGTCTCTTTCACCGAATCCTTTTTTTACACTCTTTCTGGGATTGCTGTTCAGAGCCTTCACACCAATTTCCATTGTCGCGATTACCGCCGCATCCCGAATACAGCCGTAAACCAATATTCCTGCCCAGCCGTTATCCACTCCAAGCTGTGCAAGCATGTCACCAAGCAGTGCACAACGTAAGGAACCACCGCCATCGACAACCAGTACACGGCCATCACCTTTCTCTTCCAGGGCCGAACGCACAAGTGTGTTGTCTTCGTATACCTTCAGTGTAGAAACGGGTCCGGAAAAACTGAGTTTTGCTCCGAAATCACGGAACATCGGTGTTGCAACCTGCAGCTGGTCGCCATAGTCATCGTACAGATCTGCGGTAGCTTTACTCATATTGATTACTGCCTATTTCTTTTTCGGTCTTTTCCAGCCTTTGATTGATTTCTGATCAGTGCGAGAAATCGTCAGCATATTTTCTGCAACATCTTTTGTTACTGTGGTGCCAGCAGCAATAGTGACTCCGTTTGCAACAGTGACTGGTGCAACCAGTTGAGTGTCCGACCCGACAAAAACATCATCACCTATCACAGTTTTGTGTTTGTTCGCGCCATCGTAATTGCAGGTTATGGTGCCGGCTCCAATATTCGTTTTTTTACCAACTTCGCTATCACCAACGTAACTGAGGTGATTAATTTTAGAGCCTTGTCCGATTTCAGACTTCTTGATTTCAACGAAATTACCGATATGCACGTCTTCTGCAAGGCGCGTATCCGGGCGCACTCTGGCAAAGGGGCCAATTACGCTACGACTGCCGATGACTGCATTATCAATAACCGTGTTTGCATTGATAGTAACGTTGTCACCAATATCCGCGTTTCGAATATAGCAATTCGGTCCGATACTGACATCGTTACCAATGCTGACACTTCCTTCGAATACGGCATTTATATCAATAACGACATCGCGACCGGCTTCCAGATCGCCGCGCAAATCGAACCGTTGTGGATCCATCAGAGTCACACCTTCGTTCATCAGATGATGTGCCTGAATCAATTGATAGTAACGTTCAAGTTCCGCCAGCTGCTGTCGATTATTCACCCCCTGAATTTCAACTGCCGAGTCCGGGTTTATTGAATTTATGCTGACATTCTCATCACTTGCCATCTTGATCACATCAGTCAGATAGTATTCCGCCTGTGCGTTGTTATTGTCTAATTGTTTCAACCACTGCTTCAGGCGACTGGCCTGAACAGTCATCATGCCAGTATTAATCTCACAGATGTTCCGTTGTTCTTCAGTCGCATCTTTTTCTTCAACGATAGCTTCGATATCGCCCTTTTTATCGCGAACAATGCGACCGTAACCACGTGGGTCATCAATATATGAGGTTAACAAACTGAAACCGGTCTCCTCAGCGGCTTGGACCAGATCAGCCAGAGTTTCATAAGTAATCAGGGGCACATCACCGTAAAGAATCAGAACGTTATCAGCATCAGGCACGGCATCAATTGCCTGTGCTACGGCGTGACCGGTACCAAGCTGCTGCGCCTGCTCCACCCACTTAACATCAAGATGGCTCAGGCTTTCGATAATTTCATCACCACCAAAGCCGTAAACGACATGTATATCACGCACATCAAGTCGGGTGGCTGCGATATAGACATGCTCAAGCAAGGAACGACCGGCAAGAGGATGAAGTATTTTGGGAAGAGAAGAACGCATTCGTGTGCCCTGACCGGCAGCGAGAATAATTATACTTAGTGACATTGGCGTATGTTATCTAAAATTTTTGATAGGGAAAAATATCGACAACGCGCGCCTGAAGACGCTATCACATCTACAGGAAGGATTGTATTAAGAGCGGCCTGCGCGTTTTCGCAACCTCTGAATAGCCTGCAACTGTGCGGCGAGTTCAGCATTCTCGGCCAGTGCAGTAGCATAATCCATCCCTGCTTCACGATCATGTAGTTGTCTTTCTGCTTCTTCCTTGGCTTTGAGCACGGCGGCTTCATCGAGATCTTCTGCGCGCATTGCGGTATCCGATAAAACGGTAATTACATTGGGCTGTACTTCCAGTAAGCCACCGGATACGTAAAAACCTTCTTCAGTACCATCAACATGCTTAACACGTACTTCTCCGGGCCCGAGTTGCGTAACCAGGGGAGTATGTCCGGGTGCGATACCCATTTCCCCGAGCTGCGCCGGCGCAAAAACCATTTCCGCCTCGCCTGAGAAAATCTCGTGCTCTGCACTTACGATATCTACATGTATAGTCGCCATTTTCTATCGTCGCCTGCTATTGCATTTCTTTGGCTTTTTCAACAGCCTCTTCGATTCCGCCGACCATATAAAAAGCCTGTTCCGGCAGATGATCGTACTCACCATTGACGATGGCCTGGAAGCCCTTGATGTTGTCTTTCAGAGATACATATTTGCCCGGTGTACCGGTGAATACCTCAGCAACACTGAAAGGCTGGGACAGAAAGCGTTGAATCTTACGTGCTCTGGCTACCGCGAGTTTATCGTCTTCGGATAATTCATCCATACCCAGAATCGCAATAATGTCGCGCAATTCCTTGTAGCGCTGCAGCGTATTCTGAACCGCTCGGGCAGTATCATAATGCTCCTGTCCAACGACCAATGGATCCAGCTGACGACTGGTTGAGTCAAGTGGGTCAACGGCGGGATAGATACCCAGCTCAGCAATCTGGCGAGACAACACAACGGTCGCATCAAGGTGAGCAAAGGTTGTTGCTGGCGAAGGATCGGTCAAATCGTCGGCGGGAACATAAACAGCCTGAATTGAGGTAATAGAGCCTGTCTTGGTTGAAGTAATACGTTCCTGTAAGCGTCCCATTTCTTCTGCCAACGTCGGTTGATACCCAACAGCTGATGGCATACGACCAAGCAAGGCAGATACCTCCGTACCAGCCAGAGTAAATCGGTAGATATTATCAACGAAAAACAGTACGTCACGACCTTCTTCACGGAATTTCTCGGCCATGGTCAAACCTGTCAACGCAACTCTGAGACGGTTACCGGGTGGCTCGTTCATCTGCCCGTAGACCATGGACACTTTCGATTTCTTGAAATCTTCAACATTAACAATGCCGCCTTCCTGCATCTCGTGATAGAAGTCATTACCTTCACGGGTACGTTCTCCAACACCGGCAAACACAGACAAACCCGAGTGCTGGGTAGCGATATTATTAATGAGCTCCATCATGTTTACGGTCTTGCCCACACCCGCACCACCGAACAGTCCGACTTTGCCGCCCTTGGCGAAAGGACAAACCAGATCGATAACTTTAATACCGGTTTCCAGTAATTCTGTCGTCGCACTTAATTCAGTAAATTTTGGTGCCTCGCGATGAATACTCCACTTTTCTTCGGTTTCGATTGCACCACATTCATCTATCGGATCGCCTAGAACATTCATGATTCGACCAAGCGTATTTTCACCAACAGGAATGGAAATCGGCGCGCCGGTATTATCAACTTTCAGCCCGCGCTTGAGACCGTCTGTCGAACCGAGTGCGATAGTTCTTACTACGCCGTCGCCCAGCTGCTGTTGTACTTCCAGCGTCGTTTCAACACCGACCGCATCGACAATAAGAGCGTCATAGACCTTCGGTATCGAATCGCTGGGATATTCAACGTCAACCACAGCACCAATGATTTGTACAATGTTTCCAGAACTCATTGTTCTAATTCCTCATTAAAATTTAATATTCTTTGTACGATTACTTTTTTTAAACGGCCGCCGCACCACTTACAATTTCAGAGAGTTCCTGCGTGATAGCTGCCTGACGGGCCTTGTTGTAAACCAGCTGCAATTCATCAATCAGGGTACCGGCATTATCGGAAGCACTCTTCATTGCCACCATTCTGGCTGCCTGCTCACAGGCGATATTTTCGACTACTGCCTGATATACCAGAGATTCAATATAGCGTTCCAACAGCAAGTCCAGCACTTCCTTCGCGTCTGGCTCATAAATGTAATCCCAGTGGTGTTGCATTTCTTCATCGTCTGCCGCTTGAACAGGAATCAACTGCTCCACTGTTGGATTCTGTGTCATCGAATTAACGAAACCATTAGAGA
This sequence comes from Gammaproteobacteria bacterium, assembly GCA_012103475.1. Lineage (GTDB taxonomy): Bacteria > Pseudomonadota > Gammaproteobacteria > Eutrophobiales > Eutrophobiaceae > WLWS01. The sequence continues at coordinate 1,122,535 of WLWS01000001.1, read as the reverse complement.
CCACATATAGTGCGTCAATCTTTTCTTCCATGTAAGCATCAAGCATTACTTTTACCGAGCCAATCAACTGATCGATACCCGGAGCATCACCTATATGTGTGAGCTGTGCGGTAATATTCGCGTTAAAGCGGGCAAAATAACCAGCGGCTTTGTTGCCGATTACGCTTAGATCGATCTCAATCCCGCTTTCATCCCAGTCCTTCATTCGTTTCAGCAATTCACGAAACAGGTTTGAGTTTAAACCACCACAAAGACCTCGATCACTTGATACTACAATCACACCAACGCGTTTTATTTCAGAACGTGGTATCAGGTAGGGATGATTGTATTCCGGATTAGCAGCACCCAGGTGGACCATGACATTCCTGATTTTTTCTGCATAGGGACGGGCTGCACGCATACGCTCCTGCGCTCTGCGCATTTTGCTTGCCGCCACCATTTCCATTGCCTTGGTGATCTTCTGCGTATTTTTTACGCTCGAAATTTTGGTTCGAATTTCTTTACCGACAGCCATTATCTAATCCCAGATTATTGCCAAGGTTTACCAGGTATGGTTCTTTTTGAACTCTTCAACACTGCTCTTCATTGCCGCCTGAATATCGTCGTTGAATTCACCCGTGTCATTTATTTGCTTGATGAGATCCTTTTTATCACTATTCATGAAAGCCAGCAGTGCTTCTTCAAAATCACCGACCTTTTCCAGTTCAACATCATCGATAAAACCGTTCTCTACCGCATACAAACTGATGGCCATCTCAGCCACGCTGAGTGGTGAATACTGCTTCTGCTTCATCAGTTCCATTACCCGCTGACCACGTTCCAGCTGTTTACGTGTGGCTTCGTCCAGATCTGAGGCGAATTGAGAGAAAGCGGCCAACTCACGATACTGAGCCAGTGCCAGTCGAATACCACCGCCCAACTTTTTCACAATCTTGGTTTGCGCGGCACCACCCACTCGTGAGACAGAAAGACCAGCGTTTATAGCCGGACGAAAACCGGAGTTAAACAAATCTGTCTCCAGATATATCTGACCATCCGTAATCGAGATTACGTTGGTCGGTACGAAAGCGGATACGTCGCCTGCCTGAGTTTCAATAATTGGCAGGGCTGTTAATGAGCCGGTCTTACCTTTGACTTCTCCGTTGGTTAGTTGCTCCACCGCCTCAGCATTAATACGAGCAGCACGTTCAAGCAAACGGGAATGCAAATAGAAAACGTCACCCGGATAGGCTTCACGACCCGGCGGACGTTTTAAAAGCAGAGACACCTGTCGATAAGCCCAGGCCTGCTTGGTTAAATCATCATAAATAATCAGTGCATCTTCACCACGATCACGGAAGTACTCACCCATCGCACAACCGGAGTAAGGTGCAATGTATTGCATGGCAGCGGAATCCGATGCAGTGGCCGCTACAATAATGGTGTGCTCCATGGCACCGTGCTCTTCCAGTTTACGGATAACCGTATTAATTGAAGACGCTTTCTGACCGATTGCAACATAGACACACTTAATACCTGTGCCTTTCTGATTGATGATGGTGTCGATGGCGACAGCGGTTTTACCTGTCTGCCTGTCTCCGATAATCAACTCTCGCTGACCACGACCAACCGGCACCATCGCGTCAATAGATTTCAGTCCGGTTTGTACCGGTTGATCAACTGACTGTCGTTGAATAACACCGGGGGCGATTTTTTCAATCGGTGAACTTTGAGTGCTTGCGACATCCCCTTTACCATCAATCGGTGCGCCGAGAGAATTGACCACTCGACCCAGCAATGCTTCACCGACAGGTACTTCCAGAATACGTTTGGTACATTTCGCTGTATCGCCTTCGGAAATATGCTCGTAGGCACCGAGGATAACCGCACCAACCGAATCGCGTTCAAGGTTAAGGGCCAGGCCAAATGTGTTGCCGGGAAATTCAATCATTTCACCCTGCATGGCATCGCTCAGGCCGTGAATTCTGGCAATTCCGTCTGACAAACTAACTACCGTACCTTCGGTACGAGCTTCAGTGTCCAGATCAAAATCCTGAATCTTTTTCTTAATCAGTTCACTGATTTCTGTTGCGCTGATTGACATCGCTGTTCCTCGCTTATGAACTTATATAGTGTTTAATTTGGTTTAATAATTTTGTTTTGCAAACTGCTAGTTGAGATCGTTACCAAGTTTGGTCAAACGTCCCCTGACTGAGGCATCTATTACCGAGTCACCTGCACGGATTATGGCCCCACCTATTAGTGTTTCATCAATATTGACATTGATACTGACTTTTTTTCCAAGGCGTTTGGATATGCCATTCGCTATACCATCCTGTTGCGCCTGATCCAGTTCGTAAGCTGCACTGACTTCAACATCAACCGTACCTTCTGCCTCTGCACGCATGGCTTCGAATAATTCTGCGACTTGTGTTGCATATTGAAGCCGTGATGCGGCAACCAGGATCTTCACAAAATTCCCTGGCTGAACGCCCAGTGCATCGCCTGCTATCTCGATAACAAGATTCTGCAATTGCTGATCCGATACTTTTGGATTGTTAAACAGCACCTGCATTTGCTCATCCGAAACAATTCGTTTTAACAAATCCAGTGCTGATGACCATTCAGCCACAGCCCCTGATTCCTGCGCCAGTTCGAAAACGGCCTGCGCATAGGGTCTGGCAATAGTAGTTTTTTCTAGCATCTAAAACGTTTCCGGTCTATTACAGCTCTGCACTGATTTTAGTCAGCACATCGTTATGCGCATTACGATCCACTTCACGCATAAGAATCTGCTCTGCCGCGCTAAGAGCCAGCGTTGCGACTTCGCTGCGTAACTGCTCGCGCGTCTGCGTACGTTCCTGATCAATTTCAGCCTGTGCTGCTACAAGGATTTTTTCCTTTTCAGTCCTCGCGTCATCTTTTGCTGCCTCGACCAACTCGTCGTGCCGCTTCTGACCCTGAGATATTATTTCCGCAGCCTGCTGCTTGCTTTCTTCCAGCATCTCACTCTTCTTTGCTTCTGCTTCAGTAAGAGCCAGCTGTCCTTTTTCCGCTGCCGCCAGTCCATCGGCGATTCTGGTTTCACGTTCCTCCATTGCCTGCAGGAGAAAGGGCCAGACAAACTTCATACAGAAGATAACAAATACCGCAAAAGCGATAGTTTGTCCTATAAGGGTGGCGTTAAAATTCATTGAGGTACCCTCTTTTCAAAATCAAGGCTTATTAATAAAAGATTCTTACTGAAGATAAGCCAGGAAGGGATTCGCCAGAGTAAACCACATACCGATACCAATACCGATCATGGTCACAGCGTCAATCAGACCGGCAACCAGAAACATTTTACCCTGTAACATTGGGGCAAGCTCAGGTTGACGGGCAGAGCCTTCAAGAAACTTTCCGCCGAGTACGCCAAAACCGATGGCTGTGCCGAAAGCACCCATACCAAGAACGAGTAGTACGCCCAGTGATGTATATGCCAATATGGTTTCCATTTTATCCTCCAGATATTTAAGTTAAAAAATTCAAATAAGCACTAAAATAATTAGTGATGTTCGTGCGCCATGCTTAGATAGACAATCGTCAGCATCATGAATACAAAAGCCTGTAACAATACAATTAATATATGAAACACCGCCCATACAAAATGCAGAGGCAACTGATACCAGCCCAACATCGCAATCAGCAGGAAGATTAATTCACCTGCATAAAGATTACCGAACAAACGTAAGGCAAGGGATATCGGTTTGGCTATCAGACTTACCCCTTCGAGCAGAAAATTGAAGGGCATAAACATGATTTTCACAAAAAGATTGTTCGATGAAAAAGGATGCAAGGTTAATTCACCGAGAAAACCACCAAGGCCTTTCATTTTAATGCTGTAGTAAATGATCAACATGAATATGCCGATTGACATGCCAAAGGTAATATTAGGATCGGTGGTCGGTACCACTTTAAAATACAAATGAGGATCACCGCTGATTGTCTGGGCAAGTAAAGGCAACCAGTCAACAGGAACAAGATCCATTGTGTTCATCAATACAACCCAGCAGAAAATAGTCAGCGACAGGGGCGCTATGACTTCATTTTTTGCATGAAAAATTTCTTTTACATTGGTATTGACAAAATCAACACACAATTCGATGAAGTTGGTTAATCCTGTTGGCACACCGGTGGATGCTTTTTTAGCTACCCGCCAGAAAACAAAAGAGAAAATCAATCCGAGAAAAATTGACCAGCCGAGAGTATCGACGTTGAAAGCCCAGAAACCCATATCGACAGCTTCTTTCGGACTATGAGCAAATGTCCATTCAGCCTGCTCGACAATATGACCATCAGCACGCTCATACCCGACCGGCAGTTTCCCATAAACCAGATTCTGCAGGTGATGCTGCATGTACTCATTTGAAGTTAAGCCTTCACTGCTTGCCATACACGACTCTCTTATTATCTATTATTAACTGTTTTGCCGACCTATCAGCAATGCCAGCCCATGTATATTCAACATCAGTGCAACGATGTACGTAAGAAACATAGCTGCAAAATTCAATTCTTTCACCCAGATAATGCTTAAGGCAAAAATCAGGATGGTCACTATTATTTTTACTGCTTCACCGATGTAAAACCAGCGCATAACCAGACCAACTGATTCTGATGCTGAGTACCGGAAAGCAAACCGGGCAAATAATAAATTGGGTAGTAAGCAGGCCAGGCCACCTAGCGCCGCCGAATACGCCGCTATCGGGCCATTCATGATTAATAAGATAATCGAAACGGCCGCCGTCATAACAGCAATCACAGACAAAACTTTATAAGCGGCGAACTTATTATCTTTGTTATGTTCTTGTTTTTCCAAGCGCCGCTGCCCGAGACCTTAATTTAGTGCTTCTATCCCTACGGGTTCCCCGAAGCACCATCGTGCCTTAGGTGGTTCAGCAAGCTAGTATAGTAAGCAATGCCCTCTGAATCAATCGTTGCACTGCACAAATTTGCAGCTGATATCCGATCATTTAATGTGTTTGAGGATCCCGTCCAGCTCATCCAGCGAATTGTAGTGAATCTCAAGTACTCCACTGCCTTTCGAGCTGTGCCTGATATTCACGGATGCACCGAGCTGACTGGATAATTCGGACTCCAGCCGTAAGGTGTCTGGATCCTTCCTGCTTTTTTTTGCGGGACTTTTCTTCTTCTTTGAACCTGCCTGGCGCACCAGTAATTCTGTCGCGCGCACGGATAAACCCTGTTTTACAACCTCTGTCGCAATGCTCATCTGCTCATTTTCATTAAGGGCGAGAATAGCCCTGGCATGACCCATTTCCAGCCTGCCCTCACCCAGCATATTCTTCACCTTGGGAGTCAAATCCAGCAAGCGCAACATATTGCTCACTGTAGAGCGGGATCGACCGACTGCATCCGCAATACCCTCGTGGGTCATACCGAATTCATCGAGCAAACGCGAAAGACCCTGAGCCTGCTCAAGTGGATTAAGATCTTCTCGCTGAATATTCTCGATCAAGGCCATGCACATGGCGGTTTGATCATCAATTTGACGTAAAACTACCGGAATTTCGTGTAATCCTGCCAGTTGCGATGCGCGCCAGCGACGTTCACCGGCAATGATTTCATATTTATCGCCAGATGACAGAGGTCTGACCAATATCGGCTGCACAACGCCCTGAGCCTTTATCGAACTGGCCAGATCCTGTAAGGCTTCCTCGTTGAATTCGGTTCTGGGCTGGTATTGTCCGCGTTGAATCAGGTCGATAGGCAGAAAACGTAATTCCTCATTGCCGTCAATTGCGCCAAGCTCAGAGCTGGTTCTATCACCAAGCAAAGCGTCCAGACCTTTACCCAGGCCTCTTTTCTTAGCCGCCACTAGTTTTCGCCTCTGAATTGAATTTGATAGTCCTTCAAGCCGCTTTTCCCTCACGATTGAGCATTTCTCCTGCAAGAGCCAGATAAGCAAGCGCCCCGCGAGAGGCTTTATCGTATTTAATGACCGGCATACCGTGGCTTGGTGCTTCGGCCAGACGCACATTGCGAGGGATAATCGTACGATAAACCTTGTCGCCAAAGTGCTCAAGCAGCTGCGCTGACACCTGGTTAGCGAGGTTATTGCGCGGGTCGTACATAGTGCGTAGCAGGCCTTCGACACGTAAATGCGGATTCAGGAATTTACGAATCTTTTCAATCGTGTTCAGCAAGGCAGTCAAACCTTCCAGCGCGTAGTACTCACATTGCATAGGTATTATGACCGCGTCAGCCGCGACCAGGGCATTTACGGTCAGCATATTCAGGGACGGCGGACAATCAATAAAGATGAAATCGTACTCGCTCTTTACCTCTTCGAGTGCATTACGCATGCGGATTTCGCGTGCCATCTCATCGAGTAAACCAACTTCGGCGCCAGTCAAATCAGCGTTACTGGGGAGCAGACTGTAATCACCTTCAAGCGAATTAACCACAGTTTCGGCAACTGTGGCATCTCCCATTAAAACATCATAACTTGAACGTTCGACTTCCGATTTTTCCACACCACTGCCCATAGTAGCGTTACCCTGTGGGTCCAGATCAACCAGCAAAACCCGTCTTTTTGTCGCCGCCAGCGACGCTGCTAGATTGACGCTGGTGGTCGTTTTACCAACGCCACCTTTCTGATTTGCTATTGCGATTATTCTGGTCACGTCAATGTTCTGCTAAAAAGAATGTTAAACGGCCGCACATTATTACACAGTTGCCCGGACTATTGTCGTCTTTCTATGATCAGCACATGCCGTTCGGCGTCGACTCCCGGTACTTGCAGAGAATGGCTCTGCAGCTGATAAAGACCTCTATCAAGAACCACTATTTCATCTGCAAGCGACTTGCTTTTCATCGGAAGAATCCTGCCTTGCTGCTGCAGGTGAGGCAGGCTCTGTGCACAGAATTCTCTGGCCGGCATCAGCGCCCGGGATATTATGTTGCTAAAGCCTTCTCCAGACGGGAAATCTTCAAAGCGTGTTTCTGCGATTTCAATATTGTCTGGTTTCAGCTCCAGCAATGCCTGATGTATGAAGCGGGTTTTCTTGCTGTTGCTGTCCATCAACAACCATTCCATATCGGGTCTGGCCAGAGCCAGAATAAAACCCGGCAGGCCGGCGCCTGTACCCACGTCAAGGGATCTACCAGTACTCAGATAGGGCAGAACTGACAGACAATCGAGCAGATGATGTGTCAGCATTTTTTCCTTGTCTTTAATACCGGAGAGGTTGTAAGCCTTATTCCACTTAGCCAGCAAATCTATGTAGGCGAGATAGTCAGTGCAAGGGTGTTGGGCCGGGTCTTCACCAAGCGCTTCAAGCCCAGAGTGCAGCTGCTGTGCAAGTTCCACTTTCGAAACGCGCCAGATTTTCAGGCGCTTTGCTGAAGCAGGACAGAACGTTTCTTCAGATGAACGCGTAATATGGAGATCGCCGCCGGAGTAATTCCAGAAATGCGGGAAGCCTGACCCAATGTGTGCGGGCGCTGTTCGGCGAGTTTTTGTGACACTTCGTTGGATAGTCCGTGAACCTGAAGATAATCAATATCTTCTGGCAGGCGGGTATCTTCATCACGCACATTCCGTGCTATCTCTTCCTGCTGCCGTTCAATATAGCCATGGTACTTGGCCTGTACTTCAACCTGAAAGGCAACATCTGTATCAACGTCAGGATCGTCAACAGCACTTAATGACATTAAATCAGCGTGGCTAATCTCGGGACGTCTTAGTAGCTGTTCGAGGCTGTATTCACGAGCCAGCGGCTCACCAAAAATCTGACTTGCTTCTTCATTCGTAACACGCTCAGGAGTCAGCCATGTCTTGCGCAGGCGAGTTTGCTCATTTGCTATTGCTTCTTTCTTGCGGCTAAACAAGTGCCAGCGTGCCTCGTCTACCAGACCCAGTTCACAGGCAATTTCTGTCAGACGCAAATCAGCATTATCTTCACGCAAGAGCAATCGATACTCGGCCCGACTAGTGAACATGCGATAAGGCTCAGAGGTGCCGCGGGTAATCAGATCGTCAATCAGTACACCGATGTAAGCCTGATCCCGGCGTGGATTCCAGGCTTCCTTATCCTGAGTGCGTCGGGCAGCGTTAAGGCCGGCAATAAGTCCTTGTGCGGCGGCTTCTTCATAGCCGGTTGTGCCGTTTATCTGGCCCGCGAAAAATAAACCTTCAATGTATTTTGTTTCCAGCGAGGGTCGTAAGTCACGCGGATCAAAAAAATCATATTCAATCGCATAACCGGGACGAATAATGTGCGCGTTCTCAAAACCTTTTATCGAGCGCACCAGTTCAAGTTGAATATCGAAAGGCAGACTGGTGGAAATGCCGTTCGGGTAGACTTCACTGGTTGTCAGGCCCTCCGGTTCGATGAAAATCTGGTGAGAGCTTTTGTCTGCAAAGCGCACGACCTTGTCCTCAATAGAAGGGCAATAGCGTGGACCAACGCTTTCGATGTTGCCGTTGAACATCGGCGATCGATCAAGACCGGCTCTGATTATGTCGTGACCGCGTTCGTTGGTATGGGTCATGTGACAGGAAATCTGGCGCGGGTGCTGCTCTGCATTGCCCAGATAGGAAAACACCGGTGTCGGTACATCGCCCGGTTGCTCCTGCAATTCGCTGTAGTCAATAGTATTGCCGTCAATCCGCGGCGGTGTGCCGGTTTTCAACCTGTCGACGCGAAAAGGTAATTCCCGCAAACGCTGCGCCAGTGCATTGGAAGGCGGATCGCCTGCCCTGCCACCCTGGTAATTGGCATCTCCGATATGAATTTTGCCACCAAGAAATGTGCCAACAGTCAGGACAACGCTGGCAGCGTAAAACCTCAGGCCCATTTGAGTTACGACACCCTTAATAACGTCTCCCTCAACAATTAAATCATCAACCGTTTGCTGAAAGATCTTCAGCTTGTCGGCGGCTTCGAGTTTGGGCCGGACAACACTTTTATACAGAGCCCGGTCAATTTGCGCTCGGGTTGCTCTGACTGCCGGGCCTTTGCTCGCGTTTAAGGTGCGAAACTGGATACCACTGCAATCAGCCGCCTCTGCCATAAAACCACCAAGTGCATCAATTTCCCTGACCAGATGCCCCTTACCGATTCCACCTATAGCCGGATTGCAGGACATCTGCCCAAGGCTTTCAACACTCTGGGTTAACAGCAGGGTCGATGCGCCAAGACGCGCAGAGGCCAGTGCCGCCTCAGTACCAGCGTGGCCACCGCCAACGATAATGACATCGTATTGTAGATCCTTGTTGCTCAAGTCAGATTTCGTCTCAAATTGCCAAAAGACAGGCCTGTCGGCCCGAAAAGGTGGGCAATACTATACCGTTTTCTCTGTATAAGGAATGCCACATGGGGCTGATTGAGGCCGATTTTGCCTGAAAACAGCTTAGAAAAGGCGAAATCTAGGAGGGATTCCTGTACTCATCTTTAAGCGCTGCATAATGAGCAGCCGCGTAATCAAGAAAATAGGCTTCATTTTCACCGAGCTCCCTGACGCGTTTCGCCGGCGAACCTATATACAGATAACCGCTTTCGAGTCGTTTGCCCATAGGTACCAGGCTGCCGGCACCCAGCACCGTATTATCCTCAATCACAGCCCCGTCCAGTATTGTTGATGACATGCCTATCAGGCAGCGATTACCAATAGTGCAGGCATGCAGTAATACTTTATGCCCGACAATAACGTCATCACCGACAATGGTTGGGATTCCATCCGGCAGCAGTTTGTTGGCACTGGCAACGTGAATGACGCAGCCGTCCTGAATATTGCTACGCTCACCAATAACAACGGCCTGATCATCACCTCTTATCACCGCCATAGGCCAGACGCTGGAATCACGACCAATGCGGACATCACCTATAACGACAGCGGCTTCATCGACATAAGCCGACTCCGCAATGACGGGGGTTTTACCTCTGAAGCTTCGTATATTCATACTCTTCCGGTTTCTAGCATTGTAAATTGGTCATTCTACTCGGGAAAAAACTTAAAAAAACTATTGCTGTGCTGAATAGCTGAATTGTGAAAAAATCCTTCTCCCGATCACCTGAAGGCAATAGCCAGAAATCCAGAGTTTTTATGAATATCGATGCTACTAGAAATTTCTGTCATGAACACTGGCAGAACTCAGTTCTGCCGGAGCTGATTGACTACATTAAAATTCCGAATAAATCACCTATGTTTGATGCGGAGTGGCAGACACATGGCTACATGGATCAGGCCGTCGCTCAATTTGAGCGCTGGTGTCTGGCACAGAACATTCCCGGTATGCAGCTGGAGGTCGTGCGTCTGCCCGGTCGTACACCACTACTATATATGGACATACCCGGAAGCGGTGATGAAACTCTGCTCCTCTACGGTCATCTTGATAAACAACCGGAAATGAGCGGATGGCGCGAAGACCTCGGTCCCTGGAAACCGGTAATTGAGGACGATAAGTTATACGGTCGTGGTGGTGCCGACGATGGTTACGCTACTTTTGCGTCCTTGCTGGCCATCAAGGCTCTGCAGGAACAAAATATTCCTCATGCACGTTGCGTGGTGATAATAGAAGCCTGCGAAGAAAGCGGCAGTTTCGATCTGCCTTTTTATATCGACCATCTGGCAGAACGTATAGGCAAGCCCGAACTGGTAATCTGTCTTGACTCGGGTTGTGGAAATTACGAGCAGCTCTGGAATACGACTTCACTTCGCGGTCTGGTTGGCGGTGAGCTAAGCATTGAGATACTTGACGAAGGTGTGCACTCAGGTGATGCCAGTGGCGTGGTACCCTGCTCATTCAGAATCCTTCGACAACTGCTGGATCGAATTGAAGAAGCCAATAGCGGCGTCATATCGGCTAACGAATTTAACGTCAGCATCCCACGCCAGCGAATTGAACAGGCAGAACTTGCCGCAGAAGTTTTGCAGGAGGAAGTCTACACAAAATTTCCTTTTACCGGATCAGCGCAGGCCAGCACCAACGATCTGATTGAATTGATCTTAAACCGCACCTGGCGCCCGGCGCTGGCGATTACCGGAGCAGACGGTCTGCCACAAATCGACGATGCCGGTAACGTACTCAGACCTTTCACTTCCGTAAAAATATCAATGCGCATCCCTCCTACCTGCGATGGAGCGCACGCCGGTGATAAGCTGAAACAGCTGCTGGAAAGTGATCCACCCTATGGTGCAAAGGTAAGTTTCACACCGGACTGGGATGCCAGCGGCTGGCATGCACCCGCTCTGCAAGACTGGCTGAAGAGTGCAATCGATGATGCCTCTGTGAAATTCTTCGGAGCACCGGCAGTCCACATGGGTGAAGGCGGCAGCATTCCGTTTATGGGCATGCTCGGGGAAAAATTTCCTGAGGCACAGTTTTTAATTACAGGTGTCCTCGGACCACAGTCAAATGCACACGGACCAAACGAATTTCTACACATACCGACAGCAGAAAAATTAACCTGCTGTGTGGCCGAGATCATAGCCAGACACTATGAACATGCTACGGCTGACTGATAACTGAAGAAGGAGAAATCATGAAAACTGGCGTAATAGGACTTGGCGCAATGGGTGCCGGCATGGCAAATAATTTTCACAAAGCCGGAATACTGCATGCCGTGTGGAATCGAACACAGAGTAAAGCCAAAGCACTGGCCGAACAGACCGGGGCCTTACTGTGTGAGTCGCCAGAACAACTAAGCGCTGAATGCGAGCTCATTATTATATGCGTCTCCCGTGATGAAGATGTTTTGGAGATGATAGAAAAGGTCGCCAGTGCTGTTGTTGAAAACAGCACTGTTGTGGATACCTCAACCGTCAGCAGTGCTACAGCTGAGAGTGCAGCAGCGATCCTCAAAGAACGCGGCGCTCATTTTCTGGATTGCCCGGTATCAGGCGGTTCCGAAGGCGCTGTCAATGGCACCCTGGCAATGATGGCCGGTGGCGATGCTGAAATTCTCGACCGAGCCCGAAGCAGTCTGGATGCGATTACCAAAAGTATTGTGCATATTGGTCCAACGGGAAGTGGTCAGGCCTGTAAGGCGGTCAATCAGATAATATGTGCGGGCCTGTATGAAACTGTGGCTGAGGCTCTGGCCTTTGGTAAAGCGGCAGGACTCAATATGGAAAAAGTCGTCGAAGTGGTGTCGGGCGGGGCCGCCAGCAACTGGGTCCTCGATAACCGCAGCAATTTTATGCTGAACAATAATTATCCACCCGGTTTTAGAGTTCATCTGCATCTGAAAGATCTGAACATCTGTAAGCAGATGGCAACAGAGATGGGTGTAAAAGATATGCGAATTACAGAACAAACCATGAATGATTATCAGTTGCTGATTGATCAGGGTTTCTCCGAAGAAGATGTTTCTTCCGTTTTCAGGCTGAAATAAGCAGCGGCTCACCATTACTGGTACTATGCGCGGCGGTTCAGGCGAGGCATATTGACGGTTTTTAATTTTTATGCAAAATAAACGCCCTTAAAATATGAGCAAAAACAGAGCGTATTCAATGATATGAGAATAATCAACTGACCATGACAGGTGAAAATCACAGTGTAGCTGTAGAGGTGAAATCGCTGGATAAACAATTCGGCAATATTCACGCTGTGCGCGATGTCAGCTTTTCCGTCAAACACGGCGAAGTTCTTGGCTTTCTCGGACCGAACGGCGCAGGCAAATCCACCACCATGAAAATGATTACCGGTTTCCTCGAACCCACGGCAGGTACCGTCATCGTCAATGGTCACGATGTCACCATCGACCCAATAAAAGTTAAAAGCTCAATTGGCTACCTGCCTGAAGGCGCACCCTCCTATGGTGAAATGACCGTACTCAGTTTTTTGCGCTTTATTGCAGAGATTCGTGGTTTTAGCGGTAGCGAAATGGATGAGCGCATCAGCTCCGTAGTCGCAAAAATTAATCTTGAAGCTGTGCTTGGACAGACAATCGAGACCTTATCCAAGGGCTTTAAACGAAGGGTCGGCATGGCGCAGACCATTATTCATGATCCGGATGTATTAATAATGGATGAGCCCACCGATGGTCTGGATCCAAATCAGAAACATGAAGTCCGCTCCCTGATTAAGGAAATGGCTGAGAAGAAAGCCATCATTATTTCCACACACATCCTTGAGGAGGTTGACGCGATTTGCTCCAGGGCAATCATCATTACGTCAGGGCAGTTACTGTTTGACGGTACGCCGTCAGAATTAAGAAGCAAGTCGGAGAAAAATGACATTGACGATGCTTTTCGAATCATCACGACAGAGCATTACCAGAAACAGGGTGAGGTGGCACATTCATGAATAATGTAATCGCCATAATGAAACGCGAACTCTATGGTTACTTTTCTACACCCGTTGCCTACGTTTTCATTGTTGTCTTTCTGTTCCTGACTGGAATATTTACATTTTACCTTGGCGCGTTTTACGAACGTGCGCAGGCAGATCTCGAACCTTTTTTCAGGTTCCATCCCTGGCTCTATCTGTTTCTGATACCGGCGATTGCCATGCGACTCTGGTCGGAAGAGCGAAAAAGCGGCACCATAGAATTATTGATGACTCTACCAATATCCATAGGCGAAGCGGTTTGCGGTAAATTTCTGGCAGCCTGGTGTTTTACCGGAATCGCAATTGTTCTGACTTTCCCTATATGGATAACTGTGAATTATCTAGGTAATCCGGATAACACTGTTATTTTTGCCAGTTACCTGGGCAGTTTTTTGATGGCCGGTGGCTTTCTAGCAATAGGCTCCTGCATATCAGCAATTACAAAAAGTCAGGTGATAGCCTTTGTGATCAGTGTTGTCATCTGTTTTTTATTCGTCTTAAGTGGGTTCCCTCTGGTACTCGACTTTTTTCAAGGCTGGGCTCCGCCGGTAATTGTCGATGCTGTTGCATCATTCAGTTTTCTCACACATTTTGATTCAATAAAAAAAGGCGTTATCGATTTGCGTGATCTCATCTACTTCGGCGTACTGATTGTTTTCTGGTTGTATGCAAACGTCATTGTTATTGACTCAAGGAAGGCCAGTTAAGATGAATAATAAAACGCTTTATTCAAGTGGTGGTCTGATGTTAGCGGCAGTTCTGGCTGTTGCCGTTATTATCCTAGCCAATGCCAGCTTAACCAGCCTGCGAATAGATCTGACCGAGAGTAAACTTTTTACACTTTCAGAGGGTACAGTAAATATTATTCAAACACTCGATGAACCTGTAGAACTGGATTTCTATTTTTCCAGAGATACTCTGCTCGGCTACCCCGGACTGTTGAATTATGGCAATCGTGTCAGAGATTTGCTCGAAGAGTATGCGGCAAAATCCTCCGGGAAAATTAAACTGACAGTCATTGAACCGGAGCCCTTTTCAGAAGAGGAAGATCAGGCTGTGGCAAGCGGTTTACAGGGTGTATCAATAAATACGGCGGGCGACCGGGCCTACTTCGGGCTGATCGGCAGCAACTCGACTGATGATGAAGCGAGTATCCCTTTCTTTCAGGACAGCAGGGAAGCGGCGCTGGAGTACGATTTGACCAAGCTCATTTATAATCTGGCCAACCCGCAGAAAAGAGTAGTGGGTGTTATCAGCTCCCTGCCTGTCTTTGGTGGGCCAGGCATGACTCCCGGTCAGCCTCCAGAGCAAGCCTGGGCGATACTCGGCATTATGTCTGAGTTTTTTGATGTCCGAAATCTAGGTTCCTCACCCTACAAACTTGATGATGATATCGACGTGCTGATGGTAATTCATCCGAAAGAACTAAAAGATGATGCGCTTTTCGCAATTGATCAATTCATTCTGGCTGGAGGTAGCGCATTGTTCCTCGTTGACCCTCTGGCCGAAGCTGACCGCAGCCAACCTGATCCGCAAAACCCGATGGCAATCCCCGATCTCGATTCCGATTTAAAAGTATTTCTGGAAGGCTGGGGCATAAAAGTCGTAGATAGCAAACTGGCAGCAGACATCACCTCAGCAATGCGTGTTCAGACCCGGAGTGCGCGAGGACCACAGGAAACACTGTATTTACCCTGGCTACGACTGGGTGAAGACAGCTTCAACAAAGATGATTTCACCACAAGCGAACTTAAGGTCGTTCATCTGGGCACGGCAGGCATTATCGAACAGGACGAAGATTCCAAAGTTGAGATGTCGAGTCTGATGCAGACAACGAAAGATTCAATGCAGCTCGAACGTGACCTGATTCTTTTTCAGCAGGACCCGAATATTATTCTGGAAAATTTTGAATCCAGTAATCAGCGACAAAATCTGGCAGTGCGTATCAGCGGTAAGGTCGAAAGTGTTTACCCGGATGGCAAACCAAACGCCACTGAGGACGATAAAACCGAGTTCCTGAAAGAGGGCAATATAAATCTTATCCTTGTTGCTGATACCGATATTCTCAGCGACATGTTCTGGGTTCGAACGCAAAGTTTCTTCGGCGTCGATATTCCCCAACCGATCGCTAACAATGGCGATTTTGTTGTGAACACTCTGGAGAACCTGTCCGGTAACACCGATCTTATCAGCCTGCGAAGCCGGGGCGAATTCTCGCGGCCTTTTGAAGTTGTTGAAACCATTCGTCGCGAGGCAGAAGACAAGTTTCGTGACAGAGAACGCGAACTTCAGGCCAAACTGACGGAAACAGAACAGCGCATTCTGGGTCTGCAAAGAGAAAGCGGAGAAAGCAATTTGATTCTCAGCAAGGAACAAAATGCCGAGATTGAAAAATTTCAGACAGAGCAGTTAAAAACCAGAAAGGAATTGCGGGCAGTTCAGCATGAATTGCAAAAAAATATCGAAAGCCTTGGTACAAAACTGAAGTTTATCAATATCGGCTTAATGCCACTGCTAATTATGTTTGCCGCCATATTTATAGGACTCTACCAGTCTCGAAAACGAAGTGCCTGATCATGAAAAGTAACAAACTATTATTGTTGGCTGTAGCAACATTGGTGGCAATTCTCGCGGCAAGTTATATGAGCAGCCAACGTGCACCAACTACAAGCATGGACAAGCAGTTGTTGCTGCCGGGTTTATCTGAGCGCGTAAACGATATCAGAGCAATAGAGCTTACAAAGAATGGTAAAAACCTCGAATTAATACAACTTGAAAACGAGTGGGTAATCACCGCAGCTGACAATTATCCAGCCGATTTCGGAAAAATCAAAAGCACCATACTCGGGCTTGCTGAATTAAAGATTCTCTCGAAAAAAACCAGTAACCCGGAGCTATATTCAAGACTGGGGGTCGAAGATCCGGCTATAGATGGCGCGGATTCGCTGCTGCTGACATTGCGCGACACTAATCAGACCGAACTTGCGCAATTAATTATCGGCAGTACACGTCACAGTAAAGCTGCAAAAGATAAAACCGGACTCTACGTTCGTCTTCCAGAGGACAGTCAGGCACTATTGGTCGAAGGTGATCTCGATCTGAGCGCTGATGTAACAGACTGGTTTACACGCGAGCTGTTCAACATAAACTCGTCTCGCATTCAGAGTATTGAAATAAGCCACCCGAATGCTGAGTCTGTTACTCTCTCACGCGAGAAAGATATAGATGATTTTGTCCTGAAAAAAATACCGGAAGGCAGGGAAGCACAATCAACTGTCATAATCAGTCGCATGGGAACTCTTCTGGAGCAAATTGCTGCTGATAATATACTTAAGGCGGAAAAACTGAATGGTGCGGAGCAAATAGTCGCCACTGTTCAGACTTTCGACGGACTGATTGTCAAAATCACCAGCGCAAAACTGGATGAAGGTAATTATTCGAATTTTCAGTTTTCAGTTGCTGCCAGCAATCCGGATGTCGGGTCTTCTGAAGAAACCGATAGTGAGACTGCCAGCGGCGATGATCCGGGCGCTGCATCAAGCAGCCTGAATGCGCAATTAAGTGCCTGGGCATACGCCATACCTGATTTTAAATTTGAGTTATTCACCCGGGAATTGGACGCACTGACCAAAGCCATTCAGGCCGAAGAAGAAATACAGGCTGATAAAGCTCAGACTAGTGAGTAGTTGTACAGGCGGTCGACGCGGGAAAAGAATTAGTTTTAGCACCTATCATAAACCATCCATACTGACTTCTTTCCTGCTGCCATAATTCACAGGCCTGAATGAGATCTATCGAGCGGCACACCCCGCTCAGTTCACCCACTTTCTGCAGAATATCGACAAGCTCCACAAAAGAGTTGTTTATTTGCTGATATACCGATGAATCAGGCATTGCTTCGGCCAGATCACGGTAAGCTGAGCGACCGGTATCAATAAAGTGCAGCAGGGACAATCCGGCAAAATTAGCGTGTTCCGGGAAAAAGCCGGCTGTCACAAGACAACGCTCGCCTGCCCCCTGTAAGCGCATCAGTCGTTGCTCTCTGACGGAGTTCAGTTCAAACACTGCAGTACTGTGTGACTGTTCAAGCAAACCTTTACCATCAGTTGCGAAGCGAAATAACATATTCGCCATATAGCGTTCCAGATCTGTAGCCAGATAGTGTTTGGTTTCAGCCTGAGCCTGATTCAGCAGGCCGTACCATTTTGCAGTTTCCGGTATGTATAAACTTGTTTTCATCTGGAAGTTGTCGCTGTTCTCGATATTCCCCTGTATCGACTCAAGCATGCTTTCCTTGAATCATTGTTTCATTACACATACAAATGCCGAACCGGTATGATATGCGCTGAAAAAGCCTGGTAGCGTTGTGATCTGCCATGCAAAACCTTAGCAGCAATGCAAAAAACGAATGACAGCCGGGGCAGGTAATTCTGAAATTCCGATTTGTCGTAAAATATAGAGCAGTCAGCAATCAATCATGACCTTTCAGGAATTAATATTCAGCTTACAACAGTTCTGGGCAAACCAGGGTTGCGTAATTCAACAACCTTATGACATGGAGGTGGGAGCAGGAACATTCCACCCTGCGACATTTTTACGGGCAATCGGCCCTGAACCATGGCATGCCGCCTACGTTCAGGCCTCGCGCCGGCCGACCGATGGCCGCTACGGTGACAACCCGAACCGACTCCAGCATTACTATCAATATCAGGTACTGATGAAACCATCACCATTGAATATTCAGGAGCTCTATCTGAATTCAATCAGCGAACTGGGTATTGATCCGCTGATTCATGATATTCGTTTCGTCGAAGATAACTGGGAATCACCGACGCTTGGCGCCTGGGGACTCGGTTGGGAGGTCTGGTTGAATGGAATGGAAGTCACTCAGTTCACTTATTTTCAACAGGTAGGCGGCCTTGACTGTAAACCGGTAGCCGGTGAAATCACTTACGGCCTGGAAAGAATCGCCATGTACCTGCAAAACGTGGACAGTGTTTATGACCTGATATGGGCTGAAACACCGGCCGGCAAAGTCACATACGGCGACATTTATCATCAGAACGAAGTCGAGATGTCGACTTACAATTTCGAGCTTGCCGACATTGAGTCGCTGTTCAAACTGTTTGATACCTGTGAAGGTGAGAGTCAGAAACTTATTGAGCAGAACTTACCACTGCCCGCTTACGAGATGGTTCTTAAAGCCTCACACACTTTCAATCTGCTTGACGCCAGACACGCCATTTCGGTGACCGAACGTCAGCGTTTTATCCTGCGAGTACGTAGTCTGGCACGAGCTGTTGCCTCAAGTTACTACGAAAGTCGCGAGGCTCTGGGTTTTCCCCTGTGCAAAGAAAATGATTAAGAAAAACTTACTGATCGAAATTGGTACTGAGGAACTGCCACCCAAGGCCCTGAAACGTCTGGCGATGTCTTTTGCGGATGAAATCCAGCTTGGGCTTGCAGGGAAAAATCTTGAGCATGACGAATGTAAATGGCTGGCTACTCCAAGACGCCTTGCAGTTGTCATTTCGGATCTGGATAGTGAACAGAAAGATACTGAAGTAGAACGTCGTGGTCCGGCTGTAAGCGCCGCGTTTGGCGAGGATGGCAGCCCGAGTAAAGCAGCTGAGGGCTTTGCCCGTTCCTGTGGCGTGTCGGTTGAGGAACTCGGCAGGCTGGAAACAGAGAAAGGCAGCTGGCTGGCCTATAAGGCCATTGAGAAAGGCA
The DNA here is from genome assembly GCA_012103475.1 of Gammaproteobacteria bacterium. Lineage (GTDB taxonomy): Bacteria > Pseudomonadota > Gammaproteobacteria > Eutrophobiales > Eutrophobiaceae > WLWS01. The sequence goes on along the minus strand of WLWS01000001.1, from coordinate 1,103,490 downwards.
GCCCAAGCGCCGAACTACTTCAGGACATTATTGCCTCAGCCCTGAATAAATTGCCGATCCCGAAGCGCATGCGTTGGGGAGCTGGCGATGCAGAGTTTGTCCGCCCCGTACACTGGATACTAATCTTGTTTGGTGAACAATCTTTGCCTGCGTCGATACTGGGAATCGATGCCGGCAAATGTTCCTACGGCCATCGATTTCATCAGCCTGGCGAAATTATCGTGCTTAGTGCTGCAGACTATGCAAAGACACTTGAAGACGAAGGTAAGGTCATAGTCGACTACCAGCGACGCCAGCAAATAATAGAAGAGCAGGTTGTCGCTCGTGCAAAGGAACTCGGAGGTGAGGCGATTATCGATCCGGCGCTGCTCGAAGAGGTGACTTCTCTGGTGGAATGGCCGGTGCCTGTTTCCGGGAATTTTGATGAGTCTTTTCTGGAACTACCGCAAGAAGTACTGATTGCATCAATGCAGGACCACCAGAAATATTTCCCGGTTAAAGGTAAGGATCAGAAACTGCTGCCGCATTTTATTACCGTTGCCAATATTGACAGCCGCACACCCGAAGAAATCAGTCGTGGTAATGAACGGGTTATACATCCGCGACTCAGCGATGCCGCCTTTTTCTGGCAAAGAGACACGGCCAAAGCCCTCATTGAGAACCAGGAAGGACTGAAGAATATTGTCTATCAGAAACAGCTTGGAAGTCTCTATGACAAGAGTGAACGTGTTAAAGCACTTTGTGCCTATCTGGCCGACGAGCTTGAGCTTGATAAGTCCGATTTGCAGCGGGCGGCTGTTCTCGCAAAATGCGATCTATCAAGTTCGCTGGTTGGGGAGTTCCCGGAATTACAGGGCGTGATGGGCCGCTATTACGCCAGTAAAAGTGGTGAGAATTCAGAGGTCGCTGTAGCGCTTGACGAACAATACATGCCACGCTTCTCAGGTGATGCTCTGCCTTCCGGTCAGCTCGGTCAGGCGCTCTCACTGGCAGAGAAAACCGATACACTAATAGGCATTTTTGCAATCGGCCAGGCTCCAACGGGAGATAAAGACCCCTTCGGCTTAAGACGTGCAGCGATTGGATGTTTACGAATAATGATTGAATGTGAACTTGATCTTGATCTGGCTGACTGTCTGGAAAACAGTGCAAAACAGTTTGACTCATCTGTTTCGAGTGATCAGGTAGTCGCAGATGTCTTCGATTTTGTCATGCAAAGACTGAAACGATACTACGCCGACAACGAGCTGAGAGGAGACGTGTTTGAAGCAGTATTGGCTGTCCGGCCGACCCGCTTGCTTGATTTTCATAAGCGGGTTCAGGCTGTAAATAATTTTTGCGGGCTACCAGAGTCAGCAAGTCTCGCAGCGGCCAATAAGCGTATCGAAAATATTCTGAAACAAAATAACAATAATGATGCAATAGAAATAGACGAGGCCCTGCTACAGGAACCAGCAGAGCAGTTATTGGCAAGTGCGCTTAAGGAAATAAGCAAAACGGTACAACCCTTACTCAGCGGCAACGATTATTCCAGTATTCTCTCAAAACTGGCAGAACTGCGAGATCCGGTTGACAATTTCTTCGACGAGGTCATGGTTATGTCGGAGGACGAGGCTTTGAAGTCGAACAGACTCGCTCTTTTACGACAAATCACCACACTGTTTTTGAGCACAGCGGACATTTCGAAATTACAGGCACAATAAACCGATGAACCTGATAATCCTCGATAGAGATGGCGTCATTAATTACGATTCAGACGACTACATAAAGTCCGAGGAGGAATGGGAGGCCATCCCCGGTAGCCTGGATGCCATCGCCCGGCTGAATCGGGCAGGTTATCGTATTGTGGTCGCAACAAATCAGTCCGGTCTGGCTAGCGGTAAATTTACCTACGCCGATCTTCATGCCATACACCGGAAAATGCATACTCACCTTGGGCAATACGGTGGCTCTATTGAAGCCATCTTTTTCTGTCCGCATGCTCCCGAGGACGATTGTTCCTGTCGAAAACCCAAACCGGGCATGCTTCACGAGATTTCAAGACGACTACGTAAGCCCTTATATAAATCAATTTTTATTGGCGACAAAATAAGTGATGTACAAGCCGCTCTTTCTGTTAAAGCAAAACCCATATTGGTGAAAACTGGCAAAGGGAAAGACACGCTTGCCAGCAAAGACTTACCTAAAGAAGTGCCAATATATAATGATCTCGCCAGCGCAACAGACGCACTTTTAAACACGGAGTAAGTCAACATGCTACTTCTGCGTTCATTACTGTTTTATTTCGGAATGGCGCTATCTACCCTGATTTTTGTTCCTCTCAGTATCCTGCTCTACCCACTGATTTTTCCCCTGCGCTTCAAAATCGTCTCGCAATGGGCTGTTTTCAATCTCTTCTGGTTGAAGCTCTGCTGTAATCTCGACTACAGAATAGAAGGCCTCGAAAATATACCTGACAATCAAGCTGTTATTATCATGTGTAAACACCAGTCCGCATGGGAAACTCTGGTTCTGCAGTTTACTTTTCCGACTCAGGTCTGGATTTTAAAACGCGAACTACTCTGGATTCCGATTTACGGCTGGGGCCTGGCAGCGATGGAACCCATCGCTATTGATCGGGGTTCGGCAACAAAGGCTTTACGACAAATTGTTGAACAAGGTTGTCAACGCCTGGCTGAAGGATTGTGCGTAGTGATATTCCCGGAAGGTACCCGCACGGCTGCTGGTAGCCGACATAAATACCAGCCCGGAGGCGGCATGTTGGCGAGTAAATCGGCCTGCCCGATTATCCCTGTCGCACACAATTCCGGTTACTTCTGGCCCCGTAACAGTCTGCTTAAATGGCCTGGCACCATCAACATGGTCATTGGCCCATCAATTGAGACCAATGGTAAATCAACCAAAGACATTACCCGTGAGACGGAAGAGTGGATAGAGAATACAGTAGCCTCTCTTCCAGCACCGGAGCGTTGTCTTTAAGTCACTTATTGTGAAGAGTACACTTGGCAAGACTGTTTGATTTTGAAGGAGACACCCATGCGATTCACCTCTTTGTTTATTTTTGCAGATCTCGATGAATGAATAAATTACATGACAATCGCTTCCCCAATGAAAACAGTATTTATCGCGAGCAACGGGATAAACTACTTGGAGAAGAACTTAAGCTGCGTGACAAGCTCGAAAAAGTCGCCACCCAGAGACGTCAATTACCAGTGGGTGGCGAACTGCCTCAAGACTATGTTTTCGATGAACTGATTGGTGGATCAATCGTTAAGCGACAGTTTTCTACGCTGTTTGACGACGGTAAAGACACCCTGCTGCTATATAGTTTCATGTATGCAGAGGATGCAGACAAACCCTGTCCGGCATGCAATTCATTACTCGACGGTCTGAATGGCAGCGCGCCGCATATTCGGGACAAGGTCAGTTTTGCTGCCATCGCCAGGGCCCCGATAGAGAAATTTGCAGAGTGGGGGCAATCTCGAGGCTGGAATCAGCTACGCCTGCTATCTTCTTCAGGGAACAGCTATAACCGCGATTACTTTGGTGAAAACCACGACGGTTCTCAGCAAATGCCGGCCATGAATGTGTTCAAACGCCAGGGTGAGCAGATACATCACACTTATTGCACCGAACTTCTCTTCACCGCGCCCGCTGAAAATCAACACCCTCGGCATGCAGATCTGTTCTGGCCTGTCTGGAACTTGTTTGATCTCACTCCCGAGGGCCGTGGTCCTGACTGGTTCCCAAAGTTAAATTACGACTAAAATTTGCAGGAGAAACAGGAGGGTTATATGAGTGATACAGATAATGAACTGCAGAACAAGTCTCCGTGGCATCTCTGGCTGGTAGGTATATTTTCACTGCTATGGAGCAGCATGGGTGCTCTGGATTATCTCATGGCTCAGACAAGGAACGAAAATTACATGAGCAACTTTTCAATTGAGCAAGTGGAATACTTCAACAGTTTTCCAGCCTGGGTTATTGCTGCATGGGCCTGTGCAGTATGGGGAGGCGTTGCCGGTGCAATACTATTACTTTTGCGTAAAAAAATAGCAGCTCAGGTCTTTTTGTTTTCACTTATATCAATGATAGCAACCACCATACATAACTATGGTTTCGCTAATGGTCTGGAAATCGTGGGTGATACTTTTTCGCTGATTTTTACTGCGGTAATTTTTATCTTTATAGTAGTGTTTTATCTGTACTCCACAATGATGGGTAAACGCGGTGTGCTTAAATAGAATGAAAATAGCGATTCGCTCTTGGCAGATAGTAATTTTCATAATTAATTGATAAAACCACTTTCTGCGAGCGACCGACAATTTCCTTTCTGGGTATAAAACCAATAACCCGGGAGTCGGAACTGTTATCACGATTATCCCCTAATGCGAGGTACTGACCCGGAGGAACCTCAACTGCTGGAAAACTTGATAAATAGCCGCCGCCTGGAACAATTCTGATCTGGTGACGCACTCCGAACAAATCTTCTACCCGGTCACCTGCTCGAAGATTCAAGTCGCTGTAATTTAAAGGCTGTCCATTGATATATAGCACATTGTTCTGCATGGAAACGATATCACCCGGTATACCTATCGCCCGTTTGACCATTCGTTTTTCCGATACCTTCGAATCGAAAATGATAATGTCACCCCGTTTCGGGTCGGCCAGTTTAAACAGGGAAATATGCGTAAAAGGAACTCGAATATCGTAAGCCATCTTGTTTATAAAGATATGATCGCCTTCGAGGATCGTGGGTTTCATTGATCCGGTCGGAACATGATTCCAGTCAGCGACAGCACTTCGAAAGATTAACATCAACGCAACAAACACCACAAAGCTCCGGTTTTCTTTCCATATTTTTTTAATACGATTATTCATAGCACCTGATTAAATAGTAATTCAGCAACAACTCTCAGTATTTTCCCCAGCCAGATGTTGAGCGCCCTTCGTTTCACTCGCTGGTCGCCGCGTACCACTGGCTGCGCACCATGCTAATGGTTCATGTTCCTGTGCCGGAATAATTCCGATGAAATTATCCTGAAATGGACCCTCAGTCAAAAATCGGAATGTTCTCTCACAAACCGCCATTCTTTCGCCGCGCGGAAACTCATGACCTTCATCGTCTTCGACTGAACTGAAGGGACCACGATAGATCACAGCATGGCCACTATCGAGACATTCACTACCTTCCGGCTTTGTTGCTGTCAGTGTCAAGGAACGAAACTCAATATTCTCGACCGTCTGCCAGGGTTCTGCTGACCATTTATCGAAACTGATAGCCTGAAAACCGGCTTCAAGAAACATCGCTATCATTTCCTGTTCCTGAAAAGCGCCGGAAATGCAGCCACTCCATAATTCAGGATCATCTTTCAAGTGTGAAGGGATCATTTCATCACTGACAATATCGGAGATGGCGACTCTGGCGCCGGGTTTGACCACCCGATAAATTTCCCTGACCAGCTGCTGCTTCTGATTGTCATCGACCAGATTGAGTACGCAATTTGAGATGACAAGATCAACTGAATTATCCGGTATTAATGGCTTCGATAATTTCTGTTCCCGCTTCCAGTTCTCCAGTGCAGACAAGTCGGCAGCATTAGTGACCGGATTCTCGGACAACCAGCTTTCCATTGCATCCACATCCAGAGCCAGATCCTGAATCTGGCCTTTCACAAAACGAACCCGATCGCCGCCCAGTCTGTCGGCCATTTCCTGCTGGTATTTTCTGGCCAGGGTCAACATATCATCGTTCATATCGACACCTATTACACGGCCCTGCTTGCCAACCAGCTGCGCCGCCATATAACAAATCTTGCCACTACCACTGCCAAGATCAAGCACCACATCCCCCTTTCGAACATAGCGGGATGGATCGCCACAACCATAATCTTTCTCGATCACCTCAGCCGGCAACAAAGCCAGCAGACTGGTATCGTAATCAACCGGACAGCATAATGCTTCCTGTCGCTCCTGCGCACCCTCGCTGTATCTTTCTAGTACGGCAGCTTCACTCATTCTAACGTCCCCTTGTCATCTGATAATTCGTTGATTAGTCTATCGTAATTACTGGCAAACTCAGCACTGTTCAATAGTGGTTGCCTGAAAAGCCATAGTACATTGACAAACTCAGGCCCGCGAAATTCCTTGAGTCCGACAATTATTCCCTGATGACCGTCTTCTGGTTGCGCCCTATAGCTGCCAAACAGCCTGTCCCACAGCGAGATATTAAAGCCAAAGTTACTGTTGGTTTCATATTCTTTTACAGAATGATGAACACGGTGCATGTCCGGAGTAACAATGAAATTTCGAAGAATACCCTCGACCTTCAAAGGAACAAAAATATTGGCATGATTAAACAGGGAACTTGAGCTCAATACCACTTCGAACACAATAACAGCGATAAGAGGCGGTCCGATCAACAGCACAGCAGTAATTTTTATGCACAGAGACAGCAGAATTTCGAGCGGGTGAAATCGTACCCCTGTCGTCACATCAATGTCTGTATCGCTGTGATGCACGCGATGTATTCTCCATAAAAATGAGATCTTGTGCATGAGTCGATGCTGAAAATAAATCAGTAAATCGAATAGCAGAAATGACAGAATACCAGCCAGCCAGATATTCACCGCCAGCGAGTTTAATAAACCCCAGCCACTGACACTCGCAAGCGTGGCCATTGATAGCGCGGCTAGTGGCAGTAGCAGGCGTAACACGAAAGCGTTAGCAATCATCAATAGAAGATTTGCCCCACGCCGCTTCCAGGCAGACAGAACTTTACTACGGCGCGGCGCAACTAATTCCCAGCTTACGAGCACAACGAACACGCCAAGAAATACTGACAGTCGAATAATAAGCTCTTGGTTCGCCGTAAAAATCATGGGAGTATTGCCCTGTCAAACTTAAACACCTGTTGTCTATTATGAGCGAAACCACATTCCCGTCCAGCCGAATGCGTCGCATGCGCGAACATGACTTTACCCGTCGAATGATGCGAGAACACACTCTGGCCAGCGACGATCTCATCTATCCGCTGTTCGTGATTGAAGGTGACAGTAAACGCGAAGCCGTAACATCAATGCCCGGTGTAGAGCGCCTGAGCATTGACGAACTGCTGCAAGAGGCAAAAATAGCATATGAATTGGGAATTCCTGCAATTGCTCTATTCCCGGTAGTCGGTCAAGGCAGTAAAAGTGAAGACGCACGTGAAGCTTTTAATCCTGACGGATTATTACAACGTGCCGCCGCGGAAATAAAGTCAAAAATTCCTGAGCTTGGTCTCATTGCTGACGTAGCCCTCGATCCATTTACAACCCACGGTCAGGATGGCCTAATGGATGAGTCTGGCTACATAACAAACGACGCTACCGTGTCCGTGCTGGCAAAACAGGCTCTGTCACAGGCCAGGGCCGGCGTTGATATTGTTGCACCCTCTGACATGATGGATGGTCGGGTCGCCGCCATCAGATCATCGCTCGACAGCGAAGGTCATATCAACACACGTATACTCGCCTATTCTGCAAAATACGCCTCCAGTTTTTACGGGCCTTTTCGCGATGCAGTGGGTTCAGCGGCAAATCTTGACGGTGGGGGGAAACACAGCTATCAAATGGATCCTTCAAACTCAGACGAAGCTTTACGTGAAGTCGCTCTGGATATTCAGGAAGGTGCCGACATGGTGATGGTGAAACCGGGTCTTCCCTATCTGGATATTGTGCGTCGTGTAAAAACAGAATTTGCTATGCCGACCTTTGTTTATCATGTCAGCGGCGAATACGCGATGCTTAAGGCAGCCGCGGAAAAAGGATGGATAGATGAACGTAGTGTTGTTCTCGAGAGTCTCTTGTCCTGCAAACGCGCCGGAGCCAACGGAATACTGAGTTATTACGCCAGACAGGTCGCCAGCTGGCTCAATGAATAGCTAAAACAGTTCCTGTAGAAAATTCAGCAGTGTCTGCCAGGAACGCTTATCAGCATTTTCACTGTAAACCGTGCCAAAATCAGGATCGTTCGCAACCGGATTAGTAAAAGCATGCATGGTGCCACCGTAGACGTGAATTTGCCAATCCGCAGCGGCGGCTGTCAATTCATTTTCCAGATCAATAACTGATTCAACAGGTGCCATAGGATCTTCATGGCCATGTAATGCGAGGACTTTCGCCGTAATCTTGTTTCCTTCTGTGTTTCCCGGTGCTCCAAACAAACCGTGAAAACTTGCCACGCCTTTCACAGCTGCACCTATACGGGCCATATCAAGCACACACAAACCGCCAAAGCAGAAGCCCATTGCAGCAATATTGTTCTCATCGACTTCGGTCTGCGTTTGCAGGGTTTCCAGAATTTTCAGCAAACAGTTTTGCAGCATCTGTCTGTCGTCGAGAAATGGTTGCATGAGTGCAGAATTCTCCTCCACGCTCTTCCCCATAATACCCTTGCCATATAAATCACAGGCAAAGCCAACGTAGCCTAGAGTGGCAAGCTTACGCGCCTTATCACATTCAAAATTTCCTCTGCCAGCCCAGGCAGGAGCAACAATCACACCTGGTACAGGTGAATCGTGGGAATCATCATAAGCAAGAAAACCTTCCAGCAATTTGCCTTCAAATTCATATTCAACAAATCTTTCCTGAAGCATAATTTTTCTACCCGTTGAGTTTTATCCTGAACAAAGCCTTTCCTTATTCGCAGACTACTAGAGTATGAATCAAAGATCGAGATTCAGTGTTTTGATTTTACGAGTCAGAGTGTTTCGTCCCCAGCCAAGCAGTTTGGCTGCATCCTGTCTTCTGCCGTTGGAACGCTTCAGGGCTTCTTCGATCATAATTATTTCAAAGCGAGGCATGGCGTCATTGAGCAGCTGGGTTTCTCCTTCCATAAGATTAAATTCTACCCAGCTTCGCAACTTGCTTTCCCAGTCATTAAAGGACGTATCAATACTGCCCGTCTCCATCAGCTCAGGAGGCAGATCGTCAAGATGAATCTCTTTGCCCGAGGCCATCACTGTGATCCAGCGACAGAAATTTTCAAGCTGTCGTACATTCCCGGGCCAGGTAAGTTTATTCAAATATGTCTGTGTTTCAGGACGAATCCGTTTAGCTGGCATATCCAGTTCTTTGGATGCCTTTGCCAGAAAAAAATCTGTCAATTCAGGTACGTCCACCCGACGATCACGCAAAGGTGGCACGTGTACGCGAATAACATTCAGGCGATGCAACAAGTCTTCGCGAAAGTGCCCTTCTTTGACGCGACTTTCCAGATCCTGATGCGTCGCAGCAATGACGCGTACATCGACCTTTATGGGTACGTGACCGCCAACCCGATAAAACTCTCCATCAGCGAGTACTCGCAATAAGCGGGTTTGCAATTCCGCAGGCATGTCGCCGATTTCATCCAGAAACAAAGTACCGCCATCTGCCTGTTCAAAGCGGCCGGAGCGCTGCGCCGTTGCACCTGTGAACGCCCCTTTTTCATGCCCGAACAACTCTGACTCAAGTAACTCGTGTGGAATCGCTGCGGTGTTCAAAGCGATAAAAGCTTCTTCAGCTCTTGGACTGTGTCTATGCAAGGCCATTGCAACCAGTTCTTTACCAGTGCCTGACTCACCCGTAATCAGTACCGTGAGATTGGAGCTTGAAAGTCGTCCTATCGCCCGAAAAACCTCCTGCATCGCCGGCGCCGAACCTATAATTTCCTGACGCCTCAACTCCTGTGTTTTTTTATTCAGGCTTTTGCCGATATTCTGTTGAATAGCACGTTTGACAAGACTGACTACTTCATCGAGGTCAAAGGGTTTGGAAAGGTATTCGAAAGCACCACCCTGAAAAGCGGAAACAGCACGATCAAGATCAGAATAGGCCGTCATTATAATGACCGGCAATTCGGGCGCGATGTTTTTAATACGATCGAGCAAACTGATTCCATCCAGACCCGGCATACGAATATCAGAAATAATGACATCCGGTTTTTCTGTTTCAAAACGTGTCAGTAATTTCTCAGAGTTTTCAAAACTGCTGATAACAAAACTTTCCTTTCCCAGCGCTTTTTCAAGAACCCAGCGAATCGACTTATCGTCATCGACAATCCAGACTTTACTTTGCTCAATCATTTCGTTGTTGTAAGGGTAAGAGGATTTTAAAACTGGTGCTGTCATCACTACGCTCATACTCGATTACACCTCCATGGGCCTGTACCAGTGATTGCGCGATGGACAGGCCAAGACCTGTTCCCTCAGGGCGACCGGTAACCATTGGGTAAAAAATCGTATCTTCAATTTCTTCCGGCACTCCCGGGCCGTTATCAATAACTTCTATTTGCACAGCAATCTTGTAATAGTGCTGCCGGATGGTAGTCCGTCGCGTAATTCTGGATCGAAGCGAAATCTCGCCGTCTTCACCGACAGCCTGTGCAGCGTTGCGCAGAATGTTAAGCAGGGCCTGAATGAGTTGTTCACGATCAACATTTATCATCGGCAGGCTCGGATCGTAATCTCTTTGAATCTCCAACCTGCTCGGTAACTCAGCCTCGACAAGGTTGAGGACATATTCCAGAACCTCGTGAATGTTGACATCCGAAGGATACTGTAAGGCATTGGGGGTTAGCATTCTGTCGATCAGCTTACGTAACCTGTCAGCTTCATTAATGATGATCTGAGTGTATTCCGTCAGCTCGCCGCCGTTAAGTTCCTGCTCAAGTAACTGTGCAGCACCACGAAGCCCGCCAAGCGGGTTCTTGATCTCGTGCGCCATACCCTGCAAAGATTGACGTGCTGCATCATGCAAAATGCTAAGACTTTCTTCCCGTATTACTTTTGCGTAGGAATGCGCATCAACCATTTCCACGATCACTTCTTTGCAGACATCGTTTTCAAAACAGGGCGTCATCATACAATCCACAATTACCTGTCGGGTATTCGGTAATCCCAATTCCATACCCCGCTCCATATATGGCTGTTTACTCTCAAGAGCGCGTTCGATCGTGCAGACGAAATTGTCTGAGACGGGGAAAATTTCATTGATATTGAGGCCACATATTTTACGTTGGCTAAGAGATAGCAAATTTTCACCCGCGGTGTTGATTGTGGTGAGAATCAGGTTTTTATCGAAAACCAATATTGCCGTATTAATATTTTCAATTAACAGCCGCGCTTTTTGTTGTTCAATACCCATTGGCAACAAGTTTGCACTATTATGGTGCAATATTCCACGCTCGTGCACCAAGTGCAATCAAATGCTTATGATAAGAACCTGGTTTTTTCATAGGAATGGGGCCTCAAAGCCACGGAGTTAAAAGGAACGCATGGAGAGGAGCAAGAAGCAGACCAACCTTGCTGTTAATACTAAAGAGTCGCTGAAAGCGTTGCTTAGGTGATCAATTCGCCCTGTTGGGTCTATTAAGCGATTGGCGCTGCAGATGAAAGGTCACTGACTTGGAACTAATGAGAATTCGTCCTTCAGCATTTTTTACTGCTGCCCTGAGCTGGTGACTGCCCCGGTCGACATTAGTGAATGTTTTACTGGTAGCCGCTCCTAGCAGAGATTCTTTGCCATCAAAGTACAGCACCAGACTATGGCCAAGTCCCAAAACCGGTGTAACTGAAACGCTGACTGTTACCGAGCCGCTGTTGTCCCGGATAGCCATATCGTGCTGTGGACTGGTTATACTAATCTGGCTATATTTTTTCGCTTTCTCGGACTTTTTTTCATATTTGAAAGCGCGACTGGGGGCTGGTGGGCTGATGGTTTGCAGCTCATCAACCTGAATCACTTCTGCATCAGGACTTGCTTGATCGGTATACACGACGTTGCCTTCCTCATCCACCGAGCGATAAACCTCGGCTGACAGAGCTGTAGCCAGTAACAAACAAAGCGTCGATATAAGTATGCGCATATGATTCAGAATAGCCCAGAGTGATGATCCTAACAATATAGACTTGGTAAAAAGGGCAGTGGTTCCATTCTTGCGCACTAACTTAGTGCTATTTCACAAAATTACGCCAATTTCCAGCGGAGCCCCTTATTCTACAGAACGATCTCACCTTCCATTAATGAGGCTATGCTCTCACGCTTTCTAATCTCGATGGCTTTTTCTCCATCAATCAAAATCTCAGCAGCCCGTGGTCGACTATTATAGTTTGAGCTCATGGAGAAGCTGTAAGCTCCGGCTGAAAGCACGGCTAACAGGTCACCTTCTTCTATTGCCAGCTCCCGGTTCTTACCAAGAAAATCCGCACTTTCACAAACCGGCCCGACAATATCGTAGCTTCGACTCGGGCTTGTGGATTTTTCAATGAGCGGAATAATCGACAGCCAGGCGTCGTAGAGAGCCGGTCGCAGGATGTCATTCATAGCAGCGTCGACTATGGCAAAATTACGACCGCTGTTTTCCTTCAGATATTCAACCCGAGTCAAGAGCACAGCAGCATTACCGACAATCGAACGCCCCGGCTCAAAAAGCAACTCGTAGCTGTCCTCACTGATCACCTTGCAGACGACATCCACCAACTGCCCTGCAGCAGGTGGTGATTCATTCTGATATTGAATTCCCAGTCCTCCACCGACATCTATGTGATCAAGGTGAATATTCTTTTCAGCTAATTGATCAACCAGCGCCATCAGTTTGTTAAGCGCATCAATATAAGGTTCGAGTGTTGTGATCTGTGATCCGATATGAAAATCGATACCGACAACATCAATGTTTGTCATCAGCTTTGCCTGCCGGTAGCTTTCCAGAGCATGCTCGTAAGCGATACCAAATTTGTTCTCTTTCAATCCGGTTGAAATATAGGGGTGTGTCGCAGCATCCACATCAGGGTTAATACGTAAAGAAACGGGAGCCTGCAGGTTTTTCTCCTGCGCCACCTGATTAAGCCGTTCAAGTTCAGACATCGACTCAACATTGAAACACTTGATGCCAACATCGAGCGCTCTCGACATCTCCTCTCGTTTTTTACCAACACCGGAAAATACTATCCTTCCAGCTTCGCCACCGGCACGTAATACCCTTTCCAGCTCTCCAACAGAAACGATGTCAAAACCTGATCCAAGTTTGGCGAGAATACTGAGAATAGCGAGAGTGCTGTTTGCCTTCACGGCATAACAGATTAAATGCTTTCTTTGTTTCAAGGCCTCATCATAAGCCAGCCATTGCTTCTCTATCGCTTTTCGTGAATAGACATAGCTTGGAGTGGAGTAGGTTTCAGCCAGATCAGACAAAGCCAATCCTTCGACGTGCAATTCGCCGTTGCGATACAGGAAATCAGACATGGTATCAGGCGATGATCAGTTCGGACTCAAGGGCGGTTTTTTTTTCGCCTGGCAGGTATAGATTACCTTTTTGCCCACAGCCCCACAATGCCACAAGGGTAAAGAGAACTGCTGATATGCTTATAATTAGACGGCTCATTACCATTCTCCCGGCGTTATTTTTTCGCAGATGAAACTATCAGGCAGAGCATAGCAAATATTACCCTGCACTAAAAATGACTTGCCTTGTTTAGCCTAATGTTGCGACGATCAAATTCAATTAGCTCTCCAATTCATGAGAATAGAAGTAAAAGGAAAACAAATACATGAGCGACGCGTTGAGAATTGAAGCAGATGGGACACACCGGGCAAGCGTAATCTGGCTACACGGGCTTGGCGCCGACGGTAATGATTTTGCCTCCGTTGTACCCGAACTTGGTTTGCCGGCAAATTCAGGAATCCGCTTTATATTTCCTCACGCGCCAATGCAAGCGGTCACAATTAACGGCGGCATGCTGATGCGCTCCTGGTATGACATAAAAGATCCTGATCTCAGCAAGGGCAGAGAACGTGCTGACTTTGATGTCTCGGCAGAAATACTCAAGAGTTTTATTCAGTCAGAACTGGATGCAGGCATTCCGGCCAACAAAATCGTCATCGCCGGTTTCTCTCAGGGCGGTGCTATTACTTTGCATTGTGGTCTGCTTTATCCGCAGCCACTCGCGGGCTGCTTGTTCTATCTTCATACCTGCCTTTTCCGGGCGTGCTTGATGAAGAAGGGACAAATGTGAACCATACGACACCGATTCTGATGGCTCATGGTGAGCAGGATCCGGTCATCCCGATAGACTTCGCCAGGCAATCGTTCGAAACCTTAGAAGAAAACAATTACCCGATTGAGTGGCGCAGCTACCCCATGCAACATGGTGTCTGCCTGGAAGAAATTAAACTAACAGGAGAGTGGCTGGGCGAGCGTCTGCTGTCTGAGGTTTAGCTGCTGCTGGAGTACTCAGGCTTTTTTGGGCCGGGAACGGCGAGATCTTGAGTTATTATCACGCTTTCTGTCTTTATTAAATTTGCCCGGAGACTTTTTCATTCTAACCATAGGTTTGAGTTCTGCCAGCAAGTCATTGGTAACCGACTCACTGGGAATCCTGTTACCTATATAGTCTTCTATCTCGGGAAGCGAAAAAACAAATTCTTCACAAGCCAGACTCACCGCATCACCCGCTTCCCCGGCTCGCGCGGTGCGTCCAATCCTGTGTACATAGTCTTCAGCATTCTGGGGTAAGTCGAAATTAAACACATGGCTGACTTCGGGGATGTGTAACCCACGGGCGGCCAGATCGGTAGCAACAAGAATCGGTAGATTGCCGTCTGAAAATTGTTTAAACAATGTCTGGCGTTTCTTCTGCGGTACATCGCCTGACAAAATCGCGGAGTTGTAACCATTACCTTCCAGATAGCCCCAGATCATTTCAGCTGTCCGCTTGGTATTCACAAAAACAATCGTCGGGGTCGGGTCAATGCGCTGCAACAACCCGATCATGAGACTGACTTTTTCTTCTTTGGAGACGTGATAGAGCACTTGCGTCACTCGGTCAGCGGTGACCTGCTCTGGATTGATACGAACTATATCCGGGCTGTTCATATGCTCGTAGGCGAGCTCGGTAACCCGCCAGGATAAAGTTGCGGAGAACAACATATTCAATCGTTCTGTCGCACTCGGCATACGCCTGAGTAGAAAACGTATATCCTTGATAAAACCAAGATCAAACATCCGATCAGCTTCATCGAGAACCATGACTTCAATATTTTTCAGTTTCAACACGCCCTGTTTCTGATAATCGATCAGGCGACCGGGCGTCCCGATCAGGATATCGACACCTTCCTCTACCATATCCCGCTGTTTCTGATAGTCGACGCCACCATAAACCAGACCGATACTTAAATCTGTAAACTGATTCAAATCCACGGCATCGTTATAAATCTGTATGGCCAGCTCTCGCGTCGGTGACATGATGAGTGCTCTGGGCTGGCCTTTTTTCCGATTCGCACTTTCCTCGCTGAGGAGGTGGTTCATGGTGGCAAGCAGAAACGCGGCTGTCTTACCCGTACCGGTTTGCGCCTGGCCGGCAATGTCGTCGCCGCTCAGAACCAGTGGTAGAGTGGCGGCCTGAATTGGCGTACAGGCGGTAAAGCCAATAGCGTCCAGCGCTTTGTGCAAAGAGGCATGTAGCTTAAGCGCACTAAACTGAATTGTGGTTGTATCCGGGATAACTGAAACTCCTTAAAGTTTGGACTTTGTCCAAATTGACTATTCACTTGCATTTACAGCATAAATTCGCTGAAATGGCGTCCCTTATACAACATAAAGGCAATTTATTAAAATGAGTGAAAGCATTATCCATGTCGCGGACTCGACATTTGAAGAACAAGTATTGAAATCCGATTCACCCGTAATGGTGGATTATTGGGCAGAATGGTGTGGCCCCTGTAAAATGATTGCACCTATCCTGGATGAAATCGCCGAGGAATATAACGGTAAATTGACCGTAGCGAAACTTAATATTGATGAAAATCAGGAAACACCCCAAAAATATGCTGTTCGTGGCATCCCTACTCTGATGATTTTCAAGGATGGTGAAGTAGCAGCAACAAAAGTCGGGGCAGTGTCGAAATCTCAATTATCAGCTTTTATCGACAGTGCCATTTAAATTTACTGGACGTGCATAAAACAACGTGCTAATTTGAATTCCATTATCAACCCGTTCTTTCTGATTAATCCCTCAAAATAGTATTATTAGCAAAAGCAAAGTAATTTGTTGTGGCGCAAATTGTGCCCGTATTTTCCATCCACCTAACCAACACACTTCCGTAGTCAATGAATCTAACAGAACTCAAACAACAACCCGCATCCGAACTAATCACT
The DNA here is from genome assembly GCA_012103475.1 of Gammaproteobacteria bacterium. Lineage (GTDB taxonomy): Bacteria > Pseudomonadota > Gammaproteobacteria > Eutrophobiales > Eutrophobiaceae > WLWS01. Next base: position 1,087,317 of record WLWS01000001.1, on the reverse strand, counting down.
CTCTCTGAAACACTAGGCCTTGAAAATCTTGCCCGTTCCCGCAAGCAAGATGTTATTTTTGAAATACTCAAGGCGCACGCTAAAAAAGGTGAAGACATCTACGGTGATGGTGTCCTTGAAATACTTCAGGATGGGTTCGGTTTTCTTCGCTCAGCAGGCAGTTCCTATCTCGCCGGACCAGATGATATCTACGTCTCCCCGAGCCAGATACGACGATTTAACTTGAGAACTGGCGATAATATTGCCGGAAAAATTCGACCACCTAAAGACGGCGAAAGGTATTTTGCTCTGCTGAAAGTTGCCGAAATCAATTTCGAACCACCGGAAAAAGCGAAAAACAAGATTCTGTTTGAAAACCTGACTCCGCTCTTTGCTGAAGATCGACTGAAGCTGGAATTAGGAAACGGCAGTACTGAAGATTTAACACCCCGGATTATCGATCTGGTTGCTCCTATCGGAAGAGGTCAGCGTGGTTTGATCGTGTCTCCGCCTAAAGCCGGTAAAACGATGATCCTGCAATCAATTGCACAATCTATCGTCCATAATCAGCCAGAGTGCCATCTGATTGTCTTGCTAATCGATGAGCGGCCTGAGGAAGTAACAGAGATGGCACGCTCGGTACGAGGTGAAGTAATTTCCAGCACCTTCGATGAGCCGGCCAGTCGACATGTACAGGTAGCTGAGATGGTAATTGCCCGTGCCAAGCGTCTTACGGAACATAAGAAAGATGTCGTCATTCTGCTCGATTCCATTACCCGTCTGGCCCGCGCCTACAACACTGTGGTGCCAGCATCCGGAAAGGTTCTCACCGGCGGTGTTGATGCTAATGCATTGCAAAGACCAAAACGTTTTTTCGGTGCTGCGCGTAACATTGAGGAAGGCGGCAGCCTGACCATTCTGGCGACGGCGCTGGTCGACACCGGCTCACGGATGGATGACGTTATCTACGAAGAATTCAAAGGCACCGGTAACATGGAATTACATTTAGACCGGGAAATAGCGGAAAAGCGAATATATCCGGCTATCAATATCAACCGCTCCGGTACTCGTCGCGAAGAATTGTTAACTGAGAAAGATGAACTGCAGAAAATCTGGATTCTGAGAAAACTTTTGCATCCGATGGAACCTCTGGCAGCAATGGAATTTCTCATGGAACGCCTTAAAGCGACAAAGAATAATTCCGATTTCTTTGATGCTATGAAAAAAGGCTGAACTTAGTATCGCTTAGCTCTGTATCCGACGTAGTTTGTCTGCCTGAGGCAGGCGATAGAATTGCCATAGCTCAAAAAGTACCTGCTGTCTACTGCGATTCGACAGGAAATCCGGTTCTAGTTTCCAGCAATATTTCTCCGCAAAATTATTTGCGTCCCGGTAACGCTGCCGTTCCAGACCATTTAGTTGCTCATGATAGGCTGCAGACTCAAACAATATTCGGCGAATTTGCCCCGGTCTTACTCTCTTATTTTGCTTCTCAAAGCAAAAAACAAGCATCACAAACTTGTCAATGTCTGCCTGTAATTCCATTTCCAACATGGTAACGCTGCGCTGATGAGAGGCATTCCACAGTAAATACAGGAAATGACTAACGCCCTCCAGGGCAAGACAGAAGTCCTCAATATTGCCTTCGTGCATATCCACAACAGGATCATCTTCCCGCATTTTCCGGACAACTTCATTGTCCAGAAACAGGGAAAGATCGAGACTGTCATTTTCCTGCCTGAGCAATAGTTTTTCCTTCACCTGTGAATTTGACTCACCACCATCGAGCGTATTTGCCATATCAGGGCAAGTAATCAGGAAGTCTTTTACGTTCTGTTCAATATGCAGTTCATAGATACTCTGTAATTGAACCTGTAAATTAGCAACAGACATTGGAGATAAGCTAGTGTTCTCTTCTGGAAATCACTAGCGGTTGAATACCAAGCTGCCTCAGTTTTCCAGCGGCATTTTTGCTGCCACTTGCCAGCCATATTTCGTAAAGTCGTAGGACATCACTATCCTGTCGGAGTACAGTTTGATCACCCACCTCTGTCAGCACATCAACCAATTTTGCAAATTGAACAGACAACTCTGAGAAAATAGTTTTATAACCTGGTCTGGATCGGGACACACAGCCGGACTCTGCGAGAAAACCGTAGGCACAACCACCCATGTTGATGTAGTAGTCAACATCAACGAGAGATCGGCTCAGACTTTGCGGGAAGAGTCCTGCTATAAAAAGTGCAAGGTCACCAAGATGTCGAAGTACATCGTCTCTCGCAGCCGTGGAAGGCGCATCAAGCGCATCGGCGTACAGGCCGGCAAGGGGTTTTAGGCCCTCACCTGTTACGCTGTGCTGATATAATTGTTCTGTTTGAATAAATGTGGTCAACAAGTTGCGCAGGTAAAAAAGAGTCTCCACACAGATTGAAAGATTTTGATGGGCTACTGCTTCCTCTAGAGCTTCTTGAAAAAACTCTTCCGGTTTCAGATCGCAAACTAACTGCTCACTGGTTTTTGTCAGCACTTGCTCAGGCTTCCAAATAAAAACTTCCAGACAAGATAACAAATGCAATAAAGCAAATGGAAGTTAGCACTCACCAGCTTTGGCTGATAAAAAAAAGAAAACCCGCCATAAGGCGGGTTCTCCGGGTACTGCTTAAGTATCAGGGCTTGACTTACATCATGCCGCCCATGCCACCCATACCACCCATACCACCCATATCAGGCATGGCAGGGGCTGCTGCTGCTTCTTTCGGTGCTTCAGCAATCATCACTTCCGTAGTCAGCAAGAGGCTGGCAACAGAGGCGGCGTTTTGCAGAGCAGAGCGAGCGACTTTAGCAGGGTCAAGAATACCCATTTCGATCATGTCACCAAACTCACCGGTTGCAGCGTTGTAACCATAATTGGCTTCACCAGCGGCAACCTGATTCAGGATAACTGACGCTTCATCACCCGCGTTAGTTACGATCTGACGCAGTGGCTCTTCGATGGCACGTTTGAGGATACTGATACCAATCTTCTGGTCCTCGTTAGCACCTTTGACTTTGGATATGGCTTTCAAGGTACGAACCAGAGCGACACCACCACCAGGCACTACACCTTCTTCAACAGCGGCACGAGTTGAATGCAGAGCGTCTTCGACGCGGGCTTTCTTCTCTTTCATTTCCACTTCAGTTGAAGCGCCAACTTTGATGACGGCAACACCGCCAGCCAGTTTTGCAACCCGTTCCTGCAGCTTCTCACGATCATAGTCAGAAGTAGATTCTTCAATCTGAGCACGAATCTGCTTAACACGAGCTTCAATGTCTTTGGTCTTACCATCGCCATCAATAACTGTGGTGTTTTCTTTGGTAATCTGAATACGCTTGGCGCTGCCCAGATCATCAAGAGTGGTTTTCTCAAGAGAAAGACCGACTTCTTCCGCAATTACGGTACCACCGGTGAGGATGGCGATGTCTTCCAGCATGGCTTTACGACGGTCACCAAAACCAGGTGCTTTAACCGCAGCAACTTTGACGATACCGCGCATGTTGTTTACAACCAGTGTAGCCAATGCTTCACCTTCAATGTCTTCGGCAATGATAAGAAGTGATTTGCCGGCTTTGGCAACAGCTTCAAGTACGGGGAGTAAATCACGTACATTGGAGATCTTCTTGTCATGTAAGAGAATGAAAGGTGCTTCAAGGTCAACGCTCATGGTGTCCTGATTGTTGATGAAGTAAGGAGAGAGATAACCACGATCAAACTGCATACCTTCAACCACGTCCAGTTCATCTTCTAATGAGGAACCTTCTTCAACAGTAATGACGCCTTCTTTACCGACTTTTTCCATGGCTTCGGCAATGCGATTACCAACAGACTCATCGGAGTTAGCCGAAATTGTACCTACCTGAGCAATTGCTTTGGTATCAGCACAGGGCTTGGAAAGCTTCTGCAATTCGGCAACAGCAGCGATAACAGCAGCATCAATACCACGCTTGACGTCCATAGGATTGGTGCCAGCAGCAACGGCTTTCAAGCCTTCACGCACGATGGCCTGAGCCAGTACGGTTGCAGTTGTGGTTCCATCACCGGCAACATCAGAGGTTTTAGAAGCAACTTCCTTCACCATCTGTGCACCCATGTTTTCAAACTTGTCTTCAAGTTCGATTTCCTTTGCCACCGAGACACCGTCTTTAGTGACGGTCGGGGCACCAAAGCTTTTTTCCAGAACCACGTTACGACCTTTTGGCCCGAGAGTCTGTTTTACTGCATTGGCTAGTGTATTAACGCCTTTCACCATACGTGAACGGGCGTCATCACCAAATCTGACTTCTTTTGCACTCATTATATTCGCCTCCTACTTATTCAATGATGCCCATGATGTCGTCTTCACGCATCACAAGGTATTCTTCACCGTCAACCTTAACTTCGGTGCCGGAATATTTTCCAAACAGGATTTTGTCGCCTTTCTTGACATCCAGTTTACGGACTTCGCCGCTGTCCAGGATTTTGCCATTGCCAACAGCAACAACTTTACCTTCGATTGGTTTTTCAGTGGCACTGTCAGGGATGACAATTCCACCAGCAGAAGTCTTGTCTTCTTCTACTCGTTTTACGATCACACGGTCGTGCAATGGACGGATTTTCATATTAGTCTTTCTCCTTATCCGTTAAGTTATTGTTTACAAACACTTTTAATTACGTTATTAGCACTCGGGCTAAGTGAGTGCTAGCAATATAATATAAAAATCTGTGATGTCAACCAGCAAGGACACAAATCCTCACAGACAGGCACCCTTTATCACGACTGCCACTGCTGCCATCGCGCTCACATGGGCTGGCACATTGATAAGACAAGCATTAAGATAAGGACTGTAACCTTAGGGGGATAAGTAAATGGCAACTGAAGTTGGAACAATCGATAATAGTAAAAAGAACTCAGAGGTGCTGGGACCTACCGGTGATGAGGCCACTGTCCAAATGGATCAATTAGAAGAAAAATGCTACTGGAATGACGCTGAGTTCTCTACAGGCGATCAAGTCAGTTCAGGCGGTACCTGTTATGAGTGCAGTTTCGGCCGCTGGGTTGAAATCGAATCATAATCGCTAGTTTCAGGAACTCTACTCAGCTTGTTCGGGTTGAAAGCTGTAAGTGTCCCCTTCCCTGATAATATCCCCCACACGCATCCGGTAATCATCACGCTTTTGATCTTCAAAGTAGAACTGTAGGGTGTGCCTGATTGTCGTAAAGGCCAGATCATCCCAGGGTATCTCACTTTCTTCATATAGCCTCACTTCCAGACTTTCAATACCGGGCGAGTAATCAAGATCAATCAGTTGCGATCGAAAGATCATATATACCTGATTCACATGGGGAAGATTCATCAAAGCATAAAGCCCCTGTAATTCGACCCGCGCGTTCGCTTCTTCCAGTGTCTCACGCATCGCCGCCTGCGCCGTCGTCTCCCCCATTTCCATAAAACCTGCCGGTAGAGTCCAGTATCCATGACGAGGTTCTATCGCGCGCTTACACAGCAAGACCTTATTTTCCCAGACCGGAATACAACCTGTCACAATCTTGGGATTGAGATAGTGGATGGAATCGCAGGAACCACAAACATGCCGCTCACGATTGTCATCTTCGGGGATCTTCAGGCTAAGGGCCTCACCGCATTGATTACAATATTTCATATAGATGTCCTGACTGCGATAGCTGAGCTAAATTAATCATTTATTTTACTAGCAAGGGCTGCAGGTCCTGCCAGACAATTTCGAGCATCTGCGCCTGCGCGGAAGCTTTTGGATGAATACCATCGCTCTGCATCTGCTCAGGATCCCCGGCAATACCTTCCAGTATAAAACGGGTCAGAGTTATATCGTGTTCAGCTTTCATGTCACGGTAAATTGCTTCAAACCGTTCGTTACAGGCGGGTCCATAATTAGGCGGCAGACGCATGGGCACCAGCACCACTTTAGCACCTGAATTCAACAATTCAGTAATCAAAGTGCTCAAATTCACCCGTAGTTCTTCCAGCGATAAACCACGCAAGCCGTCATTACCACCCAACTCGATAATACTGATATCCGGCGTATTTTCATCAAGCAGTCTAGTCAGGCGTGCTCGTGCTCCACGCGTGGTATCACCACTGATGCTGGCATTTTTCACATGGTAACGGTAGCCTTGCTGATGCAAACGTTCTTCCAGCAGATGAACCCAGCCCTGTTGCAGGGCAATGCCATAACCGGCGCTGATACTGTCCCCCAGGACCATCAAGGTTTTTTCCTGTGCCGAACTCGTCAGCGACAAAGCAAAAATAACGACAAACAAAAATAAACGCATTTATGAATAACTCCTCCCGCACCATTTTGCAGGTGAAGGATCTAACAAAGCAAGTCCCCAGTCCTGAAGGCGAATTAGTGATTTTACAGAATGTCACCTTTTCTCTTCAGGAAGGTGCCAGTCTTGCCATTATCGGTGTATCAGGCTCCGGCAAGTCTACCCTGCTTGGACTGCTGGCTGGTCTTGATGTTCCTTCTTCGGGTTCAGTATGCCTCGATACTGTCGAGCTAAACAGCCTCGATGAAGATGGTCGGGCCAGATTGCGCAATAAGCGGGTCGGTTTTGTTTTTCAGTCTTTTCAACTCCTGCCCAGCCTCACCGCGCTGGAAAATGTAATGTTACCGCTGGAACTGGGGGCCAATCCTGAGGCTGAAGCCCTGGCCAGAGCAAGACTTGATGAAGTCGGACTTGATGAAAGATTACTCCACTACCCAAATCAACTGTCAGGTGGTGAACAACAGCGTGTTGCTATTGCCCGCGCTTTCGCAGGTGATCCGAAAATTTTGTTTGCGGATGAACCCACCGGTAATCTTGATCAGAAAACAGCGAAGCAGATAATCGACCTTATTTTCAAGCTCAACACAGAACATGGTACAACCCTTGTGCTGGTTACTCATGACCCGCAAATAGCCGATCACTGTGATGAAAAACTCACTCTTGCCGGTGGCAGAATAATAGATAACTGATATGCGGATATTACCGCAAGCGTTAAAGGGACTCAGACGTGACTGGCGCTCCGGTGAGTTGCGCTTGATTGCCAGTGCCATTGTTATTGCCGTCGCCAGTCTCAGTACCGTTAATTTTTTCACCGATCGAGTCCGACAGGCAACCGAAATCCAGGCCACAGAGTTGCTGGCAGCCGATCTGGTTCTGTTATCGAGTTCGCCGATCGAACAGGGCATTATCTCTCGTGCCCTTGAGCAGAATCTGATTAGCACCGGCACCACCAGTTTTCGGAGTATGGTTGTCGTCGGCGAGCAATTCCAAATGGCAGAAGTAAAAGCCGTAGAGAATGGCTATCCGATTCGAGGTAATCTCAGAACCAGCGACTCCCTGTTTGGTGTTGAAGAACTGGCGAAGGATATACCCGGACCGGGAGAGGTATGGCCTGACGCGCGTCTGTTGCAAATACTGGGTGTAGCTATAGGCGACACTATTAAGTTGGGGCAGACTCAACTCACCGTACGCAAAATACTCAGTTACGAACCGGATCGCGGTGGCGATATTTTCAACATCGCCCCACGATTATTGATAAACGCAGCCGATGTTGAGACAAGTGGTTTGATTCTGCCCGGCAGTAGAGTTCAATATCGCTTGCTGTTGGGCGGCCGGCCGAGTGCTATTTCTGAGTTTCGAAATCAGATTGGCGATAACGATACGCTACAGGTGCAGGGAATCCGCGATGCCCGGCCAGAGTTAAAGACTGCACTGGAGCGCGCTGAGCAATTCCTCGGCCTCGCTGTGCTGGTGAGTATCGCTCTGGCCGGTCTTGCAGTAGCCATGTCAGCCCAGCGTTACAGCAGTCGCCACTTCGACACCTGCGCGATCATGCGCTGTATGGGCGCCGAACAGACCAGTATCAGCCGCTTATTTCTGGTGCAACTCTTATTGCTCTCTGTGATAGCCAGTCTAAGCGGTATCGCTATCGGCTATCTTGCACAAGAGGGTCTGAGTTCTTTGATGAATGGTTTAACCAACGCGACTCTGCCTGCACCTTCATTGTTCCCTGTGCTCATCGGCATGCTCGCAGGTGTGATGACAGTTCTTGGCTTTGCCATGCCACAGATACTTCGCCTGCGAGATGTATCACCTCTGCGGGTAATTCGTCGTGATCTCACTCCCCTTCCGGCGACATCGCTTGTCAGCTACGGTGCAGCGGTGCTGACACTTGTTCTACTGACGCCCTGGCAATCAGGCAGCATCAAGCTCACAATTTATACTTTCCTCGGTCTGGGATTGACGGCACTGCTTTTGCTGGGCTTCTCCAAATTACTGATTCATTCACTTAACAAACTGCGTTCGCACACTGGTATTTCCTGGCGTTATGGCCTCGCCAATGTAGCCAGACGTGCAGATTTGAGTCTTGCTCAGATACTCGGTATTGGTCTCGGTATTACTATCATGCTATTGCTGACACTGATACGAACCGATTTATTGGAAAGCTGGCGGAATCAATTGCCGGAGGGAACACCGAATTATTTTCTCATTAATATTCAACCCGATGAAGTAGCAGAGGTAAAAGCTTTCCTGAGTCAGAAAACAGATCTATCCAGCGAGATTTATCCGATGATTCGCGGTCGCCTGCTGGCAATTAATGAGCATGAGGTCAAAAGGGAGGGTTATCAGGACCAACGAGCACAAAGACTGGTGAGTCGTGAGTTCAATCTTTCATTTGCACAAACTATGCAGGCTGACAACAATCTGATCTCGGGCCAATGGTGGTCTGCGGATGAAGAAGGTAATCAGTTTTCTGTAGAAGAAGGGATCGCGGAAACGCTGGGGATAAAAATTAACGATATCTTACGCTATAGCGTTGGCGGACTTGAAGTCAGCGCGCGTGTAAGCAATTTACGCGAGGTGGATTGGGATTCCTTTAAAGTGAATTTTTTTGTTATATCGAATCCTCATGTACTGACCGAGTATCCTGCCACTTATATCACCAGTTTTTTTCTGGCCTCTGAAAATAAACGTGTACTTTCTGAACTGTCCAGCGTTTCCCGAGCATTACCGTGTTTGATATCGAGGCATTACTAAGCCAGGTACGTATAATTATGGAGCAGGTCATTAAAACTGTGGAGTTTGTTTTCGCTTTTACCTTGCTAGCCGGTATCGTTGTGTTGCTGGCTGCGCTGCAGACCACTCACGCAGAAAGAGCTTATGAATCAGGTTTACTCAGTTCACTTGGTGCCAATCGACGCCAGATACTTGCCAGTTTGAGTGCAGAATTTATCACACTTGGACTGATAGCCGGCGTGCTTGCCGCCTTTGCCGCCACCGCCGTGGAAATGGTGCTGGCTGAGTTTGTTTTGAAAATTGATGTATCGATCAATCCATGGGTCTGGTTAATCGCACCGATTATCTGTACTGTAATCATCCTGATCGGGGGGCTCGCAGGCACTAGATCGGCATTGCAGACCCCGCCCATGTTGGTGCTGCGTAAATTGTGAATTAACAATAAAGAATGGTCTATCATCCATGCGAGAAATTTATTTTGGCGATCTCAGAGTTTATGTCAGACAGCACATTAAGCAAATCGAGGCCGCTAACTACGAGTTAGATTCCATTGAGTGGTTTTTGCTTCGCTACCTGAGACGTCTGGTAAGCAGCATGGAAAGTGACAGCAGTCCGGGACGGGTCGAAGGTAGTATGCGTTCACTGGTTCGTTTTTACGTCGATAATATTGATGAGAAATCCGAGCTTGGCGACAAGTGCATGAAAATCTACGATGAGTACCGGAAGACTCTTCGTAGCGGCCAGACAAAGAAGAATAAATAAATTATGGCGAAATATAAGGGCAACCCTGAGTATCAACACCGACAACCTGTACGTACGGGTGTATTACTCACAAACCTTGGTACACCAGATGCGCCGACGACTCCGGCGGTAAGATCCTATCTGAGTCAATTTCTCTCTGATCCGAGAGTTATTGAAGTCCCAAAACCAGTTTGGTGGTTTATTTTGCATGGCATCATACTGCGCACACGCCCACGTCAATCAGCCAGGGCCTATCAAAAAGTCTGGACTGATGAGGGCTCACCTTTACTGGCAATCTCAAAGAGACAGGCAACATTGCTCAGAGAGACATTACAGGGACAATATGGAGACATGTTCAGACTCGAGCTGGCGACGAGTTATGGCTCACCAGATATTGGATCTGCGCTTGAGAAATTACTCAAAGATAATGTTCAGCGTTTACTTATTCTGCCGCTTTACCCGCAATATTCAGCAACCACTACAGCCACGACAATTGATGCTGTTATGCGCCAACTGAAAAAATGGCGTCACATCCCGGAAATAAGGACCATTAACAGTTACCACGATTACCCCCCATATATTAATGCTCTGGTAGAAAGTATTCGTGATTTCTGGGCAACATCCGGAAAACCGGAAAAACTGTTGTTCTCTTTTCACGGCTTACCACAAAAATATTTTGCGGCAGGTGATCCCTACTTCTGCCAATGTCAGAAAACGGCAAGACTGATAGTTGAACAACTTGAACTTGAAGACGATCAGTGGAAACTCACCTTTCAGTCGCGGCTAGGTTTGCAGGAATGGTTAAAACCCTATACTGACAAAACTCTGATTGAATGGGGCAAAGCTGGTGTTGGAAGTGTACAGGTAATTTGTCCGGGTTTTTCTGCTGATTGTCTTGAAACCCTTGAAGAAATCAAAATTCAGAATATGGAGTTTTTTAAAGACGCAGGCGGCGGTGAATTCTCCTACATCCCGGCCTTGAACGATCAGGGTATTCATATCAACGCTCTGAACGAACTGGTAATTAGACATTGTCAGGGCTGGCCTGGCTTCGGCACCGGAGATATTGAGTCCGGCACAAATGACGATCTAGAAAGTGTCGCACAACGCGCAATGACTATGGGCGCGCGTCATTAGATTTTCAGAGACCAAAACCTGCCAATGCTGAAAAAGCTAGTCACCCAATATCAGCAAACACTTGGCCCGGGACTCATGTTTGCCGCCGTGGCTGTTGGCGTCTCGCATCTGGTTCAGTCAACTCGTGCAGGTGCCAATTATGGCTTGACTCTGAGTCTGCTAATCGTATTTACCTGTCTGATTAAGTACCCTGCATTTCGTTTCGGATCGGATTACGCTACCGCAAGTGGGAAATCATTACTGCGTGCCTATAAACATCAGGGTCGCTTTACCCAATTCATTTTTCTGCTCGGATTTCCCCTGGATATGTTTGTCGCCAGTGCTGCCGTTGTGCTGGTTACAACCGGCGTATTTAAGAATGTTCTTAACGTCAGCGTCGGCGATGTCCAACTCTCTTTTATCATTCTTGTTTGCGCAGCCGGTCTGCTGATTTCCGGTCGTTACCGTTTAGTCGAGAATGTAGTTAAGCTGATTGTCGTGCTTTTCTCAGTTCTGACTTTAGTTGCAGCGAGTCTTACCGTGCCCGAACTGAACTGGCAGAGCAATGATCTGACCGGTGAAATTGTTTTTGATACGAAAACTTATCTATTCATGATTGCCATCGCCGGCTGGATGCCAACCGGCGTGTCCGTTTCTGTGTACCAGTCATTCTGGGTTTGCGAAAAAGCGAAGTCGGTAAACCAGAGCCTGAAACTGAAAGACACACAGTTCGACTTCAACCTCGGCTACTTTGGCACCATCATTCTTGCCCTCTGCTTTGTACTGATGGGTACCGCCTTTATTTATAACGCCGGTATTGAAACCAGCCCCAGTCCGAGTGGCTTCGCAGCTCAGCTAATTGATATGTTCACTCAGGTCATCGGTGAATGGGCCAGACTATTGATTGCCATTGCCGCACTGGCGGTAATGATATCGACGGTAATCGCCAATCTTGATGCCTGTCCCCGAGTCGCCACTGCGGTAGTTCACGATCTACTGCCAGCCAGCAGAAAACTGAAGGTTAATTTTCAAACGATTTTTACTATTGTTCAGATCCTTGGAGCGAGCCTGATTCTGGTCTTGTTCCTGAAGTCCTTTAAAACTTTTATTGATTTTGCCACTAGCGTGGCCTTTGTTACGGCGCCTCTGCTGGCCACGTTTAACCACCGCGCCATGTACTCTGATGAAGTTCCTCCTGATCAGCGCCCAGGAAAGATTATGCAGATTTGGAGTCTAGCGGGTATCGTCGTCATGTTTTCAGTTGCTGTTTTTTATGGTTATCTGAGTTTTTTTCAAAGCTGATTTAGATGAACAAGCGCTTATCCCGTTGTGTAAATATCGACGATCTGCGTAAGCTGGCAAAGAAGAAGCTTCCCGCTGCATTATTCCAGTATATTGATGGCGTTGCCGAAGACGGATACACCGGCCGAAGCAATCGTAATGCTTTTTCACGCTATCAGTTAGTACCAAAAACACTGGTTGATGTTGAAGAGATCGACTGCTCCATTAATCTGCTCGGGGAAACACACAGTTCCCCTCTGATACTTTGTCCAACTGCGTTTACCCGTTCTTTTCATCATCTTGGTGAAGTGGCGGTTGCGAAAGCAGCGAAAAAAGCCGATCTCGTTTATGCACTTTCAACAGTATCGAACACTTCAATAGAAGATATTGCAGAAATTGGCAGCAAGCGCTGGTTTCAGATTTATGTCTATAAGGACCGGGCTTTGCTAATGGATTTCATCAAACGCGCTAAAGATTCGGCTTATCAGGCTCTGTGCCTCACTGTCGATGCCAGTACTCCCGGCAATCGTGAACACGACATGCGTAACGGTCTGGTCATTCCACCCAGACCGAGTCTGAACACGGTACTGGAGGCTGGCCTGCACCCTTACTGGTGCTGGCATATGCTCACCTCCCCACCTATTGTTACAGCAAACATTCAAGGCGACAGCAGACTTGATAGCTCATCCGATCCAAAAGCTTTGCTCAAATATATGGCCGAACAGCTTGCCTTGAATATTAGCTGGGACGACGTAGCCTGGATGATGGGAGAATGGCAGGGTCCATTTCTCATCAAGGGCATACTCCATGTTGAAGATGCTATGAAGGCAGCCGAACTCGGCGTTGATGGTATCGTGGTGTCTAACCACGGTGGTCGGCAGCTGGATCACGCCCCTTCACCTCTGGAAGTATTACCGGAAATTGCGGACGCAGTCGGAGACAAGTGCGAGATTATCATGGACAGCGGTTTTCGCCGGGGAACGGATATTATCAAAGCGCTGGCTTTGGGCGCCAATGCCTGCATGATTGGCCGGCCCTATCTATATGGACTTGCCGCAGGTGGCGAAGCCGGAGTCGACCGGGCATTGCAAATACTGGACGCAGAGCTAAAACGTAATATGCGTTTACTTGGATGTACGAGCATTGAACAAATAAAATCTTCCTGCCTACGCAAGATTCGATAGTTCCTTATGACTTCTCTTATTGATACCCTGAAAAAAGAACTTGGTGAAAAAACCGTCTTGACCGAAATCTCTGAGGATGATCGACATCTGGCAGACTGGAGTGGCGAAAGCGCGAGCAAACCGCCCGCCGCTATCATCCGTCCTGCAAGTACAGAAGAATTGTCAGTCTTGCTGAAACACTGTCACAAGGCGCAACAGGCTGTTGCCATACAAGGGGGGCTAAGCGGACTATCTGCAGGCGCGATTCCGGACAATGGTGAACTGGCAGTATCATTGGAAAGAATGAACTGTATTGAAGAAATTGACCTTGACGCGATGACCATGACGGTGCTGAGCGGCACGCCATTGCAAACAATTCAGGAAGCTGCGGTCGATGCGGGTTTGTCCTTCCCTCTGGATCTCGGCGCACGCGGTTCCTGTACTATCGGCGGAAACGTATCGACCAATGCCGGTGGTAATCAGGTTATTCGATTTGGTATGACCCGCGCCCTAATTCTCGGGTTGGAGGCAGTTCTTGCCGATGGCACCGTCGTTACCTCTTTAAACAAAATGCTTAAAAATAATGCCGGTTATGATTTGAAACAGCTTTTTATCGGCAGTGAAGGCACGATTGGTATCGTCACCCGGGTTGTTCTGCGTCTGTTTCCCAAACTGGAAAGCCGTTGTACCGCTTTATGCGCCCTGAAAACGCATGCGGATGTAATTAAGTTACTACAACTTAGCGGCAAGCAACTCGGTGGAATTTTGAGCTCTTACGAAGTGATGTGGGCAAACTATTTTGATCTGGTTGTCGACAGTGTTGCGCACCTGCACTCACCTTTTGATAAACAACACGCTTTTTATGTACTCATGGAAGCTGAAGGTTCGAATCAGGAACAGGATACTCAAGGTTTTCAAACACTGCTTGAGCAAGCTCTGGAGTCCGGACTGATTGAAGATGCCGCAATTGCACAATCAGGAAAAGAAAGCGCTGGCTTCTGGCAGATACGCGACGGTGTCGGTGACATACTACCGGCTCTGGCACCCTGTGCTAACTTTGATATCAGCGTGCCCATCAGTCGTATGCAGGAATTTCTGGAACGCGCAAACCGGATTCTTCTCGAACGCTTTCCAGCTGTTAAAATTTTAATATTCGGACACCTTGGCGATAGTAACATGCACTACATTGCCAGAACCGGTCGCAAAGAAGATAAAGACGTAATTTACGATACCATCTACAAACTCGTTGGTGAGTACTCCGGGTCTGTCTCAGCAGAACATGGTATTGGCAAACTGAAACGCCGCTATTTGCAACACTCGCGCAATGAAATCGAAATTGAGATGATGCGACAATTAAAAAACACCTTTGACCCGAGAGGGATTCTTAACCCGGGCCGTGTTATTTAGTCTGTTTACTCAATTACCTCGACGCCTTTCCAGAACGCAATATAGCCCTGTATATTTTTTGCTGCATCTTTGGTCTCGGGATAATACCAGGCTGCATCAGGATTAACTTCAGCACCAACCTGTATGTCGTAATAACTGGCATCGCCCTTCCAGGGACAATGGCTTTGCGTCGCACTGGCCTTGAAAAATTCGCTGTTTATCGAATCCACCGGAAAATAGATATTTCCTTCAACCACTTCATATTCTTCAGTTTCGGCCAGAACTGTTCCTTTCCAACTTGCTTTTGGCATTTTTTCAACTCCGATCGTCAGTAAGCATGCAATATTACTATATTAAGGCTTTGATTATCCGCTCACGCCATGCACAATTGAACTTTGCTTCTCCGATAAATCAAACTGTTGTGCACCAGAATAAATCTGTTTACTCAAAGGGCAGTCCCCGCTTCCTGCGCTCAATACTGAGCCTGCTTGTTTTTCTTATCTTGCCAGTCACTTCCCAGGCTGACGATGGCAGTATTCTCATTGAACAACGCAAAGACTATCTGGCTGCCAAAAAGGCCTTACGAGCCGGACAGCTGACTAAATTTAAAAAGACAGCGGAGACTCTGAAAGACTATCCTCTTTACCCTTACTTGCGCTATGACTACCTGAAGAGACGTCTGTGGAAAGTAAAAAAGGAAGAAATTATTGAGTTTCTCAAATTGTACAATGATCTTCCCATGGCTAATGATTTGCGTAAATCGTGGCTGAATCTGCTGGTAAAACGAAGGCACTGGCAAACCTTTATCGAGCACTATACCCCGCAATCTGATAAGACCCTGCAATGTCACCATTTGACAGCGCGGATAAAACAACAGCAGGAAGCCTACCTGCTTGAAGACATACGAACTATCTGGCTAAGCGGCGAATCTCTGCCGCCTCAGTGTGATGCCGCGTTCAAACTACTGTATAAAAGCGAGCTGTTAACTGATGAACTTGTCTGGCAGCGTATTCGTCTGGCCATGGAAAACGGACAGACAGGTCTGACGACCTATCTCTCACGGAAGCTCACCAGTGACAAACGAATCTGGGCTCAGCGCTGGCTGAATATGCGCGCCAATCCGACAAAGCGCACCAGTAATGTGACCTTTGAAGATGAACCGGAAGCCAGAGAGATATTGCTTTACGGAATAAAACGACTGACTCGGCAGAATATCAATCGTGCTTTGCAACGTTGGCCAATTATTAAACCAGCCTACAGTTTTAATGATGCTGAACTTGCTGATGTTGATTACGGTCTGGCGATAAGAGCGGCTCAAAAGAAACACAAACTCGCAAAAACATTGCTGGGTAATCTGAGTGTCGACCGGGTAGATGAAAAAGCATGGAATCTGCGTCTGCGTACGATACTGCCAGAGAAAGATTGGGCAACATTAGTTGAATGGACTGAAGGCCAGCCCGCTGTTGAGAAAATACGTCTGCGCTGGTTTTACTGGCGGGCACGAGCTCTGGAAGAACTGGTTAGGACCGACGAGGCCATGCCAATTTATGAGTGGCTGGCTAAAGAAAGGGATTATTATGGCTTTCTCGCTGCGGATCGCATCAATGCGACCTACCAGATGAACTATCATCCCTTGCCTGAAGATCTGGATGAGTGGCAAAACCTCTCAACCCTGGCTACCTTTCAACGTGCTCGTGAACTTTACTATATCGGATCACATTACTCCGCCCGCCGCGAATGGCATCACGGCTTGAAACAATTAACCAGTTATCAGAAACAAATTGCAGCGCAAATTGCCGCTAACTGGGGATGGCACGACCGTGCCATTCTGACGCTTGCCAAGGCTGAGCTATATGACGATGTGATCACGCGCTTTCCGATGCCTTTTAATGCAGCGATGGAAAAATTTTCGAAAATGCGAAAGCTGGATATTGCCTGGCTTTACGCCCTGACCCGGGCAGAAAGTGCGTTTATCGAAGACGTTCGTTCGCCGGCCGGGGCTCTTGGTTTAATGCAGGTTATGCCGGCAACTGGTAAGCATACGGCAAAGAACATAGGTCTTAGGAATTACAACACCAAACAGTTATTGCAGTCTGACAAAAACATCAGAATAGGCAGTGCCTACCTCAAACAAATGTACGGCAGCTTCAATAACAACATGGTTCTGGCAACAGCGGCCTATAATGCCGGCCCCACAAATGTTAAACGCTGGTTACCGAAAAAAGACTGCGAAGAGGCCGAAATCTGGATTGAACAAATCCCTTTTACAGAAACCAGAAAATACGTACGCCGGATATTGTTTTTCGCCAGTGTCTATAACTGGCGGCTGCAACAGCATATTGTGCCTGTCAAACAGCGCGTATCGATGGTTCAGCCGCATAAACAAATTAAAGCCGGCCAAAGTTGTCCGCAAAATTGAGTTACAGCAAGCCTACTATCACAAGGTTTTGTGATTGACTGGACAAACTGACTTAATCGCCCTGACTTGTTTGACGTATACTTAACGCAAATGTCAGAGCACCCCGAATTTACCAGATGAAAACGTACAAAGTAGGCGGCGCAGTGCGCGACAGATTGCTAGGCCTGCAGGTAAAGGATATTGACTGGGTCGTTGTCGGGGCATCGCCTGAAGAAATGACCGGGCTTGGTTATAAAGCAGTTGGCAAGGACTTCCCCGTATTCCTGCATCCGGAAAGCAAACAGGAATATGCTCTGGCCCGTACAGAGCGAAAAACCGGTCCCGGATATAAAGGATTCAGCTTTGATGTGTCTGGTTCTGTCACACTTGAGGACGATCTTGAAAGAAGGGACTTGACCATAAATGCGCTTGCAGAAGATACCGATGCAAACATAATTGACCACTTCAATGGTCAGCAGGATCTGAAAGCCGGAGTTCTGCGTCATATCTCACCTGCTTTTATTGAAGACCCGGTGCGCGTCCTCCGTGTAGCCCGATTTGCAGCACGTTTCAATTTTACCGTTGCTGCAGAAACTAATGAGCTCATGCGCACGATGAGTGAGTCCGGCGAACTAGACAGTCTGGTCGCAGAGAGAGTCTGGTCAGAAATGGAGAAAGCACTATCAGGCAAGTATCCGGTACGCTTTATTGAAGTTCTCAGAGACTGCGGTGCATTAAAATCGATTTTCCCGGAAATTGATCGTTTGTTTGGTATCCCACAACCAGAAAAACATCATCCCGAAATCGATTGTGGTATTCATACCCTGATGGCACTCGAGCAGGCCAGCCTTTTGTCGGATGATCCGCTCATCCGTTTTGCGGCGCTGGTTCATGACCTTGGCAAAGGCACGACACCACGGGATTATTTACCCGGTCACAGGGGACATGAAGAACGTGGAGTGAAGCTTATTGAGAAACTATGCGAACGTTATCGGGTCCCGGCCCGCTACAGAGAGCTGGGTGTACTGGTTTCCCGCTTCCATCTTGATTGTCATCGTGCAGAAGAGATGCGCGCCGATACTTTATTGAGAAAATTTGAAGAAATGGATGCCTTTCGTCGCACGGAAAGGTTTGAGCAATTTCTTTTAACTTGTACGGCCGATATCCGTGGCCGCAAAGGTAATGAGAACCATAGTTATCCTCAAGCAGCCTATTTAAGAAAAGCTTTTCTGGCTGCCAACTCGGTTGACACTACTGAATTACAAAATGACTCTTTATCGGGTCCGCAGATTGCACAACGCCTGCGGCAAATGCGCACCCAGGCAATAGGTCAGGCTATCAGGACTTGAACATAAACAGTAAGACAATACCAAGCACAACTCGATAGATAACATATGGCAGCATTCCGGTACGCTCAAGCAACTTAAGAAAAAAGTGAATCGACAGCAGGGCGCTGAAAAACGAAACTAAAACCACTATCAGCACCGACATCCAGTCAATGACATAGATTCCTGTGGATAACTTGTAACTCTCATAAGCCGTAGCCAACAAGATCACTGGAATTGCCAGTAAAAACGAAAACTTGGACGCCGTTTGCCGATCCATTCCCAACATCAGGCCTGCAGTAATGGTTACTCCAGAACGGGAAGTCCCTGGTATCAAAGCAAGCACCTGAGCGAAGCCAACCAATAGAGCATCACGCCAGGATAATTCGCTGAAACTACGCTCACGGATACCAGTTTTATCAGACAGCAATAATATCAACCCGAAAAAAATCGACGCGATGGCAATCACTTGCGGATTGCGTAAGCTGGTGGAGATAAAATCATGTAGTAGTAACCCCGTCAGACCAACAGGGATTGTCGCCACTGCCAGATACCAGAGCATGAGTTCTTTACTGGTGGAGTTTGATGACCAACGAAGTGACCAGTTCCTTATGATGTCCTGCAGGTCACCTCGAAAATACCAGATTACCGCTGCCAAAGTTCCGCTGTGAGCTGCGACATCATAGACGAGTCCTTGATCTTCCCAACCAGATAAAAAGGGCAAAAGAATCAGGTGTGCTGAACTTGAGACAGGCAAAAATTCGGTCAGGCCCTGTATCAGACCCAGTATAATTAAATGATATATTTCCAAATTAACCCCTGCTAAATTTCTCTCATAATTGAAAAGCTATTAACGGCAAGTAATCATCAAAACACTGGAAGGAAAACAGCAGTGGCTACACGCTGAACAATTTTAATAAAGGTCCGACTGGTTTTACCCGCAATAATAATCGCCATTGTATCCTGCAAGGCAATCAGTTTGCCAAATAGTCTCTCATAACTGAGATTTTCAATTTCGCCTGCTTGTGAATTACTGTAAAGGAAAAGTTCTCCAAATTTATCGTAGTCATGACTCAGTTTCCAGACCGCTATTTCAATATTACGAGCGCTGTTGTACAGATTCTGTGGATCAGCACTATCAAGCATATAAAATTCAGTTTTATAATCGTACGATGACATTATCATGAAGGTCATCCCCGAAATGAAAGCGAAGACGCGATCACCCTTAAAATCATCGCTAAATGTCAGACGAATTGCTTCTATTCCCTGCTTACCACCAAGTTCCTCAAAATTCCAGCCATGTCGTTGTTCGAATAAGCGATCAATGTTCTCTTCTGCTGTCGGATAAACTGATTTCTTTAATTCGCGAGGATTACGTTTATACAACTTTTCCATCATCGTTCGTAAATAATTTCTTGCTTCATGAACGTGAATTTCCATCACCACGCCGACATCGGTTTTAACCAGCGAATCGAAATCAAATTCTCCCGCCTGTGGACCTTCCCCCGCTTCCGGTTTGGTCTTATTACAGGAACAAAGCAAGAGTATAGTCAGAAGCACAGAGAGTTTTGCTCCGAATCGCATAATTCCAATCTCTATCCGCTTAGTACATCTCGTTAGAGTTTGCGCCGATGATCGACGACACTGAATCCCTTTAACGGCATGTTCAAATTACGACTCAATGCCATCACTTTAAAACGTTCTCCCATCTCGGCCGGCAGAGTCAACAGTTTCACCTGTCGCTTCAGCTCGATTTGGGTACGCTCACATACATCCATTTTCTCCTCTAATATCTGTTCGAGGCCACAGGCGAGCAGAAAAAAAGCCTGCGTTGTATAGCCACTGACCTGCACATTTGCCTTATCCGCTGCCTCAGCAAGGGCTGTAAAATCCACCGATGCCGTAATATCCTGCAAACCGATATTGATGAAAGGATCAGAATGGACACGGTGTCGGTAGTGACATAGCAGAGAGCCCTGATCACGTTGCGGATGGTAATATTCATGGCGAGGATAACCATAATCAATAAACAAAGCTGCACCTTTTCCTAAAGGACTCAATAGTGACATCAACCACTCATCAAGCATATCGTTCAACTCTGAGACATAGTCATCTTGATAGTTGGCTAGATCCGCTCCCAGCACAGATTCTATTCTGGCAACAAAACTTTCATCCGCAGCATGACTGACGTACTGAAATTGTTCTTCCTGAAAAACTACACCTAATTCATTCAGTTTATCTCCAGTAACGCGAAAGCGTCTGACCGGCAAAGCATCAAGTACTTCATTCGCGAGCAAGACGCCCTCAAAGCTTTCTTCAGGAATGGCGTCAAGCCAGCTCACTCTTGAATAAATGTCCGGTATAGTATTTTTCAGGTATTGTTTTTGCCTTTCACGCAAATCGGCACTGGTTTCCAGTATCTGATATTTATCGGGTAAACTGTCCAATTGCTGCAACTCATAAAGAATATCTGCGGCCATACGACCCGAGCCCGCTCCGACTTCCAGCAACACCGGCCGGTTTACTTGCGTCATTATTTCAGCACATTGCCTGGCAAGACAAATAGAGAAGAGCGAGGAAATTTCAGGCGCGGTAACGAAGTCGCCGGCTTCACCGATTTTGCTGGCACCCGCACTGTAATATCCAAGACCGGGTTCATACAAAGCCATTCGCATAAAGCGCTCAAAACTGATTTGACCCTCATTTGAATTAATAAGATCACAAATTCGTGCTTGCAATTCGCGAGAATGATTCAGAGCTACATCATCGGATGTTGGCAGCTCGTTCACCAGCTTCTGTTTATTTTTATTTTTCTTTGTCATACTCACAAGATGGGCTTGAGTCAGACCAGTTAACTGACTCTATCAAACTATACTTTTATAAGCATAAAATGACTAGTAGAACTGTTTTAATAACCGGCGCTGCAAAGCGGATCGGTGCGGCGCTAGCGCGAGATCTGCATGCTCACGATTTCGATGTCATTGTCCACTGTCATTACTCTTTGAAAATTGCACAAGACCTTGTCAATGAACTGAATAATCAACGCGCGGACTCAGCCTTAGTGGTAGAAGGTGATTTACTGCAATTCGACAATTACGAGAAAATCATCAATCAGGCTCATTCATTCAATTATCGACTTGATGTGTTAATCAATAACGCCTCTTCCTTCTTCCCAACACCTATGGGGGAAATCAATGAACAAAATTGGCAAGATCTTATGGGCGTCAATGTGCAGGCGCCGCTATTCCTTTCACAATCTGCAATCCCTTATCTTCGTCAAAGCAAAGGTTGCATAATTAATATGACAGATATTCACGCCAGTCAGCCAATGAAAGACCACACTACCTATTGCACGGCAAAGGCCGGTCTCGACATGCTGACACGTTCACTGGCCCGCGAATTCGCACCAGACGTGCGTGTTAACGGCCTCGCCCTTGGTGCTGTGCTCTGGCCTGATCAGGGCAATCAAAAGAGGCAGGAGGAAGTAATGACAAATACCGCTATGAAACGAACGGCGGAACTGAATGAAGTGTGCGCAGCAATACGTTTCCTGATAGATGAAGCTGAGTATTCGACCGGACAAATTCTGGCCCTGGACGTTGGTAGAACACGCTATACATAAGCTAACATGGACTGGCGAGTATGCTTAAAGAAATTGAAAAGGTAAAACAACTGGAAGGCGAGCCCAGACGCAGGTGGTTCGCATCTACCTCTCTTGATCTATTTCTCTGGTATGATGACAAAGGCAATATCGTGCAATTTCAAATTTGTTATGACAAAGGACCGGAGGAAAAAGCTCTGACCTGGAATCATGAAAAAGGATTGATGCATCATCAGGTCGACGATGGTGAAAACCGTTCATTTCGTATGAAGGGTACACCGATTATGGTTAACACCAGCGATTTTGATAGCGGGGAAATAATTACAAAATTCGAACAACTCGCCGGCAATATTGAATACAGCATAGTTAGTTTTATTCTCTCGCAACTAGGACAAGAATGAATCTATACCGTCATTTTACTTCTCAGGAAGAAATCGACGCCGAGTATAACGCCGGCGCCGCGGTAGCCGATCCGAAAGCTTATCTGGATCGCTATATCGCTGACAGCGAACAGACACGTCAATCACTCAGCTGTGAACTTGATGCCGCTTATGGCCCAACGCTGGATGAGTACGTAGATATCTTTCCCTCTGCCAGGGCTAACTCACCCGTCTTTGTTTTTATCCATGGCGGATACTGGCGCGCACGTACTGCTAAAGAATTCAGTTTCGTCGCCAGAGAATTAGTACCTCAGGACATCACAGTCGTGGTAGTCAACTATTCGCTCTGCCCTAAAGTCACGATTAGCGAGATAAGCAGACAGACACGAGCCGTGATTGCCTGGTTAAGTGAGCATGCACAACAATACAATGGTGACGCCGATAATATTGTCGTCAGTGGACATTCGGCCGGCGGCCATCTGACAGGAATGGTCTGTTCGACCGATTGGCAAAATGATTATGGTTTGGACAATAAAATTGTAAAAGGCGGGCTGGCGCTCAGCGGCCTGTTTGATCTGAGACCATTGCGCTTTTCCTATCTACAGCCAGTATTAATGATCAATGATGAGACTATCAGGATGGTGAACCCCATTGACTCCATTCCCGAGGAAGGCCCTCCTATGTTACTGGCGGTAGGCGAGAAAGAATCTCTGGAATTCCATCGACAGAGTGCGGATTACGCGAAACTTAGGCTGGAAAAAGGCCTGGCTTGCGAGGTCGAGGCAACCGCCGATGATGACCACTTTTCGATTCTGTTCAATTTTCTCGACAGTAACAGCTCCCTCTTTGGCAAAACTCTGGCACTGATGGGAAAAGCCTAAGCTTCTTCAAGCGTCCTGATTTCAAAGTCGTGAGTAATTTTTGCCGTTTCACCGAGCATAATCGAGGCTGAGCAATATTTCTCCGCAGACAGCTTTATTGCCTTTTCCACCTGCTTTTCTGATAGGAGTTTGCCGCTGACGATAAAGTGAATATGAATTTCAGTGAACACGCGAGGATGCTCGTCCGAGCGCTCAGCACGCATTTCCAGAGTGCAGTCATGAACATCCTGACGGGCTTTTTGTAGAATAGAAACAACATCATAGGCAGTGCAGCCACCCATTCCCAACAATAAGGCTTCCATTGGTCGCGCGCCAAGATTACGACCACCACCCTCCGGGGCACCGTCCATAACTATCTTGTGACCCTCTGACGTTTCACCCACAAAAGTCACGCCACCCGCCCAACTTACTTTGGTCTGCATTCTATACTCCAACTGGTTGATTTTCGGAAAGAAGGGTAACATAGTCGCCTCAAAGCAAATATAATAGTTGGATACAAATCTATCGAACGATAGATGGGGGGAGGTAAGTAACATGTCAGAACAAACGTTCCAGGGAAGAGATGTGGTTATCAGTAAATTTCTTGATCACTGTCATCAGAAATCTTTTGCCGCAAAACATCTGATTATCAAGGAAGGCGACGTGTCGAAGGATCTGTTTTATATCATCTCAGGTTCAGTCACGGTTATGATCGAAGATCATAAAGGCCACGAGATCGTATTGGCCTATCTCAATCCCGGCGATTTTTTCGGAGAAATCGGCCTGTTTGACTCCGAACACAAGCGCAGCGCCTTCGTCCGTGCAAAAACCAAATGCGAAATTGCACAGATCAGTTATGAAAGACTGAAAAGCCTGCATGAGCTGACACCGGGTCTGCTCTATGCCATCGCCTCACAGCTGGCTCTGCGCTTACGTAAAACCAGCCGCAAGGTCAGCGATCTGGCCTTTACCGATGTCAAAGGCCGTGTCGCCAGAACCCTTCTGGATCTGTGTAAAGAACCGGACGCCATTACCCACCCGGATGGCATGATGGTCAAAGTGACACGCCAGGAACTCGGGCGCATTGTCGGCTGCTCGAGAGAAATGGTTGGCCGGGTACTTAAGGATCTTGAAGAAGACCACCTGATATCCGTTTCAGGCAAATCCATGGTGGTATTCGGTACGCGTTGACTGAAGATCCTGAAGGAGATTGTTGAAGGACTCCGGTAATCCAATCTTGACAAGCCGCAGCAGAGTAAAGACAATCCGCATCCCTGCAGTATCAATAAGCTAAATGGCTATGTAGCTCAGCTGGTTAGAGCGCGGCATTCATAATGCTGAGGTCGGTGGTTCAAGTCCACCCATAGCCACCATACCTATTTTCTTAATCACTGCGCTCTTAACAGGTGACCTGAAAAATTGCGATATGTCGCTATTACTGGAGTATCCGCGGTTAGACCTGTTGCAAACACGCTCACATATTCACCTGCAGTCAAATAAAGACTTGAGCTTATAGAATAAGCTATTTCTCGCCCTGGGCTAGTATGAGCACGTGGATTAATCTCTATCGTATTCATATCCGCGCCGGCATTCTTACGTATACTCAAATACATGGTGTCATCTGTACCATCACCAAGGTCGAAACTGACGCTGGCTGAAAAAGTGTAGTGCCCAGACACAGGTGCAGTGTACCTTTCATTTGAAATATTAAAATCGAAACCATAATCTAAAATTTCTGTATCGAAAGTTATAATTCTTTCGGGTGCGCCACTTACACTTAACGGTAGATTCGAAATAGCACTTACGTTAAAAATACTACTCTCGCTTTTCATATAGCCATTGAAAGTCACATGGTTGCTACTGTTAGCATAAGAAAATACTGCTGTTTTAACACCTGCATCCATTCGATAAAATACAATGCGATCTGGAGCACCCTCCATCACTGGATTGTTGTCTCCATTATAAGAAATACCGCCCCCATACGAAGCGCTCTGTCCAATAAATAAATCCCCAGACCCTTGGGAGCTACCTTGCAATCTCAGGGTTGATATCGCAGTATCGGATCTGACTATTGTTAGATTACCAGTCATTGTGTCACCGGAAGCATTCGTGAAACGTGAGTCTAAATTGGTAGTACCAATACCTGTAATATGACCAAGGCCATTAGCATCCAGAGTAATATCCTGTATTACAGTAGCGCCACTATTATTGCTAGATGATTGAGAGCTTAAATCTGCGTGAGTCACCGTAGGGCTGGGGCCACCTGCGTTAGTTACGCTAATACCTGTCCCTTGATTAATACCTGTCACGTCACCACCTGAGTCCGCGTCGCCATCGGCAATATCCGCAGGAATGTTGCTGAGATTATTTCAATCTACATCTGTATCTAATGCGTAATCTGCAGCGGGCACACCATCTAATTGGGCAGCATTATCTGCGCTTTCACTTACCAGCGCATAAGGCACGCTCAAGAACGCCTGTCTAGGCACTTGTGCTTCGCCCCCAATTTCCAATTCCAGCCAGATGTTGTTGTTGGCAAAAGTTGCGGCATCGAAAGTACCGGTTGGTGTGGCACCAGCACCTAGCTCGAGAGTGAACACACCTTCATCAATCGTGACAGCGTTGTGGCTCTCGCTATAAAGTTGCGTGCCAGCTGTCGCGGCATCAAATGCACGGACAACGATATTCACCGGGCCGGCAATCGGCAAACCACTAATTTTATCAGTCAAGACACCTTGATAATTGACGGTTTATGGTGCCGCCGTAATGGCAGAATTAATTGAGGTTAGTAGGACGAGAAGAGCGAAAATCTGTTTTATCCGAATATTCATTTTTTATCCTTAAGCAAATAGCACATTAGTCATAATTGCTGATTTAACAAGATCGGGGTAATGAAGAAATATCACCATACACTTGTGTAGTCAGGCATTCCACAGTTTTATATGGCGAACTACCAGTTCTAACAGAGACTCAAAGGATGATTGACGCGTTCTTGTGGAAGACTGACGAAATCTCAAATAAATTTACAAATCAATGGATTCAATGTCGATTGACTATTTAAGCCCGCTTTGAGTCGATTGCGGTCATTCAAATTATTGTGGTTGTGCCCAAATTGAGATTGGATGAAACCATACTCAAACCCAATTGAAACAGGTAAGGATAAAAAGGCAGTGCCGTAAGTGACTGAAATTATTATCTAGTTTAATTTAGTATCGTGCCTTCATAATGCTGAGGTCGGTGGTTCAAGTCCACCCATAGCCACCATTACCGATTGTCTGCGATGTGCCAGTAGCGGTCACCAGCGTAAGCAAAAAATAAACATCGTCATATGAACAGTACACTAAACTCCGCCATCAAATTAGAGTTAATTTCTTATCGGAGAATTAATTAAATTCTTTTGCGTTTGCTGAAGCCCAGACCGACGAGGCCAAAACCAAGTAGCGCAAGTGTGATAGGTTCCGGAACGGCTACAGAAGCCGTTGACGCGATAAGGATTCCGACTCCGTCTTCAGTATCGATTAGTTGCCCAAAGTTGCTCGAAGCCTCCACGTTTTCGACGCGCAATGATTCTGTGACATTAGGGTTAAGCGTATACCCGCCGGTAGTAGTGATTGCCCATTCTTCGTTGCTGTTGTTGCCGCCGAAGCTAAAGAAATTATCTGCAAATACATCGAATATCAGCTCATTGTCTGAGGCAGACAATGAAGCGCCGTCATAGGCAAACGAACTCCCAGGGTCCGTACTCGAATGAGAAATGGAAAAACCAGTATCGAAACGCTTAAATGAGAAAGACCATTGCACGATGTCCGACGCGCTTAATGTTCCAAATGCGCCATTCGTGGTTATCGTCCCTGTGATTGAATTGTTGCCTAGAGTACGGTTTACATTATAAATAATCGATGCCTGAGCATGTGAAGTAATAACAAGCATGGCAAGACATGTAGGTACTAAATAAAATTTCCTGAAAAACCCGAGAGACAAATTCATAAATTATTCTTCCTGATTAGCGTCTAAACTGACTATACAAGCAATAACAAGGCCACTCTCCTTGTAACTATATAATACAGTAGGTTATAACGTTTCACGACCTATGCTTGACTCAAATATGTAAAGTATCCCGACGTATCAATATTGCTAACAAGAAAAACAATCAGTATTTTCAACAATAGGAAAACCGAAGACAGACCACGGTTTTAACAAAAAGGCGGTATCGTAAGTGACTTTAATTAATATTTAGTTAAAGTGTTCATTGTGCCTTCTTAATGCTGCGATCAGTAGTTCAAGTCCCACCCAAGCCACCAATACCTAATGTCTGTGATGCGCCAGAACGAGACCCTGAACCGACAAGCAGTTTTTTACTCATTGAGTTCAGATTTCATTTTCTGCTTTATATGTTCAGCTACGCGCTGCGACTCAGGATTATCTGTGGACGTCAATCCTTCGATTACACCCCGTCTATCAATCTCTGAACGATTTTGATCCAGTTTCCATTTTCCTGTAAGCGTAGTAATTGGTATTTCAATACCAACAATACCTCCAATCAGCATGTCGATGAAATCCTCAGGTGCATCAGAAACTTTCCAGGGTAAACCCTGCTTGCTTTCGTGTGTGTCTGTTAACTCATTCACATGCTGCAAAAGCCATTCAGGATCTTCAATTTTTTTGGGAACACCATGAGCATGTACAACTATATAGCACCATGTTGGAACCCCTTTGCCTTGTTCGTGTTTGCTCGGATACCAATTAGGACTCATATAAGATTGATCTCCCTGGAATATGACAAGCGAATCTTTTTCAGTTGAAAATCCTTGCCAAATATTATTTGCTCTAGCCACATGACCTACTAAAGTCCCTAATTCACCTTTGTTTCTGTGGAGTAAGAAAGGGATATGGTTAGCGTTAATTTCGCCATCCACAATGGCTGTCCAAGCTCCCAATGGATTTGATTCGATTATTGTATGTAAGGTGGAAACATCCTTTTCCTCATTGAATTTTGGGACATACATAAAGTGAACTCCTAAGATGACATCTACGCTCGACACTTAAACGTGTCATGCAACAGATGAACTCGACCAGTGTTGTTATAAATCACTACCTGATAGACTCTATCGTAAGAAGTGTATGTAGTTTCTTCAAGCTCTTGTTTTGCAAGCATGCCAGCCAATACAGCAGTCGTATTCCCATGACCTACAACCAGGACGTCCTGCTTAAGGTTGAGTAAGGTAGTTTTGATCTTTTCCAACTTTTTCGGATCATATAATTCCACTGCCAAATTTTGAGAATTTGCTACAGGCGCCGCGGTACTCAATGTGCGTTTATAGTCACTACTATAAACATGCTTCAAATTCACTGAGCTTAACAGCTGTGCCAAACCCTGAGCACGTTTAACTCCACATTCGCTTAGTGGTGGATCATTTTTATCTGTCTGTTTTTCAGCATGTCTGACCAGATACACTGTGAAAATATTCGAAGGGGCGTCAGCCAAACATGGTATTCCGAACAACAGGAGGAAAATTAATTGAATTTGCTTCATATCAATCGTCGCTATAAACCATCAATCTGAGTACTCATCAAGGCCTGGTTTTTTGTGAAGCCGTATTTTTCATACAGTTTATGTGCATCTCTGGTTTGCAGAACCATATGAGTATCCCGAATATCAGGGTGTTCTAACATACATCCCAGCATCCACTTACCAAGACCTTGGCCTCTATATCTCTCATCTATCACGATATCAGCCAACCAGGTGAATACCGTGTAGTCAGTAACCGCTCTGCCAAACCCTATCTGGACCTTATCCTTCAAAAGCGTAAAACATAGAGAATGACTGATCATAGACTCAATCACTTCACGTGGTCGCCGGACACCCCAATACGTATCTTGTAGTAACAGGTATACTGTTTCAGTAACTACCTTATCTTGGGAATCGCTGAGTGTATATTCTCCGAAAGTCCATTCCATATAACCTTTGCACCTTTAACAGT
Source organism: Gammaproteobacteria bacterium (assembly GCA_012103475.1). Classification (GTDB taxonomy): domain Bacteria; phylum Pseudomonadota; class Gammaproteobacteria; order Eutrophobiales; family Eutrophobiaceae; genus WLWS01. Next base: position 1,058,047 of record WLWS01000001.1, on the reverse strand, counting down.
TGAATAATTACTTTGATGTATGTAGTTCATTATCCAGTAATTTGATAAACTCGCTTACCTCCGGCATTGTTTCGTAGTTTGTACCACTGCTAGAGACAACACCCCATGGGGCTTTATGATCCAAATATAGATTTGCCACAATTTTGAATGAGAGATTCTCCAGTACGCCTATGGGAATCCAATAATAATTTAAACCCCTCAGTTGATTGGGAACAAGCGCACCACAATTTTTGCAAAAGCAGGTTTTAAAGCCAGAGTCTTTTGTCCATGAACTGATATGTTCCTCACCCTTTAACCAGGTCAATTGCTCAACTGCTACAACTGTTCCCGTATTTGATGCGGAACCACCTTGCTTTCTGCATAGCGAGCAATGACATTGATAGATATTACCGCTCAAACCTCTAACAGAAAATTCAATATCTCCGCACAAACAGATGCCTCTGGATTCCATATTTCACCTTTCAGGATTCGGTGGATCAGCGAACATTCAACACTTTAGTCATTGATTTTTATTATATTTATTCACCCAAGGTTTCTTTACGTGCCTTTTCATATTCCTCGTAACTCATCGATCGTTCATGACATTCGGCTCGTTGAGACCTTGGTACTTCTGAACATTCCCGTTGTCGGTTCACTGAAGAGTCGGGCTGGGTCAAATTGTAAAGTTGTTCTTTGGTACATGCAGATAGCATCAAGATACAAACTAATTGAATAAAAAGACTGCTGTTTTTCATACATTTACCTCAAAGAAACATAATCACTATTAATTAGCACACATCCAATTTCGATAATACCATTGCTTTTCATAGTTATAAGAATAGCTCAACGAAAAGTATAGTTTCACTATCGAGGTAACGATGACCACAGCTGATATGATTAATACGATCATTGTCTGCCTGCCAGTTTACTAAAGTGGCCAGACGACCAAGATAGCTGGAATGCCGACCAGAACCACAAGGATTTCCAGAGGTAACCCCATACGCCAGTAGTCACCAAAACTGTAGCCGCCCGGTCCCATAATGATGGTATTGTTCTTATGTCCTATGGGCGTCAGAAATGCGCAGGAAGCCGCAACGGCAACAGCCATTAAGAACGAATCAGGATTGACATTCAGTTGCTGTGCGATATCTACACTGATGGGAGCGGCAATCAAAGCTGTACCAACATTATTCAATACGTCCGACATTGTCATCGTGATCAACATAATCACTGTCAATACAACGACCGGAGACAAACCTTGAGTCAATTCAACTATGGCGTGTGCGACAAGTGCAGTGCCACCATTGGTTTCCAATGCCGTACTAATTGGAATCAGGCAAGCCAGTAACACAATCACTGGCCACTCCACGGAACTATATATCTGTGATAAGGGAATGATCTTGAGCAATACGTAAGCAACTACCACACCCATTAATGCTACTGGTAAATACAACCAACCAATACTTGCGACAATAATAGCAAGTGCAAACAGTCCCACTGCCAGTATAGCTTTGTGTCTTTGAATGATTTGTAAGCCGCGCTCCGCCAAAGGCAGGCATCCTAGCCACGTCACCACGTCTGGTAACTGATCTTCCGGCCCTAGTAACAATAAAATATCACCAGCACGAATTTCCAACTTGCGTACTCGATCGCGAAAACGTTTCCCTTTTCGCGATACGCCAAGCAAGGTGACGCCCTGTCGATACAATAATTGCAGATCCAATGCTGAACGTCCTTTTATTAAGGCGCTCTCCGGGACAACAACTTCAATTAAAGCAAGATTCTCACTGAGAATACTAGCCTGTTTATCTGTTCCAATAAATTTCAGGCCTGCCGCACCCACAAATTGCTCTATCGCATCTGGCCCGGCTTCAAGGACCAGAATATCGTTCTCTCTCAGAACGTAATTTCTTGCAGTGCCCGGTAACCGTTTTCCCTGTCGTACCAGACCAAGTACATTGACATCATATTCCGCACTCATTTCGTCCAGATCTCGAAGCTTCATATCAATGATTCTGGAATCAGCCTGTATGATGGCTTCGGCAATATAGCCCTCCATATCCATGAGTTCTTCTCTCGTATTATGCTTACTTCGATCAAGTGGTATAAGTCGCCAACCGATGGTAGCGACGAACAAAATACCTACAAGCGAAACGACCATGCCTACCGGAGTGAAATCAAACATTTGATAGGGTTCGCCTAACGCTTTTTCACGAAAGGTGGCAATGACCACATTTGTTGGTGTACCTATTAAGGTCACCATGCCACCAAGTATGGTAGCGAATGATAAAGGCATTAGCGTCAGGGCCGGACTACGTTTCGCCTTGCCTGCTGCCTGCATATCAACCGGCATGAGTAAAGCTAATGTCGCCACATTATTCATCATGGCGGAAAGTGCAGCAGCGATGGCGGACATGAGTCCAATATGAGTACCAAGTTTGCGCGAACCATCTACCAGAAAACGCGATAACAATTCGATCGCACCTAAATTTGACAAACCCCGACTGACAATAAGTACCAATGCTACGATGACGGTGGCAGGATGAGAAAAACCCGAAAAAACATCCTCATGGGGTATAACCCCTGCGACAAATGCAATAAATAATGCGGCTATTGTAACGATGTCATATCGAATCCTTCCCCAGAGTAAAAAAGAAAAAATCAGAATAAGCAGGCCGAACAGAAAAACTTGATCAAAGTTCATAAAGTAATCCCGGATTACTCGCAAATTAAAATTATTATTCGCTTCAGTTTAACAGCGAATATGTTTGCAATCAGTCACGTCTGCCGATCGCGCGATAGCTTTTTGCTTAGCCAGCTTCTGCTTCTCGCATGACCGACATGATTCCGGGATTAAGCACTGTCGTGCCGCCGTCGACATTAAGGATGGCACCTGTCACCCAGCGGGAATCCTGCGAGGCGAAGAACGCGCACGGTCCGCCGAAGTCCTCAGGCAGACCCATACGCCCGGCAGGAAGATGACGTCCGGCAAGAGCATAGGCCTCGTCGAGCGAGACCTTCCTGTTATCGGCAATCTGCTGAAATATCGGGTCAACCATCGGCGTACGAACCAAACCCGGGCAGATACAGTTGACGCGGATGTTTCTCGAGCCCAGCTCAACGGCAAGCGAGCGTGTCATCGTGATCACGGCACCCTTAGATGATGAATAGGCGACGTTGTCCGGTGGGTAAGCAAAATAGGCGGCGACCGAGGAAATCAGAACGATCGAACCGCCACCCCGGGACTCCATTGCAGGCGCTGATTCCTGAGCGAGCAGGAAGGGGCCGACGGTGTTAATCTCGAGCGACTCGCGCCATACCTCTTCATCAGTCGTCTCGAAGTTTGCCAGCGACAGAACCCCGTGATTGGAAATCAGAGTGTCTACACCTCCATACTCCGACGTGGTTGTTTTGATGATGTGTTTGACGTCAGCTCGTTTGCTGACATCGGCAGGGCAAGGCAGACAACCGGTTTTTTTAGCTAGAGCCTCTAGCGGTTCAGCCCGTCTTCCGACCGCGACAACGCTCGCGCCTTCGACCGAGATTAGATGCTCTACGATGGCCGCACCGATTCCTGTGCCCGCACCAGTAACGATCACTACGTTGTCTTTAAGCCTCATTCTGACCCCCGTTAATTGTTTGAATACCGCCTCTTAATTATAAATTCTTTGCTTGCCCACATTATTGCTCATAAATAACCTGGAAATCCAATACCACTCTTATGAGACTTTATCAAGCTGCCAGATACCTAACTATAGCTACCTAAAAATTAATGAGTGCTGTATTCATTTAGCTTTTCTAAAGCCTTTTAAGCATAGCTAATCTATACTTGTAGTGGCTCAATAATACCGGGGAAAGGAAAATGCAAGCGAGTTCGTCACAAGTAACTACTGAAGTTGCTAAACGAGTTGGGATTATCGGTGCTGGCATTGCCGGACTCGTAACTGCCAAAGTTCTTCTAGCCAAAGGTTTTGAGGTCGTTGTTTTTGACAAGGAGGTCACTCTCGGTGGTGTCTGGGCCGTCTCGCGTACCTATCCGGGTCTTAAAGCAAACAATTCTAAAGAAACCTATTGCTTCTCAGATCATTCACATGCAGATACTGTTGGACATCATCCGACTGCCGATGATGTCAGGGAATTACTCGAATCCTATGCAGATCGATTTAACATTCGCTCTAACATCCGCTTTGCTTGTGAGGTTAGTCAATTGTCGGAATCTGTTGATGAGACAAAACCAGGTTTCCAACTCAAAGTTAAGGATATTAAGAGTGAAGAAAGCGAAACACTCTATTTCCCGTATGTCGTAATTTGCAACGGTGCATTTTCGAAAGCTTCTGTACCTGAAATCGAAGGCATGGAAAATTTTTCAGGTGAGATACGCCACTCCAGTCACTGTATGCCGGAGGATCTGGACAATGCTACTTCTGTGCTTACAGTAGGTGCCGGAAAATCCGCACTGGATTGCGCTTCATCGGCGGCGCTCAAAGATAAGAAATCTACCCTGGTTTTTCGCCAGGCGCACTGGATGGCTCCTCGTTATTTCCCTGGGGGAGGACGCAGTGATTTGAGAATGGTTTCCCGCTTCGCGGAATTGTTTGTCGAATATCCTCATCGTACAAATTCGAGGAGTTTCTACATGGACCCGGCCTGCCGCTGGTAAAACTCTGGTGGGGTCTGCAGAACACCATCATCCCGAAGGCGGCCAATATGCCGCCTGTATTGATTCCCGAACGCAAAATGCCTGCAGGCTTCGAAAGTATCGGTCAGGTTGATCATATCTACGATTTGGTCAATGAAGGACGCGTTAGTGCAATACGTAACAGTATTAAGAAGTTAACGGATACAGGTGTTGAACTTGAAAATGGCGAGCAACACGAAGCCGATCTGATTGTATTCGCGACAGGTTGGCAACGTGATCTATCGTTTATTGAGGAGTCATTACGGCAGCAGATTTTTCGAGATGGTCGCTTCCGTCTTTACAGACGGATATTACCGCCGGAGCAGCAAAGACTGGCATTCGTCGGCTATTTCCCGACACTGGCCTGTCCCATTTCATCCGAAATCGCTGCGTACTGGACAGCAGAATGTTTCAGTGGAGATTTAAAAATACCTTCTGTTGCTGAAATGGATGAAGAGATAGGAGTGCTGGAAGACTGGGCAGATGAAAGATTGCCAGAATCGCCTGATGGTATTTTTACCGGTCCCTATCACTGTCACTATATCAACGATCTGTTGGGTGATATGAATCTAAGCATAAACCGAACCAATAATTTTATTAGCGAGTATCTCGCTACCTTTGAGCCGAAAAGGTTCAGAAATCTAGCTCAGGAAATTGATGAAAGCAAAAGAGGGAGTGGAGCCGCTAAACGCGGTTTTTACTTTAGTGGCCTGCACGCCCTCGCTGCAATGGTCATAGCCGGTATTTTCTGGATATTCTGAGTTAGCAGTGCTTAATACCAGAGGCGCAATCCGGCAATGAATGAAATATCATTATTGGAGTCGCCTCTGAATTCCAGAATATCGGCGCTTGTCCCGAAAGCACGTTTCCAATTGACACCGAGATAGGGCGCAAACTCTCTGCTGATCTCGTAACGAATTCTAACACCTGCTTCAAGACCACTAAGCCCTGAACCAATTCCAATGGCTTTATCATTGGATAAGGAAACATTCATTTCAACGCGAGGTTGCAGCAATAAACGTTGCTGTAAACGCAACTCATATTCGGCTTCCAGCCTGAACGAAACATCACCTTTGTCACTGACAAAAGCAGCGGTGTCAATTTCAAACCAGTACGGCGCTAGACCCTGTACACCGATAACAGCATAGCTTCGCGAAGGATTAGGAGTGACATCGTGACGAATACCTGCCTGAATATCCCAGAAAGAACTGATTGCCCGACTGTATAAGCCCTGAATTTCCATTTCTTCAAGCTCACTACCATCAAACTCATACTCGCCTTCGGTCTTTAGCCAGAACTTGTTTTCATCATAGCCATACCAGCCTTGTGCCTCCCAGACATACAATGGCTTTCCACTATTGGATTGATACTCAGAGCGATCCGCCATCAGCAGGTAATTGGCTTGACCACCATGATGCTTCCGTAGTATCTCTCTAGCTTCTTCCATTTCTGCCTGTTCATAGTAAGCATCGGCCATGTGTTGCGCAGACAGAGGTATGCTACTTATGGCAACGACAATAAAAATGATAGCTCTCATGTTCACACTGTTCTTTCTTTATCAGTAATCACTGAGACCACACGCATCATTCCGGCAATCATGTGGTAAAGCAGGTGACAATGCATTACCCAATCGCCGACAGCGTCTGCGCTTATATCAACGGACAATTTTTCACCTGGTTTGATAGTGATTGTGTGCTTACGAGGTTTGTGAGTTGTTTCACCTGTGACCAGATCAAAAAACATACCGTGCAAATGAATCGGGTGCGGCATCATTGTGTCGTTCACCAATGTCAGGCGTACACGTTCACCTTCGTAGAACTCAATAGCTTTGTCAACTTCCGAAAATTTCTTTCCATCAAATGACCACATGTATCTTTCCATATTACTGGTCAGATGTAGTTCCATCTCACGTTCTGGTTCCCGAAGATCCGGGTTTATATCAAGACTCTTCAAGTCTGCATAAACCAGAACTCGATGTACTTCATTTTCAAGACCCTTAGGTCTCTCGGCCAGACGATTCTCAGGTGAAATCGCCATACCCACGACTCCGGGTCCTGTACTATGCTTATGCTGAGGCTTCTCAGTCATGGCCATTTTGTGATGTTCATGCCCCTGTTGATGCTCCATGGCCATATCGCGCATGTCCAGTAGTGGTCTTTCCCGTAATGATGGAACGACTGCCTGCAACTCAGACGAATCTGTTAATGTGCCTCGGGTAAAACCACTTCTGTCATTGCTTTCACACATGATTGTATAAGCTTTGTTCGCACCCGGCTGAACAACGACATCGTAGGTCTCCGCAACACCGATCTGAAATTCATCCGTGTCGACTGGTACAACGTTTAAGCCATCTGCCTGAACCACTGTCATTGCCAGTTCAGGTATGCGCACGTTGAATATACTCATCGCGGAAGCGTTAATGAATCGCAGACGCACTCTTTCGCCAGCCTGATACAAGCCCGTCCAATTCTCTGCCGGGCTATGGCCATTCAGCAGATAGGTATAGGTGGATGATGTTACATCCGCAATATCTGTCGGGTTCATGCGCATTTCACCCCACATGCTTCTTTGCTCAATGGAATCTGTAAAGCCCTTTGCCTTAACATCATCAAAAAAATCGCCAAGCGTTCGTTGTTGAAAATTGTAGCTGTCGCTATTTTTCTTGAGCTTGGCAAAAACACGTCCGGGATTTTCAAAGGTCCAGTCTGATAAGACGATAACGTACTCCCGATCATAACTCACCGGATCGCTATTCTTCGCATCAATCACAATGGGACCATAATGTCCCAGTTGTTCCTGCATGCCAGAATGACTGTGATACCAGTAAGTGCCGGATTGGACAACTGGAAAACGGTAGGTAAACGTTTCTCCCGATTTAATTCCCGGAAAACTGACACCTGGAACGCCATCCATATAAAAAGGCAACAAAATGCCGTGCCAATGTATAGACGTATTTTCCTGGAGACTATTAGTCACTCGTATTGTCACATCATCACCTTCACGCCAGCGCAAAAGCGGAGCTGGTAATTCATTATTAACCAGAATAGCCGAGCCAGTTTTACCATCTATTTGATAACTGACCCTGGAAACGTCGAGATCAAATGTATTACCGGAGAGAACTTTAAGCCCAGCGGAATTATTCTGTCTTCCAGAAATTGCCCATGCGGGCAGAGCGCTTTGAAGTGCGGTAATAGCCCCTATTGCTGTTGATTTTTTTAAAAATCGTCGTCGATTTTTATTTATATCCATCTATAAAGTATATAGACAAGTTGAATTATGACTATAGAAATATCTAACAATAAGTTTAATCTTTGTTGAAAGAAAACGCCCTGCCAAGCTGGACAGTTTTTTCAGCATCGACATACCAGCCGGGATAGTAAAAATCATTTGTATGTAGATAATACTGCACTCGTAATTTATCCGATCCTTCGGTAAATGTAAGTAGGCGTGAGCTGGGAGGAACCACTAACGGATTATGATATTTACTCAGGGCGGCGACGTTAACAAACGTCACTCCCCATTTTGACTCAAGATAATCACGGCCATCACTAGAACGGGCAGGACTCAGATGAGTATGACCACCTAACCATAGATCAATTGCACCATTGTGCTTTGCAAGATATCTCTCAAATGCCTGTGCATCTGGTTTGTTGTCGAGGAAATACAGATAACTGGCCCCTAATGGGCACCTGAAGTATTGTAACCGTGATACAAAGGTCGCTTCGATCCATCCTTCAATGTCGTGAATCCGCCCCATTCTCCGGAAGCCGAGGTCGTGTCTTTGAGCATATGGTGATGACCGGAGACTATAATCGAATCGGGGTTACGCTCGATTTGTTTCTTCCACCATGCAAAGGTTTCACCTGTTACGGCTCCCGCCGGGTAGCCACCGTGGTTAACAGTTTCATCGATGGGCCCACGTCCTACCAGGGGTGGCAGATCGTTACGATCCGACATCAACAGAAATAGAGCATTACCCACTTTAAAAGAGTAGCGCTCCCAGGTGCCGACGACAGGATAGGGTCGTTTGCTAGCGTCGACTTTTGAAAACTCTGTATTTTTTCCTGTGGGGTCGATCCACTTTCTGAACCACCACTGCGTTTTTTCATTGTGAGTTGTGGCGTCATGATTACCGGCAATTGAATAGATCTGTTCACGCTGATGTGATTTTAATGCATCAAACTGTCGCACAACTTCTGCACCTTCTTTGTCATTCGGCGCTTCAAAGCCACCGGCAAAATCACCAAGACTTATTGCAATATCCCATTCAAACGCGGGAGTTTTTTTGTCTCCTGCCTCACTTGATTCACTCTGTCGTATTGCCGCGGCAATACTTTCATAGCCTTTCTCTATATCTGTTCCGACATGTGGATCCGCAAAGACCCAGACTTTACAGGTAGTGACATTGTTTGAATCTGCATAAGCAGGTGATAAGACGATTAGCAGGATAAATATGCCGAGCAGAAAGTTTCCGCTCAAATAATTATCAGGATATTGCTGCATTTAATACCTGTTTCAATCGGCTTTTGGTCTGGGTACTGGTAATACCATAGGCACACGTGTTTTGTAGTCCTCATAAGGTTTACCAAGAAACCTGACCAGATCTTTTTCTTCGTAGTGCAAACCAATGAAAATATAGATAGTCATACTTACAGCAAGCAAGAGATGTGTCATCGTCATAGTTGGCGTTGCCCACACTCCGATAAGAACACCGAGCTGCAAGGGGTGGCGGACCATTTTATAAAGCCAGCGATCAGTAAAACCCGCCTTCGGTTCTTCCTGATTTTTAAAGTTATGATAGACCTGCTGCAAACCGAATAACTCGAAATGATTTATCAGAAATGAAGACACAACCACCAAAATCCAGCCAATGGCATAGGCCGCTATCAGGCTGGTCCGAAATATTGCATTCTCTACGTGCCAGAGCCTACCGTCTATGGGCTGCCAGTACAAACAAATGACAATTAGTATCAGCCCCGATAAAAGTACATAGGTGCTGCGTTCGGCTGCCTTTGGAATGATCTTAGTCAGAGCATCCTTAAAGCCCTGTCTTGCTGTTACAGTATGTTGAAGCCCGAAAAGCAGGATTAGACCGATATTGATTACCAATGCAGGAAGTAAGGGACCGGGAACTCCGGAATTAATGTTTAAGGGTGAAAAGCCCCAGGAACCAAGAAAGAGTATAAAAAGAACAAGACCGGCCATACCAAATGCATAAGCGAGCAAGCCGTACAGCAATATGAGTAATTGACCCATTGTTCGATCCCCCGATTCGAGACATTGCCAGACCAGCAGTCTATTCTTAAATCATCTAATTGTCATTCGCGGCTCGATGACGTCGCTTAATCATGTCGTTACAAATGTAGACTGCAACAAAAGGCGTAATGAATGCCGCCAGTTGTAGAAGCAACTGGCCATAACCAAAAGCGACACCAATTGGCACGATAATCATGGCGTCATCCGGATCAAACCCTGCAAAAGAATTGAAGGCCGCAGCACTGGCATCAATACTGGCGGCGACTTCGATTACTGTATAGAAAATGATACTAATACAGACACCGGCAACAATTCCCATTACCAAACCCCAATTACCGAGCCCACCATTCATCGCCGCCACACCCAGACCAATAAAAAGCGCCGCATTACAAATGGCATCAGTAACCAGATCGTAGATTGCACCAAATCGACTCGACTTTCCGCTAAGCCTCGCCAGCTCACCATCTGCTCTGTCGAGCACCATGGAAATGAGAAAGGCCAAAGCCCCGATCACGTTCCAGCTGGTTTCACCTGCAGCAAAACACACAGCCGCCACCAGACCGAATACTAGTCTTCCTGTAGTCAAGTGATTCGGCGTTACGGGAGTATCTGCCAGTGGCTTTACCAACTGGCGGGCAAATTTATGTATCCAGGTGTTGTAACTCATATTCTTTGATTAATCTGTTGAACCGCAAAGGTATATCAGGAGCGCAACTATATAGAATTTGTCTGTTTATGTCTGATCCAGATTGCGCCAGATTTTTTCTATCACCTGTTGAGATTTTTCCCCGTAGGAATGCATTCCATCCAGGTATTTTTGATCGTTCCAGTCTATTATTGCAGTCTGCCAGGACGGTCTCGATTTAAGACGCGCATACCAGTCCAGTATGGCAGGTCGTTTTTCGCACATCATCAGCATTTTCAGATCGTGTAACCTATGGACGTAAGGAGCCAGTGCAATATCAGCCAGTGAGAACTCGTCTCCGGCGAGCCAGCGATATTCCTTGAGTGTTTGTTGCATGTTTTCAAGAACCGTATCGAAAGTAGCAATAGCTTCAGCAAACAACGGGCTCTGCATACCATTTGTTAGTACCTGCTCATGCATTTTCCGTAATTTTGGATTGCTCACTTTGTTCAGATGTTCTTCAATCTGCTCGGGAGTACGGACGTGGGACAGGTTCATATGACGAAAAGCGACGATGAAGCTGATCAAAAAAGTGCTTGGGAAATGCAGCCCTTCATCCACCGCCTTGGTCCAGAGCCGCTTACGAGCGCGCAGATAATTATCTGCTGGCATTAAAGGCGTTTCGGGAAAAGTCTCTTCAAGGTACTCACAGATCACGGTAGATTCGGTAATTAACCTACCTTTGTGTCTTAACACCGGTACGACCCCTTTGGGGTTTATTTTGTTAAACTCAGCTGTACGTTGCTCTCCTTTTTCCAGATTTATGTACAGACTGTTCCATTCAATGTCTTTTTCCGCCAGTACCAGACGCACTTTTTGAGCACAAACCGATTCGCTATGATGATATAGATCCAGCATCGTACTTTACTTTCACTCCGATTCATTATTCAGAACCGACATTGTCTATGCAGATAAACACCGACACAACATATTAGTACCTGTTTACCCTTTGACTTAGCCTAAGACTGCTATTAAACAGGGTATTTACCAAAACAATCTGATTCTTTTCACCATGTACTTGAGACCCTCTGGCAAAACCAGACTGCCTGGGCAAGCCTAGCGAGGTAGCTTGTCGTTGACTCAGGGTTTTTCCTCCCGGACGAAATACTTTGAGTGCACCTGTATAGTCAGCCAGATAAAAAGGTTTGCCTGTACTATTTGCAAGACTGGTATCTATTTCGGAGAAATACTGATTTTTGTATTCTGCTCTGCCATGAGTGTGCCAGAAAGCCACAACGTTATCCCAGCTTGAACGTGGTATTCGGATTGTAACCGTGTCATTTCCTTTAGTTCCTGCTGTTACTGTAAAAAAGTACTTATCATTTCTACGTAGAATGACACCCATGAATTCGCGATCCTCTTTTATGGAAAGCGGGTTATAAATATCCGTTGCGGCTGCGACGGCCTGCTGTTCGGAATCGAATGCCGTTTGTCGACTGATACTGCTGTTCGCAAAGCTTAAGATTGATAACAATAACATTGACGCTATCAAAATATAGCGGATTGGTGCTCTTGTACTCATTAGTGTAGATCCACTCCCCTACTGGTTTCCTGTAAGTCAGGCCAGTTTAGGAACACGCACTCAGAACAAAATCGAGATTAATTACGGGCTTGGATGAGATAAAATCATTATGAGATTTGAGAGAATAAGGTTGAAATTAACTCCTTGTAGCTTGTTGGAATAATTTTCGTATGACGAGGAAAGTAGAAAATGAGGCGAGACATACCATCACTTAATGCGATACGCTTTTTTGAATCAGCGGCACGACATCTGAGTTTTACGCGTGCTGGTGAAGAACAGTTTGTGACTCAGGGAGCGGTAAGTAAACAGATAAAGTCTCTCGAAGAACAGCTGGGGTGTCAGTTGTTTGCCCGCAACGGTCCCAACTTGCGACTCACAAGACACGGTGAAAAATTCAACCAGACTGTCTCTGATGCACTTGATATCATCAGTCAAGGTGTGGGGAATCTTAGACGCGATACCAATTCAACGCTGACTATCAGTGTCCTGCCCTCTTTTTCGAGCAATTGGCTGGTATCACGCCTGCCTATGTTCGAAGAGCTGCAACCGAATCTGAGCATAAAGCTGGTGTCTTCATATGCGAATATAGATTTTTCAGTAAGAACTGATATTGATGCCACCATCCGGCTGGGGCGCGGCAAATGGCCTGGCTTGTATTGCAGTCAGATCACACACGATAAAATGTTTCCGATGTGTTCACCGCAGCTTGCAAAAGAAATTGCATCAATTTCCGATCTGAAAAATGCAACTCTGTTAATGGACGTCATTCCATATGACGAATGGGAAAACTGGTTCGACAAAGCCAACATAACCTTTGAATATAGAGATGCAAAAGAATTTGATGATACCAACGCGCAAATAAGTGCCGCTTTACTTGGTCAGGGAATATGTCTGGTACGCGAAGAACTCGTTCAGGAACATTTGGAAACAGGTGAACTGGTGAAATTATTTGATATCGATTTTAGCTCAGAAAACCATTACTTTTTTGTTTGTCCGGAGGATCGCATAGAAGATGAGCACCTTAAACGCTTTTGCGAATGGCTGAGTGAGAAAGGTAATGCAGACAAAATGTAAGCCAGCTGGGCGGTTTTACTATTGATGTCTTGAGAGCCACTCAGCTGTCAGTCGTTTTGCATCATCAATTTGCGAGGCATTCATTAACTTCTCAACCTGTGCTGCGCGTTTACCTGAAGCTTCGAAACCGCTGTTGGCAGCTATCCGGAGATATTTCAGAGCCTCAACCAGATTTTGTTTGACCCCCATACCATTAGCATAAAAAACCCCCATGTAATCCTGCGCTTCCGCAACACCCTGCTCTGCCGCCTGGCCATGCCATTTCGCGGCTTCAGCATAATCCTGTGATACACCCTTACCTTCCATGTAAAGCAAGCCAAGATTGTACTGGGCCAGAGCATTTCCCTGCTCTGCCGCTTTTTTATACCAGCTCGCAGCCTCAACATCGTCTGCCTTCACACCCTTACCCCAGGTGAAGAGCCTGCCCATATTATTCTGCGCTTCGACTTCACCCTGCTCTGCCGCCTTCTTGATCCAGACTGCCGCCTCCTCTTCATTTCGCTTGAGACCCAGACCTTTAAGAAACATCACACCCAGTCCATGCTGTGCGGATGCATGACCCTGCTCGGCAGCCTGGCGGTACCAGCGGGCGGCCTTTTTGTAATCTTTTTTCAAGGTATAACCTTCAAAAAACATCAAGCCCAGTTCATACTGGGCATCGGCATAGCCCTGTTCGGCTGAAAGGCGAAGCCATTTAGTCGCTGTCCGCTCATCCTGTTTCAGGCCGGCACCGATAAAATACATACTGGCTAACGCATGTTGCGCAGGAGCGTGACCTTGTTCAGCCGCTTTCTGAATCCATCCTGCAGCTACACTATCATCCTGCTCGACACCGGCACCCTGTAAATACCTGAGGCCGGTATCGTACTGAGCAATTGCCTCACCAGACTCTGCTCTGCTCATTAACCCAGACATGTCTTCCGCATTTACCAGAATACTCATACTGAGCATGGCAAATAGGGATATTATTTGCTTTTTCATCTATTGAAATCGCGTTTTAAACAGGGGTACAACACTAGCATAGAAGAGAGATACGACCAAAATCAGCATTCGAACCTAAGAAGATAAAACAAAGTATCTTTCTAATACTGGTTGATTGCGATCAATACTTACTCATATGCAATCGTTACATCGAACTAAATCCAGTCAAGCAAAAATCCCAAATTACCGCTGATCAAGTTATCAACACAACAGGAGTGCAAGCGGGACAGATATGACCTAATTATTAGATAATGTAAATATCCGATAAAGATTATTGGCTCGCCAGCTCTCTGGTCATATGATAATTCCAGCCCCTTAAAACCAGTTGCTCATCTACGTGGTTTACTTCTTTATTGGGTAATAGATAATCTTGTCCACTATACATTTGCACCAGCACAGTTTTTCGTACCCTGTCAGAATGATTCGGCATCGAGCCATGTAAGATAAAATAACTAAAGAACAGCACGTCGCCGCGACTCGCACTAATCGGCGTTGCCTCATCCAGCGGATACGATTGTAAGAATTCAGACGTACCCAGACCAGATGAATTATTCGCTCTGCCTAATTTATGTGAACCCGGGTATACGCGAAAGCCACCACATTCATCATCGGCATCGCCAAGGAAAATAACTGCCGCAATCATCGTATCTTTGTGCGTAGGAAAATACCACCAGTCCTGATGAATAGGAAAAGGTGCACCTTCTCCCGGGGGTTTTTGAAATAGTTTGCTATGGTGCAAAATAATATCCGGACCGAGTATATGTTGCGTCTGGTCAAGAAAGTTCTCGTTCCTGAGAGCGGATAACCAGTAAGCTGAGTAACGATGTACGTTATGCGTATGCAGGATTTTTGATTCACCACCATCCAGTTTATCTGTATTAGCACTATCCCAACGTGCGTTGATACTTTCACCACTATCCTCGAGTTGTTCGACTATACGGTCAAAATCGCTTTCAAGTTGCTCTAGTGCGCTCTCAGCAAACACATTATGTGCCAGATAATAGCCATCTCGTTGAAAATCAATTGCGATGTTGAAGGTGCTTGCCTGTTTAGTTGACATGTTGCTCTCCTAAAGAAAGTTAATCGCTTATGCTCCGATCTTAAGTGTTCCTATATGTGGGACAGGCTTTACATAAGATTCAAATAGATGTCTGGATTATAGGCAGGATGGTTAAACATGAAAATTCCCAGTGTGGTTCCTGTTAATAAACCTTTTCAGGCTGAATATCCGGGAGTGCAATCAGCGACGTGAGGAAATAGACATCACCAAGAGTCCCCCCAACTTTACATTCTGGTTCCCAACTGAAAAGAACTACAGATAACTCAACCACCAGTCCTTTCGTTTTCGCTTTACATTTGCAACCCAATGACAGAAGGGATAGAGAATGAGCAAAACACCCAGCCAGACGATGTAGACACCGGACAGACCAGTTCCATAGCCTTCAGGAAACAGAAAGAATACGTGCATGAACTGCGCCGCTTTAAAGCCCTGCATGACACCAAAGGCAATTGCTAAAACATGAATAAGGTAAAAATGCGCAACGTAAAACGCAAAGGGAACACGCCCAAACATAACCAATGTCTCTTTCCACCAGCCCTGCCATTTATCGGCGAGTGAGCAAATTATTGCCATCGGCCCAAGCGTAATCAGTGTAAAAAGCAGGCTGGGTGGATACTTACTGACATTCATAAAGTCAAAAAACGTTGCCATTAATCCGGCTTCCTGTGTTTGCCATGGATTGGCTTCGCCGTACATTCCGGCAAATCGTAAAATAATAAACAGGACAATGAAGCCGATGCCGGCGCGTAGTAAAAATCGATCTCTTAACTGCGCTTCCATTTTGAATATGAAAGCACTGCCATAACCTAGCAGTATGATATGATGCCAAGCCAGGGAATCAGGGGGTAAATAGTAATAATCAGGAAGGGTGGAACAATGCTACTGCTTTGGGTGTGTAAACCAAACCAGAGCGGATCCATGCCACTCGAAATACTGCCGGAAGGCCAGACAGTATCCAGCAGATTGTGAGCAAGAATGATAAACAGACCACTGAAAAGACAAAATTTTTCACCGAGATACTGAGCTCCCGCCAATACCATCATGCCGATGCCCAGCACCCAGATAACCTGCAAAATGGTAATGGTCATGCCACCCATAGCGGCCTCACCGAAAGGACTGAATGTCACTGCAGTCGAAATAATCGCGACTTCAACGAAAACCAGCCAAACCCCGCGTTTGAATACGAAAGCGGCAAGTTCGTTAGAGGATTTACGTTCTGCCATCAGGCCGACGGAAGTTCCGGCCAGATAAACAAATACCGGTGCGCAAAAATGTGTCACCCAGCGGGTAAAATACAGGCCCGGGCTGACATCAGTCTGCGACATGGGATCCTGAACGCCTCCAGTCATAAAAAAATCGCGTACGTGATCCAAAGCCATGATGACTATCACCAGACCTCGTAACATATCAATATTAGTCAGACGGTAAGAACGTGCGTCTCGGTCTATTGCCCCATTATTCATGATCTTTTCTACTAATCCGGATAATGACAATATGTTACCTTAGACTGGCGTTTAAAGCTTGGAGGATGAAGAATCATGAGCGAAACAGAATCGGATCGACAGCTAATATTCGGTGGTGATGTACTGGTCTGTGACGGTAGCACGGCAGCTCAGGAAGCTGTGTTGCTGGAAAACAGACGCATCGTCGCAGTCGGCGCGCTCGATGAGCTGAAATCTCAGGCTGGTAAGAACACCCGTCAAACCAATGTTGACGGCGCCACGATAATACCCGGTCTGGTCGACACTCATCCTCACGCCATGCACTTCTCTACTATTGCGCTGGCAATGGTAGACCTCAGCGACGCAATTGACCACGACGATATTGTGCAACGAATAAAGGAGCGCGCCGCCAACACCCCGAAAGGCCAGTGGATAATGTGTACACCGGTTGGTGAGGCACATTATTTCCACCATCGTTCCTATCGCGATCTGAAAGAAGGCCGTCTGCCGGAAAAGCAGATACTGGATAAAGCCAGTGCTGACCACCCGGTAATGATTCAGGCCTGGGCACCGATACTGCCCAATGTAGTAGCCATGAACAGCATGGCTTTGCAGACTTTGGGCTTATCCTGGCATACACCAAAGCGGGTCTGTGATGTCTGGATTGACCGAGATGTGCATGACGAATTAACGGGAATCATCCGGGGTTCGGTCACAAACTATTACACACACGATCCTTTCTGGATGCAGATTTGGGACAAACTACCACTGCCGCCGGATGAAATCTGGGAGTTCGGCGGCCGCGCCGGTATGGCCGACATGAATGCAAAAGGAGTGACTACTATTTACGAAAGTCACGTCATGGAACCGGAACATATCAGTGCCTACCAGAAGCTGAATAGCGAGCATGCCATGAGTTGTCGGGTCCTGACCTCTCTTGAAGCGGCTGATATGGCGTTTCACCCTCACTATCGGCCAACACCGGAAGAAATACAGGCACGTCTGGAGTTGTCATTATCGCTGATGGACACCGGCAATGAGTTTTTTCGACACAACGGAATAACTGTCGCCCGCTCGGGCCCCTGCGGTGCCGGATTTATCAATCTCTACGAACCATTTAAAAACCCTTACGGTGAACTCACCTACGGCTATGAATTTCTGCCGAAGTGGGTTGAAGAACAGGCTATCGATTTCTGCATGGAACACGGACTGCGCATGAATGTCCTTGCGGCAACCGCAAAAGATCATGATGATTTTTTTGACTCAATAAAGAAACATGACAAAGAAGAAATCAGAAAGCGCGAATGGATTTTACAGCATGCCATCCTTATGAATGAACACGATGCTGAACGTTACGCCGACTATGGTATGAACGTCACCACTTGTAAGGGTTTTCATTGGGGTAAAGGTGATTATTATGCTGAACGTATTGGTAAACACACCTGGAAGGATCTGATTCCGCTCAGACGACTGCTCGACAAGGGCCTGACCGTTGGTTGTGGAACCGACTGGGGGCCGAGGAATGTGTTCGAGCAAATTCAGCTCGCACAAACCTGTGAATTTGCAGTAAGCGGCCATAGAAACCTGAACGCCGGTCAGGCTATCAGTCGCGAGGAAGCTCTGCTCATGTGGACAAGAGATGCCGCAAAAGCAATTGGCTGGTCAGACGTAGGTACTATCGCGAAAGGAAATAATGCTGATATAACCATTGTTGATCGAAACCCTCTGATTTGCGATATTGAGGACCTCCCCGACACGAAAGTGATGCGCACAATTTTTGCCGGTGTTGATTTTTTTGATAATGGCGACTTGAACTAAGCTAGTCTTCTTCAGGTATGTCAGGCAGTTTATAAATCGTTGTTCTGGACAGCGGGTGCATGTACATAATGCCACCGTGTGGTCTGTCTATATTTGCTTCCTCATAGATAAATTCGAAAATTTCATCTGCCATATCGGCCAACACCTCGACAGAGAGAATTTCTTTTTCCGCTTGTCCGGCAATGCCCCGGTATGCCAATGGGGTGATTTTACCCACTCCTCTGGCACTGCCAACATTGGCAGACAAAATATTGTGAACTTCCTTTAGCTTTCTCTCCACATCAAGGGCAACACCTTTTGGTAGTATGCAGGAGATAAGTTTATGTGGTTCTGTCATCACTCAAACCTTCAGCTTGCGGGGCCGACAACCGGTTTCGCCAGCCTTTCCACGATTTCATGCGGTATATAGGTGGCTGCCTTCTCCAGCGGCGTCACATACATTATGCCCATGCCCGGTGTATCGAGTTGACCGGCAAGATACATTTTCTCAAAAATGCGATCTATCTGATCATTTGCAACAAGAATATTTATTGCCTCTTTTTCAACGTCGATAGCGAGACCGAGTATACCCAGACTTTCACGGATACCGCTGCCGCGGGCATAATATACGGTCGCACCCTGAGCACCGACTTCCTGCGCCGCTTTAACAACATCGTCAGCTTTACCACGCTGCACAACACAGGTAACCAATGAGACGTCCGTCAAAATGGTGATTTCTTTCTTACTCATATTGGCAGTCCTTCTTCATGTTCAATTTCCGGTTCTTTATCCTCAATTTCATGTCGACGTTTTATGCGCCACTGTATATACAAGCCGGTTAGCAGTACAAAAATGATGGGCCCAATGGATGCCATCGAAAGAATACCAAAGCCTTCTACAGCGCCAACGGCTTTACCAAAGCCAAGACCCATCGCCAGTACCAGTGGCACGGTGACAGGACCAGTAGTCACGCCGGCGCTGTCCCAGGCAATATTGACAAACTCCTCCGTAGAGAAATACGTCAGTATCGCGGCAATCAGGTAGCCGGGAACAAGCAGATAGGCAATCGGAATATTAAAAACAATCTTGACCACGCCAAGCGAAATTCCTGTACCTACTCCCAGTGACACGGCATACATCAGCATGGATTTTCGAAATGCGCCATTGGTAAGATTCTGTACAGTCATTCCCAAAGCGTTTAGAGCAGGTTCAGCCAGTGTCGCACCGAAGCCAAGGAACCAGGCAAACAACAGGGCGACAAAAAATCCGGTGGCAAAGGTATAAAGCGGTGAACTCAATACCACATCGATATGTGTAAAAGCGGAAGGTACCAGTCCGCCAGATTGCCCACCCAGTTTAGCCAGACCGTAACTTAAGCCTACATTGAAAATAATCATTCCTAAAACGCAAAGTGTTATTCCAAAAGCAATATCGAGTTTCTTGTTAATTTTTTCCCTCAAAACCACTACCATGACGAAAATCAAAAACAGTACCAACGGAACAATAGCCCTTATCCCAAGCACAACCTCAAGACCAGGCGTTCTCTCGTACCACGGCAGTATCGCATTATCGTTAACTGTATTATTAGCAATCGTTATAATCTCCGCTGGTGAAATGACACTTGAAACATAAAGTGCAAGTAACATCACTGCGATAATTGGAAACAGGGAGGCCAGCATGACAATGCCAAAACCAGATAATGACGAATTTCCCTTACCTGCTGCTGCGGCAATGCCTATTCCAAGTGAAAGAACCAATGGTACTGTCACCGGACCGGTTGTTACTGCACCACAATCCCATGCAAGACCAAGTATCGTCGATAATTCCGGAATAGACTGAAAATAAATTGTCAGTGCAATGGTTGGTACCAGAGTCAAATACACCAGTGGTTTCAGACTCCATCCATAGAGAAATCGCAGTGTGCCCAGCACAGCCGCAAGGCCGACGCCGATACCTACCATCAACACCATAGTGTTGGCATAAATATTCAACATGGCATAGAGATAAGGTGCCTGATTAACATCAACAATAGACCCGGCTGCTTTTAATGCACCAATTGCGGGCTCAGCAAAGGTCACGCCAATACCGAGAATGAACGCTATGATCATAACAACGGGCAACTTCGATTTGGCTGGCAGGGTCGTTCCTATCGATTCGCCGAATGGCATCAGGCCGACTTTCAAACCTTCCATAAAAAACATCAGGCCGATGATGACGGAAATCATTCCGCCACTTATCAACCACGAATCGGTAATACCCTGTCTCAATATAAGAACCTGAAACAGGACGAGATACAGAGCCAGCGGAACAACCGCTTTGACCTGTTCCATTAAACGGATGTTTACATAGGGTTTGAGAATTCGATACAGATCAACCGAACGCATCTTATATCTGCGGGTGGCTTCAATTGTTTCCTCACCATGCTCATTGATTTCCACCGCAGGCGCCAGATCGTTGTAACTGATCTGCTGCTGATGCACCACGACTTCTCTGACAAAATCGCCAAAGCGTATTTCTTTTTTCATTGATCTATTTTTCTAGCTTGAGCATGCAAAATTCTAACACGCAGACAAAATAATTTCCGTACTGACCGCATTTATTCACTATTGCCAAGTAATTCCTTCAAATTGGCAAAAGGCTTACTGCCTGAGCCGGCATCAGCCGATGAGGCACCGTCATTATTTTCACTCGCTGCAGCTTCGAGCTGCCGCCTGTGCTCATTGTCATGGCAGTAAAGACAGAGTAATTCCCAGTTACTGCCATCAGCGGGATTATTATCATGATTGTGATCTTTATGGTGCACCGTCAGTTCCTGCAAGTTCATCCGATTGAACTCTCTGGCACATTTTGCACAAATCCACGGGTACATCTTTAAGGCCATAGCTCGATAAGAGTGCCCTCTCGTTTCCGCGTTTTTTCGAGATTCTGCTACAATTTCATCCAGCCGATTGTTCATATTTACAGTCCCAATCATTTGACCCTGATGGCTTAGTTTATCGGATTTTAGTTTTTGATACTTGACCCGATTTTATTTTTTCTGGAAAATCCGGAAACTACTAACACAGGACACCAGAACAAGCATTTTTACAGTCGGTTGCACTATCCGACTCCTTACAAACCAATGTTAAAGATCAAGAAAAAACGCCTGGAGAACTACCTGGGTAATTCCTTCCTCGCACCCTATACTATTAGTTTGCGTTCACCCTTTCTGCGCCGACGAACAGCAAAGCTCAGAGCCGTGTTTGAAAAAATCCATCAGCAGCCAAGCCCTTTATTTCATCAGATCCAGATTGAAACCTGCTCATTTTGTAATAATGACTGTCATTTTTGTCCAGCGAGCACTGCTGCAGACATCCGCCCCAAGGAGTTCATGAGTTGGGACGTTATAAATGAAATAACCAGTCAGCTGAAAGCAATAAAGTTCAATGGTCTAATATCATTATTCAATAATAATGATCCCTTGATTGACAAACGACTCCCCGAAATTATCACTCATCTTAAGAAAAATCTTCCCGAGGCAAAAATTGAAATTTACACCAATGGTATCCTGCTGGATATTCAGCAGGCTGTTAGATTGTGGAATGCCGGTCTCGATTCGCTGATGGTTGATCATTACTATACAAACTCGGCACGAAACAGGAAGGTTGAGAAGTTTATTGAAGATTTCAAAAACTCAAACTACTTTGAAACTCACAGTGTCACGGTCAATGAAATCAATAAAGAAATTGTACGCTCCAGTCGCGGTGGGCAAGCCCTGAACAAAAAGGAATCAAAGGCAAGTGGTTTTTGCGCCTATCCTTTCATGCAGTTTAATGTGAATTATAAAGGTGAGATTCACTTGTGTTGTAACGATGTCTACTATCAGGAGACTTACGGCAATATAATGGAAAAAGATTTGAATTCAATCTGGAATTCAAAAAAGTTTCAGGCAAAACGAAAAATGCTGTTGGAAGGCAATCGAAATACCGGAGTATGCAAAAACTGCGACACTTTCCCAGTGTTAAAAGGTTCAGAAGAAATTGTTCTTCAGGAAAGTAATAACCAGGTTGTTATCCCGGGATATATTAATAATGGTCAGAAATTACACCTAGAAAAGCCCGCAAAAGTCTATCCTATTTAGGCGCTTTTTTTTCACGGTTGAATCTTGTAGTAAACAGGATCACAATCCCTCATAGTCTTCTGACACAAATTCTCGTTATTAAACCAGCCCTATGTGTGGAATAGCAGGCTTTATTGATAGCACCCATACGGGTGATGCCACATGGATTCGACAAACTGCATTGGCAATGGCGAACAGTCTGAACCATCGTGGCCCGGATGACGGCGACACCTGGTCAGATGTCGACGCCGGTGTTGGGCTGGGTTTTCGTCGCCTGGCCATAATTGATTTGTCTGCGACCGGCAGGCAGCCGATGGTTTCAAGTTGCCAGCGTTTCGTCATCGTTTATAACGGAGAAGTCTATAACACCCGCGAAATTCGGGAAGAACTGCAAGATACCCGTTTTCGCGGCCATTCTGATACTGAGGTTGTATTAGAAGCTTGCGCCAGATGGGGCC
This sequence comes from Gammaproteobacteria bacterium, assembly GCA_012103475.1. Lineage (GTDB taxonomy): Bacteria > Pseudomonadota > Gammaproteobacteria > Eutrophobiales > Eutrophobiaceae > WLWS01. The sequence goes on along the minus strand of WLWS01000001.1, from coordinate 1,035,016 downwards.
TTGAAGCAGCTGTAAAAAAACTGAATGGCATGTTTGCTTTTGCTCTCTGGGATCGACAGCAACGTAGTCTTTCCCTTGTGCGTGACCGGCTCGGTATCAAGCCACTTTACTGGGGTGCCTTCAAGAATCTTTTCCTGTTTGGCTCTGAAATAAAAGCTATTAGAGAACACCCCGGGTGGACACAGAAAATAGACGAGAATGCACTTGCCGCATTCATGCGCTACCGCTATATACCGGCACCTCAAAGTATTTACAAAGGTATCTACAAGCTTGAACCCGGCCAGATAGTCACACTACAGGCCGGGCAGGAACCACGAAATTACGTTTACTGGGATATCTCCAGCACTATTGAACAGAGCCGTAGCAGGCCTTTTCAACTGGACGACAAAGCAGCAATCGATAAGCTTGATGATCTGCTTAAAGACGCTGTTGGCAGAAGAATGGTCGCTGATGTTCCACTTGGCGCATTTCTATCTGGTGGTCTCGATTCAGCAAGCATCGTTGCCCTGATGCAGGAGCAGGCCAGCCAATCAGTCAAAACTTTTACCATTGGCTTTGACAACTCAGATTATGATGAGTCAAAACATGCACAGGCTATTGCCCGACATCTTGGCACTGAACATACTGAGCTGTATATCGGCGCTGAGCAAACCAGAGAGGTGATCCCTCTTCTCCCTGCTATATATGATGAGCCTTTCGCCGATTCTTCACAGATACCCACCTTTCTGGTATCAAAAATGACCAGTGAACACGTCACCGTTGCCCTCTCAGGCGATGGCGGTGATGAATTGTTTGCCGGCTACAATCGTTATCAAAGCGCCGAGACTCTACGCCAGTGGAGTGAGCGGATTCATGGCCCCCTGCGGAAAACTCTGATATCCGTCTTACGAACTCTAAGCCCCGGCAGTTGGGATTCTCTGATTTGGCTTGGCCGGGAAAAAAATACTGATGCTTATTACGGTCATAAACTTCATCATCTGGCCAGAATCCTCAACGGCAACAGTGATAATATTTATCAGGAATTGATCAGTGAATGGAATGACTCTGAATCACCTGTTCTTCGAGTAGAGCGTTCTGGCTCAGAACTATGGCCTGCCGCCAGAACAAGTCTACTTAACAATCCGCTTGAAAAACTCCAATGTTGGGATACCTTGAACTACCTGCCAGATGATATTCTTACCAAAGTTGACCGCGCCAGCATGGCAGTGTCTCTGGAAGCACGAACGCCTTTGCTTGACCATCGAGTCGTAGAATTTGCCTGGTCATTACCAATGAACCTGAAGATTAGGGCACAGGAGCGCAAATGGTTACTACGCCAGGTGCTCTATCGCTACGTACCACGAGCGCTGCTCGAAAGACCAAAACGCGGTTTTAAGATCCCGATTGGAGAGTGGCTTAAAGGCCCTTTGCGTGACTGGGCTGAACATTTACTTGATGAAAAGCGTTTACAGGATCAAGCTTATCTTGATTCCGCTATGGTTCATTGCAAATGGAAAGAACACCTAAGTGGACAGCGAAACTGGAAAGGGCCTTTATGGAACGTACTGATGTTTCAGGCCTGGCTCGATCAGCAGCATCACTAAATTTTTATTGAGAGAACAACAATGAAAGTTGGTTTTCTATTCAATCACTATTTAAGTTATCAGGTAATCCATGGCGCACCTGTGGCATTCGAGCTATCCAGACTTAAGCCTGAGATCAAGGTTGATCTTTTGTTCTCCAGCGAAAGCACTCTCAAAGAAGCCCATCGTATCGCTGCTGTCTATCCCGAGCATAATTGTTCATTTAGTTTATTACCCGGCAGTAGAATACTGGCCACACGTTTCCCCTCCCTGCATCGCCCACTGGTCTTATGGCGCAATCGTAAGCTGCTCACTTCATATGATGCGCTTGTCGCACCGGAGAAAAATTTTATCAGCCTGAAACTGCTGCCTGCTTTTAAAAAGATCAAGTTTATTGGTTTAAGACATGGCGCCGGCGATCGACCGGTGTCTTTCAATAAAGGTCGACTCAAATTTGATTATGTTCTGGTACCAGGACAGTCTTACTACGACAGATTCAGTAGTGAACTGGCCGAAGGTTGTTGCAGGATAATTGGTTACCCGAAGTTTGAAGCTCTGGAAAAACTGAAACCATCGACTTCCAGATTCTTCGAGAACGACAAACCCGTCGTACTCTACACACCACACTTTCATCCTCGCCAATCCTCCTGGTTGAAAATGGGAAAAGATGTTCTTGAGTTCTTCGCGAAATCATCTAAGTACAATCTGATCTTCGCTCCGCATATTCGTCTTTTTAAACACAAACGCTATCACGGAAGTATCAATATTGATTCATTCAGAAATTGCACCAACATCCTTATTGACACGGGAAGCGTACTCTCAACTGATATGACTTACACGCGCAGTACCGATATATATCTCGGCGATGTCTCGAGCCAGGTTTACGAGTTCCTGTATTACCGTCAGCGCCCGTGTATTTTTCTCAATCCGAACGAGTTGGAAGAAACCAATTTGAAATTCTGGAAAACGGGAGATGTGATAAAAAATTCTCTGGGCCTGAAGGAAGCGCTTAACCGGACAGAAACTGTACCAGATGAAGCATTACTCCAATTGCAAAAACAATTTGTTGATGAAGCTTTTGACCGTAATGATAAGCCTTCGTCTGTAAGAGGCGCTGAATCGATAATTCACTTTATTCAAATGGATAAACGCTAGTATTAAACCCGGTATTATACTGCGTGGTAGTACATCAACTTGAAAGTTTTAGTCGTCTTCCAAGCTTTCCCAGAGCATCGCGATCTTTGACTGGTAAAGCGAAACGAACACTTAGCCAGAGCGCTAGCAAATAACTCAGAGTAATTGCCAGCGCTTTGACGAGCGCCGGAGCAGAATTCATTGTCAGGCCAGTAAGAAAGATCAGCAGGCAGGCTAAAGACGCGCCAATAACAAGGCGTTTGAAACTACCATCAAAGGGTTTCAGACCTTCGGTCTTCGCTAACTGCCAAACAGACATAAAAGCAATTACGAGCTGCCCCGACGCAACTGCGAACGCCATACCGACAGTTTGATAATCTGAAAAAGTGATAAGCAGGACTATCATTGCCACCAGAAATCCAATTGCGCTGTTAAGTATCGGTAAGCCACGATGACTTATCACTTGTTGTAAAGCGGATGCCGGGCCAAAGGCTGCTTCGAAGCCTCTCGCGGTTGTCAGAATTACCACGACTGGCCAGGCTGCCGCTGCACCTGTAACGAATAGTGCAAGCATTGTGTCCGCCGCCATAATCAGAGCCATCGCCGTTGGTAATGCCAGCAGCAAGGATAATCTGATTGAGAAGGTGTATAGCGCCTGGGCAGCACGCTGTTCTCGATTTACGGATGCAGCGCCAACAGGACTGACCACATGTGAAAACACACTTCGGACCAACTGCGGGATACTAGCCAGTTTTCTCGCAATGCTGTACAGGCCGGACGCATTGGCACCCGCGGCACCGGGCAAACTGAAATTTAGTACTATCGCTGGCATATCAACAAACATTCGACTTAAAACGTTTGCGGGTAACACAGACAGACCTGACAAAAACAGATCGCGATAAATGCTGTATGAAATATTACAACGCCAGGCCAGTTTCAAATCACAATATTTGTGGAGCAATCGTAAGGACAGGAAGGTAGTTAAAATTAGAGACATCAAATGTGCAATTAGCAAAGCGAGAGTATCTACGCCGAACGACCATAGTAATACGGCCAGAACGAAACGACTTAATTGCTCCCACAATAAACGCAAACGAATTTCCGGGCCAAAGGCCTGACAGGCGCGCAGGGCTGAAGTTGCAATCTCAAGACTTGCCCATAAGGGCAGAGCCCAGATGAACAGGGTAATACCAGTCTCCAACTGAGCCAGATCCTTGTCTGCAACATTGAAAAGAGGTGCAAGTTGATCTGCGTTAATCGAGATTAAAAAAGCGAGCACAAGACAGGGCAATACACCCAGTATAAATGCTGCTTTGATTACAGCGGCCCGCGCTTCAGCCTCTTCCATCTTTGGTAATACCCGTTGCAAGGCCGCAGTCATTGCCAGATCGGCAATATTTTCCAACAGATTTACCAATGACCACAGTACTGAATAAAGTCCGTAGGTCGCCAGGCCAAACATCCATGTGTAGGCAGGTTGCGTAATAATTTCGATTACTGAGCCCGTTTTGGCCAGAAACACAGTGCCAGCACCTTTGGCCACATCGCGACGGGCTTCAAATTCGCTATTTGAGGTTCGATTATCTATGCTCAAAATACAAAACCTTTTGTCTTGCGGATCACTTTATATCAGATTGCTGTTTTGAACAGAGTATGAACCTCTAGTCGGAAAATCACATGATCAATACAGAACAGGAACAGCTGTAAGTATATACAGGAAGCGAAAATAATATAAGCAAGCCCTTCATTTTTTCATTACAAAGCATCTTCATTGAAGTCTTGTCTAGTGTAGAATACCCATTCAACTATTCATCGCCCTGATTAATGACCTTAGCATTTAAATACCACAGCCTGCGAAGGGATATTTCAAATTTCTCTTTAATCAAACATCGTGAATTTGATGGCTTTCTAATCAGCATGCATCAGGGCGGTACGCACTGGCTTAAACACATGTTAGCCATGGCCCTGACGAAGAAATACGATCTTCCTCCACCTGAATACATTCATGCCAACGATGTTATCGGCGGGCCGAAAGACCCGCGCAGCAATGACTTTCTGCCGCATCTGGTCAGTGCTCATTCCATACCGCATTTTCTACTAGGCAATGGTATGTTTCGACACGCAATAAAACTGCCACCTTATCTTATACTGGTAAGAGATATTCGCGCGTCCCTTGTATCGAACTATGAGAAATGGAAAGAACACTACCAGTGCGACTTCAAGGAATATCTTCGTGGTGACATCAGTGGTCATCGCTTTAATAATGATATCTGGTGGTGCATTCGATTTTATAATAGTTGGGGAAAATTAATAGAACGCTATCCGGCCAATACACTTCTACTCAGATACGAAGATATTAGGTCCTCGCCATTGAGCGAACTTCAGAAGCTCAATCAATACTGGAAGCTTGGTCTCAGTGATGAACAACTTCTTTATGGCATCAGTGAATCAAGTAAAGAAAAAATGAGCAAAAAAAAGGACCCGGAAACACCTTTTGGCGTAACCGTGGTGCGCGAAGACAAAAAACATTATATGGAGTGGTACAGCGATGAGGAAAAGCGGTTTTTACAGAAAATTTGTGATGAATATCTAAAATATGATTTCGCTTATACATACAAGTAGTAGCAATACTGGTAATCTAGTCTGTTACGCACCATTCATTTCCTCAAAAATAGTGCCTACATGAAAATACAGGAACAGGCCGTACTTGGCGCAAATGATGCTTTTTATCTGGCCTTTTCCAATAAGGACATGGAAAGTATGCAGAAGTTATGGTCAGACACTCATGAGATCGCAGTGATTCACCCGGGCTGGCCTCCGCTACTAGGCCATGAAGCGGTAAGATCCAGCTGGAAACGTATACTTGAAGGCGGTATGTCTCCTGCCATAAGCTGTCACGATGCCAATGCCAAAATTCTGGGAGATACTGCACTCGTTATTTGTACCGAAGTACTCGCCGAAACAGAACTAGTAGCCACGAATGTGTTTGTCAGGGAAGAGTCTGGATGGAAAATGATTCACCACCAGTCAGGACCAATGCCGGCTTTGGGTAACCCGGCAGAAAGTGATATTTTACATTAGTTCCTGTTTGATCAAGGCATACTGGATAAAAACAAATGCAGCAAAAACGACTTATTCTAGCCCAGGTTGAAATTCTGTATTCGCAATCTGCCATTACCTTTTTCTTTCCGGTAGTCGCGTCAATAATTCTTGCTGCGGCACTTTGGGGCGTTGCCAATCGACCGGTACTGATTGGCTGGCTGATAGTAATCTGGGTCTTTTCGATTCTTCGCTATGGCCTTCTGTGGAAATATAAGCGATCTGAAATTACACTCGACAATGCATCAAAATGGCATGACCTGTTTGTCGGCAGCGTCTGCCTGTCCGGTATTATGTGGGGTCTGGCAGCCATTATATTGATCCCGCATGATGGTAAAAACATAATCGAATTTACGCTGTACACAGGTATTACTTTGCTTTCTGTATCAGGACTCGTGGCGGGAGCAACCATATCCTATTCCGTCAGCCTGATGGTTCTGTTCTTTTATGTTTTCCCTACGCTTTTGCCTTCGGCATTATATCTAATTTCACTCGGAGATATTTACAGCAGCACTCTCGGTGGCTTCATTTTACTTTATTGTTTCTTCATTAGCACTGCAGGTTACAGAATGAACCGACAGTTGCTTGGTTATATCAGCAAACAATACGAGCTGGAAAAACTGAAATACCAGTATCAGAAACTGTTATTGATGTACGAGAAGGCAACCGCTAATACGAACAAGCCGAAACGAAATTCTGCCACTAAGCCTTCTCAATAATATGCACATCTCGTTGCGGAAAAGGTATGGTGATTTTCGCATCATTCAAACTGGACAGAATACGACCGTTCACTGCATACATGACTTCATAATATTTACTGGTAGGCACCCAGTATCGAAACCCGATTTCTATCGCTGAATCGGCAAATTGCTGAATACCAATCTGCGCGGTGGGTGTGTCAACAACATCCGGATGACTTCCCAGTACTTCTCTGATTAATTCAACAGCTTTATCCGTATCGCTGTCATAGGCGACACCGATGCTACCTTCTACAATAAGACTTGCATTAGAGTTGTGTAGTATCTCTCCGACAATTAATTTGTTGGGGATGGTAATAACTTCTCCATCTTCTGTACTAAGCTGGGTATAAGCGAGCTTTACTACCTCAACAATGCCGGTCACACCTTGAATTCGGATCGTGTCAGAAACAATGAAAGGTCTAGTCAGAATAATAGTAAGGCCAGCACCGTAGTTGGACAAGGGTCCTTGTAAAGCCAGCGTTCCGCCGAAAGCTACCGCACCGAGTGCCGCAATAAAGGGTGCAATAGTGATCCCGAATTTACCGAGTGCTATTATCAGCACGAAAATCAGCACCAGACCCTTGGCAATGTCGGCAAAGAATTTAGATAAGGTAACGTCGAGACTGGCCCGCTGGCATAATTTCAATATCAGACCGGACACCCATCTGGCGACAAACCAGCCCAGAATTAAAACAACTATCGCGCCCAGTATCTGAAAGGCGTACTTGATAATTAACTCACTGGCCAGATCGGCAAATTTCTCCAGTGTTTCAAGATCAATTTCGGATTCCATATCAGGCTTAGTCACCTATTTTCTTGTGAAAATGTGGAACGGAGTCTTTATCACCCTGTGTCATATACTTTTTCTCACCATCAATTGAGGTCACATTTTCGTAAACCCCATCGTCCCTTTTTACCAGTTTGGTAAAGCCCATGTTTTTCAATTCACTGTTAAATTTGGGTACAGCAACTCCGGGAGCGCTGGTAAATATACGTTCTATCTCAGACAAAGGATCGGTATCTTCTAGAGAAATCTGCGCGGCAAAGCATAACTCTCCCCAGTTTTTTAACTTCACATTCATTGGATGATTTACTTCAACTACATATCCGTTATCAGGACATAGATATTCGTAGACGGGCATAACAAAAAAGGATCTTACATTGTAGGTGAGTTATCAGATAACAGGATCTGTATGTTTTCTTCAACTTTTGTATGAAAAACAGAGTTATTATTTTCATCGAAATAATCACTGGTTAGTTCAAGCTCTTCTCGTAGAAATAACCGTACCGTGTCTCTGACGCTGGCTGTATATGTGCTCCAGTCCGGACTCTGACCTGACATCATTTCCTGTTCTTCTCTTAACTTTATCGCATTGGCTTTAAAAACATCATAACCCGCAGCCAGCCCGGAAAGATCGGATGCCCGCACGGCCTTGTCTTCATTTGATTCACAGGTTCCGTCGATATGGGTTGCCAGAATCGCCTTTTTGACTTTGTTGATAACATCCACATCAACACCATAGTCGCGCAATGCGTGTTCAGACAGATCGGCCGAATAGGCTTCCTTGGAATCGAAGCCAAGAGCATGATGATCATGCTGATAACCGGCATCATGAAAAAGCAAGGCATAATAGACCACCTTCTCATCAAGCGGCACGTTTTCCCGGCAACACTGCTCAATAAGCTGCGCAGAAAAACGAGTCACAGTAATGGCATGACCAAAATTATGATAGGGCAATTTCGGCTCATACAAAGCCGCTGCGATCTTTTCGAGAGTTTTGTCCTGCATGGCCATTCAATAAATCTGTACTATTGGCTTACTTTCCACGGCTAAGTTCATAAGAATGCGAAATATTATATGACGTTATGGCAGCTTTGTTGAAGGAAATACTTGGCCAATCTCACAAAATCAGAGATAAATTTACCGCTTTCGCCGTGAATTCCCTAGAAAACCTGAACTGCACTCGATTTGAAGCTCAACCAGATCTCCGCCCCAATCTCAATCTGCAGATCGTTCAGGGCTTCATGGGTGATAATGGCCTGCCAGATTTCTCCGGCATCGACACTGATATTTACCTCGCCTCCAAGCTCCTGTAGACCCACTACCCGCCCCTGAAATTGATTACGCATGCTGGATTTCAGGCGTTCACGGGAAAGTACCAGCTGCGTAGAGTCAATTGCGAGCTGTGAACCCGCTTCAAACAACGGTGGAACGTGAATATCAAGCCGCGAAGTCTTGAATACGCCTGCAATCACATCCAGATCGCCCTTAAAAGTATTTACATGCAATGACGAACCAATTCTTCCCTGATTCAAACTACAGACCTGTGTTGCCAGACTCTGCGCTTGTAGTACATCATGGGTGCTGAATATTATCGTTTGTGCGGCAGATGCCGTGAGCGATTTCAGCAGGTTTTCGATATCAATTCGTGAATTTTTATCCAGATGCGAAAAAGGCTCATCCAATAGTAAGACTCTCGGCTCAAGTATAAGGGCACGGGCGATAGCAACTTTCTGTAATTCGCCGCCGGATAACTCGTGCGCCCGTCTGCCAAGCAATTTACTCAGATTCAGTTTCTCCGCTATTTTGTCACTTGAGTGTCGACGAAGCCGCTTATTAATGCCTCTCAGTTTCAGACCGAGCTCTATATTCTGTCTTACCGAAAAATTGAACAGATAGGGTTTCTGCTGAACGTAGGCTGTTTCACGCCTGCAATCAGTGCTATGGGCAGAACTCATTTTTTCGCCCGCGTAAATTAACTCACCCGCTGTTGGCTCAGTGATAAAGGCGAGCATATTCAACAGAGTGCTTTTACCAGAGCCGTTCGCACCTACCAGCGCGGTAACTGAGTGTTCCTCAATACTATATTCATCAATACGCAATACCGGTGTAGTCGTATAAATGTACTGAATATTATTAAGTTGATAAATCAGGCTCATTTGTTCAAATACTGAAAGCGTTGTAATAAGCCATTAACGGTAAAGGCCACCAGAAGTAACAATGCACCCAAAGCCAGTGCGAATTCGAATTCACCCTTGCTGGTTTCAAGGGCAATTGCGGTTGTCATTGTCCGTGTGAAACCTTCGATATTACCGCCCAGCATCATGGCTATTCCAACTTCACCTATCGCCCGACCAAAACCCATCACTATGGCTGCCATGATCGCAAAACGCAGTTCGTTCAAAAACAGGAGACCCTGTTGCACAGGATTGGCCCCCATTGCCCTGGCCGTCGTCAGCAAACGCGGATCGGCACTGTTACAGGCACTAATTCCGAGACTCCAGATGACCGGAATGATGAGAACACATTGACCCATTACCATAGCCGTCGGGGTATAGAGCAAACCTAACTCTCCCAGGGGACCCTGTCGGCTTAACAATCCGTAAAGCAAGAGCCCGACCACAACTGTTGGCATGGCAACCAGAGTATTGAGAGTTTGTAACAAAAGCGCTTTTCCGGGGAATTCGCGCAGGGCAACCAGCAAGGACATTGGTATACAGAAACCAGCCGCAATCAGAACAGCAAGCAGGGAAATACTGATAGATGTCCAGACTACCGCGTAAACAGCAGGATCAAAACTGAATATAAGCTGGAAAGCCACTATGATTGATTTCAGCAGATATTCCATTAGCCTTCAATCGCGTAGCACAGGGGCTGGAATAGCGTTCTGATTGCCAGCTTGACTTGCTTCAGGCAACTACTAATATGCGATGGGTACACGCCCTGAGTCCTCGCCATGAAAATTGAGTTTGAAAAAAACATAGATGGTTTTCAGCAAGCCAGAAAGCTTAAAATGATTTTGGAGCATTATGCCCATTCAGACGCTACGGATAAACCTACCTTATTACTAATCGAATCCATTCTCGAGCAGATTCAGACTTTTACCTCTGATCCGGAATTTAAATCATTTTCGCAGGAAACCAGGGTTGAAGACGATGGTTATCGTCTTTACGAGAATTCCCGGACATTTTTAAACAGACTGCTTAGCAGTTTGCGCTCACTTGCCGGTCCTTCAAAGAAAGAAATGCTGCTTGGCCGACAACGACAGGAGTTGCTCGAGCGTGCCGAACGTGCTGAAGCGATGGCTTTCGATGCGTTGGCGGAAACCACCGAAATCGCCCGTAAACGGGACGAATTAACGGCAGAACTAAGCGAACTCCGGCAAAAGTCAGATTAAAGACCGCGACCGCGTCCTTTATCTGGAATCAGCAAATCACAATTTTATCATTAAAATCAAAGAAATAACGGGGATTTTCAATTCACTAATGGCGGCTTTGTGTGGGTAAAAGTGGCTGGAAAAGCTCAAAAATACAGTGTAGTTTAGCCAGCCCCTTGAAAACTCCAGAGATTATGGGCAAAAAGTTGTACATCAAGTCATTCGGCTGTCAGATGAATGATTACGATTCGGCAAAGATGCGGGATATTCTCACCGACTCTCATGATGCCAGCATGACTGACGATCCGGCTACAGCAGACATCATTCTGGTGAATACCTGCTCGATTCGGGAAAAAGCTCAGGAAAAACTTTTCTCCGAGCTCGGTCGCTGGCGTGCTTTCAAAGATGAAAACCCGGATCTCCTGATCGGAGTGGGTGGCTGTGTTGCCAGCCAGGAAGGTGCAGCCATTCGCGAACGAGCACCTTACGTGGACATGGTATTCGGGCCGCAGACTTTGCATCGTTTACCGGAAATGGTGGACAGTATTGAGAAGCAGGGAAAAGCTGTGGTCGATATCTCCTTTCCTGAGATAGAAAAATTCGATTGTATGCCTGCACCAAGAGCTGAGGGTCCCTCTGCTTTTGTATCAATTATGGAAGGCTGCAGCAAATACTGTACATTCTGTGTTGTCCCCTACACACGCGGTGAAGAAATCTCGCGCCCGCTTGACGATGTCATTGCCGAAGTTGCCGAACTGGCAGGACAAGGCGTGAAAGAAATAAACCTCCTCGGTCAGAACGTCAATGCCTACATCGGTGATACTTATGATGGAAAAAAGGCCGATTTCGTCAGTCTGCTTGAATACGTAGCAGCTATTCAGGGTATCGAAAGGATACGCTATACAACATCACATCCGATTGAGTTTTCGGAACGACTTATCGAAGCTTATGCCCATATTCCTGAGCTGGTCAGCCATTTGCATCTTCCTGTGCAAAGTGGTTCAGATCGTATTCTTGCTTTGATGAAACGTGGTCATACTGTTCTCGAATACAAAGCAAAAATTCGCCGACTGAAAAAAATTCGACCGGGAATCAGTATTTCTTCTGATTTTATTGTTGGTTTCCCGGGCGAGACTAATAAAGATTTTGAAGACACAATGAATCTGATAGCTGATATTGGCTACGATCAGTCATTCAGTTTTATCTATAGCAAACGCCCGGGTACACCTGCAGCGAACATGCCTGACGAGACAACTCTACAGACAAAAAAGCAGCGCCTGCAAATCCTGCAAACACGAATCAATCAGTATTCAGCCGAGATAAGCGCAGCTATGGTTGGCACAACTCAACGTATTCTGGTTGAAGGAACGTCACGAAAGACAACAGAAGAACTTTGTGGTCGAACCGAGAACAATAGAGTTGTCAACTTCGCTGGTGATAGTGCATTGATAGGAAAATTCACTGACATAAAAATTACCAGAGCTCTGCCGAATTCGCTTCGTGGTGAATTGCCGTCAGAAAACCGAACTAGCAAACCCCTCGTCGAACAAAGAATCGCTGTCTGATACTTGAACACCACTAGCCACAAAATCCAACCTATTGCACTGGAGGTCGTACTCGAACCAGCCGACAACGAGCGTCTGGCAAATTGCGGCCCGCTGGATGCCCACCTGCGCCAACTGGAAAGGCGTCTGGGTGTGGAAATAAATAATCGTGGTAACAATTTCCGCGTCATTGGCTCGCCGCTAAGTGTCGAATTAACTGCCAGACTCATTGAGGAAATTTATAAGGCAGGTAAAGACGTGTTAATCACCGGAGAAATTGTTCACCTGCATATGCAAGGCGCTAATATTGACGAACAGATTGAAAGTGAATTACCGGAAGATATTTCAATAGTCACCAAACGTGGTGTCATTAAAGGCAGAACAGCCAATCAGCGTATTTATCTGAACAATATTCAGGAGCATGATATCAATTTTGGTATCGGACCGGCAGGAACCGGTAAAACCTATCTCGCTGTAGCCTGCGCTGTAGCAGCACTGGAAAAAGATCTGGTCAGACGCATTGTGCTTGTCCGCCCAGCCGTTGAAGCGGGTGAGAAGCTTGGTTTCCTGCCTGGTGATCTGGTTCAGAAAGTCGATCCTTATCTTCGGCCACTCTACGATGCTCTCTATGAAATGTTCGGGTTTGAGAAAGTCGCCAAACTTATGGAGCGTAATGTGATTGAAGTAGCGCCACTTGCTTTCATGCGTGGTCGTACGCTGAATGAATCTTTTGTCATACTTGATGAAGCACAAAACACCACTGTGGAACAGATGAAAATGTTCCTGACACGTATTGGGTTTGGTTCAAAAACAGTAGTCACTGGAGACATCACTCAAATCGATTTACCAAATGACAGGAAATCCGGGCTTCGTCATGTAATTGACATACTCAATGAAGAACAGGGTATTAGTTTTACTTTTTTCAAATCAAAGGACGTGGTCAGGCATCCACTGGTTGCCAGAATACTGGATGCCTACGAACGCCATGAAAGAAAAGAAAGTAGTGACTAAAAAATTACAGTGACGAATATCATAGATATTCAGTACGCCAGTGATATAGCTGGTCTGCCTGACAAAGAAACGCTTTCACATTGGGTCGATTCGGCATTACAGAACGAAACGTCCGATCTTGAGCTAACCTTGAGAATAGTGGATCTGGAAGAAGGCGCCACACTCAATGAACAATGGCGTAAAGGCAGCGGGGCAACAAATGTTCTGTCCTTTCCATCTGATATTGACGTGGAAATTGAACTCCGCCTGTTAGGCGATATCGTCATTTGTGCCCCGATTATTGAGCGTGAAGCTGAGGCACAAGGAAAAAAACTGATGGATCACTGGGCACATATCGTAATTCATGGCACATTACATTTATTAGGCTATGATCATATAGAAGACAACGACGCATCGAGTATGGAAGCGATGGAAATTAACATTCTTAAAACCCTGAAAATAGACAATCCTTATAAATCATAATCTAAATGAAAGAAGACCCTGCCACCGGTCCTCAGTCCTTCATGAGCTGGCTGAAAAATGCGCTCACGAGGGAACCGCAGAACCTCCAAGAACTGGTTGATATACTCCGCAACTCTGAAGCCCGTAACCTGCTTGATCCTGACGTTCTGGCTATGGTTGAAGGTGCTTTGCACGTTTCTAATATGCAGGTACGTGACATCATGGTGCCGAGAATTCAGATGATTGCGATCGATAATGAAACCAAACCAGAAGAAATTATCAGTATCGTACTTGAATCCGGACACTCACGTTTTCCCGTGATTGCTGGTGATGCCAACGATGTCATCGGTATTTTGCTGGCGAAAGATTTACTGGCCTACTATTCGAATAATGAGAATGAAGACTTCAACATCAAGGATATGATGCGACGCGCCGTCTTTATCCCTGAAAGCAAGCGTCTGAATGTTCTATTGCGGGAGTTTCGTTCCAGTCGCAATCACATGGCTATTGTCGTTGATGAGTATGGTGTCGCCGGTCTGGTTACTATTGAAGATGTGATTGAAGAAATTGTAGGCGAAATTGAAGATGAGCACGATATCGAAGAGGAAGAATACATCAACCAGCACGGGAAGAGCCGCTATACGGTTAAAGCACTAACTCCGATTGATGATTTTAACAAATTCTTTCGTACAAACCTGAGTGACGATGAATATGAAACCATCGGCGGGCTTGTTATTAATGCCTTTGGTCACCTGCCGAAACGCGGTGAGATGATTGATCTTGCCGGTTATAATGTAAAAGTACTGCGATCGGATAAACGCCGTGTACACCTGCTACGCCTGATTAAGCTGGATGACGTTAAAGAACCTGACTAAAGGAGACTATATGGCCTATGTAGACTGGATGATAAGAACGCGTCAAATTGGCACCTGCAGTTGTGACTATGGCTACCCTTGTGAGTTTAACGCGCCTTCCACCCGACTACCCAGCGAAGGTGTGATAAGCGAGGGAAACTACCCGCACCTGAATGCCTGAGACAAAGACTTTCCATATAGCTCTTCCAATCTAGCTCATCACCAGGTCACTGACATGCTGCTACTGTTAATCTACGTATTTATTGCTCTGGGTTTCTCTTTTCTGTGTTCCATTGCCGAAGCTGTATTGTTGAGCGTTACTGTTGGCTATATCGCCGTGCAGGAACAGGAGAATCACGCATCGGCAAAATTGATGCGCACACTAAAGGAAGATATTAATAAACCGCTTGCTGCAATTCTGACTCTCAATACCATTGCCCATACCGTTGGAGCAGCCGGTGCGGGAGCTCAGGCAAGTATTGTTTTTGGTAGTGCCTACTTCGGAATAATATCCGCAATTCTTACTTTACTTATACTCATCTTCTCTGAAATCATCCCGAAAACCCTCGGTGCTCACTACTGGCAAAAACTGGCTCCTTCAACCGCCTACGCCGTCAGCGGACTGGTCTGGCTCTTGTATCCCTTTGTAAAACTATCTGAATTGCTCACCAGCTCGCTCACGCACGGCCCCGGTCTAAAAGGCTTCAATCGTGATGAATTTTCCGCAATGGCCCAACTCAGCTGGGAAGACGGTCTGCTTGATCAGCAGGAATTGAAAATATTAATGAATCTGCTTTCCATGAAAGAGATAAAAGTGGAACAGGCCATGACACCACACTCGGTTGTTTTTTCTGTGCAGTCTTCAATGTCTGTTTCAGACTATTGCCAGGAACATCAATCTGAACGTTTTTCCCGAATACCAATATACGAAGATGACGTTAATCTGATTACCGGCTTCGTCTTGCTGAATGATGTATTACTCGCGCAGACGCGCGGTGATGGAACAAATCCCATAGCTGAGTACAAACGCGAATTGATTGCTGTGCTCGACACTTTTCCATTGTCGAAAGCGTTTAATCAATTACTTCACCAGCGTGCCAACATTCTACTCGTTGTAAACGAATACGGTCACGTCAAAGGTATTGTCACTCTGGAAGATATTCTGGAAACGATACTGGGTCTGGAACTGGTTGATGAAGGAGATAAATCACGAGATATGCAGGAACTGGCCCGACGATTCTGGAGACGCAAGGCTCGAAAAAAAGGCCTCGATATCAAGTCTGAAACACCTGAAAATTAAGTTCTGCTTAGCCCGCTCTCAGCGTATCAAATCAGGTATATTGTTTACATCATGTTGATTAAGCCACCTCGTTTTATTCTGTGTCTACTGCTCGGCGCATTGATGCCTTTTGCTTACGCTCCTTTCAATATTTTCATTATTGCCTTGCTCAGTCCTGCTCTGTTGATTTTGATCTGGAGTGATAGTTCTGCTGAACAGGCATTTCGTTCCGGCTATCTCTTTGGTCTAACCATGTTTGGTGGTGGTGTTTACTGGTTACATATCAGTATAAATATGTTTGGTGGTGTGACATTGGTCGGCTCCATTCTCATCACTGCGGCTCTTGTTGCCTTTTTATCACTCTACCCCGCTTTAACGGGCTACATCTCAAAACGCTGGCTTAGTAAAAACGAAAAACTTTGGATGCTGATTGTGGTCCCCGCAATGTGGGTGCTGAGCGAATGGTGCAGATCATGGATATTTACCGGGTTTCCCTGGCTGAACCTGTCTTACAGCCAGAGTGATACTTTTTTTTCAGCCATCACCCCGATATTCGGTTCCTACGGGCTTAGCTGGCTGACAATATTTATTGCCGCTTTACTTGCTCTGATTTATCGTAGTCGTGGAAGAGTTTCTGTAGTCGGAATGGTCATGCTTGTTTTGATCTCCATCACCTGTTTATCTCTGGGAAAAATTGACTGGACCCGATACACGGGAAAGACAATCAATGTCGCACTCATCCAGGCTGCCATACCGCAAAAATTAAAATGGTTGCCTGAGATGCGGGAGAAATCTCTGGAACTTTATATGAATTTATCTGCGCCTCACTGGCAGGACGACCTTGTTGTGTGGCCGGAGACCGCTATCCCGGCTTACCCTTCTACTATACCCGACTTTATCGACAAACTGACTCAACTGACGAGTAAACGCCAAACAATCTTCCTTAGCGGCATTCCGAGTCTCGAGCACGACTCACGTAA
The DNA here is from genome assembly GCA_012103475.1 of Gammaproteobacteria bacterium. GTDB lineage: Bacteria > Pseudomonadota > Gammaproteobacteria > Eutrophobiales > Eutrophobiaceae > WLWS01. The sequence goes on along the minus strand of WLWS01000001.1, from coordinate 1,018,215 downwards.
ATACTATAACAGCGTGATGATGCTTGCTGGGCAGAAGACCGGCTGGTATCACAAACATCATCTGGTTCCCTTTGGCGAATACCTGCCACTAAAACCAGTACTCGGCATACTGCTGGATTTTCTGCAGATACCTATGTCCAATTTCAGCCCCGGTAATCAGTCAAAACCCATACTGACAAATGATGAATTGAGTATCGGAATTTCAATATGCTACGAAGACACTTTTGGTGAGGAAGTTATCAAAGCACTGCCAGACGCGGAAGTTCTGGTAAACGTCAGCAATGACGCCTGGTTTGGTGACTCACTGGCACCGCATCAACACTTACAAATGGCTCGAATGCGGTCTATGGAAAGCGGCCGCTACCTCTTGCGTGCCACCAATACCGGTATCAGTGCGATTATTGATGAAAAAGGCAAAGTGCTTAAACAATCGCCACAATTTAAAGCCACCGCTCTGTCTGCGGAAGCCAAACTTTTCCAGGGTGCCACACCTTATGTTGTCTGGGGAAATCTGCCAATAATCACATTGGCATTACTATTTCTGTTATTTTCTTTATTGATACAAAAACGATTTTACTAGGCTTACCTGTCATCGTCTTTCTGCATGCGAACCTCGTTAGCATCTTCAAGTCGCTCTCTTAGCTCCTGATCCTCTTCTGCCAAAATAAGTACGTCCTTTCTATTCAGCCTGAACAAGCTTGTCGGAATAACCGCGATAACTGTTGCCGTTCTGACCTGATCTCCGAGCAGAGCCATTTCTCCAAAAAAATCGCCATCCCTCAGTTCTGCAATTTCTTCATGTTGCCTGAATACTTTCACCCATCCACGACTGATAATGTAGAGCGCATCGCCCCTGTCACCCTCACCTATAATTGTATCGCCGGCAATGAATGTAAGCTGTGTCGCAGCGTCAGCAAGCTTCTCCAGTGTGGGCGTTGCCAGACCGTTTAGTAAGGGCACAGTACCAATCAGGTCACCCGGGCTCGGTTTGTCAACTGGACTGGAAATAGCCGGTAATTCACTCAATGTCGCCTTTATCCGTCGTTCAATATTATTGAAAGTTTTCGAGCCGATTTCACCCTGCTGAACCGCCGCTTCATTGTAGTGTTGTGCTGCCAGCATGGTCACTCTGGCAAACAGGCGCGTTTCAAAGCGCAGGTAAAATTCAGGAAATTCTTTGGCCACCTGATTCAGGCGTTGTCTTCGACGCTGGATTCGTTCCTGATAAACTTCAGCCACGTGATCAACCAGATCGCTATCTTCATTTTCCTGCTCCACCAAATGTTCGACGGCAGCTACCGCGATCAACACACCGACCATATCGCGTTGTAAACTCTGCGAAAATCTCAGATGCTGGTATCTTGCCAGAATACCTGCGGCCCAGTCGTGTTCACGCAATCGTTTTATCAAAGTATATTCAAGACTCATAAACATACTTCGCTTTGGTACTTCCGGTATATCGCTATACTGAAAGCGACTGTCAAGCCGATACTCCTGATCTCTGCGTAACCTGTTCCTGAAATCCAGATAGATATACTGTTCAATCATTCCGATATCATAGAGATGTTTTAGCTCATCCTGCTCCGCACGCAGAGCCAGATTGGCCAGATGCCGGAGGCTCTGGCTCGGGTTGACTTCTTCCTCTTCACTGGAGAATACATTTCTGGATTTCTGCTGAATAAGCTGTTGTGTGCTTCGAGAGATCAATTCTGCCCGATAAAGTTTTTGCAATATTTTCTCTGACTGTTTTTCCGCATTGATCAAACCGTGCTTTAACTCATCTTTTTCATCCTCGCTCAATCGATCAATACCAAGAGCATGCATAAGTGGTCGAATGGTCGGCGCGTTAACTAACAAAGAAAACAAAACAACCCCCAGAGTCATATCCAGTAGCAACCCGCGACCCTCTACATGAAGAGGGACTGATAAAACAATTGCTATAGCCAGACCACCTTTCAGACCACCCCACCACATAACATGTCTTTCACCTGTGGAAATTTGGGGCAAACCAAAAGTACGCACTGTCACCGGAACCATGGTGTAAATAGTCAGTGCCCGTGCCAGCAAAACAAGAAAAATGGCTACGAATATTACATCACCACGTGCAATCAGCGCTGGCAGCTCTACTGATAGACCTACCAGCAGAAAAAGCAGGGAATTACAAATCAGGGCCAGCACTTCCCAGGTCTCCTTAACAGTAAACACTTCAGACTGCTGTACGCGTGAGATACCGAAAATACTAAGACTAATAGCAGCAGCCAGCACTGCCATTACGCCGGAGACAGCCAGGACATGTTCAGCCAGAGCAAAAGACGAATAAGCCAGCACAATTGACATGACCAGATAAGTACTTAAGCCCGCCTTCATTCGATATAGCAATTCGCTGAGTACTATCCCCATAAACGCACCGATCATTGCACCTCCAATAAATACTTTCAGAAAACTGGTAACAGCCATACCTGCATCGACAATACTGAAACTGCCAACCAGAAACAGCCCCAGTATGATTTTAAATACAACAATAGCGGTCGCATCGTTGAGCAAGGATTCACCTTCGATTAATACCGTCAATCGTTGTGGCGCGCCGAGTTCTTTGAATAGAGCTAATACGGCTACCGGATCCGTCGCCGATATCAGGGCTCCGAATAACAGAGCAAGCAGTAAATCAATGTCGAGAATAAAATAGAGACCGCTGGCTATTAATGCAGTAGAGAGTAGTAACGCCGGTATAGCCAGCGACAGAACCGGTGCCAGATTTTTCAATAACTGCCTGGCATCGAGATTAAACGCTGACTCAAATATAAGTGCAGGCAGGAATAAAAATAGAACCAGATCCGGGGTTAGCTGAAAAGCCTGTAATTGCTCTAATTGTGGCCAGCTTCGTGCCAGACCACCGAGCACAATGCCGAGTATCACCAGAAACACCGTGTAGGGAATAGGCAGGTTCTTGCTGATTCCCGCTGCGATCATCGCTATGGTCAGCAATCCCATAACAATGAGTATAATTTCGGACAATGGCATGGTGAAAGCTCTATAGTTGACAGGCTATCAGCCAATTTATAGCCCAGCCTTTATCTTATTCCTGTAACTCCTTTGCCGCGCCCAGATTGCTGACGAGAAGGACAAAGCCTAGTCCGAGGCCGAGCAATAGCAAAGACAAAAGTACAGACTGCGAGAATTCCTGAGGTAACAGTGGTGAAGAGGAAATCAGACGAGGCTTGTCTCTGACCACTTCATAGACCCGTTGCTGAAACGGCCAGATGACATAGAGAGAAGCCAGCAACAGACCGGTAATAAACAATATCGTCGGTCGATAGTAGCGATTCAGCAAATAGGAGAGAAACCGGCTGAAAAGCAGCAGGCCTGTTGCCGCACCAAGTGCAAAAGGAATCAGAACGGAGAACTTGAAGTAACCAATGGCATTAAAAATGTAGGCGTACTTATTCAGTATCAATAAAATGAATGATCCCGATATACCGGGCAGTATCATCGCGCATATCGCCAGTGAACCCGACAGAAAAATGAACCATGCACTTTCCGGAGTTTGTGTCGGCACCAGATTAAACACCAACAGACCAAGCAGAAGACCAGGCACTATCCAGAAATATTCAAAGTTTGAAAGATCTTTCATGCCGCGTAAAAGCGCAATAATCGATCCCACAATCAGTCCGAAAAAAAGGCCGTATATCTGCTCCGGGTACTCATGCAGGAGTTTTGGTAAGTGGATAACGCGAGTAAAAAACATCAGCGCTGCAAACATGCCAATACCAAGCGGAACCAGGAAACCAAAATGTGGCCTGGCCATTATTTCCTTAATATTGAAACGTAAAAGAGCGATGAACCAGTCTTTATCAAATGACCTGATAGCGGCGATCAATTCCCTGTAGATACCGAGTATAAAAGCCATCGTGCCACCGCTTACTCCCGGTATCACATCGGCCGTGCCCATGCAGAAACCCTTCATGGACAAAACCAGTTTATCTGTCGGGCGCTTACTTATGATACGGACTACTCAATTCGTGCACGGCCTCAACCAGTGCAGCGACATTGGCAGGGTCGATACCCGGATGAATACCGTGACCAAGATTAAACACGTGCCCGCTACCTTCACCGTAGGAAGCGAGAATCTTGCCGACTTCCTGCTTTACTTGCTCCGGGCCAGAATAAAGAACCGCTGTGTCGAGATTTCCCTGAATGGCCACACGATCTCCGACTTTCGCGCGAGCTTCGCCGATATTCATGGTCCAGTCCAGACCAATCGCGTCACTACCGGCATTGGCGATATCGTCTAGCCACAAACCGCCACCCTTGGTGAAAATAATGCTGGGTACCTTGTTTCCGTCACTGTCTTTTTTAAGATTAGCGACAATTTGCTTCATGTAATCAAGTGAGAAGCTATGGTAACTATCCTGAGAAAGAGCACCACCCCAGGAATCAAATATCATCACAGCCTGCACACCAGCATCAATCTGGGCATTCAAGTAGGAAGTAATTGAACGCGTGAGTAAATCCAGCAATTTATGCATGCTATGTGGATCACTATAAAGCATGCCTTTGGCAAGACTGAAATCCTTACTCGACTGACCTTCAACCATGTAAGTTCCGATGGTCCAGGGACTGCCGGCAAAACCGATAAGCGGCACAGAACCATGCAATTCGCGTCGAATCAAACGTATTGCATCCATAACATAAGCCAGCTCTTCTTCCGGATCAGGTACACCAAGTTTGTCAATATCAGCAGCCGTTCTAACTGGTCTGGCAAAACGCGGGCCCTGCTTTTCAACAATACTCAGACCCAGACCCATCGCATCCGGAATAGTAAGAATATCGGAAAAAAGAATTGCTGCATCAAGCGGAAATCTTGCCAGTGGTTGCAGTGTCACTTCACAAGCCAGTTCAGGCGTTTTGCAGAGCGTAACAAAATCACCGGCCTTCTCTCTGGTGGCACGATATTCGGGCAGATAACGGCCGGCCTGGCGCATTATCCATACAGGCGTCATGTCGACTGGTTGTCGTAACAGGGCACGTAAAAAACGATCATTTTTGAGTTTGACAGGCACGGAGATAACAAGCTGATTTAATTGAATAAAATATATATCAAGTTTACGCGATAATTACAGCTCATTAAAGGGAATTGATCTTTCCCTGTTGAATCATGGGCCCACCTTTGTTTGCCTTTGTGTACACTAGCGAAATGCGAGGACACGGTGATAGCACAACAGAAACAAACTGGTCGGGCGACTGGACGGCAATAAAAAGCCTTATACCCTATTTCATGGAATTCAGGGGGCGGGTAGTTCTGGCTCTGGTATTTTTACTACTGGCGAAACTCGCGAATGTCATGATTCCCTTTGCCATGAAACATATTGTTGACGCGCTTGACTCTAATCAGTCGCAGATCATCGCCGTACCTGTCGCTTTTCTGGTTTTATACGGTGTCTTACGTCTAGGTACTATTCTCTTTGGTGAGATTCGAGATACGATTTTCGGACGTGTAACAGAGCGGGCAATGCACAGCATAGGCCTGAAACTATTTAAACATCTTCATGCTCTCGATCTTGATTTTCATCTGTCCAGACGAACCGGCGGCATGGCCAGAGATATCGAAAGAGGTACGAACGGTATCAATTTTCTAATGCGCTTTATGCTTTTTAATATTGTGCCAACTCTTCTGGAAATCACACTCATAGCCGTTATTCTTTTTGTCAACTACAGCCCATGGTACGCCTTGATCATCGTAGTGGCGGTCGTGCTATACATTGCCTACTCGGTCGTTCTTACCGAACGGCGAACGAGTATCGTTCGCCAGATGAATAAAATGGACAATCAGACGAACACGCGGGCCATTGACAGCTTGCTGAATTTTGAAACAGTGAAATATTTCGGCAACGAAAACTACGAAGCTGAGCAATACGATCAAAATCTGACGGGCTGGGAGCAGGCCAGAGCACGCAACAGACTCTCAATGGCCGCCCTGAACTCTGGCCAGGCCCTGGTTATCGCAGCGTCAATAACCGCAATAATGACCATGGCAGCCTATGATGTGAGTAACGGTAAAATGACTCTGGGCGATCTGGTTCTGGTCAACGCATACATGATGCAGCTGTTTATACCGTTAAATTTTCTCGGCTTCGTCTATCGGGAAATCAAGAAATCGCTGGCGGATATTGAACACATGTTTTCTTTGCTCGGCAAGCAGTCCAGTATAAAAGACAAAGAAGAGGCCGGAGAACTGATATTGAACGGAGGCGATATTCGTTTCGACAAGGTCAGTTTTTACTACAAAGAAGATCGACAAATCTTAAAGCAGGTATCGTTTGATATACCTGCCGGAAAGAAAGTTGCCGTAGTGGGACCAAGCGGTGCCGGTAAATCCACATTAGCGCGTCTGCTGTTTCGGTTTTACGATGTCGACTCGGGCAGTATCACAATAAACAATCAGGACGTACGCGATTTGACACAGCAAAGCCTGCGTGCTGCCATTGGTGTAGTGCCGCAGGACACTGTGCTGTTTAACAATACTATCTACTACAACATTGCCTATGGCAGGCCAGATGCAAGTCGGGAAGATATTGAGCAGGCTACCCGACTTGCCCACCTTGATCAGTTTATCACTCAACTTCCTCAAGGCTATGAAACGCTTGTTGGTGAAAGAGGATTGAAGGTATCCGGAGGTGAAAAACAACGTATAGCCATTGCCAGAATGTTACTTAAAAACCCGGGAATCATGGTATTTGACGAGGCAACTTCCTCACTCGACTCCAATTCCGAGCAAGCAATACTCGAAGCCCTGAGAGAGGTAGCTGAAAGTAATACAACATTGGTAATTGCCCATCGTCTATCGACTGTAGTCGATGCGGATAATATCGTTGTACTGGATAAGGGCTGCGTTGTTGAACAAGGCTCTCACGCGAGCTTACTCAAACAAGATGGCGTTTATGCAGGGCTCTGGGAAATGCAAAAGCGCGAAGCAACACAAACCGACGCACCTGCAATACTGGCTGACGCCTAGCCGAGGTCTGGGCGACTCAGGAACTACAGGACAACATCGAGCAACCTGCCCGACTACGGGCCCAGTCCGGTCGTTTCTGATAGTACTGCGTCTCCTTTTCTGCTTGTTCCTCGTAAGGGTTTCGCAGCACATCCAGCAATTCCTTAACCAGAGTATGATCACCTTTTTCAGACTGGTCGATAGCAACCTGTGCCAGATAATTACGTAAGACATATTTAGGATTAACCGCATTCATAGCGGTAGCACGCTCGTCATTACTGCGGCCATCATGCTGAACTCGCTGTACATAGCGTCGAAGCCAGCTGTCTATATTATCGCGATAGTCAGCGCTTAATTCTTCGTTGCGATAATAGGATATTTGCAGCACCTGCAATAACCCTTCTCTGCTTACGGCCGACACGTCATCAAGTTCTGTATCCAGTTTCGCCAGCTGTCGATAGAAAATAGTCATGTCCGTTTCGACTTCTCTGAGTAATTCCATAAGATCATCAATCAGATACTTGTCATCTTCTCCCTGAAACGACTTCAACCCGAGTTTGTCTGCCATCGTATTCTGCCAGGAATCCTGAAAAGTCGCCGGATAGACCTGCAGGGATTCTTCCAGTGGCGTGGTATCTTCAATCAGAGGAACAAGGGCATTAGCCAGCTGAATCAGATTCCACATCGCGATTTGTGGTTGGTGACCGTAACGGTAGCGACGCCCCTGCGCGTCAGTGGTATTCGGTGTCCAGTCCGGGTCGTAATCTTCCAGCCAGCCGTAGGGACCATAATCAATAGTCAGACCCAGTATCGACATGTTATCGGTGTTCATCACACCGTGCACAAACCCAACTCGCTGCCAATGCACAATCATTTCCGCTGTACGACGACAGACTTCTTCAAACCAACGTAAATAGACTTCTTTACCCGGCGTACCAAGTTCAGGAAAGTCGTTTCGTATAACGTAATCAACCAGTTGTCTGAGTGTATCGATGTCATTCTGTGCTGCCAGTAACTGAAAGCTGCCAAAACGTATGAACGAAGGCGCGACTCTGCAAACGATGGCTCCCGGTTCCAGTCGCGGATGACCATCGTAGAACATATCACGCATTACCTCTTCACCGGTTAGTACCAGGCTTAATGCCCGAGTCGTAGGGACACCAAGATGATGCATGGCCTCGCTACATAGAAATTCACGTACGGAAGAACGCAGTACCGCGAGACCATCCGCCGATCTCGAATAAGGTGTCACTCCTGCACCCTTGAGCTGCAGCGTGTAACGCTGGCCCTCGCTGTTTAGTACTTCACCAAGATTAATGGCGCGACCGTCACCGAGTTGACCGGCCCAGTTACCAAACTGATGTCCGCCATAACACATGGCATAAGGTTGCATTTCTTCGAGCACTCGATTTCCGGAAAACACTTCCGTAAACAAATCAGACTCACAAAGCTCAGTACTCATGTCGAGCAGGGCAGCCACTTCTTTTGAGTAGCCGACAAGTGAGGGTTTGACAACGGGAGTGGGTTTGACCAGTGAGTAACAGGCACCCGTCACTTGCCTGAGACTGTTATCGGTTTCCGGATCGGCCGGTAGTTCTCTGACGAAGCTATTGTCAAAGTTGAGCGTATCGAATTTAAGCTGGGCGTTCATTGGCAAACTTTATCGGCAGTTTGGTTTCTTGTTGTTGGCCCGCGCCTGCCTGTACAAGGCCATGGCTTTTTCCATCTGCCTGTTCAGTCCGTCTATACGGGTCTTGTTGGATGGGTGCGTGGAAAGCAGCTCGGGTGGTTTTTTACCGCTGGCTTTACCCATGTTCTCCCACAGCGTAATACTCTGGCGCGGATCGAAACCCGCCTTTGCCATGTATTCCAGACCTAATACATCGGCTTCACTTTCCTGAGTACGACCATAAGGGAGTAGTACGCCCACTTGTGTTCCTAAACCCAACAAGGCAAGAAGCTGAGACTTCTGAGCGCTGGCTTCACCTGCCAGCACCTGCGCCATTTTCATGCCCGAATCAGCAGCAAAAGCGACGGAGACACGTTCGTTACCATGATTGGCCAGCACATGAGCCACTTCATGGCCCAGCACAGCCGCAAGCTGATGCTGATTTATAGCAACCTGCAGCAGACCTTTGTAAACCCCCATCTTGCCACCCGGCAAGGCAAAGGCATTCACTGCCTCATCAGCAAAAACATTCACTTCCCACTGATAAGCAGAAGTTGTTTCGGCCGTTATCGCGTTCGCAACACAATTAACGTAGTTAATAACGGAGCGGTTCTTTGACAAAGGGGTGTCCTTTTTCATCTGTCCATAAGAGGAAATACCCATTTGCGACATCTGACTTTCCGGGAACAACTTTAATTGTTTTCGTCCCGTTGGTGATGTGGCACAGGCGGTGCTCAAAAGCACAATGGCCAGGAGCATCAGACGGGTAAGCAATACTGAATAAGACATAGTAATTTCCTTTAGTACAATTAATCAGCTCTGGTTGTAAGCAGCAAGAAAGTCTTCGAACTTCGCATTAACGATAGAAATATTCTGATAACCGAGACTCTGCAAGGACTTCGCTGCCAGCGAGGCACGGCCACCGCCGCCACAGTGCAATAGAATCTCAGTAGACTTATCCTCACAGGCTTCTGTAATCTTGAACTCCAGAACGCCCCGGGGAATATGCACTGCCACCGGCACCGCCGCCGCATCATGTTCCGATGGTTCGCGCAAATCAATCAAAAGCACGCCTTCTTTATGTGCTTTAGCAGCCGAAGTCTCTGCATCCAGACAAGTAAATTCAGTTTTTGCAGCACTTATTAAATCCTGGACTGTGGTCATTCCCTTCTCCTTATCTGATTTCTTATATTCCAAAAATATTTATCGATGGCAAGTTCATTCTAATATTTAGCAGTTCTGACTGGCAAAGTATTATTCTTGACGATGATACCAAATTGACGAAAAATCCTTCAAAAAAAGGATATCATCCTGCTTATGTCCTATACTTCAACTGAATTCTACTCGTAGACAAAATAGGCAACCCTTAAAGGCGAATCTATCAAGACAAGGAGATTGAATTTCATGGATGATGACAATAATTCACCTTTACTGCTTGAACGTCGACATATCACGGTTCTAGAGTGTGATTTGGTCGGCTCTACCCCACTTGCCCATAAACTTGATCCGGAAAAACTTAGAGATCTGCTGCTGGCTTTTCAGGATTGTGTTCTATCGGAGATAGAGAAACAGGACGGGCATTTCGCGCAATTTGCCGGTGATGCTGTATGGGCATATTTTGGCTACCCGAAAGCACACGAAGATGACGCCATACGTGCAGTCCGGGCCGGGCTTGATATAGTTCAAAAGGTCAGTGACATCCATCTGCACAATGAAACTTTAAGCGCCAGAGTCGGTATCGCAAGCGGACTTTGTGTAGTGGGAAACTTACGACAATCTCCAATAGTCACAGCCCATGGCAACCATAACTATGTGACTGCTATAGGTGATCCTCCTAATATTGCTGCTCGAATACAAACTCTTGTCACATCTGGCTCAGTGGCAATTTCCAATGAAACACACTCGCTCACAGGAAACCTTTTCAAATTCGAAGAGTTGGGTTTTCACGAGCTCAAGGGTTTTGTTGAAAAGAAGAAAGTCTGGAAAGTTCTTGATAAGAGCGAGGAACTAAGTCGATATATCGCCCTTCGCCCCCCTGTTAAGTCACCGATAATCGGCAGAGATACCGAACTGGAAACAATGGGTGGCTTGTGGGAGCAGGCTAGAAAAAACAGAGGGCAAGTCGTATATCTTACTGGAGATCCTGGAATTGGAAAATCTCGTCTGGTCGCGAGCGTCGCTGAGGATATCGTGGGCAATACGGCCAAAAAGTGGTGGATTCATTGTAACGAGAACCTCCAAAGCAGCGCCTTCGCTCCGATTATCGCCTTCCTTCGAGAATTGGCTCTTATAAAGGATGGAGATGACATTAGTGTTCAGATCGACAAACTCAGCAGTAAGTTTTTGAGTTTGGATCATGATTCGATATTAATACTGTCTGATTTACTGAGTGCCGGTCAGGATAGTGAAATAGCTAAAAGTAAGACCTCCTCATTCAAACGCAGGGAAAATCTGGATGAAGTATTACTAAATATATTTTCGATGACTTGTGCCGAAGACAGCCTCCTGATTATATTCGAAGATACGCACTGGATTGATCCATCAACCAGTTTATTCCTCGAAAAACTTGTACGCAAAGTCTCTAACAGCTCTACCTTAGTCTTGATTACTCAACGTAAACCTTTTGATTTTGTTAATGCGTCTTCTCAACTTTTTCATGTTAACTATTTTCATATTGATCAGCTTCAAAAGCATGAAGCCTTCTCTTTGCTCAAATCAATTTGGCAGGAAAATAAATTGCCGGAAAATCTAGCTGAAGAAATTGTAGTACGAACAGACGGGGTACCTCTCTTTATTGAAGATTTCGCTATTTCGCAATTAAGCGTTAATAACCCCGAAGATAATTTACCAGCTATGCTTGATTTAAGCATTCCAGCTACTCTAAATGAGCATCTTATGTCTCGTCTCGATAGTTTAGGAGAGAATAAACGAATTGCTCAGATTGCATCGGTTGTTGGTATTGAGTTTACCGCAAGTCTAATTGCTGCTTTAACGGGGATAAACATTGATTTACTCGATGGGACTTTTCTGAGAATCGTAAAAGCCAGAATATTCGATATTGAAACCAGGGAGAATGATTGTGTCTACAGCTTCACACACTCTCTGATGCGTGAAGCAGCCTATAGCAGTCTCCTCATATCAGACAGAAAAGAGTTGCACGGAAAAATAGCAATATGGCTGATAAACAAAAGTCCGGCGATACGACAATCTCAGCCGGAGCTGATTGCCTATCACTTCCAGCGAGCAGAAGCATACGAAGACGCTATAGCATTTTGGCTGGAGGCCGGGAAAAGAGCTAAAAGCCGATCTAACTACGCGGAAGCTGCTTCACACCTGGACATTGCTTACGAACTGGTTGGATTTCTTGACTCGTCTGATTCCCTTGACCAAATCAAACTGGATATTAAAACAACAAAAGCAGCCTCAGAAGCTGGTGCTTTTGGTATTTCATCGGACGGTTGTGGTCTGGCTTATGAAGAAGCCAGGGCGCTTTGTAGAAAATTGGGGTTCCCTGATGACATTTTCCCGGTTTTGTCTGGTGCAGGTTCATTTCATTTTCTGAGAGGTAATTATTCGGAAGTACGCGAAATTGCAAATGAATTACTTGAACTGGCGTCAAAGAAGTCTAACGTCAGTGGTGCAATTATTGGAAATCGATTAATGGGTGCCGTAGATTTTGCCTCAGGCAATCTTGACTCAGCTATCACATTATTAAGAACTGCAATTAATATCTATGAGGAGAATCCAAAATCACATCAATCCAGATATATCGCCTATTCCATGGACCAGAAGACATCTTCACTGTGTTATCTGGCCTTAACTTATCTGGTCAAAGGGGAAGATGAACTCGCTTTATCGATTGGAAATGAGTCCCTGGAACATTCAAGAACACTTGATTTGCATAGCCTGAATTACGCTTTATGCTATCTGGCCGGCTTACATTATTTTCGAGGTGATTCGGCAGAAATCAACTACAGTCTTTCATCTAAAAGTTACAAATTATCCGTGTCGGAAGGCTTTCCTTCATGGACAGGTATGTCCAGACTCATAATGGGCGACTCTATGATTCGAATGGGGAAAATCAAAGCTGGGTTTCGTGAGGTTGAACAAGGCGTAGAAGAGCATAGTAATGTAGCGGCATTGTCTTTTCTTCCTTTTGCACAATCAGTTTCCGCGAAAGCATTCGCGGCAATAGGTGAATACGATAAGGCTTCAAGAATACTCATTAAGGCAGAAACGCTTACTAGACAGACTCAGCAAAACTGGTATCTACCTGAGATTCAACGTTTACAAGCTGAAATTCTAGACAGACTAAACAGAAAGCAGGATGCAAAAGAGTACTACCAGAAGGCTATGGCTTCGGCTGTCCGGATTGGTGCAGAATTCTGGATTAAGAGAATTCAGGAAAGCATGTTGCTGCATGGAATTAAGCAAGAAGATTAATATTATTCGGGATTATCCATCACATCCTCGGCCGACTTCCGTAATTTATCCAGATTCTGGATAATCAGCGTTTTACCCTCTTTTCGAATCACTCCATGCTTCACTAATGAGCTCATTTCACGAGTGACAGCTTCTCTGTTCGTACTCACTCGATGTGCTAATTCAGCATGAGTTGGAGCTGGAGAAATTGTAATTCTCGATGCGTTGGCATCACAAGTCCGACCTAACCGCAACAATTCTGCATGAATTCGCTTACTAACACCTAAAGTACTATATTCAACTATACGCTCAGACAATGAGCGAATAAGACCGGTTAGATACTTCAGAGTATTTTTATTAACCACAGGATATTCGCAAAGTATCCGCAGGAAATCGCTTGCACTGACTATAGTAAGTACGGAACTATCAAGTGAGACAACATGTGCGGATCTCGGTTGATTATCGATTGCAGAAAGCTCACCAAAAACCTGACCAGCTGATAAATCCCTAAAGGTAATCTGTCGTCCGGAATTAGAGTAGATGGTAATTCGAACTGTTCCACTTACAAGAATAAAGACATCGGTGCTGGTATCTTGATGTGTTAAAACAATATCACCCTTCTGAAAACTATAAGCTTTACACATGCCAGCGATGTGTTCACGCTCATCGATCTCCAGACCAGCAAAAATATCGATTCCCTCCAGGCTGGTTGCAGATATTTTTTGAATGGTTTTTTTCATATCAAACTCTGCCACTCAGGTAGAAAGAAACGGATGTGGCTTAACTGGTAACCCAGACGAATTGCCCAATAATGTGATAATTATCACATCGCCTGCCAATAACAATAGATAGATTGTATCTGCCCATAAAGAGAATTTACAGGGATAAGGAGTAAGGAAACAACACGGATGCGGAACATGGATGTTCCAGGTGGGGAACTACTACGGGAAGCTTTATCTATTACCCTCAAAGCGGCCTGAAAGTATCCCTGCTGTCCGGAAACCCTGTTACTAGGGCATTGGCTCTGCCCTTCCCCGGGCAGGGCCTTTTTTAATCATTTACTTCTTGCTGTGCTCGACCATATCGGCCAGTCTTTCACCAAGAATATAGCTGATGTTGAAATTCAGTTTGGCGACAATATTAGGGAAGAATTTCAGATCGTTCTGCATTTTTTGATAATCAAAGCGTAATGCTGATATTGGCGTAGTCGCCCGCACATCTGCGGTGCGTTCTGCCTCTCTGATGTAGCCGATTTCACCGAACACAGCGCCCGGGTTAAGTGTTGCCAGAGTTCTGGACTCGCCATCATCACGACGAATGACTTCTGCCTGTCCCTCAAGTATCAGATACATATCACGACCATGGGTGTCCTGTTCCACCAGAAGTTCGCCCTGTTCAAACTCATTCAGCTCAGAAATAAGAATCGCCTTACGTCGCTGATAATTCGTCATGTCATTAAACAGCGGTGTGTTATCAAGAACCTGCTGGTCGATCTTCATCGCCAAAATCTGGTAGAGGCCAACCAATCTAACCTTACTCATTATAATCGGCGTAATAAGCAGGTTCGCAAAAATTGAAAACAACATAGTCGCTGCTGCCAATGCGCCGAACTGAGCAACCACTGTAAAATTTGAAAACAGCAATATTCCAAAACCAAGAGAGAGACCAAGGCAGGACACAATAAGGGGTGTGGCTTCTTCTGATACCGCAATATCAACCGCTTCCCGATAATCCGATGTTCTGCGACACAACTCGTTATAACGTGCCAGAAGATGAATCGTGCCATCAACTGCTATGCCAATCGCTATAACAGCAACCATGGCCGTGCCCGGGTTCAGTGGTATTTCAAGCAATCCCATAATGCCAAACATCAAAGCTATTGGAATGATGGCAGGCACCAATGCGATTAACCCGCCCTTTAGCGATGTAAACATTGCCGACATAATAATGAATATCAAAGCTAGCAATATCGCCAGTGCCTTCACCTGGGCCACCATCAGATTCTCAGCGGCGGAATTGACCATCAGGTTTTCACCGATTATATGTGCCTTAAGTCCCGGGCCGGCAATATGCGTAACAGCATCTTCCAGCTCTTCTATATAGCGATTAAGTGTGTGTGAATCACTGATGTTATGTCTAACAACAATATTTGCTCGACTGAAATCGTGGCTGACATAACTATCCAGATCGCTGCGATGAAAAAACATCAGATACTGCGCTACCAACTGCCGCGTTTCTGGCAAACTCATCTCGGCAAACTCACCACGGAACTCGCGATTAACGAATGCCAGGTGATCCGCAATGGATATACTGCGATCAAAGACTCCCTGTTTCTCCATAAAGCCCTGAATCTCTTTCAGCTTGGCAACATTCTTCGGATACTGAAACGTATTCTTGCTATTCGATTCAAGCGTAATGAAAAATATTTTAATTCCTGCCAGATCCTCATGGATACGCCTGGTGTCTTGTATAAGAGGTCTGTCGTCGGGAAAGTACGAGAGCGGATCATTGGTGACATACAGCGACGAAGCCTGATAGATAAAAAACAGACAAAGCAAAGCGGTAGAAATAAGGATTGCACCGGGAAAATGATCTTTTGAGTAGCAGAACAGTTTCACCATCTTGCCGGGCAGATTCAATGTGGTCTGATTCTCTTCTTCCTTCTTAATCTGATCGGGCCCGAAGAAAGATAATATCAGCGGTACTACAAGAATAGTAACCACTCCGTTTGCAATCATGGCAAAGGTTGCGGCAATAGAGAAATGCTGTATCAGTCCAATATCACTAAACAGATTACTCGCAAATCCCAGTGCAGTTGTCAGTACAGTCAATACAAGTGGCAAACCAATGTGACTAGCCATGTACTCAATCGCCTCTTTTCGAGGTTCTTTTTCGGCGCAGACCAGGCCTCTGAAAAATGCCGCCATCAAATGTGTGTCTTCTGTCGAGCCAATCACAATAATCAGTGACGGAAGCATCGCGCTCAATATGTTAATGGGTATTCCCAGCCAGCCCAGCATGCCGAAAGTCCAGACTATCGTCATGACTGAGGTAACCAATGGAATCATGGCCGATAAGCCACTACGCATGAAAAACAGAATCGACAGGACCAGTATTAGTGCTGAGAGTGGCCCCAATAGAATAAAGTCTTCGTATAGACTGCTCTTCAGTTCTGCATTAATGCGTGGTGGACCAACTTGCACCATCTGTTCAAAATCATCACGGTGCCTGGCAAGCAGAGACTCAATAGTCTCTGTCATATCTTTGCTGAAATTCTGATCATCGTGGATGTCATTAACGGATACCACCATGGCAGTGACATTGCCATCATCAGAAAAGAAATTTCCAATATAAAGAGGGTTGCTCAGGGCACTGCGTTTCGCCCGCTCCGCTCCCTCAGCAGTTTGCGGTGCGGAGGCAAGTACAGGTTTGGTATTAATCTTACCGTCACTACCTTCAATTGTGTGAAGGTTGTAAAGACTGTCAACCCGGGTAACGTCTTCAGTTTTTTCAATAGCTCTGTGCAGGGTTTCCAGACTAGCTAGCCGTTCCGGCGTCCACAGCTGGCTATCTTTGATATAAATAATAGTTTTGTTGTCAGTACCAAATTCGCTGGATACACGTTGGTAAATGAGGCGGGCAGGATCGTTCGCTGGAATTAAACTATCGACACCTGTATCAACCTGCAGTTTAGGAATTCCAGACGCAAAAAACAGCGTCGCTATCAGGAACCCGAGGAAAACACCTTTGCGATCATTGCAACCGAGCATAAAGAGTTTAACAATCATGGTTGCTCCATTCCCTGTCCGGATAACTGCGATACCTGCTCGTCATTCTCTGTCGTCGAATCGCTGTCTTCCTCATGATTTATTTCATCTTCAACGGGCCTCGGTTCAATATAGGGATGATTCTTGTATAACCAGTCGGCAGTAAACATTTCTGCAGGCACATAATCATGTGAAAACCACCGCCGTGTTACTTTTAACAGGGATTGATGCTGCTCTTTTACATCCTCCATCAGGATCATACCCGAACGCCACATCTGACCATCGACCGCTTTCAGATCATGATAAGTTTGGCGTTTATGAAGCCGTCCCAGATTATCAAGATGTTCAGTCTGGCCGATAAAAAAGTTATCCTGTCGCACGAAATGTCGTCTTAGAGGATGATCTGCTTCATCGTTAGCAGCTTGATAAACATCAATAACGAAATACGGCATGTTATTCATGTTGCGATCCTGACGACGCTCATAGCGATAATCTGACAAGACCTCTCCGACAATATTTTCAACAGTAAAATCCGTGCCAAGAAAGTTTCCAAAATTATCTTCAGCACTATTTTCAATTAACTGTTCTGCGAAAGCGGGCAAATACACGGACTTCTTCATCACTCCGGATGGATCTCTTACCGCAAGCACTGTGACGCCTTCTATTTCCTGTGGATAGTCGAATATCAGCATAAACTTGGCCGAACCATCTTCCTCAACCCGCGAGTAACGGTGGGCTTTACGCGTATCACGCTTACCATAACGATCTCGCATCACCATGGATTGCTGTTCATAGACATAGGGGTATTGCTGATGACGACGATAAATCTCTTCCATAATCTCTATGCCACTCAGAGCAGGTGAGGCAACTGCCATGACCGGTGCGAGAAGCAGGGCCAGAGTAAGCAGTTTATTCTTCAAATTAGTCATCACCTACTGACCATCCTCAAGCGCCAGAATACTAGCGGCGATCTGATCGCAAAATTCTCCAAACAGAACTTGCATATCGGCGACTACCTGGTCAAAGTCGCTAGTGTCGATGCTATCCGGGCTTTGCAAGACAGCGAAATGCATACCCAGCTCTTCCTCGTCGGCACTACTTAATTGCCAACGGCCCGACAATTGAACCAGCCCCTTGCTGTCGAGTTCAAATTTTCCAATATGAACATGCACACGATAATCTGGTGGGCTTGCTGAGCGATTCAGCGGATCACCTATATCAATGGTAGATAGACGAGTTGCCAGATTCACTGCCATAGTGCGAAGCAGGTTTTTGCGCAAATTCTCCGCCCATTGATTACTATCAGAAAAACGCAAGCGATTGTCTCCATCCCTCGTGACCATCTGAAATCTCTGCAGGTACTGTGGAATATGCAAATCAATTAATTCAATCGCCAGTTGCCTACCCGTCGCAATTTCTGCATTAGCCGGCGTTTCCGGATCGACCAGATAGTAATTTACTTTTGTCGCACCACCGCCACCGAGACAAGCAGCGAATATCAGGCAGCACAGAATGATTCCGGATCTAGCTATGATTGAAGTGGCTGCGTGTCTTGGCATTACTCTTCTCCCTCTATTTCCTTACCGAATATCAAGGCCTGCGGATTACGTTCCAGAGTTTCAACCAATTGACGAATAGAACGCGCCGTTTCCTCAAGTTCACCGGTCAACTTGATCACATTATATTGCAGAGGTGAATTCGGTTTTAATACTCTGTTGGTCAACGTCAATGTTTCTTCCAGTTTATCCAGAGCCAGATGACCTGCATTTATCGCTTCTTTCAAATTCGATTCATCTACTTTATGCATGATGCTGCGGAATGAGCTAAGAGATTCCTGCAGATCTGTAATTATTGTTGGTATTTCCGGGTTGTTGACGACCTTGTTAGCACCTCTAAGCGTTTGCAGAAGCTCAGCCCCGATTTCTTCAATGGCAACTTCATCCAGTTTGGCCACAAAACGTTCGATTGACGCGGTTATCGCATCGAAATTGGCAGCCGCAATGGTAGGTAATTCGGGCACCGGCGTTTGCTCTCCACTCAATTCAATTTCAGTATGCGGGTGCATATCGAGTTCTATATAGAGCTGGCCGGTTAGCAGACTACCTGTTCTCAGCTGAGCACGCAGGCCACGCTCTACCAGCGTGTTTATTACTGTATATGGCGACTCTTGTTCGTTTGCTTCTTCCGTTTCCGTTTCGATATCGCGTGTGGCAATTCTCTCCGGTTCGATTTCTATCAGCACTGGCACCCTAAAAGAAGTGCTATCAGGTTCGAATTCGAGTCGAATATCGAGCACTGATCCGATTTTTATACCTTTGAACTCAACTGGTGCACCGAGGTTAAGACCGCGAACAGATGAATCAAAAAACATCATAAAATTTATTTTCTTGGTATAAGAAAATTCTCGAATCGTGTTGTAATCTTCAAACAGACTGAAGACCAGATTCTCTATATCATCACTGACCGGTTCCATCGGCCTGGGTGTTTCAAAGGCAATTCCACCGAATACCAGTGACGCTACGGATTCCATTTCCATCTTAAAACCATCTGCACCGACAGTGACATCCATGCCGCTGACGTTCCAGAAGTGAGTATTGCCACGGATCAACTGGTCAAAAGGATCTTTGATGAAAGCATGAATGAAAACGCTTTTATGGTCGGTGCCAAGCTCATGACCGAGAACTTCACCGGCTTCCATGCCCTGATAATAAATTGGAGAGCCGGTATCAACAGAGGCCAGCTTTTCCGTAACCAGAGTAATTCTTTTGCCAGCCTCACCAGCGGTTACTACCGGCTGCTTTTCCAGGCCAACAAAATGTAGTTGTGGTGCACCCGGACCCGGGTCGATTTCTATGTACGCCCCGGATATAAGTGTGCTTAAACCGGACACTCCTCTAAGACCTAATTGTGGTTTAACTACCCAGAAGCGGGTATTTCGACGCAAAAAGCTTTCACTGCCCTGATTAAACTCGGCTGACACAAGCACATGTGACAAGTCATCACTGAACCTGACGCCTTCGACAATGCCAATATCGACATTCTTGTATTTGACCTTGGTTTTGCCAACTTCAATGCCCTCAGCCGTTTTGAAACTTATGGTCGCCCGTGGCCCCTGTTCGGAGAGCGTTTTCACCATCAGCCAGCCGCCAACAATGAGCGTTATTACTGGTATTAACCAGACCAGAGATGGGCCTGATCGTTTGCTCACATGTGGATCGGATACACTCATGATCGGCTCGAGTTACTCTCTCGCATGTTGTCCCAAATTAAGCGGGAATCAAATTTATGTGCGGCAAACATAGTCACCACTACCACAGCGCCAAAAAAGCTGGCTCCAATTCCCGGTCGTATTGTCGATAAAGCATCGAGACTAACAAGCGCAGACAATAGTCCGACGAGAAATATATCGACCATTGACCAGGCACCGACAACTTCCGTAATTCTGTATAGAAGCGTTCTGTCTCTTGGTCGCCATAAAGATTTTTTCTGCACGCTGATAAGCAAAAAACTGAGCACGATTAACTTCATGACAGGAACAACAATGCTTGCCACAAAAACAATAAGTGCCAAACCCCACATACCACTTTCAATCAGGTGTAATACGCCACTTAAAATGGTATTAGGCTCGCCCTGACCAAAGCGGATGACTGTCATGACCGGATACAGATTTGCTGGAATAATAAGTATGGCCGCTGCGATTAACAGTGCCCAGGTCGACTCTATACTATTGTGTTTACGATGGTGCAAAGGTGTGGTGCAACGCAGGCAGTGCTGGCTGTGTCCTTTCTCTTGCGCTAACAAACCGCAGGTGTGGCAATTGAGGTATTGAATACTCGAATCAAGCTCCGACTCATGTGGATTCGAGTAAGGCGTCAACGACCAGAGAACCCGCGGGTCGAAGTTGGCACGTGCGGCTGCATAGACTAGCAAAAGACCACAAAGCGCAAAAAACGAAGTACCAATTATAACATTGGCAATATCCTGTAATTTAACGATGGCTATCAGTACGCCCAGCATAAATACGCTAACCAGACTCCATGGAGTCACTATCTCTGTTACCCGATAAACTCGTCCCATCGCCGGCGGCACGAAGCCGAGTTTCACCGAGACCAGAAGATAAAGCATTCCGGTAATTGCGATCAGGGGAAAACCTATGCTTGTCAGAAAAATCAGAATACCAAGGTCGCTCATACCCATTTCGTACATGGCCCAGCCACCGGAGAGCAAAACATTCTCCACGACACGGCCACCCAGAGTCAGAGAAAGAAAGGGAAAGCAATTGGCCAGCAGAAAAAGAAGAAACGCGGCAGAATAAAGTGCCAGTGAGCGGTTTAAAGAATCCGGAATATTTCGATATAAGAAGGACCCGCATTGGTCGCAATTTGCCCTGGCACCTGCCGGTATGACGACATAGCGGTGAAGGTGATCACATTCGTGACAGGCGATCAGCTCACCTGCTGGAATATCAGCCATTTTAACTCCCCGGGATTCTTATAATTATTGGTAAATCTACAACAAGATTCTGCCCTTATCAGCTGCAGAAGCCAAGTACTTATTGGTCGCTAAAGCCCTGATCGCATGTCGTTCAGAAAAGCAGGCACAGTTAATCACGACGACATGAATATCGACCTGATTTTGCTATACTTGAAGGATGACTCCTGCCACCTTAGTCAGCACCTTTCTTAGCTATGCGAATAAACTCAAATTCAGGAATCTTTTCTTTATCGTAGTCAGCCTGTTCATCACTGATCTGTTGATTCCCGACTTTATTCCGCTAATTGATGAAATTATTCTCGGTCTATTGGCTATTGTACTGGCCAACTGGAAAGAAGAGCGGAGAAATATAGAGAAAAAGGGTAGTGTGATTGAAGGTGAAATAGTTGATGACGAGCCGATTCAAAAATCTTAAAAAAATTGACGGAGTTAATAGATGACAGATGATGATGCAACGCAAAAAACTATTGCCAAGACGCTCTGGTCTGAAACACTTATCGATTTACTCATTATCTCACTTCAAAACGAGCAATCTGACGAAAAAGTGACGGAATTGCTGAAAGAACTCAGACAGAAAAAATTCAAACGTGATTATATTATTAGTAAAACGAAAAAGGCACTTGGAGAAAAGGCCTCTAATCGGGTTAGATTACTGCTGGCCAAAACATAGACTCAAAATCAAACCGGTGCGGGTAAATCGCTGCTCCCGGTAAGATACTCGTCGATACCTCTGGCAGCACTTCTACCTTCAGCAATGGCCCAGACGATCAAACTCTGACCACGCCGCATATCTCCAGCGGCAAAAACGCCGTCTTTGCTTGTCATCCACGTAGCAGAATCAGCAATGACATTTCCTCTTGCATCCAGTTCAAGGTCAAGCTGCCCCAGCAAGCCGGGTTTTTCAGGGCCAACAAAACCCATTGCTAACAAGGCCAAATCGCAGGGTAATTCCTGTTCGGTTCCAGAAATCTCTTCAAAACTGACTCGACCCTGCTCATTTTTCATTTCAACACTGATCAGTTCGAGAGCCTTAACTTTTCCTTTACCATCATCGATAAAGCGTTTTGTATTGACAGCAAAAACTCGATCCACTCCTTCTTCATGAGCTGAAGCTGTACGAAAAATACGTGGCCATTCAGGCCAGGGGTTATCTGCGGCTCTTACACCCGGAGGTTTAGGCATGATCTCGAGTTGATGCACAGATTTGCAACCCTGACGGTTGGCAGTACCCAGACAATCCGCACCGGTATCACCACCACCAATTATGATGACGTGCTTGTTATGGGCATCAATAAACCCAGCTCCTTTCTCATCCCCTTCGCAAAGCCTGTTTTGCATTGGCAGATAATGCATTGCCTGATGAATGCCATCCAGTTGTCGCCCCTCGACTGGCAAATCTCTGGCTTCACAAGCACCGCCTGTGAGTAACAAGGCATCGAAGTCTTTTTCCAAATCTTCAGTGGCAACACTATTACCAATATCACTATTCGTTTTGAACACAACACCTTCTTCTTCCAGCTGCCGAAGTCGACGGTCGAGTTGCTTTTTTTCCATTTTAAACTCAGGGATGCCGTATCGTAATAAACCGCCGATGCGATCTGCTCTTTCGAACACAGTCACATCATGTCCAGCCCTTGCCAGTTGTTGTGCTGCTGCCAGACCCGCCGGTCCGGAACCCACAATCGCTACGCTCTTACCTGATCTGAGCGCAGCCGGTTCTGCCTTAATCCAGCCATTTTCCCAGGCCTTATCGATTATTGATAATTCAACTGCCTTGATAGTGACCGGATCCTCGTTAATTCCAAGCACGCAAGAACCTTCACAGGGAGCGGGGCACAAAGTGCCGGTAAACTCCGGAAAATTATTGGTCGCGTGCAATCTGTGAATGGCTTCCATCCACTGGTCGCGGTAAACCAAATCGTTCCAGTCAGGGATCAGGTTTCCAAGAGGACAACCCTGATGGCAGAAAGGTATACCACAATCCATGCAACGCGAGGCCTGTGTCTTCAGAGGTTCGACAGGCCAGGCTTGCATCACCTGATTCCAGTCCTGAAGTCTTTCCTCTACCTTTCGGTAAGGCTGTTTTTCCCTGTCAAACTCGATAAAACCTGTTGCCTTACCCATTTGCTGCCTCCATAACGGCCTGTTCTTCTGTTAAACCTTTTTCTTTACCACGTCTGATCGCGTCCAGTACACGTTTGTATTGTTTTGGCATGACCTTTACGAAACTATCCTGATATTCAGACCATCCATCCAATATCTTTTGCGCCACGCTACTTTGTGTGTAGTTCAGATGTTTGTTCAACATTGATTTCATAAACTCGACATCCTCGTCTTCGCTCAATGACTCAAGTTCAATCATTTCCATATTACAACGCTTATGAAAATCGCCTTCCTCATCGAATATATAAGCGATACCTCCGGACATTCCTGCTGCAAAGTTACGACCTGTTTTACCTAATATCACGACCCGTCCGCCTGTCATATATTCACAACCGTGGTCTCCAACACCTTCAACTACCGTATTTACCCCACTATTGCGTACACAAAATCGTTCGCCGGCCAGACCGCGGAAATAGGCTCCTCCCTCTGTGGCTCCGTAGAGAACAACATTTCCAATCAGGATATTTTCTTCTGCAACAAAAGATGAATGACGAGGCGGGTACACAACAATTTTGCCACCGGATAAACCTTTACCAATATAATCATTGGCATCGCCTTCGATTGTTAATGTCACACCCTTTGGCACAAAGGCACCAAAACTCATGCCTGCAGATCCATTGAAATGAACGTTGATCGTATCTTCCGGAAGGCCTCCGGCACCGTAACGTTTGGTAATGTGGTAACCCAGTATTGTGCCTGTCGTCCGATCCGTATTCTTTATCGGTAGAATAATATCGACCTTTTTCCGATCTTCGATGGCGTCTTTACACAAAGGAACTAACTTGGTTACATCAAGTGACTGGTCGAGACCATGATCCTGCTTATTAACCGCATAAATCTCATCACCAGGACGCGCCTGTGGTTTATAAAGTATCTGGCTAAAGTCCAGACCGTTCGCTTTCCAGTGATCAATTGCTTTACTGGTTTCCAGATTATTAACCTGACTAATCATTTCATTCACAGTTCTGAAACCAAGTTCAGCCATATACTCGCGGACTTCCTCAGCGATGTATTTGAAAAAGTTTTCGACGAATTCAGGCTGGCCACCGAATTTTCGGGTCAGCTCGGGGTTTTGTGTTGCCACCCCGACAGGGCAGGTGTTCAGATGACAAACCCGCATCATAATGCAGCCCATCACTACCAGCGGTGCCGTGGAAAACCCGAACTCTTCCGCTCCAAGCAGGGCTGCTATGACGACATCACGACCGGTTTTCAACTGTCCATCAGTTTGTACAACGATACGATCACGTAGCCCGTTCTGTACCAGTACCTGTTGAGTTTCCGCGAGGCCCAATTCCCAAGGTAAGCCCGCATGTTTTAGTGAACTCATGGGAGAAGCACCGGTGCCTCCATCATAGCCGGAGATCAACACTACATCTGAGTGTGCTTTCGCTACACCTGCAGCTACCGTTCCGACACCAACCTCAGCCACAAGCTTTACATGTATGCGAGCCTCGGGATTGGAATTTTTCAAGTCATGAATCAGCTGAGCCAGATCTTCAATCGAATAAATATCATGGTGCGGTGGCGGCGATATAAGTTCTACCCATGGTGTTGAGTGACGTACTTTAGCAATCCAGGGGTATACCTTTGGCCCGGGCAATTGCCCGCCTTCGCCGGGTTTCGCTCCCTGTGCCATCTTGATTTGAATATCATCTGCATTGACCAGATACTCACTGGTCACACCAAACCTTCCAGAGGCGACTTGCTTTATTGAGCTACGACGTAAATCACCATTTTCGTCCTCAGTAAAACGGTCAGAGTCTTCACCGCCTTCACCTGTATTCGATTTACCACCGATTCGGTTCATGGCAATCGCAAGAGTTTCATGGGCTTCTTTACTAATCGAGCCGTAGGACATTGCACCGGTAGAAAAGCGCTTCATTATCGCTTCAATCGGCTCAACCTCTTGCAGAGGAATTGCCTTATTATCCGACTTAAACTGAAACAGGCCTCTTAAGGTCGCGAGATCCTCACTCTGGTCATTGACTCTGGAGGTGTACTCTTTAAAAATTTTGTACTGCCCTGATCGCGTCGCATGCTGCAACTTAAAAACGGTATCAGGGTTAAACAGGTGATACTCACCATCCCGTCGCCATTGATATTCTCCACCCCATTCGAGATCCGGACGTTTAACTGCTCGTTCAGGAAAGGCATTGTGATGTCTGAGACTGACTTCTTCAGCAATGACATCAATACCTATGCCACCTATTCGTGACACCGTCCAGGTAAAATATTTGTCTATAAATTCGCTGTTAAGACCAATAGCTTCGAATATCTGTGCGCCACGGTAAGATTGCACTGCTGATATGCCCATCTTAGCCATCGTTTTGATCAAACCCTTATCAACGGCTTTAATAAAGTTAAGAATTGCTTTCTCATGTGGCATTTCCGGCAGATAGCCTTTACCTATCAACTGGCCCAGAGACTCGAAAGCCAGATAGGGATTGATGGCGCCAACGCCATATCCAAGCAGCACGGCAAAATGATGTACTTCTCGCGGTTCGCCTGATTCAAGTACCATACTGATTTGTGTTCGAGTACCAACCCGCACGAGATGATTATGAAGCCCGGCACAGGCAAGCAATGCGGGAATCGGCGCATTTTCACTATTGAGTTCCCGATCAGACAGTATCAGGTAGGTATAGCCCTCTTCGACTGCCTTGTCCGCCGCTTCATAAACTCCGGCGAGCGCTCGTTCGAGACCATCCCCCTTATCTGCAACCGGATAAACTATAGGTATTACTTTCGTCCTGAAGCCTGGTAAATCAACATCGCGGATGCGTGCCAGTTCTTCATTAGTAATAACAGGTGAATTCAATTTAATCTGACGACAATGTTCAGGTCCTGCTTTAAGAAGGTTTCCTTCCGGTCCAATGATCGACCCAACCTGAGTCACTAGCTTTTCCCGGATTCCATCGAGAGGAGGATTCGTGACCTGCGCAAATAATTGTTTGAAATAATCGTAAAGCAAGCGGGAACGATTAGACAACACAGCGAGTGCGGCATCCGTACCCATTGAACCTGTCGGCTCAGCACCCTGTGCTGCCATCGGTGCCATAAGGAGCCTGAGATCTTCATGGGTATAGCCGAAAGCCTGTTGACGTAATAACAAGGTATCTGGATTGGTACCATGTGTTTGCTTTGGCTGAGGCAGGTTATCTATTGAAACTATATTGGATTTCAACCATTCATCATAAGGATGTTGACTGGCATATTCGTCCTTCAACTCAGCATCATCAATAATTCGACCTTGCTTCGTATCCACCATAAAAATCCGTCCCGGATGCAACCGTTCCTTTACCCGGACGTTTTCGGGTGCAACATCAAGCACGCCAACTTCGGAGGCCATAATGACCCGGTCGTCTTTGGTTACGTAATAGCGAGAAGGACGCAAACCGTTTCGATCCAGTACAGCACCAATCACTTCTCCATCCGTAAATGCGACAGATGCCGGACCATCCCAGGGTTCCATGAGGCAAGCATGGTATTCATAAAAAGCTCGTCTTTTCTCGTCCATCGATTCATGGCCGGACCATGCTTCCGGGATCATCATCAATACTGCATGCGGAAGAGGTCTGCCAGCCATATGCAGAAATTCCATAACATTATCAAATGTTGCAGAGTCACTTCCATCTTCTATGACCACCGGAAACAGTTTCTGTAAATCCTCGCCAAACAAGTCCGATTTACACAGTGCTTCGCGAGCCCTCATCCAGTTGGCATTACCACGTGCGGTATTTATCTCACCGTTATGGGCAACGTATCTGAAAGGGTGAGCAAGTTTCCAGGCGGGAAATGTATTTGTCGAAAAGCGCTGATGTACCAGGGCCAGAGCAGACTCCACATCAGTGTCGTTAATATCCGGAAACATTGGTTCGATCTGCGTTCCGGTGAGCATGCCTTTGTAGACAATTGTCCGGTAAGAAAGAGAAGGTACATAGAACAACTCTTTTTCCGAAAGATTCGAACTCCAGATTTCATTTTCGCATCTCTTACGAATTACATAGAGTTTCCGTTCAAAAGCCTGGGCGCTTTCTACCTGCTTTCCGCGACCGATAAAAATCTGTCTGAATGCGGGTTCACCAGCGAGTGCTGTGGGACCAAGCATTGAATCGTCGGTTGGAACCTCTCTCCAGCCGAGGACCTCCTGACCTTCTTCGCTTACGATTCGATTGAATATCTCCACACAAGCCTGTGACTGTTCAGAATCTCTGGGTAGAAACACCAACCCGGCCCCGTAATGTTCTTCTTCGGGCAAATCAAACCCTATCTTTTTGCACTCTCTCTGGAAGAAGCGATGTGGTTTTTGAATCAAAATACCAACACCATCCCCGGTATTTTCCTCACAACCGCAAGCACCCCGATGTAAAAGGTTCTTCAGGATGGTTAAGGCATCGGTGACAATCTGGTGGGATTTTCGACCTTTTATATCAACTACAAAACCGACGCCACAAGCATCGTGTTCCGTTTTGGGATCGTAAAGACCTACTGCTTCGTGGCCGACAAATTTACTCATACTTACTGGCTACCGTATTTTTATGACAGTGAAAGTTTTTTCAGGTGGATGTCGGTTTTCTTAGCAGGTACAAATCCCGGCCGACATGCGCGAGAACACATCCCCTCGATGTAATTCCGTGCCTTTTCTATAAGCGAAAAGGAGCGCGATTATAATAAAGCCACGTACTTATGTCACTGCCGAACATTTTGAAGAGTAAACGGAATGTCTATTTTTAGGCGATTTTCGATGTTTTTTGAAGAATATAAAAGATTTTAGCTGCACTTTATTTTGCAATCTTTTAACGAATCAGCAGCTTATTGCGTTTTCAATGCCTTATGAATGACCAACATTGACTTCGCCCAGGGTGATTCAGCTTGCGCTCGAGCTGGTAAATCTTTGGCTGCGGCGCGCGCCATAGGCAAATTCGGATAGTTACCATAAACCAGAACATACCAGTCCTGCCCTGTTTTCGATGTTTTATACAAGGCTAACTCCTGCTGATTCAATTTGGCTTCTTCTATAAAGCGTGAAATTGTGCTCATTTCAGTTGCTCCAATCAATTGCAGAACATAGCTACTTTCAGCTTGTGCAAGGAGCCAGGAATCAGCTTTAAGCGACATCTCATCTGGTTGGATCATGCCATTGGAAATAGTCTTATCTGATGTTTTATAAGCCGCTATGCTGTTTCTACTTGCTGGCGCTGACGCCACTTTTTTGACTGCTTTAGCCGAAGCAGACTTATCGTCAAGGATCGATGATGAAACCTGGGTTCGCTCAACTTCAGGAGGCGGACTACCAGAGTTAATTTGGTAATCTTCAGCAGGCTGACTGTCATTCGCTTCCTCAGTGGAGCCGCTAGTCATTTTCGCTGGTGGCAAGGCGACATTGAAAACCTTACTTTCACTACTCGTCTCATACTCACTCTTCATGAAAAACAAACCGATAAGTACAGTCAGGGCTGCGGCCGCAAATATGAGCATGAAGAGCTGTTTGGATTTTTCAGTGTGAGAGCTGACTCCTTGTTCCTTTATATTCGATCCTCCAAGTTGTGCCGGATCTGACAAGCCCTGTTTCGCCAGAAAACTGATATCACCGGCGATTCCTGCTGATACTTTAAATATTCGACCTATTTCTTTCTTTGAGAGCTG
This sequence comes from Gammaproteobacteria bacterium, assembly GCA_012103475.1. Lineage (GTDB taxonomy): Bacteria > Pseudomonadota > Gammaproteobacteria > Eutrophobiales > Eutrophobiaceae > WLWS01. The sequence continues at coordinate 989,060 of WLWS01000001.1, read as the reverse complement.
CTTTGTCTCCCCACCAGACGCCAGCAGACGGTGATTAATATAATCTTCTGTTTGTTGCAGATTAAAAGGAGGGATAGTAATCGAATGAACAAGATTAGTTTTTGACTGTTCCTCGGCGATCTCATTTAAAACGGCAAGAAAATTATCTTCAGCGATGAGTACTGCGCGGACGAAAGTTTCTTTGTACCGGAATTCAATCAACTGCAATATAAATTTTATCGACTTACGTTCAAGCAAATGTGCGTCATTTACTATCAAAACAGGAACTTTCGAATTGAGCTGACAATACTCAAGATACCTGTCAAGTGAGGCAATAGTTTCAGATTCGTTCTCAAGAATATCCGGATGCGCTTGCAACATCGACTTTACTATTTGGTCCGGACCGATTGATTCATTCCCTTCGAGTTGACAGATAAGCCAGTCATCATCCGCATTCTCAACCAGATGTTTCCCAAATACAGTTTTACCAACTCTGGCAAAGCCTCGTATCAATAAGAGTTGATGGCTGAATTCAAGCAGATGTTTGCTTAATTCGAGACGTTGTTGTAGTTCTGGAGTACTCACATAAGATTCGGGTTCATAGAGATCTGAGAATGGATCTCTGGACAAGCCAAGGTTCCTGAAATACCCCTTACGAGAAAAGGCTTTGTCGACCAATATTACTGATCTCCAGTAGAACTATTATTGCTTATCTGAAATTCAGATAATTTTAAAGAGATAGAATCACCCAATATAACAAGATCATTCGCCGCGTCGGGTGAATGATTACCAATGACATTGGTGTCAGATTGTGGAGTTTTCGTATTCGACACCTTAACTGCGTCTACAGTATCGATTTCTGATTTATTGAGAGATATATATCCGGCGAGTACAAGCACTATAAACGAAAGCAACACACTCAGTTTGGCATAACTTTTCTGGGGCTTTTTATCTATCGATGATTCGAGCATCAACTGTCTTGCTACAAAATTTACGCCACCAGCAAGTCCGCCACTTACGGAATGGATATAAGTAATATCCTCATCCGTAAAAGGTAATTCAATGTTCTCACCACATGATGAAAAACGGTATTTCAGATAGGTCCTGATTTGATCTTGTCGAAACCCAGGCATATGCAGGAAATGGACTGTGTCGTCGGCAAGTTCTTTTAATCCGGCTTTTGTAAAAGTTTCTGATATTGATTCGTTGGCAAAAAGAACAATTCGAAACATCGCATCGTTATATCTCAAATCGGCTAATTGTAATACAAACTGCAGGGTTTCGAATTTCAGTTTTTCGGCATCATCAATTAGCAAAACCGGTAATACTTCCTCTTTATACGATGTTTCCAGGTATTTGTGTAGCATACTAATTGATAGCTTTGAATCAATTTTCTGCTCAGGTAATAGCTGTTGAATTAACTTAAAAGCTAATGATTCGATATCCATTTTTTCATCAGCTATCAACGAACAACTTTGCCAATCTTTATCTGCAAGCACTAACAATTTTTCAGCCAGTAGCGACTTGCCGGCACCGGGAAGAGAAGCAATTACCAGTAATTTATTGCTGCTGGTGATAAGTTGTTTGGCGTATTTTAACCTTCTGTTGATTTCGGGAGTGAGGAAGATATTTTTGTCGATGACACCGAATGGAAATGGATCCTTTTCCAGACCGAATTCAAGGTAATATTTCTCTTCAGAATTAACATTACTCATTTCTAACTATCCCCAGTCACTCCCGAAGCGACGTTAGTCGACTGAATTCCTGCATAGCAAATCGATCTGTCATGCCTGCAATATAATCTCTGACTTCTGATTCGATTTTCTTGCCTTCATGATTCCGAGGTTTATCCATTTTCTTCTTCTTTAAAAACTTAACCGGATCCTCGCAGTACGCTTCAAACAAAGTGTTTATAACATGTTTGGATCTATCTCCCATACTTCGAACATTATGATGTCTATACAGCTTTTGTTTAAGAAATATTTTTAACTGTTTGTGCTTTTCCGCCATATCATCACCCAGTTTTATCAAGGGTATTGAGGTATTTCTCACATCATCAATTGTTTCGACTCCCGAAGAATCTATCAACAATTTACTTGTTTCTACCAAATCAGTTACCAGACTATTTATCATCCGTCGAATTAACTCGTTCACCAGTGCCCTTCCCTCGATAGAAGGCCATTTTTTTCTGACAAATTTGATGTGCTCATCAATAATCCGGCAAGCTTGTAGATCTTCAATCGTAATCAAGCCTGAGCGCAGTCCATCATCCACATCATGATTATTATAAGCAATCTCATCAGCTATATTGGCAACCTGAGCCTCAAGAGAAGGTAATTTCTTTTCCAGAAAACGACTCCCAATCTGTCCAAGTGTTCTCGCTCGCTCTGAAGAACAGTGCTTCAGTATCCCTTCCCGCGTCTCGAAGGTTAAATTGAGACCGCTGAAATCAGCATACTTTTCCTCGAGTTTATCAACGACCCTCAAGGACTGAAGATTGTGTTCGAATCCTCCATGTTCTCGCATACATTGATTAAGTGCATCCTGACCGGCATGACCAAATGGTGTGTGTCCCAGGTCATGGGCAAGGCAAATCGCTTCTGTCAGGTCTTCATTTAGTAATAGTGCTCTGGAAACAGTTCTTCCAATCTGTGAAACTTCAAGTGAATGTGTCAGCCTGTTTCTAAACATGTCCCCTTCATGATTAACAAAGACCTGTGTCTTGTACTCGAGTCTTCTGAATGCAGAGCAATGCACAATACGATCTCTGTCACGCTGATATTCACTCCTTAAGGGAGAAACTTCTTCCCGATAAACCCGGCCTCGTGTGGTTTTGTCACTCGCCGCATATGCTGATAGTACTGGACTCAATCTTATCTCGCTGCTTCTCTGAAGTGATTCAGTGTTTGCGATAAATACTGTTCTTCGTACTCACTGGTAACCAGAGCTCTGCCAATTTCTTTCAGTAGCACTAGCCGCAATCCTTTGTCTGTTGCTTTTTTATCCACCGACATAAGGTCTCTCATATCCGTATCGAGCATCTTTTCCGGTAAGACCAAAGGTAGTTGAACTTTCGAGAGTATGCTTTCTATCCTTTTGAGAGACTCTCTATCCAGCCAACCTTGTCTATGCGACATTTCGGCTGCCATGAACATACCTAAACCCACCGCTTCGCCATGTAACCAATCCTTATATGCAAGACCTGTTTCAATCGCATGACCGAATGTATGGCCAAAATTTAGCAAGGCACGGAGTCCTTTCTCCTTTTCATCTTCAGCGACAATGATTGCCTTGTTTATACAGGATCGTTCAATTGCCTCCTGTAAAGCCAAATTATCACGTGCAAGCAATTTATTTATATTGGATTCAAGCCAGCAAAAAAAGTCATAATCCCTGATTAAACCGTATTTAATAATCTCAGCCAGTCCCGCTACCAACTCTCGATCCGGTAGAGTCGATAAAACTGTAGTATCAGAAACAACAGCCAGTGGCTGGTGAAATGCCCCGATCATGTTTTTCCCCAACGCATGATTGACTGCAGTTTTTCCACCTACAGATGAATCAACCTGCGCCAAAAGTGTTGTTGGCACCTGAATATACCCCACACCTCGCTGATAACATGCGGCTGCAAAACCGGAAATATCACCGACAACACCACCACCCAGAGCAATAATAATGCAGTTACGGCTGAAGCGTCTCTGCAGAAGCTGCGTGATTATATCGTTTATGACATCCAGGCTTTTATAGGACTCGCCGTCTTCGATGACATAAAGTTCGGGATCATATTGATTAAGAGTATCCAGCAATAATTTTGCATAAAGCTTTTCAACAGTAGTATTGGTGATAACCAATACCTGTGTGGTATTCAACACCTTAGAAAACAAGTCGACCGACTTGAGAACATTTTCACCAATATATATCGGGTAACTTTTTTCCCCAAGACTAACCAATATCTCTTTCATTCTTCACCCAGGTAACGACAAATATCGCCAATAATTTGTTTTACAGGTTCGCTATCTGTAGAGATAGTATAATCTGCGACTTCCTCATAGAGAGGGTTCCGTTCTTGTAAAAGCTTTTCTATAGTTTGCTTTCTATCATCTGTATTTAGTAGTGGTCGCTGCTTATCACGTACTGTACGTTCAAATAGTCTCTGCGCAGAAGACTTCAGATAGAAAACTATACCGCTCCTGCTCAAACAACGTCTGTTGTCTTCACTAAGAACTACCCCACCTCCTGTCGCAATAATAACACCCTGTCTGGCAGACAGTTCTTCAATCATCCTGGATTCGCGTTTCCGAAAACCGGCTTCCCCTTCAATTTCAAAAATCAGGGCAATATCGACACCCGTCTTCGACTCAATTTCACGATCAGAATCGAAAAAATCTTTGCCCAGATGAAGAGCCAGTTGTCGGCCGATAGTGCTTTTACCGGAGCCCATCGGGCCCACCAAAAATATATTCTGCATTGAATTAATCAGGTATCTGATTTATCGCTTCGATAAGATGAAATAGTAATCTACGCTTACACAACTGTTGGTTAAAAAAAAGGTGTAGCCGTAGCTACACCTCTTCTAGAGCACTACTTAACCTTGTTACAGCTATATTTTCAGATCTTCCTTAATGATTTTCGGTGTCACGAATATCAGTAATTCTGTTCTCTGGTTTTCAACCCTGTTCTTCTTGAACAGAAAACCAAGTACTGGTAGTTCACCAAAAAATGGCACTCTATCACTTGAGGTTCTGTCAACCTGACTGTATACACCACCAAGAACTACCGTTTCGCCGTCATCCACAAGTACCTGAGTTTGTACATTTCTGGTATTAATCGGCGGTACACCAAGAACATCCGGGGAGCCTCGAGTATCCTGGTTCACGTTCAAATCGAGTAGAACCCTGTTATCCGGAGTAATTTGAGGTGTAACCCGCAAACCTAAAACAGCTTTCTTAAACGAGACAGATGTGGCACCACTCGAAGAAGCTTCCTGGAAAGGAATTTCGACACCGGATTCAATAACAGCCTCGGTCTGATTAGAAGTAATAACCTTGGGACTCGCTATATCTTCACCTCTACCTTCAGCGAGCAAAGCGGATAGTTCAAGCTGTAGCAAATAAGAACCTATCTTACCCACTGCCAAACCAATTCCTGAGGTTGCACCAGCGACTGGGAGACTAACCAGAAGATCATCCGCACCACGATTGAAAGCAGTTGGCGCCCCAAATTGTCTAAAACCGGGAACCGTGCCACCACCAGCTGCGAAGAGTTCACCATTTACCTGGTTTGACTGATCACTATGTTTGCTATATCCAAACTGCACTCCGAGATCTCTTGTGAAACTTTCGTCAGCGTTGACGATTCTGGATTCAATCATCACCTGTTTAATAGGGATATCAAGTTTTGAAACCATACTTCTTATTGCTTCCAGACTTGTGCTCACATCCTGAACGATCAATGTGTTGGTTCTTTCATCAATAGATACGTTACCTCTATCAGATAACAAGTTGTTTTCACCTGACTGGATCAGTCCTGCCAAATCTGCCGCTTTGGCATAATTGATTTGCACAAATTCTGTTCTCAAAGGAGCCAGTTCTTCAACCTGTCGCTGAGATTCCAGTTCCAGTTTTTCTCTTGCGGCAATTTCTTCCTGAGGGCCGACCATCATCACGTTTCCAGCCTGCCGCATGGCCAGACCTTTTGCTTTAAGAATGATATCCAGTGCCTGATCCCAGGGAACATTCTTCAAGCGCAATGTCACGTTACCACCGACAGTATCACTGGCAACCAGATTCAATCCGGTAAAGTCAGCAATTAACTGCAGTACTGCTCGAACTTCAATATTCTGGAAATTAAGAGATAATCTTTCACCCGTATAACCGAATTTCTTTTTCTTAACTTCTTCCTGTTCTTCATCAGACAAAGGTCTGATTTCGATTGTGAAAACATCTTCTGACTGATACGCAAGATGATCATACTGTTCGTTAACTGTGCTGATTAACATTCTTGCACCACCACCATAGGATGAGGTGTCGACTTCCTTAACCGGGGTCGCGAAGTCAATAACATCCAGTCGACGATCGAGCTCGGACGGTAGATTCGTCGAAATGAAATCAACGACAATCTGACCGGATTCTGTCCCCAGATTCACCCCGACAGACGGGTCTGAAAGCTTAACAATAATGCGACCTTCTCCAGCGTCTCCCCTTCGAAAGTCAATATTTTCAATACTGGCAGTAGTCGGACCTGAAGGATTACGTGAAGAAGATACTCTGGATTGTGATTCATCCATAACCGGGGATCCGGCTCCCAGCGTAACCAGCACAAGGTTATCCTGAAGTTTGATATCGTAAGACGTTGAGCTGACAAGATTCACAACTACCCGGGTACGGTCTGCCGCTTCGACAGCGGCCACACTATGAGCCATACCTATTCCAATAGACTGACTCTTCTCATCTACATTGAGGCTTACGTTCGGAAGATCAATCGCAATTCGGGCCGGATTATCGATTGTAAAATTAACCGGTTCTTCCTGCAAAGCTTCAGAGAATCGCATACTTAGCTGAACCCTGTCGCCAGGCAATGCGGAGTAGCTAATATCATTCAAGCTAATCGCAAAAGCAGTTTCCATCAGAAAGACTGAACTGGCTATTAGCAGGAATGCCACCTGTCTAATGCGCTTAGTGTGTGAATTCGCTTTTTCGCGAAGCATGTTGATTGTTGTTGTTTCAATCATTTTATTGCCACCCCATAACATTTATTCTTCAACTAGCACGATTGCGGCCTGACGTTCATCCCATCGACCATTGCTATCCTGTACGATTTCACGCAACTCGATTCGATCTTCAAAAATGTTGATGATTTTCCCGATATTACGCCCCATATAATTCCCTACTCTGACCCTGTGTACTGTATTGTCCGGATCACTGATTATCGCCCAGTTTTCATCGGAATTTTCCAGTGTGCCAACCATTCTGAGTCCATCCAGTTCAAACTGTTCCAATTCTTCACGATTTCGATTTTTAATTTCGTTTTCCATTTCCTTGGTCAGGCCGACATTTTCATCCTTTAGAACTTCCTCTTGCTGGCGTTTCTGATAAAAAGCTTCAAAAGGGTCGCGTCCATTATCTTTTGCAGATTCGTAGGCATAAGCCTCATAGGGTTTAATTTCAGGTAGCGGCTCGATTCTTCCACCTGGGCGCGCCAGCACTTCCTGAGTCCACATATCAAGATCACTCATATCCTTCGATACACATGCACTTAGAAATAGCGAGGCCAGAACCATCAATAGCGATGACTTGCAATTGCGCATCATCGTGGGGTTTACGATTTTTCTACTATTCATCATCTTCTATAGCCCGATAAGTCTTGGCAGTAGCCGACATCGTAAGGCCACCAGGAGTGGCACCGCCTTTCTGGATTTTTATATCGTGAGTAGTAACAATTCGCGGTAAGGCTGCAAGCCCGCTGACGAACTCGCCCATTTGATGATAATTACCTTTTATTCTTATGCTAATTGGCAACTCGGCATAAAATTCAGAAGGTGCTTCCGCACGTGGCTGAAATAATTCAAACTCCAGACCTGCGGCCAGCCCGGTTTGAGAAATATCCACGAGCAATCCGGCTACTTCCGTTTTATTCGGTAACTGCCTGACCATATCACCAAAAGATTGTTCCATTTCCTTCATTTGTTCACGTAAAGGAAGAAGATTGGCTACTTTTTTCTGTTTCGCCTCGAAAGTGGTTTTGTGTTCCTGTTCTTTCGCAACAATTCCGTCCAACTCTTCAATCTGCTTGCTCCAGTCGAATTTATAACCAGCACCGACTAGAGCGATACATAGTAGCGCTGACGCAGCCAGCTGAATCGGTAGTGGCCAGGAACCGGGGTTGTTCTGATCCAGATTTTTCAGATCATCAATAAAACTCATGATTCTTCTTCCTCAGCTTTTGGGATGACCTGCTTGAAACGCATTTTGAAACTGCTTATACGCACTTCACTAGCATCTTTGACCTGGATGATGTCCAATTGTGGCGATTCCAGCCATTCGGAGGACTCCAGTTTTCTCATGAAAGATGAAACTCGCGCATTTGACTGAGCCTCACCATCAATTGTTATCGCCTGTCCACTTTGCGAAATATTCGACACGCTGACACCTTCCGGCAAACTTCTTACCAGCTCATCGAAAAAGCGAACTATGAGAGGACGATTACCCTGTAATTGTTCAATCGCTCTCATTCTTGCCAGTAACTTGGCTTTGTCGCTTTCCAGCTGTTTTATTTCCTCGATTTTCTTATCGAGCAAGCCTATCTCATCTTCCAGATAGCTATTACGCAACTGCTGCGCTTCTATTCTTTGTGAAAAGTAGATATGTACAATAATCACTACTACAGCTGCAACAACTGCTCCCACACCAAGAATCGCAAAAAACTCCTGCTGCTTTTCTTTTCTTTGCGCCTCTCGCCAGGGTAATAGATTAATCTTTGCCATTACTCGACTCCTCTCAGTGCAAGACCGCAGGAAATCATCAGGGCCGGAGCATCATTCTGTAATGTTTGCGCCGGTACCTTCGACGCAAGAGACATATTAGCAAACGGATTAGCAACAATTGTCGGGATGCCGATTTTTGATTCAACCAATTCTGCAATACCTTCAGTTGAAGAGCAGCCGCCTGCAAGGATTAGATGGTCAATATTGGTAATCGAACTCGATGAGTAGAAAAATTGTTGCGCTCTGCTGATTTGCTGGGCTATTGAATCTTTAAACGGCTCAAGTACTTCAGGGCCGTAATTATCAGGCAGTCCTCCCTGTTTTTTAGCCAGCCCGGCTTCTTCGTAAGAGAGTCCGTAACGGCGCTGAATTTCTTCTGTTAACTGAGCACCACCGAATTGCTGTTCTCTTGAATATATAATTTTCAAATTTTCCAGGACACTGAAGGTTGTAACCGAAGAACCGATATCTGCAACGGCAATTATTACTTCCTCGCCACCACCAAGCTGGTCACTAGCCAGCATTGCTACCGTATTCTCCAAAGCAAATCCTTCTACATCAATTAACTTCGCCTCGAGCCCACCGAGCTCCAGTGTCGCCTGACGTAATTCAACATTTTCACTTCGCGATGCAGCAAGCAACACGTCAACCCGATCGGGGTTTTCATCAGATGGGCCAATTACTTCAAAGTCCATAGCAACTTCTTCAAGCGGAAATGGGATATATTGATCTGCTTCAAGTTCGATCTGACCTTCAAGCTCTGCCTCAGACAGATCTGCGGGCATGGTAATTACCTTGGTGATAACGGAAGAGCCAGCGACGGCCGCCGCTGCAGTTTTTAGCTTGGTCCCCGATCTTTTCACCGCTCTGCCGATGGCCTCGCCGACAGCGTCCATATCGGTTATATTTTTATCTACAACCGAATTCGCGGGCACGGGCTCAACAGCGTAACTTTCCACACGATATCTACCGCCACTTTTGCTCAATTCGAGCAACTTGATTGCGGTTGCGCTGATATCAATCCCAACCAAAGGATTCGTTTTTTTCTTAAAAGGTAACAAGGTTTTTTCCTTTTGTGGTGGCTAGTTATCTATCATTTGTATAATGGACATTAACTTCTAAACGCAACTATAGTCAACTAAAAATTAAAAAACAATTAATTAATTAGAGAACTGCCGGGAACTACCGTTTTTCGGCAGTTATCTCAAAATTACCCATATCTTGGATGTATTTGATTTAAACTACACAACATGTTGAGGTTTGCCTTTAATTTCACTCTCTCGATGGTCGTTCTTGGCCTGATTTCGCTCGCCGTAGTTTTACTCTATGTCATCCCGGATCTGCCTGAAATAGACACTTTGCGGGACGTACATCTGCAGGTCCCCTTGCGGATATACAGTCAGGATGGGTCGTTAATCTCCGAATACGGTGAAAAACGACGTACTCCTGTTTCTATTGATGATGTACCTGTCACCTTAATTCAGGCGTTTCTGGCAGCAGAGGATGATCGTTTTTATGAACATCCCGGAGTTGACTGGCAGGGAATACTTCGGGCCGTGGTCAATCTGGTCAAAACCGGAGAAAAAAGCCAGGGAGGCAGCACAATCACCATGCAAGTCGCCAGAAATTTTTTTCTAAGTCGTGAGAAGTCCTATCTTCGTAAACTCAATGAAATCTTCCTTTCCTTCAAAATCGAGTCTGAACTCAGCAAGGATGAAATTCTTGAGTTGTATTTGAACAAAATTTATCTCGGACAACGCGCTTATGGCGTCGCCGCTGCCGCTCAGGTTTATTACGGTAGTGATATTAACGATTTAAGTCTGGCACAAGCCGCATTGATCGCCGGGTTGCCTAAAGCACCTTCCACAACCAATCCGGTAAGTGCTCCGGATAGAGCGCAAAACCGACGTAATTATGTACTTCGCAGAATGCTGGATCAGGGATATATCGACAACTCAGAATTTGACCAGGCCAGAGCTGCACCGATAACTGCCAGTTTGCACAGCCCGGACATTCAGGTCGAAGCACCTTATGTTGCGGAAATGGTGCGAAAGTTTTTAACCGAAGAGTTTGGTGAGGAGGCTTATAGCAACGGATATAAAGTTTATACCACTATTAAAGACAAGAACCAGACCGCTGCCAACCATGGTTTGCGACATGCCTTGCTTGGTTACGATCTGCGTCACGGCTATAAAGGCGCCGAATACCATCACGAACTAAGCGAAGAAGCAAAGGACGAAAACTGGAAACAACTGCTAAGCGCCTACCCGGCCATTGGCGAGCTTTATCCGGGTCTAGTTGTAGAGATATACGAGCAATCCATTTCAGTTTTTGTAAGCGGCATCGGCATCATCACTATCGAATGGCCGGGAATGAGTTGGGCAAGAAAACATATTTCAGAGAATCACCGTGGCAAAGCACCAAAAATAGCAGCTGACGTCGTCGAGATTGGAGATGTCATAAGAATCATTGAAGATGATGAGGGCCAGTGGCGGCTTTCACAAATACCGGAAGTGGAAGGTGGTCTCGTTTCAATGGACCCGAATAACGGTGCAACTCTGGCACTTGTCGGTGGCTTTGATTTTCAACGCAGTAAATTTAACAGAGTTACTCAGGCCTTCAGGCAGCCGGGCTCAAATTTTAAACCTTTTATCTATTCAGCTGCTCTGGAAAAAGGCTTCACAGCAGCCAGTACTATTAATGACGCTCCGATAGTTTTTGACGACCCGGGTATCGAAGATATCTGGCGCCCTGAAAACTACAGTGGCAAAGCTTTCGGACCAACCAGACTTAGAGAGGCTCTGATTCGATCTCGTAATCTAATTTCAATAAGGTTGCTAAACGCTATCAATATTCCCTATGCTCTTGAGCATATTGCGAAATTCGGATTCAATACTTCAGAACTACCCGGAAACCTGTCGCTTGCACTTGGAAGCGGCGCTATATCTCCCTGGCAACTGGCCGGTGCCTATTGCATTCTGGCAAACGGGGGCTTCAAGGTTGATCCCCATTTCATTGACAGGATTGAATCTTATGACGGTGAAATCATCTTTAAAGCGCAAGCGAGCGAAGTATGCAGGGAATGTACTGAAGAAACTCAATTAGCAGATGCTGAAGAAAGCGAGACCAGACTCGCTACAGCTTCCACCCGGGATATTCCCACGCGAATCGCTCCACAGGTGATTAGTCCACGCAACATCTGGATCATGCAGTCAATTATGAGAGATGTGATTCAGCATGGAACGGGACGTAAAGCACGCTCGTTGAAAAGGAAAGATCTTGCAGGTAAGACGGGTACAACAAACGACCAGAGAGACGCCTGGTTTTCCGGATTTAACTCGTCGATCGTGGCAATAAGTTGGGTGGGATTCGATAAATTCCAACCTCTCGGTAATGCTGAGACCGGTGCGAGGGCTGCTTTGCCAATGTGGATTAAGTATATGGAGGTGGCGCTGGAAGATGTGCCTGAAGTCAGTCTTGATCCACCTCCCGGATTATTGAATATTCGTATTAACAAGAAATCCGGCCTACCGGCGAAGTCTGACGATCTGGATGCATTTTTTGAAATATTCCGAGTGGAACATGCACCAAAACCGGGTGATTTCGAGGAAGAGTCTAACCCCTATAATCCGGGCAACCAGGATATTGTCGCTCCGGATTTGTTTTAAGTGTTAATTCCTCCCTCTCCAGAATAATTGTGAAAAGCTCCCAGAAACTGCGTCAGGAAATTGCCGCGGCAGCAGCTAAAATCGTCGCTTTGGATGGTGTCGAGGACTTTCTATCTGCAAAGAAAAAAGCAGCAATCCAGCTTGGCGTGTCACCAAACAGAAATTTACCTACAAATCAGGAAATAGAAAACGCCCTGATCACATATCAGGATCTGTTTCTTCCAGACAGAAAATTTGAATTATTGCAGTCATTTAGACAGACAGCGATGCAAGCTATGAAAATGCTCGTTGACTACAAGCCTCAGTTGGTCGGTCCTGTGGTTAATCAAACGGTGACTGCCTCTTCAGAGATTATTCTGCACTTGTTTTCAGATAACATAGAAGAAATTGGTTTATTCCTGGATGAATGTGGCATTCCAAATGAAATTTGCGAAAAAAATATCAAACTTAGTGCCACCGACAAAGCGTCTTTCCCGGCGTATCGTTTTATCGCCGATCAAATTTCAATCCTGCTGATTATTTTCTCCCTCAATGACAAGAACCTGTCTCCAGTCAGTTCAATTACCAATAAACCAATGCATGTTATGAATCTCACTGAACTTGAGGATGCTATTGAAAAAGACCGGCGCTCCCTAGAGCATTGATGATAAACACGTCTTGCAAACAATGATTATCGTCAGTGTTGCTCTTCAGGTGCCTTTGCGCAAAACCTTTGATTATTCGGCAGGTAAAAATGATCTGGAAAAATTAAAACCCGGCGTCAGGGTGTATGTTCCCTTTGGCAAACAAAAACATAAAGTCGGGATTTTGGTTGAAACGAAAAACTCCAGTCAGATAGCCAGAGAAAAAATTAAACCTATAAGCTCAGTCCTTGATGAAACGCCAGTGCTTTCAGAGGCAGAACTGAAAATGGTTCATTGGAGCGCTGATTACTACCAACATCCAATTGGTGAGGTTTTATTCAATGCTTTACCCGTCTCTCTTAGACAGGGCAAAGAAGCAAAAATAGTAAATCCGGTTTTGTGGCAATTAACAAAACAAGGGGCTGTTTATAACTCAGAACTGCTCAAGACCGCACCGAAACAAAGAGCCATTCTTGAATTTCTCCTTTCCAAAGCTGCTCCGGTGACAGCAGAAAATATCAGGGAAAAATTTTCTACTCCCCTCCCCGTACTTCAGGCTCTTGAGAAAAAGTGCCTGATTGAAAAAACTGTTAGTGTTTCACAGGAATCTAAAGCGATAGATGACAATGTATCACTAAACGACGATCAGATATTCGCCTGTGATTCAATAGCCAAAAGTATTGGGCGTCATCAGGTATTTCTCCTCGATGGAGTTACTGGTAGTGGTAAAACCGAAGTCTATATCGAACTGATTAAAAAAGTTGTTAAGTCCGGCAAACAAGTCTTAATCCTGTCTCCCGAAATTGGCCTCACACCTCAGCTGATTGAGCGAATTCAAAATCGTGTTTCAGCGCGTATGGCAGTATTACATTCCGGACTTTCGTCTTCCGAGAGAATGCAGGCGTGGTTGCAGGCCAGAAATGGAACTGCGGACATTATTCTTGGTACCCGATCTGCCATCTGGACGCCTTTACTCAAACCGGGTTTATTCATTGTCGATGAAGAACACGACGTTTCCTACAAACAGCAGGATGGCTTTAAATACTCTGCCAGAGATCTGGCCATTATTCGTTCCAGCTTTACCTCCTGTCCTGTCATTCTGGGTTCCGCCACACCCTCGATGGAATCGCTTAACAATGTTGAAGCCAGGAAATATCATCTGCTACGCCTGGATAAACGTGCCGGTTCTGCCGAACAGGCAGATATTGAAATAATTGACCTGCGAAACAAGGCAATGGAAGGCGCCTTTTCTCAGGTCATGCTCTCAGCAATAGAAAAAGAGCTTTCCCATCGCAAACAGGTTTTGTTATTTTTAAACAGGCGCGGGTATGCGCCTGCCTTCATGTGCCATCATTGTGGCTGGATCGCGAAATGTGATCGTTGCGAATCAAATATGACATTTCACAAATCACGAGGAATTCTTTCCTGCCATCATTGTGGCAGACAGGAATCTTCCCGACGTAATTGCCCCGGTTGTGAGATGAACGATTTTATCGAGATAGGACACGGCACTGAGCGCTTATCGGAAACCCTTACCAAGTGTTTTCCGAAGGCAAAAATATTAAGAATTGATCGAGACAGTACACGTCGCAAAGGAAGCATGGAAGATATGCTCGATTTAATAAAGGCTGGCGATGCAGACATTCTCATTGGTACACAAATGCTGGCTAAAGGACATCATTTTCCAGCTCTGACCCTGGTCGGGATTGTCGATATCGACGGCGGTCTGTGCAGTACAGATTTTCGCGCCAGCGAGAGAATGGCCCAGCTTTTCGTGCAGGTGAGCGGTCGTGCTGGTAGAGAAAAGAGTCAGGGCAAGGTGCTTTTACAAACTCATTTCCCGGATCACCCCTTACTGAACTCACTTATAAAAAAAGGCTACCGCAGCTTCGCGGATGAGCTCCTGAAGGAACGCAAACTGACTGTGCTACCGCCATTCAGCTTTCTTGCGCTATTTCGCAGCGAAGGAATAAAACAGGAATCACAATTGAAGTTTCTTGAAAAAGTCCGGAATTTGCTCAAGACTGACAATCAACAGTTTCAGATATATGGACCTTATCCTGCACCAATCGAGAAACGGGCAGGAAAAATTCGCATGCAGTTACTTGTTATGTCCGAGTCGCGAAGCATATTGAATAAAATATTGAAAAAAAACACTGCTGCGATCGAGGGCCTGCCTGAAACTAGAAAAATTCGCTGGTCATTGGACATAGATCCACAAGATATGATGTAAACTTAACTTCGATTTTTTAGTCTTAGATTCTAACAATGGAACCTGGTTAAGGATCATTTTCTATATGAAAAAAATATTTCTGTTTTGCCTGTTAAGCCTTTCGGGTTTTTCTTTTGCTCTTGATGTTCAGATCAGCAATGATATCGAGACCGTAGAAGTTACTCATAAGGGAAAGAAGATAGTAATTCAACGCAATCAAGATACTAATAACACGCTGAACCCGATCTACTCCCGCACGTCGAGAAAATGCCCACCATTTTGCGTTCAGCCCGCAATACTTGCCGAAGGTGTTGAGACTATCGCCGAACTCGAAGTTCTGAACTACCTCAGTAGCATAAGTAAAGGCGATGACTCAATTCTGGTGATCGATTCTCGCACACCTGACTGGTTACGAAACGGTACAATACCCGGAAGTGAAAATATTCCCTGGACACAACTGAATGTTGGACATGGCGCCGATCCATTCGAAATGGCAGATTTGCTTGAGAATCGTTTTGGCGCACGAATTCAGGAAGGAATCTGGGATTTTTCCAATGTGAAGACTCTTATCCTGTTTTGCAACGGCATGTGGTGTGGGCAATCTCCGTCAAACATACGCACCTTGTTAAGACTTGGGTATCCGGCATCTAAATTAAAATGGTACCGGGGTGGTATGCAAAACTGGGAAAACCTCGGTCTTACGGTGATAAAGTGAACAAATAATGCCTCGCGATTACAAGAATATAAAAAAGGATACTGCCAAGACCAAAAAAGAATCCGGCCTGAGTGTGGTTTTAACCTTTCTCAGCGGTCTCTCAATCGGTTTACTCGTTGCTGTCATTGTATTTTTCTTCAGAGACGAACTGGCCAGAAGTATTGATCTGTCTCTACCCAACTCAAGCGCTACAGTGCAGGCCGATGGCGGCAATACACAAGCTCAAACTGAAGAAACCATCGATATTCCTGAACCGACTTTTGAGTTCTACAATATCCTCCCCAACAAAGAAGTCGACATTTCCGCCTGGATCACGAAACCTCCTGCAGTGGAAAACACTCCGGTTGAAGAAGGAAACTATATCTTGCAGGTTGGTTCATTCAAAAAACTTAAAGCGGCTGATCAAGTTAAAGCCAAACTGGCCTTACTCGGATTCAAAGCCTTTATCGAACAGGGCGTAATTAACGGGGAAGGTGTATTTCGAGTCCGCATCGGACCATACAACAGTTTGACAAAATTAAAGTCCGTAAGGGAACGACTGCTGGACAACAACCTCGATTTTATGGAAATGCGTTTATAGCCGGATTAACACCTCAATGCGTTTTGCATGGATGGCAGTCTAGCGCTATTTAATTTAGTTGAAGACAATTTGGTGTAAAATTGTAATGCTTGCAGCTTGGAGAACTCAGGAATTAAGGATTAGTCAATTCCTGTATAATAAATATATTAATAATCAAAGGCTTACATTGTAAGTTCCCAGTCAGGGCTTACCTTGTACAGACCGGGGGACGCTAGATTTGGAAACTGATTCACCTTCAGTCGTTGTTATCGATGATAGTCCCTCGATAAAAACCTTGTTCGAAGCTGGCTTGAGGGACAGCAATTTAGAGCTGAAAGTGTTCAATTCTGCAGAGAACTCACTCGACTACCTCAAGCAACACAAACCCGGCTTATTGTTCCTTAACATCAAGATGCCGGGTAAAGACGGTTTAACTTTTCTGAAAGAATTGAGACATTTACCACTTCACAAAGACACATCTGTTGTTATGATAAGCTCCAAGGACTACGCACAGGATCGTTCTGTAGCGGAAAAACTCGGTGCTTTGGATTTTATTACCAAACCGATGCCGATACAGGTAATAACAGATGTCATTAATAAATACTTACAGCCCTCCAGCAGTAACTGACTTTACTCATCATGAGTGACGCATATCTTCGTTTTTGGGGTGTGCGAGGTTCGTATTCCGCTCCGTTTGAATCTCACCTCGGGGTAGGTGGTAATACGTCGTGTGTAGAAATACGAGTGGATGATCATGTATTGGTTTGTGATGCTGGTACCGGCATCATCCCACTCGGCAATCAGCTGATGGGACAAAGCGACATAAGAAAACTGCTGATTATTTTGACCCACTACCACTGGGATCACATATGCGGTCTGCCATTTTTTGTCCCGGCATTCGTTCCGGACTGGAACATAAACTTTTTCGGACCCGGTCAATGCGATCAGGAAATTAAGGAACACGTTTCAGCCCAGATGCAGGCACCCTATTTTCCTGTCGGAACAGAAACCTGGCTGGCTAATATTGATTATCTGCAACCAGCAGAGGATCAACTTATCAATTATGGTCCTCTTTCCTTCAATTATCAGAATGTTCATCATCCAGGCACAACCTATGGCTACAGAGTCAACGTAAAGGGCAAAACTGTAATTTACGTATCGGATAATGAATGTCTTTATCTCGGAAAATCAATAGATCGACAGTATGAAGAACTGAACGAAGAGGAAAAATTACTCTACGATGAAATGAAAAAGGAAGAATATGCAGCCGAACTGGATCTTGTACGGGGCGCTGATATTCTTATACATGATGCCCAGTACACACCGGAAGATTACGAGAAGAAAAGAGGCTGGGGGCATTCCTGTTATATAGATACTGTTAATATTGCCATCGAGGCAGGGGTTAAAGAGCTGTATTTGTATCACCACGATCCGAATTATAACGACGACGCCATGGAAGAAATTTATCAACATTCACTTAGTATAATCAGAGAGAAGAAGTCCTCTTTGAAATGCCATATTGCAAAAGAAGGTTTAATCGTTAGTTTAGACTAAAGATTATATTCTCTGCTTTGCAATTCCTGTAGTGACACTCTGAATCTCTATTCAATGATTGCTTCTTATGAGTGACAATCGAGCTACCGGCAGAATTCGCAGTTATGTTCTGAGGCAGGGCCGGCTAACTTCAGGACAGGCGCATGCCCTGAAAAATTATTGGAGTAAATTCGGGATAGATCATCAGGTTCCTCCGCTTGATTTAGATAAAGAGTTTGAGCGAAGGGCTCCACGAACCATTGATATTGGCGTTGGCATGGGAGACACCAGTCTAAAAATGGCATCCTGTTTTCCTGAGAATGACTATCTGGCAATTGATGTACACCAACCCGGGACCGGCAGCTTGCTCAGGCAAATCGAAGAGAAACACTTAAGAAATATACGCGTAATGTGCCATGACGTCGTCGAAATTCTGAGCGGACAAATTCCAAACCAAAGTTTCGATCAGGCTTTCATATTTTTCCCCGATCCCTGGCCAAAAAAACGCCATCATAAAAGACGTTTGATAAACAACAGCTTTCTGAATCTGCTAGTACCCAAACTGAAAGAAAACGGATGTGTCCACATCGCAACTGACTGGCAGGAATTGGCGGAACATATGATGGCTGTCTGTGATTCATATTCAGGTTTGATCAATATGGCGGGAGCAGGTCATTTCTCGCCGCGTCCTCATTGGCGTCCACTAACAAAATTCGAAAAAAGAGGAACGAATTTAAGTCATCAGGTTTTTGATTTGAGTTACTTTCTCAACTCTAAAGCAATTCCCGAAAAGAGCTGACTGCTTTGAATTCGGCAGTATCCTTAAGTGGTGCCTGACTGCTTGGTCTGGCAATTCCCAGCAAATGTTCTATTCCGTATTGCCGTGCTGAACGAAGAACCGAAAGATTATCGTCAAACAAAACAGTCGATTTATTAGCAAAATGAATATTTTCGGCAAGCACCTCCCAGAAACGCGTATTTTCCTTAGGATGACCAAAGTCATGAGAATTAAACATGTGATGAAAATGATTTTCGATCCCTGTCTTTTGCATTTTCAGCTCAATAAACTTCTCGTGAGAATTCGTCACCAGAACAATATTCTTATCAAGTTTGTCCAGATGACTCAAAAATTCAATAACATAAGGTCTCAAACTGATTAGATGACTTATATCGAAACTTAATTTGAAGACGTCCATTTGTAGTTGCTCAGACCAGTAATCAAGACAATACCAGGATAGGGATGCCTCAGTTTTCCGGAATATCGGAAGCAGACGCGAACGCGCCTCCTCGATATCGATTCCATTCATTTCTCCCCATTTTAGTGGTAACTGCTGCTGCCAAAAAAAGTCATCAAAATGTAAATCGAGTAAGGTACCATCCATATCCAGTAAAACAGTTTCTACCTCAGTCCAGTCAATCATCGTAATATTATGAACAATCCGTTCTATTTGTATGCTTGAACAATAACATCAAAATAATACAGGAGTCTGAAATTGAACACCGCGCATGATGAGTTACTTCCTTCAATTATTGACATTGCAGAACAGGCCGCCTCAAAAATACTCCAAATCTACAACGGTGAGATAGATGTTCAAATTAAAAAGGACGACTCACCACTGACCGCGGCCGATCTGGCAGCACACAATGTCATTATAGATGGCTTGTCAAAATTGACTCCGCATATACCCATTATGTCAGAAGAATCCGCAAGTATTCCTTACGATACAAGAAAAAGCTGGTCCTGCTACTGGCTTGTTGACCCACTCGACGGCACCAAAGAATTTATCAAAAGAAATGGTGAATTTACTGTCAATATCGCCCTGATTGATAACCACCAGCCAGTGCTGGGTGTTGTCCAGGTCCCGGTTACGGGAGTCTGTTACTTCGCAGCCTCTAATCTGGGCGCATTTAAAAAGGAAGCCGATGGTTCTACGCGAAAAATCGAGTCAAAAACCACAACTGCTGACTCATTTTCTGCTGCCGGAAGTCGTTCTCACGGCAGTGATTTACAGCAGGCTTTTTTCACGGCGCTTGGCGACAACACGGACATAGTTGCGATTGGCAGTTCGTTGAAATTTTGCCTTGTTGCAGAAGGGAAAGTAGATATTTATCCTCGTTTCGGTCTAACGTCCGAATGGGATACTGCCGCTGCACATGCTATCGTTCTTGAATCAGGAGGGCTTGTAAGCAAGACTGACTTGACCCCACTGGAATATAATCGAAAAGACTCGGTTCTGAACCCACACTTTCTTGTTATAGCAGACAGAGATTTCGACTGGGACAGGTATCTGAAAATGGTCAATCTGGAAAACACAGAATGAATAAACAAACAAATCCCGCTGATTTCGGTTTTCATATGCCCGGCGAGTGGGAAACGCACACCCGCACATGGATGGCCTGGCCCTGTCGACAAAATATGTGGCGCGACGAAACCCGAACTCGACAAAACTATGCAGACGTCGCCAACGCCATTGTCCAGTTTGAGCCAGTAAGAATGATTGTACCGGCTGAGTTGATTACAGAAGCAAGACAGATGCTGTCTGCTTCCGTCGAACTAATTGAAATAAAAATAGACGACTCATGGGCGCGAGATACAGGCCCCAACTTTCTCATTAACGACAAAGGTGATCTTGCTGGTAGCTGCTGGGACTTTAATGCCTGGGGTGGAAATTATCAGCCTTACGATCAGGATGCCTTAATGGGAGAGCGCATACTGGAACTTGAAGGTTGTCAGGTTTTTAAGTCCGATCTTATCGCTGAAGGTGGCGGTGTCAGCGTAGATGGTGAAGGCACAGTGATAACAACGAATTCCTGTTTTTTACACAAAAACCGAAACCCTGAGTGGACAAAAGAGGATGTTGAGCAGGAGTTACTTAGAACACTCGGTGCGGAGAAGGTAATCTGGATTCCGGGTGATGAAGCTGAAATCGAAACCAATGGTCATGTCGACGGAGTCGCCGCTTTTGTGAAACCCGGTGTCGTATTATTAGAAGCAGGGCTGGATAAGAACGATGCCTATTTTGAAACAGGTGAAATTAACCTTGAAGCTCTACGTGGTCAGACAGATGCCCGAGGACGCGAGCTCCAGCTGAAAACAATTTGTACTGGTGATTATAAAAAAATTGAAAGCGAGCGCGATTGTCGCTCCTATATTAATTCCTACATCGCCAATAAAGCCGTATTTGTTCCGGGTTACAACGACGAAAGGGATGAAGCAGCAATCGAAACTTATCAAGATTTATATCCGGAAAGAGAAATCGTGCAAATTCCAATTCTCGAAATCGCCGAAGGTGGTGGTGGCATTCATTGTATTACCCAACAACAACCCCTTGCTGGTAATTAGTATTTAACTACGATGCTCAGTCATGTAGCGCTGACAAGCCTGACCAAATTCAGAAAACAGAACTGTTGAAACCCGGTTCTGTGTAGACTTCCACTCTGGGTGCCACTGCACACCAATGGCGAAACTCCGACTGCCCATGACACTGACCGCTTCAACGAGCCCATCCTCAGCCCGCCCTTCAACGGTTAATCCTCCACCTGTATGTCTTATGCCCTGTTCGTGCAGCGAATTAACTTCAATGCAATCGCTCTGAAGCATTAAATGCAACACGCCCCCCTTTATCAGATTAATCTTATGTACAGCAGCGTAGCGTTCATCAAGTTCGCTGTCCTTCTTCTCCCGGTGCTCAACATAACTAGCCTGCTCATGTAATTTCGAATGAAGCTCACCACCGTAGGCTACATTCAATTCCTGAAACCCACGGCAAATCGCAAACAGCGGCAAGCCTTCTGCTATAGCCGGCTTAATGAGAGGTAACACTGTATCGTCACGTTCCTGGTCCAGTTTGAAGTCAGGGTTTTCGAAATTATCGTCATAGTGGCTCGGGTGAACATTGGAGTGACTACCTGTTAATAAGATGCCATCCAGCCTTTGCAGAATGCTTTCTACAGAAAACCTGTTTCCGATTAGTGGGATCTGCAAGGGTAATACCCCAGCACTTTGACACAGGGCTGCGATGTATTTGTGCTGAGTACAATCGTATTCGAGATCACCAATGACTTGTCGGCAGGTAGGAACACCGACAACTGGTGTAAAAATACTGTGCTTATCCGATTTTGACATTGCAAAAAATAAAGAATTAAAAACTGGGCGGAGTACAGGCGCTGACTAAAGTACAGGCTTCTTTATCGACGTTTCGAAACCGGTGTGGCGTACGGCTATTAAATAAATAGGCATCCCCGGGGCCGAGAATTCGAGTATGATCACCAACCGTTAATTCTATGCGTCCATTGATAACAATACCGCCTTCCTCAGATTCGTGTTGTAACATTGAACGGCCGGTATCAGCACCGGGTTGATAGCATTCATACATCAGCTGAAGATTTATTTTCTGTGCATTACTACCGAGCTGCAAGTAGGAAATCAGTCCACTACCAATTTCAGTCAATTCCTTTTTTTCATAAAAGACTTTTGCCGGTTCATCTTCAAGATCGAGTGAGAAAAATTCTGAAATAGAAATTGGAATCACATCGAGAATACTTTTTAGCAGACCCAATGATGGATTAGTCTTACCTCGTTCTATCAAACATATCATTGCATTACTGACGCCGGATGATTTGGCTAATTGTCTTTGTGACAGGCCAGTGGACACCCGTGCCTTTTTCAATCTAATACCTATGTCTTCCAATGCGTTTACCCCGACTAGCTTAACGATTTGTTTGCGCTTCATTAAATTGTTAAATATAACTTAACAAAAATACAGTTTATTAAGCTATATCAGTTATTTAGCAAAATATATTTAAATATTGTTAAATTTAGTTTAATGACCTAGGCTGTTGCTGGCAAATTAAATTTACCTGTAGAGAGAAAACTATGTCTTCCCAAGCCCTCAACGAAGTCCTGCCTGACGCAGAAAGCGCAGTGAATATGGATGCCTTCTGGATGCCCTTTACCGCTAATCGCGATTTTAAAAACGCACCAAGACTGATTGATTCTGCCAAGGGTTTTTATTACACCTCCAGCGATGACCGACAGATACTGGATACACTTGCCGGTCTCTGGACCAGCGGTGCCGGACATTGTCATCCGCTTATCGTTGAAGCTGTTCAAAAGCAGGTCGCTAAGCTCGATTACGCGATTTCTTTTCAGGTAGGTCATCCTGGTGCGTTTGAACTGGCTGATCGAGTTACCAGTCTTGCACCTGAAGGTTTTGATCATTGTTTCTTTACAAATTCCGGCTCTGAATCTGTAGAGACGGCCCTCAAGATTGCTCTCGGCTATCACCATGCAAAGGGAGATGCCTCACGTACCCGTTTAGTTGGTCGTGAAAAAGGTTATCATGGCGTAAATTTTGGCGGAATATCTGTTGGTGGTCTGCCCGCTAACCGTAAAATGTTTAGCAATTCCTTATTGCCAAACACTCACCATCTGCCGCATACACACAACCTGGAATATAATGCCTTCAGTCATGGTTCACCAAACTGGGGCGCACATCTTGCTGATGATCTGGAAAATATTGTCGCCTTACAAGATGCATCCAATATCGCCGCGGTAATTGTCGAGCCCGTTGCCGGCTCTGCCGGCGTGCTGGTTCCCCCGGTAGGTTATTTAAAAAAATTACGCGAGATTTGCACTCGACACGGAATCCTGCTTATTTTCGACGAAGTGATAACCGCTTTCGGTCGCGTCGGTGCGCCTTTCGCCAGTCAGCGCTTTGAGGTAGTTCCGGACATTATCACCACCGCCAAAGGGCTGACGAATGGTGTTATCCCTATGGGCGCCGTATTAGTAAAAAAAGAAATTCATGAGGCCTTCATGAACGGACCTGAACATGCTGCAGAAATATTTCACGGTTATACTTACTCGGGACACCCCGTTGCGACTGCGGCCGGGCTGGCTTCGCTTGATGTCTACGAGAAGGAAGGTTTGTTCGAACGAGCCCGGGCCAATGAGCGTATTTTCGAAGACGCTTTACACTCTTTCAAAGACATGCCGAATGTCATTGACATCAGGAACTTCGGACTCATGGGAGCAATCGAATTTGCCCCACGTGAGGGTCAGCCGGGAATAAGGGGTCTTGATATTCACAAAGCCTGTTTCGAAGCGGGTCTGCTGGTTCGAAATGGTATGGACACGATTGTGTTCTCTCCTTTTCTCGCTGCGGACGAAAGTTATTTTCAGGAAGCCTTCGAAGGCCTCAGAAAAATATTAACAAAAATAGACTAAGGAAAAATTATGTCGTCGGTAGAAAAAATTAACCCGCACCAATCTGCTGGTACTCTCGGTCATTATATTAATGGTCGTCAGATAGAAGACAGGCAACGTCTCCTTGATGTGACTAACCCCGCCAATGGACAGATTGTCAGACAAGTCGCGGCTGCAAGTGTTAGTACCGTCGCAGATGCAGTGAGCTCAGCAAAAGCAGCCTTCCCTGCGTGGAGAGATACACCACCGCTTAAACGGGCGCGGGTGATGTTTAAATTCAAAGAGCTGCTGGAAAAAAATGCTAAAGATATCGTTGCATTGATCACTGAAGAGCATGGCAAAGTTCTTGATGATGCCATGGGCGAGTTTATTCGTGGTGTTGAAGTTATTGAATACGCCTGTGGCGCACCGGAAATATTGAAAGGCGAACATTCCAAAAATGTCGGGCCCGCTATTGATAGCTGGTCTGAAAAACAGGCACTTGGTGTTGTCGCCGGTATTACCCCGTTTAACTTTCCGGCGATGGTGCCAATGTGGATGTACCCAATGGCCATCGCCTGTGGCAATGCCTTTATTTTAAAACCTTCTGAGAAAGATCCTTCTGCGCCTTTGATGATTGCAGAATTATTCACTGAAGCAGGCTTACCGGATGGTATTTTTAACGTGCTTAACGGTGATAAAGAGGCAGTAGATGCGCTACTGGAGCATGAAGACATTAAAGCCATAAGCTTCGTTGGTTCAACTCCGATAGCTGAATATATTTACGCAGCAGGTACAGCAAATGGAAAACGAGTCCAGGCTCTTGGAGGCGCCAAAAACCACGCCATTGTTATGCCGGATGCCGACATGAACAATGCCGTCAGTGCAATCATGGGCGCAGCCTACGGATCCTGTGGTGAACGCTGTATGGCGATTTCAGTTGCCGTCTGTGTAGGAGATTCTGTTGCGGACGAGTTGGTTGCCAGGCTATCAGAGCGGGTTGAAAATTTGAAAATTGGCCCTGGTACTGACACCACTAATGAGATGGGACCTCTGGTCAGTAAGCCTCACTATGACAAAGTACGCAGCTATGTAGATCTAGGCGTGGATGAAGGAGCAACTCTGGTCGTCGATGGTCGAAGTCTTAGTGTAAGTGGACATGAAGAGGGGTATTTTCTCGGTGGTTGTTTGTTTGATCATGTTAAACCCGAGATGCGCATCTATCAGGAGGAAATTTTCGGTCCGGTACTCTGCGTAGTTCGCACTGATTCCATGGAACATGCAATGCAGTTAATCAATGAGCATGAATACGGAAACGGTACCTGTATTTTTACCAGAGATGGTGGCATAGCCCGCTATTTCACAGACAACATTCAGGTCGGCATGGTCGGTGTCAATGTGCCTTTGCCAGTACCCACTGCCTTCCATAGTTTCGGCGGCTGGAAACGCTCATTGTTCGGTGATTTAAGTGCCTATGGGCCCGATTCAGTACGCTTTTATACGCAGAGAAAAACCGTTACTCAACGCTGGCCTGATGATACTGTTGAAAAAGCGCAGTTTGCCTTCCCGGTAAACCGTTAGGCTTCTTTTCAGATCTGCTTCCACTGACACACACGCAGCCAGGTATCCTGATTATCTGGCTGTGTTATTTTCTGTTCATCCAGTCCCATATCCAATAAATAACCCAGTTCCAGAAATTGCCCTTCTCTGAAGGGCAGGCTGGATAGTTCTATTTGAAACTGATTGTTCTGCTTGCGACGCGCGTAGGAAAACTCAATATCCAGCAAGGCTTCCAAATAGGCTCTGTTGTCGCGATTATCTGTCACGATATCACGCAGATGTCTTTCCTCATTCAACAGCTCTGTGCGACCTTTGACAAAAACGGCATGCTCACCTGTAAGAAAAACAAACTCGCTTTTTTCCGGGTTCAGATTTTTGTAGTGTGCAATGTACGATCTTGAATCCGCCTGCAGGCGCCAGTCTTCTTCATAGTCTCCGCTTGGAGCCCACTCCATCATACATTGTCCTTTTTCCCTCCAATCAAACCAGCCATCCTCAGGAAAGATCACAATAGACTGTATTGAAGCGTCATGCTCATCAGAATCCCAGCTTGCAGTTGCATAAGGGACGCTGGATTCGTCCAATGTGGTAATCGCATTGCCACAATCCTGCTCAGCCAGCTCCAGTAGCTGTTCATAGGAATAATCGCGTAAGCTATGTCCTCTAGAAAAATCCAGAACGCGCTCCGGAATACGAATGTCGACCATTTCTGACAGAGTTTGCAGCCAGATAACGCGGGTGGCTGTATCCTCATCACCGTTTTTGAATTTAATATACCGGCGTTTCCAGCAACCGAGCATTCTGTCAGGAACCGTTCGTTTTCCTTCTTCCATAAAAATGATTTCTTACTAGAACGAAGTTAGAAAAGAAGCAGCATTACCACCACTGACTTCGGCACGTTGCGCAGCCTGTAAAAAGTTCTCCTGATCCTGCAGAGTTTCGGATCCATCGTCTCTCGCCTCACCGATAATTACACGCTCGACACGAAAGTGATGAAACATCTTCAATTGCGCAGCAAAAGGTATTACCAGATTCGGATCATCACCATATAGCTCACGATGAAGAGCGGGCAATCTATACCAGGGTACGATAGGCCTCGCGTGGTGAGCGTTGTGAAAGCCGAAATTCAGAGTAAACCAGTTTAAAAACTCATATCGCAAAGATTGAGGATTACTGAAGGTATGCGCCTGCTCATATTCAACATTTCCCTTCAGTGGCGCAGGCTCTTTATTGAATAGAGTCAGATGATAACCATAGTCATGTTGCAGGGAATCCATAAAGCGTAGAATCTGCATCATTATCATATAGGCAATGGCATAGAGTATTGCAACTTTGGGAAACAATAGTAAAAGAGCAAAATACATCGTGCCTCTGATAACAATTACTCTCACGTTCAGACCTCGCTGATCCCTGCGCTCTGGAATAATGAATGAAGTAAAAACCATAATGAAGTGCATGAGGAGATCATGAGCGGGGATATATAAGTACTCCAGTGCCTGAATAAATTTTGTGAATACAGGATGTTGTCTGAAGAATTCCGTGTGATCAAACCAGACCACGTCGTCATTATCGACGTGATGTCTGAAATGCTTATAACGGATATCCTCAAATGTCCCATAGCAGGCTCCGCATATCCAGGTCAGGATTCTGCCTAAGCTCGCATTATCCTCATTGTTACGGAATATCGTATTGTGACCTGCCTCGTGGATCATATATGCAGCAATAGTCATTGCGTGAGCGAGACACAAAGTAGCGATAAAATTAACCAGCCAGCTGGATTGAAACAAGCCGGCGACGCCGAGAATATACATCAGTAATACATAAACCAACGCGAGTCCGTGATAAACCACGCCTTCGCGTTCTTTAAATGCGCTAAAGAATTTTTTCATTTGTTATTCTCCGAACGGCAAGCGACTCAGGCATCCAGCTCTACCATCATAAAATCACTTTTACCAACAGCACAATCAGGGCAAAGCCAGTCGTCCGGTATCGCATCCCAGCTGGTACCAGCTTCAATACCTTCCTCAGGCAGGCCTTTGGCCTCATCGTAAATAAACCCGCACATGATACATTCCCACTTTTTCATATCTGTCCCACCTTTTCTCCGATATCCCTGCGAACAAGTTGTTGAAAATATCGTGTGCCCTGCTCCTGAGTCAGTGACAATTCCCCTGTTGAATAAACACCTGTCTGCAGATTTTTCTGTACAAGTTCGCAAATCTTGCGGTCCTCTTCAGTGACAAGATCCGATGCTTTCAGATTTTCCTGTATCTGCTCTTCAGTACACTCTGGTGAAAACCAGAAATAGTCACGTAAGCGGCTGGTCCCCGGTGAAAGTGGATCCGTGCTTTGTATATTTATGTAGTTTTTTTCACAGGCAATAAGAAAGTTCGGGTATTTGTAGATCCAGCAAGCCTGACAGTCGTCTCGATAAGTCACATCAAAATGAACATATTCCCCTTCTCGAGCTTCTATTCTCGTTAATGCGGTATTCATGAATGCCGCCATTTCCCTGTGCACCAAAGGCAGATGATAACCTTCGCAGGAATTATCAGCGTAGGATTTCCAATTGGCGTTTATTGCTTTGGATTCTTCACGTACGAACACAAATTCATTATCGAGTTTCGGATACTCGTTCATTATTCCGACAATGTCTCCTAACCAGCTTCCCAGGCTCTCCGCCTTGATATTAAAATTAACAAAGACAAGACCGTTCCACGATTCACACAAGAGTGGGTATAAGCTGAATGCTTCCGCATCAAACCCGGATTCCTGCATAATTGCAGGTGCTTTAATCAGTTTACCGTCCAGATTGTAAGTCCAGCCGTGATAGATACAACGCAGGCGACTACAATTATTGTGACTCTCCACCGAAAGCACACCTGCACGGTGGCGACAGACGTTCTGGTATGCCTTAAGTTCGCCATCTTCAGTTCTTACCAGAATAACCGGCAAGCCTGCGATGCTTTCTACAAGATAGTCACCCGAGTTCATCAATTGAGCGCTACGCGCGCACAGCTGCCAGTTTTTCTTGAATATATTCTGACGCTCATGACGCATAACATCTTCACGCCAATACCAATCTGCGGGATTGGTCTTGACTCGCTGATCGTCGAATTCAATTATTCTGCTCATTTCATTGATTTTAAACTATCTGTCCGGACAGTCAAATTGTTTGTCAACAGCATCTATGGCATGATCAACTCTAGATTATTGACCTGAAACCGGATAAGCCATGCCAACTGCCAGTACAAAAATGGATTTACGCCGCAAACGCAGTGTGGAGACGCGCAAACAACTTATTCAGTCAACACTTAACGTAATTTCCAGACGTGGCCTGGCTGGCACCACTTTAAGCACGGTATCAGAGGAAAGCGGTCTGGCACGCAGTTCCGTCGGTTTTCATTTTAAGAGTAAAGATCAAATGCTGACGGCGGCACTTGAGTCGTTATTACAGCAATACCGCAAGGGCTGGCTCAATATTAACGAACACGAACAACTGAGTGCGGCGCAAAAGCTTGAAGCCATAGTCGAATGGGAACTGGGCAATGTAGCCTGTACGCGTAAAAATGTCGCTGTCTGGTTTGCTTTCTGGGGTGAAGTAACTACTCGTTCTATTTATAAAAAGTTGGTGAGCAAATCGGATACAGAATACCATCGGACAATGAAGTCTCTGTTTATGCAACTCGAAAATGATGACGTCAAGGCAGAAACCCTGACTCTGGGTTTAAGCTCAATGATCGTCGGCCTGTGGATGGACTATCATATCGGTTCCTATGGCTTTAAGCGTTCGCTGGCTATACAGACCTGTCTGAATTACCTACATGCGGAAATGCCTGAGCATTTCTAAAAACTTGTTACCTATGAAACCAGTATTAATATTCGAACACATCGAGTCCAGCAATGCCGGTTTGTTTGCTGATTTTTTGGAAAAGAAATCTATTCCCTACGCAACTATTCGCCCTAACCATGGTGATGCTGTTCCCGATAAAGAAAGTCTTGCTGAATTTTCCGGACTTTGTTTTCTGGGAGGTACTGAAAGCGTGGTCGAACCGACCCCGGAAATGCTTGAAGAAATGACACTTATTCAAGCCGCAGCTGAAAAGGATTTACCGCTAATAGGACATTGTCTCGGCGGACAACTTATCAGCAGGGCTCTTGGTGGTGAAGTAGTCAAGCACAGTGTTGAAGAATTCGGCTGGTCTCAGCTTAATACTGAAAACAGTAAAGAGTCTCTGGAATGGCTACCGCAAAACGAAAAAGATTTTTGCGCAATGCAATGGCATAGCGACACCTTTTCCATACCCGCTGAAGCGACAATGATTTTTTCCGGAGACCATTGTCTGAATCAGGCCTTCGTGATTGGTAATATTCTGGCAATGCAGTTTCATATAGAGATTGATTTAAAGACCATAAGACAATGGGCGATCGATCTGAAAGACAAACACCCACCTCCAT
Source organism: Gammaproteobacteria bacterium (assembly GCA_012103475.1). GTDB lineage: Bacteria > Pseudomonadota > Gammaproteobacteria > Eutrophobiales > Eutrophobiaceae > WLWS01. The sequence continues at coordinate 959,084 of WLWS01000001.1, read as the reverse complement.
CGGCCAGTGTTCAGTCTGGTGATTTGATTATGCAGCAGCTGGAAAAGAACTATGAAGTTAGTAGCCAACTTGCCAATCATCTTTACAACAAGTGGGTGACTTTCCTTAAGTCTGACTAGCGTCGTTCAAATTTTGTTGAGAGCACAACGGAAGATTCTGTTTTGCTGACCCCTTCTATTTCACCAAGGTCATCAAGCAGCAAATCGATCTTCTCCGTTGTCGGCGCGGTGGCTTCGACCAACAAGTCATAACCACCACTTACGGTCCATAAGGCCTTTATATAGGGCATGCCTTCAAGCTGCAAAATGGCTGATTTGGCCTGTTTAGGGTTCACAGTTAAGGCAATAAACGCCGTAATTTGACTCTTTTGCCAATCGGGATTCAGTTTGACCGTATAGCCCTCGATAACTTTCATACGAGTCAGTCTCTGCAAACGCTCCTGTACAGCCGTTCTGGAAACACCCAGCTGTCGTGCCAGATTACTTACGGACTCGCGGGCGTTAACCTGCAATAGGGCTATTAGAGCCTCATCTTTTTCATTCAGGTTTGTATTCGAACTCATTTTATACAATTTAACTGATTTATCTGTCGATTTGACTGAAATTATACATATTATTGACAGTTTTACATCTTCATTCTGACAGCTTATTGGTCGATACTTCTATCAGCCCACGAATCCCTGATATCACTTATGACCACCACAATGACACATCAGCTAAATGCAGAGCTTTCCCGTTATAAGCAAAGAACAATGTCTGCTGTTACAAGCAATGTTCTTGGTGAATACAGAGATATTGCTCAAGTTGTCTCTCAATTGCAGCCGGATTTCCCTGTACATTGTTTTTCACCTGATGACTTGCGCGAAAGGGTGCAATTGTTTCTTAACAATTTCCCTGGTCAGGTTGGCTTTGCGGTCAAGTCAAATGGTGAGGCCTTAATCATCGAACACCTGATTGAATCCGGTATTCAATTTTTCGATGCCGCCTCAATTGCGGAGATTGAACTGGTCAGATCATTTCATGAGTCTATTCGAATTCTGTATGACAACCCGATAAAATCCAGAGATGAAATTGAGAAGGCCTATTATCAATACGGTGTGCGATCCTTCGCGCTTGATGATGAAATTGAATTTGAAAAAATCCAGTCAATAGTCGATCATGACCCCTCGGTTCAACTAAGCGTCCGCTTCAAAATAAAGGGATCTTTTGCAGCTCAGGATCTGAATACGAAATTTGGTGCCTCACCTGAGCAGGCCATCGAGCTTTTAGACAAGATCAATCATGCTGGTTATAAAGCGGCTTTGACTTTCCATCCGGGCTCACAATGTTATTCACCTTCGGCCTATAAAGATTTTATATACGCTGCTGCCATGATTGCGGAAAAAGCCGAAGTCAAAATCAATATGTTGAATGTTGGTGGTGGATTTCCGGCTCAGTATTTGAACAGTGACACGCCGCCTTTGCTGGATTTTTTCCTTGCCATTGAGGAGCAGTTTAAACGTTATTTTTCCAGGGACGAATGCGAACTGGTATGTGAACCGGGCCGCGCGCTGGTGGTCTCTTCCGGAACGCTTCTTTGCCGTGTTAAACATCGCAGGCAGGACAATACGATTTTTCTTAACGACGGAATCTATGGTGGCTTCATGGAACAGCTGGTCGCCTTTTTCAAACTACCAGTCAAAGTCTATCGAAACTCAAAACTGGTTCTGGATTCAGCTGATGATTTTAAGGTATATGGACCGACTTGCGATCCGACTGACTGTTTTCAGGAAAGTATTAGTCTTCCAGCCTCTGTGCAGGAAGGGGACTATATCGAATTTGGCTTAACAGGAGCTTATGGTTCGGCGACAACGACTCGTTTCAACGGTTACTCTTCAGACAAATATGTGATTGTGAAAAAAGCTTCACATTTTCCCGAATAAAACGACAGATACTACTTTATCGCTTCGCGATACCAGTCGACAAAACCCTGCTCAAAATCTTCCATTGTCGTAAACGGGCCCGGTTCGTAGTGTCTTGAGTTCACACCTTTCTGATTATCCTCAATGATACGTTTATCAGCGATGGTGGTCACATCCCAGAGCCAGATCAAGTCATCAAGGTTATAATCAACACCTTCATCTGCGTCTTCATTGACCAACCAGGTTATTTCGCAATCAGCAGTATCAATTGTCAGTGGTTTAAAATGATAAACAACAATGTGATCGCAGTAGGCCAGATAAAAGGTAAGTGGACCAATATGCATATCGGTGGTGCCACCGTCGTAAGCCTTAATCTCCCCCAGCAATGGGGCCAGCGGTTTACCGTCTTTACTGCCAGTGACAAAGCCTTTCAGCAGTGGGTAGCGATCATAACCGCGGTCGTTACCAACGGCTCCTGAATCAAGCCATTCCATACTGACGCAACGATCCGAAAGGCCAACCTCGGCAGCTTTACTCATAACGGCCTGAGTCAATTCTTGCACGTCATTCCGATGAAAAGAGCGACCATGTGCCACGGCGTATTCAGGATGAGATGGCACACAGTGGTAACATTCACAATAGTTCTCGACTGCCAGTTTCCAGTTCGCTTGAATTGGATAACTTCTTCGATGAGCGACTTTGGCTTTGTCCAGACGATAGGGGCGCAGACAATCATCAAGATCTTCTTCGATCGGCTCAAAGGCAACCGGTTTTTGATCGAAGTTTATAAAGATCATTCCATGAAAGATTTTAATACTGACTGTCTTTAGTGGGTAAAGAGACTTATCAAAATCTTCTTTCGTCTGGCTGGCGCCTCTTAAATTTCCGTTTCGTTCAAATGTCCAACCATGATAGGGGCAGACCAGTAAATTCTTGTTACCACTACTTTCAAGACATACTCGCGAGCCACGATGGCGACAAACATTTAGCAAGGCGTTTATGGTTTCGTCATCTTCACGAATGATAATGACGGATTCTGTATCCAGCTCGTATAGAAAATAATCACCAGCGTTTGGAAGCTGACTGACATGTCCGGCATAAAGCCAGGATTTCATAAATATCCGTTCTAACTCGCGCTGATAAATATCCGGGTCCTGATAGAACTGCTGCTGCAGAGAAAAACCATCTTTTTGTTGTTTCAATAAGGTTGAGAGATCCACGCGACTCATAACTAATTACCTACTATTTTTCCATTAAAATTAAATAATCATTCGATAAATTAAACAGCTGTTGAATTGTACCAAATAGTTCATTAAAATCAATCCCTTCTGTGTAGGGAATGTAAATATGGCGCAATCTGGCAAAGGCATTAATCTGGCTATTCAAACTGAACGAAAGCGTTTACTTATTGATGCCACCATCTCAGCTATTAGCAAACATGGTCTGTCCAACCTGACTCTGGCAAAGATAGCCGGCCCGGTTGGCATGACCGCTGGAATGGTAAATTTTCACTTTGATAGTAAGGAGTCACTTCTTCTTGAAACGCTTAAAAGCGTGGCTGAAGAATTTGAACTTGCGATTAAAGACGCCGTTAATTCAGCCATTGATGAGCCAGGGGCGAAACTGCAAGCGCTGATTGACACAAACCTTAACGCCAATATAAGTGAAACCCGTAAAGTCGCCGTCTGGTATGCCTTTCTTTCCGAAACCCGCACACGTAAAGAATATCAGCGAATTTGCGGTGAGCGTGACCGCGCCTATTACAAAACCATAAACGATCTTTGCGAGCAAATTGTTCTTGCTGGCCAGAAACAGGACAGCGTCGATGCCGATATCCTCGCCGACGGACTCGCGGGCATGCTGGATGGCTTCTGGTCGGATATTCTATTTGAAGGCGATGGTTTCGAGCGTGACAACGCAGTGCAACGGACTTACTCCTATCTGGTCAATGTCTTCCCCTGGCGTTTTTCAAATGCCGTTCGTAAAGAGAAAATCACTACACTTATTGGAGACGACGAGGACGAATTAATTTATACACTTCCCGCCTGGATTTATGACAGTCCTGAGTTCTTTGAACAGGAAAGACAGAAAATATTCATGCCTTCCTGGCAACTGGTTTGCCACATCAGTGACTTACCGAAAGTCGGCAGCTATGTCCGTTACGACATGTTTAATGAAAGGGCATTCGTTGTCCGTGGAAATGACAATAAAATTGCCGCTTATCAAAACGTCTGCTCTCACCGGGCGCACACCCTTGTTCAGGATCATCAGGGAGAATGTGCCGGACGTCTGGTTTGCCCTTACCACGGATGGAGCTATGGGCTCGATGGGCAGCGCATCGGTGTCGGTGCGCCTGAGTCTTTTCGTCCACACGATAAATCGAAATTCGGTCTCAAGGCGCTGGATGTAGAAGTCTTCCTCGGTTTCGTTTATATACGCTATTTAAGCGAGGGGCCGAGCGTAGCCGAATGTTTCGAACCGGTTGCCGAAGAATTTAAGGTCTACCAGACAGAAGATATGCAGCCGCTTCGTTCAGAAGTGTATGGAGGCCAGCAATTCTGGACTGAAGTTGTCGATATAGACTGGAAAAACGGACTGGAGAATTACGTAGAGGATTACCATTTTCCGGGTGGCCATAAAGGCTTGTCTGCATTGATGAACCCTGAATACGATCGCGAGCCTCTGCCGAATGGCGTCTGCCGCTTGAGTCATAGAATGCGAGAAACACCTTTGAGAAACTGGAGCGCTGAACATTATCAAAGAGTATTACCAAAATACGCACACCTTCCTGAATACATGCAGGATCGCTGGACTTATTACACCTTATTCCCAAACACCTTCTTCGATATGTTTCCGGAGCAGATGGATTTTATGCAAATGATTCCATTGGCACCCGGTAAAATGCTGCTTCGTGGCAGTAACTATGCTCTGCCCGGCACTGAACGTAATGAGCGGGCGGCCCGCTATTTAAGCGACCGTATTAACGGGCGGGTACAGAAAGAAGATAATTTTCTTACCAGTGAAGTGCAAAAAGGTCTGGCAACCAGTGGTTACCAACGCGGTATTCTCTCTGACAAGGAAGTATTAGTGAAACATTTTCAAGATTGGGTGAGAGAGAAATTACCTGCCGCAAAACAAAACGAACCCCTCTAATCAGATCCGCTACTAGTAAATTAATGGTATTACCTTATTATCGTTGAATCATGTCGTCTACACACGTAACAAAATATCAATTCAACGAAGTTATCGAACTTCTCAACATAGGTAATATTCAGCTCGCAGAAAAGAAGTGCCGGGAAGCTATAGATACTCACCCTGATGATGAAACCATGCTCGGTCTGCTTGGTGCAATATTATTCAAATCAGACAGGCTGGATGAAGCTGAGCAATGTTTAAGAAAGACAATTGCCCTCGCACCAAGTTTCGCCAAACCTCATGAAGACCTCGGCTTACTGTTATTTCGTAAAGGCGATTTCGAAGAAACAGTAAAAGTATTACGAAAAGCCGTCAACCTTGACCCCTTGCTGGACGTTTCTTTCTTTACTCTCGGGAAAGCACTTGGGAATCTGGGTCGTGGCAAGGAAGCCGATGAGGCCTACGAAAAATCTTTCGAGTTATCACCACAACGAAAGCTCATGGCACAGGGTCTAGCTTTACACCGGCAGGGAAAATTCCGCGAGGCCGAAAATACTTACCGTAAAATTCTGGAAACCCAGCCGGACAATGTCGATGTTATGAGATTACTTGGACTGGTTGTGTTCACTGGTAATCGAGAGTACGAAGCGGAAAAATATCTACGCCGGGCCCTGGCTCTCGCACCGGATTTTGTCGACGCCCTGATTGATCTGGGAAATGTCTATAAGGAAAGTCACCGGCTGGAAGAAGCCATCGAATGTTTTAAGAAAGCGACGGAATTAAGTCCAGGTGCAGTAAAAGCGCATTTTTTACTTGGCAGCACGATGGCGCCGGCATCACTGACCTTTGATGCTATTGAATCCTACCGAAAAGCACTTGAACTCAAACCCGATCACACGGGTGCCTATCTGGGCATTGGCCACGTGTTGAAAACCGTAGGGGAAATTGATGAGGCCATTGACGCTTATCGAAAATGCATTGAATTGAATCCTGATCACGGCGAGGCTTACTGGAGCCTTTCAAACCTGAAAACATACAAGTTTGATGATCAAGATATCAAAAACATGCAGGAGCGCCTCGATAATTCTGCCATGGATGCCAAATCGAAAGTCAGTTTTTTGTTTACTCTGGCAAAAGCCTGTGAAGATCACGGCGACTACGACAGCGCCTGGAAGCATTACGATGAAGGTAACCGAATTCGACGTGAGTCAGAAAAATACGATCCGGTTTATACGGAATCAATCCATGAAGCGGTGATTAATGTTTTTAATAAAGGCTTATTTGAAAAAAACAGTACAGCAGGCGTAAAGGACGAATCGGCAATTTTCATTCTCGGTCTGCCTCGATCGGGTTCGACACTGCAGGAACAGATACTGGCTAGTCACAGTCTGGTCGAGGGTACCAGTGAGTTACCTTATTTGAGTCGGGTTGCGATTTCCCTGAACAGAAACCGAGCTGATGGTGTCAACTATCCGGAAGCTGTCAGAGAACTATCGGATAGTCACTTCATGAAACTGGGAAATGATTATCTGGAATACGCGAAAATGCACCGTAGTGCTGACACGCCCTATTTTATTGACAAGATGCCGAATAACTTTTCACTGATTGGTTTTCTACATCTGATCATGCCAAAGGCGAAAATAATTGACGCCCGCCGACATCCGCTTGATGCCTGCCTCAGCTGTTACCGACAGCTATTTGCCAAAGGTCAGGCGTTCACCTATGACCTTGTCGAGATAGGTGAGTATTACCTGCAATATCAAAAGATGATGGATTTCTGGCACGAGGTGTTGCCGGGGAAAGTATTGACAGTTCAGTATGAAGAAGTGGTCACCGACTTTGAAAATCAGGTCAGCAAAATTCTGCAACACTGTAATTTGCCCTGGGAAGATGAGTGTCTGACTTTTTATGAAACTGAAAGACCGGTAAGAACACCGAGCTCAGAGCAAGTGCGCCAGCCGATTTACACCGGCTCGATTAATCACTCAAAAAAGTACGCCCGCCACCTCGGTGAATTGATTGAAGTGCTCGAACCAATATTACCCCGTTACGAACACTTGCTTGAGCTGGGAAAATAACTGTCCGTCTGATTTATTTCCAGATTTCGATATTACGCTCCGGGCCGGCACTGATGCCATAGTGTTCTGCAAAATTGCCCTGGTTAATCGCAACACCTATATTCAACACATCATTCACATATAAAACCGGCTCACCGAGCGCCACCCCACCAAAAGATGTCACGAACTTCACTCTCTTCTTAAATTGCACCTCTTCTCCCTTTGAGATTTTTACCCAGAGCATATCGCCGATTTTCACGCCCAGACGTTCAAACATCTCACTATCAATATTCGACCAGACGTTGCCATAATGAATATCCAGAATCGGTACGTTGCCAATAATTCGCTTATCTCGCAAAGCTGCCTTTTTGTACTTAATCATGCGTACTTCGTTTTTCAACAGTGGGCCGACCTCTTCAAAACTGATTGTCGCCGAAGCCAGTCGTGCACCGGTATAGGCGTAAACATCGCGGCCATGAAATGTGTGAGACTTTTCTGAGCCTTTCAAACGATTTACAGCTTCGTCAATTTCACGAACTGCAACTATTCCCAGAGTTTCGGCTACCAGAGTCAGTGATCCGTTATCCGGGCTGACAAAGTAATGCCCGGTTTTTGTTTTCAGAACAACGGACTTTCTGTCCGTGCCAACACCTGGGTCAACGACTGAAACAAACACCGTGCCTGCCGGCCAGTATTTCGCTGTCTGATTTAATCGATAAGCGGCCTCCCATATGTTAAATACCGGAATCTCATGAGTGATATCAAACATCTTCAATTCCGGTGATATGCCATAGGCAACCCCTTTCATCGATGCCACAGCCGGTTCTTCCAGTCCGAAGTCAGTCTGAAAGACCAGCGCGTTCTGTGCGATAGCCAGGTGTGAAAAAAATACCAGGCCAAGAACCGGAAGCAGTTGTTTACAAAAGGGCATTGGTTTTCTCCTTACAGTTATCAGGGCAATACTTTAGTATCAAAAGGCCAGACTTCAAGCCCATGAATTGCGTTGCGTATGTCACGCGATAGCGTGATTTGCCGAAATGTTTTCAAAGTGTTCAGATTATGCAGGCTAATAGTTGAGGGGGAAGAACCGCTGGCAATAATTCCCTCCCCCATATCGCAAAGCCCACGGCCGAAACCCTGTCTTGCCACGCGGCTGTCACCAAGATTCATATGTGTTAGCACCTTCTCCTCATACTTCGGTACCTCAAAAGCAAACTGCTCATCGGTGGCTGCGTACCTGACTACATCGGACGCCGTGTCATTGAAGAGCACGCCTTGATGATAGGGTCTGGCATTGTGAATGCCTTCAGGTAACTCGATCCACTTTTTAATATGTTGTCCTGTGTATTTTAACAAACCCCTGCTATGCAGCCCGCTGATGTACATCGCATCGCTGTTACAAACAATGTTATTTATATGTAAATGATTATGCGCCTGCGGGCCCTGCTCGGATTCCGGATTAAAAGGTGAGCCACGAAACTCATCCCCCAAATCAGAAATACCAAGTCCGAAGGTAAAACGGTTATTGTCCAGATCAAAACCCAGGACTGAATCAAAGCCGGTGGAACTCAGAAAAAGTCGTCGCTGATAACAGGAAATTTCGTGACAATGTTTCAAATAACGATTCCGGTATGAAGCCACCAGTTCAAAATCCGGTGTGTACTCAAACAATTCATCACTGGCAGCAATGAAAACTCTGTCACCGTCAAAAGCAATCCCACGCAGACCACGATCCCAACCCCGCCCCTGCCAATCGATATTTACCGTATTCCAGTCCAGCGCTTGCACGACCTGATCTTCTTCCGTATTCACAAGATACACACCACCATGGCTTTCGCCCTGATGAGAGCCGCGTACTACTGAGGTAGCAATAAGTATGGTCACAGAATTCGTTGTATTATTGTCACAATGCAGCATGAAGCGGCATTACAATATCTGTTAAGTTGTTAAATTCACGATATAAATATGGTTTAAGAAGATTGGCTATAGATACAACATACGCTAATATAGCACGGCTGTTCTAAAACAAATTAGCGTGGTATCGAAATTATAGGGGTGTAATTTATCATGACCGGCCAGCATCAAGAACCATCTGCTCATCTACCCACTCGCAAACGTGCACTGGCTTTTGCTATATCAACTATAGTCGGTGGCGGCACTCAGTCTGCCGCCGCGCAAGACGCCCTTGAAGAAATCGTGGTCACCGCTTCGAGACGTGCGTCTAATCTGCAGGATCTTCCTGTTGCTGTTACCGCATTCTCAACAGATCAGATACAGAAAAAACGACTTGCCGAACTTGACGACTATGCCAAGTTTGTTCCCGGCCTCTCATTCGCAAGACGCGAACCAGCCGGTGCCTCTATCGTATTCAGAGGTGTGGCTTCGGCTGGCTTGCAGTTCGGTGGTATTCCCTCCAGTGCGGTTTATCTTGATGAACAACCTCTTACGGCTGGCGGTTTCAATCCCGACCCCAGACTTGTTGATATCGAAAGACTCGAAGCACTGAGTGGTCCACAGGGAACATTGTTCGGTGCCAGTTCACAGTCCGGTACCTTGCGTATTATCACTAATAAACCCGATGCCACTGAGTTCGATAGCTGGATAGACGTCACTGGTTCCAAGGTTGATAAGGGCGATCTCGGTTACGACGTTAGCGCGATGGTCAATGTTCCAATAATCGAAAATGAACTTGCTATGCGCTTTGTCGGATTCCGGGCCGAAGAAGCAGGCTTTATTGATAATGTTCTGGGAACCAGTCAGGGCGGCACCTTCAACAATGCGAACCTGGTAGAAGATGATGTCAACTCGCAGACAACCACCGGCGGTCGTGCTGCCGTTCGCTGGACACCAAATGACACATGGACTGTGGATGTAACAGCCATCTATCAGGAACTGGAGAACGATGCTTTCGCTGATGTAAATCTTGATGTCGGCGATCTGGAACAGGTACGGTTTAATGATGAAAGTGCTAAAGATGAATGGTATCAGTTTGCTTTAAACATTGAAGGGAAACTGGGTATAGTCGATACAGTATTGTCTGTCTCCTATTACAAGCGCGAATTTGAATACAACGCGGATGCTGCAGATTACAATTTCAATCTGAACCAGGGTTATATTAATTACGGTTATGTATCCTATGCTTTTGGCGGAGATCCACGTTCTTTCGCCTTCCTCGGTTCAGAAGATAAACGGCTTTCAATTGAAGGACGCCTGTCAACACCAAGCGATTCAGATAGCAGATGGCACGGAATAGTCGGTTTTTTCTACAATAAAACTGAAGAGGATGCGATCTTCACCGCAGCACAAGATGATTTTCTGAGCACGGCAGCATTCGCCTATTTCAACTATCTGGAATACTACTATACGGGTGCCTTTATTCAGAATCCGACCACGGTCGGCTTTCTCGGTCTTTACGACGATACCGAAAAACAAACTTCCATTTTCGGCGAGATTACATTTGATTTTACTGAAAACCTGTCTATCACTGCCGGTGGTCGTTGGTTTAAATTTGATCAGCAAATCAATCGTCGACAGGAGCAACCTCAGGGCATCACTGCAGGCGGTTTTTTCTTTAATGATGCAATGGTTAGCACTCAGGAAACCGGCTTCGTTCCCAAGGTCAACGTCACTTATCAAATCAACGACGATAAAATGGTCTACATGACTTACTCACAGGGCTTTCGTGTCGGCGGTGTAAATGGTCTGAAACCAGGTTCCAATCCTCAGGTGTTGGCACTGTTTTCCGGATACGATTCAGATAAGCTGAAGAATCTTGAATGGGGAGCAAAAACAACCTGGCTGGATGGTCGCTTGCGGATAAATGCAACAGCTTATGTAATGAAATGGGACGACATCATCGTGCAAGTAGAAGACCCCTCCCCGTTTTTTCAGGTCTTCTTTACTAACTTCCCTCAAGCAGAAATAAAAGGAATTGAAGCTGATTTCGCCTGGGTACCTGCAGAAGGCTGGAATGTATATGGCTCAGCCTCCTATAACGATGCCGCTATTTCCTCGGATGCTACCTTTGGTAATCCCGTTGTAGTAAGTGCATCAGAAGGCACACGTTTGCCTATCGCCCCTAAATGGAAAGGTGCATTGGGTGCTGAATATAGTTTTCAGAAAGAGATATTCGGAGCAACTCCCTATATAAATTTCGACCTTGCTTATCAAGGTAAGTCTATCAATTCACTGAATGGAATCGAGGCTGCTATTTCAGCTACGCCACCGACAATTCAGGATGCCTATACAGTAGGAGATCTGAAGATAGGCCTGGAAGGCGAACAATGGAGTGCCTCTGTGTTTATTGACAACGTCTGGGATGAACGCGGTGCAGGCTTCTACAGTAATCGCTGGGCCAAACAGCGCCTAAGCGTGAATCAACCACGAACTTTCGGCATTAATTTCAGAAGGAGTTTCAAATAAGCAAGATTCAGTTTTATATTTAGATTTAAAACTGAATAGCAGGGCTGCTGCTACATAGCACTATGATTATTATGCACAGTCTCTTTGATCTACTGCCTTCGTGCACTGAAGAGGAATTTATATTCAGAGCTGACTCCCTCGCTAGGTTTCTTCTTGATAAACAATTGCTTGTATCAAGCAGACTAATGACGCGACAGGCACACTCAGGTTACAACGCCGATGCGCCGGAGACTACTTACTATCTGGCTATGGAATTTAATGATCTGCAGCAAGCAGAGCAATGCTGGGCTTTTATTGAAAGCGATGACGAACCCGTTCGTTCAATTCATAACGCTGTTAAACAAAGCATTAAAAATAGTTCTTTTTTTCTGTACCGTGATATATAGCGAACTACTTCTATAAACTTACTCATCTTTGTGCCAATAAATTTTTGCCTTTCCTTTTAATAATTTGCTTTGTATTTTTGACCAGTTTCTCTCTGATTTTTTTAAATATCCACTGATACTTTCGGACCAATCTGCAGCAACTTCTTCATTCCAGTTCAAATAAAGTCGTCCTTCATGAATAGTCCAGGCTTTTAAAGGATCAGTTTCTGCCGCATATCCTTCTGCCATTCCAAAAGCACACCAGCCACCATACTGAGGGGCATATTGAGCAGGTTGACCTAAAAATTCATCCCTCGACTCAGCACTGCTAAACAACCAGATAGCACCTTCCCAGTTCAGTTGAAATTCTGTGCTGCCTTTTTTCGCTTCGCCTTCCTCAAAATATGCAACGGGATCATAACCATGAATTGCAAAACCATCTTCGCTGACCATTATTTCTGATTTGCCAGTCTCCGTCGCGCAAACAATGTTGGTCATAAGGATACAAAGCAGCAACGCAGGGGCTAGCTTATTGAATATCAGACTCATGTTTTCATTGTCTCCTGATAAAACTACTTATAAGTCGGCTCGACTTCTTATCAGGCGGAATATGACCGCCTAATTAAATAAAACCCGATTGTAATGACTAATAAAGGTAGAAAAGGTTCAAAGGGCCAATAGGGTAAGTAAGTTTCTGGAAAACCAGTTAGTACGTAACCGGTCAATGATGTTTCCGCCGATTCTCTCCAGACAGAGCCAGTAAAAGATGCCAGAACACCCAAAGCCAACACGCCATATGCAAGAAGTTGCAGGCTTAGCTGCAACATACTTTGCTGACTCTCCCCATGATCTTGTCGTCGAGATTTACTACGCCAGGCCCGAACTCGTAATGCCCAGGCCATAAAACCAGCAAAGTAATATATATAGTCTAATGGTTCCGGATCCGGATAGTAAAACAGCTCCCACCAATACACGCTGAAAGCGTAAGCCCAGAGATAATAGATACCGCTCTTGTGAAGTAGTCGCCAGGTCTTTACCGAGATGTGCTTACGCACAAATTCAAACGAGGTTAAGGTCATGGCAATCAGGAAAAAATACCCTGTCACACCCTCGATCGCATCACGTAAGACGTATACTTCGTCCGTGTAGTAGTCTCTGAAAACAGTCACTAAGAGCAATATAAAAATAAGTTGCCAGGCCATAGCGACTGCAAAACACAAGCCAATTTTACTACGATTTCTTAGTAACCAGGAGCTAAACGCACTGGGAAAGATAAGCTGTAATGAAGACGCCGCAAAAGCCAGATACAAGCAAGGAACTGCCAAGCGAACAGATAATTGAATAAGTGAAGATGCTGTCGGGCCATCCCAATTATCAACTTGCGCTATGGCGACAAGCATGACCAGGGATATAAGAACAGTTATGTTCCAGAACAGTTGCCAGTCGTTAATCAATCTGATTTTGAAAAAATCGTTTGAATTCATATTCATTTAACCTGAATCTTATTCTTATGTTTGATTATCTGAGTGACAAGCTCTAAATTACTACTTCGCTTTTTATTCAATTAATCAATCAGGGCTATTATATGCTGACCGGACATTGCGAGTGTAGGAAAATACAATTTCAAGCCAACTCTGATATTAATGACTTCAGTCATTGTCATTGTTCACAATGCCGACGACTACATGGCGCTGCATTTGCGACCTTTGCCGGTGTATCTGCCGACAAGTTCGAATATCTAAGCGGCAAGTCTGAATTGAGTAACTACAATTCATCTGCTGGTAGCAAACGCCTATTTTGCAGAAACTGTGGTTCAAATATTATGGTGATTGTCGATTCTGAACCGGGCGTACTGTATCTGGCTATGAGTACCATAGAAGGAAACCCGGATCGCCCACCGGCTTATCACGCTTTTGCTACTTCAAAAGCACCCTGGCATGAAATAAATGACGACCTGCCACAGCATGAGACCTGGGGCGACTAGATAAGTGGAAAATCCCAAGAATATCACCATCAAGGAGTTTATGGTTAACTCTCCTGTTGGTGATGCGAAAGGTATTTTGCTACTCGCGCATGGTGCCGCTAAAGGAATGGCATCGCCTTTCATGGAAACCATGGCACAGGGTTTGATCAAATCAGGACTACGTATAGTTAGATTTCATTTTCCTTATATGGAAGAGATGTTGCGCTCCGGTACAAAGCTGCCGCCAAATGGGGGCAAAGTTCTAAGAAAGTGTTATTCAGAACTCATTACACATTGTATAGAGCATGAAAATGTACCGAGTCACAAAATTATTATCGGTGGGAAATCGATGGGAGCAAGAGTCGCCACGATGATCGCAGACCAACACAAAGTTGCTGGAGTCATTTGTCTTGGCTACCCGTTTCATCCTCCGAAAAAACCCGAACGTTGGCGGATACAACCTTTACAGGCTATTTCTACTCCAACTCTGATCTGTCAGGGAGAGCGTGATCCGCATGGCAAGCGGGAAGAAATTAGATCACTGCTGCTGTCAAAATCAATTCAATTCCATTGGTTAAAAGATGGTGATGGAAATTTTAAACCGGGTAAATTCTCGAAGAAAACATTGGAAGTTAATATGGAGGGTGCCACACTGGCCTGTAATGACTTCATTGACAAGTTTATTTAGGCTTTTACTTAAACAATTAACTTAAGGGAACCGATACGATGCCTGAAATAAGTATACAAAAGAACTGTTCTCAACTTAGCGATCTGATAGACACTGAATCCTTTGGAGAACCAATAGGTAAACTGCCAAAACAAACTAACAGTGGTTTTTTTGAACAGGACAATCTCTATGCCGGAACCTGGGAATGTGCTCCCGGTACACTCAAACTGGATTTGGATGTCATGGAATTCTGCCACTTGTTAAGTGGCCACTGGATTCTTACTTCTGAATCAGGACAGATTACCGAAATAAAAGCCGGCGATAGCTGGGTTTTCCCGAATGGCTGGAAAGGTAAGGCGGAAGTTATTGAAACTGTGCGTAAAGTCTATTTCCTCATAACTTAGTAGTTCCTTTAAAAGACATCAACATGAAAGAATTCAAGGCAAAATTGATTTCTGTTCACTCGGGCAATAATGATGATATGAGTAAGCCCGCGCATGCATCCTTGTTGCTTGAAGAGGATGGATTTACCGACGACAAACACCGGGGCTTTACTCGCATTGCTGCCGACTGGGATCCGGAACCAACGGGTACGCTAAGACGCAACGAAAGGCAGTGGTCCGGTGTCTCCGTGGAAGAACTTTCCATAATTCAGGATAAGATGGATCTCAGGGAAGCTCTTTCTCCGGTCACTCTTGGTGCGAACATCTGTGTTGAAGGCATTCCGGAATTTTCCATGCTGCCAAAGGGTAGCATGTTGATTTTCCCCTCCGCTGCCGTATTAATAGTTGAAGAAGAGAATGATCCCTGTCTGGACATGGGTCTGGAAATAGAACGTTGTTACCAGACAAATTCCGGCGAGAAAGTCGCGGGGAAAATGTTTCCGAAACACGCCATTCACTGCAGGGGAGTTGTTGGTGTCGTGGATGTCGGTGGTTTGATCAATTGCGGTGATGAGATTACCGTAAAAGTTTATGACGCGCCGGCCTGGGCCGGTTAAGCGCAGTTCATCCAGCATGTCTGACTACGATGCCATCATTATCGGTGCCGGACACAACGGTCTCACTTGCGCCGCCTATCTGGCCCGTGCCGGCTTAAATGTCAAGGTTCTGGAACAACGTGGCGTGATCGGTGGTGCCACAGTAACTGAAGAATTTCACCCCGGTTTCAGAAATTCAGTCTATTCCTACGGTATCAGTCTGCTCAGTCCGGATGTCATTCGGGAACTCGAATTACATAAGCATGGTCTGGAAATTCTTGAGCGCCCGGCGGGCACCATCAGCCTGCTCGACAATGATTATCTCCTCCTGCCCCGTGACAGCCAGGCCGCGAAACAACAAATAGCGCGTTTTTCTAAACATGATGCCGAGCTTATAGACGAATTTGAACAACGTATCAGTGATGTCGCTCTGCTGCTACGTAAAACGGTTAATATCACGCCACCGAATATCGGAGGTGGTTGGAAAGACTTATTACAGGCCCTGAAAATGGGTAATCATCTGCGCGGCTTTGATGCCACTCAACAAGCGACCTTTGCCGAGTTAATGAGCAAATCGCTTGGCGATTATCTGGATATGTGGTTTGAAGGTGAAGCATTGAAAGGTGTGTTGGGGCTGGAAGGGGTTATTGGAAATTTTGCCGAACCTTATCAGGCAAATACCGCTTATGTGCTTTTGCATCATGCCTTTGGCGAGGTGAACGGTCGTAACGGAGCATGGGGGATTGCTCGTGGTGGAATGGGTGCGGTATCTGGCGCCATTGCTTCCTACGCACGTTCGCATGGTGTGGACATCGAAACTGACTGTGCCGTTGAAAAAATTCTGACCGAAAGTGGTCGCGTATCCGGCGTGGTCACAAAAAACGGTAACAAGCTAAGCGCGCCGGTGGTAGCAGGTAACATTCATCCGCAAACCCTTCTGTTAAAAATGCTCGACCCGGCTCTGCTTTCAAGTGATCAGAAAAGACGTCTCAATTCTTATCGCAGCCATTCCGCCACTTTTAGAATGAATGTCGCCCTCAGCGAATTACCTGTGTTTGATTCACTACCCGAGAGTAGTAATGCCGTATTGAGCGGTGCTATAGAAATCTGTCCTTCCCTCACCTATATTAAAAATGCCTTTAATGATGCCAATTCGCATGGCTGGGCGAAGCAACCGGTCATATCAATGTGGATACCGACTACACAGGACGACACACTGGCACCGTCCGGTTGTCATGTCGCCAGTCTGTTTTGCCAGCACTTTCATAAAGATCTTCCACAGGGGCAAAGCTGGGATGAGGTAAAAGAAGAAGTGGCCGATCTGATAATTGATACGATAGCAAAACAATCGTCGAACTTTAAAAGTATTCTGCTCGGTCGGCAGATTAAGTCACCGCTCGATATCGAGCGTGATCTGGGTATGCTCGGTGGTGATATTTTTCACGGCGCCCTGCACCTTGATCAGTTGGCGTCTCTAAGACCCATTACCGGACTGGCAGATTATCGAATGCCAGCGAAAGGTTTGTATCTATGTGGCTCGGGAAGTCATCCGGGTGGCGGAGTATCAGCAATACCCGGTCGCAATGCCTCGCGTGAAATTCTAAGCGATTTGAAACGGAAATAATTTTAGCACTGTACTGAAATCAAACTGAGCGCAAGTACCATTCATAATCCAGATTAGAAATCTGCGCCTGAAACTGATCACATTCACTGCGACGGGCAATTTCAAATATCCGGCAAAACTCTTCACCCAGATACGTCGGCAATATTTCACTGCTTTTAAACCTGTCTAGAGCTGCCTCCCAGCGAATCGGTAAAGTAATTTCCTGATCGTCCACCATGGTACCTTCTGCCACCATCTCTGTTGGTTCGCATTTGTTCGTTATTCCGTAATGAATACCGGCCAGAATGCAGGCCATCACCAGATAAGGATTAGCATCAGCACTGGCAACTCGATGTTCAACTCGCATATTCCTCTTATCACAAACAGGAATCCTTAAGGCCACTCCACGATGGTTGTATCCCCAGTTGGGTGACAAAGGTACAAAAGAATAAGGCTGTAATCGCCGATAAGAATTAGCGTTAGGTGCGAAGATCGCCATCGCGTCTGCCATGGTTCGCTGCAAACCACCAATGGCATGGCGCATGGTGGAGGATACTGCCGGAGTCGAATCTGACTTGAAGTCGGCAAACACATTTTCGCCCTTATTATCATAAAGACTGGTGTGAATATGCAAGCCACTGCCAGCATAATCCATGAATGGTTTAGCCATAAAGGATGCGCCAAGACCGTGTTTGAAAGTTGTACCTTTGATTATGCGTTTCAACATGACACCCTGATCACAGGCTGTAATCGGATCGTCAACATGGTGCAGATTTATTTCAAACTGGCCTGGTGCGAATTCAGACAAGGCTGTTGTTACCGGAATATTCTGCTGTTTGCAGTTGTTGTGAATTTCCATTAGCACGGCATCGTTTTCCCAGAGATCTTCCAGAGCAGAATACTGCAGACCTTCCTGTTTCAGATCTGTACCCGGAATACTGCCCAGTTTCGGCTTCGGTACCGGACCATCTTCAGCTTCCAGTAGGTAAAATTCAAATTCGGTAGCAACAATTGAACTAAAACCCAATTCTTTCAGTTTCTCATAGGTCATTCTCAGTACATGACGAGGGTCCGAAAAATGAGGCTCGCCATCAAAACTACACAATGAAGTGAACACCTGTGCGATAGGCGAATCGAGCCAGGGCACTGCACACAAGGTGTTCTCAATTGCATAACTCATCACATCAGGATCGCCATCACGAGTACCGATACCCATTTCCAGCGCCATATCGCCCCGACTATCGACGAAGGGCATTGATGCACACTGCTTCAAACCATCTTTAAACAGTGTTGCGAACTCCATTTTACCGATTCGTTTGCCACGAAGAATGCCATTAACATCCGGTGACAGAATTTCCATCATTTTGATCTCAGAATGTTCACTGAGAAACTTTTCTAACTCCTCACTTGTTGCCTGATCAGGTAGTTTCATAGTCATATTACTAGCTCGTTTTATTCTCTCGCCATGCCAGCGCAGCGCGTGTGCCCTGCTCATGTAGTATCCGGTTAAATTCTTTCGACTCAGGTGTTTCCGTTGTTTCTATTTCCACATCGATATCCAGGGCCTCCAACATCGCTTCGCGCATTCCCATCGTCTCGCAACTTTTGTTGATTGCCTGCTTGGTCAGTCGTACTGCCTCAGAATCATTATTAGCGATTTCTTTCGCCAACTGCAGAGTTTCTTTCTCCAGATCCTCTTCAGCCATCACTCTGTTAACCAGACCAAGTGATAATGCTCGTTCAGTGCTGACTTTGTCATCGCCACTTAGTAAGAGCTCTTTCGCCGCTTTGACGCCGATCACCCAGGGCAGAATCAGCGCAACAATACCACTCCCGAACCTGACTTCCGGTGCACCGAAGCGCGAGCCATGCGCAGCCAGTGTAATATCACAGGCCACAGCCATTTCCATACCGCTACCCAGACAGTAACCGTGTACCGCAGCGATGGTCGTTTTGGGTGAATCCCAAAAACGCATAATAATATCAAAATCTTTTCTTAATTCCTTACGCCAGAACACTTTCTCATCTTCATCTGTTGTCTTGTCGGTATTAAGATCGAAGCCAGCGGAAAAACATTTACCGGCACCCTTCAAAATAATGACCCGAATCTTTTCATCAGCCTCGGCCACATCAAGAGCCTGATTGAGTTCGTCAATCATTGGACTGTTGATGGCGTTAAGTTTGTCCGCTCTGTTTAAGGTAAAAATAGCAAGCGGGCCATCATTCTTAACAATCAGAAACTCATAGTCTGTTTTATCGTTCATAGTCTTACCTCGTTCTTCACTAACAGAGCATCCAGCCCCAGGCAGCCCTTCTCCATAAGCAAAACCGGATTAATATCCAGTTCCGCTATTTCATCTTTAAACTCTAGAGCCAGAACCGATAGCTTGGCAGCAGCTTCGCAATATGCCTCTATATCAACAGCAGGTTTTCCGCGTAGACCTTCTAGAATAGTACTCATGTGCAGACGAGACAGACTTCCCCTGACATAGTCAGCGTCAAAAGGCGGGTACAACACCAGATTATCACTCAGTGCTTCTGCATAGAGTCCACCAGTTCCAACAATCACTACCGGCCCGAATTGCTCGTCTGTGCTCAGGCCAAGCAACATTTCAACACCGTATGCATTCACCATGGGCGCCAGCAATACCCGTTTACCAAGCCGTGCGCTGAAGTCATCGTAAGCCTCCAGCAAATCATTCTCTGTTTCGATATTAAGCCTGACGCCATCTACATCGGATTTATGTTGAATGCCCTGCCCGGCTGTTTTTAATACCAGCGGATAATCAAGTTGTCGACTAGCTGCAAGTAGCTCTTCTTTATTACTGATAAGCCGAGAATCGAGCATTGGAATACCGAAATCTCTGAGTAGATTCGCAGCATTATGTTCAGTAAATTCACTGTCAGAAACAAGTGTGTTACGCCAGTACAGGATTTTTTCTATATCCAAACCTGGAGGAAGCATCACTTCCCTCTTAAGATAATCGCGATAGTTCATCATGCATCTGGCACCTTTCAGAAAGGTGCTAACACCATCCAGCACGGGAAAGCCCTGTCTGCCAAACTCCAGAACCTTATTGTCTTCACCAGTGCCCTGACGCGCTGCTACCAGAAAAACCGCTTTCCCGGAGGCCTCATGTCCGGCACGAAGATAATCCAGATACTCGGCGTATATAGTTCCGCCGGGTGCCCGAGCATGAACCACGGCACCGAATGCCGCATTTTCATCGGACAGCAAAGTTGCAAAGCAATCGGCCATTTGCTGATGTGAGTCTGGTCCGCCAACGCTCCAGGCATCAAGCGGGTTCACTGCTGGCAGACCGGGATCGAGAATCTCTTGTAGTTGTTCTGTTGACTGCTCTGAAAGCTCCGTCATGGCAACACCCAGTTTATCCGCCATATCAATCATTAACTGCCTTTCACCACCTGAATCGTGAATACTGACAAGTGCACCATCGGCTATCTCATGGGGCTGGGCGAACATAATCAGAGTAGTCGCCATTTCTTCCAGATCATCAACGCGCTGGATTCCATAGTAATCAAAAACAGCATCGTAAACGGCATCGCTACCGGCCATCGCACCGGAATGCGATTCGGCCAGTTTCGAAGACAGCTCAGTGCGACCAACCTTTACCACGACAATCGGGATTCTTTTTTGCCGGGCTTTTTGAAATGCGGCGAATAGTTTTTCCGGGTATCGACTGGTCTCCATGAAGAAACCTATGACACGGGTTTCCTTTTGATCCAGCGCGAAATCCAGATAATCTTCGGCAGAAACGATTAGCTCCTGTCCCGTTGATACGGCGAAATTAAAATCTATTCGCTCATCAACATCGAGTATCGCCGCCATACCGGAACCGGACTGACTGATGTAGGCAACATTGCCCTGCTTTCGATGCATGCGCGTATCGAAACCGCAGGCCCAGATCCCTTCGCTGAAATTATAAAAACCCATGCCGTTGGCACCGCAAAGCAGGATGCCCGCGTCCACCGCCTTTTTATGAATCCTGTCTCGTAAGCAGGGTTCGCTGTCATCTTCCAGAATCAGAGAGGAATAAATAGTTGCAGCACTAATCCCATGTTCAATTGCTTCATCAAAAGCGGCTTCTATGCGTTTATCACTGACTGCGAAGATGACGTGTTCTACTTGAGCAGGAAGTTCTGCAAGCGACGCGTAACAGTCAACACCCTCTACTTCTTTATAGCCCGGGTTAACTGCGTAGAGTTTTCCGGAATATTCACCGCTGAGAAGATTACGGACAATAATATTGCCGACACCATGAGCTCGCTGGCTGGCACCAACAATGGCTATTGACTTCGGCCGCAGCAGAACATCTAACCTGACTGACATAATTAGAAGTTCGCAGTACTTACCCTGAAAGCCAGCCGTTTAATAATCCAGTGGCGGGGTTTCCCTGCGCCTTGGCGGATCAAAAAACGCGCCTTCGACAACATGACAACGCGCCATCAACCGGTTCCATTTCAATTCCCGGTTGTAATAGATTTCCGCATAGAGTTCATCACCCAGCCGGCCCCATGGCATTTCAACTGAACCCAGAGCAATGTTTTTCTTTGCACTCGGTGACCAGGTGGCGGATGTGATATGCCCGACAATGTCCTTCTTGCTGTTATAGATGAACGAGTCACTGGCCGGTTTGTTACCTTCGATATCCAGCCGCACAAAACGATAGCGCGAACCTTCTTCTTTCTCTTTCAATAAGGCCCGTCTTCCGTTAAAAACCGGCTTATCGAAATGCACTAACCAGTCCAGACCCAGCTCAAAGGGTGAACGACCTCTACCGGCCCGCACAACATTTAGTGCCGGGACGAAATCGACTTCCGCCTGAATAAAGCCAGCTTCTATACGAACAATGTCCAGTGCATGTGAGCCAATAGGTAAAATTCCAAAGGCTTTGCCAGCTTCGAACAAAGTATCCCACAACTTCTCGGCATATTCAGAGGGGACCCACAGCTCATACCCCAGATCGCCGGTAAAACCGGTTCGGGACACCATTAACTTTGTCCCTTCAAAGTCAAAGGACATATGTTGAAATGGTTTGAGGTTCTCCACGCAACTTAAATTCATGGCCTTAAGAGTCTGACAGGAAGTCGGTCCCTGCACCGCCAGCCCGACTACGTCATCAGTCTCATCTTCGATCTCAACATCGAAACCCAGAGCGGTAGCCTGCAACCAGTCCATGTGTCTTTCCGCCGAACATAAGCGCCAGAGGTTCTCCTCAAGATGGAAAACGGTACCATCATCAAGCACGTGACCCAGATCATTACACCAGGCGCTATACATCACTCGTCCCGGAGTCAGCTTGCTCATCTTACGAGTCATCAGCTTATCCAGATAGGCGAGGCCATCCGGGCCGCTGATTCGATACTTGATCATGGGTGTCAGATCAAACACACCGGTCGCATTGCGAATAGCAAAATATTCTTCTTCCACATAAGAATAACAATCGACTGTGGTATAGGCTTTCCACGGTGACCAGAGATTAGTCTGGCAAAGTTCTGAAGCCCGTGAATAAAATGGGGTGCGTAATACGCGCTTATCCGCTTCTCTTACACTCATCAGTTTTTACCTCCGTTGATGATTTCAGCTGAGGCGTTCTTTCCGGCCAGCCCCATGACACCACCGCCCGGATGCGAACCGGCTCCACACAAAAATAAGCCACTAAGCGGTGTCGAATACTGTGCCGCACCTGGTACCGGGCGTAACATCATGAATTGATCGAGGGTGTACTCACCGTGGTGCCAGTGACCACCGTGAATTTTAAACTCAGATTCAATATCAACTGGCGTTAACAATTCAGAGGCGCTGATTAAATCTTTTATGCCCGGTGCATACTCTTCAATCTTATCGATTGCTATCTGCTTGAATACCTCAGCCTGTGATTCCCAGCCTGTACGTAGATCGTAAGGTGCATACTGCACGACTGCTGACAGAACGTGCTTACCAGCGGGAACCAGACTTTGATCATGAACCGAAGGAATAGTAATCTCCAGTGCCGGTGCATTGGAGAACTCCCCGTACTTTGAATGATCAAATGCTTGCTCAAGATAAGTAAGACTAGGAGCAATAATCATGCGATTACCAAGCTGATCGCTGCTTACACCTGTGAACTCCGGTAATGCATCAAGTGCCAGATGCAATTTTGCCGCTTTACCTTGCATACGAATATTGTCTACCCGTCGGCTGAAACCGGTTTCAAGATTTCTTGCTCCGACCAGTTTAAAAAAGGTCGTCTTGGGATCGGCATTGGACACCACTTCCGCGCTTTTCAAATTCTCACCTGTGCTGGTTTCTACACCAACTACCTTGTCCACATCCAGTAGAATCCGGCTCACCGCCACCCCGGTTCGTATTTCAACACCCGCCGCTTCCGCAGATTTTTTCAGGGCCTCTGTCACAGAGCCCATACCACCTGCGGGCTGCGAGACAGCGGAATCATTCTCACCAACCTGACCACTGAGTCTGTATAGATAGGACAAAACCGAGTTTGGTGAACGAGGCCCGAGATTACTGCCTAAAACAGCATCAAAACCCAATGCCGCTTTAAGGTGTTCGTTCTGAAAATCTTCCTGCAGGACATCGTATATATTGATCGCACCGATACGCAGTAGTTCACGCATATCATCACGGCCCATTAATCTGACACTCAGTCCGAGACTCGCGAGAGTCATCAGGTCCTTCCTGTTTTTATGAACCAGTCTGGGCGGTCGCGTCATAAAAGTCTTTCGCAGTATTCGCGCGAAGCGTCGCATTTTGTTCTGGAAATCCCGATAGACTTTCTTGTCTGATTGCAGCAAAGCCTTGCCACTTACAGAATCTCTGTCCAGAGTTAAATGCTCGCCATCAGTAGACAATGACAGTGTCGTCAAACCTTTTGCTGCCATCTTTAGTCCATGACTATTCAGTGCTAGATCAGAAACAATTTTAGGGTTTAGTAAATGAAGCAGGTGCGCGCAGGCGGAGACCGAGTACTCAGGAGCAAACTCTCGAGTAATCGCAGCACCACCTACGCCCTCATTAGCTTCCAGTACCAGTACTTTGCGACCGGATTTTGCCAGATAGTTAGCGCAAACCAGACCATTGTGACCTGCACCAATTATTATTGTGTCGTAGAGATTACTCATCGCTGAAGGCCTCCGGAGTGACGTTTTTCCGGCTTAAATCGCTAAGAATTTCACGTGCTGAGTTCACCCCGGGTGCGCCCATCACGCCACCTCCCGGATGTGTGCCCGAACCGGACATATACATACCTTTCACCGGTCCCCTGTATTGGGCATAGCCCGGGAAAGGTCGGTTGAATAGCAACTGATCCATGGTCAATTCACCCTGGAAAATATTTCCTTCAGTCAGACCGACTTCATTTTCAAGTTCACGCGGTGTGCGTATTTCTGCATGCAGAATGAGATCTTTGAAATCCGGGCTGTATTCGGCAATCTGATTAATCACTGTCTGACCGAATTCATCACGCAGCTCATCAGTCCACTCCTCACCGTTCACCTTGGGTGGGCAATATTGCACAAACACCGTCATCATATGTTTTCCGGGCGGTGCCATAGTGGGATCTACCTGGGTTGGAATTAAGGTATCGACATAAGGATCTTTCGACCAGGTTCCGTTCTTCCAGTCATCATAAGCTCGTTCCATACGCTCCATTGAGTCTATGAAATGAAAATCCGCTTTGAGTAATTCGTGACCCTTTTCAATACCTCTGAATGTCGGCATGCCATCAAGAGAAATATTCAACTTTCCTGATGATCCTCTGATTTTGAAATTCTTCGCTTTCTTAACGACATCCGGTGGTAGATCATTTTCGTCCATGATTTTCAGAAAGGTACGCTTCGGGTCCAGGTTGGAGACAACGATGTCAGCGTAATGCTCATCACCATTCTCCAGCACCACGCCTTTGGTTTCGCCATTTTTTACCAGAATTTTATCAACACCCGCGTCGGTCATAATTTCACCACCGAAAGACTGAAAAGAACCCGCAAGCGCCTTCGCAATGGAACCCATACCACCACGGGCAAAACCCCAGGAACCGATACTGCCATCCACATCACCCATGTAATGATGTAGCAGAACATAAGCCGTACCGGGTGAGTAAATACCAAGTGCAGTCCCGATAATTCCGGAGCCTGCCATATGTGCCTTGATCACATCGGACTCAAAATACTCATCAAGAAAATCACCCACACTCATGGTCCAGAATCGCATGGTGTCGTATAGAATATCTTCACCTAAATCCCAGTAGGTTTTCAGCATATGAACAAGTTCCATAACATCCGCCGGTTTGAAGGAGGTCGGATCCGGCGGGGTACGCATTAGGAACGGTCTTATTAATCTGGTTTGTCGGGATACATCTGCTGAAAAACGGTCGTAGGCATTGGCATCGCGTTTCGAGTGTCTTGCCAGCTCCCGATGATGTCGCTCATGATCGGAGTAATTACCAAAGTAATCACCGTCCTGCATAAAGGTAAGACCGCCTTCGTAAGGTATTACCTGCAAACCATGTCGTGCTAATTCCAGATCACGATAAATTTCCGGGCGAAACAAACTACAGACATAAGAGCAGTTTGAGTAAGTCCAGCCTTCGTGCAAGGAACGACTTACCGAGGCCCCACCAATCCATGGATTCTTCTCAACGACAAGCACATCCATGCCTGATTTGGCCAGATAGGCCGCGTTGGTAAGACCGTTGTGTCCGGCCCCGATTACGATTGCATCATATTTTTTCAATTGCTTATCCCCGTCTTCTTTGAGACACCTTATGAAACTTTATTCGCTGGTGTAGATTCCAAAGTAATATCCACTGCCTTTTCAAAACGACTCAAGGTATCGGTCAGACAAAACTCATCATGCGCCACACAGATAAACCAGGGTTCTCTTGAGTCCGGTTCCACTATCACCCCATGGTCATGCAAGACCGGTGCTAGCGCTTCATAAAATTCGTGGTTTGTTTTAATCCAGTCTCGATAATTAGTTGGCGGCATGGCGTGAAAAAACAAACCACCCATGGAAGGATGGCCAACATAGGAATGGGCAACTCCTCGTTTATTCAGTATTGCGCTGATGCCGGACTGAAGTTTTGTTCCGTATTCAGCAATATCGGCCAGCACGTTTGTTGACTGTATAATATCCAGAGTCTTCTCTGCTGCCGCGAGGGCCACAGAGTGCGCCGTATACGTACCTCCGTGAATAACGCCGTTACCAACCTGGCGCATGATGTCTTCTCTGCCGGCCACTACAGATATCGGATAACCATTCGCCACCGCTTTCGCAAAGGTACAAAGATCGGCTTTAACCCCCATCAGCTCCTGAACGCCGCCTCTGGCAACACGAAAACCGGTCTTTACTTCATCAATAATAAGCACGACATTATATTGATCGCAAAGCGCACGGACGTCCTGCAAATAGGATTTCTCAGCCGTTATGGAACAACAGTTACCCAGAATGGGTTCAATTATAAACGCAGCAATATTATCGCCGTCGCGTTTAAACAGATCTTCCACGCGATTGGCATCATTAAGAGGAAGAATATGAACAAGATCTTTTAATACAGATGGAATCCCCTCGCTGTCAGCGCCTAGCTCAGGTTCGCCCTGCGCAGGATCCCAGGCATCCATATCAACACCCCAAAGCACTTCACTGAATACACCATGATAGCCACCCTCCACCATCACATGTTTTTCTTTGCCTGTATGCGCGCGCGCCAGTCTTAAAGCCGTCATCACGGCTTCCGTACCGGAATTTGAAAAACGTACCAGTTCCGCCGCCGGCACCATATTTGAAATCTGCTCAGCCACGCTAAATTCCCGTTCGGTCGCCAGGGCGAAAACACCCCCGATAGCCATCCCCTCGCGGGCAGCTGCATCGACTTCTTCGTTGGCATAACCAAGAATTGCCGGGCCATAGCCCAGCCGATAATCGATGTACTCGTTATCGTCAATATCCCAGATTCGCCCACCCTTGCCATGACTGACGTAGAAGGTTTTGTCTTCTCCCCAATAGCGAAAATTCGAAGTCACACCGAGCGGCAAGCGACTGTTTGCTTTAAGAAAATGTTGATTGGATTTCTTCAGACTACGTGTCATAAGCGATGTTTCTGGGTTGTTATTGGCTTGCCAGCATGCCACGCACATGTTATTTTGTCCAGAAAAATGAATGAGTATTCATTCATAATTTTACTTATCTGTTCACAAGTTACTTGATGAAAGATTGAATGACACAGACACAAGAGAAAACCAGTTCCAACAGCCGCGCGATCAATAAGGTTCGTCGTCGTGAACAGCTGATCAAATCGACAATCAATTGTATTGCCAAACGCGGTATCGCCGGCACCACCATGGCCGATGTCACCAAAGATGCCGGTTTGAGTATGGGTATCGTTAATCTGCATTTTCAAAGTAAAGACCGGCTTTTTGAAGAAACCCTGCTTTTTCTCTCAGATGAATACGAAACTTACTGGGATACGGCACTGGCCAGAGCTGGTGGCTCTGCAGCTGAAAAACTGGCGGCCGTGGTGAATTCGGATTTCAGTGCCAGAGTCTGCGAACGAAAAAAACTGGCCGTCTGGTTCGCCTTCTGGGGCGAAGTAAAATCGCGACCTACCTACCTGCAAATTTGCGCTAACAGTGATAAAAGAAACAACGTCGTCGTCGCCGGCCTATGCAAGGAACTGAAAAAGGAAGGTGGTTACAAAGATCTGAAGCCACAGGCCTTTGCCACGGGTCTGGCCGCGTTGGTAAACGGATTGTGGCTGGATCTCTTAATGACCCCTAAAGAAATCAGCCGCAAAGAAGCCTGCGATATCTGCTTTACTTATCTTGCCAGCAGTTTTCCCAATCATTTTTAATAGATCCGGATAAAAATGGATATTAGCTTAAACGAGAAGGCCAGAGGCTGGCAGGAAGCGGCAAGAAAATTTACTCAGGAGGAGCTCATACCCTGGGAAATTGAAGCCGAATTTAGTGCGGGGGAAATTCCCGCGGAAGAAAGTAAGAAACACCATCAAATGGCGGTCGAACTAGGCTTCAGCAAAATGGATGTCCCTCTCGCCTACGGTGGACTGGCCCTGGGAATGACGGTGCAGGTCGCCGTCTGGGAACAACTCGGTCGTGTAACGAATGCCTTGTGCTGGTGCTTTTCCGAAGCTCAGCAATGGATGTTTGAAGCTTGTAGTGAAGCGCAGATTGAGAAATTTATTATTCCACTGATCGACGGATCGCGCAAAGAATGTTATGCAATTACAGAAGCTGAAGCAGGTTCAAATGAAACGGTAAATACTTCGGCTACTGAATGTGACGGAGGTTATTTGATCAATGGTGACAAGTGGTATGTTACCAGTGCCAATCTGGCTGATTATTTTTTTCTACAAGCTAAACTCGACAATGGCGAGCACGCGCTGTTTTTTCTTGATATCGACAGCCCCGGTGTTGAAGTGATCGCCAATCCTCTTTTCAGCCATACCTATGCAGCTCATCATCCCACTTATCGCTTTACCAATGTTTTTATTGCTAAGGAAAACCGTATCGGCGAAGAAGGCGACGGTATGCAGTACACCCGCAGCTGGTTCAGACATGAAAGAATGATGATCGCTGCCAGATGTTGTGGCGCTGCCGCACGACTTATTGAAGAGGCTAGCGAATTTGCACTGAACCGAAATATCGATGGTGAAACTCTGGCGGATAAACAGGTGATACAAATGATGCTGGCTGACAGTGCAACGGAACTCTGGGCCGCTCGCCTGATGACCTTTGAAGCGGCCGAAGCCCATGACCGCGGTGATGATTTAAAGCAACTCCATGCACGCTGCTCGATGGCCAAGCTCTATGCTTCGGAGATGGCCAATCGCGTCGCTGATCGGGCAGTACAAATTTTCGGTGGCCGCGGCTATATGCGCGAAAACCTGGCCGAACGTTACTACAGGGAATTGCGTGTGGATCGAATCTGGGAAGGCACCAGTGAAATTCAGCGTTTAATAATTGCCAATAGCCTGCTTAAACGCGGCCTCTCGGGTATGTAGTGTCTAACCATTGCCAGTTATTGTTGTAATGCTTCTGAAAAAGCTACTACTTGTACTGATAACTGCACTCTCGCTTCATTGCGCTCATGCCAACGAAGAAAAAATCGTTAACTTCTATAACTGGGCCGATTATGTCGCTCCCGACACCATTGCCAATTTTGAAAAAGAATATGGCATCAAAGTTAACTATGACATCTATGACACCACCGACATAGTCGATGCCAAATTGCTCGCCGGACAAAGCGGCTATGATCTCGTTCTACATTCCTCTGCCTTCTCTGCACGCCTGATTAAAGCGGGTATTTTTCAGGCACTCGACCGAAGCAAACTGACAAACTGGCATCATCTGGATCCTGACCTCATGAACGTGCTTAAAGCCTTTGACCCGGGCAATCGTTTTGCCGCACCTTATATGTGGGGAACAACCGGAATCGCTTTTAATATCGACATGCTCAAGGCAAGAATTCCTGAAGTGTCATTAGACAACGCAGACTTTTTTTTCAGACCGGAGATACTTTCACGCATAGCAGACTGTGGGGTCAGCCTGCTGGACGGCGCCATTGACGCTCTACCTTCTATGTTGATTTATCTGGGTCACCATGGAAATTCAGTCGACCCCGGACATTTGAAAAAAGCTGAACAAGCGATGAAGAAACTCCGTCCCTTCATCAAGTATTTCAGTTCCGGAAAAATGCTGATAGACATGCCGAACAAGGAAGTCTGTGCAGCTATGAGCTGGTCAGGTGACTATTCGATAGCAAAACGACGCGCACAGGAAGCCGGTATCGATATTAATCTGGGCTTCGCGATGACATCGGGGGCTGTGCATAACTGGTTTGATACTTTGTTGATCCCAGCGGATGCACCGCACTCGGAAAATGCCCATTTGCTGATAAACTACTTGTTACGCCCTGATGTAATCGCCGATATTTCCAATTTCACCGGCTATGCAAACGGTAACCTCTCAGCGACCCCGCTGGTAGACAAAGCCATAAAAGAAGATCCGGCTATCTACCCGGACGCAGATGTAAAAAGCAGACTACAGCCTGTGCTGGTATATCCGCCTAAAATTGAACGTGCAAGAACCCGTGCCTGGACACGGATAAAAACAGGAATCTAAACACCCCTGATGAATAAGGACCTGCACAAACCAGACAAAGCCTGGCAAGCCCCGGACGAAGCTCCGTTTATTCAGATTGAAGGGGTGTCCAAAGATTTTGATGGTTATCTGGCAGTGAACAATATCGATCTGAATATCTATAAAGGTGAGTTGTTCGCCATTCTCGGCGCTTCCGGCTGCGGGAAAACTACTTTGTTACGCATGCTGGCCGGTTTTGAAACACCCAGCGCCGGTCGTATCCTCATAGACGGTGTCGACATGACCAGTATCCCGCCCTATGAGCGACCGGTAAATATGATGTTTCAATCCTACGCCGTCTTTCCGCATATGAATGTGGATAAAAACATAGCCTATGGCCTCAAAAAAGAAGGTCTGGCTGGTTCGGAAATTACACAGCGAGTAAGCGAAATACTGGAACTTGTACAACTCTCTGAGTTTGCAAAGCGTAAACCACATCAACTCTCTGGTGGCCAACGACAACGAGTGGCGCTCGCCCGTGCTCTCGTAAAAAAGCCCAAGCTCCTGTTACTGGACGAACCACTAGCGGCACTTGATAAAAAATTGCGTGAACATACGCAATACGAACTGATGAACATTCAGGATCAAACCGGTGTTACTTTTATGGTTGTCACTCACGATCAGGATGAAGCTATGATTTTGTCTTCGCGTCTTGCAGTAATGCAGGAAGGTCAGGTTATTCAAACCGGTACACCTCGTGAAGTTTACGAATTCCCCTGCAATCGTTACGTGGCTGATTTCTTTGGCACCATAAACCTGTTTAACACTCAGGTTATCGAAACGAACAATGAAGTAATCAAAACCCGTTGTAACGAGCTCGATGCAATTCTTTTTGCCAGTTCACCCGATTCCCACGAGATAGATTCTGGCATAACGATTGCGGTCAGACCTGAGAAAATCAACCTTAGCAGAGAAAAACCGTCCGCCGAGAAGCTCTCCGTTCTGCAAGGTGTGGTATGGGATCTTGGTTATTACGGCAATCTGTCAATCTACCGCGTGAAAACGAAATCGGGACAGATTATTCAGGCCAGTGCTCAAAACCGTATCCGCTCGGCCACTCGCAGTCTTGAATGGGACGATGAAGTATATTTATCCTGGGAGCCCACAAGCAGCGTGGTCTTAACAGAATGAACCCGGGTATGCCGTGATGGACATAGTCTGGCGTCGTTTCGTTATTCTTGCACCTTATCTATGGCTGCTGATTTTTTTTCTGGCGCCATTCGCGATTGTATTCAAAATCAGTTTTTCTGATCCGCTGGTCGCCTCACCACCTTTTACTCCTCTGTTTACAAGGAGCGAAAGCATCGACTTCGCTTTTTTCTTTACACTTGATAACTATCGCTTCCTACTGGAAGACAATCTTTACTGGATAAGCTATTTCAAGTCATTAAAAATTGCTTTCATATCGACGTTATTATGTTTGCTGATAAGTTATCCAATGGCCTATGCCATGGCACGTGCCGCGCCGGGCTGGAAGAACATCCTGCTGTTCCTGGTGATATTACCTTTCTGGACTTCCTTTCTTCTGCGCGTCTACGCCTGGATGAGTATCCTCAGCACCAACGGGCTGATTAACAATAGTCTTATGTCGCTAGGCATAATCGAACAACCTCTTAAACTACTCTACACAGATTTTGCCGTCTATTTGGGTATTGTGTATTCCTATCTGCCTTTTATGATTCTGCCCTTGTACGCCAATCTTGAGAAACTGAATCTGGATTATATGGAGGCTGCTGCAGATCTCGGCGGCAGGCCGCTGATTGTTTTTCGTGATGTAACTCTACCACTATCGCTGCCGGGAATAATTGCAGGCAGTTTACTGGTGTTTATCCCCGCGATCGGAGAGTTTGTTATTCCCAGTCTGCTCGGCGGGCTAGATTCTTTAATGATCGGCAGAACCCTTTACGAAGAATTTTTTGGTAACCGTGACTGGCCCATGTCTGCGGCGGTTGCCACCATACTGTTACTGATTCTGATATTGCCTATGATGGTGTTTCAGCATTATCAGTCACCGCAAGAGCAGCAGGAAGCATGAAGAAAGCTTATCCCGGCTTTCTTATTTCGGTGCTCTGTTTCGGCTACGCCTTTTTGTACGTGCCAATAGTTCTGCTCATCGTAAACTCGTTTAATGATTCACGTATTGTTTCGGTATGGGGTGGTTTTTCGTTTCGCTGGTATGCGAATTTGTTCGAAAATCAGCAGATTATTGACGCCGCACTGTTAAGTTTGCGTATTGCTTTTATCAGTGCCACTTTCGCTACCCTGATGGGAACTCTCGCGGGACTTGCCCTGACTCGAATGGGACGATTCAAAGGCAGGGTTCTGTTCACCGGAATGATCGCCGCGCCACTGGCCATGCCGGAAGTGATTACCGGCCTGTCGCTCCTGTTGTTATTTGTCAGCTTGCAGGATTTCATCGGATGGCCGGCGAACAGGGGCGCAATGACCATTACCATAGGCCACATTACTTTTTCTATGGCCTACGTCGCAGTGATTGTGCAATCGAGACTCAGCTCAATGGATCAGTCTCTTGAAGAAGCGGCAATGGATCTCGGGGGCCGGCC
This sequence comes from Gammaproteobacteria bacterium, assembly GCA_012103475.1. Taxonomy (GTDB): domain Bacteria; phylum Pseudomonadota; class Gammaproteobacteria; order Eutrophobiales; family Eutrophobiaceae; genus WLWS01. Next base: position 926,253 of record WLWS01000001.1, on the reverse strand, counting down.
TTTCCGTGTCACGCTCGATATTACTCTGCCACTGATTGCACCGGCCATGCTATCGGGTTGGCTATTGGCCTTTACTCTTTCACTAGATGATCTGGTTATCGCCAGCTTTGTGTCCGGCCCCGGCTCAAGCACCTTACCGATGTGGATATTTTCAAAAATACGTCTAGGTGTGACACCCGATATTAATGCGCTGGCTTCAATTATTATATTAATCGTCAGTATTGGTGTCGGTGTAGCTGGATGGTTAATTTTGAAGCAGGAAAAACAGCGACGGACAGAAAGTCAGCTAAAGCTGAGCGAGTAACTAGACCGCCTCAACGGCGCTACCACCGATCTCCTGCAGTCTGTCCCTTTCCCATTCGGCAAGATTCAGTTCAATCACCCAGAAGCCGAATATCCAGAGAAAGGCATCCCAGCTATAAATGAAATAGCCAGTCGAAGACCAGATAATCGCGTTGATAATCAACACAAGATAAAGAAAAGTTTTGAACTGGCGTACTCGTTCCAATATTTTGCTGCCAAAACGATCTTTGTTCTGCATCCAGATTTCGATTTCAATAAGCAGCACCACAAAAATCCAGACAAAAGAATTGCAAATATCGACCCAGCCCATTTTTTGCACGTGAGCCAGTTTGGTTTTATCAATTATAGATATATCCGTATGAATGAGATAAAACTGGCTGTCATTCGAAATACTCTTACAATTAGCAGTCGTAATATCCTCGTAGGCAATGCTATCCATTTGCATAGCAACTCCCTGATCCGCCATTTGACAGGCATTAGTAATCTCGGGCATTTCCCGTGTCCGGTAATTCTCCAGCGCTTCCGTCGTATAACCATAAGCTGCGTACAACACGCCAATAAAACATATTGCTTTAGCCGCTCGCATTAAATTAACCAGCCAACGAGTAAAGGCACTGTCCGACAAGGCATAAGTTTCAAGTTCAAAGAGAAAGATCAAACCCATCCAGGCAGCCGTATCAATAGAGGTGGAAAAAGTACTGAAGATTTGTCCCAGCGGCGCACCGGGTGCCAAAGAAGATTGCCAGGCAAGATAATCGTCACGAACGTAAATGACGAAATTGACCAACAGTGAAATATAAACAATGTACTTGATGGTCTGCACGACACCGGGGCGAGCCAGCAGCGGCATAAAAAGACGCTTTATTGTGAAGAACTGACCCTGAGTCTGAATTGTCGTCATTTCTTCATTAACAATCTGCCAGCTCAGTGCTGACTTCGATCAATCAAGTTTGGCGGTACATAATCAAAAATCAGGGTGATCCGGTCTTCCTCGCCCTTATTCATGACACTATGCTGCAGCTGATTGTTAATTTCGTAGGCCTGACCCACCTGAAACTTGTAGGGTCGCCCGTCAATCATAAACCGAACCCTGTCATTGGTACTGATTGGCACATGGATGCGATGACCGTGGTGAAAGGAAGGATGCGAGTCGCGATGCGGTTTGATTTTTCCACCTGCCAGTAATTTCGCTGCCATGGCGCGAATGATCGTACCTCCTGTCGGATAGTGCTCTTCAATGAGGCCATGCATAACCGGTACCGCAGCTTCAGCTAACCTGTCCCAACCGGGTTGCTTACTGACTTCGATATTCGGCCAGCCGGAACCATCGGTAAATACCATAACGATAGACTTAGTATAACGATGCACATCGTACTCTTTCTGACGATAGTCCTGCTCCAGCCAGGCCTCCGCTTCCAGATTCAGTATCAGTTCCTGTAAAGCGTCTATCTCCACCGAACCCAGGTTTTTCAAAGGTTCGCCTATGTCCATTGTTTGTTTTTATTCATTCCTGGCGTTTATTTCTGATGATTAATCCTGTGTATCTAATAGTACAACAAAAATGTTCGCTTTCCTCACCTCAAATTTACTGTTAAATAGCTAAACCAGACTAAGCGGCTTTCAAATTAATTGTTTCAATAACATTAATTTACCTGCTAATACTGAATGAACCCTCATTCATTTTTATTCTTAATTAGCTTGTCTTCACACAAGTGCTGGCATACTATGATTCACCTGAAAAACGGAAATCTACCAGACTTCTGTCGACAAACTATTACAGATAATTATGAAAAAGATCCAACAGTGGCTGAAGAAAAATAAAGTCGAGGAAGTAGAAGCAATTATTCCCGATTACGCCGGCACCGCGCGTGGCAAGTTCGTGCCTACTGAACGTTACATAGCGGATGAAGGGATGCGTCTTGCTGAAGCCATATTTGCACAAACGATTTCCGGTAGCTATACCGATCTTATCGATGATACAAACCCGACAGATGTCGACATGGCAGCGCGACCTGTGTTTGAGTCCATTCGAATGGTGCCCTGGGCAAAGGTACCAACCGCACAGATAATTCATGATTGCCTTCACCTTGATGGTTCTTATGTGGAAACTGCTCCCAGGTACGTACTGCAACGTGTTCTTGAGATGTTCGATACAAAAAACTGGCAGGCTGTGGTTGCGCCGGAACTGGAGTTTTATCTAACCAAGGCCAACACCGATTCTAATCAACCCTTGCAAGCACCTGTAGGTCGTTCCGGAAGACAGGAAAAATCACGTCGCTCTTTCAGCATCGATGCGGTCAATGAATACGAAGAATTGATCGACACCATATTTTCCTATGCAGAGCAGCAAGGACTTGCCATCGAGACACTGACGCATGAAGACGGTATTGCGCAACTGGAAGTAAACTTTCTGCATGGCGATCCAATGAGTCTTGCCGATCAGGTCTTTGCCTTTAAACGCACCGTGCGCGAGGCTGCCTATAAATACGACATCTATGCCACCTTTATGGCCAAGCCCTATCAGGATCAGCCCGGTAGTTCCATGCACTTGCACCAGAGTGTGCTAAACAAAAAGTCCGGCAACAATATATTCGTTGGTAAAAACGGTAAAACGAACAAACTTTTTAAAAGTTACATTGGCGGCCTACAAAAATACACACCTGCCCTGATGGCATTTTACGCTCCTAATGTGAACTCTTACCGACGCATTACACCTTATTATTCTGCCCCTATAAATACGCAATGGGGTATTGATAACAGAACGGTTGGTTTACGAGTCCCGCTGTCTGCAACCAAAGCAACTCGCGTGGAAAACAGAATAGCCGGAGCGGATAGCAATCCTTATCTTGCCATAGCCGCATCACTGATTAGTGGATACCTCGGCGTTCAGGAAAAACTTACGCCGACAGCAGAGCAGAAAGGCAGTGCCTATGATCTGGACATTTCACTACCCATGGACATGGATTCTTCTTTGAAATTAATGAAACGGTCTACAGCTATTCGGAAAGCGCTTGGGAAAGATTTTATACAGCTGTACCTGGCCGTTAAAGAACTTGAACACCAGACATTTTCTCAGGTCATTACTCCCTGGGAACGTGAACACCTACTATTGAGAGTATAAGATAATGGAAAATAACACAGCTAACTGGCAATCTTTTGATAGCCAGCATCACCTCCACCCTTTTACAGATACCAATGCCCTTGCCAGTGAAGGTTGTCGCATTATCACTCGTGCAGATGGCGTTTATGTCTGGGACTCGGAAGATAAGAAATTGCTCGATGCCATGGCAGGTCTGTGGTGTGTGAATATTGGTTACGGCAGGAAAGAACTGGCTGATGCTGCCTACAAACAATTACTGGAACTTCCTTATTACAATAATTTCTTTAAAACCTCGCACCCCTCCGCGATTGAATTATCAAAGTTGTTGCAGGAAGTCACTCCGGTTCATTTAAACCGCGTTTTCTTTACCAACTCCGGATCAGAAGCGAACGACACCGTAATTCGCCTTATAAACCGCTACTGGGATTTGCAGGGTCAGCCAGAGAAAATGACGATCATCAGTCGCAGCGATGCCTACCATGGCAGCACCATTGGTGCAGCCAGCCTCGGCGCTATGAAAGATATGCACACACAGGGACACCTGCCAATTCCCGGTATCGAACACATAGCCACGCCTTACTGGTACCGCGATGGTGGCGATCTTTCTCCGGAAGACTTTGGTTTACAGGCGGCAAGAGCGTTGGAAGAAAAAATTCTGGCTCTTGGCGCTGACAAAGTAGCGGCTTTTATTGCCGAGCCTATTCAGGGTGCCGGCGGTGTCATCATTCCACCCGACACTTACTGGCCCGAGATTCAACGTATCTGTAAGGAACACGATGTACTCATTGTAGCCGACGAGGTGATCTGCGGTTTTGGTCGACTGGGAAGCTGGTTCGGTTCTGATCATTTTCAGATAGAAGCGGATCTAATGCCTATAGCAAAAGGCCTGTCCTCCGGCTATCTGCCGATTGGCGGAGTCATGGTTAGTGATCGTGTTGCTGAGTTAATCATTACCGAAGGTGAAGAGTTTGCTCATGGCTTTACCTACTCAGGCCATCCGGCCTCCTGTGCTGTAGCGCTTGCCAATATAAATATTCTGCGCGACGAGAAAATTATTGAGAACGTAAAAGATAATACCGGCCCTTATCTGCAATCAAAGTGGCGGGAACTGGCTGAGCACCCGCTCGTAGGTGAAGCTCGCGGAGTTGGCTTTATCGGTGCGCTGGAATTGGTTAAAGACAAAAGCAATAGAGAATTTTTTGAATCCGCAGGCGACGCTGGTCAACTATGCCGTGATCATTGTTTCGATAATGGCCTTATTATGCGTGCAGTCGGTGACACTATGATCATCTCCCCGCCTCTGATAATGAACAAAGAACAGATAGACGAATTAATCAGTATTGCCATCAAATGCCTTGATCTGACAGCACACGATCTGGGTATCGTCAGCTAGAAAGTTGATAGCTTATGGCATGGCAAGGACAAATACTTAGAGTCAATCTGAGCGATCAGAGTATTTCTTTCGAAGCACTGAATCAGGAGTGGGCCCAGTCCTATCTCGGTCAGCGCGGTATCGCGTCAAAGTATCTGTTGGAAGAAATGGACCCGGCTGCCGACGCACTGTCTCCCGAGAACAAACTGATTTTTGCGACCGGCCCGCTGACCGGCACCATGGCCTCTACCGGCGGACGTTACTCGGTAGTCTGCAAAGGTGCTTTGACCAACGCCATTGCCTGTTCAAATTCTGGCGGTATGTTTGGTGCCGAGCTCAAGTTTGCCGGCTACGATATGGTGATATTTGAGGGTCGCGCAACGGAACCGGTTTATCTTTACATCAATGATGATCAGGTCGAACTCATTTCGGCCAAACACTTATGGGGCAAAACCGTCTGGGAAACCGAACCCGCGCTGAAATCCTTTCACCAGAATGCCTCAGTGAAAGTTGCGTCAATCGGTCCTGCCGGTGAGAAGGGTAATCGCTTCGCCTGTGTTGTGAATGATTTACATCGCGCCGCCAGCCGTTCAGGCGTAGGTGCCGCAATGGGATCAAAAAACCTCAAGGCGATTGTCGTAGAAGGCAGTAAGGGAGTGACTGTGTCTGATCCTTCCGCCTTTATGCAAACAGCAAGCGCGACTAAAGCAATCATGCAGGAAAGTGCAGATCGTAAAGCCCTCACCCGCGAAGGCACATTGATGATGATGGATATCGCCAATACTTTCGGCACGCTCCCCACGCGTAATTTTCGCGAAGTTCAGTTTGAAGGTGCCGATAAAATTAACGTCGAAACCATGCACAGCGAAAACAATAATGAGCATCGCAATATTGTGCAAAACGGCGCCTGTTTTGGCTGCACCATCGGTTGTGGGCGAATCTGCCATATTGATCCTGAACATTTCTCGGTAAAAGACAAACCGCAATACCACGGTGCGTCCGGTGGACTTGAATATGAAACCGCTTTCTCGCTTGGTTCCACAGTGGGTGTCAGTGACATGAACGCCGCCACCTATTGCGGCTTTCTCTGTAATGAATATGGTATGGATCCGATTTCACTTGGTGGATCGATCGCTGCCGCCATGGAGCTTTTTGATACGGGCGTGATTTCAGAAAAAGACACTGGTGGTATAACTCTTAATTTTGGATCGGCAGAAGCCCTGGTCGCCATCACTGAAGCAACAGCGCGTGGAGAAGGTTTTGGAATTGACGTAGGCCTGGGTTCAAAACGTCTGTGTGAAAAGTACGCTCATCCTGAATTCTCCATGGCAGTAAAAGGCCAGGAGTTTGCCGGTTATGATGGCCGTAGCATGCAGGGCATGGGACTCGCCTATGCGACCAGCAATCGTGGTGCCTGTCACCTGCGCGCAGCGCCTTACGAAGACGATTTTGAAACCACCGAACCCGAATCCAAAGCACAGATAGTAAAGGACTCACAGGATTACGTTGCCGCCGTTGATTCAAGCGGACTCTGTCTGTTTCCCGGCGATGCCGGCCTCGATGAAGAAGCGTTTACAGCGCACATTAACGCCGCCTGTGAGGGCGACTGGGATCTGGAAAGACTCAAGCAGACCGGCGAGCGAATCTGGAATCTCGAACGCCAGTTCAATCTGGCGGCTGGTCTGGACAAGAGTGATGACACCCTGCCACAACGGATATTGAAAGAACCGGCCCCAAGCGGCTCCGCCAAAGGTCTGGTCTGCCGGCTTGATGAAATGCTACCGGCTTATTATGAATTGCGCGGATGGGATGGCAAAGGAGTGCCATACGCCTCTACGCTGCAACGACTCGGGCTGTCAGAATAGTGGTAAAGCATAGTAGCTCAGATAATGATGAACTGTGTTTCCTCGGCGCCAGCGAAGCGCTGAGCCTGTTTAAATCGCGCGAATTATCGCCGGTGGAATTACTCGATGCGTACATTGCAAAGGCTGCCGTAAGCGAACCGACAATCAATGCTTTTTCTGCCGATCGATTTGAACAGGCATGGGAATCCGCTCGCGAAGCTGAAAATATCTATATCAATAATCCGGACAGCGCTGGCAGTCTATGCGGCATTTGCGTCGCGGTTAAAGATGAAATGACAATCGAGGGTGAAATCACCAGCGAAGGTTCTTTATTGTCAAAGGACAATATTGGCACAAGCACGCACCCTATGGTCGAACGACTACTGAGTGCCGGCGCTATTGTCCATGCAAGAACCACCGTACCCGAATTTTCCAGCGCGGTATTTACCCGTAATAAATTGAATGGCGTAACCACCAACCCCTGGAATACTGATTATAGTCCGGGCGGATCATCGGGCGGATCCGCCGCTTCGCTGGCCGCAGGTACTTCTGCATTGGCAACTGGCTCAGACATCGCCGGTTCAATTCGGGTACCTGCCAGTCTCTGTGGCCTTGTGGGTCTGAAACCCAGTTATGGAAGAGTCCCGGAAAGCGATCCTTTTTATTCTCTCGATACTTATAATCATAACGGTCCGATGGCGCGTAGTGTTGAAGACTGTGCACTGATGTTCAATATAATCAATGGCCCGCACCCGGCCGATCTGGCAAGTATCCGACCAAAACTGGAAGTGCCCGCTGAGTTCGATGACATCAAAGGGATCCGTATAGCCTGTTCGATGAATCTGGGTTTTTTTGATATTGACGAAGAAGTCTTCGCTAATACATTTTCCTTATGCGAAACCCTGAAAACTCTTGGAGCCATTGTCGAGGACATTGATATTAGCTGGGATGCCCGTCTCAGGGACGCAGCCCGGGCGCATTTCGGCTTTCGTATGGGTCGCGACATCGCTAAGAATCTTTCTTCCCATCGTAGCGAGATGAACGATTACTGTATCGAGCTGGCGGAAATAGGCTTGTCCGTTGAGCCTGAGAACTATCTCGATTCCATAAGCCGTGCCGGACAAATGTACAAGCCATTGGGAAGCTCACTGGAATACTACGACGCACTTATCTGCCCCACGCTGGCAACAACAGGCTGGCCAGCTTCCGGTAAACCCGCTGCTTTTGAACTTATTATGCAAGAGTGCATGACCTGGCCTTTTAACATGCTCAGTCGCTGCCCGGTGTTATCTGTTCCTTCCGGCTTTGCCAGTAACGGTCTGCCAACCGGAGTACAGATTGTCGGTAAAAGCTACGATGATCTAAGCGTGCTAAGAATCGGCGCAAAGCTGCAATCTGCCCTGCAATGGCAAAAGCGTCACCCACAACTTTAATAAATTACGAATATGAATACGCAATTTCCTCAACCACATACCGGCTCCTATTACGCAGCAACGGCAAATTCAAAAGAAGAGTACCCAGTATTAGAAGGTGCTGAAGATTGCGACGTTTGTATTGTTGGTGGTGGCTTTACCGGTATCAGTTCGGCACTTGAATTGACTGAGCGAGGTTACAAAGTAGTCGTTGTTGAAGCAAACCGGGTTAGCTGGGGTGCTTCGGGACGTAACGGTGGTCAATTGATCGGTGGAATAAGCGGAGAATCCAAACTACACAAGGCACAGGGTAAAGACATGTCGGATTTGTTCTGGGACATGCACTGGGCTGGCAATGAGATCGTTAAGTCACGCGTCGAGAAGTATAAGATCGATTGCGATCTTAAATCCGGTTACATCGATGTCGCCACACGACCTCGTCACATAAGAGAACTGGAAGAGTATTGTGAAGAATTGCAGAAAAAGCAGTTTCCTTTCGAAACGAGAATGGTCACTAAGGAAGCCTGTGTTAACGAACTCGGCACCGATCATTATCTTGGTGGAATGGTCAACATGGCCAATGGGCACTTACATCCGCTAAACCTTTGCCAGGGAGAAGCCACTGCCGCCGTCGAACAGGGCGCAAAAATATTCGAGCAATCACCCGTCATCCGTATTGAACACGGTAATCGCCCCAAGGTGTTTACCGACAAAGGTTATGTAGAGAGCAACTTCGTTATTCTTGCCGGTAATGCTTATCACATGCTGGAGAAACGTTATACCGGTGGTGTGGTTTTTCCGGCCGGCAGTTATATCATTGCCACAGAACCGCTTTCGGAAGAATTACAAAAAGAAATTGTGCCGGCTGATATGGCGGTTTGTGAAATGAACCATGTGCTGAATTATTATCGACTGAGCGCAGACAAACGTATGCTCTTCGGCGGTCGCTGCAACTATTCCGGTCGAGATCCGGCCAGCATCAAGGACTCCATGCTACCGCGCATGTTGGAGATTTATCCGCAACTGAAAGGATTAAAAATCGATTACGAATGGGGTGGAAAAATCGGTATTGTCATTAACCGCGTGCCCCATCTAGGTCAGATATCAAACAATATCTATTTCGCTCAAGGCTACTCTGGTCATGGCGTCAACGTGACACATTTAGTCGGGCAGATACTCGCCGACGCAATCAGCGGCACATCGGAAAGATTCGATATTTTCGCAAAGGTAAAACATCATCGGATCCCCGGTGGACGTGTTGTCGGGAACAATCTGGTTGCTCTTGGTATGCTCTATTTCCGTATGTTAGATTTACTACCTTGATTCATCCGCGCTTCGGATTCGAGGCATAGATATACAGCATTTCCAGAGCCAGGCTCGCTCCAGCCAGCGAGGTAATATCGCCTACATCATAAGCCGGTGCCACTTCTACCAGATCCATTCCGACGAGATTGATCCCGGCCAGACCGCGTAGAATAGTTTGCGCCTGATTCGTCGTTAAACCACCAATCACCGGAGTCCCGGTACCCGGTGCGTAACTCGGATCCAGACAGTCAATATCAAAGGTCAGATAACACTTATTATCCGCAACAATCTCACGTGTACGATCAATCACGGCCTGCGTGCCATTTTCATGTACCCAGGGACCATTCATAATATTGAAACCCCAGTCTTTATCGTTATAAGTACGCAAACCAATCTGTACAGATTGCTCAGGATTCACGATCCCTTCCTGTACAGCGTGATAGAACATAGTGCCATGATCAATACGCCCTTCTTCATCTTCCCAGGTGTCTGAATGCGCATCAAAATGGATCATCGAAAGCGGACCGAATTTCTCCGCATAAGCTTTTAATATCGGATAGGTAACAAAGTGATCGCCACCCAGACTCAATGTCGCGGTGTCCTGAGTAATAATCTCAGCGATGTACTCCTGAATGCGCGCAGGAACTTCCTGTGGCCTGCCATGATCAAAATCGCAATCACCGTAATCCACTACCGCCAATTTATCCATGGCATCAAAACCCCAACCATCCAGCTGTGCCCAGCCAATCTGAGTCGACGCTTCACGTATCGATCGAGGTCCGAATCGTGTGCCGGGTCTATTGGTTGTTGCCGTGTCAAAAGGAATACCGACAACAGCCACATCCGCGTTTTTCAGATCATGCGTATATTTTCTGCGCAGGAAACTGAGTATGCCACTGTAAGTAACTTCAGCATGGGTACCGTATAAATCTTCCCGATACACCGCTTGATCATTCGTTGGTTTTTTCATTTAAACTGATCCATTGAGGCCTTTCTGGTAGGCGTACATACTATACTGTGACAATAATCGACACAATTGACTCTATTATTCGAGCACAATGCGGAGTAGTCTAGAAAGCCCTGGTTTTAGCATTTATCATTGCGGGAGGACTAATGACGGCCCAAAAAGATATTTTTCTCTACAACTGCTGGTACGTTGCCGCCTGGGATCACGAACTGATCGATGGTAAAAAGCTGGCCCGCACTATTCTCGAAAAACCCATTGTTTTATATCAGGGTGAAAGCGGTAAATATGTCGCGCTTGACGATCGTTGTTGCCATCGCGGAGCACCCCTTTCCATGGGTCGTATTGAAGGTGATGACATTCGCTGTATGTATCATGGCTTAAAATACGATCCGACAGGCAAATGTATCCAGATTCCCGGGCAAGACAGGATCGCTTCCAGCCTCGTAGTAAAAAGCTATCCGGTAGAGGAACGTGGCCATCTGATCTGGGTATGGATGGGCGATCCGGAGCTTGCCGATCCAGATTTGATTCTCGATTACCCGCCCTTACACGACAGCGATTGGAAAGGCCTGCCCGCCTATCTTCACTACGATGCAAACTGGTTGTTGATCGTCGACAATCTTAGCGACTTCGCGCATCTGGCTTTTGTCCACACCAATACTCTCGGTGGCTCTGAAGAGTATGCCTATACCACCAAACCAGTTGCGATTGAAAGACTCGAGCGAGGCTTTCGTGTTGAACGTTGGCATATGAACGCCGAGTCACCACCCTTCCATAAAAAGGTTATCCCTGACAAAGAAGCCAGAATCGATAGAAGAAACATCGGAGAAATGTTGATACCCGGAGTATTCTTCTTACAGACCCTATTCTCCCCCGCGGGAAACGGAGCAGAAAAAGGTAATCTGGAAGGTTCCAGACAATATCGCAACTGCCAGTTCATGACACCGGAAACGCGTCGCACCACACATTTTTTCTGGAACTATATGCATAATTTCGATCTGGAGAATTCAAATATTGCCCTATCTCTCAGAGATAGTTTGTTCGAAGGTTTTTATGAAGACAAAGCCATTATTGAGGCTCAGCAAACATTACTCGATAACGATCCAGACTTTCGCCTGCGCGTTATCGCCGCCGATGAGGCATTAACACATTTTCGTCAGGTGCTGGCAAAGCTAATTAAAGAGGAAAAAGAAAAGAAAATAACCTAGCACTGAATTTAGGAGTTTCAAGTGATACTTAAAAAAATAACCATTCACAGGAATTTGCTCTCGCAACTGATTATTGAGTCAATAATTGATTTGAATCACATAATTGACATTGTAGTTTGTGCTATAAAAGTGCGAGTACTTTTTAATAGACGGGATAAATATGACTGGTATACACATGAAGTCTGGTCTCATACTTTTTCTGTTGCTTTCGGCCTGCAGCAACCCGGAACCGGAATCTGTCGGTATTACCCAGGCCGTCGCGGGTACTAGCGATGATGCTGAACAGGTGAGTTTAGTATCAGTATCCAAACCACTTGCAGCAGCTGACGCAGAAACAAAGCCTTATCAGGTTGTCGACGGGAAAATCAGTGAAAATACATTGGAAGGCTGGAAGACCTATAACGGTGGCGGCTGCGGTACCTGTCATGGCAAGGGCGGGATAGGCGCCGTTGGTCCAAACCTCGCCGACAGTCTGAAATCAAAAATCAGCAAGGATAGTTTCTACGAGTTGGTTAAAAATGGAAAACCCGGAACAATGATGCGACCAAACAATACCAACAAACGCGTCATAGACAATCTCGACAATCTCGACAATCTATACGCCTATCTTCTCGCCAGAAGTGATGGCGTGCTCGGTCCTGAAAACCTGATCAAATTCCCACTAGGAAAAAACGAATAATCTGAGCGAAAGCTCAGGAAAAACGTCTTCGGCGAAGCAGACTCATCACCACCATTCCACTGAGGAATAACCAGGCAATGCCAGGCTCCGTCACGGACTGCCCAACATCCCCTTCAGTATCTGATGAAGCAATAATCAGGTTATCAAAAGCAGCATAACCACCACTTAGTAAATCGATTTGCAGTGTGACCAGACCATCGCTTGAATTTGATGCGTCCAGACCAAACGTGCCCGTTGTGAAATCCAGTATATGGCCCGCAGAGGCGGTACCAGCCAAATCAAAAGAATCAAGCAAGCTTCCGCTGCCAATACCATTAGAACCAGCGTCTTCAAAAAGCGAAAAGCGAAATGTGGGTGCACCTGTCACAAACGGCGCTCCGCAGCAATCCAGTTCCAGACTGGTGACATCAATCTGGACATTGAGGAAATCAAAACCGCTTACATCGAATGTGAGACCAAGTCGATCGTTTTGAGCATGAGAAAGCATACCAACAACGAAGTTTCCTGATTGAGCAAGATCTCCCTGGTAGCCTCCGATAGAAGCAAAGGATTTTTGTGAATCACTCGGGTTGGCTGAATCGGTCACATTGATGGTTTCCACTGTAAAAGTATTACCATAGGTAAAACCGGCTGGCTGGTTTCCAAAAAGCGTATTGACCGGCCGGCTGTCTACATCAAAACCATTGAAAAAAGTATTTGGCGCCTCGAAATCCTGATTAAGAAGGATCGTTGCACTGACAGTTGGCAGGGTGAATACGATCGCTGTTATCAGCCCTGTGAATGCGATGAGCTTATTTGCTGTGTTCCTAAATTTCATTTGTCTACTCCTAAACTATGCTGACAAGCATTAAGAAAAGCCTGATGTCCTCACAAAAACTAAAGCAATATTTGAACCAGAAATGTTCTTAATAAATGTAATTAAAATTCAATAACTTAAGCGGTCGCCAATTTATGCAACTGGCGTGACTGTAAATACTTCCGACTCCAGCAAATTTGAACCCGGGCCAGGAAACAAAATAATTTATCGCAAGCCTATGAAAACCAAACGATTTTTAATAACAATAGAAGCTGAACAGATAGCACTTGTTAGCCGAAGAGGAATGTTAAATTTTTCGACACTTTTGAACCATGTTTTTCTTAATACAAAGCTTCAAAGCGCTTTTATTGTTTCCTGATAAGCTGCACATTCCTCGAGTATTCGAATCTGAAGTTTTTCATCCAGCAATGACTTAAACACTCGGGATCGGCTACTTAAATTACTTTCCTGATGTTTGATCTCTTTGACCATGGCGTCATTGGAAGCCTCGCCTGTTTCTGACACACCAAAAAAGATGCCTCCAACATCGACAGCGAAATGGATATCTCGAATAGAATCTCCAACTATTAATGGAGGAAAAGTTTTACCTATTTCCGAAGTCAGACGCCGCTGCGCCCGAATTTCACGTCGCCACATCTTCCCTACAAAGCGCGATTTAGAACCATCGGAGGAAGTACCCGGCTCACCCACCGCAAAAGCGTTACTCGGTCCAAACAAACTGTTGTTGGTAAGACCAAGATCTTCCAGAGAACTTAAAAACTCAAACTGAGTTTGATAACGATACGAGACAAGGATCATTGACGCTACTTCAGACAATTTTTCCAGAAACTGTATGATTTCATCTGGAACACGATCGTGTTTCAGATCTTCCTTCAGATACTGCGTCAGTCTTCGATTGAACAAGCCATTGAAATAGAAACTCAGACAATCAGCAATTTCTTCGGACAGCTCACAAGTGGAGAGTATTTCAGCTATTAAGCCCTGGGGGCCACCATTACTTCGATACCAGTTGCTACATTCTTCTTCATGCAGTTCCGGCAAATTGTCAATCCTGAAAATCGCTTGTGCAAACTCTTTTACCTGTTGATAGATAGACATTGATATGGCGATACGACGACCAGACGCAAAGGTAGACGGTATCAACGTACCGTCAAGATCAAAGAAAATTAATCTTTTCGGTAGCAGATAATCGGCGTAATTGCTGTCTATGGAACTTGGCATTGGTTAATAATGCCAGATTTGGCTGTCGAACGGGTAAGGAATAATTCCAGGCACTTGAGCCAGGTCAGACCTGATCTGACTGCACTATTTGAGCAACCTTGAGGTACTGTTTCGCATTAACAGTTCATAATCACTGGCATTCTTAACTGCCATGTATCCCAAACTTCTGCATTCTCTATAAGCTCAGTCATAAAATGAGCGACATTGGATCGTGAAGTAGGGCGTCCAGAAAAAATACCCGTGTTGGGCGACTCTATGATTTCGTATTCTGTGAGTCCGGCGTCGATTAAGGAGTCGGGGCGGACACTACACCATTTGATGTACTTGTTTTCCCTCTCGATATTCCCGATCAAATAGTCAACCGCAGTTTCGTTATCGCTGTGCGGAGGAATGGTATGACGCAAGAGGGCAAGAAGTCCCTTTTCGAAACAGGATCTTTTTTCTTCAAGATCCGGGTTTTTTACTCCAACTGTATTCATCAAGATAAACTTTGTGGGTTCAGGTGGGCTGCTCTTTTCGATGGCCTCACACAAACGTCTCGTCGCCTCAGTACAGAGTTTTCTCGGATGCCCGAACATCCCTTTGAAGTCCATAACATGGCCCAGACATGACACAACGGCGTGACAACCTTCTACCTGTTCACATATCTCATTATCACTCAAATCAAGAACCGCAGCCTTAACGATTCTTAAATTTGCATTCTGTAAAACCTCAGGAGGGAATTTGTCTGGTGAGCGAACAATAACACGAACTTCGTGATTCTTATCAAGCAACTGCTCCACTAGAGAGCGCCCTGTCTTACCAGTAGCCCCAACTACTAACACGGTCGTCATTCAGTTATTTTTCCCGTTTTCTTGTAGATAGACAGATGCCGGCAAACTATCTTCTTCCCGGTATTCTTTCTGGATACCGTGTATAAAATTCCTCAGGATTTGCTCCTGACATTCTCTGTAATGCTTGTGCCCTTTCTTTCTGAAAAATGCGCTGAGTTCATGTTTGCTTATTGTAATATCAACAAGCGACAGAATTCTCAATATGTCTTCAGCCTGCAGATTAAGAGCTATCTTGAGTTTCCGGAAGATAATATTGTTATTAAGTTTTTCCTCCGGTGTCGGTTGCACCCCTTCTTTTTTACCACGCAACTCATTAATCAGACCATTTAGAAAACAGGCCAAAGTCCTGTCGTCACAAGCTTGCTGCTCTGGGTTTTCGTCCTTCTTTAGCCAATCACTTACCTGACTCCGAGTTACCTTAAGTTCAGCCTGTGCGAAAACGGCAATCATTTTCGAATCGTCAAATTCAAATGTAAAGCGAAGCCGGCGGAGAATATCGTTGTTGTTAATAGTTAAGTTCCGTTTTTGCAGAATAAAGGAATAGTGTCAGATCTTACAACTCGAGCTTTGTTTATACTTTAGTTAGTTTCAATTCGCCATTGTTTGTTTAATTAACAAGGACTATTCTTGGTTTTTATAAGAGGGAGACAGCGCAGAGAAATATGGCTGACAATCAGGCAGACATGATCATAATCGGAGCTGGCTTCGCCGGCCTCTACATGCTTCATACAGCACGTAAGCTTGGTCTTTCCGCCAGAATTCTCGAAGCTGGTGATGGTGTTGGTGGTACCTGGTACTGGAACCGTTATCCCGGTGCACGCTGTGATGTGCCAAGCCTGGAATACTCCTTCCAGTTCGACGATGATCTGCAGCAGGAATGGCAATGGTCTGAAAGATATGCACCACAGGCAGAGATCCTTTCTTATCTCAATCATGTCACCGACCGTTTCGATTTGAGAGGACATATTCAATTCAATACTCGTGTAGCCACGGCTAGCTATGATGAAAACAGCAATCGATGGACAATCGAATCCGATGAAGGTCAAAGCCATCAGGCAAAATTCTGTGTCTTTGCTACCGGTTGTCTGTCGGTTAGCAACAAACCAAATATACAAAACGAAGATCTCTTTAAAGGTCCGATCTATCACACCGGCCAATGGTCTCAGCAGGGAGTCGATTTCAGCGATCTTAATGTCGCTGTGGTCGGCACAGGTTCGTCTGCCATCCAGGCTATACCCGTCATTGCAGAGCAGGCCGCCAGTCTGAGCGTATTTCAGCGCTCTGCCGGCTACACCGTTCCGGCACATAACAGGCCGATGGATGAGGCAGAGCAAAATGCCATCAAGAGCAATTATGCCCGCTTGAGAGAAAGCGCCAGCCAACAGTTCTCGGGTAATGAACTGTTCTCCAATACCCGCCTCGCCAGCGAAATGAGCGCAGAGGAAATTCGGCAAGAATGCGA
Organism: Gammaproteobacteria bacterium; assembly: GCA_012103475.1. Taxonomy (GTDB): domain Bacteria; phylum Pseudomonadota; class Gammaproteobacteria; order Eutrophobiales; family Eutrophobiaceae; genus WLWS01. Next base: position 909,730 of record WLWS01000001.1, on the reverse strand, counting down.
GAGACGCTGGGAAATGGGTGGCCTGTACTGGTACGGCGCATTCCCTGATCTTTTACTTGACCAGAAAACCAATGACATGGTTGCTGATTTTTTCCGCGAAAAGATTCAGGAGATAATCTCTGATCCCGAGTTGGCTAAAACCTTGATGCCCGATACTGTTTTTGGCTGTAAACGTATGAGTGTCGATACGGATTATTACCAGACATTCAACCTCCCCCACGTCAGCCTGATAGACATCAGTGAAAGTCCTATCGACGCGTACACAGAAAAGGGATTGGTTATTAAAGATAAGGAATACGAGTTTGATGCCATCGTACTCGCAACCGGCTTCGACGCCATGACCGGCGCACTGGATAGAATTGAAATACGTGGCCGTCAGGCTCAAACTCTAAAAGAGAAATGGGCGGACGGACCACTTACCTATCTCGGACTACAGTCTGCAGGCTTTCCCAATATGTTCATTATTACCGGCCCCGGCAGCCCGTCAGTACTTACCAATATGATCCCTTCCATAGAGCAACATGTTGAGTTTGTAAAAGACGCAATTGACTATATGCACAGGAACAAATTCAGCGTGATTGAAGCCGATGTTACTGCTGAAGATGCCTGGGTCGCACATGTTAATGAGGTGGCCGAGTCGACACTCTTGCATAGCTGTAATTCCTGGTATCTCGGCGCAAACGTACCCGGTAAACCCAGAGTATTTATGCCCTATCTCGGTTTCCCTCCCTATGTAGAAAAATGCGAACAAGTAGTAAAAAACGAATACGAGGGCTTTATTCTAAAGTGACTTAATTAGAAAGAAGAGCTAAAAAGAGCAACAGCAGATACCCTTAATAGCCCTATTCTATCAATTTCCAGTGATAATTAGTTTCAGATCCATATTTCTGCGCTTACAGAATAAACGCTCTCAGGAGTCAGCAAGCTTCTTTCGGCGTTTTGCCATTTTCACTACCAGATTGTCAGCTATGCCCGGTCGCGACCAGGGACACACGGCTATACAGATCGCACAACCCCTTGCTTCGGCAAAATAAGGAATACATTTGTCAAAATTCACATACCATTTTTTCTCATCCCTGACCCATTGCTTATCATCGAAAATAGCATCGGGTGGACAGGCATCACGACACACCTGGCAACGTGTACAAAAATCATCGGCGCCAAAGACATCAGGCTGATCAAATTCCAGGGGCATGTTTGTGGTAACCGCCGATAACCTGAATGATGCGCCCAGCTCGCGGTTTATTAATGTACCGTGCTTGCCAAGCTCGCCCAGACCTGCTTCTACAGCAGCAGGGATCATCATCACCGCTTGCGCGGTCGGTCCCGGATAGCAGTTCGTGCTATAGCCCTGCGCACGAATGAAGTTGTTGAGCTCTGCGGCTGCAGTGGCCGCCCGGGTATACTGCTTACCCACCTCGACAATACCCCGGTTATTACCCGGTAAAGAAGGTGCTTCCTTGATTTCATCGTAATCATGCCCAACACCAATAACGATGACGTTTTTTTCATAGTCATTGATGGAAAAACCTTCGTAAACCCAATTCCTACTCATTCTGGCAATGCCAACCACATCGGCATGATGCGAGAGCGCGAACTCTTTTACCTGTTGCGTCCATTGTTCGGCAGACTGAGTGATTTTTTCGCTGGCAACTTCTGTAGGCTCCGGACCACGATGAACAAATTGGCGATTCTGTGCCACGTCACCAAGCGCAGGATCAAAATTTTCATTAATGCGAAAGGCCTCGCAGATTTCACCGCCGTCCTCAAGACCATACATAATATTCAGCGTGTACTTCTGCATATCACCGAATTCATGATACTGCTGTTCGTGCCAGAAAAACGGCGAGGCAGGTCTTCTTTCGGTTTCATCAAGACCGTTTACAGTGTTTCCTGAAACCTCCGGCATTGCCGCAAGAGCCTCCACAGGCGCCTGCCATGTGCTTGTTCGTCTTGGCATAGTTACCCCCTCGTGATCGACAACTTAAATGGAAACGCCGCATCCTTACATCAGTATAGACCATATTTTTACTACCTAATGACACTCGACAAGGACCTTGCTCAATAACATGACTCAGCTTATATCAGACAGAGTAGTGATCGTCTCGATGTAAAGTTACACTGCTATCTGTAACCAAAACCAGCGGATGAAAACGCCACTATGAACATGCTTAACCATTAGAAAGAATTAGTCCTGTTATTTCTACTCTCCTTTGCAATAACGGGAATCAACGCAGAAGAAAAGCCCGCACCAGTCAGCTGGGAACAAATTGAAGCGCTAGCAAAGCCAAAAGCGGATCACCTTATTAAATACGGTCCCGATCAATATCAGTTTGGTGAGTTGCGTCTTCCAGATGGAGATGGTCCACATCCGGTCGTAGTGTTTGTACACGGCGGTTGCTGGTTGGCAGATTTTGATCTGACTATGGCCGCGAACCTCAGCGGAGAGCTGGCGAAAGCCGGTATTGCCAGCTGGACAATCGAATACAGACGCATTGGCAACGAGGGCGGCGCATGGCCGGGTACCATGCATGACATGAGTGCGGCGGTAGAACATCTTCGCGAGATAGAAAAACCCTACAAGCTTGATCTTTCCAGAGTCGTACTAATGGGGCATTCCGCCGGAGGCCATTTGGTACTGTGGTATGCAGCGAAAAGTAATTTGAAAAAAACCAGTGAGTTTTACAGTGGAAGCACCCTCGATATAAAGGGAGTGGTACCACTGGCAGCAATATCTAACATCAACACCTACCGACACGAATACGACACCCAGGATTGCAATACCGCTGTACCGGGTTTGCTTGGTGGCGAACCGGAAGCATTACCCGAACGCGTGTCGCAGATAAACCCCACCCAGTTATTGCCCCTGAAAGTACCGGTTCGCATGGTGCACGGTAGTGCCGATGTACTTGTACCACTCAGACAAAGCACGGCGTTTATGCTCGAAGCGCGCAAAACAGGCGATGATGTTACTCTGGCAGTGGTCGATAACGCAGGACACTTCGATGTAATTGCACCCTTCTCAGTAGCCTGGCGTATGGTGCTGAGAGAAACAAAAGCACTATTGGGAGTTCAATGAATCAAATTGATCCGTACACCATTTGATGGAGACGGAATACTTTACAATTCACATCCATCAAAAACTCACACTTACTTCGTTGCAACATAAGCTCTATTTGTATTCAATGACTTAAAATATTGTTATATGCTTTGGTATGAAATCTGCAGTTCATTAGGATTAGAATATTGAATGATTAGAGGAAGAGCAAATGAACAATAAAAACCGACTCCGCACTCACGTTTTACTGATGGCAATTGTATTGATGGCCAGCGGGAACAGCGCTTTCGCAAATATAATACTCGCCCACTCTGTCAACGACTGGAATGCTGCCACCAACGACGGTATTGGCGTGGGAGGTGCTGCGGTTACTGCAGGCTCGTCACTCGATGCGGCTCAACATGGCCATACAGATACCGCAGGAGCAGGGATATGGAACTACAAAAATACCGATAGCCCAGGCGGAGATACATTTTCGGCCACTCCCGGTTTTCTTACTGGCTGGAACGGCGCCGGTTATGACAACGGTGGCACACTTGGCACACGGGTAGGCGAAACTTCAATGAAACCTAACGGTACTCAGTTCGGAGGTACCTTTTCAGTCAGAGAATGGGTACTTACAGGGCTCGTCGGAGAAACACTAAATATTTCGGGTAATTTTACAACCAGCGCAACCACCAACCCGGTGAGCGTAAACAATAATGGCGTTGAAGTTTATGTCATGAACGGATTGTTTGTTCTTGGCACGGCTCAGCTCTTGCCAAATCTCGATACCTTCGCCTTTGACATTAACCTCAATGTAATTAGTTCCACCACAATAATTCGATTTGCAGTGGGCCCACAGGGCGCCGGACCGGCAACCAATCAAATCAACGATTTTTTCAACGACAGTGTCAACTTCAGCGGGCAGATAGAACAAGTAACACCAGCAAATGTACCGGAACCGGGCAGCCTCCCACTTTTGCTCGGAGGTTTAGGCGTCTTGTTGCTTAGACGACGACACAAATATTGATGATGTCTTAAGCGTCAATGAACAACAACCTCGAGCTGCTCAACAGTTTTAAAAGGTTTTATGCGGTATATTTGACCATCTGATAGTTGCACAAGATGGTAAAGGCCCGCCTTTGGAATAGAAAACTGATGAATAAAGATTCCCTGTTCACTGCTGATTTCCCCCTTAACGGTACAAGGACGATCAAAATAGGCCAAAATCACAGGGTCTGCGGTTTCATTTCTCAAACCGCCTGTCAGAAAAGTGCCTGCTTCCACATCATAACCGTAGGTGCTAATACGTAAAAACCGAGTAGTCGCCGGCTTTACTTTAAAAAAAGAATTTTTGTCATTCCTCTCATGTGATTGTGCGTACTTTGCTACTTCCTTCTCTAAATAACGAAGGTTGATCGCCGGCCCTGCCAATGCATTCAGATCCACTCCCCAGAAGGCACCTTCAATCGGACCACCGTATAAGGCACCAGGAATCACTCCAAGCGACAGCATTAAACTTCCTGTCTCTTTTACTTTTTCCTTTAACTCATCAGAGACTACCACCTTAAGTGATGTCAATTCTGTTTTTACATCATTATTATCCTGCATCAATTTCCTGGCGTAAACCGGACTACCAATGAAAACTAACATCAACAGCAGACTTAACAATAATGCAAATTTTTTCATCCCAGAAACTCCTTGTCCAAGTTAGTGCACATTAATCTCACTCTCTGCATCAAGCATTTTGTCATTATCGTAAAACTCTACTCTTTCGAGCACGCCGATCTCGCTAAATTCCTTGTAGGTCCCATGCTTTTTTCCGTTCACAAAAGACCACACTTTATGTAGTTGTCCATTGTCATAGAACTCCTTTACCAGACCATGGCTTTTGTCGTTTTTATTAGGCGTTTCTTTTAACAGACCACCCTCGACCGAGTACTCTCTGTAATAACCTTCTTTTTTCCCATTTTCGTAATGCCACTCCCGAAACAATGATCCATCTTTACGATACTTTTTGATCTCTCCGTGAAATTCATCGTCCTTATAATTATAGTCACTCGATATCTGACCATTGTCATAGTAAGAATATTCTTTACCGATTTTTCTACCATTTTTAAACGTTCGTCTGGTCGTTATCCTGCCATCCTTACTATAATGAAGGCCTTCACCTTCATACTCATTGTTCTTGAGAAAGTAGAGATAACTTATTTCACCGCTCTCATGATAACCCCTGAATTCACCCTGCATCATGCCTTTTACAAAAGTGGTCTCCTGTTTGACCGCCCCACTTTCATAATAATTCTTCTGAACTCCATTCGCCTTTCCATCATCAAAATTCACTACTCCCGATAAAACACCATTCTCATAGTAATTGTAACTATCACCCTGCTCCAGGCCGGCGACATATGTTGTCTTCTTTGAAACTTCACCGTTTTTGTAGAATTCCCGAGACAGGCCATGAAGCTTACCTTTCCTAAATTTACTTTCCTCCTTTAGTTTGCCATCTTGATAATACTTTTTAACACTACCTTCAATAGTGCCGTTTTTAAAAGTGGCTTCTTCAGACAACACGCCACTTTCGTAGTACGACTTCGATACCCCATCCGCCTTACCTTTCTTAAATACTATTTCAAGTTGTGTTTCCCCATTGGGGAAACTTCTTTTGAAAATCCCGGTAAACCTCTTTCCCCCCTCAGTTCTACGAGCAGCGGTAACCCAGCCTTTTCTGTACTCAACAGTCAGTTGAGCATCTTTTTCTTCGTCTTGATAAATAACCGTGCCATGTAGTTTTCCTTCCTGACGATTTTCACGTGCCTGTAAGCGTCCATTCGCATAATAGACTTTTGCTTCTCCATCCAGCTCTCCATTGCTGAATTTCAGCACCCGCCATTTCTTACCATCGTCGTAAAAACTTTTGTACTCGCCGTCACGTTTGTTGTTCTTATAGCTTCCTTTCTCTTTCAACATGCCGCTCTCTGAGTAAGCTTTTGCCTGTCCGTTCAATTCATCATTCAAATACTCTATTTCTGCCCGAACCTTGCCGTTTGGGTAATAAGAAATAAACTGCCCGGACTTTTCATCATTTTTAAACTGGACTACCTGTTTTAGAGCTCCATCCTCATAATAGGTTTTCGCCTGGCCGTTCAACATACCATCGACGTTCATATATTCCTGTTTGAGGTTTCCATTTTCATAATACTCACGGCCGACACCCTGAGGTAAGGAATTCTCAAAATACTCTTCCGCCATAAGTTTGCCGCTTTTGTAAAAAGCCCTGGCATAACCATTCAAACCGAATTCTGCTACTTCGTATTCCGCTAATAATTCCCCTGTATCGTATCGAACGACAATTGTGAAAGGCTCCTTTTCATGATCGAGTAAAAGATCATTGAAAACCTCGCAGAAAATGTTCTCGGTAAAAAACACTAGCAAGCAGGAAAATAGAAAAACTCGCTTAGGAGAGTTTATACAGGGCTGTCTTATATCAGCTTTCATATACTGGTAATGGGACTCACAGGGTTTGGTAGCACTTTCTTGTATTATAAAAAAGAGCTTATACTCTTTAAGGAATAAATTTCTACCAAGATCAGTATGAAAATCGAACTCATAGAAGATGTTCAGAAAGGAAATGAGTCACCGGCTTTCGGATTTCAAGATGAGAACATCTTTTATTATCAATAAGTTATCAGGTGTGTCTGCTTCATAAATTGCTTAACCGAGCATTACAGAGCACAGCTCTGGCTCACAGAAGTGACTCAAAAGTCTAAAAATAGATTATGTTCGCTTTCCAACCAAAGATGATATTGAACTTATAACATTTTCAACCATCCATAATGATAGTTAGGGGTATTCTGATCTTCTTGAACTGGGAGGCCATAATGAATAAGTCATTTCTACTCGTATTTGCTTCAATCTTTCTCTTAACAGGATGTATGTCGATACCGTCTCAGACTGAAGAGAAATTACAAAGCTTTGGCGAGGAATATTTTACAACCTTTGACCCTGCTGATATCCGCGTGAGAATTATAGCGAACAACGATAATCCTCTGTTTATTGACAAGACGACTATCAATTTCAATGTTGAGTGCAGCGTAAGGGGCATTGAAATTTTTCAGCGCAATTTGAAAGGACATGTTGTATTAGAGTCAAAAGATGACCTCACTCCCTCCAAAGGTCTCAATCCATTTGAATTCAAACGTGAACATATTTATACGATTAAATTCGATGATGAAGCAATCAAGACGTTTAAGAATATACAAACTATAAATTCAACGATAATAAAGACCTTTCTGGATGAAGGTGAATTAGTATCTAAAAAGAAGAAAGAAGAAGGAACGGTATTGTCATATAACGATATACAAACTATATTTTCCACAAAGATTAAACCAAAGGTGGATAAAACAAATAACGATGAGGTGATAAAAGCCTTTGAAGATATACAAAAAATATTTTTAACACAATTAAAACCTATTTTAGAAGATACAAATCGTGACAAAGGTCCCAAAGGATATTTTTCGGCTGGTATTGGAATTAATGAAAAGTATGAGTTGGAAAATGAACCAGATACACTTATCGAGATGTTATTTTTTGAAGGTGGAGAATATTTCGCTTTAAACAAATAATTCTTTGACTAGCAACAGTAAATAAAACATTGTTGCCTTGTCTGGCATCATTTTCTCAGGTTGCCGTGATTTCAATTCATGATAAAACTCTTTAGTTACCTGCACACCCTCCACTTCATGTTTATCGAGCTCCGAGACCACAAAAAGTCCGGCGCCATAACCTGAAGATGAGTTATTGATATCACTGTCTACCGGATGGATATTAAAATTCATATATGAGTCACTGAAGTTGCCTTTGTTGATCATCGATTTTTCGCATTGCAATAACTTATCGCTACTGCCGACCTCGATTAACACCTGTTCTCGTGTTGTATCAAAGGCCAGCATGGGTTCAGTGGTTTTTGAACGTGTGGTGTAGTCAAGATAGGTTGGTACCGCAATAGCCGCTAATACCAGGATGATGCCAGTGATAATTACTATCTCCAACACGGTGAAACCACTGACCTTGGCTCGAGAGCATCGACTACAAAAAGTGAGATGATTAACTGTATTCTACCGGTCGCTTTTATGATGACTTGTCATGTTACCTCCTAAACTGTTTGTATAGTTTTATCAATTTAACGAAACCTTGGCATGATCTCGGTGGCAATTAGTTTTATTGCTTCGTCAACATTCGGCCCTAAGAGGCCGCTGAAGGCAACGTGGTTGATACCCGCATCAAGCATACCTTCGATTTGTGGTATCACATCAGCCGGCGTGCCGACGGTTGAAAAGAAGCGGATTTGATCCTCGCTTAGTTCTGTCCCGGGAGCGGGATTGGACGGATCCAAAGCAGCCAGGCTGAAATCATCATCAGGAATATCCGCCAGCCTAAGACCCGCGTGTTTGGTCAGGGGGAACAGGTACTTCAACATATTGGGCAACTTGCGCCTCATTAGATCGAAAGCAGCATCCCGATCGGTTGATATGCAGCATAAAGGGCTGACGGCTTTTTCAAACTTACTGCTATCTCAACCACTTTCCTTTGCGCCCGTATTGAAGCTTGCTACCAGTGACTGTACATAGTCTCGATCTGTCACACAGCTGACCAGGAATCCGTCAGCAATTTCTCCGGCCAGTCTGGCGGTTTGTGACCCAAAGGTACCAATCATCAGAGGTATATTTGAGCGCAGCGGACTAAAGCGAAAGCCCATGTCGTGTCGTGCGCTAAACACTTTGCCTTCAAAAGGGGCTGCCTCAGAAGCAAACAGGTGCCTGATCAAGCCGACCGACTCACGTAGCATGCTCAGGGGTTTGTCCGGTTCTTCCAGCCCCAGCATGTCCATGAAACCTCCGCGACCAAGACAACATACCGCACGACCCTCACTGATCTCATCGATCTCTGCAAGATTGGCAGCATGATAGGCAGGGTGAACGATACGCGGTGAGATCAACCAGGGGCCAAGCTTGATACGGCTGGTATGCTCGGCGATGAGAGCCAGAGTAGGCCAGGCGGGCCTGTAACCCAGATCATCGACCACATGTACTTCGTCAAATCCGTAGTCTTCTACCAGTTTGGCAATACGGACGTATTCAGAAACCGAGTACATTCCGTTTAGATCGATACTGAACTTAAGGGTCATCGTTTCACTTTTCGTCTGATGATTGTAGTCTAGCCTAATGGCTTGGAAACACTTTCGTACATGATAGCTTATAGTATCGCTTTTTAATTGTAAGTAAGCATAAGCTCCGGGCAATCGGTACTAACTAATCAACATTAGTCATTTCAGGGTTTAGATGGAAATAGACAAAGTCAGAAGACACCTTAAAGGAATTATCGGGCCTGCGACTATAATAACAGCGGGCGCAATGGGGACAGGTTCTACTGCTTCCCTGCTACTTGCGGGCGCATGGTTTCGCTACGATCTACTCTGGGTAACCGTCGCCATATTGCCTTTATATATCGTAATGATGGATTCAGCATCCCGGGTGGGTGTGCAATATGGTAACCGCGGAATGATAAGCGTAATCAGGGAAACGTTTTCCCCTTATCTGGCCTGGCTTATATTTCTCGCCCACATCCCTCTGCATTTCCTGCTGGTGATGGGGAACATGTCAGTGATGACATCTTCTCTCCTTGCTGTCATTGGTCTAAACCCGGACAGCGCGATTGGTGAATCCGGAGCGAATATTTATCAGCGTTACGAGATTGGATTATCGCTTTTCTTTGCACTAAGCATAAGTGGCCTAATGATATCAGGAGGCTATGCCGCGATTCGAAATATTCTGGCAGCCCTGATTTTTTTATTATTCCTTTGTTTCTGCATAGTGGCCATCTCAGGGTTTTCAGAATGGCGCGACATTCTCTCTGGTCTGTGGCCCCAGATACCTGATTCAATTACTTCAGCGACCTCAGGTAAGGTTCGTTCCTCTATGGCTTCAATTATTGGTTTAGCGGGGGCAGTAATAGCGCCATCGGCCATTCTGGGTATTGCCTATATGTCTGCGGATAACAATATTCGGCCGGAAGGTTTTCAACAAGAGTTGAAAAGCGGCATCATTAACTACGGCCTTATATTCGGCGGTTACTCAGTGTTGGTCTTGATAGCCGGAGCGTATTCGCTAAATAAATTGCCCGGGCATGCGGAGATTGAGTTAGTGCATGAAGCTGGCCGTGTTTTAACTGGTGTGTTTCCAGAAAAGTATAACCATTTAAGCACTATAGTATTTTCATTCGGGCTTTTCCTTTGTGCACTGACGACTCTGGTTGCTGTTGTTCAGATCAGCGCCTATTTTTGCCTTGATATTCTCGGTAAGAACTGGAGATACTTAAAGTCGAACAAGCCCTACATAGTTCTGGTTGCGGCCTGGACTATAATTCCTTCAATTCTCGCTCCGCTTTGGCAGTTTCCTGCCTTATTAAAAATCGTTCTAATTGTCGGAGTTAATCTTGTTGTCGCACCCGGAGTAATTGCAGTGATTATCTTCCTTATAAACAACAAAGAAGAAATGAAGTCTTATAGTGCTGGCATGATAAGAAACGTACTACTTCTCACGTCTTTTTTCATCACTCTGGTTATGGGAGTGATTAAAATATTTTAGAGATTAAAATTGAAGGATTCCAAAAAAACAGAATAGGTGGCCAGGGATCGGCTACATTGACGTAAATGATAGAGCAATGCAGGACGTTTACAGGGAAGTAAACGGTCGAAATCGTAGGGATCAAGATTTCTGGCAATTACCGAGGAATTGAACCACCGACACTGGTGTTTTAAGATTTAAACTGAAAATAAAGCATTTTAATTAACAACTAGTCATGCAGATCGTCCTTGTTAGATGCGTCTGGCGCAGCATAACAAAGCACAACCCTGTCACACATAATTTACGCATACCGAACTTTATGCTAAAGATGTGCAATGTAAGAAGTGATCTCGATTTTATGCTTATGGGAGTTTAGTGGCCAGAACTTAGACAGAGTAAATCGAATATTTTTTACATAGCGCATATATTCCTGACGAAAGCATAATCAGTCAAATAGTCATTCCACTTATGTAATTTCTAGTGTGATGAATGTTGAGCTGATTACGCCATTTTTATCAGTACCAATTCCCCTAAAAACTATAAGATGGCATATCAGTTCATCAATAATCGAGCGTTAATTGTAGGCGAACCGCATGAAAGGGGAGGTATTTCTTTTGGGCCCTCCAGAGCCATGCAAATAATGCGCACCTCAAGTTTCTTGTTTTCTATTTGATCCGCACCAAGTAAAAAGTCAACAGAGAACTGTCCTGATTTCGTGCAGGAAAGGCACAGTTGGGGAGCATCAGATTGAAAAACATAAGTTTTTGCGAGTTCTTCTCCATCGGCTAGAAGTTTCACATAGAAGCTTCCCGGGATAGCCAGTCGATTAATATCTTTAACACGAACAGAAATAGCTTTTGTGCTGGATATTCGTACTCCCTCATGTGCGGACGCACTACTGACAGCAAAAGACGAGGGTTGGATGGATGATTCCTGCGCGGGCGTGCTGTATTCAATTTGCCAGTCTGTAGCGTTAATGACATCTTTAGTAAAAACACCGAAAGGTTGGAGCATTGATAGAACTGGGTCATCTATCCAGTCGGATGGATCGTCCTCAGTCGTAGCCAGCGTTTTAAAAGCTTCGACGGTGGTCGACTTAACCTGTCTTTGCCAAAGCCACCAAAGTCGGTCCCAGTTGCAGTGGAAGAACCAAAACAAGGGGTCGTAGGCGGCGAAATTAGGAACTGCCAAAGAAAGATTAAACTGCCCGGGGACGGATTCAGTACCACAAAGTACATGACCCAGATCATGGGCCATGATGATGCCATTGTGCCGACGATTTGCTCCATTCATCCAACCATTAAAATCTTGCCACTTTTCCGCACCAAGCGCCTGATTTATAAAGCCATCAATTCCCAAACCTCCGGGGCTTACTTTAAAGTCTTTAATCCCATTGAGTAGCGCAACTTTTGTTTTACGCTCGGTTCTATCACCACTTTTCGCGGCGACTTTATCGCGAAAATCTTTGACATCGGTTTTGAATTCATAGGCATCGAATGGTTCTTGCCACATGAAGTCAGGAATATAGCCACCCTGGATATCCCAGTAAGGCAGCGTTATCTCTTCGCAACCCTCAATTTCACGCATAGCATCTTCGAAGGCGTTTAAATATGCTCGGTGCCAGGGATTGTAGGCATTTTCGTGATGGCGACAATAAAGTGCAGGGGCAGGTAACCAGTGAATAGCGGCTAGTTTAAAATAGCCTGTGGGGTCTTCGACATCTTTCGTCATCATGCCACTGAATGCTTTCTTTAGCTGGTCCAGGGCGTCTTGGTCATATTCATATTCGCGCAGATTGCGTCGCTTGCGCGGCGCGCCATCGGTTTTAAGATTGAAGATATGAAACTGAGCCTCCTGCTCTGGATATCCCGCTGCCATCCAGTTATAGAAGTTCTGGACCTTGATGTCCGTCCAGCGTCGGCCAGCCTGTGGCGGCATGGTGCCACGCTGTGTATGAAAGTGAATGCGATCGGCATTTAGACGCACACCGTAGTATGTTTGCAGATCAATACTACGAGCAGACATACAGTTTACGTCTTCAGGCTCGAAAAAATCCTTAATGTGATCCTGCCAATTAGGTTTTTCCAATATCTCTGTATTCCAATCAGACATAATTATGAACCTCCTGTTAATTTGTGAAACGCCAAATTCCGATTCACTGTACTTATGATTGGTGAAAAGGTGATACAGTCTTCACTACTGAAAATAGTTTTAACCCTTAATCATATTTAACATATTGACTAATTGAATGAATTTGATTGATTTAATGTAAATACTCCCCCGAGCTTCTACTCTGAACGTAATAAAAATTCAGGCCCTAAGCCTTTCCCCTCTAAGTGATGATTTTCCATTAAATCTCTGGCGATAGTAATTAGCGAAAACATATTTTCCAAAGCAGACATAAAACCTGGGTACCTTCCTGCTCGCCATGCAGTTTCGATACCCTTAATAGTGTCGTAGTAGAGTATGTTAAAATCATCGAGTACCTTTGTTGTTTGAGGAGGTAACTTATTTCTTTCGAAACCGCCTTTAGGCACGTCCAAAATATCAAATGTCTCTGCCTCGCTTATGGCTTCTCCTGTCCACTTACCAGTATTTCGATCAAACTTATTGCCGTGGTGCAATTCACCGAAGCTATAATAGTGAGCCAAACCACCATCCGGATCATTAGGGTCATCTATACTGCCTTCACCCTGTGTTTTTATTTGATTGATTGCAGAAATGGCTTGTTCGACCGAAGAAATAGCCATAGGTGCTCGGGGACCGGTAATTTGCCCCGCTAGTTGAAGGTCGGGTTCTAATTTCTTAAAAGCTTCTGCAATCGCGTCGTATAGCTGACCAATTGTGTTATAACTTTCTTGAGACCATACACTTAAATATTGTTTGACTTGACCTAGTCTATAAGGCCTTTCAATTTCCATAAAATTTAGAGTTGATGTCTTTGAAAATGGAGATAACCCTATCTCGAGTTCACTATGTATCATATCCGGTAAATCTTCTGGATATTCTGGGTATCGCCCTTCTGAAGTTAAATCTGGAGTAGCGCCAATGGCTTTAAGTAAATTGCACACCATTCCTAGATGCTGCATTTCTTCCATAACGACTTTTCTGATACTTTTCGCTGCATAGTGCTCCTGATCTTTAATCGACCACAACGCGTACAGATAAGGCGGTATAGTAAACAGCTCTATTTCACAAGCACTCTGCAATGCTCCTCTTAACCAATCCAGATTATATTTTATCTCCTGTTTGCCCATAGGCGGCTGCCCACTTCCTGAAATACCAGTCAATGAAATTTGATCATCAGTCATAGATTCCGGCAATTGCATACCGGCTTTAGTCGGATCATAAACCGGCTGTCTTACCGCCCGTAACTGCTCCAGAATCCGCTCTTTCAACTTTGGAAGTTTTGTTTTCGATTTAGCCATCACGTTTCTTCCTTTAAGTGCTCTGCAAGTCTCAATGCAAGAGAAGTAAGAGTAAGAGTAGGGTTGACCGCCCCTAGATTAGGGAAAACAGCGTTACTTATTATGTAAAGATTGTCGGTACCCCAGACTTTTAGATTCTTATCCACAACACCATCTTCCGGATCTGCGCTCATACGACAGGTGCCGGCTGCATGATCTGCACGTGGTGGGCGCATACCATAATCTTTTTTGTTGACAGAAGGAGAGGCATTCATTGCCTCAAGAAGTTCTTTCATTTTACTAAGCCAGAATTTCATTCTTGGCTCAAAATCTTCTTCCTGAGCATAGTGAATCTGAGATATTGGAAGCCCAAATCGATCAAACTGCCCTTGCTTTAAGGAAACATGGTTGGATCGAACTGGCAAATCCTCCATAAACGCTTGTATTTCGAATTCTGCCTTATTTAATATACTGCTATTAATTTCACCTTGCTTCACTCCCCCTTTCATCAACTCTCCCAGTTTCGTACGGGGACGGCTTCTTGACTTAAAAAGAAACAACTTACCTTTGTTTTGATACTCTTCAGAATCAAAGTGCCGTGACATCAATGTAGCAAAATCATACTCCTGCTGATGACGCTCAGGGTTGACGTGCTTTGCCTTATCATCTTTATTTAAATTACCTCGATAGTATAGAAAAGGGTGAACTACCAGATTTCGTCCCAATTGATCACTGTGATTCCCAATACCTTTTTTATAGCGCCCATTATCTGCAGAGGCTAATAGCAACTTAGGCGTTTCAATAGTACCGCTAGCGACAATGACTTTTCTGGAGAGATAACTAAAAGATACCCCCGTGTGTATATTTACTCCTTCAACTACAATTCCAGCCTTGTCACCTTGTATGGTAATTTTGCGTACAGGGGAATCACAGCGGACAACCATATTGGGATATAGATAATTGTTGTTGAGTTCATCCAATATATAAGCCGCCGTATATCTGGCCCCAATCGGACAATATTTACATGTGCCGGTTTGCATGCATTTGCGGTAGCGAGCTACAGGCATGCTACCGTAGCCCCACAATTGAGCGATTTGAACCCTTCGATCATAAGATTATCTGAGGGAGCGAATGGGAATGGCGGTACACTATTGTATTGATTTCCACCTTCAGCAGTCGTCCCGGAAACGGCCAGATACTGTTCAGCCCGATTGTAGAAATCCTCTAGGTGCGAGTAGGTAATTGGCCAGTCGATACCACGACCGGTATTGCTAAATAGTTTGAAGTCTTCCCGCTTCATACGTAGGGACCAACCGCCCCAATGTACAGTTGACCCGCCGTATGTCAAAAGCCTGGATCCCTTGATCTCCATCGGAGTCCGACCCGTGGAAATAGCGCTTTTATCGATATAATGCTCATCTTCAGCATCCTTCGAGTAAGGGTGAATGCCCGTCCTCACATAATTCCACCATAACCTGCGATCTTTTAGTGTTGATACAGGACCTGCTTCCAGCATAAGGACTTGTAGCTTGGGGTGTTTCTTTAACAGCTCATAGGCCACCGTTGTACCTGCAACACCAGAACCAATAATTATATAGTCGAATTCCACGGCAGGCCTAGGAATCAAATCGGGAACGGTAGATAAAACTGTTGTAGTTTTGCGCTCCGAACTGCGCATATCCACCCGAAGTTAGGTAAACATCAATAAATTCATCAACTACATAGAGTTTTAAGTGGCCTAATCTCGTAGCTCGATGATCAAACTCATAGTTCCTTTCCTCTTTACCTCCATAGTTCAGATCCATTCCATGATCAAAAAACAATTTGTCCCAGTAGTCAGGACATTCTTCTTCTAGTTCTTTAAGCACGGTCAGACCACTTCGATATTCATACAAGTAGCTTGGGGACTGCCTGGTATTTAACTCTACAAATTCGTGCCATTGACCAAAATACTTTTCTGGATCGTTATCGTCATTCTTATCATCATGCCAATGGCTGACTATCTTCTGGAATATCTGCCATAAGTTCCTTACTTCTCGTTCTAATAGTCTTCCCGTAGGTGACGAGATCAAGCCATGACCAACAATTTGATTGCTTCGATCACCCCCAATCATACGTAATACCTCCGATGGCTTACTAACACTTCAAAAATAACTTTTTCCTGGAGCAGACTCGCGGACGGTAAACAGTTTCTGATATTCCGGGTCGTAGATATCAGTAATTATGTAAGTGCCCGAAGTTTGCCATTCACCTTCTACCCATACGCCGTTCCCATCCAGTTTCTTTTTTATTTCCTGAGATTGAATCAGTATTTTTCCCCAGAACAACCATTTGTTATTTATATTTTCTACCAGAAATACTCTGACCGGGTCCAAATGGTAGAGTCTGGCACAGGATTTATTGTAAAAAGTAAAGATTCTTCCGTTAACATCAGCAATTGAAATTGGGTTCTTCTCATGTTTGCCCAACTCCAGAATATCAACGGGAAATCCCTGCTCCGTGCTTATCTGTAACGTATCATTAAATTCTATAAAGCTACCCATGCCCCTCTTCTCCAATCACTCCTAATAGTTCATGAATTCTTGTTTTATTTTTGATAATCCCAGATTATTAAACTTCCATGCATCCAGTAATATTCTTAACAATAGCTTCGCAAAAAATAACAAAGCATCTGTATTTATATAGACTACATTCTGGTCAATATCTACTTCGGGCAAAAACTAGAGACACTATTAAAAAGTAAATTGAAATCAACTGTATTTGAGCAACTAACTTTTGTCCTCCATCATTAACGAGTAGTCATACCTTTTGGAGTGTCACCATAAGCAGGAAACTCTCATGGGATACACAGGGGAATGAATGTGGATTTGTTAATAAGGATGATAATGTTAGATAAATTAGACTCTTACATATCAGCAATAATTTGATGTTCAACGCAACAGAATAGATATAAGACATAAATGATGTAGATCCGCGCTACAACTTCTCACCTGTTTGAGTGATAAAAGCTATGTGGTGATGTGAATCGTCGCGAACATAATAATCAAGTATCGACTTAGAGATTTTCAGATTAAGTCTGAAAATAGAATATATTAGTAAACAAGAAGTTATGCAGGCCGTCCGTTGCTAAATGTGCCTAACTGAGCTCAACTCTGGCCCACAAAATGAACACATATTCAAATTAGTCATGCCGGTATTTAAGCACGATTTTTCGGACTCATAACGAAGTGGGTGAGCTACCATGAACATTGGAGGATCAGCGCTAAATTGTGTAATCGTTGGACGAGTAATCGAGCAGGAATAAAGAACTCCACCTGGCATTAACAATGCCAAAAGAGTTTTTTTATAGTGTTCTTAAATAATTTACCTCCTTTCAAGTTCAAACAAGGTAACTAATTTGGCCCATTTGCAACTGCTTCGCGGAACGATATTTTAAAGTGTATAAAAAAACATCAACACGGAAAACCCCGTAATTTATTGCGATAACAGGCCCTTCATTACCCCCTCTTTACTAGCATCACCTACGCGTTCCATTGTATTGATTGATATATGGGGCCAGCGAGCTCTACCTGGATGTCCATCGGGACGACCGATGAAGTCCAATATTACGTTCTGAGCATATTGCATAAAATACCGTGTCTTTCCACTTTCCTTATCTAGTACTTCGTATATCAGAAAAGTTGAGTTCATTGCCGTTGCATCCGCTTGTCGAACAACAAACGGAATATTAACTATGCCATTGTGGGTAAACCTCTTGACTCCAGAATGATCTGTAGTGGAATCAACATGCAAGCGCATGACTTGCTTTATCTCTCCTACAGAGGCTATTACCTTTTCTAGTGCGAGGCGTAATAGGTCCGTTGCATGAACAGGGTCAAAACCATTGTAACCAGGAATGTTTACTTTTCCTTTAAATGGATTCTCATGGAAATGTTTGTATGGTGCGAAATAGGCGGGCTCAAGGTCTACTTCATCCGGATCCTCTCCTCCGCCAACTACGACGCCATTAATATTTGGGATGATCCCGCTGCGCTGGTCTTCGGTAGGATTCTGTAGAGGCCAAAAGTCTTCATCAACACGTCCAGCGGCAAGAAAACTGTTGCCATGTGGAATGGTTCCCAAGCGGGCGATGTTGATGCCGTCTGTTTGGTGGTCAGTCATGTAAAGCCAAAGTCCAGGTTCCTTATGTATGGCCTGCTTATCGAACC
Organism: Gammaproteobacteria bacterium; assembly: GCA_012103475.1. Lineage (GTDB taxonomy): Bacteria > Pseudomonadota > Gammaproteobacteria > Eutrophobiales > Eutrophobiaceae > WLWS01. The sequence continues at coordinate 891,450 of WLWS01000001.1, read as the reverse complement.
TATCGTTTAGACCTGTCTGAGGAGAATCATCTGAATTGAGTTGCGTAATTTTTTGAAAATATTCCAATGCAACAATGGTTTGATCTGCTCCCCCGGCTACGGGATCACGGTCAAGCCCTCGGTTGGGGACGCCTTTATCCACAAGTGAGAAGTCTAACACTTCGTTATATTGATTCATCAATAATCTATAACCGTTCGGTGGAACAGTAGGGTCATCGGCAAAAGGAAGAGCCATCATGTTGAAACCAAAGCCGTCCAGTTCTTTAGTATTTTCCCATGTGCCAGGCAACATACCCAGAGGACCAAGCGCTTCGTCACCAGCTTCCGCAAGTGACGTACTTCTCCCACTAACGACCATTTCTTCGATTAGTTCTTTTTTGAGCGTCATTATCCTTCCTCCTTAATATATGATGCAGTCACACCTTGTTTCTTTGCTTTCAATGTCTTTTCCTATTTGTCTAAGGTATTAAACTACCTGCATCTTGAAGTATGGCTTCAATGCGATACCCCTGGTTGCGATACCATCTTTGTAGGTTGCTTGGGTCTGGGACTCGTTGGTTATGCAATGCCACCACATTGAAGAAATCATCAAGTGCGGGAGAGCCAGAACTCCCATAGTCGGTATCGGTAAGGTACTGGACATAATCCGGAGCAATCAATTTTACTTGATTGTCTCTGAATGCTATTTCCTGGAATCTACCTTGTGGATGCTGAATGATGTTTACTCTTTGATTTCTGGATACTGAGTGGCCGTGTCGAAGATTAAAACTCCCACGAACATCTCCTATGTTATTACCATTCTTTTTCTTCACTCGAACTATGGAATAGTCCAAAGCTGGGTTTGTTTTAAACATATCGTCTGGATCACATTCCCATTCATCAACAATTGCCGCATTTCCATCTGAAAGCATACGATAATCAAACTGAAGTTGAGCCGACCGCGCATCACCCTCATCTCCGAAAACATGATTGTTCGTGATAAGGATATCGTCAGAAATTACGAAGCCCGTCGCAGAACCATTAACCATCTTTATTCTGCAAACTCTTCGCGAGGCTTCAATTGCCTTCTCCAGCCACCAAACACTCTTGTAATTCGGGGGGCCGATAACTGCTTCATGTAATGAACCAGTGGCAAAATTAATAGTTTCTCCGCCTTCCCATTCGAAGCCTCCAGGGCTGAATCCAGAGCTAACCCACATTGAATCCATGTCTATTCTCCTTTCAAATGTATATGATTAGTGACAGCACACGCATGTCTCTCTCACTTCAGTAGAAAAAAAAATTGGAATAAAATAGTAAGCCGCTTCGTGTTAGCAAAAGGGACAGAGGAAAATGGCGACCAGATACAGAGCTTATTCTGCCGACACAGGCATTATTAGAAGGAGAGTTACTTTATTAAACAATAATTTACCAGTGGCATCCGTTGCGATTTTCGCCTAGCTGAGCATGACCAGGCACAACTCTGGCACACTAAATGAGCACAGTAATTAGTTCTATCAAACAGAGTTTTTATTTGGTTTTTGTACTGTCAATAAAACCCATTTTCGCCGAATATAGGAGACCAAAGTTTGAAAGGGGCTGACTGTTGGAGCTATCTTCGATTGCTGATACATATTTAACTTTTTCTACAACATCGAGTATGACTTCAGTTAACTGTGTATTCGTTAACATACTCAGAGAACACAATACCCATTGAGGCACGTTAGTAAATATTGCCGCTAGGTATCGAGCTACCTCCCCTTTACCGAACACTGGAGAGATAATGAATGCTATAATCATTGAGGCAATCTCTTGAAACCAACCAAAATAACGAGATGGCAATTTTGGTATCAAATGTTTTTTTAAGAGGATTTGATTGCTATCTATTTCATAGAATATTGTCCGTATTTCTTCATCAAGAATCTTAATGAATTGAATCCATTCTAATTGCTGAGAGAGCATCACAATCTGATTCGGTGACAATTTTTCCACAAATCGAAATAAACTCCTCCTTGTTTCAACCCATATATGCCTTGATATTATTTCTAGTCGAAACCCATTGACTCCAATCACTTCGCTGGAAAGAAGACTATCTACAGCCGATGCATTAGCTCTTGAGAACGAACGATCTAGTTCGTGGTGCAAAATTGCAATAACATTCGGAGTAACTTTCTCAGTTTCTCTAATATCGGTAACAATAGCTTCTCGTTGAAATAGTTCGTTCCGATTGAGCGCTTTTCCATCTATTTTCTGAATTATTGATTTCGCACTTGATGTTGTATTTTTTGACAAATATTCAAAAAATTTTTCATTTGTCATATTCAATCTTACATCTTCTCTAAAACTAGTATCTCCACTTTTTACTCTAGACTCGACTGGGAGTATAGAATCTGTACTTGAGGGTAAATACTCTTCAAAGAACACTGCTGAATGTGGTGAGGTGTATCCAGCATACTCAAAATGTGATGTTAACTCTTCTTCTGGAAGTGTATTTAGGAGTATATTAATTCGATCGTCCACATAAGATGAAAAACTTCCTGAATACTTAGGATCAAGTACATATCTCAGTCTACTTATCTCCCAAAGTAAATTGTATTTACTCAATAGATATGCTGTTTCATGACACTTTGCAATTGCAGGCGCGGCAACAAAAAATTTGGCGTCTGGAAATGCCAATAGATCAAACTTCAATTTGTTTTCTTTTTCTAATAATCGAAAATTGATCGGTCTATCGTCGACTGTTTGAAAGTCTAGATAATCGAGAAATATTCTAGTTTTTACCTTAGGCAAGAGGATTCAACCAAGATTAGTCAATAGAACAGTTATACATCTGAGATTGTGAACGCACAATCGCGAAAGTGGAAAGTACTGCTAAGTGATTGAAAAGGATGGTGGCCAGGGGTGGAATTGAACCACCGACACAGGGATTTTCAGTCCCCTGCTCTACCAACTGAGCTACCTGGCCATTGGGGCAACTTCTTGCGAAGCGGCGTATTAAAGCGATTCGCTGCGCTTAGGTCAAGCAAAGCTTTATTCCGGGGCGACGAATTCCTTGGGTTTTTCGGAACCACCTTCGAAAAAGAACTTTTCCATCTCTTCTTCCAGAAATGAGCGAGCTTTGGGTTCGATCGGACTCAGGCGATACTCGTTTATAAGCATGGTCTGGTGTGACAGCCACATGTTCCAGGCTTCCTGAGAGACATTTTTGTAGATTCGGGCGCCTAAATCGCCTGGATAAGGCAATGCCTTTAATCCTTCTGCTTCTTTTCCTAACTTCACGCAATTGACTGTATACGTCATTCTGTTTCTCCTGGCTCGCTGCTAAACAGCTCATTTATCAGTTTCTTCACCGGCGCGGCCATGCCCAGTTTCAAATCACCATCGGGTTTATACCAGCACTCGTCCGTTTTGTCTTCCACGGCCTTTATCGCGTTGCCTTTAAGTTCATATTTCAGAGGGGTAATGTCGAGGTGAAAGTGGCTGAAGGTGTGTCTGATTTGTGGGTATTCGTTGTTGTTTTTGGTCCTGATGCCTCTATTCTCCAGCCAGTTGTCCAGCTCGGTCTTGCTGGCGAACTCCGGAAAGCCCCACAGACCACCCCAGATACCGGCTGGTGGCCGTCTTGCCAGCAGGAATTCTCCTGCCTTGTTCTCAATCAGGGCAAAACAGCTTTGCTTGACGGGTTTGGCCTTCTTTGGCTTTTTCTCAGGCAGTTCGGCTTGCAGCCCATGTTCATAGGCCTGGCAGCCTTTTCTGACCGGGCAAACCTCGCAATCCGGCTGGCTTCTCCGGCACAGGGTCGCGCCCAGATCCATGATGGCCTGTGTGTATTCTGCGGTGTTCTTAAGCGGGGTGTGTGATTCAGCCAGCTGCCAGAGTTGATTCTCTACTTTTTTCTCACCGTACCAACCGCGAACTGCGTGATAACGGCACAGCACTCGCTTTACATTGCCATCGAGAATGCTCAGCGGCTGGTTCAGGCTCAACGACAGTATAGCGGCAGCAGTTGAGCGACCAATGCCGGGCAAGTTAATCAGTTCATCCTGAGACTCCGGAAACTCGCCTTTGTGCTCGCTACAAATTGTGTTTGCGGCTTTGTGCAGATTGCGGGCGCGTGCGTAGTAGCCAAGACCGGTCCAAAGATGCAGCACTTCGTCTACTTCTGCAGCGGCAAGTTTGTTGATGTCTGGAAAGGCTTGCATGAAGCGTTGGTAATAAGGAATCACGGTTGTGACCTGAGTTTGTTGCAACATGATTTCAGATACCCAGACGCGATAGCAGGTGGGATTTTGTTGCCAGGGCAGATCGTGGCGGCCATGCTTTTTGTACCAGCTTAATAAAGAAGGGGTGAACTCAGCCATTCTGCGCCAGCGCCTCTATATTATGTATGGTCTTTCTGGCTTCACTTTCCATCTTCTTTTTCATTACATAGGGGCCAATCACAGGTGGTACCCAGAAGGCGGGTTCCAGCTCAACGTGCAAATTGACGCGACTGCTATCGTCACCGCCTGGCGCGATCTGCCAGATTGTCTGGCCGCTTCGATAATCACTGAGCAGCGGAATGATTTTGGTGGCTATCCGATCATCTGTTATACGGACGTCTTCAACCATGACGGCGGCAAAACAAAAAAACAGAATGCAGGTTTCGGTGACCAGTCGCCGTCGTTTGCTCGGCGAGCCCGGCTCGGTGATTAAATTTGTTTCAACCAGTACATCGCTAATACGATGCAGGTCTTCGTGATCAATGAGAATGTCGTAGACTGCTTGAAAGCCTGAGGAGAGGACGACGCTTAGATCAAGTGTGTAAACGCCTTGGTGATGTTTTACGTCGACACTTTCTATTTCACCGGCACTGACTGAAGTCAGCGCGAACAATAATACAATTAAGCCTGCAACTTCTCGCACTGCTTTATTTGAAAATACTTTTTAGTGCTTTATCAAGCAGCTCTTTTTTCGGATCTGTATTTGTACTCGTTGCATTGGCATCCGCTGGTGCTGTTGTCCCACTACTGCCCTGGCCGGGCAATATTTTATCCAGCAGCAGTTTTTGTACGGCTTCGCCAGCCAGTTTAAAAGCATCCGGTTTGCAATTGTTTGGGTCAAGCTTGCCGCGACAGTTGATGTCTATTTTGTAGCCGCCCACATTATAAGTTTCGTTATTTTTTGCGACTGAACGTTCATCTACGCCAGCTTTGAGTTTGTATTTCCAGGTCATGTCAGTGAGTCGTGCCAAGGTACCCTTTCCGGTCACTTTGAATCCCGGAGCGGTAAGCAGTAGATCGTTGTTGTTCACAACGCCGGCATTAATAGGCAAAGTAGCCGTGAGGCTGCTGAAAGGCGTATCGCCTTCGGTATTGATCTTGCCCGGGCGTTTTTGCTCTATCATGATCTCCACCTGCTCCAGAGCGCCGGGAATATCCACACCACGCACAATAACGTTAGTCACTTTGAGCTCGGCCTGGCCGCTTAAAGTCTGTTTAAAAGTGTCTGTGTTTTGTCCGCGCGCGACTACCGCGATGGAGATATCACTTATGCCAACAAGACTGGCGGGCTCTCCGGTAACGTCTTTAAGTAATGGTTCGATTTGCACGCCCTTGATGGACGAATTAACAATAAGCTTTGGCAACTTGCCGTTGGCGTTGATACTGACATCAGCTTTGTAAGAACCCTGGTACAGGTTGGCCGACGCCGGTGCGAGTTTGATCTTGCCGTCTTTACCGTCAATGCTGAGTTTGACATTACTCATTCTGGCTTTTGATACGGTGAACTGACCAATCGATAAATCACCCTTTACGTTAAGACCCTGAAGCGTTTCCACTGGCAGTTGAGCTGCGGCACTGGCTGCGGTTTCCGGCGTGATGGGTTTACCTTTTTCATTTTCTGCAGGCGGTGCCAGGTATCGGTCCAGATTAATCTGATCGATATCGATACCAAAGCGAATTGCCGGTTTCTCGAAATTTTTCACACTCAAGGTACCGTTCAACTTGCTTTGATCAAGTTGCAAGGCCATCTTTGTAATATCCATGTCGCTTTGTGAGGCAGAGAAAATCGTGTTCAATCCGACTTTGGTTAAGACTTTTTTATCCGCCGTGTCCGGTAATTCTTTACCCAGTCTGGTCATCAGGGCGCGCAGATCAAAAGGTGCTACGTTAACTTCACCCTTTATGGCAGGCGCTTCGAGAAAGTTTTTTGCCTCAATGCTTCCCTGCAGATTCATGCCCAGACCTTTCAAAGTCAGACCGGCCATGCTAAGGATCTGCTTATCAAGATTGATATTAGTGTCTGCATTCAGGAAAACGTCAACGGCCTGCTTACCGGTCTGCTCACTGGTGACTGTGGTCTTCAAGGTCAGCGGTTTCAGGTTCATGTTGCCAGCGTTGCCTGAAATTCCGGCTTCAATGTCTATCGACTTCACTACATCCATCAGGGCCTTATTATCCAGCGCTTTCGGCAAGGGTCTTAGGTTGTTGCCTTTAATACTCAGCCTGCCGTTAACGCTGCCATTATCGGCCTGAACGTTCTTGCCTTTCAGATTACCGGCGATGCTGATACCGAGAGAATCAATATCCAGTTTTGGTATATCGATGTTGCCACTTTCCATATCGGCATCGAAGTCGGCGTTTATTTTGAAGGCTTTTTTACTGAGGCTGCTGAGCTTTTTACCGTAGTCCAGTAATGAAGACTCTTTATCGCCCTGCGCCTGCCCGAGTACCTGCAACAAGGTGGGCAAGTCCGGTCCGGAAGCGTTCAGTTTGCCTTTGTAACCCGGTGCTTTTGATTGCATGTTGTGCGCACTGACTTCGCCATTCACTTTTGCTCCGAGTAACTCGAGAGCAAGTCGCGGAACTTCTGCGTTGCCGCTTTTCATGTCAGCAGAGAAACTCAGGTCGATATTGAATTTCTTATCCTTGCCCTGCGCCAGAGTGTTCCCAAACTGACTGAGTGTGGAGTCTTTGCCGCCCTGAAACTGACCCAGGACCTGTAACAAGGTCGGTAAATCCGGTCCGGATGCTTTCAGTTCACCAGCGTATTCCGGTGTGTCCGATAAACTGTTTCGTGCCTTTACCTTACCGGCGACCGTGGCACCGAGCATGGCAATAGATAACTGCGAAACATCGATGTCGCCACGCTCCACATCCGCACTCAGCTTGCTGCCAAGGGTAAAGTTCTGATCTTTCAGAGTCGCCAGATGGCTTGCCAGTGGTTCGATTTCTGCGACTTTAAATAACAGGGCGAGATTGCGTCCCTTAACATCGAGACTGGTTTCCACTGTGGGGCCAGCGGGGTTTTGAATGTCGCTTGCGTTCAGGTTGGCTAACACCTGTGTGTCCAGTGCGTCCAGTATCAAGTCCGAGATGGTTGCGGTGTCTTTATCCAGATCCAGGTCAATCGCCGCGGACAAAGTCGCCTGAGTTTTTCCACCGGGGACCTTGTCACCTTTCATATCGGCGACCAGAGTAAGGGGTTTGATGTTGTAGCGTTGATTGTCAATATCATAGGCGATGGTACTGCTTACGTTGATATGTCCTTCAAGCGCCGGTTTGTTTGCCAGCACATCCATGTCGACGGTCAGCTTAAGTGGTTCGCCATAGCGCAGAGGATCCGTTTTTACATTCATGTTGGTGATGTCGTAGCGGGTATCCGTGCTCTGATCAGCCCAGACGATGGTGGCGTTTTCAATGTCGACGCCACCAAGCACCACTGCCGCCAGCGGCAAGGCACCGTCATCGGATTTCTCTTCTTTTACCAGATCGTCCCAGTTCGTTACGCCGTCTTTGTTTTTGGCCAGATTTACTTTCGCTCCGCGCAGAATCACGGTATCGACTTCATATTGATCTTTAAGCATAGGCATAAGCTTTACGCGCAACTTCAGGTAGTCAGCATGAAGAAATTGTTCTTCAGCAAAGCCTTTCGCGTTACCAATATCGACGTCATTCACTTCAAGGCCTAACCAGGGATAGAGACTGACGGCAATATCACCATCAACATCCAGCTGGCGACCGGTTTGTTCCAGAGCTTTTTCGCTTATCCAGTCTTTGTGGTCATTGAGGTCAACCGTCGCCACGGTGATCACAACCGCAATGACAACGACAACGAATAAGCCGGCGAGGCCGAGTAATAATTTAATCAGGGCTTTCATAGTGCTTCCTTTAGTTGAGGCTGGCGAGATAATCCCGCGCCTGCTGTATCGCGGCTTGAACCTGCTTCACAGCCGTGCCGCCTGTATGATCTCTGGCAGCAACCGAGCCAGATAGTTCGAGGACAGCGTAAACATCTTCTTCCAGATCGTCGCTAAAACTGCGTAATTCATCAATTGAGAGTTCGGCCAGACGCTTATTCGACTCGATCGCAAAGTGCACAGCCTTACCCACCACCTCATGCGCATCACGAAAAGGCAGGCCTTTTTTCACCAGATAATCAGCCATATCAGTGGCCGTACCGTAACCGCGTTCGGCGGCTTCCAGCATCGCCGGGCGCTTCACAACCATGGTCGGCAACATGCCGGCGTAAGCCTGTAAACAGGCCTGCACGGTATCGATCACATCGAAGAGTGATTCTTTGTCTTCCTGATTGTCGCGGTTGTAGGCCAGTGGCTGGGCTTTCATTAGCGTCAGCAGTCCCATCAGGGCGCCGTAAACACGGCCGGTTTTGCCCCTGACCAGCTCCGGCAGATCCGGGTTCTTTTTCTGCGGCATGATGGACGAACCGGTGCACCAGGCATCGCCAAGATCAATGAAACCGAACTGCGGCGACATCCATAACACCAGTTCCTCAGAGAAACGTGACAGATGCATCATGATGATTGAACAGGCGGACACAAATTCGATAACGAAGTCTCGATCACTGACCGCATCCAGAGAATTACTACTGACCGTATCAAAGCCAAGCAGATTCGCGCTGAACTCACGATCGATTGGAAAGCTAGTACCGGCCAGTGCAGCTGATCCCAGCGGCATGACATCAATACGTACCTGACAATCTCGCAGACGCTGATGATCACGTTTTAGCATTTCATACCAGGCCAGCATGTGATGACCAAAAGTGATTGGTTGTGCGGACTGCATATGGGTCAAACCCGGCAGAATGGTCTCTGCTTCCTGCTCTGCAATACCGAGCAACTCGCTTTGCACGCTGACTAGTTGTCCGCATAACTGATCGACAATTACCCTGAGATACAACCTCAGGTCAGTAGCTATCTGATCATTACGCGAACGACCGGTATGTAATTTTTTGCCGACCTCGCCAACTGCGCTGACCAGTGCAGATTCGATGTTCATATGTACATCTTCAAGCGCGCTTTGCCACTTGAAGTTTCCGGACTCGATCTCCTGTCTGATTTGCAGCAGGCCTTCACTTATATGCTGGCATTCCTCGTCAGTCAGCACATCGACATGGGCCAGCATTTTCACATGGGCAAGCGAGCCTTCGATGTCAAAATGCGCCAGACGCTTGTCAAAAGACACGGATTCCGTGAAGGATTCGACAAAACTGTCGGTAGATTCAGAAAACCGGCCCGCCCAGGGCTTTACTGTTGTTTGCTTCGATGTCATCTTAGGATAATGGTTTATTAATGATCGGTTGCCGACAGTATAACTTATGGCCAAGCTGCAAATCTCTTTCTAATGGAACAAAAAAGCCTGAGAACAAGCTCTTTTCTGCCGGATTTTTGCAGTGCCCGGATTGTCTTCGTGGTTATCATGCTGGCAGAGCTACTGGCCATACTGCTGACACTGGCCCAGGTCTATACCAGCGTCGACCGCTTTTACACCCTGGCTATTCACTCACTGTTTATACAATGGGTCTCTCTCAGCTGTGTCGCGAGTCTGTGTATGGCCAGACAGTTTCTGAGTAAGCTCAGTGATATCTGGGCGGCCACAGGCAGTTACATCCTGACACTGCTGGTCAGCCTGATTGTTGCGGAGATGGCCTGGTGGCTGGTGATTTACTTCCCCGATGATATGACCATGCCGAATTATTCCCATGCCCTTTATCTGGTTCGCTGCATGAGCATCAGCGCAATTGTCAGTGCCCTGGCTCTGCGCTATTTATATGTGCAGCATCAATGGCGGCGAAGGGTCGAGCTGGAAGCAGAGGCCCGGTTTCAGGCTCTGCAATCCAGAATCCGGCCACATTTTCTATTTAACTGTATGAATACCATTGCCAGTCTGACCCGCAGCAATCCGGTACTGGCAGAGGAATCCGTTGAAGATCTGGCTGATTTGTTTCGCGCCAGCCTGCAGGATATTCATCACCTGAGCACGCTTGATGATGAAATCAGCCTGTGTAAACGCTACCTGCGAATTGAACAACACCGCCTCGGTTCACGGCTTAAAGTGGAATGGTCACTTGCTGCAAAGGCTGAAAAACTTCGGATTCCTTCTCTGATTCTGCAACCACTTCTGGAAAATGCCATATACCATGGCATCGAACCATTGCCGGACGGTGGTCTTATTACGATCCAGTCGAAACATGAAAAGCCTTACCTGATCCTGAAAGTTGAGAACCCAATTACACAGACAAGCGCAGCTCCACATGAAGGGAATCACTTAGCGCAGGAAAATATTCGTCAGCGTCTGGAAGCTTTTTTTGAAAACAAGGCCAGCTTAAGTGTGGAATCAGGCGATGGAAATTATTCTGTGACGATATTGCTACCAGACGACAATGAAAATACTGATCGTTGATGATGAACAACTGGCGCGCGAGCGTTTAGTTGGTGTTCTGAACGAGGCCGATCCGGCTTTCCAGATCGAGCAAGCCACAAACGGTCTCGACTGCCTGGAAAAAGCGCAGCAGGAGGAGTTCAACGTTATATTACTGGACATCCGCATGCCGGGAATGGATGGCCTGGAAACCGCACAACACCTGTCCCTGCTCAAACCGCAACCGGCGATAATTTTTACTACCGCTTATCAGGACCACGCCATCGAAGCGTTTTCCGCCAAAGCTGTTGACTACCTGCTGAAACCGATTCGGCGGGAACGACTGCTGGAGTCACTAGAACGTGCCAGCTTTATTAATCGCGCCCATCTCGCCGAGCTTAACGACAGCCTTGGTGATGCATCAGCAGTGCGTCGCTATTTCAGCGTCAACAAACAAGGCACGATTGAGTTGATCCCGGTTGAAGAGGTACGTTGTCTGAAAGCCGATCAAAAGTATGTCAGCGTGATCTGGCCCGGACAGGAATCACTCATTGACGAATCGTTGAAATCCATTGAAACAGAATTCAAGGGACAGTTTTTAAGAGTACATCGGAATGCACTGGTCGCCCTCGCCCACATAGAAAGACTTGAGAAAGATACAAGCGGTAGCTTGCAAATTAAACTACGCGACCTTGATGAGAAAATCGATGTCAGTCGCCGGCATGTTCAGGAGGTCAGAAAAGCGATTAAATCGCTGCAGTTAAGCTAGTTCATATCGCCCCACAGAGACTGACAAATACTGATTGCCGCCACTGCCGCCGTCTCTGTTCTCAGTACTCTCGGCCCCAGTACAATTGACTGAAATTTCTGTGCCGATGCCTGCTCCAGCTCGTTCTCGCTGAAACCCCCTTCCGGTCCGGCGAGGATACTCATGGAATTCGCCGGAGCCGTCATCGACCCCAGGCTCAGACCAGCGGCTGGATGCAATATCATTCGGCTGCTGTTGGTCTGTGCAGCCAGAGCTGTAGTCAGGCTTTGTGCTTTTGCCAATTCTGGAATGTAAGCGCGACCAGACTGCTCACAGGCACTGATGAGAATTTTACGCCAGTGTTGCCATTTCTTCTGCGCGCGCTCGTCATCAATTCGCAAATTACCGAACTCGGTAAACACCGGAACGATTCGATGGACGCCAAGTTCAACGACTTTCTGTAAGGTATAGTCCATGTGTTGCGCACGCGAAATACCCTGTAACAGGGTAATTCGCAGATTAGATTCGGTTTCCACCTGTTTACTTGAGGCAATCTGTACCAGCACCTCCTTTTTACTGACCGACTCGATGCTGGCCGGGTAATCGGAACCCCTGCCATTGAACAAGCTGATTTTCTGCCCAACTTTACGTCGCAGCACAGTGGCCACATAGTGCGCGGTATCTGCCACCAGCTTTAATTCAGAGTCTTCCTGCAGATCGCAATCAACAAATATTCGGGGTTCACGCATAGTAGAGAGTCTGTTCGAATTTGTTATGATAGCAGCGATTCCAGCTCGCTTTCACTACCGTATTGTAAACATTATTATTATGAGCACTAGCAAAGCCCGCTTCGATGTCGGTCAGATAGTTCAACACAGACTCTTCAATTACCGTGGCGTAATCGTCGATGTTGATCCTGTTTTTCAGAACAGCGATGAGTGGTATGAACAGGTTGCCTTAAGCAAACCACCGAAAAACAGACCCTGGTACAGAGTACTGGTTCATAATGCCGTGCATGAAACCTATGTGGCCGAAAAAAACCTTGCCACAGATGCTTCTGAGGATCCGATTAATCACCCTCTGGTCGATGTTTACTTCCAGCACTTTGAGGCTGGTCGTTATCGCGGCGACAGGCAGCTCAACTAAAATCAGGGACAAACCAGTCTTATGCTCAGCAATTTAAAACAGTTTTTTGATAAACATGTCATGGCACAGGTAGAGGAAAAAAGCTCGCCGGACACCGCCATCGATCTTGCCGCGGCCGTATTAATGCTTGAGATCAGTCGCGCGGATTCAGATATTGGAAGTGAGGAGCGCCAGACTATGGACAGTATTCTAGTCTCCCATTTTCAACTTTCTGCAGAGGAAGCCAGCGATTTACTGGTGCTGGCCGAGAAGGAGGTTGATCACAGTGTCTCCCTGCACGCATTCACCCGATCCCTTAACGAGAAGATGTCGCAGGAAGATAAGATAAAAATTATTGAACATCTGTGGCAGGTAGCTTTTGCCGATGCGGTGCTGGATAAGTATGAAGAGTACTACATTCGCAAAATCGCCGATCTGCTTTACGTTTCACACAAGGATTATATTCAGGCCAAACACCGGGCCTCGGGCGACTGATTTAGCAGCTGGTCCAGCGTTTACTTGGGCTCAGACAATTTCTGGATAATCTGATCTTCGTATTCAATACGGTTAGTCAGATGTTCACCGAGTTCTGAGAGATCCTGATGCAGTTGCGAGGCATTCGTGTTTTCTCTGGCGGCATCGTACTTTTCATTAAAGGCAAGAGCGGCCTGAGTGGTTTTTTCAATGTGAGGATATAATTCTACCGCCAGATCAGCCACGCCCCGGCGCCTCTCGGTACCTTCAACGATACGCTCATACAGCCCGAAATGACCGGCAGCTATGTAATCGACCATTACCTGGCAAAATTCATCCAGTGACTCGCGGTCAAACACATCTTCACCATTCGAATCTTTGGTCGAAGTTTGCACCAATAGATTCAGGAGCTGGTTACGCTCGAGCATCATACTGTTTATCAGATTTGATGTGCCGCCTCGCCTTTCAGCGCTGTCGATATCGTCTTGCATTGTTTTTCTATCCCCTGTTCTAATTTGTTTTTAGCAGCATATTTAGCCTTTTTCAAGCCTCAGGGACTTTCCCACAGCAAACGCTCTCAGGAAATTTGGTGACTTTAGACAGGTAACTACTATTTTTTTTTAGAATAGCATTATAATCCCCATGATGGATATTCAGGGTTATACAGTACAACGCGAGATCGGCAAGGGCGGTATGGCCACCGTCTATCTGGCCACGCAGGAATCGCTGCACCGGGATGTCGTCCTGAAGATTCTTGACGATGTAAAAATGGATAGTTCCGACCTCAATGAACGTTTTATGGCCGAGGGTCGTATTCTTGCTTCACTCAAACACCCGAATATTATCACCATCTACGATATTGGCATCGCCAATGAGCTGCTCTATATCTCTATGGAGTATGTGCGGGGCGGTGATCTCAAACAACGTCTCGAGTTGCCGATGTCACCGGATGAGGCGCTTAATTTACTGGCTCAGGTTACCAGCGCACTGGGTGAGGCACACAAGCATGGCATTGTTCACCGCGATGTGAAGCCCGCCAATATTCTGTTTTCAGACAATGACACACCGATTCTGACCGACTTTGGCATTGCCAAAGAGGTTGATACTGTCAGCGATTTAACCTCGACCGGTATTTTTCTGGGCAGCCCCAACTACGTCAGCCCGGAGCAGGCAGATGGTCAGAAAATTGATGGCCGTGCGGATATTTACAGCATGGGCTGCATTTTTTACGAAATGCTGACCGGTGCCAAGCCCTATATCTCCAGTTCGGTAATTGACATTGTTATACAGCATAAGCAGGGTCCGATTCCCGAGTTGCCTGAGGAACTCTCCGAGTTTCAGCCACTGTTGAATAAGATGATGGCAAAGAAACGCGATGAGCGCTTTGCCGACGCAGGTGATCTGTCCACGGCCATTACCTTGCTGCAGGAAAAAAGCAGCCGCATGACTGAGTTTGGTGGTTTTGATGTCACCGGCGCAAGTGAAGAAGTAGATACTGAAGCCAGAAAGAAACGGGCTAACAAAATACTTATGGGCCTGGTTCTTTTGTCTCTGGTAATGTTTTCTTCACTTAAGTACATAGAAATTAAAATCAAAAGTGAGCCGGATAGGACAAATAATATTTCTACCAACACCGTGCTTGATGCAGAACCTATTAAAATTCCGACAGTCGCGCAGGTCGAGCAAACTCCAGCTGACCTCAGCCCTGAAGTACAAACAACCGAAGCGCCAATAACGACGCCTCCGGTGGCTGAACCGACAGTTAACGCAGAGCCTGTTATTGTCACACCTGAACCGGTTTCCGCCGATGTACTAAAGGCTCTGTCCTGGCTCGGCAAACAAAGTCTGGAAGAATTCAAGCTCACTTACCCGGCTAAAGATAATGCCTATTATTATTTCAATCGTATGCTTGAGATGGATCCCGGTAATGAGGAGGCTATTAACGGCATTCTCGAGATTGCGGATCGTTATGCGATGCAGGCTGAACAAGCCCTTTCCAGAAATCAGCATGAAAAAATGCTGACTTATATCGAATACGGACTACGTATAAACCCTGACAATCAGTCCTTGCGTGCACTAAAGCAACTTGCCAGCTCGCAGGACACGTCTTTTCTGGGAACGATAAAAAGTCTGTTTAACTGACTGATTATTGTCTGTTGCCTATTTTCCCTGAGGGTTCTGCAGGATACCTTTTGCTTTATCCGTTTGCGCTTTTTCCCAATCTTCTATCAGTTTACGCATCTCTTCCAGTTTCGATGGTTCTGTTACTAGCGGTGGTGGCGGGTTTTCGTCGATGTCCTCTTCAACTATCGGCTCTCTGCTCGGCTTGTCCTTTTCCAATTCTGCTTGCTTGGCCGCCTGCTGTTGCTTCAGTACGGCATCGAAGCGTTTTGACTGGAGGATTTTCTGGCGCGCACGCTCTTTATCTTCATCGGCCTGCAGGAAAGCCCGTTGACGCAAGCGATCTCTTTCACTGTCACTGACTTCAATTCCGGTATCGTCAATAACCTTGCTTTTCTCAAAGACAAAAACCCGTGGCCCGTTTTCGGCACTGCGATACCACATCGGCGGTTTACCGGAAAGCTGGGTTGAGCCGCTGTCAGGATCCACCCACTGATACATCCTCGCACTAACCGGCTGTGTGCTGGCGAGTAGTAAAACGAATATTATTCTGAACATAAAATTTTCCGACCAATGATCCTGATAATAATTAAAAGTATAGCAGGCATCTTCTGTATTAAAACTGCATATAGAGACCGGCGCGGTACAACCAGCCCCGGTAGGCCGCAACACCGTCCCCATCAACAACAAAATAACGCCCTGACAGACTAAGAGACAATAGCTGATTCAACTCCATTTCCATGCCGGTTTCAAAAAAGTGGCCAACAGCATCAAGGCGGTAGGCACAACGCCGGTTTGTGCAGCCGGGCCCTATGCCTGTTGTGAAGACATCATCCGGTGCAATACTGCTCGCAGCTGAACGGATAGCAGGGGTCGGGGTAGCGGTAGAGACCACTTCACCGACGTGCAGATCGTAGTTGGCAAACAGAGAAATTTCTGGCGAATAGGCATAAATTAGCTGAGCCCTGAGTTCATGCCGGTCGGTATCAAACACTTCTGCCTCGGACATACGGCGCTGAAAGTGATAATCCAGATTCATAATCCACTGCTGCCCGAGTCGTTTGGTCATGCCGGCCCCGGTTCTGAGAATATAGCTGTCCCTTATCTGGCTTCTATTGTAATCCCACCAGGAAAGGTTCGCGGACAGGCGGTAAAAAGGGCTGTTATAGCCTTTATTCGGCTGTATTGTGTAAACGATTGCGCTGTTAGCGCTCACATTATTCAGGTCTTTGAATTCGGCAAAGCGTTCATGGGCCAGGTAAGCCGATATTAATAACTGGCTTTTATCGTTCAGGGGCTTCATATAACCAGCGCCGGCACTCAGGGCCGTGATCATATCTTCTTCGATATCGGCACTTTCGCTACTGCGACTCAAATTACTTTCGTAACGAAGATCAAGCTCGGCATCCGCATAGGCTCCACCGCCATAGTAACCCGCAGCAAACGCTGACGGGACCGCCAGTAACAGGCAAAAAGCGGCCAAACTTAGATGCAGAAGTCTCATGATGAATAGCAAAAATAAACCCAAGTGTTAAGTTTTTACAGGAATAATCATTAATAACTATTTGATTAATATAAATTAAAGTACTTATTGACATCAAATACAAGTCAAAATTGCGAATCTGTGCTGAAAATGACCAAAAAAGCCAAAAAATCAGCTTTGCACTTGCTAAAATGCCCGGCGAACTCATTCCAATTAGAGGTAGCTATGGCCGGGCAAGACAGTAAATTCGATGATCCACGTCGTTCACTCCTGCTGGGAATGCTGGCCTCCGGCCTCTATGTAGTCGGCAATCCCCTCAATCCTTTTGGCCAGCTTCAGGCAGGACGCCTGGGTAGTGCGCCACGTTTGGCTCCCGGTCGTTCTATTTTCGCCATGAGCGGATCTGTGACCGTTAATGGGCGACGGGCGGCGATGGACACTTTTATTCGCGCCACCGACAAAGTTGAAACGGGTGAGAAAAGTCACATTATTTTCGTGGTTGGTAAAGATGCCTTCATATTGAGGAGCAAGGGTTCGTTACAGCTCGAACCAGATCCAGCTCCGCCTGCGACGGCATCCAACAAAGTTAAAGACACCTCGGTCGGTGTTATGCGTCTGCTAACCGGTAAACTGCTGTCGGTGTTCGGAAAACGCAAACACAAAATCACCACTGCTGTTGCCACTATCGGGATTCGTGGTACTGGTATTTATATCGAATCCGATCCTGATGAGTCTTACGTTTGTACCTGTTATGGCACGGTAGACATTGGCGCAATCAACGATCCGGCCAGTAATGAGACAATCGTCTCTACGCATCACAGCGCTCCGCGTTATATCAGCGCAAGTGGCTCAGACGGGAAATTGATTCATGCTGCGCCTTTCAAAAATCATGATGATGAGGAACTACTGCTGATTGAAACTCTGGTGGGCAGAAGCACACCCTTTATAGTTCCAGGTGGCTTGCGCAATCGCGGCAGACAGTATTAGTCAGTCACCGACACAGGCCAGATAAGCCTGTTCAAAGTCATTGGTCTTGTAATCCCTGCAACATTGCGCAGGCGATCCGGCGAAACGGATTTCACCGCCGTGTAGTATCGCAACTTTATCACACAGGGCTTCTACATCGTTAAGCATATGCGTACTGAAGAAAAGAGTTTTACCTTCTTCTTTTCTCTCTAACAAATATTTTTTAAGATAAGCTCTGGCTCTCGGATCCAGTCCGCTCATTGGTTCATCCAGTAAAAGCAACTCTTTACCGCTCAACAAACAAGCCGCCAGGCCGATTTTCTGTGACATGCCTTTGGATAACTGACCGACCGACTTATCGATATTAACCGGATCAAAATCAAGTGTGCGTAATAATTCATCCACCTTTTCTTGATCGTAGTCGGAGCCGTGTAATTCGTGCATATAAACAAGAAAGTCTTTTGCACTTAGATAATAGGGTGGCACGAATTTTTCAGGTAAAAAAGACAGGTTTCTTCTGGACTGATTCGCTGTGTGCTGCTTACCAAATATTGCAATAGAACCGGAATCAACTTCAGTAAAATCGAGCAGACACTTAATCAGTGTTGTTTTACCAGCGCCGTTAATTCCAACCAGACCAAAAAACTCACCTTCAGTTATCTCCAGATTGATATCCGAAAGAATTTTATGACTGCCATAATGCTTACTAAGGTTCGTTATGCTGAGTGCGCTGCTCATAAGAAAATTACAAATTAAAAAAACAAAGGCCCGCTAGGGGCCTTTGTATTACTGCTTAATGAGAATTGTCTAGTAAAGATAAATCGCATTACAGGTCTGGTTGGCACTGTTAACGTCCCAGATATTCGGATCAACTGTTGTGACCAGACAATCGGTAACTGTTGGATCATAGTCAACGATGGGTCCGAACTCTGTCGCTGGAGCCGCAAGACCGAATGATGAGCGAACTACACCTCGACCTGCAATCCCATCGTCCAGTTTCTGATCCAGGTCACGAAGCAGTGGCACCGGAATATTACCGCCAAAGGAGTAACCGAGACGGGTTACTGTACCGACAGCATTACCTTCAACATAGTCGAGTAAATGCCCGAGAAGTATCGGCCCCTGGAAAGCGTTACCCGGAACAGCACCTATTGGCACTGAGGTCGGATAGGTGGCATCGGTAAGTAGCGTTTGTGCGCCGGTAAGCTGACCACTGTAAACACCATTCATAAAACCGGCACCTGAAAGATGAGCCCAGACGGAACCGGCTTCTTCAGTTGTGTTAATAAGCCCGTTCGCATCACCACCAGGTGCATTCGCCGCAGTAGCACAGGCACCATTTGAATCAACGGCATTACCCACGTTGGCACAGGCCTGTGTCGGTGTCATGTCGCCGGGAAGATTTCGATAACGGTCGATGAAACCGTAATAGGCAGCCTGAACACCTGAATTCTGATCTGCAAGGTTGCGGACCCGTGCGCTGTTAATAAGCTGCTGGCCCTTCAGAATACCACCTAGCAGAAGGCCAATGACTACCAGTACGATGGCGATTTCCACCAGTGTAAATCCTGATTGTTTGTTAAGCTTCATTTTACTGTCCTCAATTCGGATGTAGTTTGTGTGGCTTGAACGATGCAGATAGTGTGCCAACTCCCTATCTTGTTGTTTTAAAAGGCTTTAACCCCTTAGGTGGGGAAGGTGGGTGTTGCCCGGAATTGACACTTCCTCAACAAAACTGTCGAGTTTTCAACACTTAGGCGGTTTTTTTAAACAATTACTGAGCTAGTACAGATCTTTCCGGGACGATAAGAGTGCTTCTTTTACTGTCGCCTGCACTGGTAGACTATCGGATTAAGGACAACAAAACGCCGGACAATAGGGCTCTCGCCAAAGTACGTAAGTTGAATGTTAGATAAATTAAAGTCCCAGGCAATACAAATTGGCCTGGTGAGCATAGTATTCCTGTTGTTCGCGGCAAACGCCTGCGGACTTCTCGATGTGCAGTTTACTGCCGGCAATGGAATCTCTTTTCGTTCCTTTTTACTCAATGATGGCGCTCTTGTTATTCCTCCTGTCGTTTTCACCGCTTCTTTTCTCGTTCTTTTCATCTCTGGTCTGTTACTGTCGGTATTGCTACCACTACTCTCGCCGATACATGCCTCGTTGCTTACCGCTACTGTTTCTGTGCCACAGTTTTATATCGCTTATAGCAGTACCAGTTCGGTTTTGCTGCCAATGGAATACTGCCTGCTGACGGTGCTTGTTCTATACGCGGTGAATGTATTAATCAGTTACTTTCGGGAAACCGTTGTTAAGCAAAAAATTGTTGATGTCTTTGGCCAGTATATTCCTCCTCAACTGGTGGCAGAAATCAGTAAAGATCCCGGGACATTAAAACTGGAAGGCGAGTCCAAACTAATGACCGTGTTTTTTTGTGACCTGCAGGATTTTACCGGTGTCTCCGAGCAATTGAATCCGAAACAACTTGCCCGTCTGTTGAATGAATATTTCGATGTCATGACTGAAATTCTCTACAGCCATGGTGCAACTATAGACAAGTATATCGGCGACTCCATTATGTGTTTCTGGAGCGCACCGCTTACGCAGAGCGACCATGCCAGCCGTGCCGTTTTATCTTCACTGGAAATGCAAAAAGAAATATTGCAGTTATCTGAGACATTTTGAAAACGCGGCTGGCCCGGTCCGAAGATGGGAATTGGTATCAACAGTGGAATGATGAATGTTGGTAATATGGGCTCAAAATACCGTATTACTTATACCGTAGTCGGCGATGCGGTGAATCTGGCAGCCAGACTGGAAGGGCTGACGCGGAATTATCATGTGCCAACTATCGTCAGCGAAAGCACCATGCAGGATTCGAATGAGGTATTGTTCAGAGCGCTTGATCGTGTTCAGGTCAAAGGTAAGCACAATAAAACCCGTATTTACCAACCGCTATGCTTAAAGTCAGAGGCAGATGATGCGTTGCTAAGTAAACTTACACTTCACCACAAAGCTCTGGATTTTTACTTCGCCGAAGACTGGCCTCAGGCAAAAACGGCTTTTAAACAACTCAGGCAAAACTACAAAGACGATCTTTACTACACAGCGATGCTGAAGAAAATTGCTAAACTGGCAAGCTAATGCGATTCAGACTCTTCGACGCCAAGACGCTCCTTTAAAAAACGATATTCTTTCTCATCTTTAATAATTCCACTTTCCAGAAAGCCACCTAATAGTATTTGCGCGCTTTCCAGATCACCCAGATCCTCCAGTACAAACAACTCCATCTGTCTTACCCACGAAGGCACCGCCGACTGCTTGAGATGAACTCTTATGTCGCGTGCGTATCTGAGGGCAAGATCCAGATCCTTAATCCTGTGCTTGGCAACAAAAACTGCGTGCGCCATTGCCGGCCACTGTCGCTCAGGATCCTTAAGAAAGCCCTGCCGAACAAAATTTAACATTAACACTCTCTTATCATCGTCCTGAACTTCGGCATAGACACGAGCCGCCGTCAGGTAGGGATACTGGCTGAGTGGATCAAGTCTGGCTACCCGTTCAAGCCAGGCAACGACCTTAATATAATCCAGGTTTTTAAAAGGAATGCTCAAACCAGGCTGATTATCAAAAGCCTGCAGATTCAACATCATTAACTTGGCGAAGGCCACTGAATCACCCAGACTCATCAGCTGCAATACCTCCTGCGAAGGTGGCAGTGACATGCTGCTGGCTTTCGCCTCCGGTGCCGGCAAGTGATAATGCCATGTCAGCTGCGATGTGATCGCCAGTAGTAACAATGCCGATACCAGAGCGGGAACACTTTTGATTGAACGTTCTTTGTTAAAGGCTTGCCAGCTTGTCAATTTCAGTAACATTCAATGACTGGTTCTGTTTACAGGTTTTTCCGGTAAAGATCGAAAAGACCGGCAGCTGCAAGAAGCACCAGGTATATAACTGTCTGTATCAGTATCGGGATAATGTCGCCAGGTTCAACACCGTAGGCCAGCCATTCACTGTGTGTAAACTCATGCAAAGAAGGCAAGACAAAAGCAACGGCATCAGTCAGGCCTCTGAGAAACTGCTGGGATAAATCGTAAAACTCCAGAATAGGGCTGTGGCTGACTAGTTGCAGTGTGTACATACTTCTGGCAAGAACGTAAAAACTGATAACCACCATAAATGCCACGGTGACATTACTGAAAGTGAACAGGCATAACAAACTCAGCGCAATAACAATTGCCAGTTCGCATATTAATGAGACAAACCATAGCGCAACCGGTATCAAAGGGCTGTAGATGAGTAGTAGTAAAGCAGTCGAGATGCTTATGACCAAAGCAAGCAGGAAAAAGCCGAGGGATTTTCCAAAATAGTAGCTGTGTCTTGGCAGAGACAGGGACGCGATTAAATCAAAACCCTTGTCGTTAAATTCTCTGACGACACTGGTAATAACGAACAATGCGATCGTGATCACGGCGAATAAACGCATTGCGGCACCAATCAGAATTGCCTGCATATTGCGGGTTTCGCTAATGGCCAGCTCACCGACAAATTCTGTCAGGCCAAGCACAGAAATCAGTCCGATGAGAGTGAGAAGAAAAAGCCTGTTTCTCATTGCCTCGAAAAAGGTAAAACGGGCGATTGTCCAGATTGGTTTAATCACTATCTATGCAGATCCGGTAACTTGAAGGTTCTGTCATTATAGTGTGCAGTAACCAGTACTGCATCTCCTTCGAGCCGAATTATGCTAAGCTCTGACCAAACTATTGCATTGCCAGCTCATCGCTTATGCGTTCACTACGAGACATATTTCAGTTTCGCCGACAACGAGTCATTCTGGCTCTTATGCTGGAATCTCTGCATCTCTCAATCTGGTTCGATTTTGGCAGTCCGATATCCCGTTCACTGATGCTTGTTCATCTGGGTCTGTTTCTAATCTGGCAGCCTGTCTGGCGCAGCGATCAGAAACTGGCTTTACGAAACGGCATGGTGTTCGTCCTTCTGACACTCGGTTTTGTGATTTGGATGAACTGGTATCTGCTGTTTTTCTGGTTGATTCTGCTTACCGGTTTTTGTGGGGGCCGTACCAGTATTCACCGACAGGAACGGTATATAAATATTCTGGTTCTTATCTTTCTGATGTCTGAGTTGCTGATGACATGTACTGTATCTCTGTTTGATATTGATTTATCTGCTTCAGTCTCCGAGGCCTTCAAGTTCTTATTGCCATTTTTACCTTTGGCCATTGTACTTCTGCCGATGCCGGTGAGAAGACGAAGCCTGCATACTGTCGATCTGATTCAGGCAACCACCACCGCCTTGCTGATTACGGTTCTGGTTATCGGTAGTCTGCTGAATATGTATCGAAGTGGCACCGAGTACCTGGTTGCTTTAATTCAGACGCTTATTGCTATTGGAACCTTGTTGTTTGTAATCAGTTGGCTTTTAAGTCCGCATGCAGGATTCAGCGGCTTATCGCAACTGTGGATGCGATCGATTCTAAACATTGGTACTCCCCTGGAAAAATGGCTCGAACAAATTGCCAACCTGTTTGAGCAGCAGTCAGCACCGGAGGAGTTTCTCAGTGCGGCGATGGAGGAACTGAGCACACTTCCGTGGATTACCGGCGCGGTATGGAAAACCACAAAGTCGGAGGGTCGTTATGGAGAAATAACCAAACACGAAACCGAGCTTATCAGTGGAAATATTGTTACCTGCATTTACAGTCACGCGCCGGTCGGCGGCGCATTGTTTCTTCATTGTAAATTGCTGGTACAGATTATTGATAATTTTTACGAAACAAAACTTCGCGAACGCAAACTGACTCAACAAACTCACTTGCAGGCAATCCACGAAACGGGTGCGCGTGTCACACATGATATTAAAAACCTGCTGCAAGCCTTGCATGCGATTACCAGTATCAGCAATCAGGATGCCGAAAAAGAAAGTGGCTCTGCCTCGCAGAAGCTTATCGAAAAACAGCTGCCCCATTTGACTCAACGCCTGCAGTCGGCGCTGGACAAGTTGCAGGCACCTGAAACGACTCTTCCACATGATGTGCAGGCGAATGACTGGTGGAATGATCTGCAGAACAGAAGCAATCTGAGTGACATTGAGTTTCAGTCGGACACTCAGGATAACCCTCTGATCCCGGCAGAATTATTTGATACGGTCACAGAAAACCTGCTTGAGAATATTCGCTCAAAGAGACAGTTGAACCCGGAAATCAGCGTGACAGTTTCTCTTTACTGCGCTGACGACAGCGTGGTTCTGACCGTTTGTGATAATGGCGAGGCAATACCGTATGAAATTGAAAAGTCTCTGCTGAAAGACCCCGTTAAATCGGACAACGGTCTGGGCATCGGCCTTTTTCAGGTGAGCAAACAAGCAGACTCCAACGGTTATCTCCTGTCCATACTCAAAAACCAGTCAGGCCGGGTCTGCTTTGCCTTGAAGAAAGTGCCTCAGGATAAAGACTCAGAGAGTGCTTCCTCAGGGTAGGCGTTCTGCATTTATCATTTTGTAGATCAAAGTTGCGGGTGTAATCCATATAACCATATCATCGTATTGATTCGCGGTTGAAGTATTATAGTCATCGGAGACAAAGTTTCTATCGACGACATCCGTCCACCAGTTTTCAACTTCATCTGCAGAAGTCGGTGCAGTTCCGCCAAAGGGATTGCCATTCGCCCCATGCGACAAAACAAGAGCAGAGACATTACTGGCCACCTGATTTGTTGGGGTTGCTCCTCCGTTTTCCCAAACATTCATATCACCTAAAGAGCAGATTTTGAATGAAACATTACTAGTAGCCGGGACAGTCGCCGGGCAGTTTGCGGTAGCCGGAGTACCATCATTGTCATCTGCAAAATTACTATCAACGCTATACATAAAGCGGTTACCCCAGGCATCAAATTGACTCACGCCTAGAGTCGCCCATGGCAGATATCCCACTTCAACTATACATTGATTGAAATCTATAGCTCTTGGACCGGTTACTGCTGCGGTCGTAGAATCCAATCCGTCTTCAAACCCGTCATCCGTAATGGCTGTACCCGTGCCACAAGATGCTCCGTCAACAAAACAATCCGGACAGGGTAAATGACCATTAACCAAGGTATATCCTATCAATGACTCCTTAATCTCGGCTAATACCACTTCTGTTTTCTTTCTCTCCTCCTGTTCTATACGTGTTGAAAGCGGCGTCATCACGCCACCCAGTACCAGAGCTACAAGAAAAAGCACAACCGCCAATTCAATTAAGGTAAAGCCTTTAGAAATATTTAGCATGGGTATTCGGCACCGTCGCATATAATACGAGTTTGATCATTGGTTACAGTTGTAATGTCATTCTTTATAAATACATCATCAATGGGGTTTGAGTTCTCGCCTTCAAAATAGTCGGTCAGTAAGTTACCGGGGCGGGTTGTGCCAACCCCCGCACTTATTGCGACGGCTCTGGTCGTGTTTGAATACACTACACCATCGGAAGCAACGCTTATACAATTACCCAAAGTAGCACAATCCTGATCTGGCGTAGTATCTCCTGGCAATACGGCTTCACCGCTAGCATAAGCGATGTAAATTAATTCTTGCCACTCGTTGTTGACAAACCATGTAGGCAACTCCGCATTATCGATATCTACGTCGTATTGCATGCCATTCACCACGAGACTACCATCGGTATCAGCGTCGAAAGTAGAGGTTCTTGTTTCTATGTCAAAATTGACCACATTTGCACAGAAGAAACCCAGTACATCTATCTGTCCGGTTAATGTTTCGACAACAGTAATGGCGTTCGCCTGAGCTGGTATAAAATCTGGATTCACCGTAGTCAAGCTGACATTGCGTCGTCTGACATCGGCTGCAGTTTGATTGATGATCGTAGAATTACCGGTAAACTCGGGAAAGTCGACTGTATAAGTACGTGTTATCAGTCCCGGTGCACAGGTACCGCTGGTGAAATTTCGAGTGAAGGACTGGCTGACAGAACTACAATCTGCGGTATTTCTATCTGACCAGGTGCAATCAATATTTGCAGCAGGTGAAATACTGGTGATTTCCGGATACAAAGCTCCTTCATCACAGTCATTTATGTCATTCAGACAAGCTGCTGATACAAGGTTTGCCAGACCCAGCCAGGCCAACGGGTTAATCGGAGCAGAAATATCGGCTCCTGTTATATCGTCCCATCTAAGCGCGAGATCAGTGGAAAACGGATTTCTACCGGCTATGCTGCCTGCACCAGGCACACTGATCGAATCAGGATCGGCTGCCCAATGAAAAGGAATATGCCCCTGCATAGTTGTCGACTGACCTCGATAAACGGACGTCGACGGGTTGGTAAAGGGAGTAAGCCAGGGAAAAGCAGCGTTCGCAGTACGATAATTAGTCATTGCCTGTGCCACATCGCCAAGCACTCTCTTCTCGACCACTTGCATGAGCTCTTGCCGGGTAATTGCAATAACAGTGTCATTGAACTCTCCAGCCGCACGACTGACATAGTTAACATCATTTGGCGGGGCATCCGCATTCTCACCTTCGAGATAATTTGCGTAATCCAGTTTGTTGGCATCTGTTGCTCTATTTTGACCTGTTAAAGGCGGTCCAGGAGCAATTATAAGCGCCACGATATCCGCATCGCCATCAAGGATAAGGTCACCAGCGGATTCGCTGTTTATTGCGCCGGGTGCCGGGGTTCTATAATTGTTCGCAACTACGTACCACAGCTCTTCACCATTGTAATCGGTAGTTTTTTCTATATTCAGGGTTGCCCAGGGGAACCTGCCAATTATTGTGTTTGGAAATGAACAATTACCACCGGCCTGACCTGTTGGCCAAGGGTCAGGTAGTGGGAGAGCAGCGGTATAAATCTCCGGACAAGGCAATGTTCCTGGGGCTCCATCAGGATTCCCGCTTCGCTCTGGATAGGTCACGGCATAACCAATCAGAGCCGCTTTCGCTTCGTTCAATATAGGCATGCTGGAACTCTGGCGAGGAAACTGACGCACATTGGCGTTGAGATTTGAAATTAACACGAATGATGTGGACACAATCAAAACCAGCATCATTGCCAGCAGCACCACACCACGCTGTTTTGAAATATTGCTCATTACCAGAGAATTCTTCCGGACATTGTATCGGCTATTTCCTCCCGCCGGACTGCTATTCCCCTTTCGAAATCTCTGCGTCAACCAGATCATCGTATTGCTCTGAAGCCGGGTCAAAACTTTCACCCACTCCCAGTTTCACCTGTTTTTCAGCACTGGGGATTTTTATCTCGACATTGCTTGATTCGATGTCGCCAATGTTTATGTACTGCGATGACAGGCCACCTTCAAAGGTATTGCTATTATTTATCCAGGCTGTATTTTTACCTTCGCCGCGATATACAAGACCACGTACAGTAAGGGTATCTACCGACAAGGGTTCTTTTTCTTCTTCTATTTCTTCTTCTATTTCTTCAATGATCAGAACTTCTTCCACTTGTACGTTTGGTCCCGACTCTCCATTACGAAGTTCATCAAGCCGTTGTCGCTCTGTCGGGCTGGTAAAAAAACGCCCAAACTGATCGGCCGCCCATACGTTTGTAAGCATGAGCACACAGACGCCGACGGTCAGAAAAGCTTGCCTGTTCAAATGACTAACTCCTTACCATTGTTCAGTTTAATCGTGTGCCAAATCAATTCACATTCAACATTCAGATTTGCAACACCCGGGTCATCAATGATTTTTTTGCCTTTAACTGTTATATTGCAACTGGAGACGTTGTAAGCACCCAGTGCTCTTTTATCAAGCAATTCGAATAGCCTGAAAAGATCTTCTTCGTGTAACAACTGCATATTTAAATTCATGATACTACGGAACAGCTGGTAGGTGCCGAGATCAACCTGAAACCCGGGCCGATAAGCCTCCTGAGATCGTATGTCGTAATTGAGCCCGAGTATTCCCAGCTCCTCATCCGCTTCACGTAAAACCTCAATCCAGTTCAGCCGTTGTTCCCGGCCTATTACCCCCTTGTTATACAGTTCAACAAAAAGCGGATAATATTCCTTGATTTGTTTCTCTTCTTCATCAACAGCAAAATATCGATTACTGATTGATTTGAACATTGCATTGTTCTTCATGTATTCCTTATGCATGTTCTCTTTAAAATAAAAACTGCCTGCCAATAAGCCACCGCTTAGCAAAAGGCTGAAAATAAAAATAATTATCGCGCCTCTGAGTATTGACCAGTCTATGTCGTTACGCTTCATCGCCAACACCTATCACTATTCGGATGGAGAAATTCGCCAGTTTTGCCGTGGATTGCGCATCACCAGTAAGGCTTGTTGATGAACTGACATCCAGAGGCAAAGAAATAATTGCGACATCATGAACCGATTTCTGTTCACCCATTCTGACTGCCAGCTCATTAATAGTTTCAATGGCCCGGCGATAATCGCCTTGAAAGGGATCAAGATAACCATCAATAAGCGCCACGTGATAGAACCGATACCCTGTGTCAGTGTAACTTACCTGACTGAAACCAATTTTACTCTTGTTTGCCTCGAGTTGAAGCTCACCACCTAACTCTACATTCGGATCAATTGTGCTTACCCAGGAAACACTTTTCAATTTAACCCGCGGAAACTGGTTCAATCCGCGGCTGATTGCCTTAACAGTATCAATAGGTGTGGTTTTATAAGACTTCATGCTATTGGAAAGTTCCACACCTTGCTGCAAATCCATAGGCTCAACCGGTGTTTCAGGTAATCGTTCTCTCGCCATGTTGTAACGTGCCGAGTAAAACTTCTGTCGCAAGTCTGCTGCAATACTTTGTTGCTTGAATGACAGACCACTAAATAAATTGTAGCCACTCCATAAAACACCGGCCAGAACAAATATCATGCTCATGACCAGCATTGAGTATTTCATCCGTCGCATTGAAAAATAGCGTCTTTCACTATCCGCGCCATACTGGTTCGCAGGCGTTTTCTTTAATAAGTGGGAGACAAACAATTGATCGCTGAAAGGCGAAGTAACATTGGTTTCAAGGCCGACTTCAGTCGCTAATTCGTTAATCTCGAGAACATGATATTTTATCAACTCGCTATCTTCGTGCCCTTCGGCAATTTCTTCTTTTAGATCGCCCGCCATCAGAAAACAGATTTCGAGACTTTCATCAGGTGGTATCAGTCGCAGACTATTCAGATAACGCTGAATTTTCTCTACCTCTTCTGAGATATATGGCGCATAAGGTGTTGTGCCAAAACGTGGCATTTGTACCAGACGTGAAATTCTTAATTCACCATTTTGAATGAATGTCTGACGCAGACCACTGATACTCTGCAGACTGACAAGCAATATGTGGTTTGAAGGTTCCGGGCGTGACTTCAATAAGGAACTGACAAGAAGTGGCAAAGAATAAATTCCAGCCACCGGAGTCTTGTGTTCGTTCATCATTTCAATCCAGGGTTTTATCACGCCCGGATTGGTGATTGCGGTGAGTAGAATGTTGTCGTCGCGACGACCTTGTTCTTCGCGCCCCTGTGTTTCGTTATATATATACTGGGTATCACGAAAAAGCCTGTCGGTCTTTCGTTCCAAAAGCGTTTTTCGATCCGATCCCATAACATGTGGAACTGTCTCGCGCCGGTATTCTTCTTCAAACACATCGACCATAATGTAGACTGGGCTGTTCGCAGTCTGCGCGAGGTAGCGTTTGAAATGCTCCCGGCCCTCTTCGTTAACATCAAACAGGTAGGAACTGGAAATTTTTCCCTTGTTCCAATGATATACCGCCGCCTTGTGTGCGCTGATAAAAAGCGCCCGGCGATCGAAGTATTTAAATTTTGATGTTAGCGATGAGATCATAAATAGGACCTAGAATAGAGAACATTACCCAGCCAATAATTGCGCCGAGTACCACTGTCATGGCCGGCTCGATCATGGTTTGCAGGCGCTCAATGGATTCGCGCACATCACGCGTGTAAAAATAAGCAACGTTTTCCAGAGACTCTTGCAACGCACCTGTATTCTCTCCCACTTTAATCATACGCAGGACCAAAGGTGGAAACAGGCCAGTGGATTCAAAACTGTCGCTAAGCGTTTTACCGTCAGCGATTTGCTGACCTACATTATTCATAGCAATAGCTACCGCCCGATTACCGGCAATTTCTTCTCCCGTTCGTATGCAATCAATAATGGTTATACCGGCCGCATACATCATCGCAAAAAAACTGGCGAGGCGAGCCAGAATAATTTTCTTAACAATGGGACCAATAACCGGTGAATTCAGTTTCAGTTTGTCTACAGTTAAAGCAAAGTTCGGGCTGATTTTTACACCAATTATAGTTCCAATAGCCATCACCACCGGACCTAACAAAATGATGTACCAGTAATCCACGAAAATATCTGAAACAAAGATAAGCGCTTTTGTATGCATGGGAATTTCCTGCCCCATGGTTTTTACAAAACTCAGTAATTCAGGCACCAGATAAACCATTAAAAACACCACCACTCCGATAACAACCGAGCCAACGAAAGCCGTGTAAGTGATAAGTTTTTTAGTCTGGCTCGCCATTTCAGGTTTTCATTCAGCTTGGTGAATACCATGGCAATTTCACCGGTCTGCTCACCTGCACGAATAAGATTGGAAAACACATGAGTGAAAACACCAGGGAAATCCTGCATTGCCTCCGACAGTGTTTTACCACCTTCGATTGATTCAGTCATTGCTGAAAGAATTTCTTTCAGGCCAGGGTTATCCGTACTTGCAACAAGATCCTGCAGGCTTTCCAGTATCGGCACACCAGCTCGCGAAGTCTGCTCAAGGTGAAAGCAAAACATTAACAAATCCCGCCTGCCCACACCTCTTCCGGAGGTGCTCTGCGCCACTGATTTAACTTCCTTGCAGTTAAGCAGATCGAGCCCCATTCTCTGCAAGCGCATTTCCAGATCGGCAATATTTGCAGCGTCGGCCTGCCCATTATGAATCCGACCCGTTTCATCAATCGCTTTGTATTGAAAAAAATCCATTTAAGCTAAGCCTGTTTTAGCCGGCTGGTCAGGTCGACTACACGTGAGATTTCTTCGAGACTGGTTGAGCCATCGCGAACTCTGGCCGCACCAGCATCGGCCAGAGGTCGAAACCCCTTTGACAGGGCCATACGCATCAGTTCTTTCTGGGTGCCGCGACGAGCGACTAATTCGTCCATGTCGGTGTCGAAACGAAGTACTTCCATCAAAGCAATTCGACCAACATATCCCTGGTTTTCACAGAACTGACAACCTTTGGCCCGGTAAATGCTCTGCTGGCGATCGGTAATTTTGAGACCGAGCAGACTTCTTTCCAGATCGCCAATCTCATAGACTTCCTTGCAGTTATCGCAAAGATGCCGGATGAGTCGCTGTGCGATCACACCAATAATATTACCAGCCAGAATATCCGGCTTGACGCCAATATCCAGTAGTCTGGGTATCGCACCCAGGGCCGAGTTTGTATGCAATGTTGAAAACACCTGATGACCCGTCATCGCTGCGCGTAATGCCATGGTGGCAGTATCATCATCACGAATCTCACCAACCAGAATGATATCCGGATCCTGACGCATCATAGAACGAATGCCGCTGGCAAAGTCCAGCCTCGAGGTTTCATTGGCCGAGGTTTGGCGAATCATTGTCATCGGGTATTCAACAGGATCTTCCAGAGTCATAATATTTACTGACTCAGTGTTCAGATAACTTAAAATGGAATACAAGGTTGTGGTCTTACCACTACCGGTCGGTCCTGTTACCAGAATGATTCCTTCCGGCCGGGCTACCATCAATTTCAGTGCCGTTTTTTCGTCGTCCTGTAAATCCAGTTTATCCAGTGGGACAATACCTTTTTGCCTGTCCAGCACTCTGAGTACGATATTCTCACCCCAGACTGTGGGTAGAGTAGATACACGAAAATCTACTTGCCTACCTGACAATGCCAGTGAGATACGTCCATCCTGTGGTGCCCGGGTTTCAGCAATATCCAACCCGGCCATCACTTTTAATCTCACCGCAATTGCTGACCAGTAATTTTTGTGCAGGCTACGAATTTGTCTGAGCACGCCGTCAATGCGATATCTGAATCGCAGAAAACCTTCCTCTGGTTCAAAGTGAATATCCGAAGCATTTCTTTTCACCGCATCGGAAAGCAGGGCGTTTACAAGTCGAACGACAGGTTGGCTATACTCGTCTGTTTCAGCATCCAGACTTTGATAATCAATCTCACCAGTTTCGATTTCGTTGAGAATGCCGTCTACAGATAACTCTAAACCATAGAATTGGTCGATGGCTTTTTCGATTTCCACTTCGCCTGCCAGCACCGGAACAATATCGGCAGCACCGGCAACATGGGCACTCAGCTGATCAAGTGCAACAACATTAAAGATGTCAGCCATGGCGATGGTTAACTGACCCCGGCTTGCATCAAAGTTGATTGGAAGCACACGTAATCGACGCGCCATATCTTTTGGAATCATTCCAACTGCTTCGCTATCCGCGACAGCTCGGTTTAAATCAACACTTTCCTGACCGATTACACCACCGATGACGTCTCGAATAATGGCTTCTGTGGCAAAGCCGAGTCGCACAAGAATACGGCCAAGATGTTCTTTGCTTTTTTTCTGCTCGGTAAGTGCGATGTCGATCTGATCAGGGGTGGTGACACCCTTATCGACCAGTATTTCACCGAGTCGCCTATTTTTTTTAATTGCCGTCAAGGTTGAAACCCGGATGTTTCAGTCAGTTCTGCAATGCGTTTTACTATTGTATCGGGTTCAAAACCCGGAGGTGTATTGCTTGCAAGTTCCAGAGCCACATTATAGTAATCGAGTGCCGTCTCGTACTGACCGATGTGATCCAGACTGACAGCGAGATTCAAAGCGTAATCTGCACTGGTTGAGTTTAGTCTATAGGCATCAAAGAATGACTGTTGCGCTTCTGCCCACCGGCTGCCAGCCGCGTAAATATTACCTAGTGTGAAATGTAGAAAGTGTTGATCCGGGCTCTCATGCAACATTGTGGTGATCACGCTCTCGTTGCTCGAAAGATATGAACTCTCCTGTAAGTTTATCAAGGCGGCTCGTGCGAATTTATCGCGTGGATTACTCTTCAGTACACGTGCATACATCTCATAAGCTTTCTGATAATCGGCGGCATTTGCGGCGACGGCTCCAAGACCGAGCAAAGCGTCTCTGTTGTCCGGATAGGCATTCAGAGTTTGTTGATACATATCTTCAGCAGTACCATAGGCGCCTTTCTGGTAAGCCTGATAAGCACCTCTGAGTGTTTTTCCTTTATCGTCAGGTTTTTTACTACGGCTGATCTGGATCAAACTGGGTTCAGGCTGAATACTTTCCGGCAGCTTTTCTACTGAACGCGTATCGGCAATGCTTTCAATTACCGCATCGCTCACAACACCCAACGCATCAGCAACTTTCTCCACGACACCAGGCTCTTCCGGCTCATCGACAATAACATTGTTTTCTGCCTCAACAATCTCCGCGCTTTGTTCTTCCAACATTGCTTCTGCATGAGCTTCAACAACTGCCAGGGCCTCATTAGTTTTCTCTTGCACCGAGTCCGCACTCATTGAACTTGCCGGTCTAAGATCAAGGGTCTCACTTAATGGCGGGCCGACACTTTCGATGCCCTGTGCAATTTGTGGTGAAGGTAAGAAACGGTTAGTCGGTGTGATAGTGAAGTAATAGTAGACTGAGCCGGCTGCCAGAAAAATAAACAGCAAAATGGCTATGCCCCACTTGTAACCATGACCGGAAGATTGCCGGGTGCCGCTTGCAGCAAACACAGTTTGCGCCGCCACCGGCGTCGGTTGATCATCACTGCCGATATCTTTTGCCAGCTGGGCGGCTGGTATACCCGGTAATGTTTCTCCCCATGTATCAGATGCCGCACCATCAGGTAAGAAAGCTTCTCCCTGCACGGTCTCCTGAAATAGCTCCAGGTTGATCGCCGTATCATCCAGAGAAACGCCATGAAAAGTTTCGTCAAGGTCGACATCTTCTGTCTGCAGCTCGGCGATAGGCGCATCACTTTCTTCAATATTGTCAACTTCTTCAATATCAACTCGCCCCGCTTTAAGTTCCGCAAGGGAAAGTTCGTTCATAGTGACATTCAGAGTCGGATCTTCCGGTTCAGGACTGCTGGCAGCGGCACCGGCCATAGTTGGGAGTTCGGCGGTATCGTCAGCGTTGATTATCGGTTCAAGTTCCAGCTCTGCTGTATTCGAGTGCAGAGTGGCATCGCCCATAGTTGGAATTTCTGCGGTACTATCCGGGTTCTGAATCTCATGCTCCCAGGTATTAGTCGCATCGAGACTCTCAGATGATTTCGCTATTTCTTCTCTGGCCTCGCCAGTTTCAATTTCATCCTGACGCTTTGCTGCATCCTTTTTTTCCTGCTCAGCCTTTTTCAAGGCGTCCATCAACAGGCTCATTGAATGATCACTCCGAGGAGCCAGTAGGTGTTAGATGTGTACCGGCGCTCTGCTTGAGGAAAGGTTTGAAATCAATCAAATCGCCATCTATGCTCGCATCCTTAATCACCACTGGTCGCATAAAAATGACCAGTTCTGTTTTAAGTGACTCTTGATCACGTGCTTTAAACAGATTACCCAATACTGGAACATCTGCCAGCAAGGGTGTTTTTCGATCACTGGTTCTAACCGTATCCTGCATGAGGCCGCCAAGGACCGCTATCTGCCGACTGTTTACTTTGAGAATAGATTCCATTTCACGCACACGCACTACAGGGATACGGTTTTCAACCAGCACCAAACCGGGGTTGGGATCCAGTTCTGTTCGAATAACGGAAGAAATAGTCGGTCTGACATTGAGAGTGACGCTTTCATCTCGGCTGATCTGCGGAGTCACTGTCATGACCAGGCCAACCGGGATTGTTTTTGCTGTGGTGGTGGTAGCCAGCAAAGGCCCTGTTCCTGTTATAGCATTACCAGTCTGAAGTTCCTGTTCGACTTCAAAGTAGACAAAATTCTCAACCACTTTCAAAACAGCAGTGTGATTGTTCAGCACCATAATCTGAGGGCTTGAAAGCACCTTGGTGTTACCAAATTCTGATAACAGGCTTATCGCAGCATCTATTTGAACTCCAGATGAATCCGGGTTTGAATACTGAATCACATTGGCAGAACTGGTCGTGGGCGGACCCGATAAACCGGGAGTAGTAACACTGACATTTCTCGCTTCATCAAGGACAAATCCGGCACCGCCTAACAGGCCGGCACCAATACTGAAGCCTGAGTCGGTGAGATTAATCGCTGACCAGTCAATACCAGCCTGAAATTGATCACTCAGACTCACTTCTACGACCGTTGCCTGGATCAATACCTGGCGGCGAACACTTTCAAGAACCTGATCAATAAACTCCTGAACCTGGGCGTGTTGTTTTGCCGTAGCCCGAACTGAGACGATGCCACTATCGGGGTTGACCACAACCGGTTCTACAGTACTGGCTTCATTACCCTCAACAGACAGCATTGCCGATATCGTCGCTTCCAGATTTTCCCAGAAGTTTTGTTTCGATTCTGAGTTTATTGAGGTTGTCGAGGTATTGCCACCGCCGGCCCCGCCACCTTCGGTATCGCCGGAACTGGTCGATGCAATTTGCGTCGATACGGTCACTGTTCCCTGAGTTTCTCTGGCCAGATTTAAATAACCGACGTTATAGGTTCTTATGTAAGGGGCATCCGGGGTAATAAGTAAATTGCCATTATTGAATTCGTAGCGCAAATCAACCTGACGGGCGACCCGGTCAAGCAACTGCTCGAGAGTTTGTTCAACGGCATTGATGGTAACAACGCCTTCAACACTGGGATGGATGTCGACATTTATTTTCGCATCACGGGCGAGTGCGAACAGGAGTTCTTTAACAGGTACCTCATTAACGACGACTGTGTATTTTTCGATCTCCCGCGGAGCCTCCGGTTCGGGGAGAACCTGTGGCTGCTGAACTAATGCCGGAATATCTCTTTTGGGAGGTGCAGTATCGGCGCTGATATGACCTGCAGAAGGCGCGAGTGGTTCAGGCTGAATTTCTGCACAGCCTGCCAGGAACAGAGTCACCGCTATGATGCTGAGTATTGTGCGCATAGGCATTACCAGAATTATAATCAATTTTTGAAATCGCGAATATATCACTTCTATATTCAATATTATAACTATATTCCAAGTGTTTAAAAGTTAAAGATTTTCAGGCTCGGTGACTGGCCTGTAGAGAATCGACCAGCAGAGTTTGCAAATATCACTGAACTGGGCGGAATCCTGATACAGAGCGACTTCCGGAGGAAGGTCTTTGAGTTGCCTGCGCAGCCGTTCAGATTCAGGCTGAGACAAGCGTGGATCGCCCAGATCCTGCAGTTCAAAGAGTATACTCAAATCCAGTAACTGACTTTCTAGATCTTTGTAAATAATTGATTTATAGTCTATTTTTTCTTCTTGCAGAATTTCGTCCCGAGTATCCGGCAGCGATACTTCTAAAGACGGCTTTAATGCAACTTTGGCCTCCAAAATTGCCTCTGGCAAAGCTTTCGGCGTTTCCCTGAGCGCCACAGTTTCTGCAACATCAGTATCACTATTTACTTTGGAGAACTCCACTGGTTCTACTTCCAATTCAATTTGTTTGTTAGTGCTTACTTCTATATTTTGCTCTTCTATTACGGGCGCAAGCTCTAGTTTATTTGTTGTTTCCAGACTAGTCGATGGGACTCTATCATTAGTGCTGAAAGTATTGTCTGAGTCCGGTCCAAATTGATAAAGGCCCAAGCCTACGATTATCAAAAGCATTACACTGGCGAGCACCAGACTTACCCACAGCAACCAACGCCGCGGTGACACAAATTCACTGTCTCGTGCCGCCTGTTCAACATGGCTGGCAGTGATCTGGTTAGTATTCCCGGCGTAGGCAGCGAGAAGGGCTTTGTCGGCGAGTATATTGACTCGCCGTAGCAGACCACGAGAATAATATTCAATTTTCCTGATTGCAGCTTTATCAAAGATTTCACCAGCCCGATAGCCGCTTGCCCGTAAACGGGTATTCAGATAGTCCCTTATGTGCTCTGAGACAAAAGGATTCAACTGAAAACTGTAAGTGATTCTTTCTTTCAACTGCCTGATTTCCGGTTTTGAAATCAGTTCATCGAGCTCGGGCTGACCAAATAGTACGATCTGCAGCAACTTGCTTTGCTGGGTCTCAAGATTGCTGAGCAGGCGGATTTCTTCCAGAGTAGCAATTGGCATTGCCTGGGCTTCTTCGACAAAAACAACGACCTGACAGTTGTTCGCATGCCGTTCAAGCAGATATTCCTGCAAGTTATGCATGACCTGAAGCCGGGAAGTCTCGGCGTCCACCGGTAACTTCAACTCGAAGGCAATAGCATGCAGGATGTTTTCCGGTGAGAGACTCGGGTTGGCCAGATAGACTATTTCGACCTTATCGGGCAGTTCTTTCTCCAACATGCGGCAAAGCATAGTCTTGCCACTACCGACTTCGCCCACAACCTTGACCATGCCTTCGCCATTCAAGATGGCATAGACCAGGGCGTCCAGCACAGCTCCTCTGTCACCGCCCGGGTAAAAAAGGCTGGTGTCCGGAGTAATGCGGAAGGGAGGTTGCTTTAATCCAAAATAATCGTAGTACATTGGGTGAAACGCTCTGCTGGCGCGATTGAGATTTTAGTATTGCAGTTTCAGCGCTGCGGGGCCAATAAAAGAAAGGGTTTTTTTCGTTTTGTCGACTGTCATCTGTTCAATCGTCCGCATCCTGCTCAGGAGCGCTAATCGACAAACGATTCAGACGACTGTACAGAGTGGTCCGGTTGATACCCAGCAGACGTGCGGCTTTGCTCAGATTTCCGCCACACTCCTTGAGGGCCACTGTGACATAGAGCTTCTCCCAGTCCTTAAGTTTTTCATCGAGCCGAAAGCCAGGACTGGCCAGCTCCTGCTTGGCCTGCTCGAACAGGTCATCCTGATTGGAGCTTGGAAATGCGCTGACAACAGTTTCCAGCTCACCTTGTAACTCTTCAAGACTGACAAGCTTGCCGGGATACTTGGCACCGAGGCGAATGACAATATTTCGCAGTTCCCTCACATTTCCGGGAAAGGAGTAATCGAGCAGGTAGTTTTCCGCTTCTTTGTCCAGCTCAAAAGGCGCCATGCTGACTGCATAGAGACGTCTGAAATGCTCTAGCAAAACCAGGCTGTCACGTCCCCGTTCACGTAATGGGGGTACCGTAACCGTTAACACACTCAGTCGATGGTAAAGGTCCTGACGAAATCGCCCGGTTCGCACTTCTTCTTTCAGATCCCTGTTTGTTGCCGCAATTATCCGTGCCGAAGACTTGCGTGCCTGAGTTTCGCCGAGCCGATAGAATTCTCCATTCTCCAATACCCGTAGCAACTTGGATTGCAGTTCCAGTGGCATCTCGCCGATTTCATCAAGAAACAGACTGCCCTGATTGGCTTCCTCAAAAAAACCATTACGTTCCGATGTAGCACCGGTGAAAGCGCCTTTAGCGTGGCCAAATAATTGTGCATCCAGTAGCTCGGCTGTAAAAGCCGCACAGTTGATGGTCAAAAAAGGAGAAGTACCCCGCGCACTCTGGTCGTGCAGATACTGGGCTACCAGCTCTTTACCAGTTCCAGACTCACCTTCGATAATAACTGGAAACGGTGTGTCCGCGAACTGAACAATTAATTCATGCAATATCTGTATCGCTTTACTCTTTCCCAGCAGACTGTCATCACTGGCACCGGTTTCGGCCTGCGACTGTTCGGCGCCGACAATCATGATCTGATGCTGCAAACGTGCTTTCAATAAGGTGATATCGCAGGGCTTGGGAACAAAATCGACCGCGCCCAAAGTCAGCGCATGTTGAATATTCTCCTTTTCACTCTGACCTGAGAGAACAAGGATTTTCATGTTCGGTTTATAGGAAAGCAGTTCGTTGATTAACTCGAAGCCTTCATCGGGATTGTGTGGCAGGGGAGGTAAGCCCAGATCGACGAGTGCAATCGAAGGCACCGTTTCCAATCGCTGGATCAGACTTTTTGCCTGTGCCCGACTTTCAGCGGAATAGATCGTGAAATCACTCTGCAGGACCATCGAAAGTGATTCCACAATCAGCGGATCGTCATCTACAAGAAGTAGTGCCGGCGGTTCAAGATTGCGAATGGAAGTCTGTTTTTCTGCCTGAGACAAAGGTCAATTCCTGAGTGTCATATAGAAACTGAACATACAGCCTGAGTGACAGGACAGCAAGCTAACTGTCACTCAGCTTCAGGTTCTGACAGATCATAGTGGACGCTCGAGCCTGATTCATTGTGTAGAAATGCAATCCGGGCACACCTACGTCGAGAAGTTTCTGGCACAAGCTGGTGGTGACCTCAATCCCGAATTCGATTATCGATTCACGATCGTCGCCAAAGTCGCGCAATCTTTGCAAAATCCATCGAGGTATTTCCGCACCGCAGGCTTCTGAGAACCGGGTTAGTTGGGTGCAATTGGTAATAGGCATGATGCCGGGAACAATCGGAATATCAATCTGCAATTTTTCACAACTGTCGAGAAATCGGTAATAAGCGTCTGCGTTGTAGAAATACTGAGTAATAGCACCATTGGCGCCGGCTTCAACTTTTCGTTTAAAATTCGCAAGATCCTGACTGGCAGAATGTGCCTGTGGGTGAAATTCAGGATAACAGGCAACGTCTATTTCAAAATAGTCGCCGCTTTCGCGACGGATAAATTCAACGAGTTCATTCGCATATCGCAGGGTTCCCATTCCGACCGAGCCTGAAGGCAAATCACCTCGAAGCGCGACAAGATGTTTAAGATTATGCTTTCGATATGTGCTGAGTACTGCTTGCAAATCTTCTGCACTTGATCCAACACAGGACAAATGCGGTGCCGCATCTATGCCGGTTTTACTACGAATATCGATTACTGTTTCGAAGGTTTTTTCACGGGTGCTGCCACCGGCACCATAAGTCACTGAAAAAAAGTCCGGGCCGAGTTCAGCCAGACTTTGTTGAACTTCCTGAAGCTTAAGACTCGATTCCGCGGTACGTGGCGGGAAAAATTCAAAACTGAATTTTTTGCTTTTCTGTTTGATTTACCTTCCCCTGCATTGGCTGGAAAGAAAACGCAAAGCAATCCATTGCTTTGCGATAACGTCCACTATCGATTAGTAACGATAATGTTCAGGCTTATACGGTCCTTCTACTTCAACACTGATATAAGCCGCCTGTTCCGCACTTAAGTCGGTGAGATTCGCGCCTATGCGATTCAGATGTAGCCGGGCCACTTTTTCGTCAAGATGTTTAGGTAATACATAAACATCGTTAGCGTATTTTCCGTCCTGACAAAATAACTCGATTTGCGCCAGCACCTGATTGGTAAAAGAATTAGACATAACAAAACTTGGATGTCCGGTACCACAACCCAGATTAACCAGACGTCCTCTGGCAAGCAGAATGATGCGTTTCCCGTCAGGGAAAATGACGTGGTCGACCTGCGGTTTGATCTCATCCCACTCATATTTTTCCAGGCTGGCAACATCAATTTCATTATCAAAATGACCGATGTTGCAGACTATCGCCTGATCTTTCATCTTTGCCATATGATCATGTTGAATCACATTAAAGTTACCGGTGGTGGTGACGAAAATATCACCCTGATCACAAACTTCATCCATGCGAACCACTCGATAACCTTCCATTGCTGCCTGCAAGGCACAAATTGGATCAATCTCAGTTACCCACACTGTTGCGCCAAGACCTCGTAATGACTGAGCACAACCTTTGCCTACATCACCATAGCCTAGTACAACGGCCACTTTACCGGCGATCATGACATCAGTTGCGCGCTTGATTCCATCCACCAGTGATTCCCTGCAGCCATAGAGATTATCGAACTTCGACTTGGTCACTGAATCATTAACGTTAATGGCTGGAAATGGTAACTCACCGGTCTTAACCATCTGATAGAGTCGATGCACACCTGTAGTGGTTTCTTCTGTTACACCCTGAATATTGGCAAGCGTACGAGAATAAAAACTGTCATCACTGGCCAGCTTGTTTTTGATCGAGGCGAACAAAAAAGTTTCTTCCTCTGAACCCGGGTTATCCAGTACAGATATATCCTTCTCAGCCTTGCTACCAAGTATCAATAGCATGGTTGCGTCGCCGCCATCATCAAGAATCATGTTTGGCGTGCCGCCGTCATGCCACTGCATAATGCGGTGGGTGTACTCCCAGTAATCTTCAAGCGTTTCACCTTTTACGGCGAACACAGGAATATTTTGATCGGCTATCGCCGCAGCAGCATGATCCTGTGTGGAAAAGATATTACAGGATGCCCAGCGTACTTCTGCGCCGAGCGCCACCAGAGTTTCAATCAAAACCGCGGTTTGAATGGTCATATGTAATGAGCCGGCAATCTTTGCGCCTTTAAGCGGTTGCTGCTCTTTGAACTCTTCACGAATTGACACCAAACCGGGCATTTCGGTTTCAGCAATTCGAATTTCCTTATGTCCCCATGCAGACAGGGCCATATCGGCTACGTGATAATCAGAAAAGATGGTATCGCTCGCTACACTCATATTGGTTTCTCCAATAGTATTCGCGAGCGCCGTTTTAAAACTTGCCGTGTCAGCCCAAGCCTGGCAACCGTATCGGTTGTCGCAGCGCTCCTTGGGATTGCGGCTATTTGAAAATTTTCGTCTGCAGTCAGCTTAGCAGGCGCGAAAGTATAGTAAACCTGAGGTCAAGATTCCAGCCCTTACGTTAAACAGGGCAAAATCAATAGTAAATCAGGGTCTTATAATCAAGAGACGGCTGCGTTCAGGGCCTCGGCCTTATCGGTCTTTTCCCAGGGCAAATCCTGATCGTTTCTGCCAAAGTGGCCGTAGGCTGCCGTATTTCTATAGATAGGTCTGAGCAAATCCAGCATGGCTATCAGGCCTTTCGGCTTGAGATCGAACACCTCTCTCACCGCAGCAATCAGTTTATTATCATCTACCTTTCCTGTACCAAAGGTATCAACATTGATAGAAGTCGGCTCGGCCACGCCGATAGCATAGGAAACCTGTACCTCACATCGTTCTGCCAGGCCAGCGGCAACAATATTCTTGGCCACATAACGGGCGGCATAGGCTGCTGATCGATCTACTTTTGAGGGGTCTTTACCGGAAAAAGCACCGCCACCATGTCTTGCCATACCACCATAAGTATCGACAATAATTTTTCTGCCGGTTAAACCACAGTCACCCATTGGTCCGCCAATGACAAAACGACCAGTCGGATTAATGTGGTACTTGGTGTCAGCACTCAACCACTCTGCCGGCAGTACCGGTTTAATAATTTCTTCAAGAACAGCTTCTCGCAATGCTGGTGTCTCGATCTCCGGATTGTGTTGAGTAGAAAGCACAACAGCATCAATACCAACAGGTTTTGCATCTTCGTAACGAAAAGTTACCTGACTCTTCGCATCAGGCCTCAACCAGGGCAATGAGCCGTTTTTGCGGACTTCTGCCTGACGTCTGACGAGACGATGAGCATAATCAATCGGAGCTGGCATCAAGGTGTCTGTTTCATTACAGGCATAACCGAACATAAGACCCTGATCACCGGCTCCCTGCTCATGCTCACTGTATTCGTCCACACCCATGGCGATATCTGCAGACTGTTTATCGATGGATACCATGACTGCACAGGATTCCCAGTCAAAACCCATGTCTGAGCTGTTGTAGCCAATTTCTTTGATTGTCTGTCTGGCAACATCTGCCATATCAACATAGGTGTTGGTGCTAATCTCGCCGGCAAGCACCACCATTCCTGTCGTTACCATCGTCTCGCAAGCGACACGGCCAGCGGCATCATCAGTCAAAATTGCATCCAGAATGGCGTCGGAAATCTGATCGGCAACCTTGTCCGGGTGACCTTCAGATACGGATTCGGATGTAAATAAATGACTGTTTTGCATAACTATACTCACTTGCTGTGTTTTCGGAGCCGCGCATTCTAGCTTGAAAAGCCTCCTTTTGGAATCCTGCCGGCAAAGCAACAAGATTTGCTAATGCATTCGTGAACTAATTAGGCACGCTCTTTCCTTGCCACTGCAATGCAGCTGAGAGACAATAGCCGCCCCTGTTTCTGGGGAGACCGGCTTAATACTGCCGGTGCCTCAGTGTTTCCCCTGACAAGACTAATGATAAATGGAGACCAGAATGCTCTCACGGCGTGAACTTGCCAATGCCATCCGGGCCTTAAGCATGGATGCAGTCCAACGTGCCAACATCGGCCACCCGGGTGCGCCCATGGGAATGGCTGATCTGGCTGAAGTCCTGTGGAATGACTTTTTAATTCACAACCCGGCTAATCCTGACTGGCCGAATCGTGATCGTTTCGTCATGTCGAATGGCCACGGTTCAATGCTTATGTATTCGCTTTTACATCTGAGCGGTTACGAGCTGTCGATGGACGATATCAGAGATTTTCGCCAGCTACATTCGCGCACACCCGGTCACCCGGAATTCGGTTATACGCCGGGCATTGAAACTACCACAGGTCCGCTTGGCCAGGGACTCGCCAACGCTGTGGGTATGGCGCTGGCTGAACGTTTGCTTGCTAATCAGTTTAATCAGCCGAATCTGGAAATAGTAAATCATCACACCTACGTCTCGGTTGGTGATGGCTGTCTGATGGAAGGTATTTCGCACGAGGCCAGTTCGCTGGCCGGCACACTCGGTCTTGGCAAACTTATTGCTCTTTATGATGACAACAATATATCAATCGATGGTGAAGTCGGTGGCTGGTTCAGCGAGGATGTACCGGCTCGTTTTGAGGCTTATGGCTGGCATGTAATTCGTAATGTCGATGGTCACGATGCGGAACAGGTGAAAGACGCTCTGGAAAAGGCCCGCGCAGAAAGCGAAAAACCATCGCTGATTTGCTGTAAAACAACCATTGGTTGGGGTTCTCCAAACAAACAGGGCAAAGAATCCAGTCACGGCGCGCCACTGGGTGAAGATGAAGTTGCTCTGGTTCGTGAAAATATTGGCTGGGACTACCCGCCTTTTGAGATTCCGGATGCCCAGTACAAGGCATGGGATGCCAA
This sequence comes from Gammaproteobacteria bacterium, assembly GCA_012103475.1. GTDB lineage: Bacteria > Pseudomonadota > Gammaproteobacteria > Eutrophobiales > Eutrophobiaceae > WLWS01. The sequence goes on along the minus strand of WLWS01000001.1, from coordinate 847,745 downwards.
AGAACGAGGCCAACAGGTCGAAAACGAATGGCAACAAGTATTTAAGAAATACGAAAACAAACACCCGCAGCTGGCGGAAGAATTCAAACGACGAATCAGTGGCACTACTCTGCCACAGAACTGGGATCAGACTTGTGAGGATTACCTGCAGGACTGCGTGACAAAAGCGGGAAAAATAGCCAGCCGTAAAGCCTCTCAGAATGCGCTGAACGCCTACGCTCCTGTACTGCCCGAATTATTCGGTGGCTCAGCGGATCTAAGCGGCTCCAATCTGACTGCCTGGTCTGGCTCCAGATGGATTAATCATGGCGAGGAAGATGGAAACTATCTGTCTTATGGTGTGCGCGAATTCGCCATGGTGGCTATCAATAATGGCATGGCTTTGCATGGTGGTTTCATTCCCTATGGTGGCACCTTCCTTATTTTTTCCGACTATGCGCGCAACGCACTCAGAATGGCAGCCTTGATGAAACAGCGAAACATCAGTGTTTTCAGCCACGACTCAATCGGCCTGGGTGAAGATGGACCGACTCATCAGGCTGTTGAACAGGCCGCAAGCCTGAGGTTAATCCCGAACATGTCGGTCTGGCGTCCCTGTGATGCCGTGGAGACGGCTGTTGCCTGGCGTGCCGCGATAGAGAATGAAAATAAACCCACCTCTCTGTTGCTTTCAAGACAGGGACTTCCAAACATTGAGCGCGAAGAAAAGCAGATAGCGAATATACAGCGTGGTGCCTATACACTGCTTAATGGTACTGACAAACCGGAAGTTATTATTATAGCGACCGGTTCAGAGGTAAGTATTGCGCTGGAGGCCGCAGGTCAATTTGAGCAGAAAGGCCACCACATTCGTGTGGTTTCAATGCCCTCAACCGACACTTTCGATGCACAGGATGAAAGCTATCGGAATGAGGTTCTGCCGAATGATTGCCGCAAGCGTATCGCGATTGAGGCAGGCAGTCCGGACCTTTGGCGTAAATATGTTGGTCTGGATGGTGCGGTACTTGGTGTTAACCGCTTTGGTGAGTCCGCTCCCGGACCAGAAGTATATGAGCACTTCGGTATAACGGTTGATGGTTTATGCCGAATGCTGGAAGAATTTTTTTAAAGACAAAGTTAATTGACTGGAGTAACTAGCATGACTATAAAAGTTGGGATTAACGGCTATGGCCGTATCGGCAGAAACATACTGCGAGCAGTGTATGAATCAGGTCGCACTGATGAGATTCAAATCGTTGCGATTAATGATCTGGGCGATGCCGAAACCAATGCACACTTAACTCAATACGATACCGCTCACGGTAAATTCCCCGGCACTGTGTCTGTCGAAGGCGATCACATGATCGTAAACGGGGACAAAATTCGCGTATTGTCAGAACGTAACCCGGCAGACCTGCCATGGTCTGAACTCGGTGTGGATGTTGTTCATGAATCCACCGGATTTTTCGCAAGCAAGGAAAAAGCCAGTGCGCACCTGAAGGGTGGCGCTAAAAAAGTAATCATCTCCGCTCCCGGTGGAAATGATGTTGATGCGACCGTAGTTTACGGCGTTAATCACGGCGTATTAAAAGCAAGCGATACAGTAATATCTAATGCTTCGTGCACAACAAACTGTCTGGCACCAATCGTCAAAGTTCTGCACGAAAATATAGGTGTCGTCAGCGGTACGATGACAACTATTCACGCTTACACCAATGACCAGGTATTAACCGATGTGTATCACAGCGATCTGCGTCGGGCTCGTTCGGCAACCATGTCGATGATCCCAACAAAAACAGGTGCAGCGGCAGCCGTTGGTCTGGTCTTGCCTGACCTTGCCGGTAAAGTCGACGGCTATGCGGTTCGCGTTCCCACTATTAATGTCTCCATGGTCGATCTTAGCTTCGTCGCAGCAAGAGAAACCACTCATGAAGAGATTAACTCGTTGATGAAAGCAGCCTCTGAAGGTGATCTGAAAGGCGTTCTCGCGTACAACGATAAACCTCTGGTATCAATAGACTTCAATCATGATCCGGCTTCATCAAGCTATGACGCCTCTTTGACCAAAGTCATTGAAGGCACTCTGGTCAAAGTGGTTTCCTGGTATGACAATGAGTGGGGCTTTTCAAACAGAATGCTGGACACTACGCTTGCACTGATGAACGCGTCCTGATCCTATGGCGGAAATCAAAGGACTGAGCGATGTAGAGCTGTCCGGAAAAAAGGTGTTGATGCGGGTTGACTACAATGTCCCGCTCGACGGTAACAGGGTTACGGATGACACACGTTTACGAGCGACTCTGGCTTCACTTGAGCGGGTACTGACCGCTGGCGCATCATTGATTTTAATGTCCCATCTCGGGCGTCCTGAAGCCGGTCGTTTTGACGAGGCTTTATCAATGAAACCCGTTGCCGAACGCCTGTCATCTTTACTTAACAAAGAGGTGTTATTAGTAGACAACTGGAAGACCGGAGTAAACCTGAATCCCGGCGAGGTTGTTATGCTTGAGAATATCCGCTTTGAGTCTGGCGAAACTGAAAATGACGAGCAGCTTGCTAAACAACTGGCTGCTCTGTGTGATGTGTTCGTCAATGATGCGTTTGCTACGGCCCACCGTGCGCAGGCTTCAACTCACGGTGTTGCCAGATTTGCAAAAACAGCATGTGCAGGTCCTTTACTTAAAGCAGAAATCGACGCTCTGGCTAAAGCTTTTAAAGACCCAGCCTCGCCGATGGTGGCTATTGTGGGCGGATCCAAAGTATCGACCAAGCTGACTGTTCTCGAATCACTTATGGACAAAATCGACCAGCTTATTATCGGCGGCGGTATTGCAAACACCTTTCTTAAAGCGAAGGGCTACAACATCGGTAACTCACTCTGCGAAGACGAGCTCATTTCGGCAGCCAAAAACTTATTCAGTCTTGCAGAAAAACAGGGCAAACAAATTCCGCTGCCTATCGACGTCGTCTGTGCCAAAGAATTTAGCAACGATGCCAAAGCCATTGTCAGAATGATTGAAGACGTTAAGGACGACGATCTGATATTAGACGTCGGCCCGCAGACATCAGCTCTCTATGCCGGTTTTTTAAAGAAGGCCAGCACCATTGTCTGGAACGGTCCGCTTGGCGTTTTTGAGTTTGATCAGTTTGGTGAAGGTACGCAAACCCTTGCCGAAACTATCGCCGCAAGCAAGGCTTTTTCGGTCGCGGGCGGTGGCGATACTTTAGCCGCGATTTCCAAATACAATGTTGCCGACAAGATATCCTATATCTCCACTGGCGGCGGCGCATTTCTTGAATTTCTTGAAGGCAAAACCCTTCCCGCCATTCACATCCTAGAGAAAACTGAACCACACTAATGCGCAGAACAAAAATCATCGCCACTGTCGGGCCTTCAACCGACAAACCGGGGATGCTGGAAAAGCTACTGTTAGCCGGAGTCGATTTATTCCGGGTTAATTATTCCCACCAGAATCATGAGGACCACGAGCGTAGAGTTGAAGAAATTCGACAAGCTTCAGCATCGCTAAACATTGAAGTTGGCATCATTTGCGACCTGCAGGGTCCAAAAATTCGAATTGAAAAATTCACTGGCGGCAAAATCATTCTCGGTGAAGGTGACAATTTCACCATTAACACCAAAATGAAACAGGACGCAGGCGATCAGAATCAGGTTGGCGTTACCTATAAAAAGCTGGCCAGAGATGTCAAAAAGGGAGACAGCTTACTCGTTGATGACGGCAAGCTGGTTCTTGAAGTTCTCGGTGTCACCGACCACGAAGTTAAATGCAAGGTCGTAACCGGTGGTGAGCTTTCCAACAGTAAAGGTATCAATCTGCAGGGAGGAGGGCTATCAGCGGCGGCTTTGACAAAAAAAGATCAGGAAGATCTCAAACACGGCGTTAAAATCGGCGCCGATTATTTTGCCGTATCTTTTGCCAGAATGGCGGAAGACATACTTGAGGCCAGACGACTGCTTGATATCGAAGGCAGCTCTGCCAGCATTATCGCCAAATTTGAAAGAGCTGAAGCGCTTGAAAACGCGGAATCCATAATTGAGGTGTCCGATGCCGTAATGATCGCCCGCGGCGATCTGGGCGTGGAAATTGGTGACGCAGCACTGCCGCCCGTGCAGAAACGACTGATTAAGCTCGCACGTGATATGGATCGCGCTGTGATTACCGCCACCCAAATGATGGAATCGATGATTGACCACCAGATTCCGCTACGAGCTGAAGTATTTGATGTTGCCAACGCCGTGCTGGACGGCACTGATGCCGTCATGTTGTCCGGGGAGACAAGCATCGGAATGTTCCCGGACAAAGTGGTTGAGTCCATGTCCCGCATCTGCGAAGAAACGGAAAAACAGCGTGTTACCATGGTCAGCGACCATCGCCTGAACCAGCGCTTTGAGCGAATCGACGAAGCCATTGCCATGTCCACTATGTATGCGGCTAACCATATTGGTGCCAGAGCTATCGCCGCTTTAACTGAAACTGGCTCTACCTGTTTGTGGATGTCCCGTATCAGTTCCGGCATACCTGTTTTCGCATTTACTCGCCACATCTCTACGCTTCGCAAAGTAAAACTGTTTCGAGGTGTCTACCCACTGCAATTTGATGTGACACATACCAACCCGCTCGAAGTTAACAGGGAAATAGTTGACGATTTACTTGAACAAAAAGTGGTGAAGAAGGGTGATTACGTTCTTATTACCAAGGGCGATCTACAGGGCTCTCGTGGTGGAACTAATAACATGAAAATTCTACAGGTAGGAAGCTCAGGCGAAGATTTTATCTAGATTGCTAAGTTTGATTGTCGGAGCCCTTAACACCATTGAGCATATGTAATCGGGCGTAGCTGCCATTCTGCGAAAGCAGTTCATTGTGAGTTCCAGACTCAATTATTTCACCCCCAGCCAGAACGATGACTCTGTCCGCGTTTTCAATAGTCGTCAGGCGATGTGCAATTACCAGACAGGTTCTATGCCGGCGTATCTCGTCAAGAGCCAGCTGTATAGCTCTTTCAGATTCAGTATCAAGTGCCGAAGTAGCTTCATCAAGTATTAAAATCGGCGCATCTTTTAACAGGGCACGGGCAAGCGCAATACGTTGACGCTGACCGCCCGACAAGCGCGAGCCCTTGTCTCCTATCATGGTGTCCATACCCTGCGGCAAGGTCTCTATAAACTCCATAGCATGGGCTTTTTCTGCTGCCTCGATGATCTCCGCCTCGCTTGCGCCCTGCCTTCCATAAGCTATATTCGCTTTTACACTATTATTGAATAGTATGATGTCCTGGTTGACTACAGCGATATGTCGGCGTAATTCTACCAGAGAAAGCTCTCCGATATTTTTCTCGTCAAGAAAAATATCCCCGCCACTTTGTTGATAAAAACGTGGTAATAAATTCGCAAGAGTCGACTTTCCGCTCCCGGAAGAACCGACCAATGCAACCATTTCCCCGGCTTCTATTTGCAGGTTGATATCAGACAAGGCGTTTGAGTCACTAACACTGTAAGCAAAACTAAGACCGCGAACAGCAATCTTGCCCTTAACAGAAGACAGCGAATCGCTTCCTATGTCGGGTTCACCCGGTTCATCAAGTACGGCAAAGACACTTTCGCATGCCGCCATCCCACGCTGTATATGTTCATTAATTCTGACGAGTCTTTTCAGAGGTCCGAGAATCATCAGAATTGCCGTGAAGAATGAAACAAAGTCATCAACACCCATCGTACCGGCAGCGGCTTTTTGCGCAGAAACGTAAACAATTGTGGCCAGCGCAACCGAGGTAAGCAACTGCACAAGCGGACTACTGGCTACAGCAGCACTGGTGAATTTCATTGTGTAGCGACGATTGTTGTTTATCGCCTGGTGAAAACGCTGTTGTTCCTGTTGCTGACCGGCAAAGAGTTTAATGATTCTCTCACCGCCTATTACCTCAGTCAGGATATGGTTAATATCGCCCATTGAGCCTTGAGTGAATTTACTCATGCGTCTTAAACGGCGTCTGATGACCAGCAGGAAAACAGCGATGAGTGGTGCGGTTAGTAAACTTATGAGCGTTAAATGCAAATCGATATAAAGCATCCAGCCAAGTAAACCAACAATCGTGAGTGAATCCCTTACCAATACATTCAGAACATTGGTAGAGGCTTCTTTTATCTGGGTTACATCAAAAGTGAATTTAGATACCAGACTACCACTTGTGTGTTGATCGTAGTAAACACTGGGAAAAGACAGGAGCTTCAAGAAAAGACTACTGCGCAAGTCCATGATTACCTTATTGGCTACCCAGTGCAATGCCAGGCCACTGACATAGTTTGCCAGTGCCGCCATAGTTGACAAAACAATCAGCGCCAAAATTATCCATTTAATGAGCTCTCCATCTCTGGTCAGAAAAACGCCAGCCACCATGTACTTGAACAAAGCTGCCGTAGCCGGGTTGGTTATTGCCAGAATCACCATCGCCAGTATTGAAATGCTGAAGATTCGCCAGTAAGGTCTGACATAACCAAGCAGACGAACATACAAACTTAGATCGTTTACTTTCGTCTTTTCCAATTTAGTTGGGCTCCTGAGAGTTTGTTCTGCTCACGGGCGGATTATAACGTAATCTCTAATTGCTTGATGTAAAGTGAGAGCGAAAAAGGTAAGTTATCATTATGGAACATATTATCGTCGAAACACATGTCTAAAAAACATCCCATCGTGGCTGTAACCGGCTCTTCCGGCGCAGGCACTTCTGGCGTCAAAACAGCTTTTGAATTTATTTTTCGCGATGAAGGAGTAATCCCGGCTTTTATAGAGGGTGACAGTTTTCATCGCTATAATCGCAAAGAGATGGACGTCGCGGTAAAGAAAGCGCAGAAGGAAAACAGTTACATTACTCATTTCGGTCCTGAAGGAAACCTGTTCAAGGAACTGGAGGACTTATTCAAGGGTTATGGTGAATCAGGTAAGGGCATGAGACGCTACTATGTCCATAACGAAGAGGAAGCGATAAAACACGACTCACCCCCGGGCACGCTGACAAGCTGGCAGGAATTACCGGAGAAAACTGATCTGCTTTTCTACGAAGGCCTGCACGGCGGGCTGGTTACTGACAGTATCAATATCGCCCAGCATGTTGACTTACTGATTGGGGTTGTACCTATAGTTAATCTGGAATGGATGCAGAAGATTTATCGCGACCAGGCAGTGCGCGGATACAGCGCCGAAGATGCTACCAGGATGATACTCTCTCGTTTGCCAGATTATGTACACTATATAACTCCACAGTTTTCGCGAACCGATATCAATTTTCAGCGCGTACCACTGGTAGATACTTCCAACCCATTTGCTTTCGAGCACATTCCAAGTAATGACCAGAGCCTGTCTGTCATTCATATTCGTAATCCACAAAAACTACAGGTTGATTTTCGTTACCTGCTGGAGATGCTGGATGGCTCAGTGATGTCGGCTCCCGATACGATAGTTGTTCCCGCCGGAAAAAATATTTTTGCCATGCAACTCATTATCAATCCGCTGATTCAAAGAATGATGCATGAGCGCGAAAAATCCTGGGATATGTCAAGCAAGTAAATTTTTGTGCGGCGCAATATACAAAGCTTCAATAAATTAGTCGCGGTAGAGGATGTTTAAAAAAGATATACTCTCGATCAGGACCATCAAAAAGGTAGCTCAATCATGCGCTCTATTCTTGTTCTGAACCCCAAAGGCGGTTGTGGTAAAAGTACGATAGCAACTAATATCGCCGGCTATTTCGCATCGGAAGGTAAGCGAGTCTCTCTGGCAGACTGCGATCCGCAACAGTCGAGTGCAGACTGGTTATCAGTAAGGCCGGAATCTGCCGCCGAAATAAAACCCGCTCCCGTAAAAGCTGGCAAGATAGATGTTCCCCGAAGAACCGAGATCCTGATTATTGACACGCCTGCGGCTCTGCATGGAAAGAAACTGGCAAATTACGCCAAGATCAGTCAGACCATAGTGATGCCTTTGATGCCCTCACCTATAGATATACGCGCGGCGGAACACTTTATTGAAGAATTGTTCTCTTTGCGTAAACTTATCAACCGCAAAATCAAGGTGGCTACCGTTGCAAACCGGGTTCGCGAAGACACCATTGCAGCCGCAAAACTTGAGGAGTACCTTGATAAAATCAAACTTCCAAGTGGCCACAAACTGCCTTTCATTACTATGCTACGGGCTACGCAAAACTACATAAAAGCATCCGAACGTGGTTTGAGCGTATTCGAGTTTGCACCGGCTAAGACCACTTATGATCGTGAACAATAGACTCCTCTGGTACGCTGGTTAAATAGCGTGCGGAGCATGCCGAGCTAATCCTGCTCTCTGTACTCCAAAGACTGTTTATTTCGTCAGGTCTTCAGGGAGCGGTTCTTCTGTATGCAGCGGTAGAAGTTTCTGAGACTCAGAATCAGACTGCCCCGTGGCCAGGGCAAGTCCCCTCTTAAAATTCGCAGCGGCCTCCTGCGGCTCTCCCTGTTGCTCCAGCAAAAGAGCCAACTCCTGGTGAGCTTCAGCAAGCGGCTCGGTATTAATAGAGTCCTGCAGATAAGATTTAGCCTTTCCCCAGAGACTATGGGATTTACACAAACGCCCCAGGGTCAATAACAGACAGTTATTGTCAGGCTGGTTCTGTAGTAATTTCTCCGCAAACTGAATTTGTTTACTGACATTTTCAGCTCTGACAAAGCCGTACAAAACAATCAGCTTGTCGTCTGCTTCTTTGCTCAGGCATTTACGAAGCAATTTTTCACAATCCGCTGTATCCGGAAAATTAAGTCGTGCTTCTATGTACTCTACAATCAGCGTGTTGTCGTTTCTCAATTTTCGCGGCAGGCTAAGCCATGTGCTTTCCAGTAACTCGCGTTTGCCACTATTCCCGGCTTCTCGCAAAAGCCCGGTCTGCACCGCCAGCTGTTTTGCCCCGAGCTCATCAGCCGGAACCAGCTTTTTTATGCCGGGATCACTTAATAACCTGAGTGCATCGGGCCATTCTTTCAATTCAGTAGCCGCACCAAGCAATAAGGCATTGACCCGATCCTGGTCGGCAGCCGCAACACTAAGATGTTTAAGTGTCGCATAGGCTTCTTCGGTCTGCTTTTCCGACAACTGTAGCCTCGCCTGTGTTAACCCAATCGCCAGCGCAGCATCGGGCTTATCGTCGTGGGCCAAACGCAAATAATGGTCTCTGCGTTCAATCGCTCCAAGCTTTTGAGCGGCTCTGGCGGCAGCAAGATGATTGGCCAGAGGTAGTCGGCTGTAAGGAGCTTCTCGTTGGAAGAATTTTTCAGCTCGTTGCCAGTCACCTTCAAGGACTGCCAGAATACCCTCACAGAGATATTTTTCAGAACGCCGGTGCCGCCGATGTTTTGACCAGCGGTTTATGTTTCGTGGCAGTCGATAAGCGCCGCCGAGCAAGCGAAACACAATATAAACAATAAGGAATACCGCAAATAAAGCAAAAACAAAAGCGCTCAGGCTCATCTGAACGTTATAACCGGCATAAGAAAAAATCATCAGTCCGGTTTCTCGAGCAAGCAGACTGCCCAGCCCAATCGCGACAAACAGAGCAATCAAAATCAGTATCAAAAATCGCATCTTGCTATCACTCCTCGCCGATCACACTCTGTTCGGGCTCTTCCCCTGTCTCATCAGATACTCTGCTATAAGCCCGAACCGTTTCGAGTGAAGACGCAATATCGGGTAAGTCCGGTTGTAGCTCCAGATCGGACATTTGTTTCAGGGACTCAAGAACGCTATCGACAGCACTGTCTCTTGTATCAAAATACTGATTCAGCCAGTCCATTATAATTCCTAAGGAGACATGAAAATTCTGTGTGTCTCTTCTAAGTACAGCAAAACGAGTCGACTCCAGCTGCAATCTCAGATTCTGATAAAGAAAGTAACGTTGCTGTGGCATCAGGGTTGCGATAGTTTCCTCGCCCTCTCTGCTAATCTGCACCAGACTTTTAAGCTCGAGCCAGATGCTGGACATTAACTGTTTCAATTTATCCGGATCTTGCTCTGGTAGAGCTGAGTCTACACTGGTGTCCGTGACCCTGATCTCGTGCAAAGGTAAATCGAATACTCTTTCAACAAGGTCTGACAGATATAAAGTGAGACCGGAAATGTCTACAGAGGCAACAGCCCTAAGGCTGTTAATGTCTGTGGTCAACTGCCTGCGCACTGAGAGTAAGCCAGGATCGTCATTGTTCTTCAATCGTTCGTCAGCCGCCAGCATTGCTGCCAATGCAAGCTTCACATTCCGTTCAAGTTTTAGCCGGTGATTGGCGACAATCAGCAGATGCTCTATCTCCGCAAGAGTCCAGTCATTATTATTACTGTTCTCCTCTCTAAATGCCTTTTGCATATCAACAGCCAGGCTCTGTTGCTGAGCCTGTAAAGTCTGAATATTAGCCTGTAGCTGTCCATTTCTCTTTCGCACATCGGCGAGCTCCGCTTGCAGACTCTGAAACTCTGTTTCAAGCGGCAACAGGCGGGCCGCAATGTCATCGCCAGCAGCACTGGCTTTACTTCGCTGATACAACATCGCCACTGAAAAACCTGATGCCAATATAACTATCAGGATCAACAACCAGACGAAAAAGGGCCGGTGTTTTTTCTCGGGTTGTGTGTCCGAATCTTCAATTTCAATATCAATTACGTCATTGTTCATTATTACCAACCTCAAACATTTCCTTTAAAGCCTCTATACAATCATCATCACTGTATCCCATAGTCACTTTTATCGCAGCAGAAAACCCAAGGGACAAAGCAATGTCTCTTATCCGCTCACTGACCACCACCAATGCTGTGTTCAGGATTGGTGATTTATATTCAGATCTGACTAGCTCCAGCAGATTTTTTAATGCCTCTGCGCTGCTTATAATAATGGCATCTGGTTTTTCACTTTCGAATATTTTCTCTACATGACCTCTATCATACTCTGGTCTGAGTCTTTGATATAATTCAGCATACTCAACATAAGCACCGCGAGCCTTTAGCTCTTTCGCCAGCAATTCGCGGCCACCCCTGCCTCTTACAATCAAAACATTCTTCTGTCTGATTCTGGTCCCCTGCAATTCACTCTCTTCTAACAGGCCTTCTGAAGCACCGCCATTCGCATTGAAGAGAACCTGAGAAAAACCTGCCCGTCTTAGTTCTTCACTTGTCCCGACACCAACGGCAAATATTTTTATCCTGTCTCTTGCCAGCAAGCCAGGAAAAAGGGCTTTGCTGAACTTTACCGCGTTCCTGCTTATAAAGATAAGAATGTCAAAATCATCCAGACCCTTGTTAAGCTCGCTAATTCTGTCCGGATTCTCGACAGATTGAATTTGCATTAGTGGTAGATGCACAGCGCGAACGCCTGCCTGCCTGAGAGTTTCAATCCTTTGTATAGACAGACTTTCAGATCGCGTAAATAGTATGGTTTTAGACTTCAGCACGCGCGATTTAAATATTTTGAAGAATGCTAGCTGCACCCAGTTCGAGTAATTTCTGGCCGAGTTCTTTACCTAAATCCATCGGGTCAATTGCTGTACTCTCTCCATCTACTTTAATAATTTCACTACCATCTACCCTGCCCACCAGAGCATGCATTTCCATTTTTTCTGCCTGCATCTGGGCAAAACCTGCGATGGGCACATGACAATCTCCTCCAAGCTCTCTGTTCAGGGCGCGCTCAGCATCAACACACTTTTGTGTTGGTGCATGAGTGAGTGGAGAAATCAATTCCAGCACATCTTGATTGTCAGTACACATTTCTATACCAAGTGCTGCCTGACTGACGGCAGGCAAGAGCACGCTGGTATCGAAATATTCACTGACTCTTTCTTGCATCCCAAGCCGGATGACACCCGCGGCAGCCAGAATCAGCGCATCATACTCACCATCATCAAGTTTTCTCAGGCGGGTACCGACGTTTCCGCGGATGTCCAGTATTTGCAAATCCGGGCGAATTGCCATCAATTGACATCGGCGACGCAAACTCGAAGTACCAACACGGGCGCCGACCGGCAGTTCATCAAACGTCTGATAGCTATTCGCAACCATCACATCTCTGGGATCTTCTCGTTTCATTACGACCGGTACACTTAAACCATCGGGCAAATTTATAGTCACATCCTTCATAGAGTGGACGGCGATATCTGCTTTTTCATCCAGCAGTGCCTGCTCCAGCTCTTTTACAAAAGCGCCTTTACCACCCAGACTTTCAAGACTTGAATCAAGCAGCTTATCGGCTTGTGTGGTTATACCGAGAATCTCAATTTCAATTCCTGAGTGCAAAGCTATAAGGCTGTCTTTGACAAAACTGGCCTGCCATAGCGCCAATGGGCTTTCTCGAGTAACAATACGAAGAGCAGTAGAAGTCATATATTTCAGTAACGGATATAAATTTTTTGCGGATTTTGTTTACAGAATTCTCTGGCATACAGTAACAGCCAACACTATGATTCAACAAACTAACAATATTCTACAGGTTCAACAATGAAAATAGGCGTTGTCATGGATCCCATTGAGGGGATTAATGTAAAGAAAGACACGACTCTGGCAATGCTGCTGGCTGCCCAGAAACGAGACTGGGTTATTTTTTACATGGAAATGAATGATCTGTTCGTTGAAGGTGGTGTGGCAATGGCACGTTGCCGCGTCTTGCAAGTTGAAGACGACACCAGCGTCTGGCACGAATTCGGAGAAGAGAGAATTATGCCTCTGTCTGATCTGAATGCCATTCTGATGCGCAAAGATCCACCGTTCGATATGGAGTATATTTACGCGACCTATATTCTCGAGCTGGCAGCACAAAAAGGAACACTGGTTGTGAATAATCCCGCCAGTCTTCGCGATGCCAACGAGAAAATGTTTATCACCCAGTTTTCTCAATGTATTACGCCAACGCTTATCACTCGCAATGCTATACAGATTAAGGAATTCATTGCCGAGCATAATGATGCCATCCTCAAACCACTGGATGGCATGGGCGGTAGTTCAATATTTCGAATTAAAAAAGGCGACGCAAACACCAGCGTTATTATCGAAACACTTACCAACCTGCAATCCAGATTTGTTATGGTGCAGAAATTCATAAATGAAATTAGCGATGGCGACAAACGTATACTTTTAATCAACGGTAAACCGGTGGAATTCGCGCTTGCACGTGTACCTCTTGCTGGCGAAACCCGCGGTAATCTGGCCGCGGGAGGCACAGGTATCGGAGTTGAGTTAAGCAAACGGGACCGATGGATATGCGAACAAGTCGCACCAACACTTGTTGAAAAAGGCCTGATTTTTGTTGGACTGGATGTTATTGGTGACTATCTTACAGAGATCAATGTCACAAGCCCCACCTGTATTCGAGAGCTTGACAAGATCTATGGAATCGATATCGCTTCCAGATTAATGGACAGTATAGAAAGTCTTGTACATACGCCTTTATAATGAACGCAATCAATTATTCAGAGTAATGTATTTTGAGTGAAGCTGTAAAACGCCCAGTCATCACACCGACTGACCGTTTGGGACTGACAGCCTGTTTAGCGATTATCTGTCATGCAATTATTGTTCTGGGCGTCACTTTTGCACAGGAAGATAAAAACCAGAACCGCTATAACACGATGGACATCGTTCTCGTCCAACAGCGCAGTAAAAACACCAGCGATGCTAAATTGCTGGCTCAGGCCAGTCTCGAAGGTGGCGGAAACACAGAGGAGGAAGTCGCACCATCGACACCTGTGCCACCACCTTTCCCCGACAACACACCTGAAGTTGCCGCACCGCCGGCAGCCAGTCAACCGCAGGCCCCCCAACAAGCGGTGGAAGAGCTAAGGGCTGAACAAATACCCGCGACCTCAAGCGCGACTGAGCAAATTGCAGTACTGTCAGAATCTGCCAAACAGAATAAGGCCAGTCCGGATAAGACTGCAGAAAGCGCGAGTGAAAAACCAGATGTTCGTAAACAGACAGAGCAGAAGGCCATCAAAGCGAAAGCGAAACCCAGTGCCACAAGTCTACTTACAACCAGCATGAAAATAGCGGCTTTAAGCGCCAGAGTAGACCAGAACCTGCTCGCTAAAGCCTCCAGACCGAAAAGAAAATTCATTTCTGCCAGCACCAGAGAATACAAATACGCGGCCTATATGGACGCATGGCGTTCCAAGGTGGAAAGGGTGGGTAATCTCAATTACCCGGAAGAAGCCAGAAAAAGAAAACTTTCGGGAAGTCTGGTTCTGGACGTTGCTCTCAAACCCGATGGCTCGATCAGTGCCATAACCGTGCGTCAGCCTTCCGGACATAAAGTTCTGGACGATGCAGCGATTCGTATCGTCAAACTGGCTGCGCCTTTCGCCCCGTTTCCGGATGCAATACAAGGCGAAACGGATATTCTTCACATTATCCGGACATGGCAATTTCTGAAAAAGGGCGGGTTTCGATAATTTTACTAAGGTCAATAACCTCAATTTCCATGCCAACAATCTTTTTTCTTTCAAAGTAAAGCTGTAGTTTTTTCAATTGCACATGGCTATGATCCAAGCATGCGAGCATCAAACCTTACTAATCAATTCCTGATAGCAATGCCCGGACTCGTCGATCCAAATTTTTATCATACTGTCACTTATATATGTGCACACAATGATGAAGGAGCTATGGGAATCGTGATTAACCGACCGCTTGAAATGGCTCTCGGAGATGTCCTTGAACAAATGGACATGAACCCGAACAACAAGCTAATCGATCAATGGCCTGTTTATCATGGCGGACCAGTGCAAACCGATCGGGGTTTTGTATTACATGAACCATTATCAAAATGGGAATCGTCCATCAATGTAAATGATGCTGTCGGCGTCACCACGTCCAGAGACGTACTGCAGGCTATAGCCAGAGGCGGGGGACCAAAAGAAGCGCTGGTAGCACTTGGCTATGCCGGCTGGTCTGCCGGACAACTGGAACAGGAAATCAAAGATAACTCCTGGTTAAGTGGCCCGGCTGATGCAGATGTTATTTTCAGAACTCCCCGCGAACAGCGCTGGCATAAAGCAGCCGCTTTGCTCGGCGTTGATATGAACTTTATTTCAGCAGAAATTGGACACGCGTGAATAACGAAGTCTTTCTTTGTTTTGATCACGGAGAAAAAAGAATAGGCGTTGCGGTAGGTCAGACAGTCAGCAATTCAGCAAGCCCTCTTGAAACTATTTCCTGCAAAAACACCAAGCCCGACTGGCAGCGGATTTCGGAATTAGTAAGAATGTGGCAACCCTGCGCCTTTGTAGTTGGACACCCACTTACTATGGAAGGGGAACGACAACCGGCCACAGAGGCCGCAGAAAAATTTGCGAGACAACTTCATGGTCGATATGGTTTATCCTGTCATCTGGCTGATGAGCGACTGTCATCCTATGAGGCGCAGCAAAAACTGAAGGACACATACAATATTGATCCGGTTGCAGCTCAAGTTATTCTTGAGTCCTGGATGACAGCGAAATCACAAAATGAAGACAGTGCAGATATCAGCTCCGCCTAGACACAAACCATGAGCCCGACACAAATTGACATTGAGAGCACCATCTCCCGTATGGCTGACTCACTCAAACTTCACCTCAAAGAACGAGAAATCGACAACCCTCTTATTATAGGTATACAGACCGGCGGTTTGTGGGTGGCAGAGAAAATTCGTAGCTCTCTTGGCATCAGCGAGGCCAATGGTGTCCTGAATATTGCTTTTTACCGTGATGATTTCAGCCGAATTGGCCTTCATCCACGCGTAAGTCCTTCAAGCCTGCCTTTTGAGATTGAGGATAAACATATCATTCTTGTGGATGACGTTTTGCATACCGGTCGCACTATACGAGCCGCAATGAATGAAATATTTGATTTCGGCAGGCCCGCCAGTATCACACTTGTTGTACTGATAGACAGGAATGGCAGGGAACTACCGGTTGAAGCCAATATTTCCGGAAAAAGGTTAGAGCTGAACAAGGACGAACATGTTAAACTCCTTGGCCCAGAACCACTGGCTCTGGAATTCAAATAAACAGGATGGCGTCAGACAACATTCAACTCGATAAAAACGGACACCTTAAACATTTTCTAAGTACTGAAGGTTTAAGCAGGAATCTTCTTTTTGATATTCTTGATCACGCCGAATCGTTTGCCGGAGTTGGTGATCGAGCCGTAAAAAAAGTCCCGATTCTACGCGGTAAAACTATTGTTAATCTGTTTTTCGAACCAAGCACTCGCACCCGAACCACCTTTGAACTAGCCGCCAAACGCCTTTCTGCCGATGTTCTTAATCTGAATATCGCTCAGTCTGCAACAAGCAAGGGCGAATCCCTTCAGGATACCCTGCAAACTCTGGAGGCGATGCATTGCGATATGTTCGTGGTTCGCCATGCCAGTAGCGGTGCAGCCCACTTCATCGCCAGCCAGGTCTCACCGCGCATCCGCATTATTAATGCCGGTGATGGTAATCACGCCCATCCCACTCAGGCCATGCTCGACATGTTTACCATCAGACGTCATAAACCCGACTTTACAAAACTAAAAGTCGCAATTGTCGGTGACATACTGCATTCCAGAGTGGCCCGTTCTGAGATTCATGCATTAACTACTCTTGGCGTCAATGAAGTACGCGTAATTGCCCCCTTGACGCTGTTACCGAGCAAGGTTGAAAGCCTCGGTGTACACGTATTCCATGACATGGAAAAGGGTTTGGAAAATGTTGATGTGATTATTATGTTACGCCTGCAAAGAGAACGGATGCGCAATGCTTTATTGCCTAGTGAAAAAGAGTTTTTCGTCAGTCACGGTCTTACTGAAGAAAAATTGAAAGCCGCTAAAGATGATGCGATTGTGATGCACCCGGGGCCAATCAATCGTGGCGTTGAAATCGATACTCAGGTAGCGGATGGTGAACGTTCGGTAATTCTGCAGCAAGTCAGTCATGGCATCGCAATTCGAATGGCGGTGATGGCTATGTGTATGGGTTCTCCGGATGAACTGAGTGCGGTGGAGTCATGACACGCCTGCATATCAAAAACGGAAGAATAGTTGACCCGGCGAATGAGATTGATGAAGTCGGTGATGTGTTTGTTGTCGATGGAAAAATAGTCTCCGTTATTAGCAGTCCCGATAACTTTAGTGCTGATCGTGTTATCGATGCTGATAATCGCATCGTTTGTCCCGCTTTTATCGACCTGTGCGCGCGTATGCGCGAACCCGGCCAGGAGCACAAGGGCACCATCGCCAGCGAAACACACGCTGCTGTAAGTTCGGGAATCAGCACTATTTGCTACCCACCCGACACACAACCTGTGATTGATACGCCCGCTGTTGCAGAGTTGATTCAGCAACGGGCACAACAAGTTAATAAAATACGCATCTTTCCGCTTGGCGCCCTTACTGTTGGTCTACAAGGACAGCGACTGACCGAAATGCTTTCACTAAAAAGGGCCGGCTGTGTCGGGGTCAGCAATGCCTCTACCAATAATGACAATACCGATGTGCTGAAAAATG
Organism: Gammaproteobacteria bacterium; assembly: GCA_012103475.1. Lineage (GTDB taxonomy): Bacteria > Pseudomonadota > Gammaproteobacteria > Eutrophobiales > Eutrophobiaceae > WLWS01. Next base: position 830,223 of record WLWS01000001.1, on the reverse strand, counting down.
CTTTGGCCTATGCTCGCAGCTGCGATATGACGGTTTTTCTGCAGGTGGAAAACACTCATCTGAGTAGTAACGGTGTTGCCCATGATGGCGCCATCAGTACTCGCCTTGGACTTTCACCGATTCCTGAAACCGCTGAAACCATAGCAATCAGTCAAGCCTTGTTACTTATTGAAGACATAGGCGGACCCGTTCACTTTGGCCGACTCAGCTCAGCGAGAAGTGTTGCTCTGATTGCAGAAGCCAAGAAATCGGGCCTGCCGGTAAGCGCAGATGTTGGCATCTGCCACCTGCATCTGAGTGAGATGGATGTGGACGGCTACAATTCAGATTGTCACTTACGCCCGCCCCTGCGCAGTCAACGTGACCGCGAGGCATTATGTCAGGCGATTACTTCAGGCGCGATTGACGCCATATGTTCGGATCACCAGCCTCATGACAACGATGCTAAAGCGGCCCCGTTCGCAGAAACAGAAGCCGGTGCATCAACTATCGAATTGCTATTGCCTTTGGTAATGAACCTGGTCCGCAAAAAGATCTTTTCATTACAGGACGCCATTGCTGCATTAAGCTGCAGACCCGCGGCTGTGCTGAAAACCGGAGGCGGCAGTCTGTCGCCGGGTTTATCTGCAGATATCGCCATAATTGATCCCGAACAACATTTTAGTGTTGAAGAAAATCATTTGATTAGCGCCGGTAAAAACAACCCGTTTGTCGGCTGGGAATTAGTAGGAGCAGTGACTCACACAATTTTCGAAGGCGAACTTGTCTACCAGTCCAATATTTCATCATGAAGCACCCGCCCAGTCGAGACAGTATCAATGTGGAGATGGCCAGCGTTCTTGAGCAAAAAGGCTATGAGGGTGATCAGCACATACTTCGATTGGCAGCCCCGGAAATAGCATCGTCCGCTCTGGCTGGTAGTTTTGTGCATTTGCGCTGCGATGATTCCTTGCCTATGCGACGACCAATGTCGATTATGCGCGCTAACCCAAAACAGGGTTGGATAGACATTTTGTATAAAGCTCACGGACAAGGTACTGGTCTGTTAAGCAAAAAACAGAAAGGCGATGAGATCAGCCTCATCGGTCCTATTGGTATGCCCTTTAAGCAGTCTGACTATCGTTCCAGACCGCTGTTAATCGGTGGCGGAGTCGGTATTCCACCCATGGTTTTCCTCGCCGAACATATGAAGAAAACCCGCAAGGATCTGCAATCCTTCGTTATCATGGGTTCGGAAGTGCCTTTCCCATTCAAGACAAGCCCGTCACAAATAATGATTCCGGGCTTACCAGAAGGTGTAATTGCCGGCATGCCGCTTCTGGAAGACTGGGGCATAGCCTCGCGACTTTGCAGCCAGCAATCCTATCCCGGTTGTTTCGACGGTATGGTTACCGATCTTGCGCGAACCTGGTTGCAGAGTCTGAACCCCGAACAACTGGCTGAAGTGGAAATCTTTTCCTGCGGGCCCACGCCTATGCTCAGAGCCGTAGCTGAGTTGGCAGACGAATTCGCTTTACCCTGTCAGGTTTCTCTGGAGGAGTACATGGCCTGTGCGGTCGGCGGATGTGCCGGATGTGTAGTGCGGGTAAACAGCCCTTCTGGTCCGGCTATGAAACGAGTTTGTGTTGATGGTCCGGTTTTTGAGGCCGGTTCGGTTTTTTATTAACACCCGACTTTATGCTGTATCGCTCAAGGCCCGTCGACAGTAAGCAAAATGGGATTCATCCAAACCTGGAAACTCTGTTACACAGGCACACACAAAAGGCTTACAGAAGACCTGTTTCCGAATCCAGCCGCAATCTTTTCACTGAAGTAGAGGCCAGGCTGCGGGAAATCAAGCTGCCATTGATTCTGGACTCAGGCTGCGGGACTGCAATGTCAACAATCATTCTGGCCGAAAAGCATCCCCGACACCTTGTAGTAGGTGTTGACAAGTCAGCCCACAGACTGGCTAAAAGTGGCTTTGATGCGGACATAAATATCAACGGAAACTGCCTTCTGATTAGAATGAATCTGATCGATTTCTGGCGGCTCGCATTGGAGCACAAATGGCAATTGGCCTATCATTATCTACTGTACCCCAATCCCTGGCCGAAACCCGCACAACTCACCCGGCGCTGGCATGCTCACCCGGTTTTTCCCTATTTACTCGGTCTGGGCGGTTTGCTCGAGATGAGATGCAACTGGCGCGACTACGCTGATGAGTTTCAAATGGCTCTCAATTATTGGCAGCCGGGGTGTTCCGTGCTCGAGGAGTTCTATGTTAAACAGGCGCTCAGCCTCTTTGAGAAAAAGTATACCTGCAGTGGTCATCAGTTATTTCGTTGTCGTGCCGATCTGGCTAAATTGGATAAACTGAACCAGTTTTTTGGTCTATTGCAACCAAATAACCCGGGCCTGTTAGCCGAGTAATCAATCCCGAAACAAAAGCTGATCTTGTAACTGCTTGTATATTATAGTTTTTCTAGAAATATTTTTATTGATTCGCAAATGGCACGCCGCCTGCATTGTATAGTTGTGAAATTTCACAAACACAACATTAACAACTGGAGATATTGATATGAAATGGGAAACACCTGAATACAATGACATTCGTTTCGGTTTTGAAGTAACGATGTACATTAACAACAAATAATCGGATTCTTAGATTATGAAAAAAGGGCCAACTGGCCCTTTTTTTTCGCATCGACTGAATCAATAAAGCGCCAGTTAGACGGATCAGGGTGTATATTCCACTATCAACGCTGTGAGGTCATCCTTACAGGGCTGACCCTCGCTAAAATTCTGCAAATCCTTTAGCAATCGCTCACCGATATCTTCTAAGGACTCCCGACGATAGCGACTGAGGCAGTCCAGCAAACGCTCCAGACCGAAAATTTCCTTGTCCTGCCGACTCCATTCTGTCACGGCATCGGTATAAGCGAACAACTTATCGCCTTTACGAAGCTGATATAACTCTTCTTCATAAGGCACAGGTTCATCTTCAAAGATACCAAGTGCACAGCCACCTTTTTCGAACTGCAACAAAGGGCTGCCATCTGCAGGAATGATAATCAGCGAAGGATGTCCGGCATGCGACACCGCCAGTTTGCCACAGGGGCTCACCCTGAAAAACACAGCACTGACAGAACGACCAGTATCTCTCGCTGCAATGAGTTTATTTAACTGCCTGATGGATTCGTCTGTCGGCATATTCCGTCTAATGCCTTCGAGACCAATATGGATCATCATGGTCATCAGGGCGGCCGCGATACCGTGACCGGTAGCATCACCAAGAAAAATTGCCTGCTCACCCTCACGATTCTGAAGAAAGTCGTAAACATCTCCGGATACTTCTGCGAAAGGCTGGTATATAACGGATACTTCGAGAAAAGATACGCCCGGTGCTTCCGGCAAAACAGCTTGCTGAAATTCGGCGGCCAGCTGCAGCTCCTGCTGTAAATGACTGTGCTGCAGAATCAAAGCCTGTTCCCGCTTTCCCGCAGTTGCCTCAGCTGCGACCGGGCTCCCCGAGTGAATATCGTATGGTTTTTCCGCCGAACCCAGCATTAGTTGTGCAGACCGCTAGTGGTATGAGGGAGGGCTTTAACCGCGCAAGAACAATGGCGCCCCAAAAGTATGAAAATTTGGCACATGCCTTTGCATCGGCATGTCCACGATAAACTTAAACCCGCGTGATATGACTACTCTCAAAAGCACGCAGGTCTATCCTGTTTTCAAGCTGTTAGCTAGCCGAAATTAATCTTGGCCTCGAGATTCGTTCTCGAATCCGCATTACTAAGCGCTTCTTCAAGCTCAATGCGACCCTCTTTATAGAGGTTATAAAGAGCCAGATCAAAGGTTTGCATACCTTTCTGCCCGCTTTCCGCCATAGCTTCTTTCACGGCATCAAGCTCTCCTTTAAGAATTAACTCGGCAATATGCGGTGTGTTGATAAGAATTTCTATCGCCGCACAACGCTTGCCATCTACCGCCAGCACCAGTCTTTGCGAGATAACCGAGCGTATATTCAGAGACAGATCCATGAACAACTGCTTGTGCATGTCCTGCGGGAACATATTAATAACTCGCTCCATAGCCTGGTTCGCGTTATTGGCATGCAGGGTGGAAATAGCCAGATGCCCCGTGTTGGCAAGCTCCATAGCGGCTTCCATTGTGTGCCGATCGCGTATCTCACCAATAAGAATGACATCGGGCGCTTCTCGCAATGAGGCTTTTAAGGCATTGGGGTAGGAAAGGGTATCGACACCAACTTCGCGCTGGTTAATCAAGGATTTCTTGTTCGGATGACTGAATTCAACTGGATCTTCGATAGTCAGTATATGCCCGGACATAGTTTCATTGCGATGATTTATCATCGCCGCCAGCGTAGTGGATTTACCCGAACCGGTAGCACCAACCATCAACAGAAGTCCGCGTTTAGAGCTTATCAGTGTCTTCAGAACTTCCGGCACACCAAGCTGCTCAATAGTTGGTATTTCGCTGGGGATGCGTCTTAGCACCATGCCGACTTCACCGCGCTGTCGAAATACATTCACACGAAAACGTGCGGAACCATCCGGCATGGGTATCGCAAAGTCACACTCCAAATTATCTTCAAACTGACTGATCTGCTTGTCATTCATAATGCCGTAGGCTGCCGCCTTGCACATCTCTCCATCAAGAACAGTCTTGCCAACCGCTGTCGCCTTTCCTTCAAGTTTGATTTTTACCGGCGCGTTAGTTGTGAAAAATAAATCCGATGCATTTTTTTCAACGACCAGTTTCAGATAGGGATTAATATCCACTCTAAAAAATCCTCATTTTATTTTCTTGTTATTCATAAACAGGATTACTATTTCATCATCCCGGAGTCTTCTTCGCTTTCTTCCAGAGAAAGATGATCAAGACCAGCCATTTTATCGCTGTCCTTGGCATCTTTGCCTTCCAGTTTAATCTTTAATCTTAGCTCGTTGACAGAGTCAGCATTTCGCAGGGCTTCTTCATAGGAAATTTCATCGGACTGTTGCAGATCAAACAGAGCCTGATCAAAAGTCTGCATACCCAGTTCTCTGGATTTCGCCATAATGGCTTTAATTTCATGCACTTCACCTTTAAGAACAAGATCAGAAATCAAGGGTGAATTAAGAAGAATTTCAATGGCAGCCCGGCGACCTTTGCCATCCGGCGTTTTCACCAGTCTTTGAGAGATAATCGCTTTCAGGTTCAAAGACAGATCCATCAGCAACTGCGTTTTACGCTCCTCCGGGAAAAAGTTGATGATACGGTCAAGCGCCTGGTTCGAGCTGTTGGCATGCAGTGTCGCCATGGCAAGGTGGCCTGTTTCCGCGAAAGCCACCCCAAACTCCATTGTTTCCCTGTCGCGGATTTCGCCAAGCAATATGACATCAGGAGCCTGTCGCAAGGTATTTTTGAGAGCAATTTCCCAATCATCCGTATCGACCCCGACCTCTCTCTGCATGATGACACAATTCTTGTGCGGGTGGACGTACTCAATCGGATCTTCGATAGTAATAATATGGCCGTAACTATTCTGATTTCGATAATCGATCATTGCTGCGAGTGAGGTGGACTTACCTGAACCGGTGCCGCCGACCATAATAATCAGGCCGTTCTTTACCATCACTGTTTCTTTCAACACAGTAGGCAAGCCCAGCTTATCAATATTGGGCACTTCGGTTTCGATTACTCGCATAACCAGACCACAGCAACTTTGTTGAATAAAAGCATTGGCTCGAAAACGCCCTATTCCCTGCGGCGCAACAGCAAAGTTACATTCTTTGGTCGCTTCATATTCCTTAAGCTGCCGATCATTCATGATCGCGTAGGCCATGGCCTTGGTGTTCTCTGCCGTTAACGCAGTCTTCGATACCGGCGTCATTTTACCCTGTACTTTCATTGCCGGTGGAAAACCGACAGTGATGAAAAGATCAGAACCCTTCTTTTCGATCATCAACTTCAGCAGGTCCTGCATAAACTTAACCGCTTGTTCTCTTTCCATCTGTGATCTCCGGCTTTCTTGTTATTTGTACTCTAGAAATTATCTTTGTTTGCAGCCTTGTTCCTGGCTTCATTCCGATCAATAACCCCTTCCTGCACCAATCTGGCTAAATCCTGATCGAGAGTTTTCATTCCGAATGTCTGTCCGGTCTGAATGGCTGAGTACATCTGAGCAATTTTATTTTCTCTTATCAGGTTTCGTATCGCCGGCGTACCAATCATAATTTCAATTGCGGCGACACGACCACCACCTTTTTTCTTTAACAGGGCCTGTGAGATAACCGCCCTTAAAGATTCCGACAACATAGCCCGAACCATATCTTTTTCCTCGGCCGGGAACACGTCGACAACACGGTCTATAGTCTTTGCGGCTGAACTGGTATGCAAAGTGCCAAAAACCAGGTGACCGGTTTCAGCAGCGCCTAGCGCCAGTCGAATTGTTTCCAGATCACGCATTTCACCAACCAGAATCACGTCGGGGTCTTCTCGCAGGGCCGAACGGAGCGCCTCATTGAAACCCAATGTGTCACGATGTATTTCGCGTTGATTCATCAGACATTTTTTACTTTCATGAACAAATTCAATAGGATCTTCCAGCGTCAAAATATGACCATGCTCAGTATCGTTTTTGTGATTAACCATAGCAGCAAGCGTTGTCGATTTTCCTGATCCCGTTGGACCGGTAACCAGAACTACGCCGCGAGGGTAATCAGAAATATCCTTGAATATATCGGGTGCGCCCAGCTGTTCCAGTGACAGAATTTCTGAGGGAATTGTACGAAAGACCGCGGCTGAACCGCGATTCTGATTGAAAGCGTTGACTCGGAAGCGGGCCAGACCAGGTACTTCAAAAGAAAAGTCGCATTCGAGAAACTCTTCATAATCCTTACGCTGTTTATCATTCATGATGTCATACACCATGTCATGAACTTCTTTGTGATCAAGAGGGGGAACGTTGACCCGACGTACATCACCGTCAACACGAATCATTGGCGGCAAGCCCGACGACAGATGTAAATCCGAGCAGCCATTTTTAACACCAAAAGCAAGTAATTCACCGATATCCATCCACAGCCTCCAGTTCAGCAATTAATTTTAGAGTTTTTCACATGATCCCTTACAATACCCTTGTCCGGAAACGTCTTCCCTGAACCAGTCTAATTATTTTGCGCCAACTCTGATAACGCCATGTTACTGATTTTTTAAAGCATAGACTACTGTATTCCGATGCATATCATAGCTCAACAACTAAAAAGCGTTCTTGAACAACTACGCATTTTGGAACGAAAATACCAACGGGAGGAAAATAGCGTCAGACTACTTGCCGTTAGTAAAACCCGCCCCGCAGAGGAGATATCGCTGGCATTCGCCAGCGGTCAACTGGAATTTGGCGAGAATTACCTACAGGAAGCAATTTCAAAGATTGAGGAAGTTGCTGAAAATTCGATTAGCTGGCATTTCATCGGTCCGGTGCAATCTAACAAGACCCGTGATATCGCAAAATATTTTTCATGGTTACATTCTTTAGACCGCTATAAAATCGCCAGACGACTCAGCGAATCGAGATCACAACAACAGACCGAACTGAATGTCTGCATACAGGTTAATATAAGCGAAGAAGCAAGCAAGTCTGGCTGTGCAGCAAACGAAGTCAAACACCTGGCCGAACAAATCGAGAATTTGCCCGGACTCAGATTGCGTGGCCTGATGGCTATGCCGGCCCCTGCAAATGACTTTTCCGAACAAAGACTTGCGTTTCGAGACTTACACCGGCTGTTCGACGATCTTATTGCCGCCGGGCATGGTCTCGACACTTTATCCATGGGCACCAGCAATGACATGGAGGCAGCAATAGCGGAAGGGGCGACGATAATCAGAATTGGCACCGCTGTTTTCGGACCAAGAATGTAAGTCCTTTAGGAAAGTTTAAAACAAAAACATCTAGCACAGGAATCTGAGACGAAAACATGCAAAAAACCAGAATAACTTTTCTCGGTGCCGGCAATATGGGCCGTAGCCTGATAGGCGGTTTGATTGCGAACGGCTACCCGGCTGATTTACTTTGCGCTGCCGATCCGAATGCGCAGCAAAGACAAGGTCTTGCCAGCCTCTTCAATATGTCTGTTTACGAAGACAACCTGCAGGCGGTAGCAGAAGCCGAAGTCGTAGTTTTGGCAGTGAAACCTCAGGCAGTACACGACACCATTGTATCGATTGCAGATAAACTTAATGAAAACAACCCCTTACTGATATCAGTCGCAGCTGGAGTGCGTTTGTCTGCTATCTCTCGATCCGCAGGCCGGGCTCTGCCAGTGATCAGGGTAATGCCAAACACACCGGCTCTGATCCAGTCGGGAGCAGCCGCACTTTTTGCCAATGAGCAGGTTAAGCCCCGGCAATTGGATCTCGCTGAAGCAATAATGCGCTCTGTCGGTATCGCCATCTGGCTCGACGATGAAGCAAAGCTTGATGCAGTAACCGCGGTTTCCGGGAGTGGTCCGGCCTATTTCTTTTTCCTTATGGAGGCAATGGAACAGGCCGCAATTGAACAGGGAATCGATGCAGAGCAAGCGCGACTTCTGGTTCAGGAAACTGCTCTCGGTGCAGCTAAAATGGCTCGCGAAAGTAAGTTCTCGGCAGCGGAGTTACGTCGTCAGGTAAGTTCTCCCGGCGGCACGACCGAGAGTGCCATTAAGCTCATGCAAGAAGCTGATTTCACTGATCTGGTAGCGCAGGCTATCGACGCGGCCGGCACTCGGTCCAGACAACTCGCCGACGAATTCGAAAAGGACTGAGCTGATGACATATTTACTTCAGGCTGGCGTTACCCTTGTGCAATTTGTAATAGGCCTTTATTTGTTGTTGTTACTATTGCGTTTTATTTTTCAATTGGTAAGGGCCGATTTTTATAACCCTATATCCCAATCCATAGTCAAAATAACCAATCCTCCTCTGCGGCTGCTGAGAAAATTTGTGCCTGGTTTTGCCGGTATAGACTGGCCATCTGTTATTCTTTTGTTCGCAGTGCAGGCTCTGGAGCTGATTCTGGTTTCCTTACTAATCCATGCAACTTTGCCCACACCACTTTCCTTGCTGGTCTTATGTTTGGCCCACCTGCTCAAGTTAACCGCTTATGTCTATATGTTCTTCATCATGATTACAGTCGTTATAAGCTGGGTAAACCCGGGCGCCTACAATCCTTTGACTGTATTGATTCATCAGGTAACGGAACCATTGATGAAACAAGTTCGTAAACGTATTCCCGCGACTGCCGGACTGGACTGGTCGCCAATGGTAGTCCTGCTTGGAATTTATCTGTTTCTGTCGCTGGTTGTCGCCCCTCTCATGGATCTGGGCACACATCTGGCTATATAGTGACCAGGGTAGCTCCGTTGCTTACCCGGCAAACTTCCCTCAGGCTCTCTGTCTGCTATAGTTAGAGCCATGCACAATGACAATTCAATAAGGAGAAAAACATGATTAAGCGACTGTTTTTTATAGTAGTAATATCCCTGTCGGTTGCTGTCTCCCAGGTATATGCCGAACAATCCAAAAGTTTTGGCGAATACACTGTCCACTTCAGTGCATTTACAACCGATATCCTCAGCCCGGAAATAGCGAAGGCATATCGTATACCACGCAGCAAGAACAGGGCTTTACTCAATATTTCTGTTTTAAAAAAGGTCATGAATACTGCCGGTTCACCGGTGAAAGCAAAAATTAAAGCCAGTGCCACTAATCTAAGCTCGCAATTGCGGGACCTCAATGTGCGAGAACTGGATGACAAGAGCGGCGCAATTTACTATATCGCTGAAACTACTGTAGACAATGAGGAAACTTTAAAGTATTCGCTAACGATTCTACCGGAAGGGGAAAACGAAAATTTCTCTTTTGATTTTCAGCAGCAATTTTTCACACGCTAATTTATAAAATTTTATGCAGGCAAAGTACTGCCGTAGTATTGAGGTATCAAGATCCATTTATGCTAGATTTTCAGAAGAAATTTATTGAATTCGCTATTAAAAAAGGCGTGCTTTGTTTTGGGGAATTCACATTAAAATCGGGACGTAGCAGTCCCTATTTTTTTAATAGTGGTCTGTTCAATGATGGTCTGAGCTTACAACAACTTGGCTCATACTATCGACAGGCAATTGTGCAATCCGGTATCGACTTTGATATGCTTTTCGGGCCAGCATACAAAGGTATTCCACTTGCAGCAGCCGTCTCCATATCCTTTGCCACAGAGCAAGACCGAAACTTGCCTTATTGTTTTGACCGTAAAGAAGAGAAAGATCATGGCGAGGGAGGAAAAACTATGGGCGCTCCTTTGGCTGGTAATGTCTTACTCATAGACGATGTAATCACAGCCGGAACATCGGTCAGATACTCCAGACAAATTATAGAAAATGCCGGCGCGAAAGCGGTGGGCATCAGTATCGGTCTCGACCGTCAGGAACGTGGACAAGGCGAGCGCTCTGCGATCGAAGAGATAGAAGCAGACTATAACATGCAGGTCATAAGCATCATTAATCTTGAAAATTTAATAGAATATCTTAGTTCGCAAGCCACTTTGGCAGAACACCTGGACAACATAGTCGCCTATCGCAAGCAATATGGTGTGAACTCCAGTCTCTAAGAGCACTCCAATACTTTATAAATCGAAAAATATCGTTAATATAAGAGCTATTCGCTTATGGCAAAAAGACTCTGGCTAAGGAAAATAATCATGAAAAACTCTGGTCATTTATCTCTCATCATTAGCAGCATCATCATACTGTCGACCCTTAGCGGGCCCGCCAGCGCACGAATTAAGTGTTGGAAAAATCACGAAGGTATTCGCGAATGCGGTGAAAAGGTACCGCCTGAATTTGCTCAAAAAGGCCACTCGGAACTGGGTTCGCACGGCGTCGTTGTTGACAAGAAAGAAAGGGTTAAAACAGAGGAAGAGCTGGCTGAACAAGCCAGACAGGCTGCTCTTGCCGCGAAACAAAAAGAAGTTGAAGCTGAAAAAGCCAGACAGGATCGTATTCTTCTCGATACTTTTACTTCAGTCGCTGATATTGAAGCTGCCCGTGACGACAAGGTTGCAGTAATTGAGTCGGCCATTACGCTCACCAACAAACGTAATGAAAAAACTCAAGAGGATTTGGACAAACGTATTCAGGCAGCCGCTGCTGCAGAACGGGCCGGCAATACACCAAATGACGATCTCCTGAAAGATATCGAAGTTCTGCGTGGTCGCATAGAAAACAACAAAGTATTCATTCAGGAGAGACGCAAAGAACAGGAGATTGTGAAGGCCGATGCCGACGTTGATATCAATCGTTTCAAAAACCTGAAAGGTTTATAAAGCAACGCCTCTATAAAGTTTTAAATAAGCCCGCTTTTAATATCTGCCACTGCTCTGCACTATATCCTGTAGGTCTGGTTTGAAAGTTTGTGCGCACATATTGACTCATGCGCCCCTCAATAAGCGCAATGATTCCATTTGCTGCAGCATCAATAGGCGCCATCGAACGAGGCCCATCCGTCAGATTAGCCTCACGCAGAATTTGCTTAAGTTGCGTTTCCAGCCGTTCAAAAAATTTTCCCACACGGGCACGTAAACGCTCGTTCTCTCCAATTAGTGCATCACCCAGCAATACCCGCGTAATTCCGGGGTTTCGCTCAGAGAACCCGAGAACGAGTTGCACTAGTCGCTCACATCGTACGGTCACATCTTTTTCCTGCTCAAGAATTTTATTTGTCAGACTGAAAACGGATTCTTCAGCGAAATCTATAAGAGCCTCAAACATTTTGGCTTTACTTGCGAAATGACGATATAACGCGGCTTCTGAAACGCCCACTGCCTCTGCCAGAGCAGCAGTCGTTATACGTGTACCGGGATTAGACTCCAGTTCCTGCGCAAGCACTTCCAGAATTTGTTGTCGACGACTGGGTTTTTCGTTAACCATATCTATTACTCTATAAGCCACTGCCATCTATCAGAGTACCAATACCCTGATCGGTGAAAACTTCCAGTAATACAGCATGCTCGACGCGACCATCGATTATCTGAGCAGACCCTACTCCGGCCCGGACAGCATCAATAGCGGACTTTATTTTCGGCAACATACCGCCATGTATCACTCCCTCTGCTATTAGTCTTTCTACCTCGGCAACCTGCAAACCCGTTAAAACCTCGCCGTCAGCGTTAAGCAAGCCTGCTGTGTTAGTCAGCATAATCAGTTTTTCCGCTTCCAGTACCTGCGCCATGCGCGAGGCTACCAAATCGGCATTGATATTGTATGACTGGCCATCGTTTCCTACGCCAATTGGCGCAATTACCGGAATAAAATCTCCGTGAATTAACATCTCGACAACAGAGGCATCAATGCTTTCCACTTCGCCGACATGACCGATGTCAATTATCTCCGGTGCTTCCATCTCGGGTTTATTGCGGCTGAACACAAGCTTTTTTGCACGTATCAACTGAGCATCTTTTCCGCTCAGACCAATGGCTTTCCCGCCATGAGTATTGATCAAATTCACAATTTCCTTATTGACCAGACCGCCAAGCACCATCTCTACGACATCCATAGTTTCACTATCGGTAACCCGCATACCGTCAACAAACTCTGATTCTTTACCGATTCGATCCAGTAAGTCGCCAATCTGTGGACCGCCACCATGTACTATTACCGGATTCATACCGACCAGTTTCATCAAGACAATATCGCGCGCAAACCCACTCTTTAAAGCTTCATCAGACATGGCGTTGCCGCCATACTTAACAACCATGGTTTTACCTTTGAAACGACGAATATATGGCAAGGCTTCCACCAGAACTCTGGCGATGTCTGCGGCGTCTTCCTGATTTCTGATTTGAGTTGCGGGAACAGTCATGATTGCAGCTCTGCCTGTGCAGATGGCTTTATCGAGTGATTAAAGACCCAAGAGTATCAAAATGGCAATTGTAAGTCTGAATTTATTGAAAGCAGCGCTGTGCGAAACTCTTCCTGAATTCGGGCTAATGATGCCTCATCCTCCGCCTCAAAACACAGCACAAGACAAGGTGTCGTATTAGATGGTCGAATCAGGCCCCAGCCATCGGAAAACTCAACCCGATAACCATCAATAGTAATAAGCTCAGCACCATCGAAGTTCATTTTACCCTCCAGCTCTGCCATAAAAGACTGATGGGAGGATTCCGGCAAATCGATTCTGAGTTCTGGTGTGCTAACTCCTTCAGGCATTGTCGCAAAAGTCTCGGATGGCTTTGCTTTGGCGTTCATAAGCACTTCGATAACACGAGCCGCCGTATAGATTGCATCATCAAAGCCATACCAGCGTTCTTTGAAAAAGATATGACCACTCATTTCACCGGCCAGCGGCGCATCGACTTCTTTCATCTTTCCCTTTATCAGAGAATGACCTGTTTTCCACATTAATGGTTGGCCGCCATTTGATTCAATGATCGCTTTCAGATATCGACTGCATTTCACATCAAAAATTATGGGTTTGCCCGGGTTACGGGAGAGCACGTCTTTAGCCAGTAACATTAACTGTCTATCCGGCCAGATAATATTTCCAATCTCATCAACCACACCCAATCGATCACCATCGCCATCGAAAGCGAGGCCGATATCCGCCTGCTCCTCTTTAACTTTATCGATCAAAGCCTGCATGTTTTCCGGTTGACTGGGATCGGGGTGGTGATTCGGAAAGTTGCCGTCAACCTCACAATAAAGTTCCACCACATCGTGTCCCAGCGCTCGTATCAATTGTGGTGCCACAGCTCCTGCTACACCGTTACCACAATCTACAACGATCTTGAATGCACCGCCCAGAGCAACAGGAATATCCTCGGATATTCTCCGAATATAGTCGGCAACTATATCCTGTGATTGTTGGGAGCCTGAACCGGTTTCGAAGATACTGTCTTTTACTCTCGTGTATATAGCCTGAATTCCGTCTTCTGAAAGCGTTTCTCCATCTAGCACTATTTTAAGGCCATTGTATTCAGGTCCGTTGTGACTGCCGGTTAACATTACACCGCTATTGGGCTCGAGGAAGTGGGTGGCGTAGTAGAGCACCGGTGTAGGAACAACTCCGATATCTATGACATCGCGTCCTGAGTCCAGCAAACCCTGGACAAGAGCATCACCTAGTTCCGGGCTTGAGGTTCTGCCATCTCTGCCCACAATCACGCTTGATTGATTCCTGGCAGCGGCTTCGCTACCAATGGCCTGTCCAATCTTGCTGACAGACTCTGCGTTCAGGGTCTCGCCAACAATTCCCCGAATATCGTAGGTTCTAAAAATCTCAGCGGAAATTTCTGAGGAACCCTCTCCAGCCGGAACGGCTACAGGGGCCGCTTCGACAGGTGGCTGTTCTGCAACAGCAGGTTCTGCACTTACCGGGCTTGCATCGGCTGGAACTGATGGTTCCGGCTGCGTAAGATCCAGCATTTCTGAATCTGCTGCCGCCGCCACCAGATCTTCCTTTTTTATCATCATGGTGATGTCATCGCCGAGTTGCCCCTGCGAAACCGGCTGGGCTTCAACTTTGCTTACTGATGAAACCGGCAGATTTGGAACCATTTTTTCCATCCCCGGATGCGCACCTTCCATAATTGCCCGGACCGCACCTTCGTAGACAATCTGCGTTTCCGCCTGCTCTGCAACATTATCTTTCGAACGTCTAAAAAATAAAAACAAGCCAATACCCGACATTAAAACGACGAGCAATCCTACTACAACTAACATCATGTTGCCGCCCGCTGCACTCATGGCACCATCCTTTTTCCAGACCGCTACAGTCCAGCGGGTACCTTTTACCGCAACCCGGGTAGCCTCACCGGTTTTTAATGTACTATCACCATGCGTGGCCAGCACCAGGGCTTTTCCGAAGCCGGCCTGCTGAAGTTCGAGAAAACTATCGGGGGCATCCAAGGCTGTGGCAACTTTTTCAAAAAGATCCCCTGCAAGACTCAAATGAATCAGTCCTGATATCTCACCTTGTTCATTCTTTACTGGCGCCACCATCACTATATGTGCATTGGGGCTACCCATTAGATGCGCTTCTGCAGCGGTATCGGCACTGTCGCTTTCAGCCCGCTTGAGTAAATCAAGAGAAGCATAGCTCAACGGAGGACTAGACTCATTGTCCAGCTCGTACTTGCCGGGTAAAAGAAATCGTAGCTTCAAGGCTGAAGAAAATTCACCCTGATGTGTTGCAGAGGCATTGGCCAAAGCACTTGTATCCGCTTTGCCAAACAACTCAACGATCTGGGGTTTCTCTGCCAGCTCCGATAATTTTTGCTGGAATTCCTGAAACGGCATTGCAATCTGACTGGCCTGACTGGAAGCAAAATCTTCCTGTTCTTTCTGACCTGCTTCCAGCGCGGACTCACTGGCCTGTCTGTATAGCTGCCAGCCACCGATGACGATGACAAGCAGGCCAATAACACCTGCACCTATCATCAGCAAACTTCTCATTTTCCGGCGACTAAAGCGCCTGTTTGAAACCGGTCCACCAGCCATTCTTATCTACCTTCCTTCAATATGTTATAAGTACGTCCAAGAATTAAAAAGCGCAAATCTTAATGAGTTTTGTTTGACTGCTTGTCGTAATAGTTGCTGGCAATGACATGGAGAAGCTGACGGGCAAGACGGGTTTTAGGCGCTATCTCCAGTTTTAAACTACCGCCATTCCAGTAGAGCTCAAGAGCATTTTCGTCAACATCAAAAGCCTGCCCCTCACCAACCAGATTGGCAGCGATCATATCCAGACCCTTAGCCTCCAGTTTCTTAATCGCGTTGTCCTTTAGAGTTTCCGTTTCCGCAGCAAAACCAACTGTGAATAATGACGGATCCAGTTTGGCGGCTTCGGCCAGAACATCAGGCGTTTTACTTAAATTCAGTGTCAGAGCGCCATCACCTTTTTTGATTTTTTGTGCGGCAATGGCACCACAGTGATAATCAGCCACTGCAGCCGCCGCAATTAGAATATCCGCTCCAGCGGCGTTTTCCAGCACAGCATCGCGCATTTCTATCGCTGTATTCACTCGAACGCAACTAGCCCTTTCCGGTGCATCCAAAGCAACCGGGCCTGACACCAGAGTAACTTCTGCTCCCGCCTCCAGAGCTGCCTCTGCTACGGCATAACCCATTTTGCCCGAACTCCTGTTGCTAATATAGCGAACCGGATCGATTGGTTCGCGAGTTGGGCCAGCTGTAACGATGACATGTTTACCAGCCAGCATTCCGTTTTCAAATACTGCCTGAATCGCCAGCAATAGCTGCTCTGGTTCAAGCATTCTACCGGGGCCAACCTCACCACAGGCCTGCTCTCCGGCGGCAGGACCAACGATTCCAATACCGCGATTACTTATGGTCTCAATATTTGCCGCTGTAGCCGGATTCAACCACATCTGCTTATTCATCGCCGGCGCCACCAGAATCGCAGCTTGTGTCGCGAGACACAAGGTCGTGAGCAATTCGTCCGCGCTACCTTGTGCCAGCCTGGCAATAAAATTTGCCGTCGCCGGCGCCACCAGAACCACGTCACTCCAGCGCGCCAAGTCGATATGACCCATTGCCGTTTCGTGTTCGTGATCGAGCAATTCTGTGTAAACCGGGTTTGAAGACAAAGCCTGCATGGTTAAGGGGGTGATGAACTCACAGGCACTCCGGGTCATTACCACTCTGACTTCGGCGCCCTGCTCACGCAAACGTCGAACCAGCTCTGCGCTTTTGTATGCAGCGATGCCCCCACTGATTCCCAGCAGGATACGTTTTCCGGAGAGTCTTTTCATTGCCGCTCAGTTTACCTTAAAAAGTCTGGTTTTCGATATTAATCGTGGAAAATTCTTTGTATTATCTGTTACTTGTGGCAGGAAGCTAATAATTTGATATGAATTTTTCAAAACTCGCAAATGACAAGGAGACGTTATGGCGATTTCAGACTGGCCTGTGGCCGAGCAACCCAGAGAAAAACTACTTGAAAAGGGCCCGGAGGCCTTGTCCGACGCGGAATTACTGGCAATCTTCTTTCGCACCGGCCGACCCGGCGTAAGCGCTGTAGAACTGGCTCGAGAGCTGATATTAAAAACCGGCGGTCTGCGCCAGTTGCTGGACGCTGATTTCGCCACCCTTAATCAGACCCCGGGGCTTGGATCTGGCAAATTTGTTCAATTACGTGCCGGACTAGAGCTGGGAAAGCGCTACCTCGAGTCCAGACTTCGCCGTGGAGATGTGCTTAGCAACCCTTCTGCTACTCGTGACTATCTCAATTTATGCCTGAGAGCCTACCCTCACGAGGTTTTCGCCTGCTTGTTTCTGGACAATCGTCACCAGGTAATCTGCTTTGAAGAACTTTTCAGTGGCACTATCGATGGAGCCAGTGTCTATCCGAGAGAAGTGGTTAAACGCGCCTTGCTTCATAATGCTGCAGCCCTTATTCTCGCCCATAATCACCCTTCCGGGGTGGCTGAGCCGAGCCAGGCAGACAGAAACATCACCAGAAGACTGTCTGAGGCTCTGTCACTGGTAGATATTCGCGTCCTCGACCATATCGTGGTTGGTGATGGGCAGTTGGTATCTTTCGCCGAAAGAAGTCTGATTTAGCCCAAAACATGCTGCAAGCTTGGCTCTTGCACTGAATCCATGTACAATCCGCGCTCTTTTTTGCATCGTAGCGAGTATTTATCATGTCACGAGTTTGTCAGGTCACTGGAAAAAGACCAATGTCCGGGAACAACGTTTCCCACGCGAATAACAAGACCAGGCGCCGGTTTTTGCCCAATCTTCACGTCAGACGTTTCTGGCTGGAAAATGAAAATCGCTGGGTTCGCCTGCGTGTCAGCAGTAAAGGCTTACGAATTATAGACAAAGTTGGTATCGAGAAGGTACTGACCGATATCCGCTCTCGTGGCGAATCGGTTTAGGGTTTAGGAGAGAATCATGGCTGGCAGCGCTAGAGACAAAATCAAACTGGTTTCATCAGCAGGAACTGGACATTACTACACAACGACCAAGAATAAGCGGAACATGCCGGATAAAATGGAAATCAAGAAATATGATCCCGTTGTTCGTAAACACGTTCTCTATAAGGAAGCGAAAATTAAATAGTAATTGTCTTTACAGGCTCTGGAATCTAAAAACCCGCAAGAGCGGGTTTTTTTATGACTTTAACTCAGATCCTGGCCGGCGCCATAGAGCAGCGTCTCAAACTTTGTGCAAATTCTTCCAGGGCTTGAATGCCTGTTTGTTCCGCCTGCTGACACCATTCCTGTAAAGCTTCAAGCAAACGCTCCTGGTTTGCCGTTTTCTCCTGCCACAAAGCCTGCAAACGTTGCTGAAACTCATAGACCACAGCTAAAGACTGACTTTGAGCAAGTAACTCATCAAGCCGGACCCGGGCGCTTTTATCTATTAATGATTCATTCCTTATCAGCCAGCGTCGACCCTGACGATAAAGATTCTTGCTGTTTTCGCTGGCCCGCGCCTCTTCCTCCTTATAGACCTGCTTTACGACAGTGCGCGCATAGTCGGACATAATATGAAGTCGATTCGTAATAACCGCTTTTACCGTGTCGAGATCCACACCATCCTTTTTTTCATCAAAGGTCAGTTCCGGCGCCAGTTTTTTCACCCTGGCCAATTTAAAGACCTCCATAAGACGAATATAAGTCCAGCCAATGTCAAACTCATACCATCTCGAGGAAAATTTTGCTGAACTGGCAAAAGCATGATGATTGTTATGTAACTCCTCTCCTCCGATAAAAAAAGCAATAGGGGTAATATTTGTCGAGGCATCCTCAGACTCATAATTTCTGTATCCCCACCAATGACCCAGTCCGTTGATAACACCAGCAGCAAATATCGGTATCCAGGCCATTTGAACTGCCCAGATAGTTATTCCGATAAAACCAAACAGGGCTACATTTACGACTAACATAATGTAGATACCGGCATACGAGTAAGGTGTATAAAGAAATTTTTCCAGTCTGTCATCGGGAGTCTGGAAACCATATTTACACAAGGTTTCATCATTTTTTGCCTCAAGACGATAAAGCTCTGAGCCTTTCAGTAACACAGTCAGAATCCCGGATTTTTGCGGGCTGTGCGGATCTTCATCTGTTTCAACTCTGGCATGATGCTTACGATGAATAGCGACCCATTCCCGAGTGACAATGCCTGTCGTCAACCACAACCAGAAACGAAAAAAATGGCTTACCAGCGGATGTAGCTCCAGAGCCCGATGGGTCTGGTGGCGATGTAGAAAAATTGTTACTGAAGCTATCGTGACTTGTGTAAGACCCAGAGTAATCAACAAGTAGGACCATACAGATAATTCGTGATACATATTTAACCCTCTGCAAGTTAGTATAATGTTAATGCTAGCCGAGAACGAGTCGCTCTTCCAGTGTTCACTTACACGCTCATCAGGCATAGAAAAACATAAACCTGCTACACTATCGGCTTGATTCTTAGACACCTTTCTGAATAATAATTCCTATATGAACAACGAAACACTTATTGAGGTCAGTCAGCTTAGCTGTTACTACGGTGACCATTGTGCTGTAAATGAAATAAGTTTTTCTGTAAACAGGGGTGAGGTACTGGGGTTTCTGGGTCCCAACGGAGCGGGCAAGTCGAGCACCATGCAAATAATCTGTGGTGTGCTTGCCGCCACCGCCGGCTCTGTTGTTGTTGCCAGTCATGACATTGTTGAAGCAGCAGAAAAAGCAAAGCAACACATCGGTTTTCTGCCTGAAAATCCGCCTCTATACAAAGATCTGACCGTAGATGAGTATCTACTTTATTGCGCTCGCTTACGCAAGATACAAAAAAACCAGCTCAAACAGGCCATGGATAATTGCAAATCACGTTGCGGCATACATGATTATGGCAAAAGGCTGATAGCTAATTTATCCAAGGGATACCAGCAACGCGTTGGTATTGCCCAGGCTATTATTCACTCCCCGGCCGTTGTGATACTTGATGAACCAAGTTCTGGTCTCGACCCGATACAGAATCTGGAAATCCGTGAACTGATCTCTGAGCTAGGCAGTGATCATAGCGTCATCGTCTCTACACATATTCTGCCGGAAGTGCAAAGTAGCTGTAATCGCGTCTTGATAATTAATCGGGGCAAAATCGTACTGGATGAAAAAATAAACCAGCTTGAAGAAAGCGGAACCCAAAGCAGCTGGACCATAGCTCTGGCGCGACCACCTTTATTAGAGGAGCTTGAACAAATATCCGGTGTTTCTCTGGTACGAAACATTGATGGGAGACGATTTCGAGTTGTATGTGAAAACTCTGTTGCAGCACCCGCTTTATTTACAGAAACATCTGTAAATAAAAACTGGGGTTTATATGAGCTGATTCCAGAGCGAGAGTCGCTTGAGCATACTTTTTTACAACTAACTCATGGTGAAGTAGTCGAACAAGGCGCTTCTTCGGCAGAAAAAACATGAACAGTGTGATCAGCATCGCCCGCCATGAATTTCGAAAACTTTTTATCTCACTATTTGGCTGGACGATTCTTGCCAGCGTGCAATTTATTCTGGCAGTTTTCTTTTATTTACTGCTATCGAAGTACCTCGAGTCCGGATCTGTTTTCGCTGGTCGCGGCCTGACTGCTGTAGTTGTTACGGGAATGTTGCAGATTGCCGGAGTTGTTATGCTGGTGATTTCACCCTTTATTACCATGCGTAGTTTCAGCGATGAATATCGCAATGGCACCATAAAATTATTATTTTCATCACCCGTATCTATTGTCGCTCTGGTAATGGGAAAATTTATTGGACTGATGCTGTTTTATTTCTGCCTGCTTATACTGATTTGTTTGATGCCCCTTTCTCTTACGTCAGGGACTGTGCTGGATTTCGGGCTGCTGTTTTCGGGAATTAGCGGAGTATTTCTTCTGTTTTCTTCTGTTTTCTTCTTTTGTAGCAATTGGTCTGTTTATATCAAGCTTAAGCAGCTCTCCTGCGCTGGCTGCGATTAACAGCTTTATATTGCTTTGGGGTCTATGGCTTATTCACATAATAAATGATACTGACAATCAATATCTGCAAAGCCTTATAAATTATCTTTCATTACAGAAACATTTTAATGTCCTGTTAAGCGGTGCTTATAATTCGGGCGATTTTATCTACTATCTTTTACTCACTTCTTTGTTCATTGTATTGACGATCTGGCGACTGGACGCACTACGGACTCATCAATGAACAAACAAAAGCAGTTTAAATTAATCAGCCTTGCCAATTTGCTATTACTACTGTTGGCTTACGGCTTAATTGCCTGGTTCAGCGTGCGTTATCAGATGACAACTGATTTAACCCATACCGGTAGACATACGCTTTCTGAGGCCAGTCGTCAGGTTCTGGCAGAAACCAGCATGCCGCTTTCTATCAGCGCATATGCTCGCGAAGATTCAGAACTGCGTTTATTGATACGAAATTTTATAGCCAAATTCCAGCGACACAAAACTGACATCACCCTGCAATTTGTTAACCCTGATTCTGTTCCCGATGAAATACGTGAGCTGGGCATCAATGTGAATGGTGAGCTCATCCTGCGCTATGACGGCAGAAGTGAGCACGTACGCTCTGAGAATGAGCAGGAATTTATAAACGCACTTCAGCGACTTTTACGTGGTAGTGAACGCTGGCTGGCTTTTCTGGTTGGTCACGGAGAAAGACATCCTGTCGGCAAAGCCAATCACGATCTCGGTGAGTGGGCTCAGCAACTTAAACACAGGGGTTATAAAGTCCACCCTCTGAACCTGGTTGAAACTGCAGCAATACCAGACAACACCGCTGTACTGGTAATCGCCAGCCCACTGGTGTCGCTTTTACAAGGGGAACTTGAATCCATTCAGCAGTATCTTAGCGATGGCGGCAACTTGCTGTGGCTGACCGATCCGAATGATCCCTCTGGCATGACAAGCATAGCGGACTTTCTGGGTATTGAGTTTGCTGCGGGTGTGGTAATTGATACGGCCGGCCAACATGTTGGCATTAACGATCCGACAATAACCTTAACCACACCAAGTCTTTACCCGCAACACCCGATAACAAAAGGCTTTGGCCTGACGGTTTTTTTTCCAAAGGCCACATCGCTTATAGTTAAATCTGGTTCGCTCTGGAACGCTCGTGATTTACTCTTAAGCGGGAATCACACATGGCTTGAACTGGGTGCCCTGAGCGGTGAGGTGATGTTCAATCCGGATCAGGAACAACAGGGCCCTCTAAAACTCGGCCTCAGCCTCAAGAGAAAAGTTGAAGACAAAAATGCTGACCAAAAAGAACAAAGGATCGTAATTATAGGAGACGGTGACTTTCTTTCTAACACCTACGTCGGTAACAGTGGCAACCTGGAGCTTGGCGTGAGAATCATAAACTGGTTAAGCAACGATGATAATTTGATTTCAATCCCGGTTAGTTCAGTACGTGATGCGAAACTGGAGGTCTCTCAAATATCACTGGGCATTCTTGCCGTGACTTTTCTATTTGCTTTGCCCCTGATATTTATAACGTCTGGGTTATTTATATGGTGGCGACGAAAAAAACTCTAACTAATTTATGAAAACCCGTCTTATTGTCGCGTTAGTATCATTATTTCTAGTGACAGCAATGCTGCTTTTCCTCAGTCTACAGACCAACAGGCAAAATCAGCGAGATAATTATTTGCTGTCTGATTTAGACAAGCAGACTATTCATACAATAAATATACATCGAAAAAACGGCAGTTTACTTTCGTTTGAAAAACAGGGTGGGGTCTGGTGGCTCACTGGAGCAACTCGCCTCAGAGCAAAGCGAGAACGAATCGAGGCTATTCTGGGTCTGGCAAAAAGCAGAAGCTTCGCTGAAATTAATCCCGCAAACACTCCTTTGAATGTTTATCAACTTCAGCCAGCGGAGATGGTATTGGATCTGGACCAACATCGCTTCATATTTGGCGGGACAGACCCAATAGATGCCCGACGATATGTCCTTTATAACAATGTTATTCATTTAATAAACGACAATTTGTTTCATCAATTAGGGCAAGCAAATTTATTTTTCCTGAGCACAAAACTGATAGCGGAAGATGAGACGATCCTTCGCATAGACTTTGGTGATCAATTATTGAGTCTGAGCCGAGATAGTTGGGCGATTACACCTCCAGCTAAAGATCAATCCGAAAACCTGCCGGCAGTATTGGCGAGCTCCTGGCAGAAAGCTGAGGCACGAAGCGTTAGCGCCTACAAGCGCATTCAGAAGCTTCCTCTTATTTCAGTTCATTTGTACGGTGGTCGTACAGCAATATTTGATGTTGTATCAAATCAAAGTGAGCTGATTCTTGCCCGCGCCGATCTCGGAATACAGTACAATTTCGCCAGCGGTCATGCTGAAAAACTTCTATTAAAAACGGATTAAGTATTTGCCATGCCTGAGTTACCTGAAGTTGAAACGACACGGCGAGGTATTGAGCCTCATTGTCTCGGGCAGGTAGTCGACAAAGTAATTGTCCGTAATAGCAAATTACGCTGGCCTGTGCCCAGGAGTTTAAATAGTGATCTCAGTAAGGCTAAAATTCTTAGAATAGATCGTCGTGGCAAGTACATTATCCTGCAAACATCACAGGGCAACATTCTGGTTCATCTTGGCATGTCGGGCAGCCTGCGGGTAGTTGACTCGCACCTGCAACCAGAAAAACATGATCACCTTGATCTGGTGATGAAAAATGGCAAGTGTCTGCGGTTAAGGGATCCTCGACGCTTTGGCTCAGTACTCTGGGCGGGTGATGATCCTTTTCAACATAAGTTATTGGTTGACCTGGGACCCGAGCCTCTATCAGACGAATTCAATGGAGACTACCTCCACAAGCAATGCCTGAATCGTCAGCAAGCTATCAAAACTTTTATTATGGACAGCCACATCGTCGTTGGAGTTGGCAACATATACGCCAGTGAATCCTTATTTCGCAGTGGTATTCATCCGAAACGCGCGGCAGGCAGGATTGCGCATCACAGGTGCGACAAGCTGGCAGGTGTCATCAAACAGGTTTTACTGGAGGCCATAGATAAGGGAGGAACTACCTTGCGTGACTTTGTTGATAGTGAAGGGAGTCCGGGCTATTTTGCGCAACGACTTAGCGTGTACGACCGTAGCGGGGAAGCGTGCCATGTATGCGCAAACAGCATCAGGCAAATCACACTGGGACAGCGCTCTACTTATTATTGCTTGAATTGTCAGCGCTGACTAAAACTATTTGTCAGGCTCGACCTGAGCTTCTCCTTCGCCGCGAGGATCGCTTGCCGCGTAAACCTTGTTCTCTTTCCTGTCCCATAAAATAGCGTGCATGTTGCCATAACGGCGATTTTTCTCATTGAGAGTATGACCGCGCTTTTTTAACTCTATTTTCTCTCTGATAGAGAAGCCGTTCTTTTCATACTGTACCTCGTCTGGCAGATACTGGTGATGATAACGCGGCAGACTGACCCAGGACTCGGGTTTGTTTCCATCCACGAAATCCAGTAAGCCGAGCAAAACCATGGTAATTATTCGGCTACCGCCGGGGGTGCCAATTACCCCTACCCGATCTTCACTTTCCAGAAAGGTAGGTGTCATACTGGACAGGGGTCGCTTGCCTCCCTCAACCGCGTTGGCTTTATCTCCAACCAGACCATAGGCGTTAGGCGTATGCGCCTTAACCGAAAAATCATCCATCTCATCATTCAGTAACACACCGGTGCCGGGCGCAACAAAACTTGAACCGAATGGAAGATTGATGCTCAAGGTGGCTGCAACCCGATTACCTTGTTTGTCCATAACAGAAAAGTGTGTGGTATCTGCGCCTGTTTGATCCAGACCTGGTGTATTACCAAGCTCAGTGCTGGGAGTTGCTTCGTCCTTGTTTATGCTCATCGCCAGACCTTCCAGATAGTCCTTGTTCAGCAAGCGACGAACCGGCACTTTAAAATAGTCAGGATCACCAAGATAGACAGCCCTGTCCCGATAGGCACGACGCATCGCTTCGATTACGTAGTGCTTGCGGTCAAAGGAATTCATGCTGTGGATATCAAACTTTTCTAAAATTGCCAGTGCCTGACTCAGGACGACACCTCCGGATGAAGGTGGCGGAGCCGAGACTATACGAACATTACGATAGCTGGTAACGATGGGCTGTCTTTCAACAACCCGGTAATCCTGTAAATCCTGCAGGCTCCATATGCCTCCGGCTTGTCTGACACCTTCAACAAGTGCATCAGCGAGCTCACCGCTATAAAAACCATCGTTCCCATGCTGGGCGAGCTTCCTTAGCGTTGCAGCTAGATCTTTTTGTACCAGCAGGAAGCCTATATCCGGTATTCTGTTGTCCTGCAAAAATATTGTCGCTGCGGACGGGTATTGCTGCAGCACATCCAGTCTGTAACTGGCCAAACGCTGGTAACGCTCACCTGTCCTGAAACCATCTTCGGCATAGCGTATAGCTGCGGCAAGTGACTTACTCAAGGGCAGGCGACCATAACGCCCGGCGAGATGCACAATTCCTGCCGGCACTCCCGGTATTGCCGCAGACAGGGCACCATTTAATGAGCTTCCCTTGTTTACTTCACCATTCTCATTCTGATACATACGTCGATGAGCCAAAGCTGGCGCTTTCTCACGTCCGTCAATCATTATCTGACGACCGTCATCAGCCTGATGCAGCAACCAGAAACCACCTCCGCCTATACCAGATGAATATGGTTCAACCACAGCCAAAGCAGCGGTAACCGCTATCGCGGCGTCAAAAGCATTGCCGCCGTCCCGCAATATTTGCATTCCGGCCTCCGTCGCGAGCGGATGAGCACTGGCAACTGCCGCTGCCGGCGGACTGTTTTCGGACCCCGCGAAGGAGGACGCCGTAACACTGAAGAAAAGAACGAGAACTCGTGAAAAATTACACAGCATTGTTTTAGCTTTCATACTATTTGCTCGAACTAAGACTTTGGTATTTTTGAAAAAGTTGTTCTTGCGACTCTTTCCAGTCTGGATCGAGAGGAATACAGTCTACAGGACACAGGGTCACACATTGTTTTTCTTCAAAATGGCCGACACATTCAGTACACAACTCCGGCTTGATTTCATAATGCTCTTCTCCTTCGTAAATCGCGTCGTTCGGACACGCCGGCTCACAAACATCACAATTTATGCAAGCATCGGTAATCATTAAAGCCATTTATCTGGCCAGCCTCTCCTGCAGCGCTGTCTTGACACTTTCATGTACAAAGTTCCCGACATCGCCGCCATAACTGGCCACTTCACGAACCAGACTGGAAGAAATAAAACTCAGATGCTCGGCTGGCATTAGAAAAACGGTTTCAGCCTCATTGTTCAGATGCCGGTTCATACCGGCCATCTGAAATTCATTTTCAAAATCCGAAACAGCTCTGAGGCCACGGACAATAACTTTGGCCTGTCGCTCTCGAGCAAAGTTTGTCATCAGACCATCAAAGCTCCTCACTTCAACTCGTTCAAGGCCGGCACATGCCTCGCGCGCCATCGCGACACGCTCGTCAATTGTAAAAGCGGTTGTTTTACTAGTGCTTTTAGCAACGGCAACGATGACATTATCGAACAGACAAGCCGCCCTGGCTACGATATCGCTATGTCCATTTGTGATCGGGTCAAAAGTGCCAGGATAAATGGCTGTTATCATTATTACTGTACTCTCCCAGAATCAATTTCCAATAGCATGAATTGTACCTTACCGGCGCGAGAACGCTTCAAGATTGTGTAGGGTGGCTTCACTGCAATATCAGAGTCGCTCTCCAGATACAATAATGCGGCTGGATTTAGATTTCCCATATTCAACAAACTCTCACAGCATTTCTGCAAATAATCTTCAGCAAAAGGCGGATCTAAAAAGACGATATCGAAACCTGTCTGATTAGATTCCAGAAAATGCTCTGCATTGTCATTAACTACGCTTAAACCTTCGGCTCCGAGCTCGGCTCCCTGTTGAATCAGCATCGACGCTGAATCGGCATTTTGCTCCACCATGGTGACACTTGCCGCTCCTCGCGACAATGCCTCAAAACCAAGGGCGCCGCTACCCGCAAAAAGATCAAGACATGTTTTGCCCTGAATAAGGGGCTGGAGCCAGTTAAACAGAGTTTCACGTACTCGATTCGGTGTTGGTCGAAGCGCCGGGTCTTTTGCAATGCTTATTTTTCGCCCCCGCCAACGACCGGCTATGATACGAAGCCTGCCGGCGCTGGTGCCTGAGCGCTTCAGCGTTCAATCCTGCTTCGCTGCTGGTTGTGGCCCCACCAACACAGCGACAAAACGCTCGGGATTCAGTCGTCTTGCAAAAGCCTCTTTTACATCCTCCGCACTAACTGCATCTACATTACTGTTGAATGTCTCCAGATAATCCAATGGCAAATTATAAAAACCAATTACAGCAACATAACCCAGAATGTCGCTGTTACTGTCTATCCGTAGCGGGAAACCACCACT
This sequence comes from Gammaproteobacteria bacterium, assembly GCA_012103475.1. Classification (GTDB taxonomy): domain Bacteria; phylum Pseudomonadota; class Gammaproteobacteria; order Eutrophobiales; family Eutrophobiaceae; genus WLWS01. Next base: position 802,736 of record WLWS01000001.1, on the reverse strand, counting down.
GATATTTTTCTTTGCCGCCCTTAGTTGTTCAGGACTAGGGCCACGCTCAATAAAAGACTCTATATTTTCTCGCAACACCTGCAAAGCTTCTTCGGCCTGATCAGCACGGGTAGACAAGCCAGCCAGAAAAGGCCCGTATTCCCGCATTGGTGAAAAATAGCTATAAGCGCTATAAGACAGGGCACGTTTCTCCCGAATTTCTTTGAATAACTGTGAGACAAGACCACTGCCGCCAAGGATATGATTGCCGACATAAAGTGCAAAATAATCAGGATCGCCCCTCTTTAAACCGGGCTGACCAAGCAATATATGCGTTTGCGTCGACGGATGGTCAATTGCCTCCACTCTGGCCTCTTTGAGCTCCGCAACCGGCATTAACTTGCCCGCGTTTTTACCTTTTGGCAAAGCCGCGCCGAGTTTCTCGGCAAGTTTCTTCGCCTGCTTTTGGCTAAGATCCCCGACGATCGCAATTACAGCATTACGCGCTACATAGTATTTATTGTGGAATTCAACGATATCCTTCCGTTTTATCGACGCAATACTTTCTTCAGTGCCTGATTGCGGAAAAGCATAAGGATGCTTACCGTAAACCGCGGCATAAAATGTGTCTCTTGCCAGCGCAGATGGCGACTGCTTTTTTCGTTGAATACCAATTAAAAAACGTTGTCGTTGTCGCTCTATAGCCTGTTCGGGAAAGTCGGGTTTTGACATTACCTTTCTTAAAGTATCAAGCGCGCTGTTTAGTTTGTTTTTATCAGACAAACTCCGTAGTGATAAGGACGCGGAGTCGTAGCCTGCACTAGCGCCGAAATTAGCACCAAGTCTTTCGAATTCGAAACTAATTTGATCGGCGTCCAGTCCCGCGGCTCCTTCGGCAAGCAAGCTACTAGTCAAGGACGCAAGTCCTTTCGCAGACTGTGGATCGCGTGCACTGCCGCCGTCGAAGGTTATTTGAACATCAACCATAGGAAGTTCATGTGCTTCAACAAAATAGACGGGCGTTCCTTTTGATGTCTGCCAATGCTGAATTTTTGGCCCGGCCAGTGCTGAGCCTGAAACCAGCAGAAGTAGCAGTACTTTTCTAACGAGCATGAGGATTGCCTCCACTGTTAGGGCGACCAGCGCTTCGGTCAAATGGTTGCGGTTCCAGAACGGCTATGGTCAGATGGTCGTCTACAAAATACTTATTCGCCACCTCCTGTACCTGGGCCGCTGTGACTGCCTGCACCCTTTCTACATATTCATCCACCAGATGCCAGGACAAACCAACTGTTTCGAGAATGCCCAGAATCATGGCCTGATAAAACACCGAGTCCTTCTCATACACATCGCTCGATACCACTTGCGCCTTTACCCGTTCCAGCTCTTTATCGCTTATCGGTTTTTCCTGTAAATCAACAAGCTCTTCCCGGATAGCCTGTTCGAGTTCTTCGACAGATTTCCCTCTGGCCGGCGTGCCACTGACACTGAAGACGCTGTTCAGCCGAGAGGTGAGTGGATAGCCTGCACCAACACTACTTGCTACTTCTTTGCCCCGCACCAGTCGGCTTGCGAAACGGGCGCTACCGCCACCATCCAGCACACCTGCCAGTACTTCCAGAGCATAAGGCTCCCAGGTCTCGGCACCGTCAGCTTTCAGAAACGACTTCAGTACCGGAATTTTATAAGCCATCATGAGTTGCGCTACTTCTGCCGAGCGTTTAACCAGAACTCGTTTCAATCCAAGTTGCTCGACTTCTTTTCCGGCCGGAGGACTATCAATATCTTCGGCGGCGAAGCCAGCAAAATATTTTTTTGCCAAGCGGTGGACATAAGCCGGTTCAACATCACCGGCTATAACGAGTGTCGCATTATTCGGTGCATACCACTTCTGATACCAGCGCTTCAAATCATCTACCTTCATTGTTTCCAGATCCGCCATCCAGCCAACGATAGGTTGACGATAGGGGCTGGTCTGAAATGCAGTGGCCATCGCCACTTCCCGGGTAAAGGCGCCAGGGTTGTCTTCTGTACGCATTCTGCGCTCTTCCTGCACAACTTTGATTTCTTTCAAATACTCATCTTCGGGCAGGGATAAATACCGCATTCTGTCCGCTTCCAGGCGCAAACTGATTTCAAGCCGGGACTTTTCCAGTGTCTGGAAATAGGCGGTGTAATCGGTGCCGGTAAATGCGTTTTCCTGACCGCCATTGGCGGAAATAATTCTTGAAAATTCGCCTTTCGGATATTTTTCAGTGCCTTTAAAAATCATGTGTTCAAGAGCGTGCGAAATACCTGTAATTCCGTCATGTTCATAGCTGGAGCCCACTTTGTACCAGATCTGCGAAACCACAATAGGCGCCCGATGATCTTCTTTAACCAGTACTTTCAGGCCATTATCGAGCAAAAACTCATGTACTTGTGCCTGCGAGAGGCCGGCGAAACACAACAGAATGCCCGTCAGCCCGATATTTAAATAATTTCTCAAACCCACTTCTCCTGTAAACAGACCAAGAATCTACTCAGTCTTTCAATGTTATTTCCGTTTAGAGCATGATTCATTTTAGTAGTTCGATGCCCGTTGATGATAGGATCTTGCGTCGAATCTACCCTTCCCCTGACCAAGCGGGTTCAATTTTAGCTATTATCAAAAAACAATGCTGGAGATTAATAAAGACAAACAGGATTCTGACACAGATGGTTTTTTCCAGCGACTAAGAAATGGTCTGAACAAAACCAGAGAGGGTTTGCTCGGTGGTCTGGCGAATATGGTCAGTGGTAGTGAAGGGATTGGCGATGAAGAGCTCGAAGAAATCGAGTCCCGCCTGCTAATGGCGGATCTCGGCATTGAGGCAAGCACTCGATTAATGCAAGGGCTGACTAAAGAAATGAAGCGTCGTAAATTAAGCTCTTATGACGACGTGTTGTCCTGTCTTCGCCGGCAGATGGTTGAAATACTGATGCCGGTACAAGCCCCTATAGAAGAAATTTTTGTTATCAAAAAACCCTTTGTCGTGCTAGTTATCGGGGTTAACGGAGTGGGTAAAACCACTACTATTGGCAAACTGACTAACTACTTCAAAGGTTTTGACGACAAAGTCCTGCTGGCGGCCGGAGACACTTTTCGCGCAGCTGCGATAGAACAGCTTGAATCGTGGGGCAGCAAGAACGAAGTCCCTGTTGTTTCGCATCAAAGCGGGTCAGACAGCGCTGCAGTAATTTATGATGCTCTACAGTCCGCCAAAGCAAAAGAATGCGATGTCGTAATAGCGGATACCGCGGGTCGCTTGCATAACAAAGACAATCTCATGCAGGAATTAAAGAAAATTCGCCGGACTATCAGCAAGTTTGATGATGAACTTGACCTCGAAGTACTGCTTGTCATAGATGCGGGTACTGGTCAAAACGCTATCTCCCAGCTTCGGGTTTTCCAGGAAGCCGTTGGTGTAACCGGCATTGCCCTGACAAAACTCGATGGCACAGCTAAAGGTGGCGTTATTTTTGCCCTCGCTGAAACATTCGGCATACCAGTTCGTTTTGTCGGGGTCGGGGAACAGATAGAGGATTTTCGTGCGTTTCACGCTGAGAGTTTCGTCGACGCCATGCTCGATATTGAAAAATGATCCGTTTTACTGATGTCTCCATGCAGTATGGCGATGGCAATGAAGCCCTGCGAAGAATAAACCTTTTTGTGGAGCAGGCCGCTATGGTCTACGTAACTGGCCGCTCTGGTGCTGGCAAAAGCTCTCTTTTACGTTTGATTGCACTTATTGAACGTCACAGCCGCGGACAGATAATCGTCAATGGCCAGAACCTGGAACGGGTAACAGGTAGAAGAGTACCGCTTTTTCGTCGCAGTATCGGCTTTATGTTTCAGGACCACCGGCTCCTGCATGACCGATCTGTATTCGACAACATAGCTCTGCCTCTGGTGATTGCCGGTTATCGATATCAGGAAATTCGCCGTCGCGTTCATGCGGCACTGGATAAAGTTGGCTTATTGAAAAAAGAAAAAGTCAGCCCCATCGCTCTTTCAGGTGGAGAACAACAGCGGGTTGGTATTGCCAGAGCGGTTGTGCATAGACCAGCCTTACTGTTGGCAGATGAGCCTACCGGTAATCTCGATCCGGCGCTTTCCTGGGATATTATGAAACTGTTCGAACAGTTTAGTCAGGTTGGTGTTACTGTCCTGATTGCCAGCCACGATCTGGACATGATAAAGAAAATGAACAAGAGCATTATTACATTACGCGAAGGACGTCTGCTCACTCATATCGGCCAGACAATAGACGAATGAACAAGCGTAGCGGACTTCAACCGAGCAGGTATAACCTGAAGAAAACTTTCTCTACCTGGCTATTACAACATGCTCAGGCAAGCATCTTTAGTCTTGGCCAGCTATTTAAGCAACCTCTTAACAGTTTTTTAACAACGGCCGTTGTCGGTATTGCCCTGTCTTTGCCAGCAGGGTTTTATCTGTTGCTGGACAATAGTCAGCGAGTTGCCGCCGATTGGGATAACAGTTCGGAGATTTCTCTTTTTTTGCAAACCGGTCTGGAGCAAGAGCAAGTTACTGAGCTTGCAACAGCGCTGGGACAATGGAATGGTATCTCCGCTGTTCGCCACATCAGTCCGGAGCAGGCTCTGGAAGAGTTTATCAGCCAGACAGGTTCTGCTGACATTAGCTCAACTCTTGGTGAAAACCCCTTACCGGCCATTCTGCTGCTTCAGCCGGAGATTGAAAACCTGTCCATCGCGGCCGGTGAAGAAATGCTTGAGAAATTACGTGCTTTGCCAGAAGTAGACAGCGCACAGTTTGATCGCCAGTGGATACAAAGATTATTTGCCATCATCGACATCGTGCGTAAAGCCGTAACAATTCTGGCCATCGTGCTGGCAATAGCAGTCTTGCTTATTGTCGGCAACACCATACGTTTGGCCATATATAATCGTCGTAGCGAAATAGAAGTAAATAAACTATTTGGCGCAACAGATGCTTTTATCCAGCGACCATTTTTGTATTCTGGAATTTTTCAGGGCATCGGCGGCAGCCTTATGGCCTGGGCATTGCTAAGTCTCACCTTGTTCCTCATGGAAGCACCTGTATCCAGACTGGCTGAGCTCTATGCCAGCCAGTTTCGTCTCCACGGCCTGGCTTTTTCTGAAGTCTTGTTCCTGTTGCTCAGTGGCGCCAGCCTTGGACTGGCTGGCTCCTGGGTCTCCGTAAAACGCCATATTCGCGACATTGAACCTGCTTAAGCCTTTAATAACAACAACTTAAAAGCACGACTCTATGGAACTTCAAGTTCTGTTAGCACTCTAACTCTGAGAGTGCTAAAATTTTCCGCAATTTAGAGTTTGTTATGAGGGAAACACCTATGAACAACCTGACAAATATTCAATTGGCGCTGCCCACTGGCTCGTTGGACAGTTATGTGCAAAGCGTTAATAAGATTCCGCTGCTCAGCCTGGAAGAAGAACAGGCTTTGGCTAAGCGATTTCGCGAGTCTGACGATCTTGAGGCAGCAAGGCAGCTGGTTCTGTCGCACCTGCGCTTCGTGGTACGCGTAGCACGTGGTTATAGTGGTTATGGGCTAGCGCAGTCAGATCTGATTCAGGAAGGTAATATCGGATTGATGAAAGCAGTAAAGCGATTCGATCCGGATGTGGGTGTAAGACTGGTTTCCTTTGCTGTGCACTGGGTTCGGGCCGAAATGCATGAATTTATACTTCGTAACTGGCGAATTGTAAAAGTAGCCACTACTAAATCTCAAAGAAAACTTTTCTTTAATCTTCGCTCAGCGAAAAAACGTCTGGGCTGGCTCAATCAGGAAGAAGTTAATGCTGTTGCTGAGGATCTCGGCGTGAGCCCGGCGGATGTAGTAAAAATGGAACAGCGATTGAGCGCACACGATGCGTCTTTCGACGGTCCTCTCAGCGATGATTCTGAAACAGATGGGTTTGCGCCGGCCGGCTATCTGGAAAACTCTGAGATGAACCCGGAACAGACAGCTGAAAGCCGACAAACAGAAGAGCTGGAAAAGCAGGGATTATACTCTGCTCTGGAAGAACTCGACGAACGCAGTCAGAACATTATCAAGAGCCGTTGGCTGGCCGAGAAAAAAGTTACTCTGCATGAACTTGCTGCCGAATACGGCGTGTCGGCAGAACGCATCCGGCAGCTGGAACAAAACGCCATGAAGAAAATGAAACTGGCGTTTACCGACTAAGGCCTTAGATCAATCTGGCAATCTGTGGGATATAGTGATCAACCAGCAAAAAAGCAAATAGTGCCAACAAGTAGGTTATCGAAAACGTGAATGTTTTCATGGCCAGCTGATCAGAATGATCTTTTTGCATTCTGATTGCGTAATATAGAAACCAGGCTCCCAGAATCAGTGCACCAAACAAATACGTTAACCCGCTCATCAGGGTAATGTAGGGAAGCAAGGTGACAATAATAAGTACTATCGTGTACAACAGTATGTGCAGGCGGGTAAAACCAGGCCCATGAGTGACTGGTAACATCGGAATGTCAGCCTTCGCATAATCATTACGTCTGTATATCGCCAGCGCCCAGAAATGCGGTGGTGTCCACGCAAAGATAATCAGGAAAAGCAAAAGGGAACTGGGATCCAGGGTGCCGCTTATCGCGGACCAGCCAAGCACAGGAGGCGCCGCCCCGGCAGCGCCGCCGATAACAATGTTTTGAGGCGTCGCTCTTTTCAGGTACATCGAATAAATAAAACCGTAGCCGATTAGAGAGAATAGCGTCAGCACAGCTGTGAGCATATTCACGAACAGTCCAAGCACCAGCATAGCCAGCAAACAGAGAACGCCGGCGAAAATAATCGCAGATCGAGTCGATACTTTACCTTTCGGCAAAGGCCGCCTGTTGGTACGCGCCATAATTGAATCGATCTTCTCATCAACGATATGATTGACGCAGGCGGCTGAAGCGGCTGCCAGACCGATACCAATACTTCCCAGCAAGAACGCATTCAGAGGGATCATTCCCGGCGTCGACAAAAACATACCGACCATCGCAGTAAAGACGATCATGGCTACAATTTTAGGCTTGCATAAAGACAGATAATCTCGCCAGGCCAGTTCATTCACCGGAATAGTTGTGCTTGATGGTTCCAAATTAATAAATTGCCTGTCGATCTGTGGATTGGGAAAAATAGAGCAGGTTGACTAACGATATTAACAACAACGCTGCCACGCCATTATGAGCTACGGCTACCGGCAAGGGCAACAACAACAGCACATTCGCTATGCCGAGTGATAATTGGACTATAAGAACAACAGCAACCAGCAATGCTGAAATTTTTACCGCTTTACTGCCCCTGCCAAGGGCAAACAAAATAAGTCCGCTAAGCACAAAAAACGTGATTAAAGCCCCGACTCTATGACTTACATGGATGGCGGTACGAGCGGCTCCGTCCAGTACACCGCCCTCATAGTCAACACCCAGACCACGCCATAAAGTAAATGCTTCTCTAAAATTCATTTCCGGCCACCATTCACCCTGGCATTTTGGAAAATCTGTACAAACCAAAGCCGAATAATTCGCGCTGGTCCAACCGCCAAGAGCGATCTGAAAAAACACTAGCAGAATAGCAAACAGAACCCAGTGCGCCGGAAACCCCTGATTTTGCTTCGCTCGAGGCTCAGCCACGCTTATAAGCTGCCAGTAAAGCAAAGATAGAATTGTCATCCCACCCAACAGGTGGGCATCAACAATGAGCGGTTTTAACAACAGAGTGACCGTCCACATTCCAAGGGCACCCTGAAACAAAACCAGAAAAAGCAGTATCGTACGAGAAGGCAAAAAATGTCGCTCGCCCCTAAGCACTGCCAACCAGTTTTTTAAAGCCAGCAATAAAATTATGAAGCCTAGAGTACTGGCAGCGTAGCGATGAACCATTTCTTTCCAGGCCGCAGCATGTTCAACTGGCCGGTCAGGAAACGCCTGATTGGCTTTTTCAATCGCCAACGGCCCTTCTGGCACAATCAGTTTGCCATAACAGCCGGGCCAGTCAGGACAACCCAGGCCGGCATCAGACAGCCTTACGTAGGCCCCCAGAACGATGACCACATACGCAATAGCGGTTGCCAGTACTAGCAAAAACAAATCTGTTTTAGAAGAAGTCACTATCCAATTCTCGAATATCTCAACAGTCGCTTTAGGTCCTTTATAATACCTGAAGGTTGAGTGTCGGCCGGGTAGTACATCATTAGGTTACCTAAAGGATCAATTAAGAACAATTCGCCTTCGCCCTGAAGCCCGGTGTTTTTATCAGCTTTAAAGTTCTCAATAAATGTTGCCGGCTGCCTTTCAAGATCCAGATACAACTGACCTTTAAATTGTTCCAGCAGTTTACTCTCAATCCTTGTGTAAAAATCACCGTGCGAAACCAGCACTCTCTGTATACGTTTCGAATATTTTCCTGTTGCCAGACGTATTTGACGAATTTTATAAAGACTGTCAAAACAAGGTCTGTCACATTCGCTCCTATGAATCACAACCAGGCTCCACTTACCGTGCAGGTTACTGTGCTGTTCCGGGTCCAAAATATCGAGCAGCTTCGTATCAGGCAGTGGCCGGGCTGGAACGAACAGCTCCCCGTGACTTACCTCGCTAGCGTCTCTGCTATAATCTGTTTGCGTGAGTAGCCACCACGATATCAGCATCGGTGCTGTAAAAATCACAATGATCGCTGGCAAAACCAGTTTGTTCAACTTGCCCGGGTCTTCACTCGTCATTTTTGATCCTGTTTGTATTCACTACGATGTAAATTATAAAAAGTGCAAAGGCCATGGCAAACCATTGAAAAGCGTAGCCCAGGTGTTTCTCCCTGCCAAAACCCGGCGCTGTCCAGTCTCTAATAAAGCCAGACGTGGAGGGCGGTTCCAGCCGGAAAACATAAGGCGCAATGTCCATATGATAGCGCTCATTAATCTTGGCCGGATTAATCTGCTGTAGTCGCACTACTCCGTTCGACAAACTCTCTTCCGTATCCTCAGCCAACAACAAACCGGTAGCTGGAGGCGCTTTGATTACTCCAGTCAAGGTTTCTGTTGAACCGGAAATATCCGGCACGCGCACTGTTTCACGGCTCAAGCCTGCCTTGATCCAGCCACGGTTTACCAACAGATTAAGGCCTCCTTCCTGCTTTAGAACGGTATACACGAAGTATCCCGCCTGGCCCTGATAAACCTGGTTGTCTAACAAAAAGACAATGTCAGTCTTTGAAACACCTTGCAGAGACGCTCGTCTCCAGAGCAAAGAACTACTGTTTTCAACACCCTCGGGCAGATAGCTTAAGGGCGGTAACTTCTGCTGTTCAACAACCTGTTCTTTTAGTGTTTCTTTTTGTTTCGCCCGGTCCAGTTGCCAGAAACCAAGCTTGCTCAACAGAACCAGTAAAATGAATGTCAACGCAGTCGGCAAAAGTCCGGGGCGAAATATTCCGATACTCAAACCTGAAAGTGCCACTTTCCAGTTTCCTCAAAAGAACTGTTGACTAAAAAGGGTATGCTAAACGCACACACAATGACTCTCTTTGCAGGCCATGACCGCTCCATTGCTATTTAAAATTCTGATCATATTGATGCTAATAGCGATATTGGTGTCACTCGCCAGTGGGATGTTTTTCCTGGTGAAAGACAAAGGCCAGTCAAAGCGCATGGTAAACTCCTTAACCTTCAGGGTCAGTCTGTCTGTTGCGCTTTTCGTACTGCTGTTCGTAGGATATGCGACTGGCCTGATAAAACCTCACGGCATTGTACCTGCAAAAACAGAAAAGGCGCTGCCAGAAGCAGCGCCTTCCCCTACGAGCCGAAAAGCGTAGTTGCTATATCCAATAAACGAAAATAAACAGACCAAGCCAGACAACGTCAACAAAGTGCCAGTACCAGGCGACGCCCTCAAAAGCGAAATGATGCTCTGCACTGAAATGACCTTTCATTGAGCGTACGAGAACAACAAGCAGCATAGTCGCACCCATTGTTACATGGAAACCATGAAAACCCGTTAACATAAAAAAGGTTGAGCCGTAGATACCCGAATTCATAGTCAGATTAAGATCTGAGTATGCGTGCATGTATTCCTGAGCCTGAAATCCTACGAAAATAAATCCGAGAGCGACCGTCGCTGCCAGCCACCAGCATAAGCTACTGCGGTGACCTTTCTTAAGCGCGTGGTGGGCCAAAGTAACCGTTACGCCGCTAGCTAACAATAGTGCGGTGTTAAGTGCTGGAACACCGAAGGCTGGTATGGTTTCCTCAAACACTGCAAAATTTGATGTATCCGGCATTACATTCAAAGGCCAACTTGCTTCAAAATCTGGCCAGAGAAAAGTGTTGGTTGCCAGACCCGAGCCTTCACCGCTCAACCAAGGTACGGACAAAACCCTCGCGTAATAAAGCGCACCAAAAAATGCAGCAAAAAACATTACCTCGGAAAGAATAAACCACCCCATTCCCCAACGGAAACTGATGTCGACCTGATCGCTGTATACACCCTTCAGGCTTTCACCAATTACGTCGGCAAACCAGCCCGCAAACATATATATCAAAGCAGCCATTCCAAGGCCAAAAACGACGGTACCTGGACCTGAACCATTTAGCATCATTGCGCCACCGGAAAAAGACACAAACAGCGCCAGAGTGCCTACAATCGGCCACTTGCTTGGTTCCGGAATAAAATATGCGCCATGTGAATCAGACATAAAGTTTCCCCTTGTATAAATCTTCCAACATCTATTAAAAATTCTCTGCTCTAAATTCGCGACCTGAACAGTTCTTTGTCTTCTACAGCTACTTTGCCCTGATTAGGTATTGCAAAAAAAGTATACGACAATGTCAGCGCGGAATATCTTTGTGGCAGATCAACATCTACCACAAACCTTACTTTCATTTCTCTCCTCTCTCCAGGCTCCATAAGCTGCTCGTCAAAGCAAAAACATTCGGTTTTGCTAAAAAAAACGGAAGCTTGCGTTGGTGCCACGCTTGGTATTGCTCTACCGATTACTTTCCTATCAGATTTATTCGTAACAACAAAAGTTGCCTCGCCCATTTCTCCTGGTCGCACAGAAACTTTTTTCTCCAAAGCCTCAAACTCCCAGGGTATTTCTCTGATATTAGTATCAAAGGCGACCGTGACCACTCGAGTCATGTCGACCTCCATCTTTTCGGCCACTTCACTTGAAACAACCCCGGTTTTGCCGTTGAGACCGGTGAGATCACAAAATACGTTATACAAAGGCACGAGAGCGTAGCCGAAACCAAACATCGTCAATGACAACATCACCAGCTTCCCGGCCAGATTATTAACCCCGGACTTATCCATTAAAGATGCTGAAAAATAAAACCTGCGTAAATCACAAACGCGACAAAAACCAGAATCAAAGCAAGCTTGATATTTTTCTTTTTCAGCTCATCCTGACGATCTTGTTCAGTCACTCTCAAACCTTTGCAATTAATCAATGTGCCGATGCATCTGAGATCTGAGGTGGCACTGTAAAGCTATGGAACGGCGGTGGTGATGGCAGCGTCCACTCTAGACCTTCCGCTCCTTCCCAAACCTGATCCGTTGCTTTTTCTCCACCTCGTACACACTTAATCACTACCCAAACCAGAATCAGCTGGCTCACACCGAAGACAAAACCACCAATACTTGAGATCTGATTCCACTCGGCAAACTGAATGCTGTAATCGGGAATACGTCTGGGCATACCCGCAAGTCCCAGAAAGTGCTGTGGAAAGAAAAGCACGTTGACGGATATGGTAGATAACCAGAAATGAAGCTTACCAAGACTCTCGTCGTACATGTTGCCGGTCCACTTTGGTATCCAGAAATAAACTGCAGCAAAAAGAGCAAAAACAGCGCCGGTTACCAGCACATAATGGAAATGCGCAACAATAAAATAGGTATCGTGATATTGAAAATCCACAGGTGTAATCGCCATCATCAGGCCGGTGAAGCCGCCTATTGAAAACAGTACAACAAAGGCGATACTAAAGAGCATAGGTGTTTCGAAGGTCATAGACCCCCTCCACATAGTCGCTACCCAGTTAAATATCTTTACCCCGGTTGGCACGGCAATAGACATGGTGGCATACATGAAAAACAGCTCACCAGTAAGCGGCATGCCTACTGTAAACATGTGATGCGCCCAAACGAAAAATGAAAGAAAAGCAATTGAAGCCGTGGCATAAACCATAGACTCATATCCAAATAAGGGCTTGCGAGCAAAGGTCGGCAGAATCTGAGACACAATACCAAACGCCGGCAAAATCAGAATGTACACTTCGGGATGGCCAAAGAACCAGAAAATATGTTGAAACATTACTGGATCGCCGCCGCCTGCTGCAATAAAGAAACTAGTACCGAAAAACTTGTCTGTAAGCAGCATCGTCACTGCACCGGCCAATACCGGCAGCGAAGCAATAAGAAGGAAAGCGGTAATAATCCAGGTCCAGACAAAAAGCGGGAGCTTCATAAAGGTCATGCCCGGCGCTCTCATGTTGAACACGGTCGCGATAATGTTAATAGCGCCCATGATCGATGAAATACCGAGAAAGTGCACAGCAAATATAAGGAAAGGAAAGCCGTCTCCTAACTGCCCCACCAGCGGTGGATACATTGTCCAGCCGCCTGCCGGCGCACCACCTTCCATAAAGAAGGTAGACAACAGCAAGGTAAAAGCAAATGGCAGGATCCAGAAACTCATGTTGTTCATTCTTGGCAGGGCCATGTCTGGAGCACCTATCATTATAGGAATCATCCAGTTGGCAAGGCCGACTCCGGCCGGCATAACCGCACCAAAAATCATTACCAGGGCATGGACTGTTGTCATCGAATTGAAAAACTGTGGATCAACATATTGCAAACCAGGTTGAAACAACTCGAGACGAATTACCATGGCCATAGCACCACCAATAAAAAACATGATCAGAGAAAAGATCAGGTACATGGTACCGATGTCTTTATGATTGGTAGAAAACAACCAGCGGCCTATACCACTTGGTTTATGATCGTGATCATCGTGATGTTCTTCGTGACTGACTGCTTCGCTCATTTGATCTTTCCTCTGAATAGCATTATTTAATCAGATAGTTAATTCTGCTTGTGATTTTTATCGGGCGGCCTGTACATCTTCCGGAGTCACGACATCACCTACATCGTTACCCCAGGCATTTCTTTCGTAGGTAATAATAGCTGCGAGTTCCTCGTTGGAAAGCTGAGGACCGTAAGCCAGCATTGCCGTACCAGGTTTGCCGTTTAATACAATATCTATATGTGCAGCAGCCGGGCCGATTGCGATCGGGCTGCCAGCCAGCGCCGGAAACGCTCCCGGGAGACCCTGACCATTAGCCTGATGACAGGTAGAACAATGCGTAGCATAGAGTTTCTCCGGATTAATCTCAACCGGTTGGGTTTTCATTTTTTCGACCCAGGCCAGATATTCCGGCTCAGTAACCGCTTCCACGACGATTGGCATAAAACCATGGTCTCGACCACACAACTCCGCACATTGCCCTCTGTAGATGCCCGGCTCTTCGATGTAAGTCCAGTTATCATTGATGAAACCGGGGATTGCGTCTCGCTTCCAGCCCAATGCTGGTACCCACCAGGCATGAATCACATCAGCAGCCGTTGTTAAAATCCTGATCTTCTTTTTCACAGGAACCACGACATGGTTGTCTACATCAAGAAGGTAGTTTTCGTGATCCATGACATTAGTTTCAGACTCGCCTTTTCTTATCTTATTGCTTTCTTCATTCAGGGAACTGAAAAAACTAATGTCTTCATCCATATAATCGTATTTCCACTTCCACTGATAGCCAGTGACTTTAATCGTCATATCAGGGCTGGTGGTCTCTTCCATTTTTATTAGAGTCTTGGTCGCCGGTATGGCCATTACAACCAAGATCAAAACAGGGATAATCGTCCATGTCAGCTCAGCTACAGTACTGTGGTGAAATTGAGCAGCAACAGCGCCTTTCGATTTTCGATGATGTAGTATGGACCAGAACATCACAGCGAATACCGCCACCCCTATCGCTGTCACTACGTAGAGGATAATCATATGAAGATCATAGACTTCTCTGCTTATCGGAGTGACACCTTTTGTCAGGTTTAAAGCGTACTCCGCTGATGCGCTTGTACTCCAGAGCGCTGACAGAGACACGGCGGCACAGACTATGTAATTTCGCAGTTTTTTTACAAACATGCAGCTTTCCTCAGAAATAAAAATTCGTTTAGTTTTTCTATGTTTATTCGCCCAAACAACCCACTCACCTGATCACGCTGCTTGCGTCGCAGGGATCATATAGAAATAGTGGACCACAGTCATGTCGGAACGCAAAATCGCCCCATATGACGACTGTTTCGTCCGCAGGCTAAGAGTGCGGTTCAGACCCCAGCTTCCCCAAACTTCATCACTGGAAGAATTGTTCCTGAAATTGCACTGCGACAATATGCCTCAGGCCTATAGCCAGATGCAAGCCCGAAGTTGAGTTATCCTAGAATTTACTTCAGCAGGGAAAGGTCGAGACAACGCGAAATATTTTGGACTTCCAGATTTTCGATATAAGGCACCTCTCCAAGAAGCGGGGCAGCTATTTTACTGGTTAAAACCCGCATACTCGACTCCTGAAACGGGTAGTCTTCGGTAATCTGGTTCGCCACCCAGCCGGCCAGTGTCCTGTTATCATTCAATATGCTTTCAGCTGTCAGCAGAGCATGGTTAATACAGCCTAGTCTAAGGCCAACAACCAGAACAACCGGGATATTTAATTCAGCCACCAGATCGCTGAGGCTGGAGCTCGCCGACAATGGAACCCGCCAGCCACCGGCCCCTTCGATAACGATATGCTCCGCAAGACCATACAGGCTCTTATATGCTGACCTTATCCGGTCAATGTCTATTGACACCCCGGCCTTTTCAGCCGCAGCGTGTGGCGCTACAGCCTCCTCGAACGCAAAGGGGTTTAGTAACTCATAGGGGATCTCAGATGTGCCTTCGCCTCGAATCAATTCCGCGTCTTCGTTTCTCAGTCCGGCGCTGGTGCGGTGACAGCCACTGGCGATGGGTTTCATACCGATAACACTACTTCCCTGATTCCTTAATGCACGCATCAGGCCCAGACTTACCCGGGTTTTGCCAACCTCAGTATCCGTCCCGGTGACAAAAAAGCTGGCCATCAGGGCTTTCCCCTGTGCTTTGCTTTTAGACCGGTAAGTGGGAAGACAACAGTGTTGTCATCGACGCGACGCGACTGGGTGGCTTTTGGCAGCCACGCATGACCGTAAATAACCTCGTAGGTAACTGGCAGCTTACCTTTTGCCCGAAGCTTTTCGTATTCTTCCGCCATTGTTTTCAGGCGATTTTTACCAGTAAGGGTGCGCCGGCGACCGCTATTGGCATTGTTTGCGCCGAGCGTCTTAAGATCTCTCATTATTTGCATGACCGTATCGTAATGCACAGTGATGTTCTCGACTTCCATAACAGGGTTTTCAAACCCTGCCCTTATAAGAGCGTCGCCGACATCATGCATATCAACAAAAGCATTGACGTGAACCTTGTCATCAACCACTTGCCAGCTTTTACGAAGTTCCAACAGTGTGTCCGGGCCAAAAGTGCTGAACATAAAAAGCCCGTTGTTATTCAAGATCCGGTTTACTTCAACGAAGGCCCGGTCGAGATCCCGGCTCCACTGCAACATAAGGTTGGAATAGACAAGATCTACACTATTGTCCTTAACACCAAGCTGCTCAACGTCTGCACACAATCGCTGTCGTTTACCAAAAAACCTTGGCGCCTTGCTTGCAGAAAAACTCAGCATGGCCTCAGAGATATCAACCTCCAGAACGCGAGCCTGTTTGTATAAACGTACCAGTTTCGATGCAGCATGGCCTGGCCCGGAACCGAGATCCAATATTCTTTCTGGTTTTAACTTGATTAGTTCAAGGCGCTCCAATAACCTTTCCCGCACCATTCGTTGCAAACGACTCGCCTTGTCGTAACTGGCAGCAGCCTTGCCAAAATGTCTCCGCACCTCAAACTTGGATATATCATAATCCCTTTGCTCACCACTCATGGCTGTGTCATCTCAGGAAAGTTACGAGCGATGATCGTCAGTGCATCGATTAGTTTGTCTATGTCCTTGAAGCTATGTCCGGCGGAAAGCGTTATGCGCAGGCGGGAAGTATTTTGGGGCACAGTCGGCGGTCGAATTGCCGTAACAAGAAACCCTTTATCCAGAAGCAAATTGCTCACTTTTAAGGCTGTCTCCGGGCAGCCTAGTAGTAAAGGCTGAATGGGTGAGTCTGACCTGTTAATGTTAAGGCCAACGCTTGTAGCCGCTTCTTTAAAATAAACTATTAGTGCATGAAGGTGTTTTCTACTCGCCTCCCCTTCAGCTACTATTTTAAGGCTTTCTAAAGCCGCTCCAGCCAGAGCCGGAGCAAGCGCAGTCGAGTAAATATAAGGTCTGGCTTTTTGAATAAGTAGCTCTATCAGACTGGCTGATCCGGCAACGAATGCCCCCGCACAACCCAAGGCCTTGCCAAGCGTAGCCATCATTAAGGGGGCAGCTGACTGGTCGAGATCTAACAAAGACAGAGTACCTCGACCGCCGTCCCCGTAAATGCCAAACCCATGTGCGTCGTCTGTCACCAAAAGTGCATCGTGTTCCCCACACAATGCAGAAATAGTTGTCAATGGGGCCATATCACCATCCATACTGAAGATTGAATCAGTAAGCACAAGTGTTTGCTTTGAGGCTTCCTCAATCAAAATTCTTTCCAGTGCCTTTTCGTCCCTGTGCGGATAACGCCGGAGTCGAGAGCGACTCAGGAGGGCTCCGTCGATCATGGATGCGTGGTTAAGCCTGTCCTGAACAACACAAGTATCAGTTCTGCTGGAAAAAGTGCTAACGATGGCCAGGTTGGCTAGATAGCCACTGGAAAAAACCAGTGCTTTATCGCGCCCGGTAAACTCGGCCAAATCTGATTCAAGTTGAGCATGTAGCGTGCTTCTGCCACAAACAAGAGGTGATGCGCCGCTGCCTATTCCATAACGATTTGCCGCATCTATAAACGCTTTTTTGAGACGTGGATTATTTGCTAGCCCGAGATAGTCATTGCTACAGAAGTTCAATAAATTCTGATCTCTCAGCGTGATCGAACTGGCTTGTGCTGAAGAAAGAGCTATGCGCTCTCTGTACAAACCCTTGGTTTTAAGTTTGTTCAGGTCTCCTTTTGCGTCTGATATATGGCTCACCATACATAGCTATTCTATTGAGCGGCAGATATCCCAAGCCGCTCGAACATCTGCAGATCCTCATTGTGCTCCGGGTTTTCCGTAGTCAGTAGTTTTTCACCATAGAAAATGGAGTTCGCGCCGGCATGAAAGCACAGTGCCTGCAAGGCTTCGTCCATTTCTGATCTCCCTGCGGAGAGTCTTACATGTGAAGCTGGCATAAGAATTCGGGCAACTGCAACCGTTCTGACAAACTCAAAGGGGTCCAATTCTGCTGTCTCTGCCAGTGGTGTCCCTTCGACCTGAACCAATAAATTAATAGGCACGCTTTCCGGGTGCTTTGGCATGCTGGAAAGGGTGAACAAAAGACCCTCCCGATCTGCCCGACCTTCTCCCATGCCGACTATTCCACCACAACAAACGCTCATTTCAGCTTTACGAACATTCTCGAGGGTGTTCAATCTGTCCTGGTAGGTTCGAGTGCTTATAATTTCCTCATAAAACTCTTCAGACGTATCAATATTATGATTATAGAAATCCAGCCCGGATTTCTTCAGACGCTGCGCCTGTTCTTCATCTAGCATGCCCAGTGTGGCGCAAGTTTCCAGCCCCATGCCCTTGACTTCTGTAACCATCTGCAAGACGCGGGCAAAATCTTTTTCTTTCGGGCTGCGCCAGGCAGCGCCCATACAAAACCTGCTGGCTCCGTTTGCTTTGGCCTTCCGGGCAGACTCCAGAACCCCATCAATATCAATCAGGGCTTCCGCCTCTACCTCTGTGTTGTAGCGCGCACTTTGAGGGCAGTAAGAGCAGTCTTCCGGACAGCCGCCGGACTTAATGTTAATTAGTGTGCTTAACTGAACTTCGTTTGGGTTAAAATAGTGCCTATGCACGGATTGCGCATAATGAAGAAGATCATTGAAAGGGAGCTCAAAGAGAGCCTGGATTTCTGTTTTGCTCCAGTCGTGTCGAATCGGGTAATCCGACTCACTAAACATTGCGGGCTGCGTGTTCATACTCTTATCTCCGATTGCTTAAGCGGGTGCATAATTGCGCTTAGCCTCGCTGTTGTCAACTTGCTCTCTTAACTGTGGTTAACAAGGGTTTAAATTTTAGGCAGTCCTTTCCTCGTCTTTTCAATTTTGATTGTTATTTGTGCGGAGAATCGAGCTCTGATAGTAATTTGTTGTGCGGGCCTTGCTGGGAAGACCTGTTAATTGAAGAGGGCGATCACCACTATCACAGAAACGACAAAAGCGCGCTTGATTATACGTTTACACTATCTAATTATTGCTTCCCTCTGGACAAGCTTATTTTCGCGCTAAAGTATCAAGGTCAGGTCATACTTGCACGAGAGCTGGGAAGGAAGCTGGCCGAAAAATCTATTCAGGCCCGAGTTGAAAGGCCAGACCGTCTTATTCCTGTTCCGCTCCATCCAGCGCGTCTGATTGCCCGCGGCTTCAATCAGGCCAATGAGATCGCGCGATAGTAAGTACTAACTTATCAATACCGTTACACAGTCTGTCAGCGAAGAGAGTCCGAAACACTCAAGCGCAATTTGCACTTAAGCCAACAGAGCGAAGAAAAAACATAAAAGGCGCTTTTCGAGTGAAAAACGCCAATCTGTCCGGCTCTTTTGTAATTATTGATGACATCGTGACAACAGGCGCAACGGCCAACGAGCTGGCGAAGCAATTAAAAGCCGCCGGCGCTAATAAGGTTGGTCTTTGGGCTTGCGCCCGCTCTTATTGAGCCTTAAGTATCCAGATTCTCTACCGAAAGCGCGTTCCTTTCGATAAACTCTCTTCTCGGTTCCACTTGATCTCCCATCAAGGTCGTGAATATCTCATCCGCACCGACGGCGTCTTCGATGCGCACCTGAGACATGTTGCGTGATTTTGCATCCATCGTAGTTTCCCAGAGCTGATCCGGGTTCATTTCTCCAAGACCTTTATAACGCTGAATATGTAGTCCTTGAGAGGCTTCCTGCAACAACCACTGGAAAGCTTCGCTTAAGGATTCTACCTGCTTTTCTTTATCGCCACGCTTTACCAACGCCTGATCCAACTGATTTTTATTTTCGAGATCAGTCAGGTTTCTGTATTCACCGGAAACAAAAAAATCCGGGCTGAAAACATTCGTCGACTCTATTCCGTGCGTGTTTATTGTGACTTTACCGCCAAAATCCTTACCTCCTGTGGTAGAGAAGGTTTCTGCTGAATAACTTGCCCCGTCACCTTTTTCCTTCAATAGTCGTGCACACAACTCTTCAAACCAGGCCGCTACCCGCGCCTCATCCTCACAATCCTTCTCAGAAAGCTGCTCCATATACCGAACAACATCTAAAACAACCGGATGATAGCGCTTTGATAAGCGCTCCAGCTCCCTGCGCATACTAAGAAACTGAACAGAAAGCCCTGTCAGCTCTTCATTAGAGACTGGTGGAGAAGAGGCCTGTAATTGCAAACTGGCATCCTTCAGAGCTAACTCCATAACATAAGCCTCTCTCTGGCCTTCATCGTTAATATAGCGCTCCTGTTTGCCTTTCTTAATTTTATAAAGAGGGGGTTGCGCAATATAAATATGCCCTCTTTCTATGAGTTCCGGCATTTGCCTAAAAAAGAAGGTGAGCAAGAGTGTTCTTATATGAGATCCGTCAACATCAGCGTCTGTCATAATAATAATTGTATGGTAGCGTAATTTATCCGGATCGAATTCATCACGACCGATACCACAGCCCAGCGCTGTAATCAGCGTTCCCACTTCTACGGAAGACAACATTTTGTCGAAACGGGCTTTTTCGACATTTAGTATTTTACCTTTCAGCGGCAATATCGCCTGACTTCGGCGATCTCTCCCTTGTTTTGCAGAGCCGCCTGCGGAATCACCCTCTACCAGAAATATTTCAGAGCGCGCTGGGTCTTTTTCCTGACAATCAGCAAGCTTGCCAGGCAAGCCCGCTATATCAAGCGCGGTTTTTCGTCTGGTAAGTTCCCTTGCCTTACGTGCGGCTTCTCTGGCTCGGGCCGCATCAACAATTTTCTCACAAACAGTTTTTGCTTCAGCCGGTTTCTCCAGTAAAAACTCCTGCAATTTTTCAGAGACGGAAGACTCGACAGCAGATTTAACTTCGCTTGAGACCAGTTTTTCTTTTGTTTGCGAAGAAAACTTTGGATCAGACACTTTGATAGATAAAACAGCCGTTAAACCTTCTCTGACATCATCGCCAGTTATCGCTGTTTTCTCCTTGCTCATAATGCCTGTTTTTTCCATATGACTATTAAATGTACGGGTCAAGGCCCCGCGAAACCCAGCCAAATGTGTACCGCCATCGCGTTGAGGAATATTATTAGTAAAGCAAAATATGTTTTCCTGATAAGAGTCGTTCCACTGCATTGCCAGCTGAACGGAAACACCCTCTTTATCAGTATCTATATCAATTACCGTGTCATGAAGGGGGGTTTTATTGCGATTTAAATGGGTTACAAAAGCGCTTATTCCACCCTGATACTCAAATACATCTGTTTTGCCGTTTCGTTCATCACTTAGTTCAATGCGCACACCAGAGTTCAGAAAAGACAGCTCTCGAAGGCGCTTGGCCAGAATATCGTAATGAAATTCTATGTTCTTAAAAACATCCTTACTTGCCAGAAACTTAATTTCTGTTCCATGATGGTCTGACTTTGCGACCGACTTTAGATCATCAAGCGGTACGCCGTTAGCGTATTCCTGCTTATAACAACTACCTTCTCGGTAAATGCTAAGCTCCAGCCTGTCTGAAAGTGCATTAACAACGGAAACACCCACACCATGCAATCCACCAGAAACTTTGTAGGAATTATCGTCAAACTTACCTCCCGAGTGGAGAGTAGTCATAATCACCTGGGCCGCAGACATTCCTTCTTCATCGTGCATGCCTACTGGAATACCGCGACCGTTATCTACTACTGAAATTGACTCGTCAGTATGAATTATCACCTTGATCTCAGAACAATAGCCCGCCAAAGCTTCATCGATACTATTGTCCACCACTTCAAAAACCATATGATGCAGACCAGTGCCGTCATCGGTATCGCCAATGTACATACCTGGCCGTTTTCGCACGGCATCAAGGCCTTTCAGCACTTTAATTTGTGATGAGCCGTAATCTGTTTCTTCAGTCATACTAATCCTCTAGCAAGTTCGTACCGCATTTTATCATTTAATTTACATTTCCACGTTCCACGTGAAACACTTTTGATCCCTCTAGAACATTAAGAACTTTACTTGTCTCAACAGCTGTCAGAAAAACCTGTCCTTTATACTCTTTAAACTGAGCTAACACCTCTGTCTGTGTTTGCTCGTCCAGTTCAGCAGAATACTCATCTATCAACAAAATAGGCATTTCCTTGTTTATTGACTCGAATGAACAAGCTAGTGATACCTGTAAAGCCAGCACAAAACGCTTAATCTGTCCTCTGGAAAACACTGTGGACACATAATCTGGCCCGTTCAGAAACCCGAGATCTGCTTTATGCGGACCAAAACGAGTATACCCCAACTTCCGGTCCTGCTCTTTACTACCATCCAGATACTCCTCCAAACTTATTTTAGGAGGAGAACCGTCATTAAGCACGACCCTGGACTCTGCCGGAAACACATTTTTTAATGCCTGATTAAAAAAAACCTGAAATGTTTCAATAAAATCCTGCCTGAAAGCATTCAGTTTTGTAGCGCATTCAGACATTACCTTCTCCCAGCCAAGCAGCTGACTATCTGAGTTTTCATGCTTCAGGAGGTTATTACGGTTCCTCAGTGCTGTCTGATAATCACGCCATAGAAAAATATATTCCTGTTCCACGTGAAACATTGCCCAATCCAGCCAGTGTCGTCTGTCTTTAGGCGAGCCGGTAATCAAGGTCTGACTATCAGGTGTGACAAAAACAAGGGGTATGTTTTTAGCTTGCTCAGAGACTGTTTTAACAGCCTTACCATCAAACCTTATTGTCGTTTGACCATAAGTCTTTTCTATACCAGTAGCTAACTTCAGCTCCTGCGAGTTCAATACTTCAGCCGAAACCTGAAGCAATTCCCTGTCTCTTTGAATAACTTCCTTTATTCTGGGCGTCCGGAAAGAACGAGCTCTAGCTAATACGTGGACAGCTTCTAGTAAGGCTGTTTTACCACTACCATTTGAACCGGTAAATAAATTAATGCTACTACAGGGCTCAATATTTATATTACTAATATTTCTTACGTTTTTAACCCTGAGTTCGGTAAACAGCATTAAAGTCGCATAGGCATTACAACGTATTTACTCTGTAACTGATCCTCCGGTAAGATTAAGCAACTACTGTTAGGGTCGGACACCGTCATAATCACTTCTTCTGTTTTTATTATTGCTAAAGCGTCTAGAAGGTAAGAAACATTAAAACCTATTTCCATGTCTGTACCTGAGTAGCTTACTTCCAGCTCTTCTTCAGCCTCTTCCTGCTCTGGGTTATGCGCTAAAGCCCGGAGTTTATTGTTTTCCAACAGTATTCTTACCCCCCGGTATTTTTCATTAGAAAGTATTGAGGCCCGGGTCAGGCTCTGTCTGAGTAACTCCCTGTTAGCTTTGATTGGATCATTGCCTTGCTCCGGAATAACTCTTGAATAATCAGGGAATTTACCGTCTATCAACTTACTGGTAAAACAAAGCTCAGGCCAGCTGATACGAATATGATTAGTGCTAATCTGAATATTAACCTTATCTTCATTATCGTGAAGCAGGCGAATTAGCTCTGATACACCTTTTCGCGGAACAATAACCTGTAAAGGCTCCTTAATATCCAGGGAAAGATCGGTATCGCAAAGGGCCAGCCTATGACCATCAGTAGCAACTGCTCTAAGCGTTTTGCCGTCTATCTCAAGTAATAAACCATTAAGATAATAACGAACATCCTGTTGAGCCATGGCAAAAGCCGTCTTATCAAGCAAAGCTTTAAAAATTTTCTGAGGTACATCAAACTTAACAGCGCTTTCTAGTTCATCTACTAAAGGATATTCCTGCGCCGGTAAGGTAGATAAGGTGAATCGACTTTTACCAGAAGTAACCAAAGCTTTATCACCTTTAACACTTACGGTTATTTCAGCATCGTCAGGCAGTGCTCTGCATATATCCAACAACTTTCTCGCTGGCAAAGTCGACTCTGCTTCTCCATCAAAAGATTGTTTTATGCTGGTGAGCAGCTCTACTTCCATGTCAGTACCAGCTAAACTTAAGCTGTCTTTTTTTACACTAAGAAGTAGATTAGAAAGAATTGGCAATGTTTGACGTCTTTCTACTACGCCATTAACTATCTGCAAAGCCGGTAATAATTCTTCCCTTTTAATAGTAAATTTCATATATAAACCTTATTGTTATATCTATTAGCGCTGTGGATATGTGTATAACTTAATAAAATATTTGATTATCAATTATTTATATTTAAATATAAATGTCGCTTGTGTATAGAAAAGCTTATTTATTTACTGTGGATTAAAACTGATTTTAATCAATACTATTAACTAATGTCTATTTATACACAGTTTAATATAGCTATCTTGTTAGTATACTCGACAGGTTCTTGTAATCTTCCTCGATCTTCTGGTCCTGTTGTTGTAGTTCGGCGATCTTCCGACAAGCATGGATAACGGTTGTATGATCGCGGCCACCGAAAGCATCCCCTATTTCAGGTAAGCTATGATTAGTAAACTCTTTGGCCAGGGTCATGGCTATTTGTCGGGGTCTGGCAATAGAGCGATTACGACGCTTTGATAACAGATCAGCAACTCTTATTTTATAATATTCAGCAGTTGTTTTTTGAATACTATCCAGTGTTACCTGTTTGTCCTGAAGTAATAGTAAATCCTTGAGAGAGGATTGGGTAAATTCCAGAGAAACAGGCGTATCCGTTAAGTTTGAATTTGCTATCACTCTGTTAAGCGCACCTTCCAGTTCTCTTACATTCGAACGGAAACGCTTTGCTATAAAAAACGAAACATCATCTGGTATGTAAGTGCTTGCTATCTCTACTTTCTTTTTAATTATAGCTACTCGTGTTTCAAGCTCAGGAGGCTCAATAGCGACTGTTAAGCCCCATCCAAAGCGGGATTTGAGTCGTTCTTCCAAACCATTTACTTCTTTCGGGTAGCGGTCACAAGTCAGTATAATTTGATTCTGGCCTTCTAGTAGAGTATTAAAAGTATGAAAAAATTCTTCCTGAGATCTCTCTTTACCAGCAAAGAATTGAATATCATCAATTAACAGAGCATCTAAAGAACGGTAATAACGCTTAAAATCATTAATGGCATTATGTTGAAGAGCTCTTACCATGTCAGCAACAAAGCGTTCTGAGTGTAGGTAGGCAATATTAGCATCTGGGTTTTTACTAAGAATATTATGCCCAATTGCATGCATTAAATGAGTTTTTCCCAGTCCGACACCACCATATATGAACAAGGGGTTATAAGCGCTTCCGGGATTCTCAGAAGCCTGTATAGACGCCGCGCGGGCCAACTGATTTGATTTACCTTCTACAAAACTATCAAAAGAAAAGCCCTGGTTAAGGTTAGTTGAGCTTCTTTGAACCTTTGGTTTTAACTCAGAAGCAGGCTTGCTGATAGATTTTTGTTTAACAGGGCTGTCCAGCTGCTGGCTTCCAACCTCAATAGTGATAGTTATCTCATCAACAGAACCTTTGCCCTTCAAAAAAGACTTAATCTGATCCAGATACTGCTCGTTAATCCAGTCAAGAACAAAGCGATTGGGGGCATATAGTTTTATTTGCTGTTTGTCCTCAACAGCTTGTAAAGGTCGTATCCAGGTATTGAATTGTTGCGGTGAAAGCTCCCCTTCCAGGTGTTCTATACAGGATTTCCAGACTGACATCTGCTGATTTAACCTCAAAATTCATTTTAGGACAGGGCGCCGTTAACGAGCGAGTCTATACCTCTTTATCATACTTATCCACAGCCCTGACAAGTAAAGTACATTATTGTTTGCATTGACAATACAAAGGTAAGAGAAGTAGTATGACCGGCTTTTTCGGCAATACTGCTATTGTTTTCAAGAGTAAATTTTAATCAGGTTTTAAACTATGAAGCGGACATACCAACCAAGTAAACTTAAGCGTAAACGTAACCACGGGTTTAGAGCAAGAATGCGCACTAAGGCCGGCCGACAGGTAATCAAGGCCAGACGGGCCAAGGGGCGTAAGCGACTATCCGCTTGATAGAGCCGTGTCTTTGCGAGCTCAATGCTTCCCTAAATCTTTAAGGTTAATCACTGCTAAAGACTACCAACAGGTTTTTAAGTCTTCTCACCAGCATTCAAACAAGTTCTTTCTCCTACTGGTGCGAGAAAACCAGAAAAGTAGTGCCAGACTGGGGCTGGCAATTTCCAAGAAAAATGTCCCTTCAGCTTCTGAACGAAACTATTTGAAGAGGATAATAAGAGAAAATTTCAGGCGGTCACAGAAAAAGCTTCAAGGAAAGGATATTGTGGTTTTGGCCAGGAATGAGACCACACAATACAAAAACAAAAAGCAATTGTGGGTCTCCCTCAATGCTCTTATGCAAAAAATATTATGATGCGCACACTGCTATTAAAGCTGATAGATATCTATGCTTACCTTATTAGCCCTTTTTTAGGTGAGAACTGCCGGTTTTACCCAAGTTGTTCCGAGTACTCCAGAGAAGCGCTGGAAAAATACGGTGTTGCAAGAGGTTGTACCTTGTCTCTGAAAAGACTGTGTAGCTGTCACCCGCTGCACAGTGGCGGTTTTGATCCGGTACCCTGATACAAAAAAATGGACACAATAAGATTTGTTTTAGTTGTATCGCTAAGTCTGGTTTCAATGATGCTGTGGCAGGCGTGGCAGGAAGATTATCCGCCAGTAAAACCAGTTGTTTCTGTAGCCGACAGCAGCCTGGAAACCCCCTCCATTCAATCAACAGACAAGCCGGACGCCAGTATTATAAACAATGCTAGCGAAACACCGATTCAACAAGAGCCCCCGCCACTGGAAACCAGCAAAGCTGAAAGCATAATAGTAGAAACAGATCTTTATCGGCTTCAAATTAATACTCGTGGTGGTGGTATCGTTAAAACAGAATTAAAAAAATACCCCCGAGAAGCCAACACTCCGGACGAACCGTTCGTTCTTATGGACAATTCGGAAGAACTTCTTTACGTGCTTCAAGGGGGGTTGTTGAGCAAGCAAGCTTCTCCAACACACGAAAATGTTTATAGTGTTGTAAAGAATCTCTACGTAATGAAAGACGAGCAGGGCTTTCTCGAAGTGCCGATGAGCTGGCAAAATGAAAGCGGTAATTTAATTACAAAAACATACGTTTTCAAAAGAAATGACTACCTTATTAACATTAAATACGACATAAACAACCAGAGTCAAACAAGCTGGCAAGGGCGCTCATATCAACAAATAAAAAGAAAAGCCCCATCTGATGGTAGACGACTTATATACACTTACACTGGCGCTGTTATTTCCAGCCCGGAAGAGCGTTATGAGAAAGTTGATTTTGATGATATGGAGGATCAGAAAACTGAGCGAGACACGAGCAATGGCTGGGTCGCTATGCTGCAGCATTACTTTGTCACAGCATTGGTTCCTGCTGATAAACAAAGTGTCTACCGATACTACACTAACGCTTTGCCAAACAAACGTTACATAATAGGCGCCATATCGCCAGCGATAATCATCAAGGCAGGATCTCTGGGAACAATAGAAGAGAGTGTGTATATAGGCCCTAAAATACTCGAAGACCTTTCCAAAATATCAGAAGGACTTGAGTTAACAGTTGATTACGGTGTTCTCTGGTTTATTGCCAAGCCCTTATTTTTGGTTCTGGATAAACTACACGATTTTACCGGTAACTGGGGCTGGTCAATTATTCTAGTAACAATAATACTCAAAGCGATTTTCTTTCCATTATCGGCAGCCGGTTACAAATCCATGGCAAACATGCGACGCGTACAACCGAGGATGATGAGTATTAAGGAGCGATACAAGGACGACAAAACAAAGCTCAATCAGGCGATGATGCAGATTTATAAAGAGGAAAAGATAAACCCGCTTGGAGGCTGTTTTCCTATACTGGTTCAAATACCGGTGTTTATTGCGCTTTATTGGGTTTTGCTGGAAAGCGTAGAAATGAGACAGGCTACATTTGCCTTGTGGTTACAGGACTTGTCCAGCCCGGACCCGTTTTATGTGTTGCCTCTGGTTATGGGCGTTACGATGTTCATTCAACAAAAACTCAATCCCGCGCCAATGGATCCTGTGCAGGAAAAAGTAATGTCAGTGTTACCAATAGCATTTACTGTTTTCTTCGCATTCTTTCCTTCAGGGCTGGTGCTTTACTGGGTGGTCAACAACATACTTTCGATAGCCCAGCAGTGGCAGATTACGCGCAGTCTAGAACGGGCTGGAATAAGCAACAAATCCTGAATAGTATCGGTCTTACATGATCGATAAAAAACAGACCATTGCCGCAATAGCCACCCCGCCAGGTAAAGGCGGCATAGGCATCATCAGGCTCTCTGGCCCGCAGACCCTGAAAACCCTGCAAGCGCTTGGCGTACAAAATACAGCTGCGCGCCTGGCGTGCTTCAATCACTTTAGAAACTCTATTGGCGAGACTCTGGATCAGGGAATTTCAATCTACTTTCCCGGCCCGGAATCTTATACGGGTGAAGACGTCGCAGAAATACAGGCGCACGGTGGACAGTTCGTTCTAAACTCTATTCTTGAAGAAATATTAACGTACGGTGTCAGACTGGCGAGGCCGGGAGAATTTACGGAAAGGGCTTTTCTTAACGGCAAGCTGGATCTTTTGCAGGCAGAAGCGGTCTCGGATCTTATAGAAAGCTCTTCCACAGAAGCCTTACAAAGCGCATTGCGCTCATTAAACGGACAGTTTTCAGAACGAATAGACGCTCTATTGAAGAGTGTTGTAGAGATTAGGGTTTTTGTGGAAAGCGCGTTGGATTTTCCTGATGAAGAAATAGACTTTCTTAAAGAAAGCGACATTCAAGAGAAGCTTTCAGATGTTCTGAATAGCAGTAGTGCCTTATTACAATCCGCACGACGTGGCAGGTTGTTTAGCGAAGGAGTAAATATAGCGATCATTGGCCCGCCGAACGCAGGCAAATCCAGCTTGCTGAATTTTCTTGCTCGCTCTGAGCGGGCAATCGTGACGGCGATACCGGGGACAACCCGAGACACGCTGGAAGACAGAGTTGTGCTGGATGGAATACCAGTTACTGTAGTAGACACTGCCGGGATTAGAACAACCAGCGACCCGATTGAGCTGGAAGGCATAAAAAGAACAGGTCAGGCTGCGAAAGAAGCCGATCTCCTTATCTATGTCAGGGAAGCGGGCTCTTATTCTGATGCTGACATCAGTTACGACATTCCCATACCGGCCTCAACGCCGATTGTAAACCTGTACAATAAAATAGACCTGCAAAATGAGCCAGCCGAAATAAAACTGTCGGCCAAAAACAGCGCTGTTGTCTTTCTGTCTATTAAAACAGGTTCAGGAACCGGGCTTATGAAACAAGAAATAAAACGGCTGTTGGGGCTGAGTGAAAGCGCTGAAACTGGCTTGTCTGCCAGAACAAGACACGTAGCGGCGCTTAATAAAACACAGGAGCATCTGATAAGTGCGCAGAAAAAACTGGTTGCCACTAAGCCGGCAGCTGAGTTAGTGGCTGAAGAACTGTTGGCCGCGCAAAAAAACATCGAAGAGATCACTGGAGAAAGCACGGCTGATGACTTGCTTGGTAAAATCTTTTCGAATTTTTGTATCGGTAAGTAACTGACCCTGTAATGGATAAAACACTATTCATCAGCCTAAGCTGTGTCGGAGACGCTGTAATGACGACACCAGTTATACAGGCGCTTCACAGGGAGTATCCGTCGGCAATAAAAGATGTTGTGGCAGACAAGAGATCAAAAGACGTTTTTATAAACTGTTCTTATCGTGGAGACATCTTTTATAAAGAAAAAGACAAGTTTCTCAGAGGGGGTCCGGCTCTGGTTGGTCGGTTAATCAGAGTGCGCTATAAGTTAATCGTCGACCTAAGGACGGATGCGGTCGAGATACCAACCCCGACTTTTTTCAGCGTCGACAAGCCGGAACGCTGTTTGCCCTGGGGACCTTCTCCACATTGGTTAATAGGTGAAAATAGCGACGCCAGAAATATCACGGTGAAAGCGGCCGAAGCAAAAGTCCGCAAGGCGATGTCAGGCTAAATGAAAATAACCCAATTAATGTTAGCGAAAGGTTTTGGGGGCGCAGAACGCCTTTTTGTAGACATGTGCATTGCCTTTTCTAATGCCGGGTTAGAAGTTCAGGCAATTTGCCAAAAAGGTTCTGAGTCGGCGGACATACTCAAAGAGAGTAAACAAATTAATCTGAAGACAGTGCCTATATTGGGTGCATGGGATCTTTTTGCCGTCAGGAAAATACAAAATCTATTGTTGGAGCACAAAAGTGAATTGGTACAGGCGCATCTGGCACGAGGCGCGCTGCTTGCCGGCAGGGCCTGTAGTAAGTTAAATTTGCCGCTGATCGTTACTACGCACAACTATATTGATCCAAGGTATTATCGATTTGTTACAAAACTTGTGCCACCCACACTGGATCAATACAACTATTATCTGCAACAAGGTGTTTCGCCAAAAAGGATGTTAAAGATCGATCATTTTTCCACTCTTGAACCAGGCTCGGGCAAGCCAAGAGAAGCAAATGGTTTGATTCGACTGCGTACTCTTGGAAGGCTGGTAGAAAAAAAAAGCTTTGATGTTTTGATAGACGCCGTTGCAGAATTAGCGCAGAAAGAAAAACAGGAGTATGAGTTACACATTGGTGGCAGTGGCCCGCAGCGCAAAGCCTTACAGGCGCAGATCGATCATCTGGGGCTTGATACGAAAATCAAACTGGTTGGCTGGGTTAAAGATTCACAGGCATTTTTACAGGAAGGAGACATCTTTGTATTACCTTCCAGAGATGAGCCCTTTGGAATCGTTGTCATTGAAGCAATGGCGGCCGGAGTTGCTATTGTATCTACTGACTGTCATGGGCCGGTTGAAATCCTGGATGAAAACACGGCATGGTTATGTAAAAAGGATGATGCAGCAGCGCTTTACGAGGCGATAAGAAGCGCAGCCAGCTCCGACGCATTAAGGCTGGCGAAGATCCGTCAGGCAAGTTCGAAATTTAGTCAATGTTATTCTCAAGACGCCGTGATTCCCCAGTTCATTCAGTTATATTCTCAAGTTCTGCAAGAACAGCCCAAACCATCTCCGGACTAAGCCGGGAAAGATTCTTTTTGTCCATCTCGGCGATACTTTCTTCACTCCAGACAGGGCTTGGCTTACTAAGGCTGATTACGTTGTCAATCTGCCCCAGCGCATGGTATCGGCGCCAGTCGGTTGGCCCAAACAGGGCGTATACCGGCAGGTTGGCACAAGACAGAAGGTGCATCGGTCCAGAGTCATTGGTCAGGGCGAAGCAGGCACTTTTGCCCAACTCGACAATTTCACCAAGACCAAACTCTCCTGTAGCGTTAATACCCGCTACTCGCGCCAACTGTGCATTTAATTCCTCCTCATCTTTTCCGCCTAGCCAGATAATTTCAAAACCGCTCAGACATAATTTTTTGCCTATTTCAGCAAAGTAAGGCCAGCGTTTTTGCGGGTGGGCATGGCTCGCTCCGGCATGAATTAATACAAGCTTTTTATTGTTTGAAGTCTTTTTACCTAACCAGTCTGCAACTCTCGCTTTTGTTTCCTTGTTCACGGGAAGCCAGGGTTGAAGCTCTTTGGTTTCTATGCCGATACTTTGTAATGCTTCCTTGTGCCGTCGAGAAACATGAGTTTGCCCGGTGTACTTGTCGCCAGGATGATGGGTGTAAGGGAAAAGGGAGTGGTTACCGACTTTTTCTTTGGCGCCGGACAGACAGCAATATAAGCGGCTCCTGTCGTTCGACTGTAAGTCGTAGATACGATCGAAGTTCTTTTTACGCAGCCAAAGAATACATCTCAGGGCTTCTCTGATTCCGTGCCGGGGAAAACTCACTATCTCAACGTTTTCCAGACCAGAGAAAAGCTCCGCGTACTCTGTGCTGGTTAGTAAACTAAGGTTGTTTTGCGGGTGAGCTTCAATAATTGCTCTTATTGCCGGCGTGGCCACGATGGCGTCCCCCAGAGCGCCTAACTTTATGATCAGAACTCTCATAGAAGACAGGCGGGCTATACCGGGTCTTTGTCGTTGTTCAGACTAGCGCTGAACGAAAGCGTTACCAGTAACCAGAAAAAACTACTCCAATAAGAACCGTAAAAAGCCATATGAGTGTTGAAGGGAAATGCTATAACAAACACGGGCCATACCCATGGAAAAACGGAAGGGTTCTTGCTTATTAAAGGTTTCAAATGCCGGTAAAAAAGAACAACAAAGCAAACCAGGCCCAATGCTCCTAACAACCCGCTTTCGGCCATTACCTCCAGATAAAGCTGGTGCGGGTGAGTTTGTCCGCTTTTCTTCCAGGGATCGTTTTCAGGGGCATATTCTGAATAGGCGTATCGATAGCCGCGAGGGCCAACACCATTAAGCCAGTTGTCACGAAGCATACGGATGGAGGTTTGCCAAAGTGGCAAACGTAAGGCGGTTGCCTTATTGACACTTTCATAATCATTACTAAAAATTCCCAGGGTGTCTGTGACTCGTCTGCGCGTGGCATCGTGGGTGAAAACAATGCTACCGAGCACAGAGACCAAAACAAGAAAAAGCAATATTATCTGTTTTACGTTTATCCGCACATTAGTTCTGACCAACAGATAAAAACCAACATAGCCGGTAAAACTGAGAGCCAGCATTATCCAGGCCGCACGTCGTCCACTTAACAATATTACGACGAACAAGGGCAGCAACATAATCAATATCGGTCTGAAGCTACGGTAATGGCGCCGAACAAGCTCGAAATAAATGGGCGAAAGACCGGCACAGATATGGGCAATTGTGTTTTTAGGGTAGAACATGCCGGTGATGTGCCGATCTTCGTAAGGGTAACCAACAAAATTGATACCAAACAGCACCTGAGTTATCGCATCGATACACCAGAAGGATAGAAGACAGAAAACTCCAATTAAAATAACCTGCTGGGTGGAGCGTGAGGCCATGGCCGAAATCACGAATATGCCCATGAAAAGAAAGCGAAGGTAAGGGCCGGTGCTGTGCCACGAGTGCTCAAAACTGACAGCGTCAATCAAGGACAATAACATTGGAAGCCAGATGAAAAAGAATAGCAGGCTAAAGCAGCGTACTGTTGGATTAGAAAACACTTTTCCTCCGGTCTGAACACAAACAAGAAAACCAAGGCAGGCCATGATGGCGACAGGGTAGTTGTACAGAGATTTACTGATAAAGAGAAAAAGAGTCGAAAGAACCAGAGAAGTGGCGATATAACTGATTAGTAATTCTCGAGAGTGGCGTTTTTCAGAGTCAGACAATTTATTAGTTTGCATATCAGGAGTCGGAGTTTGCGCGGGTTTTTCCATCTGGCTCACGATAGCGTTCTACAACAATATTCAATAAGCCGGCAATATAGCCCATGCCGCTGGCAAGTTTTTTAACAGAATTAAACGCTAATGGTTTATTCATTCTCAAGGCAGCGCAAAGCAGATAGACACAAGCCCCGACAATTTTACCTAAAAATCTGGGCAGAAATTTTAACCAGGCCTGCCACCAGGGGTGAGAGCGACGGAAACGCAGAACATTGTTTATTCCGCCAGTATAGTGTCGATAGAACAGATAGGAGAGGTTGTCCCGCTCCTCTGTTATGGTTTCCAGCACCAGCGCTTCTTCAACCCAAATATGGGAATTTCCATTGTTTTTAGACCGGTCAAAAAAATCAAAATCTTCACCCCCGATAAAGTTAAAGAAGGGGTCGAAGCTCAGGTGCTGATCTGAAACAAGTGCGCTTTTAAATAGAACGTTGTTTGTCGACACATATCTGGGTATAGAACCGGTGGGTTTTCGCTTTTCTTTCTGGGATACTTCACCCACTTGCCGGACCGGGCCGCAGCAAACGTCTGCTTTGTATTTTTCCATGTTTTCGATGTGTCTGAGTAGCCATTGCCGGTCTACCCGTTCGTCATCATCTACAAAAGCGATTAAAGAGGCATTCATCGCCAGTGCTTCATCCAACAGTCGGTTGCGGACTTCTGAAAGGCCGCGTTTCGGGTGAACAAAATAATGTAAGGTGAAAGGCAGAGTTGCTGCCATGCTATTGCTGGTTTTTCGGGCCGTCGCGTTGACATCGTTATCCGCTACTACAACATTAATAGTATGGCCTCTCGGTAGAGTAAGCTCTGCTATTGATAGCAGGCATTCTCGTAATAAATTATCCCGCATGAATGTCGGCACGCAAACGGCTATCAGTTTCTCGCTCATGATGTCTGACCAGACGCCAGTTCTTCATATATGCCAATAGTTTCACTAAGCATGCGCTGAAGCGTAAAAGAATGTGTTTCAGGAACCGGAGGTGTGGATGCGGAAAAATCACTTACTTTTTCTATGACTGCATTCAGGTTCAGAGCAGGAACCAGGCCAGCTGGAAATATTTCTTTCAAAACTTCACTGGCGCCGCCGTGATCATATGCCACAACCGGCTTGCCCAGACTCAGAGCCTCTAGAGAAGTTCGACCAAAGGCTTCGGGCTCCTGAGACAAAGACAAGACCAGATCAGACACACTCATAATTTCTTTCAGGTCGTTTCTGTGCCCAAGAAAAGTAATGTGTTGGCTTACCCCGTTTTTTCTAACCAACGCGTCCAGCTCTTTTCTAAACAATTCTCGCCTTGCTTCAACGCCACCAACAATCAGTCCGTGCACATTAGCCCCGCTCTTTTTCAGCGCCTGAATGAGATGAATAAAATCTTCCTGTCCTTTCCACCTGGTGATACGCGCTGGCAAAGTGAGCAAAAAACATTCCGCATTGGCCGGGTTCTCTTTTTCCCATTTTCGTAGCCACTCTGAAGAAGGCTTATATGAATGAGGAAAGGTCTTCGGGTTAATACCGCGGTAAACAAGTCGCACTTTATTCTGGTCGACATCAGGATAGTTGTTGCTGATATAGCGCTGAATAAATTCCGATATCGCAATAACCCTTTCACCACGGAGCATGATTTTACTGTAAGCATTAACAGAATAGGGGCCGTGAACGCTGGTTACCAATGTCGGACGATCTTCTTTTCGTAGCGTTGAGCAGGCGAAATAGCTCATCCAGGCCGGCAGACGCGATCTTGCATGTAGTATATGAGGCCGTGATGTAAGCAATAGTTTTCGAAGTTTTACAATCGACAGAAGACAAGCGGGCGACTTGTTGCCGATAGACATGCTGACATGCTGTGCGCCGACCTTGTTTAATTCGGCGACCATCGATCCTCCCGCGGACACGACAATTGCCTTATGCCCGCGTTTGACCAGTTCTTCGGCGACCTCGATTGTACCACGTTCGACTCCGCCGGAATTCAGAGCAGGTAGTGTTTGAACAACAGTTAATTTCAAAACCTAGTCCTCGCTCCAGTCTAGTCGCCGTATCAACTCTTTTGCACAACGCTCTGACTCAAAAATCGCCTGTCTGGCAGGATAAAGTTTTTTTTGTTTAATCCACTCCTCAAACAGTTGTAAAGACTGATCGGCAGCTAGTGTTTTGGCAACGTTTGAGAGTTTATTGTTGTCGCGACCCGGTACTCGCAATATGCCTACGCCTGCACCGCTTGTCAGTGCTTCATAGATCATGGACATGCTGTCTTCACTTACCCATATTGAGGTCGCTTTTTCTATTAGACCTGTAATGCCGCTCTCCCTCGATTTACTAAAGGCTTCATAGTGAACTGAGTCTGTGCTCAATGACCGTAAGAGCTGACGAGTGTCCGCCGGAGTTCTCGGCGAGTCGCAGATAGTCCAATGAGTTCGTTTGTCGACGATAATTTCGCGCAATTGTGTTTCCAGCGACTGCGTGTCCCAATGAAAATGTTTGGACGGGCCTCCGATAAGAACAAGCCCTTTACCATTGCTTTTCTCCGTGACGGGCCGGATCCGGTTAATTGGCCCTTTTGTCAGAATGATCTTGTCGTTAGCAACACTGTTGTCATGTTCCGGAATCAGGCAGTAATCGAAAAACATTTGCGGAATGCTGGGCCGCATCAGGGCTGCAATACTGCCTCCGCAACGTAAACGAGCCATTAACATAGGCAGATGGGTGGCGTGACCGGCACCGAGCAACAAGTCTGGTGCCGGTAGATCCTTGAAAACGGGGGGAATGCCCAATACAGCTGAGAAGTAATTATTGGTGGACAAAGGCACGGTAACATTATGGCTTGCGATGGAATGAAGGCTTTCAAGCGCCGATACCAGGCCCATGCTCTGTGTATCGTGACCTGGACGGCCATCGCTGAACCGCCAGATTACTTTTAAGCCTTCTGTGCCTGAGTTCAAAGGGGCAGGACTTATGAGTCCTTGAGTGTGAATTCAGTACCGCAGTAAGGACACTTGGCCTTACCGTCGTCTTCAATAGGCAGATAAACTTTCGGGTGAGAGTTCCATAAGCTCATTTCCGGCAAAGGGCAGTGCAGGGGCAGGTCTTTACGTAATACATCATAGTGAGCCCGGTCATTCGGGGTAGACTCGCCAGTTACGTTGTTTTCATCATTCATTGACATAGCTTAACCACTTGCTATGGGTTTTGTCACGGCCGTTGGCAATGTCAAAAAACATAGACTGTAATTTTTCTGTAATCGGGCCCCTGCTGCCTGCGCCTATTTGCCTGTTGTCCAATTCGCGTATGGGCGTCACTTCGGCGGCGGTACCGGTAAAAAAAGCTTCATCGGCGATATAAACTTCGTCTCTAGTAATTCTTTTTTCTCTGAGCTCATAACCGGCCGCTTTGGCCAGTTGTATGACCGAATCGCGTGTTATGCCATCCAGTGCAGAGGTGAGGTCGGGCGTATAAATGATGTTGTCTCTGACAATGAAGATATTCTCTCCGCTGCCTTCCGCGACATAGCCCTCATTATCCAGCAACAGAGCTTCGTCATAACCATCTTGCAGCGCTTCCTGAAGTGCCAGCATGGAATTAATATAGTGGCCATTGGCTTTAGCTTTACACATGGAAATATTAACGTGATGCCGGGTAAAAGAAGATGTACGGATACGGATACCTTTTTCGAGGCCATCGCTGCCAAGATAAGCACCCCACTCCCAGGCGGCTATAGCGACATGAGTTTTTAAACCATCGGCTCTTAAGCCCATGCCCTCAGAGCCATAAAAACCAACAGGCCGAATATAGGCCGAATCAAGTTTGTTGTTCCTGACAGCGTTACAGCAGGCTTTTTCTATAGTTACCGCATCATATGGTACGGGCATGCCCAGAATATGCGCTGAATTAAAAAAGCGTTTTACGTGCTCGCGCAAGCGGAAGATAGCGGGTCCTTTGTCAGTCGAATAGGCACGTATTCCTTCAAATACGCCCATACCATAATGCAAGGTGTGTGTAAGAACATGAACCCGGGCATCCCGCCAGGGAACTTCCTCACCGTCAAACCAGATGACGCCGTCACGGTCATCCATACTCATATCAGTTACCTCGTATTTAAACTGCCTGCTGTGGGCATTTTTAGCCCGGGCAGTATTCTTATCTAATTGATTTGCCGGCAATACTATTGTGCATGTATAGAGGAATCAATAACTATTTCTGTTTACTTAACCGGTGTCAGTAGCTTTTTAAGAATGTAGCTGCTGTTGGACTCTAAGATTAGAATGACAGAAAGCCAATCTACATAAATGAAGAAATGATTGAAGAACTGAAACCTTTAAAGGCCTGGGATATTTTGAAGACTCAAAGCGACGTCCTGTTGCTGGATGTGCGATCGTCGATGGAATACGAGTATGTCGGACATGTTCCGGGTTCTGTCTTTGTTGCACTGAAGGAGCCACCTGACTGGCTGCAGGATGCCGGGTTTGTGGCCA
Source organism: Gammaproteobacteria bacterium (assembly GCA_012103475.1). Classification (GTDB taxonomy): domain Bacteria; phylum Pseudomonadota; class Gammaproteobacteria; order Eutrophobiales; family Eutrophobiaceae; genus WLWS01. The sequence goes on along the minus strand of WLWS01000001.1, from coordinate 765,424 downwards.
GAGTCCGAAGGTCAATTAAGAGTCGATGGCCGGACAAAAACCCGGAAGACATGACCATACTGGCCTTATGCAGAAGCGGCGCCCGTTCCCTGGTGGCCGCAGAAGAGTTAAGCAAAAACGGCTTTAAGCAAATCTATAATGTTGGTCAAGGCTTTGAGGGTGATAAAGATGAGCAACAGCAGCGCGGCAATATAAATGGCTGGCGTTTTCATGGCCTGCCCTGGGAGCAATCCTGATCCACATGTTTTCAGCCCGGTTAAGCGGGTTCGAAAACGCGGCGACTCGCAAAGACCACATCCTGAAAGCGCTGACCTTTAAAGCGGAGCATTCGCTTTAGCAGAAGATCAAAAAACAGGGCGTTGTATTGTCGAATATTTCCCAACACTTGTCCTTGCTGTTCGGTAATGTAGCCTTTGTTTATCATTTTTCTTAAAGAAAATAATGGCATAACCGCTGGTAGCGGATAATCTGAAGCATTGAGTAGTCGTGCGTGCCAGTCTTGTCGCAGCAGCAGGGTATTCAGTGCGTCGCCCAGTCTGTTGATCTGGGTAAGTGCCGAAATCTCTCCGAATAATAGACCTTCGTAGTCTTTTTCTTCCATCAGACGCGTGAATAAGTTGAAGCTACTAAGCAGTTCCTGCTTGTCAGATTCAATATCGACGGAATCTCCCAGTGATGCGCAATGAGCGACAATAACTCTGGCACCCTGTTCCAGCGCCCGGCGTAGACGCAAGGGGTTCCCGTAATCCTGTTTGTTGGCACCATGTACGGCTTTTTCCTCTCCGGCGTGTACCAGCAGAGGTAAATTACAAGCGTGCATGGCTTCATAAAACGCATCGCAAAGAGGTGATGCCGGATCCATGCCCATTGCCGGAGGCAACCATTTTACCGCGCGGGCCTTCTTTTCAAAGGCCGCATACACAGCCTCTGCGGCGTCCTTACGATAGGGGTGGATTGATGCAATCCATTCAAATTGCTGGGGGTGTTCACTGGCAGTTCTTGCAGCGTAGTCATTTGGGGTGTGGAAAGCGCTCAGATCTTTTTCGCACTCGCCTTTTTCATTATAGGTGTAGTCAAAAGCAAGCAGCAGGACTTTTGATTTGTATGGCATTTCTTTCTGCAAAGCCAGCAAGCGTTCAACAAAACTGAGGTCTACTCTTTTCTGGTCAGCACAGGCAGCATTCAGATAAAATTTGAATTGCAGAAACTCTTTCATGTAGTAAAAGCGCTGCATGCGCGGATTGAGCCATATCCCACTATTACTGTCACCCGTGCCTATCAGGTGAACGTGCCCGTCCCAGAGCAATGAAGCATCGATTCCTTCAAGTGCATCCTGTACAAGCGGGTCGTCTCTTAGTTCAGCTGGCAGACCGGAGTCACAGGGGTTTAGTAATAAGGGGCCGTGACGAGAACTACAAGCCTGCATACTGAGAGCGATTGTTGCGAGGACGAACTCCCGTCTGTTCATCGGGTTTGTTTATTCAGTATCGTCGTCGGGTGATTTGAAATAGTGACTCATAAGCAAACCCGCTTCAAAAAGCAACCAGACCGGCACGGCAAGCAAAAACTGAGAGACGATGTCAGGTGGAGTCAGCAACATGCCAATCGTAAATGCACCGACAATAATATAAGTTCTTTTTGCCGCAAGAGCTTCTGTGGTGGTGATGCCTGTACTGATCAGAAGTATCGTTGCAATTGGTACTTCAAAGGCGAGGCCGAACGCGAAAAAAAGCTTGAGAACAAAGTCCAGATAATGACTGATATCTGTCATCACGGAAACCCCGGCGGGGGCAACAGAAGTGAGAAAGCCGAATAACAATGGAAATACTATAAAGTACGCAAAACTGATGCCTACATAAAAAAGTATGATGCTGGTGATTAAAAGAGGCAGGGCAAAATGCATCTCCCTCTCATACAGGCCCGGCGCAATGAATGCCCATGTCTGGTACAGGGTATAGGGCATAGTTAAAAACACGGCGCTGAAGAAAGCCAGCTTAAAAGGCACCAGAAAGGGCGAAGCTACTTCAGTTGCTATCATCGAAGTGTTTTCAGGCATCTGTGCCAGCAAAGGCATGGCGACAGCATGATAAATATCATTGGCGAAAAACGTGAGGGCAAGAAAAACAGCAAAAATGCAGGCGATGGTTCTAAGCAAACGATCCCTGAGTTCAGCCAGATGTGCAATTAATGGCTGTTCCTGATCTGAATTGGATGGAGATGGATCCGACATATAAGGGCAGGACTACTTATCCAGAAAGTTGTCGTTCAGTGAACCCTGTTTATCAGGAGCGTTTTTAACCAGCTCATCAAGCTCTGAAATTCTATTACTTAGATCGCTGTTCTCATCAAGAGTTAATTCGCGCTCGATTTCGTTACGGGTTTTATTAACAAAATGACGAATAGTTCGAGCCCATTTGCTGACATCGCGGATCAAACCGGGAAGTTTCTCCGGGCCCATCACCAATAAAGCAACAATACTGATAATCGCCAGTTCCCAGAATCCGATATCAAACATAATAGTGAAGCTTTGTGTTCTTGATTAGGCTTGTGTCTCTGCGCTCAGGAATTGCTGGAAACACTTTCGTTTTGTTTTTCCACTTCGCCTTCAATTATGTCAGCTTTAGTTTCATTTCCTGTTTGTTGATCTACTTTATCCTGATCTTCGTCTTTAAGAGCAGAACGAAAACCTTTCAGGGCACCGCCCATATCGGTGCCAATACTACGAAGTTTCTTGGTGCCGAACAAAAGAGCAACTATCAGCAACACGATAACCAGTTCCCAAATACCAAAACTCATCTTATTTCTCCAGCTTCAAATGAAGCTATAATGTTACAAAAAGCGAGCCGAAGCCATGCAAAAATCACATTTTACCTGCAATTACGAGAAGGGCTTTTATTTACGACTGGCTTTTTCATCAACCCCGGACTGGCCAAAACGCCTGTCTAGCTCAAGCAGAACATCGTTCGGGCCCAGATCAAGGCTCGATAGTAATACCAGTGAGTGAAACCACAGATCGGCTGTTTCATGAACGACAGCCTGACGATCTCGGGTTTTACCCGCGATTATAAGCTCTGCGGATTCCTCGCCAATTTTTTTAAGAATGGTGTCCTCACCACGAGAATGTAAAGAGGCAACGTAAGAAGAATCCGGATCGGCCTGTTTACGTTCTTCAAGTACTTCAGCTAATTTATTCAGTAATTCGTATTCCATGTAACAGTGCACTCGTTTTAGTTAATGCTGATTATTTTCTATAAATCAGAGCAGGATCTTTGAGAACAGGATCAACGGCAAGCCAGTCCTGGTTTTCAAGTTTAAGATAAAAGCAGCTGTGCCGGCCCGTATGACAGGCGATATCGCCGTCTTGAATAACGCTAAGAAGAATAACATCAAGATCGCAGTCAACACGAATCTCCCGGAGCTGCTGTACGTGACCGGACTCTTCACCTTTTCGCCAGAGTTTCTGACGAGAACGCGACCAATAGATGGCGCGTTGTTCTTTGACTGTAAGAGCAAGCGCCTCCCGGTTCATCCAGGCAAGGCACAGCACTTTACTGGAACCCTGCTCCTGAGCGATAGCAGGCAGCAGTCCGTTGTCGTCCCAGTTGAGCTTTTCCAGCCAGTCGTTGTTTGTTTGTTCACTCATGAACTAAAGTCTGACTTCAATATTTTTTTTGGCCAGAAGCTGTTTGGCTTCTTCAACAGTGTGTTTGCCAAAGTGAAATATACTGGCTGCCAGAACCGCATCTGCTTTGCCGAGGCTAACACCATCAGCGAGATCATCCAGGCAACCAACACCGCCGGAGGCGATAAGAGGTATGGATACGGCTTCAGCAACATTTCTGGTTAACTCCAGATCAAAGCCGTCACGAGTACCGTCTCTGTCCATACTGGTTAACAGTAGTTCACCCGCACCAAAGGCCTCCATCTTTCTGGCCCAGTCGATGACGTCAAGACCAGTGGGACGGCGTCCGCCGTGGGTAAAAACCTCCCAGGCAGCTGTGTCAGTCTGCGATTGCACTCTTTTGGCGTCAATAGCGACAACTATGCACTGGTTACCAAATTTCTGCGCTGCTTCGCGAACGAATTCTGGCCTCAGCACAGCAGCGGTGTTAATACTGATTTTATCAGCACCGGCGTTAAGCATACGACGAATATCATCCAGATTGCGTATTCCACCACCTACTGTAAGCGGAATAAAGACTTCGCTGGCGACTGCTTTAACTACATCATGAATAGTGTTTCGTTGATCACTACTGGCGGTAATATCAAGAAAGGTAATTTCGTCAGCGCCCTGTGCATCATAACGACGGGCAACTTCAACGGGATCGCCGGCATCTTTAATGTCGACAAATTTGATGCCTTTGACGACACGACCATCGTCAACATCCAGACAGGGGATTATTCGCTTGGCGAGGGACATATTTCGAATTTTACCAAAGTGCTTAGCCGGCGATTAATTTGTCAGCTAATTCCTGGGCTTCTTTGAAATCGAGGCTGCCTTCATAAATGGCACGCCCTGTAATAGCACCTTCAATACCTTCGTCAGCAACCTCACAGAGCTTCTTTATGTCATCAAGGTTGGTCAGACCACCTGAGGCGAATACCGGCATGCTTATGTTCTGGCAAAGTTCCACAGTAGAGTCGATATTGAGATTGTTCATCATGCCATCGCGACCTATGTCGGTATAAACTATTGCTGCTACACCGTCGTCTTCAAAGCGTTTGGCCATATCAAAGGCATCATGATGAGAAAGTTTTGACCAGCCTTCAGTAGCTAGTTTGCCGTTTTTTGCATCAAGGCCAACGATAATATGACTGGGAAACTCGAGACACACATCAGAGACAAAATGAGGTGTCGTGACCGCGCGGGTACCGATAATCACATAACTCACACCGGCATCAAGATAGCCCTGAATCGTATCTTCATCGCGAATACCGCCACCGACCTGTACCGGGACCGACGGGTGGGCATCAACGATGCTATGGACCAGGCCGGCACATTCTGGTTTGCCTGAAGTCGCACCGTCCAGATCAACAATATGCAGACGCCTGGCGCCGGCTTCGACCCAACGATCGGCCATAGCTACAGGATCATCGCCATACACAGTTGAGTCATCCATATCGCCCTGACGCAGGCGCACACATTTACCATCTTTAATATCAATCGCGGGGATTAATAACATTGCTCGTTCCTGTTTGAAAAAAGAATAAGATTGCGGCTTATATGAAAATTTGTTTGAAGAATAAGAGTCTTTCTATAGTTTAGTCTAAAGTTAGCACAGTTAAAAGTTCGCGACAGCTGTCTCGGTAGCGCAACATTTAATGGGCTTCATTCCAGTTATGGCCAGAACCGGCTTCGACGACCAGTGGTACGCTCAGGTCGCCAGCTTCGCTCATTAATTTACAGACAATCTGACGGACTTCTTCCAGTCGTTTATCAATGACCTCAAAAACCAGTTCATCATGTACTTGCATAACGATTTTGATGTCCTCTCCCTGAGTTTGCACATAATTATCTATCTTAATCATGGCCATTTTGATAATGTCGGCCGCAGTGCCCTGCATCGGCGCGTTTATGGCGGTTCTCTCAGCGTATTGCCGGCGTGCAGCATTTTTTGCATTGATTTCCGGTAGATAAAGGCGGCGTTTGTAGACTGTTTCAACAAAACCATCTTCTTTAGCCTGTAGACGGGTATTATCCATATAGGCCTTCACTGCCGGATAGCGGGAAAAATAACGATCGACGTATTCTTTCGCCGAACTGCGATCGATGCCGAGCTGATTGGCGAGTCCGAATGCCGACATACCGTAAATCAGGCCGAAATTAATAGCTTTCGCAGCGCGTCTTTGTTCGCTATCGACCTCATCGAGGTTGACGTCGAAGACTTCACTGGCGGTGAAGCGATGTACGTCTTCGTTATTCTTGAAAGCTTTCAACAGATTCTCGTCCCCGGATAGATGCGCCATGATTCTAAGTTCAATCTGAGAATAATCAGCAGCCATCAAGGTGTAACCCTGTGGTGCGATGAAGGCCTGACGAATACGTCTTCCTTCAGCTGTTCGAATCGGAATATTCTGCAAATTAGGATCTGAAGAAGAGAGCCTGCCGGTCGAGGCCACTGCCTGATGATAAGAAGTGTGAACGCGTCCGCTGTCAGGATCGATTTGCAGGGGCAATTTGTCTGTGTAAGTCGATTTTAATTTACTCAGGCTGCGATAATCCAATATTAACTGCGGTAACTCATAGTCCGCTGCGAGTTCCTGGAGCACGGACTCTGCTGTTGATGGCTGACCTTTCGGAGTTTTGGCCAGCACCGGCAGTTCCATTTTTTCATAAAGTATAGTTTGAATTTGTTTTGGTGAGCCGATATTGAAACTCTGTCCGGCCATGTCATGAGCCTGGGTCTCGAGTCTGGCCATTTCCTTACTGAGTTCAGCGCTTTGTTGTAGTAGCTTGTCAGCGTCAATCATGACACCGGTGCGTTCGATACGGGAAAGTACGCTGAGCAAAGGCAGTTCAATATTCTCGTAGAGTTGAACGAGATCCGGTTTGGTTTCAAATTTCGGCCACAGAGACTGATGTAGTCTCAATGTCACATCGGCGTCTTCAGCAGCGTAAGGCGCGGCAACATCAACCGACACTTCATTAAAAGTCAGCTGTTTTTTACCTTTGCCGGCGATATCTTCAAAATGAATAGTCTCTATACCCAGGTGTTTCTTCGCGAGACTGTCCATGTCATGGCGAGACGCAGTGCTATCGAGAACATAGGACTCAAGCATTGTGTCGTGGGCGATGCCTTTTAGCGTAATACCGTAGTTGGCAAGCACACTCATGTCGTATTTGAGGTTCTGACCGAGCTTGGCGTGCTCCGCAGATTCTAAAAGCGGCTTTAGTTTTTCCAGCACATAATCTCTGTTCAGTTGCTCGGGTGCCCCCGGGTAATCATGTGCGAGAGGCACATAAGCCGCTTCTCCAGCTGTAACAGCAAAGGATACACCGACTATTTCCGCCTGCATATAATCGAGGCTGGTAGTTTCTGTATCAAAGGCTATCAGTTTTGCGCTCTCAAGCTTGTTCAACCAGGATAGAAAATCTGCTTCATTGTGAATAGTGTCGTACTTGATCTCAGCAACTTCTTTCTTTGCTTCAGGGCTGTTGGTCTTTTCGTCATTTTGTTTTAATACAGAATCTTTTCCAGATTCACTGTTGTGTGTAAAATCGGCCAGCCAGCTACGCAATTGCCAGCGACCAAACTCCTCTACAAGAATATCCTGGTCAGGTTCTTCACAAATAAGATCAGAAGGTGAAATATCTAGCTCCAGATCAAGTTTCAACGTCACCAGTTCTTTTGACAGCGGCACTTTGTCGATGTTCTCGCGTAGACTCTCACCCACTTTACCGCCAATGTCGCTCGCATTTTCAATAACGCCATCAAGCGAACCAAACTGGTTCAACCATTTGGCCGCAGTCTTGGGCCCTACTTTCGGTACCCCGGGAACGTTATCAACGCTATCTCCAACCAAAGCCAGATAATCAATAATGCGTTCCGGTGGTACGCCGAACTTGGAAATAACACCTTCCCGGTCCAACACAACATCACTCATGGTGTTTAGCAAACGAATGTTTTCGTTGACCAGTTGTGCAAGATCCTTGTCACCGGTAGAAATAGTCACATCCAGTCCTTCTGCTTCTGCGTTTATTGCCAGCGTACCGATGACATCGTCTGCTTCTACGTTGTCCATAATCAATAGAGGAATGCCCAGCGCACGAATGATCCTGTGAACCGGTTCAATCTGGCAGCGTAAATCGTCCGGCATGGGCGGTCGATTCGCTTTGTACTCAGGATAAAGATCGTTACGAAAACTTTTGCCTTTTGCATCGAATACCACAGCGAAATAATCAGGAATAAACTCTTTCTGCAGTTTGCGTAACATGTTAATTACGCCATAAATTGCACCGGTAGGCTCCCCTTCAGCGTTACTTAGAGCAGGCATGCCATGATAAGCACGAAACAGGTAGTATGAACCGTCGACGAGAACGAGAGAATTAGCTGGCATAGACAATCAGTTTTCAAATATTTTGCTCGAGCGTACTATTATGACTGATAATAGCCTCTGTTCCCATTACAAGCCGTCTGGGCGGGAAACTATAATTGATGTTATTCTTGAGTAATACGATGAAGCTCGAGAGCAAACCCGGATTTAATGAACTCGCGCCCTGAAAGGCACTCTGAAGAGATATGACTATGAAGAATCTGATTTATATTTTGTCGCTGGTTTTTTGCATCGCTTTGCCAGTATGCGCTGAGGATGCTATTGATGAGGAGTTTGCTGAGGCACCCTTGCCGCCAGAGCTACCGGAGCAGATGCAAAGCGGCCAGCCAATCGAACCGGAAGTAACCATTATTCAGCGGGACGACGCCACTATTGAGGAGTATCGTCTGAATGGCAGAATGTATATGGTTAAAATAAACCCCAAAATCGGTAAGCCATATTATCTGGTGGATAAAGATGGAGACGGCAATATGGAAGCACGGATGAGCGTCATTTATGATGACTTTGTTGTGCCACAGTGGGTTCTGTTCAGCTGGTAGTATCTTCTTTCTGCGCTTTACCCAGTTCTTTTTCAACGACGCCTTTTATTGCCGCAAGTGATTCTGTACGAACCTGCTCCCAGGGTTCAACAAAATAAGGACGCAATATCTCCAGCAGAGTTTCGTAGCCGTCCAGTATTTTTTCCTGAGTGGGTTCAATTTTTTTGAACTCTATATAATTGAGCCAATTGTCCGAGATGATCCAGGAGCTGACAATGAGCGATTGAATCATGCTCTCATTTTTAAAGTCCATTACCCCGACGCGAATCAGTTCTCTAAAATATTCTTCCAGAGAGGCCATTCTTTTGTCGCGGTTTTCCTGATAGCGTCTTAGCAGAACGGGATCGGAGCGAAGTAGCGCAGGCATTTCCCGATAAAAGAAACGATATTCGTGGATAAGAAGCAGTTGTCGTGCAAACATCTCTGCCATGTGGGTAACAGTGGGATCAAGGTGATCCTGATACCAGCCCTGATTCATTTCGTCGGAGATACCCTTAAAAATCGACTGGATAATTTCTTTCTTTGTTTTGAAATGATAGTGGAGGTTGCCCTTACTGATATCGCAGGCTTCTGCCACTCGGTTTGTGGAAACGGCACCAGAACTGTGCTCGTTAAAGAGCTTTAATGCGGTGCCGATTATAAGTGCCTGTGTTTCTCTTGATCCCATGTCTGATATCTTCCATATGAGCGAGTATTATAACTCAGCTACAAAGTTGGCGTCGATGAGAAGACGCGCTGACAGCTCGGGTTGCGAAATAAATTTTCTAATCCCTGGAAAGCAGCTCGTGGAATACCTCGATAGCCTTTGTACAGTCATTATGATCCACCAGCGTGCTAGTAACAAAACGGATCAAAGCGCCCACGTTGAGGCAATGCACGCCTCTTTCATCGAGTAGTCGCACAAATCTGGCGGCCTGATCAGAACCAGCCAGAACCCTTGCATAGACCATATTGGTTTGAACGCTTTCTATATCAATGTCCAAAGCGACTGAATCTGCCAGCCCTTTGGCCAGATAAAGTGCATTTTCGTGATCTTCTGTTAAGCGCTCTCGTTTATTCTCAAATGCATAATCCGCGGCAGCAGCCATAAAGCCGATCTGACGCATGACTCCACCCAGCATTAATTGAATTTTGCGCGCTTCATGAATGAATTCCTTATTGCCGAGCAAGGCTGCACCCATTGGCGCCCCGAGCCCCTTGGAAAAACAAATAGACATTGAGCCGGATGCGGGCATCAGGCTGGATGCCTTGTAGTCTCTTGCAGCCAGAACATTCCAGATTCTGGCACCATCAATATGTACAGGTACTGAATGTTGATTGGCTAAAGTGAAAATATCGTTCAGTGTTTGTTCAGGATAAATGGTGCCACCGCCAAAATTGGAAGAGTTTTCCAGGATGATCAGACCGGTTCGCGCATAGTGGTTTTCCGGGTGCTTAATACGTACCGCGATATCCTCAGCCGCAAGAATGCCTTTCTTGCCGGTCAGCAGATGTGCCTGGGCTCCCGCTATGGCGGACATGGCACCAGTCTCAAAGTAATAGCTGTGGCCGAATTCCTCTATTAGAACCATGTCGCCGGGCCGGGCCCAGGCACTGATAGCGATTTGACCAGCCATAGTCGCTGAGGGTAGAAAAATGGCTTCATCACAGCCAAAAAAACCGGCCAGCTTTTCTTCCAGTTTATTAACACTAGGATCTTCCCCATAGCCGGCGTTACCGACTTCAGCTTTGAAAATAGCTTCGCGCATGCCCTGATCAGGCAGGGTGAAAGTATCTGAACGGAAATCAGCGCTATTATTTATTTTACTCATTGATATTTACTCAGTTTATCAAGACAGGATTGTAAGCGACGAAGCCCGTCTTCAAGTGCGTTATCTGCCTTGCCGCCAAAGCCGAGACGAAGGTATTGCGGATAGCCATAAGCACTTCCCGGCATAACAAAGGTACGATAAGGCGACTTAATTAATTGCTCGGCGAGGTGAGAAGAGTCGATGTTCATATGCAAGCGGCAAAATCCGATTAAACCGGCAGCCGGCTTTTGCCATTCGAGCTCGGCACGATTCTTAATAAACTCATCTAACAAAGCCAGATTATGAAGGCCTGCCTGTCTGGCTTTCCGGATTGCCCTGTCGTAATAGGGATCATCCAGAGCGACATTGGCGATGGCTTCTCCCATAACATTCATTATTTCACTTGTATCTTCACGTAGAACCATCGCATCAAAGACCAGCTGCTTGTCACGGCAAATCAACCAGCCAAGCCGTAAACCCTGCAAGCCGAGCACTTTTGAAACGCTGCCGGTGCTGATTCCACGCTCATACATGTTTGCCACCCGCGGCAGCTCATCGGTATTCCATTCCAGACCGGCATAAACTTCATCGCAAAGAACATAGGCTCCAACTTTGTCAGCCAGACGAATGATTTCTTCCAGTTCGTTTTTCTGCAAGATCTGACCGGTCGGATTATTCGGGTTGCATATGAATATCAGTTTGGTTCGATTGCTGATAAGATCGCTTAACTGGTTTAAATCTATCTGCCAGGATCGGTTTTCATCACGCGTCAGTGTTTTTACTTTGGCACCGATGGCTTCACCGAGGACAAGAGGCTGGGGCCAGCCCGGCACATCAACTATGAGTTCATCGTGTGGCTGAACTAACTGGCTGAGGCAGAGGAAGTTGGCCTCTGCCGTACCAGCAGTGACAAGAACATTCTCAAGCTGACAAACTCCGGCGGTATTTGTTCTGTGCAGTATCTTTTGCCGGAGCTCAGGCAGTCCCTGAAAATCACGAGCGGACCAGTCCAGAGACATATTCGGATCCAGCGCGTCGATAAAATCACTGAGTTTTGGTGATTCAGCCAGCGAGTGAACAATAGAAGCTTCTGGCTGCTTTTCAAACCCGGCCAGAAAGCGCTTAAACAACTCGTGTGCCTGTACGTACATAAGTCAGGAGATCAAAAAGAAAGTAGCCAGACCAAGAAAGATCATGAAGCCAACGACATCAGTAATTGTGGTTAACAGGACGCCACCGGCGATTGCCGGGTCGACACCAAAACGTTTCAGAGTAAGCGGGATAAGCGCACCAGCCAGTGCCGCGATAATCAGGTTTATGATCATTGCCAGGCCTATGATGGCACCAAGCGATTTATCCTCAAACCAGAGACTTGCCACCACTGCCACTACTGTTGCCCAGATGATGCCATTGAGCACACCCACGGCAACTTCCTTGTTCATCAGGATGCGTGAATTTGTCTTGCTGATCTGACCGAGCGCGATGCCTCGAATTGCAATAGTTAGAGTCTGGCTGCCGGCGATACCACCCATGCTGGCAACTATCGGCATCAGTACGGCCAGTGCGACCAGTTGCTCTATTGTGTCTGAGAAACGCCCGATTACCCAGGAAGCAAGTAGAGCAGTCATCAGGTTAATGCCCAGCCAGATTGTACGACGCTTTGCCGTGGTCAGCACCGGGGCGAACATATCATCTTCACCGAGACCCGCCATGCTTCGAACCGTCTGCTCAGCTTCTTCCTGAATTACGTCAATCACATCATCGATAGTGATGCGACCTAGTAGCCGATTATCATCATCGACGACACCTGCCGAAAACCAGTCGCGCTGTTCGAAAATTCGGGCAACGTCGTGTTTCGCCGTATCGGCATGGATACCACTTTCTTCGATCATGTTTTCACCAACACTGGTGTCGGCTTTTTTGGTCAGTATGTCAGCCAGAGGGAGTACGCCAAGATAATGATTTTCACGATCAACAACCATAAGGTTGTCAGTTTGATCAGGTATCTCACCAAGTTGTCGCAAATAACGGGACACAACGTCGAGCGTGACATCTGCGCGAACAGGTACCACATCGACATTCATTAGTCCGCCGGCACTGTCTTCTGCATAGGATAGTATTGATGCAAGACGCTCTCGGTTCAGGGCATCCATAGAAGCCAGAACGGTGGCGATGACATCTTCCGGAAGGTCCTGAAGAATGTCTGCCGCGTCATCGGATTCGAGATCTTTGGTAACATCAGCTACTTCCTGCGGCTGCATAGTTTCCAGCAAAGCAGAACGAACTGGATCCTGTACTTCTGTCAGCACATCACCGCCAAGCGTAGGCTCAATCAGATCCCAAAGATTCTCCCGGTCTTTCGGTGGCAGGCTTTCCAGCAGGTCGGCTATTTCTGAAGGATGTAATTCCTCCATAAGCGCACGCACTTCCTCGAACTTTTCTTCGGAAAAAGCATCGAGCAGGTTTTCTTGTGGGCTCATTGCATTCATAAGCAGACCTCTAAATATCAGGTGCTTAGTTTAGCAGTGCGGCAGGGAGGAGGGGAATTGAATTCGCCGTCAGTCAGATTAAGTTAGTGTTACATAGAAGGGTTGCAAAGACGATTCTTAGTGAAGCTTCAGGTTTCGTTTGTCGAGCAAATCAGCTACCTCTACACCGCTACTGGCAGCGAGAGCCTGATCGGCGAACTCGGCCAATTGATCAATATCAGTATCATTTATAATTTTTTTCAGTTCCAGAAGGTTGGCCGGGTGAACACTGAATTGGCGCAGGCCCAGGCTCAACAGAAGAGCAGCATATTGGGTTTCCCCAGCCATCTCACCACACATGGCGACCGGGATACCCGCTTTTTCACCTGCTTTAAGGGTAAGGTTGATCAAACGCAGGACTGCAGGATGTAGTGGGTCATAGAGATAATTAACTTCATCATTAACGCGATCGATTGCAATGGTATATTGAATTAGGTCATTCGTGCCTATCGAAAGAAAATCGAGATGTTCAGCAAATATATCCGCACAAATTGCAGCGGCAGGGACTTCAATCATACCGCCTATCGGCATCTTTTTGTCGTATTTGATTTTAGCAGCATTAAGTTCTGATTTTATCTCGTTTACCATGGCCAATACCTGCTGCATTTCCTGCAAGTTCGATAACATCGGAATCATTAACCTGATCGTTCCCTTCGCCGAGGCTCTGAAAATTGCGCGCAGTTGAGGTCTGAACAAAGCGGGCTCTTTCAGGCATAATCGCACTGCCCGCAAACCCAGAGCAGGGTTTGATTGAACCGGCCCACTCTTTCGACCACCATCAACCTGTTTGTCCGCACCCAGATCCAGAGTACGTATTGTCAAAGGCAGACCATTGAGCTTATCGAGTACCTTGAGGTAGGTTTCATAATGCTCTTCTTCATACGGCGGGGTTTCTCTGTTCATGTACAAAAATTCGGTTCGGTACAGACCGACGCCGTCCGCGCCAACTTCGCGAACCGTATCGAAATCGCGAGGTAATTCTATGTTTGCCATCAATTGAATGTTGACACCATCAATAGTTCTCGCCGGTTCTTCCTTTAGGCTACTAAGGCCGGAAAAATAGGAGATGTCCTCTTGCTGTTGCTCGCGATAATATTCGATGCAAGGCTTGCTCGGATCAACCAGAACAATTCCACGCATGCCGTCAATGACGACAAAATCTTCTTCTTCAATGTACTGAAGCGCATCATGGAGGCTGATCACAGCCGGAATACCAAGGCTGCGGGCGAGTATAGCGGTATGGGAAGTGGGACCGCCGTATTCAGTGATGAAAGCGACGATGCCCTGATGTTGCATAAGTACTGTATCTGCAGGCGTCAGATCATCTGCGAGTACGATGTAGCCGTTTAGTTTGTTGTCCGGGATTTCATGAGCAAGCGGTGCATGTTTGAGTAATATTCTTTGAATGCGATCAACCACGTGATCTACATCGTCTTTCCTTGTTCGCAGATAGGGATCGTCCATTTCATCAAAGGCTGCTACCAGTGCATCGCGCTGAAGTTTCAAAGCCCATTCGGCATTGCAACCCTTTTCCCGAATCAGCCGAAGTGGTTCCTGAATCAATGCGGCATCATCCATCATCAATAAATGAGTGTCGATAAATGCAGCGATATCGGCGCTTGTAGACTCGGGTATGTGGTCGCGAATGGCTCTTAATTGTTGTTTCGCCTGAGATACTGCGTCCTGCAAACGTTGGGTTTCAGTCTCTATTGAGTCATCAGCAAGCGCATATTCCAGGATTTCAATCTGATCTCTTTCCAGAATGTGAACTTTGCCTATGGCAATACCACGTGATACTCCCATTCCATGCAGGGATATCGTCATTCGGCTTCACCAAACTTGTCGAGAATCAGGTTTTCCAGAGACTGTATTGCTTCTTCTTCATCAGCACCGGCAGTCACTATTTCTACGCTGGTGCCTTTGGAAGCGGCCAGCATCATAATTCCCATTATGCTTTTCCCGCTGACTTTTTTGCCGTTGACGGTAATATTTACTTCGCTGTCGAAAGATGAGGCAAGCTGGACAAAGCGTGCAGCCGCTCGTGCATGAAGACCGAGTTTGTTTATTATAGTAACGACTTTACTTTGCATTCTACAAATCCCGGTGCCTGATAATCACTGATTTTCCCATTTCAGTGAAATGCATCGATAGTTGTTCAATAAGATAAACAGAACGATGGTGTCCGGCGGTACAGCCAATAGCGACACAAAGGTAGCTTCTGTTTTCGTCTTCAAATTTTGGAATCCAGTTTTGCAAAAATTGTTTTAACTGATCCAGCATATCTACAACCATTGCCTGATTTCCCAGGAACTCAGCGACTGCACTGTCGCGGCCAGTGTACTGTCGTAAATTTTTGTCCCAGTGAGGGTTTGGTAAACAGCGCACGTCGAATACAAAATCTGCTTCCCGGGGAATCCCTCGTTTGAAACCAAAAGATAAAAACTGAATGGATAGTTCTGATGAAGCGCGACCAACGATTCGTTCGCGTACCATGGCGCGCAGATCATGAACCACCGTGTGGCTAGTGTCTATTCGCAGATCAGCAAGATCAGACAGCTCACTGAGAATAGCGCGCTCGTTGGCGATTGCATCAGTTAATGACACATCTTCTGATGACAGGGGATGCTTGCGACGGGTTTCGCTGTATCGTTTCGTTAATTCATCATCGCCGGCTTCCATAAAGATCAGCTCAGCATGGACACCTTCCGCCCTGAATTTACTGAGAGAGTCTGGCAGGCTGGAAAGAGAAGTAGCCGGATTTCGGGCATCTATACCAACTGCAACCAGCGGTGGCAGACTATCTTTCTCATTGACAACCAGTGAGCTTAGATCGTCAAGCAACATAACCGGCAGGTTATCAATACAGTAAAAATCCAAATCCTCAAGTGTATTCAGCACGACCGATTTGCCCGCCCCGGAAAGACCGCTAACAATAATTAGACGACGTTGATTAATGGTTTTCGACACTGTTTTGTTCAATCGCTGTCAGTTGATTATTAATAAACTCCTGCGTGGCATTATATCCGCTCATGGCCAGAGAATGATTGCGGGCTGCGCATTCGAGCAGGATTGCCAGGTTACGACCGGGTGCTACGGGCAAGGTTATTTCCGGAATGTTGATCCCCATAATCGAACGGCTTTTAAGGCTTCCCTGCAGACGATCCAGTTTTAATAATTGTTTCTTACTCATGCGTTCAAGCCTGACTATAAGACGAAGGTATTTATTCTCTTTAATAGCACTGTCACCATAAAGTCTGCGTATATTAATAATGCCCATGCCTCTCACTTCGAGATAATCACGAAGGGTTTTAGGGCATCTGCCATTAATTATGTCAGGAGCAAGTCTGGAAAACTGAGGTGCGTCGTCGGCAACCAGTCTGTGACCGCGGGTTATTAACTCCAGAGCGAGTTCGCTTTTGCCGATGCCACTGGGACCGGTAATCAGAACCCCCATTGCCATTACTTCCATGAAAACTCCATGTAAGGTCAGATCTTCAGCAAAATGACTGGATAGATAGTAGTAAATAGTTTCTATCAGGCAACTTCCGTCGATTGGCGATTTTAAAACGGGCACATTCGCGGCATTGCAGGCCTGCTTTATATAATCCGGCATGGCCCGGTTGTCTCCCAGCAGAATGCAGGCTGGCCCATGATCAATCAATTGCCTGACTGTGTCATCACGAGTTGTGGCACGCAGTTTTTCAATATAACTGAGCTCGGTGTTACCGAGAATTTGAATTTGATGCGGGTGAATAAGATTAAGGTATCCGATATACGAACGACCTGTGGCGATGTGACCAGATTTGGCAATCTCATCGGTCAAATCGAGATCTTTTTTCTCCGCATCAGGTTTTTTATGACTCGTCGTTTCCGGTAGAATCTGTCTGTGGCGCCCCTTTTTTCCGGCGACGAGTTTAAGCTGGAGTCGATCGCGATACTCCTCAAACAGGTCGTACAGGGTAATCCCAGGTGATTCAATGGTCATGTCAAAATAAGCTATTCCATACTTTTTTCGTTCACTTGTCTGGAAAACCAGAAGCTTCAGTGATCAGCTCAGCAATCACCCTGCCAGCAAATTGTAAATAGCGTCAGAAGATTGCTCGTTGCGTAACTTTTCAAGTAACTCGGCATCGCTGAATTTTTCAGCGAGAAGTGACAGGATTTGGAGATGTTCGTCAGTAGACTCCTGTGGTACCAGCAGAGCAAACAATATATCTACTGGTTGTCTGTCTATTGCATCGTAATCGACGGGCTTTTGTATCCTGATAAAAGCACCCAGAGTCTTGTTTTCATGGTTTATACGACCATGAGGAATGGCAACACCGTGTCCGAGCCCGGTGCTACCAAGTCGTTCTCGATTTATCAGGCTGTCGAATATTTCAAACTGGGTAAGCTCAGGACTGTCATTTGCAATAAGTTTTGCGAGAGACTCAAGTGCTGCTTTCTTGCTTCCCGCGCTGGAGTCGTGCTGAATCCGTTCAGGTGAAAGAATTTCGGAAATTTGCATTACTGTTTCTGTAGAGTACTACGGGTTAAACGGGTTCGCGATTTTTGATACTACCTTCAGCCTGATGGTGATCGTTCAGCTTTTCTTTGTGCTTTTTCAGTTGCCTGTCAAGTTTGTCCAGCAGGCTGTCAATCGCCGCATACATATCTTCGTGTTGAGCTTCTGCAAATAACTGCCCCCGGTTAACGTTGATAGTAGCTTCTGCTTTTTGTCTTGCTTTCTCAACGCTGAGAATTACATGAATATTGTTTATGTGCTCAAAATGCCGTTCAAGTCGTTCAAACTTGCTGTCAACAAAATTCCTCAATGAGTCTGTTAGTTCAATATGGTGTCCGGTCAGGTTTATTTGCATTACTTGCTCCCACTACTAGTCATTATTTTTTGTTTTGTTGTATGTAAAAATTCTTCACTGCTTAAACGAAAATAGTCGATAAGCTAAATCAGTCTTTTTCTTTCATTTGAGGGTGGAATATGCATGGCTTCACGATATTTGGCGACAGTTCTGCGGGCGACATTGATTCCTTGATCGGCCAGTATTTTGGCGATTTTGCTGTCGCTCAATGGCTTTTCTGTTTTTTCTGCAAGTACCAGCTTTTTAATAAGTGCCCGGATAGCTGTTGAAGAGCAGGTGCCGCCGAGATCCGTGCCAACGTGACTGGAAAAAAAATACTTTAATTCGAAAATTCCGCAAGGGGTGTGCATGTATTTTCTTGTGGTTACGCGAGAAATTGTTGACTCATGCAGACCGAGTGATTCAGCAATATCATGCAGGACCAGGGGCTTCATTGCTTCTTCACCATAGTCGAGAAAAGCACGTTGCCGTTCAACAATTGCAGTGGCAACTCGAAGCAGTGTTTCGCTGCGGCTTTGCAGGCTTTTAATAAACCAGCGGGCTTCCTGCAAATGCGATTTAAGAGAATTATTATCGTCACTACTATCTGCGCGTTTGATCATACTCGCATAACCGGAGTTGATACGAAGGCGGGGCATATTTTCAGCGTTAAGCTCGACCTTCCAGGCTCCCTTTTCTTTTTTTACATATACATCAGGAACTATGTATTCAATACGTGATTCCTGAATCTGATTACCGGGCCGCGGATTCAGGCTCTGGATGAAAAGCACGACTTCCTGCAAATCCTCGCGAGAAAGTTTCATCTGCCTTAGCAGGCGGGTGTAATCGTGCCCACCAAGCAAGTGCAGATAGGAGTCAACCAGCTCTCTCGCTGCGCTTAACCATTTTGTTTTGGCGTCGAACTGCGCGAGCTGCAAGCTCAGGCACTCCTGTAAATCTCTGGCCGCGACACCGGCAGGTTCCATGCTTTGCACCAGTCTGAGTACCGCTTCAACCTCGTCCATTTCGATCTCTTCATCCTGCTCATCCCCTATAGACGCAAGTATCTCTTCAAGTGTGCATGTCAGGTAGCCGTCATCATCGAGCGCATCAATTATAGCGGTCGCGATTGCGTGATCGCTCTCACTGGTCTGTGTCAGGTTAAGTTGCCAGAGCAAATGGTCTGCCAGCGACTTGTCTTCTGTGTCCTGATTTTCAAAACCATTGTAGTCGCTACTGGCCAATGGTTTGGAATAGCTGGTATTGCCGTCGTAAATGTCTTCCCAGACGCTGTCTACCGGGAGATCGCTGGGAATATTGTCCTGATTCAGGCCAGTTTCTGTTTCAGACGCATGCGGTTCAGGGGAAATTTCGCCGAGATCATCACGCCCTTCCAATTCAGTTGGACTGGAGTTATCAGCACTATCTTCATTGTTCTGACTTGAATGATCATCATCCAGTTCAAGCATCATGTTGGAATCGAGAGCATCCTGAATTTCCGTCTCCAGTTCCATGCTGGAGAGTTGCAAAAGGCGTATCGCCTGCTGCAACTGCGGCGTCATAGTCAGGCTTTGACCGAGTTTGAGTTGTAAAGAGGCCTTCATACTGTAAGTCTAGCGCAAAAATCGGGCCAATGTTGCCCGAAGTCTGCAAGTTTTTTCACAATTTAAACTGATCGCCCAGATATATGTCGCGAACACGCTGGTTGGACAGGATGTCGTCGGGTATGCCTTCTGCTTCTATCCTGCCTTCATTGACAATATAGGCACGATCACAGGTCCCAAGCGTTTCCCTTACATTGTGGTCCGAGATGAGGATGCCCAGACCATTGGAACGAAGATACTCGACGATTCTCTGTATATCACTGACGGAAATCGGATCAATGCCGGCGAAAGGCTCGTCCAGCAAGAGGAAGTGCGGTTCGGTAGCCAGTGCCCGGGCGATTTCAACACGTCGTCTTTCGCCGCCGGAGAGGCTCATGCCCAGATTGTCGCGGAGATGTGAAATGTGGAACTCGTCGAGTAAAAAATCCAGGCGTTTGTTTCTTTCGGCTATGCCAAGTTTCGGACGAGTTTGCAAAATCGCCATGATATTTTCCTCGACTGTCAATTTTCTGAACACCGAGGCTTCCTGTGGCAGATAACCGAGGCCCATATTGGCTCTCTGATCCATTGGCATATGACTGATTTCATTGTCATTAAGATGAATTGTGCCTTTTTCGCAGGGAATGAGACCAACAATCATATGGAAGCTGGTGGTTTTTCCGGCACCATTGGGACCGAGCAGGCCGACAATTTCACCACTTTCAACCGTAATACTGACGTCGTGAACGACGGTTCGCTTTCGAAAACTCTTGGACAGATGTCTGGACGAGAGGACACTCATATTCGTCTACTGGAGTTTTTCCGGTTTATTTTGGGCTTCAATTTTTTTCTGCTCGCAGTTGCGAGTAAATATTTGTAGTTGCGCTGCATCGAGACTTTTCGCGTGTTCGGCATCGCCACATTTATCCTTTTTCTTTTTAATAATTATTTTAACCCGTTCTTTCTTCTTTGGTGCAACCTCACCTTTTACTTCTTCTTTCTTTTTCTTGTTGCTACATGCTTTAACCTGACTTAATTTTGTGTCGTATTCGATCCTGTCTCCACTGAAGCGCAGACCTTCCTGTGTCACCAGTGCTTCGTCAATTAATATAACGTACTCTTTCTGCTCATAGTACTCCATCGTCAGTGCTTCGGAGTAATCATAAACGCTGCTGTCATCCGGCAACTGCTTATAGGTCGCTGGCCGCCCTTCCATGATCATATAATCCATTTCATCGTCTTCGGTGTAGTAGACCGTCATTTTGTCACCGGTCATATAAATTGTGCCCTGAATAGTGATGACGTTGCCGCGATAGATGCTGATATTTTTAACATCATCGAGTTCGCCGGTATCTGCTTCAATTTCGATCGGCTGATCCTTGTCGGACTCCAGCGTGAAACCGGGGCCACTGAATCCCAGCAGCAGTAGAATTAAGACAGTTTTATAGAATTTCTTTTTGTTCAATATATGTATGCACATCTTTTAATACTTCCAGTCGGCTGTCTTCGAAAAAGGCTCGTAAGCCAATTCCGTTAATGGTGGTTCGTCGGGTTTTGATCGTTGCAGGTTGATCGGTTTCGGCGTAGTCCTGATCGATAAGGACTTTTGCTTTACTTGTATTCACTTGCAGAATACGCTCGCCACTTTCGTCATCTTCCCACAATTGTACATTACCTTTCAGCAATATAACTTCGTTATTAGAGGTAACCCAGCCTTTGTCCGCGCGAACGTATAGCGGCAATCTGCTGGTACGGTACATTTCCATTTCCGGCTGCAATAATTCACTTGTGTCGTTGTCCGGAAAATGTGCCATATGTACTGCGTAAAGACTGCTTTTAGGAGTGCCGTCTTCCCTCATTGTCAGCGTGGTAAAGTCTTCCATGTAGTAGTCGGGTTCGTGCACCTCAGTGGAGCCAGCGCCGGCTTTTTGTTTCGAGACGACATTAAGTAACCAGGTGCTGCCTAGTGCCGTTATGATCAGAAATACGACGATAATCAGACGTTGGGACATGCCGGGAATTGCTTAACTGTCATGAGTATTCTGAGCGGATCAAGTATAAGCCTGATAAGCGGACTCGAGTTTGCCCTGAGCTTCAAGAACCAGCTCACACACCTCTCGTACCGCGCCTTTGCCACCTTGTTTATCTGTCACCCAGTCAGCCTTTTCTTTAACCAGATTCGGGGCCGCAGGTACTGTTACAGCAAGGCCGGCCATAGACATGGCTTTCAGGTCAACCAGGTCATCGCCGACAAAAGCGACTTCGTTTTTTTCAATCTCAAGTTTTTCCACCAATTCGATCAAGGTTTCGAGCTTGTTACTTTGACCTTGATAAACGTAATGAATTCCCAAAGCAGACATTCGTTCTTCAACTATCGGCGAAGAACGGGCTGAGATGACGGCAATATTCAGGCCGGCTTTACGCAACATGACCAGACCTAGTCCGTCATGGGCATTAAAGATTTTATATTCATCGCCCTTCTCGCCAAGAATCAAACTGCCGTCGGTCAGAACCCCGTCTACATCGAATGTGATGAGTTTCAGCGTGCTGGCTTTTAGAAGAAGCTCTTTCCTGCTCATACTACTCTGGCCCTCAGCAAGTCATGCATGTTAAGTGCGCCTATTAATGTATAGTTTGAATCTACCACCAGCAGAGCATTGATTTTATGTGTCTCCATCAGGCTCAGTGCTTCAACCGCCAGAACATCAGCCCTTATGGTTTTACTGGCGCTGGTCATCACTTCTGCTATTCCGGTTTTATGTACATCGATGCCATTGTCCAGAGCCCGTCTCAAATCACCATCAGTAAAAATACCCAGCACACGGTTGTCAGCATCAATTATCGCCGTTGCTCCCAGCCCCTTTTTTGTCATCTCCAGAAGCGAATCCACCAACAGGGTATCTTCATACACGCAGGGAATGTCATCACCGGAATGCATAATGTCCTGCACACGTAGTAATAGCCGACGACCGAGCGTGCCGCCCGGATGTGACAGGGCAAAATCTTCCGTGCTGAAACCGCGCGCTTCAAGCAAAGCTATAGCGAGTGCATCACCCATCACCAAAACAGCGGTGGTGCTGGCGGTCGGCGCCAGATCAAGCGGACAGGCCTCCTGAGACACATGAACATTAATGTTAACCGTAGCGCTTTTAGCCAGACTTGAATCCGGGTTTCCACATAATGCGATCAGCGCAACATTGAGACGCTCCATCATCGGTAACAATGTGATTATCTCGTCGGTCTCGCCTGAATTGGAAATAGCAATTACTACGTCATTTTCCGTAATCATGCCAAGATCGCCGTGGCTGGCTTCGCTCGGATGAACGAAAAACGCAGGTGTACCGGTACTGGCCAGAGTTGCCGCAATTTTATTGCTAATGTGGCCAGACTTACCCATGCCGATGACAACGGTCTTGCCCTGACATTCGAGAATGTAACTGCAGGCACGGGCAAAGGAGTCATCGAGCCTGTCGAGAAGATCACTGACAGCCTGCAATTCCGTTTCGATCACAGCTTTACCGTGCCTTATCAGCAATTCTGCGTCTTTGCTTGAGTTTTTATTCATAATAGTGCGGCTGGTTTTCTTTTCAGGCTGACATTCAAGCGGAGATTGTTGAAAATAGCCAGTATTGATAGCCAATGAAGCACATAAACAAGATGCTTCCTTCGCGCCGGTCAAATTTTCCACGGCTGTGCAGAAAAACCATTGCTCCCATTAACAGTGTCAGGAATATCATTATCGGAAAATCACGACTCAAGACGTCGCTGCTAACTGCCGCCGGATGAATTATCGCAGGCACGCCAAGCACCATAAGCATATTAAACATATTGGAGCCGATCACATTGCCGATGGCAATATCCGCTTCGTTTTTGAGGACGCTCATAATGGACGCTGCCAACTCGGGTAGTGAGGTGCCTATAGCAATAATAGTCAGACCGATAACGAGATCGCTAACACCGAATGCCTGAGCGATTGCTACAGCGCCCCTGACCAGTAATTCAGCGCCCCCAAGCAACAGAAGTAATCCAATAAATAAAAGTAACCATGAGTGTAACGTTGATATTGATTTTGCCTCTTCAAGCTCATGCTCAAATTCGCTGGTTAAGGGGTCGTTTTTGGAGGCTGTTCTGGCGAGGTAAATTATCCAGCTTAAGGCTGCTACCAGGCTTGTGATAAGTATGAATCCATCAATGCGGCTGAGCTCGCCGTCCATCAATACAATAAAGCCTATTGCAGTGGCCACACACATAGAAAGATACTCTCTCCGCAAGGTTGGCGACTTGGCTACTAATGGTTGCACCAGAGCGGTTGCGCCAATTACCAGACCGACGTTGGCAATATTCGAGCCGACAGCGTTACCGATAGCAAGACCGGTTTTACCATCAAAAGCGGCGACTGCCCCGACCAACACTTCCGGGGCGGAGGTGGCAATGCCGACCACCGTTAAGCCGATGATCAAAGGGGATATGCCCATCGAGCGTGCAATACTTGCGGCGCCAACGACAAATCGATCAGCTCCAAAGATCAGCAGTGAAAGTCCGGCAATAACTAAAAATGAGTTTATCAACATGGTCGGTTTACATTTTTTACCGATAATGCCAGATTAATGACCTACATGTAATTCGTTGTCATGAAACGCTTTGCCTGACGCCGTTCAAAATGGCTGGCAATTTAATTACAAAACAATATTTTTCGCAATAGTTCGGATAATTTGAGGAATGACCACGCGTATTGAAACACTACATAACTGGCTTGAGAATGAAATTGAGCTCGGAAACTACAGTCTTACAGTTGCTTCAGCGGACGCCAGTTTTCGACGCTATTTCAGACTGGTTCATCAGGGTGAAACTTATATAGTTATGGACGCACCTCCGCAACATGAAGATTGCTGGGCGTTTATTGATATAAGTACACGCTTGCTTGAATGTGGCCTCAATGTACCGGTGGTATATGAGCAAAACCTTGAAGATGGCTTCCTGCTCTTAAGTGATCTGGGTGAGGATCTTTTTCTCGACAATCTCAATGACAGCAATGCAGACGAACTCTATAAGTCCGCGATTCATTCCTTGTTAACAATGCAGACGCAGGCCCGGGTAGCAGGCTTGCCAGCATATGATGAATCTTTGTTGTTCAGTGAAATGCAATTATTTCGCGACTGGCTGCTGAATAAGCATTTGCAAATAGATCTTGGCAAAGAAGAGAACCGGCAACTGGACACAGTCTTCGCCATATTAAGTACATCTGCCTTACAGCAGCAGCAGGTTTTCGTGCATCGGGATTTCCATTCGCGCAATCTGCTTGTGAATGAGGGCGGCCCCGGCATTATTGACTATCAGGACGCAGTACTGGGGCCACTTAGCTATGATCTGGTTTCTTTGTTGAAAGATTGTTACATCAAATGGCCGCGCCATAAAATTGATGAGTGGCTGGCTTACTACCTCCAGCAGAATGAAGAACTAAAGTTACTGGGACCAGTCATGCCTGAACTGATAAAAGACTTTGACCTGATGGGAGTACAACGCCATCTAAAAGCCAGTGGGATATTCGCCAGACTTTATCTCCGTGACGGTAAAGATGGTTATCTGGCCGATATTCCAAGAACCCTGTCCTACATAATCGATCTTGAACAAGACTATCCCGAGCTGGGTTTTCTTACGACACTGATTCGTACGCGCGTGCTGCCGGCATTGGAGGCGAAATGAAAGCAATGATACTTGCCGCCGGTCGAGGTGAGCGCATGAAACCATTGACTGACAATCTGCCAAAGCCCTTACTGAAAGCATCCGGCAAGCCACTGCTGCAGTATCACATTGAAGGGCTGGTAAGAGCCGGTGTTACTGAAATAATTATCAATCACGCGCGCCTGGGGCAAATGATCGAAGAACAGATCGGTGATGGCAGCGCCTGGGATGTTCCAATCCGTTATTCTGCCGAGGGAGATACTGCTCTGGAAACTGGCGGCGGCATCAGACTCGCTTTGCCACTGCTTGGAAGCCAGCCTTTTGTCGTTGTTAATGCCGATGTGTATACGAACTATGATTTTTCAGTTCTGCCCGATCAACCCGTCGACAAGGCTCATCTGGTTATGGTTCAGAATCCGCAACACAACCTGCAGGGAGACTTTGCACTGAACGCGGGCAGGCTAAGTGATGAAGGCGACGCAAGGCTGACTTATAGTGGCATCGCTGTTTTCCGACCCGCTCTGTTCGATGGTTCAGAACCCGGGGCTTTTCCGCTGGCGCCCTTATTGCGTCAGGCAATGGCAGAGAGAAAAGTAAGCGGAGAGTTTTTTCAGGGCGAATGGCTTGATATAGGTACTCCTGAACGTTTGCAGGCGCTCAATCAATTTTTACAAAAGTAAGTGCCAACTATCGCTTATAGGCTTTAAATACAAAGAACGAGTCCATTCCCTATTTCATAAGTCAGTCTGTACTTCAGCCGGTTCTGTCCACTGTGGAACGAATGAGCAGAGCATCTATATATAGTAGTCTATTAAGATTCAGGCACAAGATGTAGATAGTACTCAGAAAAGCATGTATAGTTCGCCCGAAATCAGGCCGTGGAAATCCTTCGACAATGATTTTAGGGAACTACCTACTACGCTTTACTCGCGCGCTACAGCAATCCTGTCATATACGATCTCAGCCCGTTCTCGGAGTTTTTGCAATATTCTCGCTACTTGTTTGTTTTGTCTGGCTTAACACTCAGCCTGAATTAGAAGTGCATGACAGTGCACTGGCGTTCAGGCAGGACTCAGGATCAGCTCAGGACAACATTCAGCAGACCTCCAGCCAGGTTAAATCGACACTCAATAAAACCGGTCTGCGTGTTTTACTCCCGCATGCACAAGAGGCTTTCAGTAGTAAAGAAGCCGAACTCTTACGTCAGTATGCGGCTGAACAGGGAACAGAACTGGTCTGGCTGAGACCGGGTGATGAGTCACAAGTCATTGAGCATCTTCGTAAGGGAAAAGGCGATATTGCTCTGGGGCGAAGTATTAGTTCAGAGAGCAAAATAGAGAAACATGATCTTGAGTTTACTTTACCATGGGGAGTATCTCAGCAGCAGGTAATCAGCAGAAGCGATACCGGCCGTATTAACCATCTGCAAGATCTCGGCACCCGGCAGATCGCTCTGAGGAAATCTTCGCCCCTGTGGTCTTACCTGCGTAAGCAGACAGAATCAAATACAGCAATGAGTCTGGTCGTGATTCCTGAGTCGGAATCTCTGCAAGAGGTGCTGCAGAAAGTCGCCAATGCGCAGTACGACGTAACGATTATAGATAATCTTCTTGTCGAAAGTGCGCTGGACGATTATCTGAACCTGGAAGTAGCCTTTAACGCCAGCGAAGCCGATATGATGTCGTGGGCCGTTCGAGCAAGTGATGTAAATCTGATTGCGTCACTGAATGGTTTTATCAGCAGACAGTATTTGCAGTCTCAAATTGCGCAAAGCTACAAAGAAGACCTGCCCGGATTGCAGTCGCGTAAACTATTACGATTGATCACATACCAGAGCCCCAGCAATTATTATCTGCACGCTGGCAAACTGAAAGGCTTTGAGCATGATCTGGCAAAACGTTTTGCAGAGTCTCATAAATTGAGACTTGATGTGGTTGTGGCAGATTCACATGCACATATGCAAGAGTTGCTTTTACAGGGCAAGGGCGATCTGATAGCCGCTTCATTGCCTCGAGGCAGCGTTGGCGAAAACATCGAGCTGCAGTTCAGCCGATCTTATAGCCATGCGGCACCAGTGGTCGTTGGTCGTAGCCAGGATAGCCCTCTGCTTGACGCGAAATCGCTGGATGGTCGCAGAATTGTGTTACCGGCATCGAGTCCTTACAAACAGATCCTGCAGAACCTTCAGCAAAAAGGTCTTGGTTTTGAGCTCATTGTCGCAGATGCCAGTTTGAATGCAGAAACAATTCTTTATCGCGTTGCTATGGGAATGTTTGATCTGACAGTTATCGGTGCGCATGAGATTAACGCGCACTTTTCCAGGCAAATAAACCTGCGAGCGCACTTCTCGCTGAGTGAACCTTTACCGCATGCCTGGGCGGTGAGGTCAACCGAGACGCTGCTACTAAGTTCGATAAACGATTTTCTGAAGAAAGAATATCGAAAAGGTTTTTATAACCTGCTTTATACGAAATACATAGATAAACCGAGAGCTCTGGTTGGCGACACTCAGTTATTGGCGGGTGTTGAGAAACTTTCCCCCTACGATGACATCGTTCACAAGTACGCCCAGGATTATGACTTCGACTGGCGTCTAATTGTCGCGCAGATGTATCAGGAAAGTCAGTTTGATCCGAACGCAATTTCCTACGCCGGTGCCGAGGGGCTGATGCAGATAATACCTGAAACTGCTGATTTACTCGGTTTGGACGACTCCTATGATCCTGCTGCAAGTATTCAGGCAGGAATTCGTTACATGGATTATTTGCGTGATAAGTTTGAAGAAGAAGAGCTACAGGAAGATCGGATCTGGTTTTCTCTGGCTGCCTATAACGCCGGTTACAATCGCGTAAAGAGAGCCCGAAAACTGGCGGAAAAGATGAACCTGAATGGAAACAAGTGGTTTGATAATGTCGAGCTGGCTATGTTGGCAATGGCAAGACCAGTATGGAAAAATGGTGAAGTAGAGCGTCATTGTCGTTGCGGGCAAACAGTCGTTTATGGTCGCGACATACGCACCCTTTACAGCAATTATGTTCGCTTAACCCGATCTGGCAATACCGTGTCCAATAATCGCGGAGCAAGCGGCGAAATATAGATTCTTGGATTTGAGCAAAGATTTGCTTTGTTATGCCAGGTGCTCAGACCTTGAGAGAAAAAGTGACAGGGCCATCGTTGGTCAGGCTGACTTGCATATCGGCACCGAATTGTCCGTATGCAACTCTCTCATAAGCGGACACTGCCTGTCGGCAAATATATTCGAATAATTGCTCGGCTTGCTCTGGAGTGGCAGCGCCACTGAAGCCGGGGCGCATACCTTTACGTGTATCTGCCGCCAATGTGAACTGAGGTACAAGCAGAAGACCGCCCTGAATATCGCCAAGGCTCAGATTCATCTTGCCTGAGTCATCGCCAAACACACGGTAACCAAGCAGACGCCGCAGGAGGCGATCAGCTTTGGCTGTGTCATCGTCTTTTTCAATACCAACAAGAACGAGCAGACCCGTACCTATTTCGGCAACAGTCCTGTCATGAATACTTACCTGGGCGTGACGGACCCGCTGTAACAGGCCAATCATTTCTTGCTGAGAGGAAACTAGATAATTTTGAGGTAATCGAGAATATTAACGGCGAATAAGGCAACAGCGGCCGCCATAACAGCCCATTCCATATTTCTCCTCGCCAGCCAACCGGTAAAATGCAGAATCAGCACAACAATAGCGAGAGAATAAACAATATAAAAAATCATAATGTAGCCCCATTGGTCTAATTTTTTGTTCCGATGTGCTCAAAGACCGACAAGCTTTTTACGGAATTCATTTTCTGGAAAAATTAATCGGGATAACCTTATGATAATTCTATAAATTATGCAATAAATTATTAGCGCTATCAGGCTCAGGAATGCTCACTTACGCCTTTCTGCCCGGCAACCAGGAGAATATCTGCCCCACGATGCGCAAACAGACCATTGGTGACGACCCCGACAATGTTGTTAATGCTTTGCTCCATCTCTGCTGGTTTATGGATGTTCAGGTTGTGTACATCCAGAATAATATTATGATTATCAGTAACAAAGCCCTCTCTTAACACTGGCTGTCCACCCAGTTTAACCAGTTCCCGAGCCACGTAACTTTGTGCCATCGGTATAACCTCAACGGGTAAGGGAAATTTCCCGAGCATTCCTACCTGTTTGCTCTCATCAATCACACAGACGAAAGTTTTACTTGCAGCAGCAACGATTTTCTCCCTAGTTAAGGCACCGCCCCCGCCTTTTATCAGGTGTAAATTTGCAGTGGCCTCATCAGCGCCGTCTACATACAGGGCAAGTTCACCCGCACTGTTGAGTTGGAGTATTGGAATATGATGAGATTTCAGTCGCTCTTCTGTTGCAATTGAGCTGGCAACGGCGCCATCGATTCTGTGTTTAATGCTCGCCAGCGCGTCAATAAAAAAGTTAACCGTGCTGCCGGTACCAACACCGACAATCATGTCGTCTTCAACAAACTTAATGGCGGCTTCGGCGGCCTGTTTTTTTAATTCGTCCTGGTTCATTTTCTGTGAGCCTTGATCTTTAAAAATTACTGACGAGATTGAGTAAATGTTATCTTATGCCTATGTTTGATGAATACAAACCCTTAATTGACGAAGCTTCTGAACGAGTCTATGAAGTCGCGCGCAGGACGGAGCTCGATTTTGCCCCGCAACTATCAGAGCAGCTGCAAAACCGGATTTGGCTGAAGCGTGAAGACAGGCAGGCGGTTTTTTCTTATAAGATTCGCGGAGCCTATAACATGATGGCCTCGCTCTCTCAGGAGCAAGGCAGTTCAGGCGTAATTGCGGCTTCCGCCGGTAACCATGCTCAGGGGGTTGCACTGGCTGCGCAGAAACTGGGGATCGCAGCGACCATAGTCATGCCCAAGACCACGCCGGAAATAAAAGTCAGTTCAGTCAGGCGTTTAAATGCCAGAGTCATCTTGCATGGAAACAATTATGACGATGCAAAAGAACATGCACTGGAACTTGCTGAACAGGAAAAGAAAGTTTATGTCCCGCCTTATGACCACCCGCTGATTATATCCGGACAGGCAACGGTGGCTGTTGAACTACTTGAGCAGCATCAGGGGCCGGATCTTGTTTTTGTTCCGGTTGGCGGAGGGGGCCTGATATCCGGTATGGCTCTGCACATCAAAAGAATAAAACCGGATATTAAAATTATCGCTGTTGAACCTGATGAGGCTGCCTGCCTCCATGCCGCCATGGGGGCAGGAGAGAGGATTGAACTGGAGCACATTGGAATATTTGCCGATGGCGCAGCGGTTAAGCAGATTGGAGAAGAAAATTATCGCATATGTCGCGATCTGATTGATGACGTTTTACTGGTCAGTGTTGATGAGATATGCGCTGCAGTGAAAGATATTTTCGAAGATACCCGGGCCATACCGGAACCAGCTGGCGCACTGGCGCTTGCCGGGTTGAAACAGTATGTGGCCAGAGAAAAGATTCGTGATTGTGAGCTGGTTGCCGTTTTCAGTGGCGCAAATGTCAACTTCGATCGCCTGCGACACATTGCCGAGCTTTCAGCTCTGGGTGAACATCGTGAGGCCCTGCTATGCATTACGGTGCCGGAGCACCCCGGCACTTTTCGGAAACTCTGCCACGATTTGGGGCCGCGTCCTATCACCGAATTTAATTATCGCTACGCCGATAGTTCAAAGGCACATGTGTTTGTCGGAATTCGTCTGCGTCATGGCATGCAGGAAAAACAGGATCTGTTGCAGAGTCTGGCCGAAAAAAATTATGCGGTACTGGATATGAGTGATGATGAAGTTGCGAAAATGCACATACGACACATGGTTGGTGGTATAGCTGAGAACGTTGCCGATGAATTGCTCTATCGTTTTGAGTTTCCAGAGCGGGCGGGTGCCTTGCTTTACTTTCTTACCACAATGAGCGACCGCTGGAACATCAGCCTTTTTCACTATCGTAATCATGGAGCTGCTTACGGCAGAGTTCTATTGGGTGTACAGGTGCCTGAAAGTGAACGTGAGGAATTTAAGCTCTTTCTGACAAAGCTAAACATGGTTTATTCAGAAGAAAGCGATAATAGAGCTTACCAGATGTACCTTTCCGCAAAAAACTAGACTTATAAATGGAAATTTATTCTAGAAAGAGCGGCTTGAAAAATAAGGATGGGTATCAACCGCAATGCCGTTCAATTGACAATCTAACTTGAACCGTAGGATCAAGTGGGAACAGCGAGCGATATATCAGGCTGCCCACCTTAGCGGGGGTATGCACAACAACATCGCGGTTAGTTCCCTGGTTCATGTAGTATCGGCTCAAGTAACACCAGTCAAATCACGAACACCGCAGAAGATACCCAAATCGAAAAAGCGTTTTAACAGAGTCTAAAAGTCTGTCTGCATTTCCATTTGCCGGCCCTTGGTGATGGCCTCATCTATCTTGTTTCTCAGTCGCTGAATAGCGGTATCTACATTTGAAGTATAGTCGTCATTTTGCTGTTTGTAAGCAAGTAACTCATGGGCAAGGTTCAAAGCCGTCATTACCGCTATTCTTTCGCTGCCAATGACTCTGCCACTGTTTTTCATGTCCAGCATCTTGGTATTGAGGTAGGTGACGGCAGTGTGTAATTGCTCACGTTCCTCCTCACTGCAGGAAATAAGGTATTCCTTCTCCAGTATATTAATGGTGACCGGTTTATCTTCCTCGCTCATGAGCGTGTTTCCATTGCCCGTAGGCGTGAGAT
This sequence comes from Gammaproteobacteria bacterium, assembly GCA_012103475.1. GTDB lineage: Bacteria > Pseudomonadota > Gammaproteobacteria > Eutrophobiales > Eutrophobiaceae > WLWS01. The sequence goes on along the minus strand of WLWS01000001.1, from coordinate 733,643 downwards.
CATCGATTCGATGCGGGTTCTCGCCTGTTCGGTTTTCTCTATCAAGGTAGCGCGTTCGTTAACCAGGCTGTCTTGTTGATTACGTAAAGCGGAGTTTTCCGACTTTAACTCATCGACAGTGCGTATCAGCTCGTCTACCCGTGCTTCCAGGGCGCTCAAATCCATATTTTCAGTGTCAGTCATGGCAGCGATTTATTTGTCAGCATTGTGTATTGATTAGTATCATAAACTCTCAATATAGAGCGGTGATTCATCACGGTCAACAGCTGAGATTGTTATTTACAGGTACAATCAGATTTTGTCCTCGATAGTCGGGAGAATCGTTCTCATGACATCGCTGGCAGACGGAGAAAAACAAGAAAATGCGTGATTATGATGCAATCGATACCCTGTTGGTACGAGCTGAAGCTGAGGCATATGCAGCTGAATTTCATGGCTTTATATGTGGACAGTTGTGCGTAAGCGGCAAGGCTGATATGGAGTTGTGGAAAGATTTTCTGGATGTACAGTCTAGTGATGAAGAGTTAATTCAGCTCTGTTATGAAGAAGCTCTGCAGCTTATTAATCTGACAAGCGAACAGTTGCAGGCCGAAGAGTTTGGATTGCAGCTCTTGTTGCCGGATGATGGTGCCTCAATCGGTTTGCGGGTCGAGGCTCTGGTTAACTGGTGTCATGGTTTTTTGAATGGTTATGGGCTTAGCGAAGCGCAGAATCGAAATGGAACAACTGGAGAGTGTAACGAAATCATAGAAGATTTTACTCAGATGTGCCGTCTGGATCTCACTGATGACGAGCAGGAAGATGAAGAGCATTCTTTTATGGAGTTGGTAGAGTACGCACGTATGGGTGCGATTTTTATTTATGAAGAATTACAGCCGGCGCTGAGTCGCCCGGAGGACTTACATTAATGGATGCTAAAGAGTTTCAGCGACGTCGAAAAAGACTAATGGACATGATGGGCGATGACAGTATTGCCATCATTCCCACTTCACCGGTGCGCATGCGAAACCGTGATGTTGAATATCCGTTTCGCCACGACAGTGATTTTTACTATCTGACAGGCTTCGCTGAGCCTGAGGCGGTTGCGGTACTTATACCGGGTCGACCTTCTGGCGAGTACATTCTGTTTTGCCGTGAGCGCGATGCCTTGATGGAAACCTGGAACGGTCTCAGAGCTGGTCTGGAAGGCGCGGTGGAGCGCTATTGTGCTGATGATGCTTTCCCCATTGAAGATCTTGATGACATTTTGCCCGGCCTTCTGGGTGATCAGGAGCGAATCTATTACACGATGGGTAACGATCCGGCATTTGATCAGAGGGTTCTGAGCTGGGTAAAGCATGTCAGAGATCAGGCGCGTTCCGGCATCAGTGCACCGGATGAATTTATATCACTAAATCATATTCTTCACGATATGCGACTTTACAAAAGTCGTCAGGAAATAAAGGCTATGCGACATGCTGCAAAAATTTCGGCAGCTGCACATAAAAGGGCCATGCAGAGCTGCCGGCCTGGTATGTATGAATATCAGATTGAAGCGGAACTCACACACGAGTTCATGCGTCAGGGAGCACGTAGTCCGGCCTACTCTTCCATTGTCGGTGGTGGTGCTAACAGCTGTATCCTGCACTATACCGATAATGATGCCGAGCTTGCTGATGGAGATGTCTTGTTAATAGATGCTGGGGCTGAGTACGAAAGTTATGCGAGTGACATTACCAGAACTTTTCCGGTTAACGGCGTATTCACCGAAGCACAAAAACAGATTTATGAAGTCGTGCTGGAAGCGCAACTAGCTGCCATAGAAGCCGTGCAACCTGGCAATCACTGGAATGCACCCCATGAAGCTGCTGTTCAGGCCATCACCGAAGGACTGGTATCTCTGGGTATATTAAAAGGCAGAGTACGGACTTTGATTAAGGAACAGGCTTATTCAAAATACTATATGCATCGCACAGGACACTGGCTTGGTATGGATGTGCATGATGTCGGTGATTATAAAGTCGATGGAGAGTGGCGCATGCTCGAAGCTGGCATGGTGCTGACCATAGAACCCGGTCTGTATATGGCGCCGAGCCGCGGACTGGCTAAAAAATGGTGGGACATTGGTGTACGCATTGAAGATGACGTGTTGGTAACCAAGGATGGTTATGATGTTCTTAGTAAAGATATGCCAAAATCTATCGAGGATATCGAATCGATTATGGCTGGCTCTGAGGCTGCCTGAGTCTCTCGAAAAGTTTTACTAAATTAATGTCGACAGACTACGATCTCGTCATAGTAGGCGCTGGCATGGTTGGCGCCAGCCTGGCGCTAGCACTGGCCCAATCCGGACTGCGTATTGCTGTCATTGAAAGAGTTGCTCGTGATCAGGAAAGTCAGCCAAGTTACGACGATCGCGGTATCGCCCTGTCCCTGTCTTCGCAACGGATATTCTCTGCAATGGATGTCTGGTCCAGGTTGGCTACGGTCGCCAATCCTATTAAAAAAGTTCATGTCAGTGACAAAGGACATTTTGGCAAAGTAAGAATGGACGCTGCCAGTCTGCGACTTGATGCACTGGGTTATGTGGTGATCGCGCGCGAGCTCGGAGGCGTACTTTTGTCGAGTCTGAAAGAGTACGAAAACATCGACTTGATCTGTCCGGCAAGTATCCTTGAGTTCACTAACACTGATAAGCAGTACAGCTTGAGCATAGAAGCAGACGGAAAGCGCAAAGAGCTAAATAGCCGGCTTCTGGTCGCAGCTGATGGAACGCATTCCGACATACGAGCGCAGCTGGGTATTCAGGCAAGCGAGGTCGACTATCAGCAAACTGCAATAGTCAGCAATGTGACCGCAGAGTTTTCGCATGAGAACACGGCCTTTGAACGCTTCACAGAACACGGCCCACTCGCCGTTTTGCCTCTGGCCGAGAAACGGGCGGTTGTAGTCCAGACTGTTGCCGCCGAGCAAGCGGAATATTTTCTGGGACTGACTGATGAGCATTATATAGAAGAGATTGTTAATCGCTTCGGTCGCAGGCTGGGTTCTTTGCAGCGAATCGGTAAAAGACAGGCCTACTCGATAGTTCAGGTTCAATCCGATCAACAGGTGGCGAATCGTGCTGTTTTACTTGGTAATGCGGCGCACACGATACATCCTAATGGCGCACAGGGCTTTAATCTTTGTCTTCGCGATGTCGCTGGTCTGGCTGAGCAGATTCAACAGGCTCGAGAGAGTGATGTGGATATTGGTAGTCAGATGGTTCTGGATGCTTACTTTTTAAGTAGAAAAGCGGATCAGGCTACAGTCAGTCGACTCGCGCATGGCATGGGCAAATGGTTTTATAACACCAGCCTGCCGAAATCACTATTGCGTAATACTGCCATGACTGCGCTTGATATCTTTGCGCCGGCGAAAACTCATCTGATACGTCGTGGCATGGGACTGAGCGGCCGGCAACCGCTGGCCGTGCGTCAGTCAGTACTATGAAACTTGATGCGCAAGTGCTCATTGTCGGTGGCGGCCTTGCCGGTAACACCCTTGCCGGACTGTTAGCGGCCAAGAACCTTGATTGTATTGTTATTGAAGCAGGCAGCCAGAATAAAATTCAGCTAAAGCCGACAGCGGATCCGCGAGCACTGGCACTAACCTACGCTTCACAGCGCATCCTGAAATCCTTCGGAGCATGGCAGCAGGTGCCGGAAAACAGACTCGGCCATTTTCGTCGTATGCAGGTCTGGGATGAAAATGGTAAAGGCGAAGTGAATTTTGATAGTGCGGATATTTGCCAGCCAAGACTCGGTTTTATTCTCGAGCAGTCAGTTCTGCAGGATTCACTTCAGCGTTCAGTATCTGCCATGCCTTCAATCCGTGTCTGCTATGACTCTGTAATCAGTCAGATTGAATGGCACGATGAGGGCATATCCGTGCTTCTGGAGAACGGACAGAAACTCTCGGCCAAGCTGCTGGTAGGTGCCGATGGCGGGCATTCAAAAAGCCGTGAGCTGGCCGGTATAAACAGTGTTGAGCACGATTACCGGCAGCATGCGCTGGCTTGTCTGGTGCAGACGACTCTGCCGCATGAAGATGTTGCACGACAACGCTTTCTTAGCAAGGGCCCACTGGCTTTTCTGCCTATGCACAATGCGCGTGAGTGTGGTGTGGTATGGTCGACGCAACCGCAACATGCCCAGGAATTGTTAAGCATGGACAAGGACGAATTTAATCTGGAGTTGGCCGAAGCCTTTGAGTATCGTCTCGGAGAAATTAAAAAAACTGACTTGAGAAGTAGCTTTCCTTTACGTCGCGCGCAAGCGGATGTCTATTGTAAAGAACGTTTTGCCCTGATTGGAGATGCTGCCCATTCGGTGCATCCACTGGCAGGTCAGGGCGCCAATCTTGGTCTGCTCGATGCCGCCAGTCTGGCCCAGTTGGTTCTAAAGGCGCAAGCGGCTAACAGGGATATTGCCGGACGCTCCGTTCTCAGAGCTTATGAGCGATGGCGCAAGTTCGAAAATAAAATTATGATGATGACTCTGGAAGGTTTTAAATACACTTTTGAGAATCAGAGCGGACCCGTACCCGTTTTGCGTAATCGGGCGCTGGATTTCGCCAATTCGATAGTTCCCCTGAAACACTCTATCATGCGTCACGCCATGGGTTTGAATGGAGATTTACCTGAGCTGGCCAAAGGCAGTCTGGCCTGAATACCTGTTAAGAGCAGCGGAAATAAAGAATGTCTGAAAAAGAAACACCGGTTCCAAGTAATTTCATACGCAAGATCATCAGTGAAGATCTTCGCAATAATAAAAATGATGGTCGCGTGCATACCCGCTTTCCTCCCGAGCCTAATGGCTATCTGCACATTGGTCATGCCAAATCGATATGTCTGAATTTCGGTCTTGCTGCTGAATATCAGGGCAACTGCAATCTTCGCTTTGACGATACCAATCCTGAAAAGGAAGACACCGAATATGTCGAATCAATAAAGGCTAATGTGCGTTGGCTTGGTTTTGACTGGCAGGAGAACGAATATTTCGCCTCTGATTATTTCGATAAGCTTTACCAGTTTGCGCTGGACCTGATTAGTCAGGGCAAAGCCTATGTTGACAGTCTGAGTGCAGAGGATATTCGGGAGTATCGCGGCACATTGACCAGTCCGGGCAAGCCAAGTCCATATCGGGATCGAAGCGTTGAAGAAAATCTTTCTCTGTTTGAACAGATGCGAGATGGCAAGATTGAAGAAGGTAGCGCTGTATTACGGGCAAAAATTGATATGGCCTCGCCCAATATCAACATGCGCGATCCGGTTATCTATCGTATTCGTAAGGCGCGCCATCATCGCACTGCTGACAAGTGGTGTATTTACCCGATGTACGATTTCACCCATTGTCTATCTGATGCGATTGAAGGCATTACGCATTCTGTCTGCACACTGGAGTTTGAAGATCATCGTGCGCTTTATGACTGGGTGATAGACAATCTTGATACACCTTCCCGGCCCTATCAGTATGAGTTTGCTCGTCTGAACCTTGATTACACGGTTCTCAGTAAACGTAAACTGATTGAACTGGTTAGAGAAGGACACGTGAATGGCTGGGACGATCCACGCATGCCGACCATTGCAGGCATTCGGCGTCGTGGTTTTACGCCAGCTTCGATACGTGATTTTTGCAATCGGATTGGTGTCACCAAAAGCGATACCAGAATAGATATCAGCGTGTTGGAAAATACGCTGCGAGAAGATCTGGATAAGCGTGCGCCAAGAGCAATGGCAGTGTTAAAACCACTGAAAGTCGTTATAGAAAACTATCCGGAATCAGAAGACGAAGAACTGGATGCGGCCAATCACCCGCAGAACCCGGACATGGGTAAGCGCAAAGTGCCTTTCTCGCGCGTTATCTATATTGAACAGGATGATTTCATGGAAGATGCGCCGAAGAAATTTTTTCGTCTCTCACTCGGCCGTGAGGTACGTCTGCGTTATGCCTATTTTATTACCTGTACTGAAGTGATTAAAAACGAGCAGGATGAAGTGATTGAGTTACGTTGTACTTATGACCCGGCCACAAAGGGCGGTAATGCACCAGACGGACGTAAGGTAAAAGGCACCATTCACTGGGTCTCAGAGGCCCACGCTGTTAAGGCAGAAGTGCGCCTTTATGACAGACTTTACACCGAAGCCAACCCGGAACAGGGTGGGCGTGATTCTCGCGAGGTACTTAATCCCGCCTCTGTCGAAATTCTGTCAGGGGCCTTGCTTGAACCATCCCTGGCACTGGCCAAAGTAGAAGATCATTTTCAGTTTGAGCGCCTCGGCTATTTTTGCGCGGACAGCAAGGACTGGGATTCCGACAAGCCAGTATTCAACCGTGCAGTGACCCTCAGGGATACCTGGGGCAAAATGAACAGGTAATTGTCAGGCAATTCAGGGAAATCAAGATGTCACCCGTCAATAATGCCCTATACGAAACAGAGATCAGAAGTCTGCCACTGATCAACCGTGGCAAGGTGCGTGATATCTATGACATTGATGATCAGCACATGCTCATCGTTACCACAGATCGGCTCTCAGCCTTTGATGTGATTCTGCCGGACCCTGTACCCGAAAAAGGGATCGTACTGACGACGGTTTCCAATTTCTGGTTTGACCGGACCCGCAACATTATTCCGAACCATCTTACCGGTATTAATCTGGAAGATATCATCAAGAATGAAAGCGAACTGGCCAGTCTGGCTGGCAGAAGTATTGTCGTAAAAAAACTGAAACCCTTGCCGGTCGAAGCCATCGTACGAGGCTACCTCATTGGTTCAGGCTGGAACGATTATCAGCGCAGTGGCCATGTTTGCGGCATCAAGTTGCCAGAGGGACTGCAGCAGGCAGAGAAATTACCGCAGGCGATTTATACGCCGTCGACCAAAGCCGAAGTAGGTGATCATGATGAAAACGTGGATTTCGAAGCGACGATAAACCTGCTGGGCGAAGAACTGGCGAATAGAGTGCGCGATGTCAGTTTGAAAATTTATATTGAAGCGGCAGAATTTGCGCTGCAGCGAGGCATCATTATTGCTGACACCAAATTTGAGTTCGGCATCGATGAGAACGACACGCTGATTTTAATAGATGAAGTACTTACTCCGGATTCTTCGCGCTTCTGGCCGGCAGACAGTTATCAGATTGCCAGCAGTCCGCAGAGTTTTGACAAGCAATACGTACGTGATTATCTGGAAACTCTGGACTGGGATAAAAAAGCTCCCGGGCCGAAACTGCCGGTAGAGGTCCTTAGAAATACCGCCGCTAAATACAAAGAAGCACAAGAGCGATTATTAGCTGGCGTTCAATTCAAGTAAGCTGTCATGACAAAATAGACGGAGAGAAAAATGTATATTGTTAAAGTAGTCGTATTCCTTGGTGTTCTGTCATTGTCAGCCTGCTCCAGTAGTGATGATGATAAGGCAAGTGGTGAGCACGTCTGGAAAGATCAGGTAGCAACGATTGACAAGGCGAAAGACGTCGAAGCTACATTAATGAAATCTGCTGAAGACAAAGCCAAAGCTATGGCAGAGCAAACTCAGTAATATTTAATAAAAAGATTCAGGCAAGCCACCTAGTGTGTGCTGCTGACAGTACTGGCCGTCGTTAAGCGCGCCATGAGTTCTTCGCGATCGGCTTTATCATCTACCGCAGCCATAGCCTCATTGAATGCTTTTACCTTTACATCATGAGCGGCAAGCAGTTCTTCCAGTCGCAGGTTTTCAGCGATTGAAGGCGACTGGTTTTTGTCGTACTTCTGATCCAGTTCCTGCAGAAAACCAAAGTAAGTACTCTTGCTCTGGCTCATGGCTTTATAGGCATCTAGTGCCTGTTCTACTTTTTCTGACATTATTTTCCCTTTATCAATCGTGCCGGAAGCGGGCAAGAAAAATCGATATAAAATAAACCACTGTTGCGACAATAATAATACTGGCTCCGGCTGGCAAGTCAGGTCCATAGGAGAGCATGAAACCGCCGCTGGTAATGAGCGCACTCAGAGCGACCGCGAGCGCCATAATACGGGGAATTGATGAGGAAAACTGAATCGCACAGGCCGCAGGCAGAATCAGCAGCGCCATGACCAGAATCAGACCAACCACCTGTATTAACAGAACGATAGTCAGGGCAATCAGACAAAGCAGCAGAATATAAGTTGCCTCGACATTGATACCACGAAGCCTGGCAAACTCCTCGTCGAAAGTTGCAGCCAGGAATTGCCGGTAGAAGATGAATACCAGGCTGATTACGAGTACATCAAGCCCGGCCATCAGTAGCAAATCATCAAACGATACCAGCAGGATGTTGCCAAACAGGTAACTCATCAGATCAGTGTTATAGCCCGGTGTCAGCGAGATGAATATGATGCCGATAGCCATCCCGCAGGACCAGAAAGCAGCAATCAATATATCCTCATCCTGACGCCAGCGCAGCTTGATGAAGCCGATAAGCACAGCCGTTATCAGCGCCGCGATAATCGCTCCAACCAGCGGTGAGCCATTCAGAAAATAGGCAATACCCATGCCGGCGAGAATGGTGTGGGCAATGCCGCCGGTCAGAAAACTGATACGTTTGATTACCACATAAGTGCCCATGACTCCGCAACCAAGGCTGGCGAGTAAACAGGCAGCCATCGCATATTGCATAAACTGGTAGTCTTTCAGGGCTATGAAAAATTCAATCATGTTTAAGAACAATCAGTGTTCGTGGTGAATCATTTTTATCGGCGCGCCATAGAGTTCTTCCATGGTTTTACCAGAGATACTTTCTGTCTCGTGACAAACCAGGCGGGTGTTCAGGCAGCCAACGCGATTAACGTAGGAAGAAATAAAAGCGATATCGTGAGAGACAACGATTATGGTCATATGCTTGTTGTATTGTTTCAAAAGAGAAAAGATATTCTCCTCGGCCTGTACATCTATATTGGCCGTCGGTTCATCGAGCACCAGAATCTCCGGCTGACCGGCAAGCGCTCTGGCAATTAACATTCGTTGCACCTGGCCTCCGGATAATTCCGCAATCGGCAGTCTGGCCAGCTTGTCAATTTCTACGACTTGCAGCGCTTCATGTGCGATTTTTCGTTCTTCGCTACTGAACCCTCCAAAATACCTGGCAGAGTTCTGGCAACCGAGTAACACGACATCTTCTACCTTGATCGGAAAGTCGCGAGGAAAAGATGGTGCCTGCGGTACGTAGCCAATCAGGTGACTGGCCTCGACAGGCGTACGCCCGAGTACTTGAATACTGCCTTTGTCCGCTTCAAGCATTCCTAACAAGAGCTTAAGCAAGGTGCTTTTGCCTGCAGCGTTCGGCCCGATAATACCGAAGAACTCCTCGGCTTCAACCTCAAGCGAAATATCTTCGAGCACATTGATGTGATTGTAAGCGAAACTCACATTTTCGAAGCTGATGACAGAAGACATGTTAAGGGCTCGCTTCGCCAATCAGAGTGGCAAACTTGCGCAGGCTGGCAATATAGTCTTCGGCCAATGGGTCAACTTCCACTATTCGGGCTTTGATGGCATGGGCAAAGGCTTTCGCACTTGCAGACGGATGTTGTTTTTGCACGAACAGAGTGCTTATTTTTTCCTGTTCCGCTTTTTGAATAATCCTGGTCAGACTTTTTGCGCCGAGTTGGCGCCCTTCACTTTCCAGCGCTACCTGTGTCAGTCCGTAATCACTGGCGAAGTGACCAAAGGCGGCGTGCGAGACAAAAAAATAGTCGCTACGTCGTTGTTCCAGGAGAACTCGAATCTCTGTATCGAGATCCTGTAGCTGTGTCATCAGAGCCTGATAATTCTGTTCGAAAGCCGCGACTTGTTCCGGCGCCAACTCGATCAGTTCATCTTTTATCAGGCCTGCAAGTAATTGCAGATTACGCGTGCTGGTCCAGATGTGGTTATCAAGAGAAACAGACTGTTGGCCGATTAATTCAGAGCAACATTCGACAATTTTAAGATTGACGTGATTGTCCTGAAAACCATCAAGCCACTTCTCTTCAAAAGGTACGCCGATACGAAAATAAAGTTGCGCATCGTGCAGGGCTCTTATCTGACCTTGCGAGGGATCGAAGGTCTCGGGTGATTCACCTGGCTTCATCATGACCTCGGTGTCAATCAGCGAGCCACCAATTGTTTTTACCAGATAAAGTTGTGGCGGAATGCTGACAAAGACCACGGGCTTCGCCGGGTTCGCTGCAACAATTGCAATCGGACAGGCAAAGGCAATGCATAGAATGAGAAACCTGAACATAACAGTCGGTTTAGCTTGCCGGGGCGCACTGCGCGCAAAAACCCGTTACTTCGACCAGTTGCTGTTCAATTGAAAAGCCGATTTGACTGGCTTTTTCGGCAATCATTTTCACCAGTTCCGGATCGTCAAGTTCGGCCACGTCACCGCAATCGCTACAGATCAGAAATTGACCAGCATCCGTGTGGCCCGGCTCACCACAGCCAATATAGGCGTTCAGCGATTCAATCTTGTGAACCAGACCTTCGTCGAGCAGAAACTCCAGCGCGCGGTACACCGTTGGCGGCGCGGCGCTGTCGCGTTCACTGCGCAGAGTATCCAGTACATCGTAAGCTTTTACCGGTTCATGACTGGCCCAGACCAGCTCCAGTACGCGACGGCGAATAGCAGTAAGCCTGATACCACGTTCCTGACAGGTGGCTTCTGCCGTCTTCATGGCATCGTTTATACAGGCGGAGTGCTTATGCTTACCCTTGGGGAACTCGCGCAGAATCTTGGCGTTGTTCATCTTGTGTTCTCAGGAAAAGATGTTATATTATAACATTACGCTTTTCCAAACCAGCCAAATAATGCATAAAAAGCACAGTTTTATCTTTCTTGTACTGGTGATCCTCATGGGTCAGGGCAGTCTGTTCATGCACGACATGAACCACACGCTCGAGGAAGAAGTCAGTGATTGTCTGCTGTGCACCAAGCTGGATACGCAGGAGCACACTCTGCCAGCTGGTAACCTGCTGGAATTTACCACCCTGAACAAGGGTGAAGCACCGCTCACCTCCTATACCAGGCATGATAATAGTGACTGGCCAACCAGTCTGTCGCGAGCCCCACCCCTTACCGTCTGAAAATACGTTTATCTGGCTTTAGCCCTAGCACCGCTGGTTGGTGGTGCGATTTGTATTAATCATTCGGAGTCCCTTGTAATGAAAAAATTAGCATTCTGTTTTCTGCTGCTGTCCGCTACCGGTCCCTGTATTGCCGATGCTCAGCATAATGAACTTGAAGAAGTCCGTGTCAGCGCCAACCCGCTCAGTGATGTCGATGGCCATATTATTCAACCTGTCCATGTTATGAGCAAAGAGGAGCTCAAACGCCGTAGCGTGCAGAACATTGGTGAAACGGTTTCCAATGAACTGGGTGTCAGTTCATCTGATTTTGGTGCCGGTGTGGGTCGCCCCGTCATTCGCGGCCTGTCTGGCGCGCGAGTCAAGGTCTTACAGGATGGCATTGGCAGTATGGATGCCTCGACCACAAGCGCCGATCACGCAGTGACGGGAGAACCTGTTTTCGCCCGGCAGATCGAGATTCTGCGTGGCCCAGCCACTCTGCTCTATGGCAGTGGTACCAGTGGTGGCCTGGTGAATATTGTCAACGATCGCATTCTTGATTATGTGCCAGAGGGCCTTGAAGGCGATGTGCTTGCACAATATGAAACGGTTTCCGATGGTTTTCTCGGCGCGGCAAACTTTAATGTCGGCATTGGAAACTTCGCACTTCATTTTGATGGCATGCTCAGGGACAGAGATGACTATGACATCCCGGGTTTTTCCGAAACTGAACCTGACGCAGGTGAGGAAGCCGGTACCCAGGAGAACAGCGCGATGGAATCGGAAGTCGTCACTGGTGGTCTGTCCTGGGTGGGTGAGCGCGGGTTTATTGGTTTCTCAGTGAATAATCTGGATGCAGAATATGGTATTCCTGGTGCTCATCACCATGAGGAAGAAGGTGAGGAGGAGGAAGAAGAAGGCGGCGTCTCTATAGACATGCAACAAACCCGCTATGATTTCAAGGCACGTCTTGATCAACCTGTAAACGGCTTGCGCTGGTTGCGCACACGCTGGGGTTACAACGATTATAAACATGCCGAAGTGGAACCCAGTGGCGAAGTTGGTACGCGTTTTGATGTTGAAGAGCTGGAAGGTCGAGTGGAAGCTGCCCACGATATGATTGCCGGTTGGAACGGTGTTGTTGGTCTGCAATACAACGACAGGGAATTCTCCGCCGTGGGTGAAGAGGCCTTCGTGCCACCTGCCGCCCAGGACTCCATCGCTCTGTTTCTGGTCGAGACTCGGGATCTTGGTGATTGGCATCTGGATATGGGCTTTCGCTACGAGAATACCGACAGTGACTCCAGCACCGGAGCATCGGTGAGTCATGACACATTCAGTGCCTCTGCCGGTCTGGACTGGCATTACGCTGAGGGCTATAAGGCGGGTGTCTCCTTTTCGCATAGCCAGAGAGCACCGACCATTGAAGAGCTGTTTTCCAATGGCCCACATCTGGCGACCAATGCTTTTGAAATCGGTAATACTGCGCTCGACGAAGAAGACTCCAATAATATAGAACTGCACTGGCGTAAGACGGAGGGTCGTTACACCTTCACCGCCAATGTATTTTATAACCAGATCAATGATTTTATCTTCCTGCAGGAGCAGGATCTGAACAATGACGGCTTTGCCGATCGGGTTGAGGAGGATTTCAGTGGTGATCCGACAGAGATTCTTGATCCTGACGAAGATGAAGAACCCTTATTACTTTTTCATGCACAGCAAGATGCAGAGTTTTACGGTTTCGAACTGGAAGGCATGGTGAACCTTTTCTCCGACCAGCGCGGTAGCATGGACTTACGTCTTTGGACAGATTATGTAGAAGCGGAAAGAGACGGTGGCGTAAATCTACCGCGAATCACACCCTGGCGTCTTGGTGCCGGTCTGAACTACGCACGTGGTCCTTTTAACTTGTCGATGGAATATACCCATACCGGTGATCAAAATGACACCGCGCCACTGGAAACCGGGACCGACGGTTTTGATATGCTGAATATCTACGCCAGTTACACCTTCAAAGTCAGTGGTAGCGAGTTTACTCTCTTTGGAAGAGGCACTAACCTGCTCAACGAAGAAGTTCGCCGACATACCTCGTTTGTAAAGGATCTGGCACCGCTACCCGGCGCTTCCGGAATCATCGGAATCCGCTCTTCTTTTTAACAGAGCATTTCTCCCGGAGTGCTGTGCAAGGCGCAGCACTCCAGTATAATGCCGGGAATGAACGAAGCATTAGAGAAACCACCGCACCAGGAACATCTTGACGCCAAGGGGCTGAACTGTCCTCTGCCTGTTTTAAAAGCCAAAGTCGCTCTAAACAAAATGCAGTCCGGCGAGGTACTCTACGTAGAAGCCACCGATCCCCACGCCACAATAGACTTCGAAGCCTACTGCGCCCGCACCGGTCACGAAATAGTCAAACTCATAGAAAGCCCGGAAGTAATAGAAATATTTGTTAAACGGGCAGAGAACCCAAAGAAAATTTAGTCGAAGAAGCCATGTTTATATTTTCTACATATATAAACTATGTGCGTACTGTTATGAAGATACAAGAGAAAGAAACTGATTGCAGGATGAGGCGGTTTACGAAGAATATAAAAACACTGGCTCTTCATACCTTAAAGAGCGACAACAGAAATTCATTGATAAATATAAGTTAAATGAACACGAAAGGTGGGATTGGTATCAAGATGATGGCTTACTTGTATTTTCCCATGATGGAAAACGTCAAGTTGGAGCACAAATACATTTTTCAGGTTCATATTCAACTAAATCAGGAACATGGATGTGGGCCTGGGGAAATGATTCTTTAGCGGAGAAAGTCAAAGCCTCATCAAGAAAGATTCAGAATATAGGGCTTGAAAAACATGTAATGAAACTTGCTTCGGCACATTGGAAGGCTGAAGAGGAAGATGGCTGGGAAATGACTGCAATCCTAGCTAAGGAACTAAATGCTATTGTCGCATACCGTACACCTAACCAAAATGGTTATGTTTATATGGCGGTTACAAAAGTGAAATGGGTTAACAAAAACAAATTGCTACAACTATTTGGATGAAATTGTTTAATAATTGGCTCCACCGGATGCACACTAAACACACGCTGCTTAGCAAGACCTTAGGTTACCTGCATGTTACATAGAAATATTATTCTTGGACTGTTGTTTCTTAGTTTCAATTCGTACGCCAAAGAATGCACCAGTATACAAGCCTATGCCGCTGAAAGTGTTAGCGGTTATTTAAGCTCCCGGGAAGAAACCTATTATGCGTATGTAGAATTCGGTCATTGTGATGATGGCGCCATTGCCGAAGGTTTTTCCGAGAAAATTACCCTGCTTTGGGCCGAGAACTGGGAGTCTATTTCAGAAATGCACAATTACTTCGAGATGAGTGCTGAGTTTGAGTCCTTTGTTCTTAAGAGGATAAATGATGAGACAACTCCAATTGATCGATGGCAAGTAATAAGAAAAAACGCTAAAAATGAATGCATTCAAATCGCAAGTGATTTCTGTAGAAGAATACTTAGGTAAGCTGTCAAGCGCATGCAGTCTGATCTCCAAAAGATTGCGCCTTCAATCGACGGATCGTGCGCTAAATTATGACTATTAAGGGGTATCCATGAAAGTTGAAACAGAAACATCAGGCAACTCTTATTGGATCTTAAAATTTTATCCTTTTGGTGTATTGGTGTTAGCTGTTGCATTAAATTTTATGCTTGGAATAGACCCGATTCAAATATCTCACCCGTCCAGAGAGATAATTGGCCTGATATCATGCGCGGCCACTATTTTGGTAATAAATCATTCATGGATAATGACAGTAACTGAATTAACACGAAATCGATTCAAAATATTTGCGTCACCCGAAGAGTGGATTTCAAGTGGTTATAGGAAATCAGATGTTTCTGAAAAAGGCATTTTTGAAATTGAAAGATGTCTGAATACGCACCGGAATACTACCGAAAATATTGTTTATTACATTCTTCTTTTGCTTGTTTTTTCTTTTGTGTCGCCTAATCAATTAGCTGCCTGGAGCTGGATTCTCTTATTCCCGATAGCGCGTGTTGGCTACACTTTTAGTTACTTAAACGGCAACGATAATACTCGGGGTGTTTTTATGTCTTTAACGCTATTATCGGTTTACGGAATGACTAGTTATTTAGCATTAAGTTTTCTTTTCAATTGATGCGAAAAGTCACAACCAGTTACTCAGGTTTCGTTCCGGTCAAAGAAATGCTTTACCAGACGCACTGACGAACGTCGATTAGTAAGGCCTTAAGCATAAGGATGAGCAAGTCCCTCAATAGCATTGACAACATAGTCAAAGAATTCTTTCGTTCATTTGATAATCGAGAAAATCGGGTTCCGAACTACGATCTGTTTGCGAATTGTTTTGTGGAAGGTTGCGTAATTGGAAACAGAACTGATTCAGGCGTGAGCATATGGTCCATAGAGGAATTCTGGCAACCTAGAGAAGAACTATTGATAAATGGAAGATTAACTGAGTTTCATGAGTGGGAAACGGAGTCCGATACGTCCATATTCAATGGTATAGCGTGTCGTCAATCTACTTATCAGAAAGAAGGAGTGCTTGACGGTGTTCCTTTTACAGGTGGAGGGACAAAAATGTTTCAACTAGTATTAACTCAAGATGCCTGGCGGGTAGTTTATTTGCTCTGGGAAGATCGGGAATAAAAGCATGACAGACAACAGATTGAGAAAATATGAATATAAAAAATATTCCAGATGAATTAGACGAGCATCCCGAGGGTACATTTCTTAATCTGATAAAGTTCAATGGCAACTCCGTCGGAGCTGGCAATATTTCTGGAGAAAGTCCGGTTTGGGAGATGCACCCGGATACAGACGAGTTGTTTTATATAATTGAAGGTGAAGTCGAATTTACGCTTCTTGAAGAGACCGGCGCAAAGAAATACAAAACAGGAGCCGGCGCCGTATTTGCAGTGCCAAAAGGAATATGGCATAAGGGTTCTTCGCCCTCTGGAGTAAAATTTGTGTATCTGACTCCGGGGGAGACGCTTCATTCAGAAGCAAAAGATCCACGAAAACAGCAGGTGTTTTTATAGAAATTCGAGTTGTTTCAACAGTTGTAAATTATTTGTCACACTAATCAATTTACTGGGGAGATAAAATGAATACACACGCACTACTAGCTCCGGCGGCAGTTCTTATTTTATGGTCACTCACGGTTCTTCTGTGGATGGTTATAACCCGGTTTAAAGCGTTTGCTGCTGCAGGTGTTGATCTGGCAGATGCGGAAGTAGGAAGTCGTTATGTCGATGTTGAGCCGAAGATGCCGGCCAAAGTGAACTGGGTTTCTCATAACTACACTCACCTGATGGAGCAGCCGACTCTATACTATGCCGTGATAGCGGTGCTGGTTCTGGCCGGTGATACGAGTGGGCTTAATGTTGGATTAGCCTGGGCGTATACCGGATTGCGTATCGTCCATAGTCTGTGGCAAATCCTCTCGAACATTGTCATGGGTCGTGTCATTCTTTTTACCCTGTCTACTCTCTGTCTTCTGGGTCTGGCCATCAATGCTGTCAGGTTTATCGTGTTCTGAGTCAGGGTGGAAACTGTAAAAGGTATAGGTGGCCTGTTTTTCAGATCAAAAGATCCATCCTCTCTGAGTAGATGGTATCAGGACATGCTCGGGGTGAAGATGGTTCCTGAGACTTACGAAGAAGCCTCCTGGATGCAGGAAGCCGGGCCAACAGTCTTTGCCCCTTTCTCTACTGATACAGATTACTTCGGCAGAGACTCGCAAATGTGGATGATTAATTTTCGGGTGGATAATCTTGCAGCAATGGTTGCGCAGTTACGCGATGCTGGTATTGAGGTTGAGCTTGATGAGCAGGTTTATCCAAATGGACGGTTTGCCAGCCTGAAAGATCCTGAAGGCAATCCCATTCAGCTCTGGGAACCGGCTGGCTAAGTCAGTCTTTATCCTGCTCCAGGCCAAACAGTGCATCAAGCGCCTGTTTAGACTCGTCCGCATTTGATGCGCTGATAGTACTGCTGCCTTCCTCCAGCCCGAAAAGATCTTCCAGTGAGCTCTTCCTAGCATCAATTTGAGCATCAGCTCCGGAGGCGCTGATAGATGTGATCTGATAGTAACCACAAAAATTGGATCGGGTCTTATCGTTTACCTTGTCAGCTATGGGCTCGCGGCAGGCGTTATTTACTGTTGTATCGTAAAACTCGCACAAATGGCAAACATGCAGGTCGGCCTTGCAATTTTTGCACTTGGCAAGGCGTGGCATCGGAGTGAGTACTTCTTCCAGCTCCTGCAGACATTTCCAGCAGCGTAGCTCGCCATTTGCCATGAATATTTTTCCTGTCTAGAAAAATAGTAATTTTATAATAAAAAGCACCAGTACTACATTCAGTATTGCTTTAATCAGGCCTTCACCTTTCTTAATGGCCATGTGTGCGCCCATCCAGGCGCCTATCGAATTACCAATGGCCAGACAGATGCCGAGCCTCCAGGCGATTTCCACCTGTGTAATAAAAATGGCCAAAGCGGCTATGGTATAAGACGCAATGATAAAAACCTTATGCATGTTAGCGCGAACCATGTCGAGACCGATGACTCGATGCAGGATAGGTAGCAGGATAAAACCAATGCCGATTTGAATAAAACCACCATATAAACCGGCCAGTACCATAAGCAAGTGGCCAAAGATAAGTCTGTGCCGTGATACACCGGCAACAGGTGAATCTGCTGAAGCGGACTTTTTCTTGATGGACATAATCACCATCATTATCAGCATGATGATGGCAAGGGTTCGGTTGAACCAGACACCTTCGAGACGTGTACCGATAAAAGCGCCAGCAATGGCCCCGGGCAAAGCGCAAAGCGATAGACTAAGGCTCAGTTTAAAATCAGAAAAGCCTTTGCGAAAAAAGGTGGTTACTGCTGTGATATTTTGCGCGAGAATGGCGATGCGATTCGTGCCGTTGGCAACCGGTCCGGGCAGGCCCATAAAAACCATCGCCGGTACCGTGATCATCGAGCCACCAGCTGCCATGACATTAACAAAGCCGGCAATGGTGCCGACCAGAATTAATACAATGCCCTGCCAGATTTCCATTGTCCGATTCTACTCGTTCAAAAACGGCTGGCTAGACGTTAAAGCGAAATAGCATCACATCGCCGTCGACAACAATGTATTCTTTTCCTTCCAGTCGCCATTTGCCGGCATCTTTGGCACCCTGCTCACCCTTGCAGGTGATAAAATCATCAAAGGCGACGACTTCGGCGCGAATGAAGCCATGTTCAAAATCGGTGTGAATAACACCGGCGGCCTGTGGCGCAGTATCACCCTGGTGAATAGTCCAGGCGCGAATCTCTTTCGGGCCGGCCGTGAAATAGGTCTGCAGCCCGAGCAATTGATAGCCAACCCGAATAATCCGGTTCAATCCGGGTTCTTCAAGGCCAAGCTCGGCCAGAAATTCCTGCTTGTCTGCATCATCCAGTTCGGCAATCTCGGCCTCGATGGAAGCGCAGACGGGTATCACTTCTGCGCCTTCTTCTGTTGCGCGTTTTTTTAAATCCTCCAGGTGTCGGTTGTCTTGCATGCCACTCTCTTCGACGTTGGCAATGTACAGGCTCGGTTTGTCAGTAAGCAGCTGGAAGTCCTTCAACATAGAGCGGTCTTCATCGCTCAGTTCAAGCAGGCGGATAGGGCTACCAGTATCAATATGAGCCAGCATTTGTTCGATCACTGTCTGTTTGGCTTTGGCGTCCTTGTCACCACTTCTTGCCAGTTTCTGTGCTTTTTGCAGGGCGCGATCCAGAGTCTCCTGATCGGCAAGACAAAGTTCGGTATTAATTACGTCGATGTCTGAAAGCGGATCGACTTTGCCGGCAACATGAACAATGTTGTCGTCATCAAAACAACGAACAACCTGGGCAATCGCATGGGTTTCGCGAATATGTGCGAGGAATTTATTACCCAGACCCTCACCTTTCGATGCACCCTCAACCAGCCCGGCAATGTCGACGAACTCCATGTGCGCGGGAATGAGCTGTTTGCTTTGAACAATATCCTGAATCTCTTGCAGACGAGGATCGGGTACTGGTACAACTCCGACATTCGGATCAATGGTACAGAACGGATAATTCTCGGCATTGATTCCGGAATTGGTGAGCGCGTTAAATAGCGTGGATTTACCAACATTGGGTAAACCGACAATGCCACATTTAAATCCCATTGCGTGTTCTATCTCTGTAAATTAGTAAAATTCAGGAGTGCAGTTGCTGCATGGCTTTTTCCAGTTCGCCATCGAAGAGCATTGGCATCACCTGTATCGCCCTGTCCAGACTCTCATCGATAAGTCTCTGTTCTTCATTGCCGGCTCTTCCTAGTACATGAGGTGTGACTGAATCTTTACGGCCGGGATGACCAACACCGATACGCAGACGCAAAAAATTCTTCTCGCTGGTGCAGGAAATAATATCGCGAAGGCCATTGTGGCCGCCGTGGCCACCGTCTTTTTTCAAACGCACATCGCCGGCATTCAGATCAATCTCATCGTGAGCCACCAGCATCT
Source organism: Gammaproteobacteria bacterium (assembly GCA_012103475.1). GTDB lineage: Bacteria > Pseudomonadota > Gammaproteobacteria > Eutrophobiales > Eutrophobiaceae > WLWS01. The sequence goes on along the minus strand of WLWS01000001.1, from coordinate 713,980 downwards.
CGCTGGCGTCGATATCAAAATAACTGAGCATGGCCTGCACAGCACGGCCACTTTCATTCATAAAAGTCTGCGGTTTCAACAGGCGACAATCAATGGAACCGCTGTTGATGCGCGCGGCTTCACCGTGAAAACGGTTTTCTGCTGAAAACTGCCCGCCATGATTGGCTAACAGTTGCTCTACAAACCAAAACCCGGCGTTATGCCGGGTTTTAGTATATTCAGAGCCGGGGTTGCCGAGCCCAACGATAAGCTTTATCACGGGTTCATGTCCCGAATAAATATTACAGACTAGTCGTCTTTGGCTTCATCAGGAGCAACAGCGTCATCAGCAGCGGCTTCCTCAGTGTCTGTATCTTCCTCAACTTCGACTTCCACTCTCGGTGTATGCACGGAAGCTACCGGTTGTGAATCATCGCCGCCATGTAGAAGAGCATAAATTTCTACGCCCTTAGGCAACTTCAGTTCGGCAAGATGAATTGACTCATTCAGTTCAAGCTCTGCCAGGTCAACCTCAATGTATTCAAGCAGGTCTTTCGGCAAACAGGAAATTTCCAGATCTGTCATGATATGACTGATTACGCCGCCACCGGTTTTGACACCGACACAACTTGTTTCGTTGATAAAATGTAATGGCACGCGCATGTTTAACTTTTCCTTGGCGTCAATACGCTGGAAGTCAATGTGCAATATCAGTCTCTTATAGGGGTGCCGTTGCAGATCCTTGAGCACGACCTGTTCTTTTTCTTTACCGATGTTCAGGTTAAGAATGCTTGAATAAAAAGCTTCGTTTTCCAATTGGTGCCCGATGGCGTTCTGATCGATTGTGATCATCTTTGCATCTTTACCCGTACCATACACAATACCCGGGACCTTCCCGGTTTTACGCAGGCGGCGGCTCGCACCCTTCCCCACGCTTTCGCGCGGCTCTGCTATAACTTCAAATGATTCCATTTTAAATCTCCTGATTTACTGGTTATGTGTTCTTTGCCCGCGACCAGACAAGGAACTGTTTTTTAAACGCTATCAATAAATAGCGACAAGCAAGATACAAAATACTAACTTGCTTGTCGCTAGCTGCTGCTGTTGCCCGATCAGACAACTAATCTATAAACATAGAGCTGAGCGACTCATCCTCAGCCACCCTGCGTACACTCTCCGCCAGCATGGCAGCCACACTTAACTGGCGTATACGTTCACAGGCTGCCGCCTCAGGGCGCAGCGGAATAGTGTCTGATACCACCAACTCGTCCAGCTGTGAGTTGTTAATGTTATTAATGGCATTCCCCGACAACACCGGGTGAGTACAATAGGCCACCACTTTTAACGCACCGAAATCTTTCAGGGCATCGGCGGCACTACACAAGGTGCCAGCCGTATCGACCATGTCATCTATGATGACGCAGGTTCTGCCTTCGACATCACCGATAATATTCATCACTTCAGACTGATTCGGTTTCGGTCGACGTTTATCAATTATCGCCAGATCACAATCATCCAGTCGTTTTGCCAGAGCCCTCGCCCTGACCACACCGCCAACGTCTGGCGAGACCACCATCAGATTCGGATACTTGTGTTTCCAGACATCGCCGAGTAAGACTGGCGAGGCATACACATTATCCAGTGGCATATCAAAAAAGCCCTGAATCTGGTCGGCGTGTAAATCCACAGTCAATACCCTGTTGATATGCACAGCACCAATCATGTTCGCCACTACTTTGGCCGTAATCGGTACTCTCGCTGAACGTGGTCGCCGATCCTGCCGGGCATAGCCCATATAAGGAATAACGGCGGTTACCCGCACAGCTGATGCCCTGCGCAGCGCATCGGCCATCACCAGCAGCTCCATCAGGTTGTCATTGGTTGGAGCGCACAATGACTGCACTATAAATATGTCTCTGCCGCGGACATTTTCCGCGATCTCGGCCATACACTCACCATCACTGAAATTGCCCACGGTAATCTTCCCCATGGGTAAATTCAGATATCCGGCAACCTCCGAAGCGAGTTTCGGATTGGCATTGCCGGAAAACAGCATCACATTTGCTAATGACATAGTTAACGTGCCTCTGTAAATGTATGGCTGGGGTACCAGGACTCGAACCTGGGAATCCGGGGATCAAAACCCCGTGCCTTAACCAGCTTGGCTATACCCCAATATCAATCTGTAACCGGCTTCCTGTCAGAGCCTTCAGCTATGCCGGCCGGCGTTTTCCTGCTCCAGCCGTTGAGCCAACGGCGAGCGATTCAGGCCTTGAGCGACAAAGTGCCGCCAGTCTTGGGGCAGGCCTTTGGCGGCTTCTCCGGCCTTATCTTCTGAGTCGAACCGGGCGAAGACACAGGCACCGGTTCCGGTCATTCTGGTCTCGTATTTCCGGCTCAGCCAATCTAACACTTCTCGTACTTCCGGATAATGTTGCCGCACCACATTTTCGCAGTCATTGTGACCTGCACCCGCGAGAAAGTCGCGTATTGTGATTGCAGCGGTATTACGTGTCAAATCGGCAGCTCCGAAAATTTCAGCCGTCGACACCGGGCTGTCGGGCACAACCACCAGAAACCAGTCCTCTGCCGGCGAAATCGGCGTCAGTTGTTCGCCCACTCCTTCAGCCCAGGCTGCCTGAGCGCCAACAAATACGGGCACATCTGCGCCCAATTGTAACCCCAGATCGGACAATTCATTTTGCTTCAAACCGAGTTCGAAAATACAGTTGAGCGCCACCAGGGTTGTTGCGGCATTGGAGCTGCCACCGCCCAGACCACCTCCCATGGGTAGGCGCTTATTGATATGGATATCGACACCAAAAGGTATCTTACTGTGTTCCCGCAGTAAGGACGCTGCACGGATAATAATGTCAGCCTCTTCTGCGACATTCTCATAATTTGCCTGGCGGGTAATTTTCTTGTCGCTGCGAGGCCTGAACTGAAGTGCATCGGAGTAATCCAGAAACTGAAAGGCAGTCTGTAATTCATGATAGCCATCAGCACGTCGGCCGGTGATGTGCAGGAACAGGTTAAGTTTTGCCGGTGCCGGCCAGTAATTGTTCATGGTAGCTCCCATTCCCGAAGTACCAGTTTCACTTTCAGCTTTTCATTGAGTAGTTCCATTTTAGCCGGCAGCTGTTGCTCCCGGTGAGTTTGATAGCGTTTGTAGGTGACCTTCCAGCCGAATTGTGTCAATTCGCTGAGCCTGCTTTGTTCATCAAGCAGCATAGTTTCTACCGTGGTCTTCGGGCTGGGGAGTCCTCTTATCCAGTAGTGCAGGCCGGAGACCGGTACCTGCCAGCCAAGATATTTTTGCAACAGAGTTTCAGCGTCGGCAGCACGCAGGGTAAGACCTTCGGCATCCTGCATGGAGACGCCTGAATCATCTCCGCGAAGCTCTACAGTACCTTTGCCGAATGGCCCGATAATGTCTATTTCAAAACCTTCTCCCTGCTGTCGCCATTTCAAGCTGGCACTGCCACTTTCCTTTTCTTTCTGAATGGCGATTCTGCCATTGAGCTTCCAGCTTCTAATTTCATTCAGTTGCGCTGTTCTTTCCTGCCAAAGCAGTAATTTATTCCTGTCAGTCGATACGGATGTCAGGGCTGGCTGAAGTGCGCAGGAGCAGAGCAGCAGGCTGAGCACAAAAGTAAGAATGTATGGCGAGGCTGTCTGGGCAAGAGTCGGCTTGAGAGCCACAGCGGATTTTGTCATCAGGGTCTTCGTGTATCTTCTACGCAGGCAAGCTCAAATACAGGAGCCGTTTCATTTACACTGCAGAAAATGGAATGATCAGTTGTCGAATCGTTTCATCACATCGAGCAGGCGATTGTCTTCAGGTGCCGCCTGCAGGGCTGTTTCCCAGATCTTTTTGGCTGCTCCCCTGTCGCCCTTCACCCACAGTACTTCGCCGAGGTGTGCGGCAATTTCAGGATCCTGACGAAGCTCCATGGCTTTTTCGAGATATTCAATTGCTTCATCGTGACGACCAAGCCGATACAGAACCCAACCCATACTATCGAGAATATAGAAGTCGCCGGAACTCATATCGAGTGCGCGCTTAATCAGATCGTAGGCTTCAAGATAGCGATCTGTTTCGTCGGCAAGACTGTAACCAAGTGCGTTGAGAGCCTGCACATTATCCGGTTCGAGAACCAGAATGCGCCTGAGATCCTCTTCCAGTAATTCAAAACGATCCATTCTCTGCGCCAGCATTGCTCTGGCGTAGAGCAGGTCGGAATTGTGCTTTTTGCCTTCGATAGCGGCGTCGTACACCGACATCGCTTCCTTATAGCGTTCTTCGTTGGCGAGTAGCTCAGCTTCTGCCTGCACACGCATGGTTTGCTGTGCGTCATTTGCCGGTTGAATTTTCTGTAGTTGTTCTCTGGCTGCCTCTAGCTTGCCCTGTTTACCGAGAATCAAACCGTAACGAAGTTGCGCATCAAAATGATTGTCACTTTGTTGTACGCTCTGATACCAGACTCCGGCTTGTTCAAAATTTTCTTTCTGCTCGTTTATACGACCAAGATAGTAATTGGCATCGTCTGAACGCAGGTTCTGTGCGACCAGACGTTTGAAATAACTTTCTGCTTCTTCGAGACGGTTCGATTGCAAATACAAAAGCCCGAGTGCGAACAGAACATCGCTGTTGTTGGGGGCCTGTACAGAGAGAATTTCAAACTGACGGCGGGCATCATCAAAGCGTTTGGCGTCAGTCAGCAATCGTGCGTAGGCAGAACGCAGATTAAAGTCATTGTCTTTGCGGGAAGGCAGAACGCTTTCGATCCATTCTACAGCTTCACTAATACGTCCCTGTTTCTGCAAAATAGAAATATAACTCATTGCGGCGTTATCGTTGTCCGGTGCCAGAACCAGAGTCCGGCTTAACAATTCGATAGCCCGATCAGACTCACCTATTCTTGCAGCAACGTGGGCAAAGGCGTACAGAGCTTCAGCGTCATCTTCATAATCAAGCAGCAATTTTTCCATTACCTGCATGACCATGCCGCGGTCTTTTTCCCGGCCCAGCATGTTGGCAATCATCCACAGTTTTTGATCCAGCTTCCCGTGTGAGTAATTAAGAATGACTTTCAGGTGCTCAAGAGATTTATCGACATCGCCGGCGCGCAGGTTCATCACCGCCAGCACCTGATGCGCATCGGGATTCAGAGGGTCGAGTTCTACCCAGAGATTAGCCACTTCGGTCGCGGCTTCCGTGTTTCGCGCGTAAATCGCAATCCGGGTGGCCCGCTCAACGTACTTGGGGTCTCGGGTCATGCGCGCCAGCTCAAGATAATTCTCTACCGCAACATCAAGCTGTCCACGTTGTCCGGCAAATTCCGCCACCAGAGTTTTGTAGAGAATGTCCTCGCTAAGTGGAATTTTCGGCCGCACCGGTTCTATTCGGACAATATCCTCTTCGCTGGCTTCTTCAGGCTCCTCAGTCTCAGCGCTTACCGCTTCTTCCGGCTTGGTCGCGACGGTATTACAGGCAGCAAGTGACAGCATGCACAGCAGCAGGGCTGCAGTGCGAAAAAAATTGGCAAAATGGGCGCAGAACGTGGGCTGCATTGAATAAAACCTGATCATATAAAGAACAATACTCATTATTTTCGTAATTGGACAGTCCCTTTCAGCAAAAAATTCCTCTTTATTAGCGACCAGAGCCAGTCAAACTGTGGAAATCGGGCTAGTTTATCAAGGCGTATAGGGTGACAAAAGTGGCAAATGAAGGCATATAATGGCCAGATTCTTGCAAATATAAGGCTTTTATACTGTCATGAAAGTGACTTCTTTAACCTTTTTACTGTCGATTTCAAAAATATGACCCTGCTTGCTTTTGGACTCAACCACGCCACGGCTCCGCTTGATGTTCGTGAAAAGGTGGTATTTGGTGCCGATGTCATTGCGGATGCACTGAAGGACTTTCGACATCAGGGCAAGGCTCAGGAGGCGGCAATTTTCTCTACCTGCAACCGCACCGAAGTCTACTGCTCCGTAAGTGAAGCGGATCAGGATAAGCCGCTGGAGTGGTTTCACGATTTTCATGGCTTCTCGGCCAAAGAACTGGATCCTTTCCTTTACACACACCCGAACGAGGCGGCGGTGAAACACATGTTACGAGTTGCCAGCGGACTCGATTCGATGGTGTTGGGGGAGCCGCAGATACTCGGGCAATTGAAAGACGCCTATCAGGCGAGTATGAATAATGGCAGCATCGGTAAATTACTAGGTCATCTGTTTCAGCATTCTTTCATGGTTGCCAAGCAGGTCCGGAGCACAACTGCCATCGGCTCTCACCCGGTTTCAGTGGCCTATGCATCCGTACGTCTGGCACAACAAATTTTTGGCGATCTGTCCGGACAAACGGCCCTGCTTATTGGTGCTGGTGAAACCATAGAACTGGTTGCCATGCATATGCACAATGCCGGTTTGAAGCGAATGATAATTGCTAACCGTACTCTGGAAAGATCACAACAACTGGCGGCAGAATATTCTGCGTATTCCATGACTCTGGGCGATATCCCCCAGCATCTGGAGGAAGCAGACATTATAATTTCTTCAACCGCCAGTCAGTTACCTATTCTGGGTAAGGGTGCGATGGAAACCGCCATACTGAAACGCAAACACAAGCCGGTTTTTATTGTCGATATTGCGGTACCACGAGATGTTGAGGCCGAGGCCGGCGATCTGGAAGATGTCTATCTGTATACGGTGGATGATTTGAAAGACGTGATTGATGAAAATATGCGCAGCCGGCAAAAGGCGGCGGTGCAGGCGGAAGAAATCATTGATTCCCAGGTACTACATTTTATGGCATGGCTTAGTTCGCTCGATGCCGTGTCCACCATACGTGCTCTGCGTCGCCGGGCGCAGGATGTGCAGCAGAACGAACTGGAGCTTGCACAGAAGAAAATTCGTCTCGGTGAGAATCCAGAGCAGGTTGTCGAGGCATTGAGCCGGCGGCTGACCAACAAATTGATACATGAACCAAGTACGCAGCTGCGTCAGTCCAGCTCTGAGGGGCGACAGGATTTGATTCAGGCCACGCATGAACTGTTCAGTCTTAGCGGCCAGAGTAAAAAAATCGGGAAGCAAGATTAATATCCTTTCAGAAGTATAATTCCGCTACACTGCCTCGCTTTATTTGAAGTGCTCTACTTAACATGAAACAAAGTCTTAAAATCAAACTTGAAAATCTGGCCGAACGCCAGCAGGAACTGCACGCCCTGCTTGCTGATCCGGAGGTGATTGGCGATCAGACTCGGTTCCGGGACTTTAATAAAGAGCTGGCCGAAGTGACTCCGGTTGTTGAGTGTTTCAATAACTACCAGACTAATTATGCAGCAATGGAATCAGCGAAGGAGATGCAAAACGATGCTGATAAGGAAATGCGTGAATTTGCCAGCGAAGAATTGAAAATTGCTGAAGAAGAAAACGTCAGGCTTGAAGAGCAGCTACAAAAACTCCTGCTACCAAAAGATCCGAATGACAATAACAATATTTTTCTGGAAATTAGAGCGGGCACCGGTGGTGAAGAAGCTGCTTTGTTTTCAGGTGATTTGATGCGTATGTACAGCAAGTACGCCGAGTTGCGTCGCTGGAAGATAGAGATACTCAGTTCCACCCCAAGCGATCTGGATGGCTACAAGGAAGTCATTATGCGTGTGGTTGGTGAAGGCGCTTATTCGCGATTGAAATTTGAATCCGGCGCACACCGCGTACAACGTGTTCCTGAAACTGAATCGCAGGGTCGTATTCACACTTCTGCCTGTACGGTGGCGATATTACCTGAGCTCGATGAAATCAGTGAGTTTGAAATCAGCAGCTCTGATATCAGAATCGACACCTTTCGGGCTTCGGGTGCAGGAGGTCAGCACGTGAACAAGACCGACTCAGCTATTCGTCTGACCCATCTGCCAACTGGTATTGTAGTTGAGTGCCAGGACGAGCGTTCCCAGCACAAGAATAAGGCGCGGGCCATGTCGCTTTTGCAATCAAAGCTGCTTACCGCCGAGCAGGATAAACAGACGGCTGAAATGGCCGAAAACCGACGCTCACTGGTTGGTTCCGGTGATCGTTCCGAACGTATACGCACTTACAATTTTCCTCAGGGCCGGGTAACCGACCACCGCATCAACCTGACGCTGTATAAGCTCGATGAATTTTTGCAGGGTAATCTGGATATGGTGATCGAGCCCCTGATAAATGAGTATCAGGCCGATCAGCTTGCGGCAATGTCTGACTAAGCTCAGCGCGTTGACACCGTGAATATACGGGATTTGCTCTTCAAGGCTGAACAGGATCTACAGACCATGGACTCGGCCAGACTCGAAGCCGAAGTATTGCTGGCGCACTGTCTGGAAAGCAGTCGGGCATCGCTCTATGCGCACCCGGAACTGAGCGTCAGTGAAGATGTCGAGACGTATTTTTTTACCTTACTGGAAAAGAGACAGCAGAACTATCCGCTCGCGTATCTACTCGGCAGCAAAGAATTCTGGTCGATGGATTTTGATCTTGATAGCAATACCCTGATACCCAGACCCGAAACGGAGATAGTGGTCGAGCAGGCACTGGAGTTTATTCCAGACAGGCAAAGTTGTCGTATTCTTGATCTAGGTACCGGCAGTGGCGCGATTGCCCTGGCCGTCGCCAGCGAGCGTCCATCATCACAAGTACTGGCTGTCGATGTCAGCGAGGCCGCTTTGCAGGTGGCAATAGAAAACTCAACACGACTAAAAATAAGGAATGTGGATTTTCAGCATTCAAACTGGTTTTCGGAAATAAAGTTAAGCCAGTTTGATCTCATTGTTTCCAACCCTCCCTACGTTGAAAGTGCTGATCAGGGATTACAGGATGGTGAGATCTCTTTTGAACCGCGACTCGCGCTTGATGGCGGAGAAGATGGTTTGAATGCCTTTTCAGTAATCATTCCACAAGCAAGGGATTTTCTCAAAAACGACGGCATGTTGTTAGTCGAGCATGGATATAAACAGGCAACAGCATTACAGGATCTTCTGGCGCAGAATAATTATTCACAAATCCGGACTTTGCAGGATTATGCTGGCCTGCAACGTTGTAGTTGTGCAATCAAATAATGGAAAAGCGGATAGAAAAGAAAGTTATCAAATTGCGAGAGCCTTTGACTGAGAGCACAGAAAAAGCATTGTTGTCGGAGCTTCTGGCGCTTGAGGGAGTGAGTGCGGCAGAGCTCGCCGATCAGCGTATAAAAATCAGATACGATTTTCCGCAGATCTGTTTTGCAGAAATCTGGTCTTTGCTGAATTCTTATCTTGACAAGAATAAGCTGGGTCTGATTCAGAGAGGGTGTTTGAATCTCGTCGCTTATATGCAGGAGAACGAAAAAGAACATCTGTTCAATCCCGCCCACTGGCAGTTCTTTGTGCGTGACATTCACGTTCATCACCATGCGCTCAGACAGGCCACGAACGCGAACAATCAAAAGCACTTATGGCGTAAGCATCAGCTAACGCATCGCTCTGAATAGAGCCGGCGCTTACAAGTAGGCGTCTGCTGGAATATACTCCTCTGCTATGGAAGACAAACAATTACTTCGTTACAGCCGCCAGATAATGTTGCCGGAGATTGATGCACAAGGACAGATTCGGCTGGCCGAGTCGCGGGTTCTGATTATCGGTATTGGTGGACTCGGGTCGGCCGCCTCCATCTATTTGTGTGCCGCTGGTGTTGGCGAACTGGTGTTGGTGGATTTTGACAAGGTTGATGTATCCAATCTGCAGCGGCAGATTGTGCATGGCGAAAATGATATCGGCCGGCTTAAGGTGGAGTCAGCGCGTGATCGTCTACTGGCACTGAATCCGGATGTGAAACTGATTCTGATAGACCACGCTCTGGATCAAGAGGAGCTGTTGCAGCAGGTACAACTAGCCGATGTAGTGCTTGATGCGAGTGATAATTTTCAGACGCGCTTTGCCATAAATCAGGCTTGTGTAAGTAGCAGGACAGCGCTGGTCTCGGGCGCGGCCATACGCTTTGAAGCCCAGATCAGTGTTTTCAACAGTACCGATCCAGATTCTCCCTGTTATCGTTGTTTATACGGTGAAAACGCTGCAACGGACGAAACCTGTACTGAAAACGGGGTGATGGCGCCGCTGCTTGGTATTGTCGGCAGTATACAGGCGGCCGAAGCCATGAAGCTGATCATGCAGATCGGCCAGACTTTGCAGGGCAAGCTCATGCTGATCGATATCCTCAATATGGATTGGAATACGGCAATATTGCCAAAGAATCCAGCCTGCCCTGTCTGTGGAAAACCCTGAGCTGCTGCAAAAGTCTGAACTCGAAGACTGCCTCGCGGTCATGTATTAGAGAAGGTGGCTTCTGAATAAAACCTTAAAATTGAAATCCTTCCGATACAAAAGTAATAATTTTAGTAAGATAAGCGCAATTAGAGCGTCAATAAACAAAGGATGAAAGAATGCGAGTAAGAAAGATTTTTAGTCTGCTGCTAGCCCTGCTGATGTCTGGTCCCGGCTTATTATTATCAGCGCAGGAAATAACCAACGATTTTGCGAAAACCTACAAGGCTTACAATAATGCCTATGCCAGAGGCAACTATCCGCGTGCTGCAGAGCTTGCCGAGAAAGCTTTGGCAATGGCAAAGAAAGAGCTTGGTCCCGAGCATGAGAAGACCGCTATCATGCAGATTAACTATGGCCATGTGCTGGTTCTGATCAGGAAAACAGAAGAAGCCGAACCGATTATTAATTCGGCCAGGAAAAAAATTGAAAAGATTCACGGCGCTGATCACATCAGCCTGGTTACTGTGCATGAAGATCTGGCAAAAATATACGCGAGTAAAAAAGATCTGGCGAAATCACGTAAAGCACTTGGTAAGGCAATTGATATTATTAGTAAAGCCCGAGGTGCTGAAGATCCGGAAATTGCTAATTTTCTTATCCAGCAGGCCACACTCGATGTAGCAACAGAAAAGCCCGATGAAGCACAGAAAAATTACGAGAAGGCACTCGCGATACTCGACAAGAAATATGGAAAAAACTCCTTAAGCACAGCAAGTACAATTTCTTTACTTGGCGATCTACATTTGATGAAGCAGGAATTTCCGAGGGCCGAGGAGCTTTATAAGCGTACCTTGAGTATCTATGAAACCAATCTTGTTGAAGATGATCCGATACTACTTTCTGCCCACGCTAAAATGGCGAAGATTTTTATTGCCATGCGCGATGATCGTTTTACGGAACATGCTGACAAAGTGCTCAAACACTACACCGGTCAGGAAGGTGAGTCACAGCCCTTGTTTATCATGCAGCCACTTTACCCTATTTTTAAGGATGGCAAAAAGCCTCAGGGTTGGGTGCTCTTACAGTTTGATGTGAATACCGATGGCAAAGTGGAAAAAGCCAAAGTGGTCGAATCCAGGCCGGCAAAACTATTTGATAAGGTTAGCCTCGATGTGGCGAAAAAATGGCGCTTTAAGCCGAAAGTAAAAGACGGCAAACGCGTAAAACAAAGTAATACACGTGCGCGTCTGTTATTTACCCGCGATAACATCGAAGTTCGAATGGGAGAAATGAAGCTTTAGTTTTATGATTCAAATCTGCCGGGCAATACCCCTGTAGAAATAATTTATGGGGCGTGGTCCGGGCAGATACTCGGCCTCCAGTTCTTCGATTTTAAATCCACCACCTGATATAAGCTCAGGCATTGGCCGATTTAAATTACAACCACCGGCAAACTTGTTCCAGTAGGGGTTTAGTCTGTCCTGCCACTTTGCGACAGACTGATCAGGTGATTTACCGTGTTCGCAAAAGATCAGTTTGCCTTCCGGCTTTAGAACCCGGCGCATTTGTTCCAGTGCTTTTTGCCAGTCGGGGATTGTGCAAAGGGTAAAGGTCAGTAAGACAGTATCCACGCTGTTATCTTCCAGTGGTATTTCTTCTCCGGGCAAGTCGATCATTTCAACCTTGATTGAAGAATCACCAAGTCTGGAGCGTGCCTTATTGCGCATACCTTCAGAAGGTTCAAGACCCCACACCATGTCTACATTTTCCTCATTGTAGTAGGGTAAATTCAGGCCTGAACCCATTCCCACTTCAAGCACACGACCGCTGGCAAGTGGTACCACTTCCTGACGTTTACGGAGTATCGGCTTCATACTGCAGGCAAAGTTTATAATGTGAGGCAGGCAATGTTTTTCGTAAAAACTCATTGGTATTGTTTTCTCCTGTGGGAAATCATCAAGTTGCCGGACTGGACTCAGGTTTGAATCGTTTTATCGCATCTTTCAGTGCGAGGATCCGTTCCTGCTTTTCCGCATAGCGGGTTTCGATATAAAGATTCGTTACTTCTTTGATCGCGTTCGAAAGATCACTGCGAAGCGAGCTTGCACGTCTGGCAAAGTCTCTTGGGCCTTCGCTTGGCAGGCGTTTTATGCCACAGTGAGAAAGTTTTTCGCAAAATTTATTATAAAGAATGAGGGCCTCGTCTTTGTGTCGGTTATCGGTTCTGAATAGATAAAAACAAACTGTAAATAACACCAGTGCAGACAGAAGTAACAAGACTGTAGTCATTTTCTGCCAGTTAACATCACCGAAGCCGATGTAATTCAGAAACAGGTTCTGACGCTTGTTGTTGTAACCCAATATCCATTGGTTCCAGCGGTTGTTCAGGGCATCCAGTCTGAAACTGATTCGGCGCCAGAGATCGAGAGCGGCCGGATTGTTTCGAATGCCCAGAGGAATTTCAATAATGCTTTCCGGCAGGGCGTTTTCGATACCAGCCTCGATTCTTTCCGGTGCAACTGCAGCAGTGGGATCAACACGCACCCAGCCCTCTTCTCCTAACCAGACTTCAGCCCAGGCGTGAGCATCTCGTTGACGAATCACAAGATATTCACCGACAGGGTTAATACTGCCACCCTGGTAGCCGGTCACTATTCTTGCCGGCACACCCGCGGCCCGCATTAAAACAACGAAAGCCGAAGCATAGTGTTCACGGAAGCCCTGACGTGTATCAAAAAGAAACTGATCGACACTGTCTTCAAGTAATAAAGATGGCTGCAGCGTGTAATAAAAGGCTTCGGTATTAAACATGCTCAGTGCAGTGTTAACTATTTCGCGACTACTTTTCCCCTCATTGCGCCACTCCTCTGCCAGAGCTCTGGCGCGCGGGTGGCGACCCTGTGGTAACTGCAGACCGTTTTGCAGACCGGTTTCATCAACCTCAGGCATAATGTAGTCGGTAAAGGAACTTACTTCATAACGTTGCCGCGAGCGCACAATGCTGCGTGAGAGTATTTGCATGTCATGACTGTAGAAGGATCTGTCTGGCAGTGTGACGGGCATTTCCAGAGCAAACAGCCAGTTCTTGTCTGTGGCTTCCATTGTCACCGCGTACTTTACCGGTTCACCGCGAACTTTTACCGCTGCTGCCTCAATTCGTCTTTTATTTCGAACCCATTTTACGCCGTCGCTGTACCAGAGTACCGGGCCGCGCCAGTACAAAGACGAGGGACTCGGAATCTCATCGAAAAATTCAACCCGAAAGGCGACTTTATCGGAAAGGCTCAGCTGGCTGATTTGTCCGGGTGACATTTCATCATCGAGTCCTGTACTCCCGCTGAGAGCATCTTTTGGTAAGCCCCAGAGCGGGCCGTCTATTCGCGGAAAAAGCACAAAGAGAACCAGCAACAGGGGAACTGCTTGTAACAACATGGAACCCGCGATCTTTAATCGTAGGCGGCTGCCGATGAAGTGTGACTGATCGTTGAGGTTGACCAGTGCGGTAATAATGACAGTGATTGCCAACAACATATGCAGGGCGGCAAGAATGGTCTGTGAATAAAGAAAGTTGGTGAGTACTAAAAACATGGCGATAAAAGAGGCGATGTAATAGTCGCGCTCAGTCTGACATTCGAGCAGTTTCACGCCAGCCAGCAGTACCAGCAAAGCGACACCGGCATCGCGGCCGACCAGAGTGCCATAAGTGTTAAAAACGCCAACTACGATGACCAGCATGATGATCTGACGCCCAAGCCGGCCCATGAAAGAAGGTTTTTCGATTTTGCCGCGCATAGTGTGTTCTATGTACAAACGCCAGATAGCGAGGCTAAGAAACATGAAGGGCATCCACAAGGGTATGCGTTGCGCGTGCGGGACAACTGCGAGGCTGAGGCCCGCACTTAACCAGAGCAGATCAGCCCGTAAAGCCAACAGCGTGGATTTAAGGCTGTTCATCTTTCAGGCCATATGTTGCCAGAGCGCTGAGGCAGATCTGTTTATGAGCCTCACCCTGTGCGAACGTCACAGCTCCGGCACCCGGCAACTGTAAGGCATACTGGCACTGCGATTTTTCGGCTTCGAGTAACCACAGACAAAGTTGAGACAGACGCGCTTCTATATCAGTAAGCGATTCCGTTTGTGACCAGTCGAGTAATATTTTTCTGCTGCCCTTTCCGCTGAAGCGTTTACTGTGCAAACCACGTTCGCGGGCGTAGGCTTTCCAGTCAACGCTGCGCATAGAGTCACCATTACGATACTGACGCACGCCAACGAAGTCTTCAGTACCGCTGCCTGAGCCTGTCTGCTCATCTTCGTCAATAGCAGTAGTGGCAGGCAGTGTGCGTCGGCCTGCTGGTTTCGGATAAACCAGATCGCCCTGTTCAATTGTCATGTTGGACCAGGCCTGAAACAGGCCAAGTGGCCAGTTTGAAGAAATACGTACCCGACCGGGATATAAATAACCGCGCTTTGTCGTTGCGAATTCAAGGCCAGTGGAGTGAATACTATCGGCGTGCAGGTTCAGTGTTGTCAGCGTCCGGTAATACTTTTTTTTGCGGAAAAATTTCTTGCGTATTTCCGGCTGGCTAATTTTTATCGCAAGCCGGATTTTACCAGAGCGATTATTCACAATGAGTGGAAAACTGGCGATCTGACCAGCGAACACCGGCTCAGCTGGCGAGGCATTGATGATCAGGCCGCGCAGGTTGCTGTAGGTATGTAACATGGCAATCAGAAACAGGCCGCCAAGTAAAAATGTCAGGGCATAGGCGAGGCTGTTGTTGTAGTTGATAGCGCCGATCAACATAACCAGCAAATTGACGCTGAATATCAGGCCATAGCGGGTCGGAAAAATATAAACGCGCTGGCGCCTCGGAGAATCGGCCCGGCTGGTGTAGTGCGTAGCGGCCGGTTTCGGCAGGCGTTCAAGAACAACGCTGTTACTCATGCTAGCACTAGGGAATAGGAACCTGCCTGATCAAAACATCTGCCACCGAATCCGCTTTACTGTCACCACTTTCCTGATTCAGTTTTAAACGATGACCGATGATACTTGGCAGTACAGTCTGAATATCTTCGGGAAGCACCTGTTCATGTCCATGCAGCAAGGCCCAGGCGCGCGCGCAATGCAGGACAGCGAGGCCTGAGCGCGGTGATAAACCATTTGCGAAATCAGTGCTCATGCGACTGAAGTCGAGCAGGTTCTGCAGGTAATCCAGCAGGGCATCAGCGACAAAAACAGATTCTACCCGCGCCTGAATATCACGAAGTTCTTCAACGCTGATAAGCGCGGAGGTTTCGGCAAGTAGCTCGCGTCGATCCCGGCCTTTTAACAACTCGCGTTCGGCTTCGCCATCAGGGTAGCCGAGTTCGAGACGCATCATGAAGCGATCCAGTTGTGACTCCGGCAAAGGAAAGGTGCCAACCTGACTGGAAGGGTTTTGTGTCGCAATCACGAAGAAGGGTTCGGGTAGTTTGCGCGTTTCACCTTCAATGGTGACCTGATATTCCTCCATGGCTTCAAGCAGGGCACTTTGCGCGCGCGGGGTGGCCCGGTTGACTTCATCGGCAAGTACCACCTGTGAAAAAACAGGTCCGGGATGAAAACTAAAGGATTCGGAATCCCGGTTATAAACCGATACGCCAAGAATATCGGCCGGTAATAAGTCGCTGGTAAACTGAATGCGCTGAATACTCAATCCCAGCAGCGTCGCCAGCACATTGGCCAGTGTGGTTTTGCCGACGCCCGGCTGATCTTCGATAAGAACGTGTCCCTGGGCAAGCATGCAACTGAGTGCAAGTCGTATTGTGTGTTCTTTACCAAGAATGATCTGATTGGCCTTCTCGATCACCCGCTCGAATCGGCTCTGGACATCGAGCGCAATAATATTTTCCTGTGAAGCCGTCATAAGTCCTGTCTATAAAGTCTCGTTGTTAATTGTGTCGCCGTTTTTATTTTATTCTCCGGCGATGGTCATGTTTTCTATCAATACCGAACCGGTTCGGGTATTGCCGCGGTTGTCGACATCATTGCCAACCGCAACTATTTGCATGTACATATCAAGCAAATTTCCTGCCACTGTGATTTCTTCAACCGGATACTGAATTTCACCGTTTTCAATCCAGAAGCCTGCGGCACCACGTGAATAATCACCAGTCACCTGATTCACACCAAAACCGATCATATCGGTGACCAGCAGACCCTCATGCATGGTTTTGATTAAGGAATCCATGTTCTGTTCCCCGGGAGTAATATGCAGGTTATGCACGCCACCCGCGTTTCCGGTAGGTTCAAGACCGAGTTTTCTGGCTGAATAGGCACTCAGCACATATCCCTGCAGAATGCCGTCTTTGACAATATCGCGTGTGCGGGTGGTCATTCCGTCAGAATCAAAAGGTGCGCTTCCCATGGCGCGTGGCAGATAGGGATTTTCATGGATATGGATGTGATCCGCGAAAATCTGCTGATCAATCTTATCCAGCATAAAACTCGCTTTTCTATATAAGGATCCGCCGGAAATGGCACCAATAAAGGCACCGAACAGACTGCTGGCAAGCGGCGCCTCAAACAACACCGGACATTGGCGCGTACTCAGTTTTCGCGAGCCAAGGCGTTCTACTGTTCGTTTAGCGGCCTTTCTGCCTATACTGGCTACAGGTTCGAGATCTTCAGAGGCCCTTGCCTTACTGTACCAGCCGTCGCGTTGCATGCCATTTTCTTCGGCAATAACCGTGCAATCGATGCTGTGGCTGGACCAGTCCCAGCCACCGATGAAACCGTGTGAGTTACCGTACATGTGCTGACCGGAATAGGCATTCACCAGTGTGCCATCGGCATTATTGATTCGTTTGTCACTCATCCGTGCGATGGTTTCGCACTCGAGTGCCAACTCCGTCGCCTGCTCTGCAGTAATGGTCCAGGGGTGATTAAGATCCAGATCGGGCAGCTCGGTGGCGATATAACGGGCATCAATCAAGCCGGCATACTTGTCTTCGCTGGCATTTTTTGCAATCGCACAGGCCGCCTCAACCGATTCGCGAATCGCCTTGTCACTGAAATCCGTTGTACTGGCACTGGCCTTGCGCTGACCAACATAGACGGTGACACTCATGCCTTTGTCACGCTGGTGTTCGATTGTTTCCAGCTCACCCATACGCACAGTCACCGAGAGACCTTCACCAACACCGATGTCGGCTTCACTTGAGGTGGCACCACAGGTTTTTGCCGTGTCCAGCACCAGCTGAACGATTCCGGCAAGATCCTGTTGCTTATCCGAGTTTTCAGAAGTTGTCACAGCCTGTCCTTTGTAAAAAAGCGCTAGTCTAACATTCTTCCCTGCGCCGGCGCTCTGGTGATGGAAAAAGAATTCATCATGCAAACCTTTGCCGGGCATTCTGTTAAAATCCGGACGATGGATGTTTCTGCCGTACTTGATCCCCTTAATGAAGCTCAGCGTGAAGCTGTGGCCGCACCGACTGGCAATATTCTGTTGCTGGCCGGAGCCGGTAGTGGCAAGACCCGGGTACTGGTCCATCGCATCGCCTGGTATATCGAAACCAATCAGACCAGCCCTTATGGGATTCTCGCTGTCACCTTTACCAATAAAGCCGCTGCGGAAATGCGCTCGCGTATTGAGACTTTACTGGATAGACCGATTGGCGGGATGTGGGTGGGGACTTTTCATGGTATAGCGCACAGACTTTTGCGTGCGCACTGGCAGGAAGCAGGTTTGCCGGAGAGTTTTCAGATTCTCGATAGTGATGATCAGTACCGGACTATCCGCCGGGTCATACGAGGCATGCAACTGGACGAAAGCCAGTTTCCACCACGCGAATCGCAATGGTTTATCAATGGTCGCAAAGATGAGGGCTTAAGACCGCAGCACCTCGATGATGATGGCGATCAAACCATGGCTCAGCTTATCCATATATATCAGGTCTATGAGCAAACCTGTGCGCGTAGCGGTCTGGTCGACTTCGCTGAGCTACTCTTACGTGCGCACGAGTTGTTTCGTGACAACGATGCGTTGCTGAAGAATTACCGTGAGCGATTTCGTCACGTATTGGTGGATGAGTTTCAGGACACCAATGCCCTGCAGTATGCCTGGTTGCGCCTGCTGGTCGGTGACACTGGTGCCCTGTTTGCTGTCGGCGATGATGATCAGTCTGTTTATGGCTGGCGCGGTGCGCGGATTGAGAATATGCAGCAGTTTCAAAAAGATATTCCCGGTACCAGATTAATGAAACTGGAACAAAACTATCGTTCCACTGCCAATATTCTGAAAGCGGCCAATACACTGATTGCAAATAATGATTCCCGTCTTGGTAAAGAACTCTGGACGGAAGATGAAGATGGCGAAAAGATCGGTCTTTATTCTGCTTACAACGAACACGATGAAGCCCGCTATGTGATTGAATCCATTCGCGCGGCAAAACAGGACACTCTCTTGTATAACGATCATGCCGTGCTTTATCGGGTAAGCGCACAGTCACGTGTACTTGAAGAGACGCTGATGCAGGCGAGTATTCCTTATCGTGTATACGGAGGCATGCGTTTTTATGAACGCGCCGAAATAAAAGACACCCTCGCCTACCTGCGGCTTGCCAGTTTTAATGATGACGACGCCTCTTTTGAACGCATCGTTAACACGCCCACTCGTGGTATCGGTCAGCGCACTCTCGAGGAGTTACGTATTATTGCGCGGCGGGAAAATGTACCGATGTGGCAGGCAGCCGTGCAGATTCTCCATGATAAATCGCTATCTGCCAGAGCACTTGGGGCACTGGAACGCTTTCTTAAACTCATTCAGTTAATCGCTTCGGAAATTCAGGGTCTGACACTGGATGAGGCAGTCGACACGGTCATCAAACATAGTGGTCTGGTTGAACATTGATCTGGTGCAACTGGAAGAAGAACGTCGACTCTGTTACGTCGGTATTACCCGGGCCAGGAGCAATCTGACTCTGACCTTTGCCCAACACCGCAGACTGCATGGTTCTGATTATTACCCGACACCCTCTCGTTTTATCGGAGAAATTCCGGGCGAACTACTAAATGAAATTCGTCTGGGTGGCGGTGGTGTGAGTCAGCAGATGTTCTCCCAGCAGCAACAGGAAGTGTTACAGGAAGAAGGTGATTTTTCGCTAGGTCAGCGTGTTGTGCACAATCGTTTTGGAGAAGGTGTGGTACTCAACCTGGAGGGCAGTGGCAGTCACGCCAGAGTACAGGTGCATTTCGAAGGTGCTGGTAGTAAATGGCTGGTGCTGGCCTACGCTGGTTTACAGGCTGCGTGTTGAATCTCATAACCATTAGAGAGTAAAAACTATGATGCTACGAAACATTACACTGATTCTTTTTTGTCTGTCCCTGCTTGCTTGCGGCAGCGGTAGTCAGCAGGGAAGCGGATCCGCTGCAGCCAGTGGTAAAACCTTTCGCTGGAAAATGGTAACAACCTGGCCAGCCAACTTTCCGGTATTCCAGGAAGGCGCGCAAAAATTTGCTGACGATGTCCGCACCATGAGCAATGGTCGTCTTGATATTCAGGTCTTCGCCGGCGGCGAACTGGTGCCGGCCTTGCAGACTTTTGATGCGGTTTCACAAGGATCCATTGAGATGGGACATGGCTCGCCTTACTACTGGGCCGGCAAGATTCCTGAAGCACAGTTTTTCTCGACCGTCCCCTTTGGCATGACAGCGCGCGGTATGCATGCCTGGCTATTTCATGGCGGTGGTCTGGAAATGTGGCGGGAAATTTATCAGCCTTTCAATATTCATCCTATACCCATGGGTAACACTGGTATACAGATGGGTGGCTGGTTCAACAAGCGTGTTGACAGCGTCGCTGATTTGCAGGGTTTACGTATGCGTATGCCCGGACTCGGTGGCAAAGTGTTGAAGAAAGCCGGAGGCAATCCGGTGCTGATGTCGGGTGGTGAGATTTATACCGCCCTCGAACGCGGCATCATTGACGCGACCGAGTGGGTCGGCCCTTTCCACGATATGCGTCTGGGTTTGAATCGCGCTGCGCAATATTACTATTATCCGGGCTGGCATGAACCGGGTACAGAATTTGAATTGCTGATTAATCAGGCTCACTGGCAGCAGTTGCCGGATGATCTTAAAAAAATTGTCGAGACGGCGGCTGCCGCAACGACAGACTGGATGTACATTTCCATGGAGTACCTGAATACCCAGGCACTGGCTGAATTGAACACAAAGAAGAATGTAGAAGTGCTGGAATTTCCCGCCGAAGTGATGGCGGAGTTGCGCAAACTTACTGTTGTGACACTGGAAGAAGAAGCAGAGGCGAGCCCGAAATTTAAGCGTGTTTACGAAGCCTATAAAGGTTTCCAGACAGAATACGCAAAATGGGGAGAGATGACCGAGGCCGCTTACCAACGTACCAAGCAATAGAGAGTTATGCGACGCGCAAAAAAAAGGAGGCAGAGGCCTCCTTTTTGGTTTTCAAATAATCTTACTCGGCACTGGAGACCATATAATCAACAGCCGCCTTGACCTCATCATCACTCAATGCAGTGTTGCCGCCTTTCGCCGGCATTGGTATACCACTGCTGCCGACATAGCCGTTTATGGCGTTGGCATAGAGAGTATCAGTCCCTTTTGCGACACGCTCTGCCCAGGCACTTTTGTCACCTAGCTGAGGGATGCCCGGTAAGCCGGTGCCATGACAGGAGAAGCATAAGCTACTATAGACCTGTTTACCCGGATCGGCAGTTTCAGCACCTGCCCCCATAGCAGTTTCTTCCGCTGCAGCAAGCATTTCCTCGGCGGGCTCTTCTGCCGGTAAGGCTTCGCCTTCAAGACGGACCTCGCCAACCGGAGTAGTGTTCTTATCAGCTTTTGCCATTTGGCGCGGATTCAAGCCATCGTCCGAAGGCACAACCATTCTGGCCGCAACAATAAATATCACAATGAATATGGTTAAAATGCCGATAACGATCGAATAATTTCTAAAAAATACTTTATCTTTTTCCTGGCTCATAACCACTCCTAACGCCGGTAACTTTATTATTGGAGCAAGCAGTATACCCATTGTCGCTCAGACTGAAAACTTCAGATAGAATAATTTCGATATTTCGACGAATTACAAAAGGCGCCCGTAGCTCAGCTGGATAGAGTGCTGCCCTCCGAAGGCAGAGGTCACAGGTTCGACTCCTGTCGGGCGCGCCATCTTATTTTGAATCTCCACTGCACACTCGGAAGCAGACATTCAGTCTAGTTAGAGGTGTCCGTCATCGACCGATGAGAGACTGTCAGAATTATTTTCAGATTCTGGTTAGTTTACTGTTTTTGGTCTCTCGGGATTAATTTATCAGCTCCTTCAGCATATCTACAAACAAATGCTGAGCAGCTGAAGGTTCACTCAATTTTCGCCGAATTAAATACAAGGGCCATGCTGGTAATTCTTCAGCGACGTCGATGGCATCAAAAACAATTAGATCACTGTCGATCAAGGCACTGTGCAAAGGTAAGAAGGCAATGTATTCACCATGGTGTAGCATGGTGGCGATCATTTCGCGCATGGGCAGGACTGTAAACAATTGAGGAAAGTGTGCGCCGGCCCGGTAAAACGCTTTTCGTGTTAAAGAGTTTTCCGACAGGCTGTGAGGAGCAAGACAGTGGTAGCCACTCACATCTTTTAGTGTTGGTCGAGAAAGCTGCCTGATGGGGTGATTTTTACTGGCAATGATCGAGACCTGTATCGTCATCAATGATTCAAAGTGTAATTCGCTGAGATCAATGCTTTCATCGATTGCAGAGATCAACAGATCAAACTTTCCTTCTCGTAACTCTTTAAATTTTTGACTAAAGGGCGCGTTGGCATCACCGACAAAATCCAGCATGAGTCCCGGTTTTTGATGATGCGCCAATTGCAGGGCTTTCGGAATCAAGACGGGCAGAGTTCCAGGAGATCCAGACAGGCGGACAATATGTTGGTCGTGCTCTTTCAGCGATTCAATATCACGTAACGCCTGCTCATGCTCTGCACAAATTGCTCTGGCTCGTATTAGCAGTTTTTCTGTGTATTTGTTCGGTTGTAAGCGGTATTTCGAGCGATCGAATAACTTGACGCCCAGTTCGTCCTCAATATTGGCAATGGTCTTGGTGATCGCTGGCTTCGAAACGTGTAATTGTTCGGCTGCGCCAGCAATTCCATGGCCATCAGCTAGAGCAATCAGTGCTTTAAGTTGATTCAGTTTCATATTGAAACCTCATAATTTAACTAAAAGTTAACAAATATTAATAAAATATCAATATTAATTAACATATTATCAATCCAATATCGTATTCAATCTCTGGCATTAGCCAGCAAAGCTCCCAGTTCCAATATGAGAAGGTAGGACATATGACAATTTCCAAGATTGAGCATTTCGACAAGTTGACTGCCGACGCCGAAGCTGCGTTGACCGACTGCGATACAAGAACACTGCAGGGTGGTTTGGCTTCCAATGAACAGGCGAAATATGAGCTTTACCACAATGTCGGTTCGATTTGTGCGCAGAAAGTGCGAACCGTGCTTGCCGAGTTGGCCGTGCCTTACTTATCACACGACATCCCCATCGTTGCAGAGCCCTGGCCAACTTATCATCCTGACTATGTGAAGTTGCGTATCGCCGGAAGCAGGGGTCAAGATTTTGTCAGCGGACATACGGGTAGTAGCTCTACCAGCAAGTATGGTTTTGATCCTACCGTTGTTCCCACTTTTATTGATTGTGAAGCAGAGAATATTGTGATCGATTCGCAACGTATCTGCCGCTACATCGATTCACAAATCGGCCAATCAACGCTGCGACCTGCAGCCTTGGTAACAGAGATTGATGCACAGACGGCGATCGTGGACGACATCCCCAATATCGCACTTTCCTTTGGTACACACCCTGGTGTTGACCCCCGCCCACCGAGTATCAGGAAGTATGCCGACGGTGCCATGCCCCGCAAGCTCAAGGCTCTTAAAAAGGTGCGTGGGATTTATAGTTCTAACGAGACTATAGTCAGGGCTATCGAAGCCAAGATGGTGAAGGAGCAAGCTGCTGTCGATTTCCTGGAGGATGCCGACTTCATGAACGGTGTGCTTGCACGAACAGCGAACCTTATCGGCACCCTGGAGAGTGCGCTAGCTAGTGCGACAACAGATTGGCTATGCAGCGATAGTTATACAATGGCCGACCTTTTCTGGGGTATCAACCTCTATCGTCTGAAAAAGCTGGGGATGGGCTATTTGTGGGATCCCGAGGCCTACCCGCACGAGAGAGCGGTCTATCGCTATAATGTTCGGGCGTACGCTGAACGTCTGGCAGAGAGGCCGTCGTTTCGCCATGCCGTGGCCGATTGGGGCGTGGCTTTCAACTAAGACCTTGACCATAGAATAAACTGTTATGTTGCGAATAGAGATGATGCCTTGAGAAATAGAAAGCGAACTAAAAATAAGGCTGAAACAAGAATAGTCGTAGATAAGGAAAAGTGGGGTGTTAACGACAATACTTACGCAATCCCTCCGGATTTTTATTATGACGTGGAGTACGAATGCTCAGATTGTTCTGAAAGATCGGTTTGGACAGCTCTGCAACAAAAACACTGGTATGAAGAATTAGGAAAAACCATTAATTCTTTTGCAAAGCGTTGCCAGATTTGCAGAGCCCGTATAAATGCTGACAAAGAAGATCAAAAGCGCCATATGGTCGAAATGGCAAATAAGCCAGAACACCCAAATGAAAAATTCTTTAAAAAGGGATAACACGGCAGTCAACCGGCCCGGCCCTTTCATGATGCCGCTTCGCGATAATAATTCTAACTCGGGTAACCACGGCTTCATGCAGTTCCAGAATCACAGATATAATCTATTCCCGTGTCCTTCAACTGAGATCGCAATATGAACAAAAAACAAATTCACTCTCCGATTGTCGAGCTACCCGGCGAGTCACCATGTACGTTTTTAGATTTTCCTTTTGTCGATCAATTAGATGATTTTGAAGCCGATATTGCGCTACTCGGTATTCCGTTTGGAATGCCATATTCACCAGATACTATGGCCAATGATCAAAGCCGTGCACCGGATGCAATTCGACATTTCACAAACAAGACCGACATAGCCTATACCCTGAATCATTATGATTGGGATTTGCGCGGGCCCTTACTGGACAATCGAAATGTTAAAGTAGTGGATTGCGGAAATGTCACGGCCGACATGTCTGATCACCGCCAGCATTATGTTCGAGCAGAACAGGCTGTCAGAAAAATATTTGCTCAAAACACCACTTTGATCACTTTAGGGGGAGATCACGGCGTCCCGATTCCTGTTTTACGAGAACTTGAGGTCTTTGAAACGGCAATAACTCTTGTGCACATTGATGCGCATCTGGATTGGCGCGATGAAATCAATGGCGAAACCCAGGGTTACTCTAGTCCTATCCGCCGGGCATCAGAAATGCCATGGATCGACAAGATTGTGCAAATTGGAATGAGGGGTATTGGGAGTGCACGCAGCTCGGAGGTGGAAGATGCCCTGGCTTATGGGGCAACTGTTATAGATGCCTACGAGATGCATGAAATGGGGATCGAGGCAACGATCGATCGAATTCTGGATGGCGGGCCTTACTATATAACAATTGATGCAGATGGCTTGGACCCGAGCATCATGCCTGCTGTGATGGCACAAACACCGGGGGGATTAACCTGGGTTCAAATCCGAAAGCTGCTCCATAGCCTGGTGAATAAAGGAAAGGTACTGGGCATGGATATTGTAGAAATTGCACCGCAGTATGACGTTGGGAATACGACGATGATTCATGCCGAACGGCTCATTTGTAATTTCATTGGCGCCTGTGTACGCGCAGATTACTATGGCAACATCTGATAATTCTTCCGAATATCTCGAGATCAACGAGAAAATATACTGTACGAAAAAAGATTACAGACGGACTGCCAAATCACTACAGGCTTTGTCAGGTGCTGATGCGAGGCTTTAAGTGACATGAATAGTTCGCTGACAATTCGAAATGCCAAAACACATGAGGCCGGAGATATCAGCGCCTTAGCAATGCGCTCAAAGGCGTACTGGGGGTATTCACAGGAGTTTATGGAGGCTTGTCGAGAAGAACTGACCGCTACAGCTAATGATATCGCCATGAGCGATTTCCGCTATATGCTTACAGAGCAAGACTCAAAATTACTTGGATATTATGCGATTGAAAAACTTACTGAGAACGAATACGAACTTGAAGCATTGTTTGTTGAACCTGCACATATTGGAACAGGTGTGGGAAAGGCATTAATAGATCATGCAAAAAACACGGTTAAGGAACTGGGTGGCAAAACACTGCTGATTCAGGGTGATCCAAATGCGGAAAAGTTTTATCGAGCAGCGGGCGGCAGCCCAGTCGGAATGCGGAAATCTGCAAGCATACCCGGACGTAACTTACCTCTGTTTATTATCGAATTAACAAATGAGCTTTACAACGACGAAAAAACAGTTCTGACAGTACGACAGTGGATTAAAACTTTTGTGGTGGAAATGAATCTTTGCCCGTTTGCCAGAAATGAGATGCTGAATAATCGGGTTCGCTTTGTGACCACCGAGGCGAGAACAGAGGAACAATTATTGATGTCTCTACAAGACGAGTTGAGCTTGCTTAATAAAGATCCCTCAATTGAAACTACATTGCTGATTCACTCGGATGTTTTGCAGGACTTTCATGACTACAATCAGTTTTTGAATTACGTCGATAAATTTCTTCTGGACTCGGGGTTCGAAGGTGTTTATCAAATAGCCAGTTTTCATCCAGACTACCAGTTTGATGGCACGAACGCGGATGATGCTGAGAATTATACAAATCGCTCCCCTTACCCTATGTTACATATCCTCAGGGAGGAGAGTCTCGAACGAGCTATTGCGGAATACCCGGATGTTGAGCAAATACCAGCACGAAACGTGGTGCTAATGAATAGCTTTGGACGGCACAAACTGCAGGCATTGTTTGAGGGTTGTAAAAAATTGTATGACGGAAATGACTCTTGATTCTTTAGGCTGGTGTGACTGGTTTATACAACAAGCATACGAATTCTCTGAGAATGAATTAACTGTAGCGCGGGTGGCGTCAGTAGATCGCGATCAGTTGCTTCTGCTTGGTGAAACCGGGTTCTTCCGCGCCAAACTCTCCGGCAAATGTATCTATGAATTCGAATCAGCATCGGATCGTCCCTGTGTTGGTGACTGGGTGTATATTGAAAAATCAGAACTCGAGAAATTTGGTGTAGTTCACAAGGTATTCGAGCGGAGGACTTATCTGCGTCGCAAAGCAATCGGTGGTTCAGTCGAATATCAGATGATTGCCGCAAATATTGATGTTGTCATTATCGTACAATCGTGTCACTACGACTTTAATCTGAAAAGACTGGAGCGCTATTTAGTAATGATAGAGGAAGGCGGTTCGACGCCGGTAATTCTTCTAAGCAAAACTGATCTGGTTACAACGGAAGTATTGGCAGAGCAAATTGAACAGATCAGAAATGCAGACATTACTGATCCTGTAATAGCGATTAGCAATGTTACTAAAGAAGGTTTTGATGATCTCAAGGGTATTTTATCTGCCGCCAGGACCTATTGTTTTGTCGGCTCATCAGGTGTCGGGAAGAGTACGATTGTTAATGGACTGGTGGGTCGGAATGTTATGGAAACGCAAGCTGTAAGCGACTCCGGCGAAGGCAGGCATACCACAGTGCGACGGGAGCTAATTGTGCTGGAGAATGGTGCAATGGTAATTGATAATCCAGGTATGAGGGAATTCGGTGTATTTGGTGCAGAAGATGGAATTGAGGCAAGCTATGCTGACATTCTTGAACTGGCCTCGCAGTGCCGCTTTCGCGACTGCACTCATTCCAGGGAGCCGGGCTGTGCTGTAAAGAATACTCTGGATCGAAGAGAGATTGATACTGAGCGCTACGATAATTTTATTAAGTTGCGGGGAGAATCCGGGCGAATTATCAAGTCAGGTAAAGGAACTGGAAAATGATTAGAAATAGCGAAGCGCGAAAGTAAGTCATCAAATTTGATTATATCGGAGCAGGAACACTATGAGACAAATAACAATTCGTAACGAATACAAAGCACTGCTTCTTTGTTTCTTTTTTCTAAATGCGACGCAAGCGCTGGCAGCTGATAGCGATAAACTGATAGCCACTTACACAAAAGAGCTTAGTAAAAAAGTAGTAGCCTGGCGGCGAGATATTCATCAGCACCCGGAACTAGGGAACCGGGAAACGCGCACTGCGAAACTGGTCTCGGAGCATCTGCGTAGTCTCGGTATGGAGGTTCAGACAGAAGTAGCACACACAGGTGTTGTTGGTTTGTTAAAGGGCGGCAAGGCGGGGCCGGTTGTGGCTTTACGTGCTGACATGGATGCCTTGCCGGTAACGGAGCGCGTTGACATACCTTTCGCTTCGAAAGTAAGAACCAGTTACAACGGCAAAGAAGTTGGGGTGATGCACGCCTGCGGGCACGATGTACATACAGCCGTGTTGATGGGGGTGGCCGAAGTTTTGCACGCGATGCGAGATGAGTTACAGGGCTCAGTGAAGTTTATTTTTCAACCGGCGGAAGAAGGCCCGCCTGCTGGTGAAGAAGGCGGCGCAAAATTGATGATTAAAGAAGGTGTGCTGGCTAAACCCCGGCCTGAGGTTATTTTCGGTCTTCACACTTTTCCGGCGCCACCCGGGGTAATCGGGTATCGAAAGGGCGGTACTCTTGCAGCGGCTGATTCCTTTAAAATCACAGTGACTGGTGCGCAGACTCATGGAGCAAGACCCTGGGCAGGAAACGATCCGATTGTAGTCGCCTCGCAAATTGTAATGGGCTTACAGATGATCCCGAGCCGGCAACTGGATTCGACGCTGGTACCGACGATCATTTCAATCGGCAGTATTCATGGTGGCCTGCGTTCAAACATAATTCCGGATACGGTGGAGATGGAAGGTACGATTCGCACTCTTGATACCACAGTGAGGGAAGATGTTTTGCAGCGGATTCACACAACCGCAACGAATATTGCTGCCAGTGCTGGCGCTAAAGCCCAGGTCAATATACTGCCCTATGCCCCGGTTACCTACAATGATCCTGAACTGACTGAACGTATGTTACCGAGTCTGCGTCGGGTTGCCGGTAAGGGCTTAACGGAAGTACGGCCTCTGACCCCTTCTGAAGACTTCTCTTTTTATCAGGAGAAAATCCCAGGGCTTTATTTTTTTCTGGGCGTTAACAAAGAAGGTGTCGGGCCTGAAGAAGCGGCTTCCAACCACTCTCCCCTGTTTTATGTTAATGAAGATGTGCTGCCTTTAGGTGTAAAGGCTTTGTCCACACTGGTGGTCGATTATCTGAAACAGTGATCTAGTCTGCAACGATAACCCGGTTACGCCCTTCCTGTTTTGCCCGGTAGAGGGCTTTATCTGCACGCTTGAAGACAGTATCACCACTATCCTCTCCGCTAAACTCTGCGATACCACAGGAGATCGTGATACTGACTGGTTGCCCCGCATAATGAAATTTGCATACCTGTATTTGTCTGCGCAGATTGTCTGCGACGACGCGAGCCTGTTCGACTCTGGTTTCAGGCAGAAGCAGGACAAATTCTTCACCACCATAGCGTGCAAAAAAATCCACCTCTCTAACATTTTTTGAACACACTTGCGCAATGGTTTGTAATACCTTGTCACCAGCTTTATGACCATAGGTATCGTTCACACCTTTAAATTTGTCAACGTCAACTACGCAAATAGAGAGTGGTTTGTGGTTGCGCTGTCGACGGCTGATCTCGTGCTTTAGTTTTTCGTTATAGGCAAGCCGGTTGGCGATTCCAGTCAGCGCATCGGTTTTCGCTTTTCGATATTCTTCCAGAATTCGTTTATGAAGCGTTATTGATTCACCCTTCATCTGTTTTAGCCTGGACTTGAGTATTCTTACCCGATCATCAAATACCTGACGATGCTGCTGCATAGACTGAAAATAATTATTTGTGCTTTGTTCAAGAAACTGTAAACGGCTTTCAATAGATTGTTTTATTGTTTCTACATCATCACTGGTTGCCAGGCCATCGCGAATACGTTTTACATTTTCCTCAACCTGCTGGTTCATTTTTTCCGTTTCAAGCAAGCTCTCACCGTCTGTAGACATGAGTTCGATAAAATTGCTTTCAACGTCTTCAAGTCTGTCTGTTACCCTCGCCAGAAAACTTTGAATGTCACCGAGTTCCACTTGCAAAGCCGCTTGCAGGTCGTTGATGACGATGGCGGTCTCACGCAATGTTGCAGACAAGTCCGGATCGCTTTGAAGTTTGGAGATTTGAGTCTTGAGTTGTTCGACCCGGTTTGAATACTCATCGGGAATCGATAGCCACTGAAAAAGCTCCAGCAGTGTATCTCGCAAATGTGGAAAATTTTCTTCAGAATTCTCATGACCTTCTGCTTCTGAGTTTTTTCGGCTGAGTATTTCAACCAGATCCTGAGTCAGCTGCAGACGCTCCTGCTCTTCTTTAATATCGCGAGCCCGTTTGCGCAGCCCCATAATTTCTATTCCCGACTCGCCCGGTAGAGACAGGTTTTCGAGTAGAGACAATAGTGGATCATTTTCAGGGGCAGTAGTCCTGTCCGTGCTGAAATGAATAATTTCGTCTATGACAGGGTTGATGATTTTCTTACGTGCTTCACTACCGGTTTCTTGTCGAAGACGCTGTCGCATGGAGGCGAGACTAAGATCGAGGTTTTCGTCAGCCCCGGAGTAGCTCAATACCAGCCTCAGGATTGACTTATAAAGTACAGCCTCTTCATCAGCCCACTTCTTCCCCTGATCATCAAGTTCATTTATCGCCTCAACATACTTCTGCTTCCATTGAGAATCTTCTTCAAGTTCCTGTAATTGTGTGGACATGTTTCATCACCCATTTTCAGCCGGCAAAAATCCGCGGCGTCTGTTTTACGACAGACACACATCGTGCAAATAGGGAGTAAAACGGAAAGACCGATAAACCCGGTTTATCGGTCCTGGCTCAGTCCTGCGAGATTGGTAAGCGTTGCCCGCCTACTCTCCTCTTTCTTTAGCGACCAACTCGTTGATGGTCTTGAGGATATTTTCAAAAGATCCGGCTTGAGAGGCGCTGGTCATGTATTTTCCGTTCACTATGACAGCTGGTACGCCGGTGATTTTGTAACGCTGACCCATCAGAAAGGCCTGTTTGAATTTGGTTTCAATTTCGCTGGAATTGTAGACACGGGTAAATTCCTTGCCATCTACACCTTGAGAGATAAAAAAGTCTTTAATTTCTGATTCGCTGAAAATGCGTTTGCGATCTTTATGTAAGGCTTCAAAAAGCGGCGTGTGGATTTTGTCCAGTACACCCATCTTTTCGGCCGTGTAGTAGGCTCTGGCGTGTCCAACCCAGTTTTTGTTGAAGATTCCGGGCATACGACGAAACTCGACATCGTCAGGCATGGTTTTCAGCCACTTCTTCACATGAGGTTCGAAGTCATAACAGTGCGGGCAGCCATACCAGAATACTTCGACTACCTCTATTTTGTCGGTCTGTGTCGGTTGGGCGGGAATAATATTTGTGTAGGAATCTTTTGCCATGGCCACAGAAGTAGCACAAAGTAATAGTATTCCGGCGAAAGCGGCAACGAATTTGTTCATTATAATGTTCCTGTTGTTATTTATACCGGCCCGGCCGGTTCTCGGTGAGGCTCTTTCAGATTTGACCCCCGAGTTTGGCTTGAGTTTCAGCCAGAGCCTGATTTAGTGCAGTCCCTGAATGTAATTGCTGACAGCTTCAATCTCTTCTTTAGACATTTTCGTTGCGACATCACGCATTACAGCACTCAAATCGTTGCTACGGGTCTCGGATTTAAAGGCCATTAGCTGAATCTTCGTATATTCTGCCCATTGACCACTCAGGGCGGGGTATTTGGCTGCCGGGTTGCCCCGGCCGGAAGGACCATGACAGGCCATGCAGGCGGCAAGGCCTGTTTCCGCATTACCAGCCCGATAGAGTGTTTCACCTGTTTCCAGCAGTTCCGCAGAACTCGAGCCAATGGTGCCTTTCAGGCTGGCATAGTAAGCTGAAATGTCGTTAATATCCTCTTCACTGAGTGCAGCAATCATCGGTGCCATGATGGCGTTTTCGCGGGCCTTCGATTGATAGTCCCGTAGCTGTTTGGCGGTATATTCTGCGTGCTGACCTGCGAGCCGGGGCTGCATTGGCAGACTCTCTACGCCATTACCATCCTGACCGTGACAGGCACTGCAAGTGACAGACTTTGATTTACCGGCAGCGATATCACCATTTGCCAGCACAGAACCACCAAAAAGCGGTAATAATACACTCATTAAAAAACAGAAATTTCTTAGCATGCCTTGGTTTCCTTTAATTCATCTGGCTATATCTCAGCCGGCGACGGTATAGTGAGGCTGATTCATATATGAACAGCCCTTGCCCCAGCACGGGTATCTTACCGAAAAAATGACGAGTAGTGGACGAGAATAAAAGGAAATTTTGCGCAATGAGAATTACAACTGGTTTCGGCAGATATGCTCAATAATCGATATCGACAGGCTAGTTATGAAACCAGTGCCCACACTCTGGCGCAGTTGATGCCGGACAGCGGCCGTGAAGTCGCTTTTGCAGGTCGCTCTAATTCCGGTAAATCAAGCGTCATTAATGCACTGACCGGGCAGAAACGACTGGCAAAAATCAGTAAAACACCGGGCCGAACCCAGCTAATCAATTTTTTTCCGGTGAATGAGGAGATACGTCTGGTTGATTTACCGGGTTATGGGTATGCAAAGGTTCCGGAGAAAGTACAGGCGCATTGGGCTGAAACTCTCGGCGAGTATTTTCAAACACGGCGTTGTTTAGCCGGGGTGGTGTTGATTACGGATATTAGACGGGGCTTGACGGAGTTTGACGAGCAAATGCTCTCCTGGTGTGAATCAGCCGGTCTTGCCGTTCACATATTACTGAATAAATCGGACAAACTGGCCTTTGGCGCAAGCCGAAAGGCGCTGCAGCGAGCGCAGAATCAATTCGGATCCAGTGCTCATAGCGTGCAATTGTTCTCTGTATTAAAAAAAACCGGTGTTGATGAGCTTGTGCAGGCACTTGATGCCTGGATGCTCGATGAAAAAAAGAAGGCCCCGGCTTAATTTAAGGGGGAGGTAACCGGGGCCAAGATTACCCGGCTGGGGAGACCGGGGTTCTGTCACGTTCTAGAGGAGGAACGAGAAATTTGCTATCTGTTGTTTTCGACAGACAGATACCGGTTTTGTTCAAAAGTTTTTTAAAATAAATGCTTGACAAACAATTTTATGCACAGTGAAAGCCAATTTTTGATCGAAGTTCAGATCGCATCTTAAGTAAGGTGCGTTTTAGACTATAAAAATAGTATAACTGTCTGATTAATATAGGTTAATAATAATTGCACAAAAAATGACAGTTTTGTTAAATATCCAGTAAAAACGCTGATTTGAGCGTTCTGTTAGCATTACATCCACAAACTTATCCACAGAATTTGTGGATAGTTTTTGATTCCTCGACATTGCAATGACTTAAGCTTTTTATGTTAGAAAACACCTCAATAAGGGCGGCTAAGTCATGCACTGAAAGTGCTTCAATTTTGTCTCTACTTTAGTATTTTTAGATCGTTTTTATGACGGACGCTGACACGCATTTGTTTATTCCTTTGATAAATTACTCCGCGTACTTCAATTTCAGCACCAATAATATTATTCAGGTCCAGTCCTGCTAAATATGAGAGGTGTTTTCGCCTGATTCGGATAGCGAGATGCTTGTTCAGGTTAAGCCATACTGCTGAATCGCTGAACCCGAGTTTACTGACTACACCATGAACAAGCCGATAGCCGTGAGTGTCCGGCTGCATCGACTTGGCCCGGATCGTTTGAAACTGCGGGAGTTGCCACAGACCCCGGCCGGCAGCCCGGGCCAGCAGCATCTGCTCCTCGTAGCAGTCGCTGAAAAGAACGTTAGGCGGGATATTCAGTGGTAAGGCCAAGCCTTCGCGCAGTAATCCGGCTTGTATATTACTGCCATCTTCGAGAAACAGATGGGCCAGTAAGCGACCATGACGATCTTTGCGCTCGGGACCATATTTAAGCCCCAGGCGGTCTTTGTCCTTTAGCAGCTTGCTCAGATACAAGCGTGCGGCATCCGTACCGCTTTCGGCCGGTCGCCCTTTACGAGCGAGTTCAGGCGTGTCGATTCCTATCAGACGTAATTTTCTGCCATCGCTGAGGACAAGCGTGTCGCCGTCGATAATATGTCGTGCCGACGCGGTCCGATCGTAGGCCCTACTATCGCAGGCGTTACTGGTATGCGGGAAAGAGCAGAGGAATAAAAGCAAGTAATAAGCAAAAAAGCGCCCGATAAAGGCGCTTTTTAGTAAATCAGGAAGGGTCCCGATGAAGGTTTTACATGCCGTATTTACGGCGAAATTTATCAACCCGACCGGCGGTATCCAGCATTTTCTGTTTGCCGGTGTAAAAAGGATGGCACTGTGAACAGACATCGATATGGAGATCGTTGTCTTCCAGAGTCGAACGCGTCGAAAAAACGTTTCCGCAGCTGCAGGTGACTGAAGTATCAGTGTAAGTCGGATGTGTATCTGCCTTCATTTTTACTAACCTTTTAATGTTTTCTGAGTCTGCCTGATCGACAGGGCCGAGGAGTGTAGTAGAAAGCCCGAATACTTGCAAATCTTGCCGGCTAGATACGAAAACCGCCGTGCCGGCGTCGGTTAATCATATCAAGCAGGTAGGCGCCGGCAAACAGGCCAATTACCAGCGTAATCAGCAGATAAATGCTCATATTGCGCATGCCCGGGGAAAAGCTGTCGCCGCTGACGCTGAGTAGGCCGGAGTCAGAAGCCGCATCAGCATCGAATTTCTCGAGGGTTCTGGCTAGCTTAATCTCCAGTGTCTTATTATCTTCCTGCAGGCTTTTGATCTGTTTGTATAAGGCATCGGTGTCGGCGTCCTGACCGAGACGGTTCCGCAGTTCCGTGAGTTCGACCTGCAATTCACCATTTTCCAGCTTTTGCGCATTAAACTGTTGTTGCAGCTCACCATGACTTGCCTTGAGATCCAGTAGTTCGCGTGTTTCAGCAGGCAAGACTTTGCCCTGATTCTTCAGCTCTGCTTCCAGAGTGATAATGGTCTCGCGGCTTTCGTTAAGACGTTTTTCCAGATTGTCGGCCCGGTTCTGCATGGTCCCGATGTTGGCGCCTGTGGGTGCCTGTGCCATCAGATAGTCGTTATTAATCCAGCCCATGCTCCCATCCGCGTCGCGCACATAGGTCAGTCGATCTTCCTTTTTCACCACTTCCAGTCGAGTGCCGGTAGCGACAATCTTGACAATCGGGCTATCCAGCGATTTGTCCTCGTGCAAACCGGCTTTTAACTTGTCGGTGATAAAGACATCCTCCGCCAATAACGGGCCGGTAAAGCAGATGGACAGGAATAAAAGTAGTGTTGATTTCATTTCAGGCAGCGGCCTCTTCAGGAAGAATCCCTGAATGACGCAAGAGTGCGTCGATAGAAGGTTTGCGACCTCTGAACTCGATGAATAATTCCATTGGTTCGCGCGATCCACCCTGTTCCAGAATCGAGTTCAAAAATTGTTCCCCTGTTTTTCTGTCAAAGATACCGTTTTCTTCGAATTTAGAAAAGGCATCAGCGGATAATACTTCGGCCCATTTGTAACTATAATAACCAGCTGCGTAGCCGCCGGCGAAAATATGCGAAAAACTGTGCTGAAATCGATTGTATTCGGGTAGGAGGACGACAGCCACCTGCTCACGAACCTGATTCAATAAAGCCTGAATCTCAGCTGTGTTCGAAACCTTCTGTTTATGGTGAAGACGGAAATCAAACAAGGAAAACTCGAGTTGTCTGACCATCTGCATGCCGGAATGAAAGGTTCGGGCCTTTAACATCTTCTCATAAAGCTCATCAGGCAAAGGGACGCCACTTTCATAATGACCTGAAATAAGGGCAATGGAGTCACGTTCCCAGCACCAGTTTTCCATAAACTGGCTGGGTAACTCGACTGCATCCCAGGCAACCCCATTGATGCCGGACACCTCCGGGTAATCGACCAGCGTTAACATATGATGTAAACCATGGCCAAACTCGTGGAATAGTGTGATTACTTCATCGTGTGTCAGCAGTGAAGGATCGCTTCCTATTGGTGGGCTGAAGTTACAGGTCAGATAGGCAACCGGAGTCTGCAACTTTTTGCCAGCGAATCTGCGCACCAGGCATTCATCCATCCAGGCTCCGCCCCGCTTTTGCGGGCGGGCATAGAGATCAAGATAGAAACTACCACGCAGTTGTCCGCTGTCGTCCTGAATCTCATAAAAACGCACATCTTCGTGCCAACTGTCGATGCCTTCCACTTCCTTGATGGTGATACCGTAAAGACGTTTAACGACTGCGAACATTCCCTCGATAACTTTTGGGGCGGGAAAATAGGGGCGCAGCTCCTCCTGAGAAATATCAAATTTATGTACGCGTAGTTTTTCTGAATAGTAGCCAAGATCCCAGGCCTGTAGCTCATCAACTTGAAACTGCTCGCGGGCAAACTGTTGCAGTTCAGCGAGTTCGGTTTCAGCGACTGGTTTTGAACGTTCAGCCAGATCCTCAAGGAAGCCAAGAACTTCCGCTGGTGTTGAGGCCATTTTTCTGGCCAATGAATAATCGGCATAAGAGTCGAAATCAAGTAATTGAGCAAGCTGTTGGCGTAGCTCAACAATCTCTACCATCAACTCACCATTGTCCCACTGCTCCGCATTCGCTGCCTGCTCGGAGGCGCGGGTAACGTAAGCCTTATACATTTCTTCGCGCAATTCGCGATTATCTGCGTATTGCATAACCGGCAGATAGCTGGGGAAATCCAGTGTTAACAACCAGCCTGTCTGCTTCTCTCTCTCTCTGCTGTTTGTGCGGCTAATGCGATAGCCGACTCTGGCATCCCTGCCAGCTGTTTCTGATCGACGATAAGTTTCTGCCAGGCCTGAGTGGCGTCGAGAAGGTTTTCCTCGTAGCGTGTTTGCAGTTTTGAGAGTTTTTGTTTGATCGAGCGATAGCTTTCGCGTTCTTCGTTTGCGAGACCAATTCCGGATAAGTGAAAGTCGCGCAGTTCATTTTCGATCGATTTTTGCTGAGCCGCATGCAGTTTCTGGAAGCCGGCGCTATCTCTGATTTGCTGATAGGCACGGAACAGCCCTTCATGTTGTCCCAGTTCAGTGCCGTATTCTGTGAGTGGTGGCAGACAGGCGTTATAAGCCTCACGCAGCTCGTCGTTATCCGCGACCGAGTGCAGATGATTGATTGGCGACCAGGCACGACTAAGTCGGTCTGCGTCATTTTCAAGTACCTGGATCAAATTTTCCCAGTTGTAGACTGTGTTGGCGGCCAGCAACTTTTCCATCGAAGCCTTGTTGTCACAGATTAGCTTTTCTATGCTTGCCTGAATTTGTGCGGGCTGGATTGTACTGAACTGCGGTAGTGCGCTTTTATCGATTTGTGGCTTGGTCATAAGGGTTTTGTAATTAAGTGGCCTGTGTAATAAGAGGCCGACATACTAAAGAAAGTCTGTCTCAGGCGCCAGTGACACGCAGGTTTACCAGCCAGGTGGCCAGTGCGCCACAGCTGAAAAATACAAATATAGAAGCACCGGCGTAGAGCTGGAACTTTTTTATCAGGGAGTCCTGATCCAGAGCGGAAAGCAGGAAAGGCCTGCGTTTATCCCGTGTGCGACCGAGCATATGCACAGGCGTTTCCGTTTTTAGCTCATTATGATGAGACATGACCTCTTTCAGGGCAGCATCCCTCACTGCTTGCCATTCCTGCATGTCAATTTCGCCATCCTTATTGGTGTCGAATTTTTCCAGCAATGCTTCGCTATCCTGTTTCCATTCTTTTAGAAGATCTCTCAGATCACTGCCCGGATCATAAACGTCACCGGCGCCACCAACCGTATTGAACAGGCCGATTGCATAAAGTGTTTCGGCTGGTCGAAGTCGTTGTTCGGTGTAGCGGTAACGTCCCCCGGAGAAAAAACCTGCACCGCTTTTCGCGCCCCGGCTGGGTTGTGCTGTGTTGCCGTACCAGACATCCTTTTCAGCGCTGGTAACATTCGCGCCTTCAGGATCGATCACACATTCACCGGTTTCATCGACGAGCAGGAACAATTCTTCACTGCGGCCTTTGCGGACAGTTGCCCAATTGTTATTTTTTCCAGAGCGGCGTTTTTCTTCGACCTTGTAGCTATACCAGGTGCAGGGCAGGCCGGTGAGTGGTGAAATGATTAGCGGGCCTTCCATGAGCCTGCCATGTCCAACCAATTCAACATAACCTTGAGCGGCTGAGCGAATTTTGGATGTGGGCATGTCTTCCATGACGCGCTTGCGCATAAAAAAGTAAAATGCGGCGACTGACAAGGCAGCGAGTACAGTTACCCCGAGCCAGAAATCATCAGCGGGGCTGTTTTGTACCCATGTCGCCATCGAAGACACGAAGCCTGTTTTCCTGGCTAGTGCGGATGTATCAGGTGAATAATTCTTTCATATTGACGTCTTTCTTCTCTTCCTCACTGAACTCCAGCAAAGGCTTGGCGCCAAAACCGAGGTTGCGGGCAATGATGACGTCGGGAAATTGTTCGACCCGGATATTATTGGTATTAACGCTTTCGTTATAAAATTCACGACGGTCGGCAATCGCATTTTCGAGCCCGGAAATCCGGCTTTGCAGATGCTGAAAATTATCATTCGCTTTCAGGTCAGGGTAGGCCTCGGCGAGAGCGAAAAGGTTGCCAAGACCCATTCTCAGTTGGGTTTCTGCAGGACCGAGTGCTCCGACATCACTTTGCTGGCGGGCAGAGGCAACAGCTGAGCGTGCCTGCATGACTTTTTCCAGGGTTTCCTGCTCATGCTTCATGTATTGCTTGCAGGTTTCTACCAGTTTTGGCAGTTCGTCGTGTCTTTGTTTAAGCAGGACATCGATGTTTGACCAGGCTTTTTCGACGTTGTGCTTGAGAGAAACGAGATTGTTATAAATGGTGACGGCATAGAGCGCCGCTGCACCCAGAACACCTAGAAAAATAAAAGTGGATACGTCCATACAAGCATCCCTCCTTAATTATTGTTAGTTGGGGGGTGAAGCCTAAGTGGCAAATACTATAGCATAGGCTGTTTTACAGCCATTTTTTAGAAATTACTTACTACTATAGCGACGAGCTCGAGAAGTTTCTTGAGCTTGATACCAGTGTCTTAGGAATCAGATAAATAGACGAAGTACATGAGAACGATTATCATTATCATTATCATTAAATTATGAAAGTCCCGTTTCCGAATAAATGAGGTAAAGAATGAGAATTTGTCTGCTGTTACTGTTTACATTGCTTGGCGCTGAAGCGTCGTTTGCGGCCGAAGTCAACATCTATTCGGCGCGCAAAGAGGCGTTGATTAAGCCCCTGCTGGATAAATACACAGAGCAAAGCGGGGTTGAAGTAAACCTGATAACCGGTAAAGCCGATGCGCTGATAAAGCGTCTTGAACTGGAAGGCGTGAATTCACCCGCCGATCTTCTGCTGACAACTGATGTGGGTCGTCTGCACCGGGCCCGGCAACTGAATTTGTTGGCTGCTGTGGATTCAGCGGAACTGACAAAAAACATTCCGTCAATTTATCGGGATCCTGAGAATTACTGGTTCGCATTGTCATTGCGTTCAAGAGTGATTGTCTATGCAAAGGAGACCGTTTCGGCTGAGGACTTATCCACTTATGAAGCGCTGGCCGATCCTGTCTGGAAGAAGAAAGTTTGCGTGCGATCCTCTTCAAACATCTACAACCAGTCGCTGGTGAGTGCGATGTTGGTACATCTGGGGGAGGCGAAAGTGGAGGGCTGGGCCCGCGGTCTGGTCGCCAATCTGGCACGCTCGCCAAAGGGCGGTGATCGTGATCAGATTAAGGCGGTGGCCATTGGTCAGTGCAAGCTCGCGTTGGTGAATACCTATTATCTGGCAGGCATGCTGTCATCGAAAATTGAAGCGGAAGTGAACGCGGCTAATAAGGTTGCGTTGTTCTGGCCAAACCAGAACGGTCGAGGTGTCCACGTCAATATCAGTGGCGCCGGTGTGACGCGCTCATCCATGCACAAAGAGGAAGCCCGGAAGTTACTGGAATACCTGAGCGGTGCCGAGGCACAACTCTGGTACGCGGAGAATAATCATGAGTATCCGGTGCGCAGCGATGTGCCAGTCAGCGAGATCCTGCGCTCCTGGGGCGACTTTAAAGCCGATGATCTGGCACTTAGTCGGCTGGGAGAATTGAATGCCAGCGCAGTAAGACTAATGGATCGAGCCGGTTGGAAGTAATCGGGTCTCGCTGAGCAGGGATTCAGGCTCTATGACCAGTGCCACTCTTGAGGCGCCAACTCCTTCCTTAGCGACAGGCAATTTTCATCCCTGGCTGTTGTTGCTCATGTTACTGTCGCTGGTACTGGCAATACCGGTTGTTTGTATTGTTTTCTCAGTGTTCTTGCCAGGTGCAGATGTCTGGCAACATCTTTATGAAACGGTACTGTCTTCTTACGTTGTTAATTCCCTGATACTGCTTGCTGGTGTGTGTGCACTTGCGATGGTGCTGGGTACTGTTCCGGCCTGGTTGACGACGATGTATGATTTCCCCGGCAGGAAAGTGCTGTCCTGGGGCTTGTTGCTTCCGATGGCCATGCCTGCTTACATCATTGCCTATACCTATACCGGTATGCTGGATGCGGCCGGCCCGCTGCAATCACAACTCAGGGATTTGTTTGGCTGGCAATTCGGTGACTACTGGTTTCCTGAAATACGCTCTATAGGCGGAGCCATATTGATGTTGGCACTGGTTCTGTACCCCTATGTGTATTTGCTCTGTCGCGCGGCTTTTAATGAGCAATCCATCTGCGTCCTTGAAGTCTCCCGATCGCTTGGTTGCGGACCCTGCCGTTCTTTTTTTAAGGTGGCTCTGCCGCTGGCTCGGCCTGCCATCATAGCGGGTCTTTCTCTGGTTATGATGGAAACGCTGGCTGATTACGGTACCGTACAGTATTTCGGTGTGGAGACTTTTACCACCGGAATATTCCGCACCTGGTTTGGTCTTGGCAGTAGCGTCGCCGCGGCTCAGCTTGCCGCCGTGCTGCTGGGTTTTATCACGCTGGTCGTGTTGCTGGAAGCCTGGTCACGAAAGCAGGCACGCTATCATCACACCAGCACACGTTACAGCAAACTGCGGCGCACGCAGTTTACTGGTTGGCGTAGATTCGTACCGACATTGATTTGCATAGTACCGCTTACCTTCGGTTTTATAGTGCCCGCGATTCAGTTGCTCGTCTGGGCAAAACAAACCTGGTCGGATGTGATTGATGACGAGTTTCTGAGCTTGCTTGCTCACAGTCTTGAATTAGCGGCATTGGCCTCGCTTGCGGCTCTGGTGCTTGCTGTTTTTATTTGCTACGGCAAGCGCGTGTTGTCTAATTCATTAAGCCGTTTTATCGTCAGATTGCTAAGTACCGGTTATGCCATTCCGGGCACGGTGATTGCAGTCGGTGTGCTAATTCCCTTTAGCTGGCTGGATAACCGGATAGACGGTTGGATGCGGGAAAATATGGATATCAGTACAGGTCTGCTTTTCAGCGGGACGCTTTTCGCGCTAGTGTTTGCTTATCTGGTTCGCTTCCTGCCGGTGTCTATGAACACGGTTGAGGCCGGTCTGAGCAAGATTCGACCGACTATGGATGAAGTCGGCCGCAGCATGGGTTTACCCACGCTCGCCATTTTGCGGCGGGTGCATGTGCCAATGTTAAAGGGGTCGCTTCTTACAGCACTGCTACTGGTTTTTGTGGATGTGTTGA
Organism: Gammaproteobacteria bacterium; assembly: GCA_012103475.1. Lineage (GTDB taxonomy): Bacteria > Pseudomonadota > Gammaproteobacteria > Eutrophobiales > Eutrophobiaceae > WLWS01. The sequence continues at coordinate 672,750 of WLWS01000001.1, read as the reverse complement.
AAGAACTGCCGGCAACATTAATCCTCAGACCATTTAATTTTAATACCCTCGCTATCAGAACCTATGAGCTTGCCAATGAGGAAAGACTGGCTGATGCGGCGAGCCCGGCGCTAGCAATTGTGCTGGCTGGTATTATTCCGGTTATTATATTGAGCCGCTCGATTGCCAAATCACGACCAGGACATGACTAATACACTCGAATTGAAAGAAGTCAGCGTGGCCCTGGAAGGGCGATCGATAGTTAAGTCTCTGTCGTTTTCCCTTGAAAAAGGCGAGATTGGTTGCCTGCTGGGTCCGAGCGGCTGTGGAAAAACGACCTTATTGCGCAGTATTGCCGGTTTTGAACAAGCAGACGCGGGAGAAATCTGGCTCGAATCGCGTCTGGTCAGTGACCCAGACCGATCGGTGCCGGTAGAAAATCGTCACGTCGGTATGGTCTTTCAGGATTACGCCTTGTTTCCACATCTGAAAGTGCGTGAGAACATTTCCTTTGGTATTCACAAACTGAGCCGAAGTGAGCAAGATGAGCGCGTTAGCGAAATGGCGGATTTACTGGAAGTGCAGCTTTTGCTCGATGAGTATCCTCATCGTCTCTCCGGCGGGCAACAACAACGCGTCGCGCTTGCCAGGGCGATTGCTACCCGCCCCAATATCCTTTTACTGGATGAGCCTTTCGCCAGTCTCGATATAGAACTGCGTGAGCAGATTGCCAGGGAAATGCGGGAGGTGCTTAAGAAAAACGGCATAACGGCAATACTGGTGACACACAATCAAATGGAAGCTTTTGCAATGGCCGATTCAATCGGTGTAATGCGCGACGGCACTCTCCTGCAATGGGACGATGCTTTCACTTTATATCATCAACCAGCTAGCACTTATGTCGCTGATTTTATCGGTGACGGTGTATTCATAGGCGGTACAGTTATTGATAGCAAAAGGGTTGAAACCGAACTGGGTATAATAAACGGTCGCCGCAATCACGGGTTTAAGACAAACGATAAAGTCCGGGTGCTGATTCGGCCGGATGATATTATTCATGATGACAATAGCGATATGCAGGCAAAGGTGCTGGACAAGTCCTTCAGAGGAGCTGAGTTTCTTTATACTCTGGAATTGCAAAGTCATGCTCAGGTACTGTCACTGGTGCCAAGTCATCATAATCACGCTATTGACGAAGCCATTGGTATTCGTCTTGAACTCGATCATCTGGTTGTTTTTGCACCTGATGATTATTAGCCGACTGTTCCAGGCAGCTTAAAATGTTGTATTCTTCCCCGAGTTTCTGAGGCGCTTGCAGGCGATTCAGTTTAGTTTTTCTGATTTTACCAGAAAGGTTCTAATGCCAAAACCAGGAATCACCGGATTTAAACGAGTTATGAACGCGACACAATTTTCCTGGCAAGGTCTTTGTGCCGCTTTCAGGAATGAAGCCGCTTTTAGACAGGAGAGCTATCTCACTGCCATCCTGACACCAATTGGGCTGATATTCGGAAAAGGCGGCATGGAGAAGGCTTTGCTGATCTCCGTGCTGATCCTGGTGCTAATAGTTGAACTGCTCAATTCTGCCGTCGAAGCCGCTGTTGATCGGATTGGCGACGAGCCTCACGAACTTTCCGGCAGAGCAAAAGATATAGGATCGGCTGCCGTCTTTCTTGCCCTTTTGAATGTTCTTGTTGTATGGATTCTAATATTGCTCTTCTGAAGCTGCCGGGGCCGGCATTCACTGTTTTGAAGGATCGCAGCCAGGTTGTGGTGCTGAGCTGCCTGCTATTGTGCGTTTATTCCAGTCTCACAGCGGCTGAAGCCAAACCTCCGCATGAATCCTGGACGTTCACATTGCACCTTGAGAACGATTTGTTTGCCAGCACGGATCGGTTTTATACAAACGGTGTGAAAGCGAGCTGGGTATCGCCGGAATTGCAGTGGTTTGAAGATTTGGCCTGGATGCAGAAACCCGGAATAATTCAGGCAACTTTGAATACTTTCATTGATCTTCTGCCTTTTAGTGAAGATAAGTCACGACAAAGAAACATAGCGTTTTCCGCGGGTCAGAAAATGTATACGCCGCAGGATATTTCACGTCGCGATCTCGTCGTTGAAGACAGACCTTACGGCGGCTGGTTATACGGCAGTACTGCTTTTCACAGTAAAACCTATCGCAGACTGGATACTTTTGAGATTCAACTGGGGTTTACCGGTGATTTTTCTCTTGCCGAACAAGCACAGGATTTTGTTCATGACCTCAGAAATATTGAAAAGGCAAATGGCTGGGACAACCAGATTGATACCGAACCTGGTTTCGCTTTCATCTATGACAGAAAGCAACGCCTCATTCCCCGTTATGATTTTCACAAACAATGGGGAGTTGACCTGATTGCTCATGCCGGTATCGCAGCAGGCACAGTGTTTTCCCATCTGAATGGCGGGTTTGAGTTTCGCATTGGCTGGAATTTGCCAACTGATTTTGGTACCGCCCTGATCAGGCCAGCCGGAGACACCAACGCACCGACGGACACCAGAGATCCGCGTTACCGGCGCGATGGAAGTGGATTCAGCTTTTTATTCTTTGGCAGTACCAGCGGTCGTCTGGTGTTGAGGGATATTTTTCTTGATGGTAATACATTTTCTGATTCTCACAGCATAGACAAGAAAGAATGGGTTGGAGATTTTGTGATTGGCGCCAGTGTCATTTATAAAAAATTTAAACTGTCTTACGCACAGGTGTTGAGAACAAAAGAGTTTGCAGGTCAAAGCAGCGGCCAGAACTTCGGTTCAATCAGTCTATCCTATACCTATTAATTCCCTTCTATATTCAGCCAGTCTCTCGGTTTGAGAAAGTTGTCATAAAGCTTCTGTTCTTCTGAGCCGGGCTCAGGTTGCCAGTTGTAACGCCAGTGTACCTGTGGTGGCAGAGACATCAGAATTGACTCAGTTCGACCGCCGGACTGAAGGCCGAACAGGGTACCCCGGTCGTAAACCAGATTGAATTCCACATAACGGCCACGTCGATAAAGCTGAAAGTTCCGTTGCTCCTCTGAGTAAGCTGTGTTTTTGCGTCGTTCTACTATTGGTTCATAGGCCTGCAGAAAATGATCACCGACACTTCGTGTAAAAGCGAAGCTTTGCTCGAAATCCGGCTCGTTTAAATCATCAAAGAAAAGACCGCCAATGCCGCGTGTCTCGGAACGATGGCGCAGATAGAAGTATTCATCGCACCAGTGTTTGTATTTTGCGTAGTAGTCGTTGGAAAAGGTATCACAAGCCTGCTTAGCAGTGCGGTGCCAGTGCACAGCGTCGTCTTCGAAACCGTAATAGGGAGTCAGATCGAAACCTCCGCCAAACCACCAGACCGGATCATGCCCTTCTTTTTCTGCTATAAAGAAACGCACATTCATATGAGTGGTCGGGATAAAAGGATTAAGCGGGTGGATCACCAGCGATACGCCCATGGCCTGAAAATTTCTGCCACTCAGTTCTGGTCGTTGAGCTGTCGCCGAAGCGGGCATTTTACTGCCAAATACATGGGAAAAGTTTACGCCGCCCTGTTCAAACAGGGCACCGTCGTAAAGTACTCTCGTGCGTCCACCACCACCCTCGGCCCGATCCCATAAATCTTCCTGGAAGGCTTCCTGGCCATCCAGCTTTGACAGATGCATACAGATTTCATCCTGCAGACCCAGCAGGTAATCTTTAACGGTTTCGATGTTAATTGCATCGGTCATTCAAATACTCCAGGGGTTTTCCCATAATAAATTTTTGTCCAGCCTCTTATCGGGTTATCCTACGCCGTTCAAGCCACCAATATACAGAATCAGCGAGCTCTGGTGGAAACCATTATAAACTTTGAGCAGGACTAATGACTACGAAGCGTACGGCAAAAATAAACCGGGACACCAAAGAAACACAAATCAGTGTGGAACTGAATCTGGATGGTACAGGGGAGGCCAGCTACGATATCGGCGTGCCTTTTCTGGAGCATATGCTGGATCAGGTGTCTCGCCATGGTCTTTTTGATCTGAACATCGTCGCCAGAGGTGATCTTGAAATCGACGCTCATCACACCGTCGAGGATGTCGGTATTACGCTTGGTCAGGCTCTCAAAGAAGCATTGGGAGACAAAAAGGGTATCCGTCGTTATGGTCATGCCTATGTGCCTCTCGATGAGGCACTGTCCCGTGTGGTTCTGGACTGCTCCGGACGACCTGGTCTTGAGTACCAGATTGATTACCCGCGTGCACGAGTCGGCGACTTTGATATTGATCTTCTCAGCGAATTTTTTCAGGGATTTGTCAATCATGCTCAGGTCACACTGCACATTGATAATCTGCGTGGACGAAATGCTCATCATATTGCCGAAACTATTTTTAAGGCATTCGGCCGGGCACTACGTATGGCTGTTGAAATCGACCCGCGTATGCAGGGTACATTACCTTCGACTAAAGGGGCTCTTTAAGCCAGCCTGATATGCAGACTTTAGCTGTAATCGATTACGGTTCCAGTAATCTCCGTTCAGTTAGCAAGGCACTCGAGTATGTGGCTGACGCCGACACTCGTATTCTTGTCAGCGACAAGGCAAAAGAGATTCTTGCTGCGGACAAGATTGTTTTCCCCGGTCAGGGAGCAATGGGGCAGTGTATGCAGGCGCTTGCAGAAAAAGATCTTCAGGGGCTGATTGCCGAGAGTATTGCGGAAAAACCTTTTCTTGGTATTTGCCTGGGTTTGCAATCACTAATGGATTTCAGTGAGGAAAACGGAGGCACAGACGGACTTGGGATCGTCAGCGGGAAGGTTCGCCGTTTTCAGCACAAGCTGATGGATGAAGCGGGAAATACCCTGAAGGTTCCGCATATGGGCTGGAATCGTGTGCATCAGCAACATGCACATCCACTCTGGTCCGGTATTGAGAACGGGGAGCGTTTTTACTTTGTTCACAGCTACTATGTAGAGCCGGTCAGGCGGGAGGATTGTGCGGCCTTAAGCGATTATGGCCTGGATTTTACCTCTGCAATAGCCCGTGATAATTTTTTTGCAACCCAGTTTCATCCGGAAAAAAGTCAGCAGGCGGGCCTGCGTTTACTCAGTAATTTTCTCGATTGGCGGCCTTTTTGAACAAGCCTGAAACCAATTAAGCTACAGCATCCTTAATCGCTTTCAGGGCAACAGCGCGAACACTTGTAGTCGCAGGTTTTGCCTTGATCATGATCTCTTCGCCAGTAAAAGGATTCACACCTTTGCGGGCTTTACGTGCAGGTTTCATAACCCGGCGTAGTTTAATACCGAGAGATGGAACAGTAAATTCACCAGAACCTTTTTTCTTAAGGTGACGGTGTGCCAGATCTGCCATAGCGTCCATAACAGCCGCGACTTCTTTTTTGGTTAGACCGGTATCCTCTGATAAAGAACTAAGGATTTGTGACTTGGTTTGTTTGGTTGCAATTGCAGCTGGTTTTTTCGCCATTTTATAACCTCATTAATTTCCGATAAAGTTTTCTTGTTAAAATTACACCGTTGTTTTTTATCAAACAGCGGCAGGGGATTTGGTATTTGCCTTTGAGCTTCAGCTATCAGGCGCGGAGATTATCCTATTTTACTCGAACGAATCCAATAGTAATTTCACGCTTTTTAAAACAATTATTAATTATTTTCGCTTTTTTCCCGATTCACAGCACGATAACCAATATCATTTCGAAAAAACATGCCCGTACAAGAGATTTTTGTAGCCCCTGAATAGGCTGATTTTTGAGCTTCGCTGACAGAATCACCAAGAGCGGTGACACATAAAACACGTCCTCCGGCTGTGAAGACCTGTTGGTTTTTCAGTTCGGTACCAGCATGAAAAGTTTTCACATTGTCATTATCTATCGAATCAAGGCCTTCAATAAGATCACCTTTGCTCGCATTTTCCGGGTAGCCGGCAGAAGCCATGACGATACCGAGGGCGGCGCGCTCATCCCATCTCAACTGATGTTGATCCAGTTTGCCCTGCAGTGCCATGTTGCACATTTCTATGAGGTCGCTCTGTAGACGCATCAGTATTGGCTGAGTCTCGGGATCACCGAAGCGACAATTAAATTCGAGTACCTTCGGTTCACCACTCGGGGTGACCATAATGCCTGCATACAAAAAACCGACGTAGGGACTACCGTCTTTTTTCATACCCGCTACGGCGGGTTCAATGACTTCCCGCATGATTATGTCATGCATTTTGTCATCCACTACAGGGGCGGGTGAATAAGCTCCCATTCCACCGGTATTGGGCCCCCTGTCGCCTTCGTCTCTTGCCTTGTGGTCTTGAGAGCTGGCCAAAGGCAGGCTGTGCTCACCATCACAGACAACGATAAAACTGGCTTCTTCACCTTCAAGGAACTCTTCTATGACAATGCTTTGTCCCGCATCACCAAATTTGTTATCACTGAGCATATCGGTAACGGCTGCGCTTGCCTCGCTTTCTGTCTGCGCGACTACAACACCCTTTCCCGCAGCAAGGCCGTCTGCCTTTATGACAATAGGCGCACCTTTTTCATGAACATAGGCAAGTGCTGCAGTCACGTCTGTGAAATGCTGATAGTCTGCGCTCGGAATATTGTGTCGAACAAAAAAATCCTTGCTGAATGACTTTGATCCTTCCAGCTGCGCAGCCTGTTTGCAGGGACCGAAGCAGGCCAGTCCCTGATTCTGAAATTCATCCACTATGCCCTCAACCAGGGGCACTTCAGGTCCAATAATGCTTAAGTCGATTGAGTTCTTGAGCGCGAAGTCGAGAAGGCCGGCAATGTTATCGGCAGCGAGTGGGATATTCTCAACTTTTGCCTCCCTCGCAGTGCCGGCATTTCCGGGAGCGACATATACATGGCTGACTTCGACCGATTGCGCCGCTTTCCAGGCAAGTGCGTGCTCGCGTCCGCCGCCGCCTACAATAAGAATTTTCATGTAACCTGCATCAGTGCCGGAAATGGCGCATACTGGTAAAGACCATGGCTATATCGTGTTCATTGGCAGCTGCGATTACCTCATCATCCCTGACTGAACCACCGGGTTGAATGACGGCACGTATACCGACGCTGGCAGCTGAATCAATGCCATCGCGAAAAGGAAAAAAAGCGTCTGATGCCATAACCGATCCGCTCACCTGCAGACCTTCATCTTCGGCCTTTATGGCGGCGATACGGGCACTGTAGATACGGCTCATCTGACCGGCTCCGACGCCAACAGTCTTACCGTCTTTGACATAAACAATGGCATTGGACTTGACATATTTGGCTACTTTCCAGGCAAACAGGAGGTCGTTTAATTCCTGCTCATCCGGTTTTCGTTGACTGACTACTTTCAGATTTTTTTCTGTGACTGTGCCGTTGTCACCGTCCTGTATCAATAATCCGCCACTTACCCGCTTTAGCTCCATCTGATGAATTGTGCTGCTGCGTTCGCCCACGCTCAGTACTCTGACTCCGGCCTTGCTGGCACATATTTCCAGTGCGTCTTCATCAATAGTTGGCGCGATAATTACTTCAGTAAACTGCTTCTCAACGATCGCTCTGGCAGTTGTGCTATCGAGTGCCCGATTAAAAGCGATTATGCCGCCAAAAGCGGAAGTGGGATCAGTCGTGAAAGCAGCTTCGTAAGCCTCGAGTATCGAGTCAGCGATGGCGACGCCACAGGGGTTGGCGTGTTTGACAATGACACAGGCTGGTTCTTCAAAAGCCAATACACATTCCAGTGCCGCATCTGAGTCAGCGATATTGTTATATGACAGTTCCTTGCCCTGTAGTTGTCTGGCACTGGCAAGGGTGCCACCCGGCACACTCAATTGTTTGTAGAAAGCGGCACTCTGATGAGGATTTTCGCCGTAGCGCATGTCCTGCAATCTGGCGAATTGCATACTGTAGGTTTTTGGAAAAGCAAGATAGCCACCGTCCGCTGTAATTGCTCCAAGGTAGTTGGACACCGTGGCATCATAATTCGCGGTGTGAGCGAACACTTTCTGTGCAAGCTCGAAGCGTGTGCTGTCTTTCAGACTAGCATCGTTTTGTTTTAGCTCATCGATTATTTTTTTGTAATCAGAAACATCCACCACGACGCCAACATGAGCATGATTTTTTGCTGCCGATCGAAGCATAGTCGGGCCACCGATGTCGATGTTTTCTATCGCCTCGTCAAGACTGCAATCACTGCGACTGACAGTGGCTTCAAAAGGGTAGAGATTTACCACCACCAGATCGATGGCCTCGATATCATTTTCCTGCATTACGGCATCGTCCTGACCACGTCTGCCCAATAAGCCGCCGTGAATTTTCGGATGCAGAGTTTTTACCCGGCCGTCCATAATTTCGGGGAAGCCGGTGTGGTCGGAAACTTCAACGACAGGTATATCGTTGTCGCTTAGTAGTTTGGCGGTACCGCCAGTGGACAGGATTTTTATTCTGAGTGCGGCGAGTTCTTTACATAATTCGACAACACCTGTTTTGTCAGACACGCTGACCAGCGCGCATTGCACAGAAGCCATAGGCTCTCCTTGAGCGTTTAATAATTCTGAATCAGAATGTGTAATTCTTACTTATCGATGCCGTATTTTTGCATGCGATTGCGAAGTGTTGCTCTGTTCAGGCCAAGAACCTGGGCAGCCCGCGAAATGTTTCCACGACTGTTTTCAATCACACTTTCAATCAGGGGCTTTTCTACCTGAGCTATGATCAAGTCATACAAATTTGCCGGTTCATGTCCGTCCATGTCTTTGAAGTATTTTTCCAGAGCGTCGCTTACACTTTCAGAAAGGCATTTATCTTTTGTCGCAGGCGTGACTTTTGCCTTCTTTCGCTTCTGTTTGCCTTTTTTCCTGGCCACGTTCATGCAGCAATCTTCCTTTGCTCTTGTTCCTGAAAATACGTTTCGACTATTTTCAACTGTCTTGAGCAATCTTCGGTCTGATTGACAAGACCAAGCATTGTTTTCGCTTTGTGCTGCTCCCTGCAATACCAGCCGATATGTTTTCTGGCAATACGTACACCAAGATATTCACCATAGAAATCGTAGAGGCTGCGCAAATGTCCACTCAAAATATCAGCCACTTCCAGATTGTCCGGTGCTGGCAGATGTTCACCGGTTTCCAGATAGTGGGCGATTTCCCTGAATATCCAGGGCCTGCCCTGTGCGGCGCGGCCAATCATGATGGCGTCGGCCCCGCTGTACTTGAGTACCCGCGCGGCTTCCTCAGGGCTGTTGATATCTCCATTAGCAATAATGGGTATTGATACCGAGGCTTTAACGGCCTTTGCTGTATCGTGTTCTGCTTTGCCTTTAAAGCTAGAGGCGCGTGTTCTACCATGAATACTGAGTGCCTGAATGCCGCACTTCTCTGCGATAAGGGCGATAGTTTTTGCATTCTTGTTTTCATCATTCCAGCCGCTTCGAATTTTAAGTGTCACCGGAACATCCACAGCAGCGACGACGGCCTCGAGAATCTTTGTTACTAAAGCTTCATCCTGCATAAGGGCAGAACCGGCCATTACATTACAAACTTTCTTTGCCGGGCAGCCCATGTTGATATCAATAATATCGGCACCATGTTCAACATTAAAAACAGCGGCATTCGCCATCATGATCGGATCGGCTCCGGCGATTTGTACAACAACCGGTGCAGCTTCATTGCTGTGGTCAAGCCTTTGTCGGGTTTTTCTTGAACTAAACAGCGACGGGTTTGATGTGATCATTTCTGACACCAACAATCCGGCACCTAACTCTCTGCAGAGCTGCCGAAAGGGCTTATCAGTGACACCTGCCATAGGTGCCAGTACAAGATTGTTTTTGAGTACGTGAGAGCCTATTTTCATCCGAATTGGCGTCCGCTTCTTATTTACGCCGGAGCGGTTATTTATGGACTTAATGATAGCGACAATCTGTGGCGGATTAAAGCAGTTCCTGTGTGCTGGCAGCAGAATTACCCGGAAAGAATAAATCTGGCCTGCTTAGAGAAAGTCGAACTCAAAACTGACAGCTTCAGTGCTGGCGTTAGCGACTTCAAAGACAAAGTGGATTGGCTTGTCTGGCGGCATTCCGGACTCTATATCAATACTTGTGTCGAGATACTCCTTAGCCGGAATTTGCCGGTAACCGATTACTTCGCCATTGCTGTCCAGGAGGCTGAGTAGTACATCTGGAAAGCGTTGTGTGTATCTGGATAGATTAGTAATGGTAGCGTTGACGAGTAGAGCATCCTCATAACGTGGGTGAATCCTCACATCTCGATTGAGCAACTTTATTGCTGACACGTTTCTGTTGCGAATGAGTACACAATCGAGTTGATCACACAGTTCTCTGGCGTAGGGCAGCAGTTCGGGATATTGACTTAACAGCATATCTCTTTGAAACCAGACGGCCTGCGTTATACCACCTGTGAGCAATACCAGCACGCCCATTGACCAGAAGGCTCTGGATAATCTGCCGGGCTTTATAGCTTCTTCGTTTACGAGCTCTTCGGGGAAAGGATATTCGACGACCTCGTCCTGGCTGTCAGGCACAGGCTGTTTTGCAGTGATAGGTGATTCTTTAGAGCTGGCAATTACCGGTTCATTTGCCAGTTCAAAGGTGAAGGTAGAGTCTTCTGTAGCACTTACTTCTGGTTCTGTGTCTTTCTCATGTTCAGAAAGAGAATCGGGTAATTCAATCTGAAAGTCATCAGGATCGATTTTTTTACCCGGTTCTGTATCATTTTCGCCGTCAGAGTTTTCTTCCTGCTCAGGAATAAAAAATTCCGACTCGATGGCAGTATCCTGATCAACGACAGGAACTGGTTTTTGCTCAAGATGTATCGGTTTGTCATAAAGACGTTCCAGAGCGTTGAATTGCCGGCCACAAAAACCGCACTGCACCAGGCCTTCTGCGCTGGCCAGCTGACTGGCTCTGACTCGAAACTGACGTGAACAGGCTGGGCAATTAGTAAACATTATTGATATTTTTAGACAGCGTTTCTGGCTTAGGCGCGACGCCGGCCTTCAAGTCGTGCCCATTCGTTTAGAAAGACTGGTTCATTCATAATGAACCAGGGAGAATAGGCTGCCGCGCACTCTTCCGCCTGCACGGATAATACGCCGGATAAAATCAGGTGGCCATCTTCCCGCACCAGTCTACTGATCTTCTCAGCCAGATCCAGCAGCGGATTCAGAAGAATATTGGCCATGAGGATATCTACTTCAGGCAAGTCAGGTGTTTCAGCATCAAGAATAGTTAAAGCATCTGTTAGCGAGTTTACTTCAGCGTTTGAGCGACTGGCCTCCAGCGCCTGTGGATCAATGTCGATTGCGGTTACGTGACTGGCGCCAAGCAGCGCGGCGGACAGGGCCAGAATTCCAGAGCCGCATCCGTAATCGATAAGATTTTGCCCCTGCAAGTCGGTACGGGCCAGCCAGTCAAGACACAATGAAGTCGTGTCATGACGTCCACTGCCAAAAGCAAGGCCGGGTTCAAGTACAAGTTTGTGTGAATAATCGCGCTCGGGCTCTACCCATTGCGGGTGAATACAAAGTTTGTTGTTAAAAACCAGTTCGCCATGATCGGCTTTGTGTGCTTCCAGCCAGTTGTTGTCTTTGACAGCTTCGATTTGATTGCCAAGCAGGTTCTCAGTGCCGATACGGTTGCGTGCACAGGCAAGTAGTATGTCCATATCGATGCTGTCATCAAACAGGGCTGATACAGCAGTTTTATGCCAGTAAACGGGATCGGCGGCGACGCCGGCATAGAGTTTTTCGTCGCTTATTGCTTCGTGACTGACGGCTATTGCTGAGAATTGTTCAAACAGTTGTGATAGCGGCTCTACGAACTCCTCTTTACAGTCAAGTGTTAGTCGCAGCCAGGGCATGGTTTCAGGCGCCGTTTATTTCAGACCCAGTTTATTTTCCAGATAATGAATATCCGTTCCGCCTGCCATGAAAGAGCCGTCATCAATAAGACGCTGGTGCAGGGGAATATTTGTCTTGATGCCATCAATTACTACTTCGGCAAGTGCCATTTTCATTCGCGCCAGAGCGAGTTCTCTGGATTCGCTGTGAGCAATAATTTTACCTATCATGGAGTCATAGTGGGGCGGGATTTTGTAGCCTTGATAGACATGAGTTTCAACACGTATGCCGGGACCGCCTGGCGGATGAAAGTGTTCGACGGTGCCGGGTGAAGGCATGAAGGTGTCGGGATCTTCAGCATTGATTCGACATTCAATTGCATGACCATTGAAACGAATATCTTTTTGCCTGATTTTTAGTTCTTCGCTATTGGCAATGCGCAATTGTTCTTTAACAATATCGACTCCGGTAATCATTTCCGTCACCGGATGTTCAACCTGCACGCGCGTATTCATTTCAATAAAATAGAAATTTCCGTCTTCATACAGGAACTCGAAAGTGCCGGCACCGCGATAACTTATAGCACGGCAGGCCTCGACACAGCGATTACCGATCTCTTTTCGGATCGCATCGGTGATGCCAGGAGCTGGTGCTTCTTCAATGACTTTTTGATGTCGTCTTTGCATTGAACAATCGCGTTCACCGAGATGAATGACGTTGCCATGTTCATCAGCCAGTACCTGAATTTCTATGTGCCGCGGGTGCTCAAGAAATTTTTCCATGTAAACCATATCATTGCCAAAAGCGACAAGAGCTTCACTCTTGGTCATGGATATGGCATTTTTCAACGAGGCTTCAGAATGAACAACACGCATACCGCGACCTCCGCCGCCGCCTGAAGCCTTGATGATAACCGGGTAGCCTATCTCTCTGGCGATAAGGCTAATCTCATCCATATCTTCACCCAGAGGTCCATCGGAACCAGGAACGCAGGGTATACCCGCGTCTTTCATGGTTTTGATCGCAGAGACTTTGTCTCCCATCAGGCGAATCGTTTCTGCGCGCGGACCGATAAAAATAAAACCACTCTTTTCTACTCGTTCGGCGAAATCGGCATTCTCGGATAGAAAACCATAGCCGGGATGAATAGCTACGGCATCGCTGACTTCTGCAGCGCTAATCACAGAAGGTATATTCAGATAGCTTTCTGCTGATGCAGCAGGACCGATGCAAACCGCTTCATCGGCGAGAAACACATGTTTTTGTTCTCTGTCGACTTCTGAGAAGACTGCCACTGTTTTAATGCCGAGTTCATGACATGCACGCAGAATACGCAGTGCGATTTCCCCCCGGTTTGCGATAACAACCTTTTCAAGCATGAATAGTGATTGACTTATGAAAGAGTAATATTGAAAAAACGACTATGAAAACAGGCGCAGGCGCTCAGGCTTCGCGAATCAGGAATAAGGGCTGGCCGTACTCCACCGGTTCGCCGTTTTCAACCATGATCTTGCTGATAACACCGCTGTACTCGGATTCTACCTGGTTCATGATTTTCATGGCTTCGATAATACAAAGTACGTCGCCTTTTTTTACTGATTGCCCCAGTTCGACAAAGTTAGGTTTACCAGGAGCCAGCGCTTCATAAAAAATTCCGACCATGGGTGCATTGACAATGTCGCCGAGCTCTTCGGGTTCGTCGTTGGCAACAGCAAAGCTAGTGTCCGTAGTCGCCGGAGCCGGAGCCGGAGCAGGATTTGCCGCCGCGACCTGATGTATTGCAGAAGCAGGAGCAGGAGCAGGTGCAAGGCTATGACCTCTGCTAATACGAACCGATTCTTCTCCTTCATGTATCTCAATTTCAGCAACACCGGACTCTTCCAGTAACTCTATAAGTTTTTTTACTTTTCGAATATCCATAATACTTTGTCGTTCTTTTAATTTATTTGTTTATGGGCTGCCTGCAGAGCAAGCTGGTAACCCTGCACACCGAGGCCACTGACTATGCCGACAGCGGCATCAGACAAATAGGATTGCTGTCTGAATTCCTCGCGGGCAAAAACATTGGAAATATGCACCTCGATAAAAGGTAATTGTGTGCCGAGAAAGGCATCGCGCAGGGCAATGCTGGTATGCGTGAAGGCGCCTGGGTTGATCAGAATAAAGCTGACACCATCGCTTTTGGCCGTGTGGATACGGTTGATCAGATCATGCTCGGCGTTACTTTGAAAGGTCTGTAACTGGTGACCAAGCTGTTTCGCCTCAGCCCCAAGAATCTGGTCAATTTCTGCCAGAGTGGTGCTGCCATAGACTTCCGGCTCACGCGAACCGAGCAGATTTAGATTTGGGCCATGCAGGACCAGAATATTAGCCATCTTATCTCTCAAAAATTCAATTTCCGCCATGTTCGGCGATTTTGAGCGCAGGTTAGCAGAAATTAACGGGAATTAGGAGAGTTAAGTTAATTAACTATAATAATTTGCTGATCGCGGCTTCAGCGTCTGCACCAGCCAGAGGCCCACGTTTGACGAGTTCAATCCGCCCCTCGCGATTGAGAATAACCGTGTAGGGTAGTGCACCGATGTCATTACCATAGGACTCAGCGATCTTGATGACCTCCATTTCACCAACAAGCACCGGGTAATTCATACCGGTTTTTTCCATAAACTCAGTGACTTCCTCAGCGCGCTGTAAGGCGATACCAATAAATTGCAGACCCTCGGCTTCGAACTTGTGCTGGAGTTCGACGAATTCTGGTATTTCCTTGATACAGGGCGGGCACCATGTTGCCCAGAAATTAATGGCGACGACTTTACCGTCCCATTCGCTAACATTGCGCATCTGGCCGTCTACGTCGAGGAGGCTGAAATCGGGCCGAAGACTGCCGATAATATGATCGTTCTGTATTGTTGGTATGCTGGCTGAGACAGGAATCTTTCTGTCGTCACTGTTTGTTGATTTACTCAGGCTGAAACCAGCATAGCCGGCAATGATACTTAGACCGAGAACACTTACAACGAGAGTCAGTTTTTTCATTAGATTTTCATTAATTCCGTAATGTGGCGGGCGAACTTACTCGCTTCAAGGAAGCCTACCACCCTATAAGGCAGTTGTTCCTGCCCATTGTGGCTAAAGAACAAAATTGCGGGTGGGCCATAAAGATCATATTTTTTCAACAAGGCGCGATCCTCTGCGTCGTTGGCGGTGACGTCAGCCTGAACAAGAATTGTGTTCTGCAGGAGTTTCTGGACCTCGGGATCGGAGAATGTATATTCCTCCATTTCCTTACAGACGACGCACCAGTCTGCGTAAAAATCGAGCATCAGGGTTTTACCCTGCTCACCGGCTTTTTCGATTGCCGTTGATAGCTGTTCAATATTCTTAATCCTGGTGAACGACAAATGTTGCTGTGTTTGCGTGGTGTTGTTGCCAGTGCTCAGAGCCTCTAACGGTCGATAGACACTTTTGCCGCCACTCGCAGCGCCAATGATCAGAACCAGACCATATATCAGAAAAACAACACCAAGGCCTTTCCATAGTTGCGACCAGCCGGCTTTTTTGTCGACACCATCAAGCGCGCCAAGATACACAGCTGAAACAATCAATAGTGCTGACCACAGCAGTAGTCCAACTTGTGCGGGCAGAATCCGTTCCAGAAACCAGATTGCAACAGCCAGCATGACAACACCAAAAACCCGTTTGATGCTGTCCATCCAGGCTCCGGCTTTGGGCAACAGTGAACCGGCCGAGCTGCCGATGATGAGTAAGGGGACGCCGAAGCCAAGACCCATGGCAAACAAGGCCGTACCGCCAAGCAGGGCATTGCCGGTCTGACTTATATAGAGAAGCGCGCCTGCCAGTGGTGGTGCAACACAGGGGCCGACAATAATAGCTGATAAGGCGCCCATCATTGCCGCACCTTTCAGTGTGCCTCCCTCTTGTGAATTGCTCATGATATTGAGGCGGGTTTGCAGAGAAGCCGGCAACTGCAATTCAAAAAAACCAAACATGGACAGTGCCAGACCAACGAACACTGCACTGAAAAGACTGATAATCCAGGGGTTCTGGAAGGCTGCCTGCAGGTTGATGTGGAACAGACCGGCGATAACGCCGAGTACGGCATAAGTAATGGCCATAGCCAACACATAAAAGAGAGACAGGCTAAAAGCGCGTCGCGGGTTAATATCATTGCCCTGACCAACTATAATTCCGGACAGAATGGGGATCATCGGGAAAACACAGGGCGTCAGAGATAGCAACAAACCGAAACCAAAGAAAGCGAGAATATTCAGCAGAAGATTTCCTGCTTTTAGTTTGTCTGTGATCGCATCTTGAGCCGACTGCGTTTTGACTGTTGTTACTGGAACGACGCTATCAACAGTGGAGGCATTTGCGCTGGCAATCAGTGCGGGTAAGGATAAAGTAAGTTCACGGGTAATTGGCGGATAACAAACAGAATCTTCTTTACAACCCTGATAGCCAACTTTGAGTCTTACATCTTCAG
Organism: Gammaproteobacteria bacterium; assembly: GCA_012103475.1. GTDB lineage: Bacteria > Pseudomonadota > Gammaproteobacteria > Eutrophobiales > Eutrophobiaceae > WLWS01. The sequence continues at coordinate 656,415 of WLWS01000001.1, read as the reverse complement.
TCTGACTCCGATCCCGATATAAAGGCAGGCCAAGCTGAATGTCTCCGGTATTAATCTCGACTTTGCCAAAAGCCGGATCTTCTTTCATCTTACCGGCAGGGATGCTTACTTTATTTTGATCGATGCGGCTATCTGCCTCGTCGATAGAAAATTTGAATTTATCCCGATACAGGTAGTAACCATCTTCGATTTGAAATTCCAGTTTTATCAGTTCGGAGCTGGCAACTTCAGCAGTGAGCTGAAAAGCAACTTCTGGCGAGAGAATTTCATCTTCCTCTGTCGAACCACCGAAAGCAGCGTTGAGTCTGTCTGTCAGCGATTGGGCAAAGGCCACTTGTGACCCAAGCACCAGAGCAATAGCAAGTATCTGTAGGATCCGTTGCAACATGAATTGTCGGGAGAGTTATATGTCTGGAAAACCGATACTGATAGGGACTACGCTAATCTCCGGAAGTTCATGATGATGTAGTCTTTTTATCGTTTGTTCGAGGTCCGAATAAACTCCGCTATTGGTCCTTATCAGTAATAACTGTTCTTCAGCATTCTCGACTTTCCCGACCCAGCGGAAGTATGAATTCACGCCGTTAATTATGCGTACGCTTGAACCAAGCTCAGTCGCAATTACTTCGGTGGCAATTTTTTTAGCGGTGATAGAGCCTTTGCAGGAGAACATTATCAATAATTCTGTCGATGAATCGGCCATTTTTGTTTTAAATAACTCTGTTTTGGGACTTGAAAACTGCTATTTTGCCAATACATTGAACAATAAGCTATTTTTCTGACAATTATCTGAATACGGTGTTCCGAATACTCTTTCTTCTGTTTGTTTTTACGCCACTGGCTGAGCTTTATCTGCTCATCCATGTAGGCAGTTATTTTGGTGCTCTGCCTACTATAGTCCTGTGCCTGTTTACGGCGGCGCTGGGTGCAGCACTCTTACGCCATCAGGGCCTGGAAACCATGTCACGCGTACAGCTAAAACTTCAACAAGGTGAAATGCCTGCTACAGACATGATAGGTGGCCTGATATTGCTTTGTTCAGGCATCCTTCTACTAACCCCGGGCCTGCTGACAGATATTGTGGGCTTCGTTTGTCTTTTGCCGCAGTTTCGCGAGCATATTGCCAATGGTCTGTTGCGTCAGGCCCTGCAGCGGCACTCCCAACAAAATCAACAGGGTTCGGTTATTGTTGAAGGCGAGTTCTGGGAAGACAACGAGCGAAAAAGGCTGAACGATTAATTTATTAGTGGCAATCAGTGAATTAAATGATGAGCAGAAGCAGAAGCTCATTGACTCTTTGTCTGCAGTAATCAATCCGCAACGCCAACTCTTATTGCAGAATATACTTGCTCAGCGTACCCGCCATCTTAGTGTTGTGCTGGAAGACATTTATCAGGCACAAAATGCCAGCGCGGTGATCCGTAGTGCAGAATGTATGGGCGTTCAGGAAATTCACATTATTGAAAACACCAACCCTTATCAAATCAACCCGGCCGTGGTTCAGGGTGCATCCAAATGGATGGATATACATCGTTATAAAGAAGAGGGAGCTAATAATACAGAGATCTGTCTGAGCAGACTTAGAGAGCGCGGCCATACGCTTGTGGCCATGACTTTGCGCGATGAGAGCAGCAGTCTTGATGAGCTGAATCTGGAAAAGCCGACGGCTCTGTGTTTTGGTTCAGAAGAGCCCGGTCTCAGTGAACTGGTTCATGAAATGGCTGATGAGTATGTACAGATTCCCATGCTTGGGTTCACTCAGAGTCTCAATCTGTCAGTGAGTGCAGGAATTACTCTGCATCAACTCGGTGCTCGTCTTCGTGCATCAACGATTGAGTGGCAATTAGCAGAAGAAGAAAAAATCGATCTTTATATCGACTGGTTGTCAAAATCAACACCAACCGGCAAAGTGCTATTGGAAAAAATTATTAAGGCTGTGGCAGAAGATTAGCGCTGGCTTGCTATTTTCCATTGGCGGGTTTGAAGCCGTTTGTGCTCCAGAATTCTTTTTGCGCCTCGTTGACTTTGTAGAGATAGCGTCTTGATTCCGAACTCGGGTGCTTCTTCGTTAATTGATCATATACCTGGCTTGCAGAAAGGCTGTTTATTTTATCGATAGCTTTTCTGCGGTCAGAGGAAAATGTTTTCATCACATTGCCGGCGCCACCATTGTAAGCGGATATTACCGAATAGCGTTTCGCGTTTGAATTGTCGATGCCAGCGAGGTAACGCTCCTGCAGAATCTTTATATAGGCAGTACCCGTATCAATATTGTTCTCAGGATCGTAAAGGTAATCGGGACTCGGTTGTCCGGGACGCTCTTTAATCTTTTCGAATACGTCACGTCCTGCTGTGCTCGGTACGATTTGCATCAGACCGTAGGCTGGTGCCTTACTCACTGCAAAAGGGTTAAAACTGCTTTCAGTTTTAATGACTCCGTATATCAGGCTTTCCGTGACCTTGTATTTGCGTGCGTATTTCTGAACCAGCACAGCATACTTGTACGCGCGTAATTGATTGTGTGAGGCGATGAGTGGAAACTGAACCCGTAAACCTGAACGCTGGCCGATTTTTATCGTACTCGTTCTGGTTTTTATCAGATGATCAGCGTAGCGGCCCGCCCGCCATGCCCAGGCAATGGCCTTGCCTTCATGGTCGAGCACCTGTTCGTATAAAAAAGGTTTTACAGATTCGGTTTCAGGAGGGCTGGAGTCAGAATACAGGTCGACATGTCTTGGATCATCGGGCGTCAGTAGTGTGGTGACAATTGCCTTTTTCAGGTAATCGCGTTGTTTCTCAGGGGCAATGGTTTCTACTGTAACCAGTCCGGCTTCAAAATCGATATGTGCCCGGTTGTAATACTGATCCGTATATTTCACATAGTCTTTCGGACCTGCTTCCGGTGCATCTTCTTCACCCCAGATGGCGTCGATGAGTTTTTTAAACTTGGCTATGCGTGTCTTCAGTTTTTTTATTTCTGCCGGCAATGCTGCGGGGTTGCTGGCAATGTCTCGGCCTTTTTGTTCCAGCACACGACCGGCTTGTTTAACCGGATCATCAGCATTAGCAATATCTGCGATATTGCGGATATTCGCTGAGTTGCAGCCGGTACTTAAGAGAACGGCAGAAAAAAGGATAAGTCTGAATTTCATGCCTGTGTGATTTTTAAAAATCGGGTAATGCTCAGTATTCTCACCTTATCGTCGTTTTTAAAAAATTTCGTTTAGCGCAACCTGCAAACTGGCAACACTGCGCTCAATGTTCTGCAACTTATCGAGGCCAAACAGACCTATACGAAAAGTCTGGAAAGATTCAGGCTCATCACACTGCAGGGGAACACCAGCCGCAATCTGCAATCCTTCACTTAGAAATTTTTTGCCGTTCTGAATATCGGCATCAGCGGTGTAACAAACAACAACACAGGGCGCCTGAAAACCTTCGGCGGCAACACTGCCTATATTTTTTTCCTGAAGCAAACGTCGAACCTGTTCACCGAGAGCTTGCTGTGCCAGTTTGGCTTTCTTGAAGCCAAACGATTTTGTTTCGAACATAACGTCACGAAAACGACGCAGGCCATCGGTTGGCATGGTTGCATGATAGGCATGACCACCATTTTCATACGCTTGCATAATCTGCCACCATTTTTTCAGATCGCAGGCGAAGCTTGAACTGCTGGTTTCGGGCAGCAGGTCGAGAGCGCGTTTTCCAAGCATGACCAGACCGCAACAGGGTGAACCAGACCAGCCTTTTTGTGGTGCTGAGATCAGAATGTCAACGCCACTCTTCTGCATATCTACCCAGAGCGCACCGGAGGCAATGCAGTCGAGTACAAACAGGCCACCGCTCTCGTGTACAGCACTGGCGATGGCGCTGATGTAATCGTCTGGCAGCAGCATACCTGCTGAGGTTTCCACATGCGGGGCGAATACCAGATCAGGTTTTTCGGTCTTTATTGTCGCCAGGACTTCGTTCAGAGGAGCAGGTTCAAAAGCGGCCAGTGTACTATCATGGCTCACTCTGGCTTTGAGTACGTTTGTGGATGCAGGAATTTCGCCCATTTCCAGAATCTGACTCCAGCGATAACTGAACCAGCCATTGCGTATGACCAGACATTTTTTGTTATTGGCATACTGTCTGGCCACGGCCTCCATGGCGAAAGTGCCGCTGCCAGGTACAACTACAGTCGCTTCGCAGCTGTAAACTTCTTTCATTGTCTGTGAGATGTCTTTCATCACAGCCTGAAAAGATAGCGACATATGATTAAGGGCGCGGTCCGTATAGACAACGGAGTATTCGAGTAGTCCTTCTGGATCAACTTCGGGGAGTAAACCTGGCATCTTCTATTCCTGTTTGAAAAATCGCGGATATTGGCTTAAGTTCTGAGTCATGGCAAGTGTCTGTTAAGCACTTAATTCCGGCTCAGAAGTTTGTTGAGAGGCATAAAACCCTCGTTTTCAGGTAGTTTCTCTTTATGATACTTGCCTTTTTGATAATACACTTTCCAGGCGTTTTTGTTTTTCATCGAAGTGATAATGCGAAAGCGCTTATCTATTATTTCTATGGCCGCGCCGTTTTCAAGCGCAAGAGCAACTCCGGCAGTCTTTTGCATCATTTTTTTTAATGCCGACTGACGGTGTTTTTCCACATCGTAATGCGGGCAAACCAGTAAGTCCGCGTAATTGAGACCACTGACTTTTATCAGGGTGTTGTTCGATGCATCGGCAAATTTTCTGGAGTCGCTGTTGCCCTGACGAAACCAGCAAATACAACCGGCACTCAAACCTGACAGCACACAACCGTTTTTACGAGCCCTGTCGAGCAGATTTGGTATGCCCAGTTTTTTCCAGAGATTCATCATACGTAAAGTATTGCCACCGCCTACATATATAATGTCGGCAGCAAGAATTTTCCGGCTGATTTCTACCCGGTTTGGCTCGTCCCGGTAGAGTAGAAGCTGATCTACCTTACACCCCAGTCGAACGCCAAAGTGCTGTTCGATTCTGTCGCAATATCCACTGTCATCGAGGTTGGCAGTGGGTATAAATAGCAGGCGTGGCCGGGGCCTACCGGAAAGCCTGACGATCTCCCTGTCAATAGACAAAGTCTGAGGCAGTTTCCCGGCCGGCACCATGATGCGACCGCCTCCAATGGCAACGATTTTTCTACGCATGGTTTTGTCCTGCTGCCTGTAGGGAATTACTGGTGTCAGTGAGAAAATTGCAAAGCATTTCAGCGTTTAAGCGAAGGTCTGTAACAGGATTGTCATAATTAGACATTACACTGCATCGATGTCTGAAACCACTCAAAACACGGCTTCCCTGTTGCCCGATTTCAGCTCTGCAGCGGCTGTGCGTTACCGGCACTGGCGTGACGTAAAAGACATCAGTACTCGTTATCTGATGGCAGTGGGTGGTATCAGCGTTATTTTCGCGATTGTCTTAATCGGGTTTTATCTGCTTTATGTAGTACTACCCATGTTCAAGCCGGCTGATATAGAGCTGATAACAAGTTATTCAACGCCCGGTGATGTGGCCGAGCGCAGTGTTTACTATGCCATGGAAGAGCAGCATGAGATTGGCCTGAGAGTCACAGAAAATGGAGCAGCTGTTTTTTTTCGCACTGCAGACGGTTCCGTGCTTGCCCAGGAATCTCTGCTCGCAGCAGAAGATATTGCTGTAAGCACTTTCGCGGCGGGCGATCCCTCGCAACGTCTGTTGGCTTTGGGCTTGAATGACGGCCGCGCCGTGTTGGCACAGCATAATTACTCAGTCAGCTATCCCGACGATATCAGAGAGATTTCACCCAGTATCAGCTTTCCTCTGGGTAAGGCGCCGCTGCCGATATCGGGTGAAGGCGCGGCAATCGATATTATTTCTGCGCAATGGGATGAAGAGCAGGCCAGTATTGCCGTTGCTGTGCCTGGGGGAATAGTTCAGCTGGTGAATTTTGCCAGAGAAGAGTCGTTCCTCAGTGATGAAGCCGAGCTGGTGCGGGTAGAAAGTCAGATCAGTTTTGACCACCCCTTAAGTCATATGATTATGGACATTGAACAAAGGGAGCTATATCTCGCTGACAAAGAGGGTCATATCAGCTACTACGATATCACGGACAAACAGGCACCGAGATTAATTCAGCGCGTCAGAGCAGTAGATGACGGCAGACGTATTACCAGTTTGCAATTTCTCGGCGGAGGCTTGTCGATTCTGGTGGGAGACAGTAGTGGTCGCATTGCGCAGTGGTTCCCTGTCAGAGATCAGGAAAACAATTACACCTTGCAGCAAATCCGGCATTTTGACTCGCAGGAGCACCCGATAACGAATATCGCTTCTGAGTATTTTCGAAAAGGTTTTCTGGCCATAGACGAGAGTGGCAAGCTCGGTATTTACCACACTACCGCACATCGGACGGTTGCTTTGGAAGACGCGGGGTCGCAGGCTTTGACGCATGTCGCCATTGCGCCGCGGGCGAATGCCAGTCTGCTGGAAAATAGCAATGGAGAGCTTCAATACTGGCTGATTGACAATGAGCATCCGGAAATTTCCTGGCAGTCAATCTGGGGAAAAGTCTGGTATGAAAGTCGGGATAAGCCTGAATATATCTGGCAGTCTTCATCGGCAAGTAGTGATTTCGAACCCAAGTTCAGTCTTACCCCCCTGGCTTTCGGTACTTTGAAAGCGGCTTTCTATGCAATGCTGTTTGCTGTGCCGATGGCCATTTGCGGCGCGATGTTTACGGCCTATTTCATGTCGGCGAAAATGCGTGGTGTGGTAAAACCGACTATAGAAATTATGGAGGCTTTGCCAACAGTGATACTCGGCTTTCTAGCCGGCCTCTGGTTTGCACCATTCGTTGAGAAGAATATGCCTGGTCTGTTCCTGATGCTTGTAACGATTCCGGTGATGATTCTGGCCACATCCTATTACTGGCAAAAATTACCTAAAGATCTCCGCGCCATGGTACCGGAAGGCTGGGAGGCCGCGCTCCTGATACCGGTTGTCATCCTGGCCATTTATCTGTCGATTTTACTTAGCACACCGATTGAGCTGGCATTATTCAATGGCAATATGCCTGAATGGATAAGTAATACCATGGGTTTTGATTTTGACCAGCGCAATTCACTTGTTGTTAGTATAGCCATGGGCTTTGCGGTGATACCGACAATTTTTTCTATCAGCGAGGACGCCATTTACAGTGTACCCCGACATCTGAGCACGGGTTCGCTGGCGCTCGGTGCAACGCGTTGGCAAACCATGATACGGGTGGTGTTACTGACTGCCAGCCCCGGAATATTTTCAGCCATCATGATAGGACTGGGTCGTGCAGTTGGAGAGACGATGATCGTGGTGATGGCAACAGGCAATACCGCCATTATGGACATGAATATCTTTCAGGGCTTTCGTGCACTATCGGCAAATATTGCTGTGGAGATGCCGGAGTCGGAAGTAGGTGGCACCCACTACAGAATTTTGTTCCTGGCCGGGCTGGTATTGTTTATCGCAACCTTTGTGTTTAACACAATGGCCGAAGTCGTTCGTCAGCGTTTGCGAGTTAAGTACAGTAGCCTTTGAGTAAACGGCCGATGAATATCAAAAAATGGATTAGCAGTGGTGAACCCTACATCTGGTTAAACGCCGGTGCCGTAAGTCTGTCAATCATCATGGTGGCTGGCCTGGTTGGCCTGATAGCTGTGCGTGGGCTGGGTCATTACTGGCCACAACAGGTAGTAAGTTTTGAATACAATGACGGCAGTGCTATCACGGTGCTCATAGGTGAAGTCGTCGATGAAGAAAAATTACCGCTATCGCAACTTGATACAGAGCAGGAGATCAGCGCTGATGCCGATGGCTTGATAAAACGCTTTTTGTTGAAGACCGGTAACCGTGATTATCTTGGTCTTGATTTTCGTTGGGTGCTTGAAGCAGATATGGGAAGTATCGACACTCCAGCTGAAGTGATGGTGGTGGAGCGTCGGGAGTGGGGAAATCTTTATGGATTCCTCAAAGAAATCAAGGAAGACGGTAAGACTCTGGCCGCTGCCGAAGAGCAATGGCTGCAGTTTCAAGAGAAGATAAAAGAGGCGGGTGAAACCTTTGATCAGATTCGACATATTGAAAAAGATTTGATCGGCGCCATCAACTACAAGATGGAACGTCTACGACTGAAACAAAGAGGTCTGGAGTTGAAGGGCAAAGCCACAGATTTGGCCTTAAAGGAAATCTCCTCTGAACGGGCAGGCTTGCAGCTGGAGTATGAGGGCTACACTCAGGAGTTAAGTGAGCTGTACACCGAGCTGAACCGAAGCAGTTTTGTCGCCAGCCTTGCAAGTGGTGAGATTGTTGAAATTCCCACCGCTAAAGTTATTCGCGCTCACCGCCCGAATACAATGTCGCGTGTAGACAAGTTGTTTTTCTATTTTGAAAAACTCTGGGAGTTCATGAGTGCAGAGCCGCGCGAGGCAAATACGGAAGGAGGTATTTTCCCTGCCATATTCGGCACGGTGATGATGGTTATGATCATGGCAGTACTGGTGACGCCTTTTGGTGTAATCGCAGCGGTCTATCTGCGGGAGTATGCTACTCAGGGACCAGTGACCAGGTTGATTCGTATCGCAGTTAATAATCTTGCCGGAGTACCGTCTGTTGTCTATGGCGTTTTTGGTCTGGGTTTTTTTGTGTATTTTCTCGGTGGTTCGATTGACCAGTTACTTTTTCCAGAGGCCTTGCCAACACCGACTTTTGGTACACCGGGTTTGATGTGGGCGTCACTGACTCTGGCCATCTTAACTGTGCCCGTCGTGATCGTTGCGACTGAAGAAGGATTATCACGTGTACCGCGTTCCATTCGCGAGGGTAGCCTTGCACTTGGTGCAACCAAAGCGGAAACCTTATGGCTGACGGTGCTGCCGATGACCGCTTCGGCAATGATGACGGGTCTGATTCTTGCAGTTGCCCGTGCTGCCGGTGAAGTGGCACCGCTGATGCTGGTTGGCGTTGTGAAACTGGCACCATCTCTGCCTCTGGATGGAAATTTCCCTTATTTACATATGGACCGGAAGTTTATGCATCTTGGTTTTCATATTTATGATGTTGGTTTTCAGAGCCCCAATGTGGAGGCCGCAAGGCCGTTGGTTTATGCCACTGCCCTGTTATTAATCCTTATTATCATTGCATTGAACCTGACAGCAGTGAAGATTCGTAATAACCTGAGAGAGAAAAATACCGTGCAGCAGAGCAACACTAGCCAGATAATGGATAGGAATCCGTCTATGTCCGATACTATTGAAGAACAATTGAATGATGCAGAGTCGAGTGCTGCCAAAACACATGCCATTGACATGAGTTCATTAACGCGGTCCTCGAGTCACCTGAGTCTGGAAAAGGAACAGACCTGTATTACGGTAGAGGACTTCAATCTTTACTATGCCGAAAAGCAGGCTCTGGAAAATATTAACCTTACTATCCCGGAGAAAAGAGTAACGGCTTTTATCGGCCCCAGCGGTTGTGGCAAATCAACTTTGTTACGCTGCATGAACAGAATGAACGACTTAATTGATATTGTTCGAATCGATGGCAAGATGAGTCTTTATGATCATGATATTTACGCTAAGGACATAAATGTTGCTGAATTGCGCAGGCGGGTTGGAATGGTATTTCAAAAACCCAATCCATTCCCAAAATCAATTTTTGAGAACGTAGCCTATGGTCTCAGAATTCAGGGTGTGAAAGACAGGCGTGTACTTGCCGAAGCTGTGGAAAAATCCCTGCAAGGTGCCGCCTTGTGGGATGAAGTAAAAGATCGACTGGATGATAACGCCATGGGTCTGTCCGGTGGTCAGCAACAAAGACTGGTTATCGCCAGAGCGATTGCCATTGAGCCGGAAGTGTTACTGCTTGATGAGCCTGCTTCAGCCCTGGATCCGATTTCGACTCTGAAAATCGAAGAATTGATATATGAATTAAGGCACGATTATACAATCGTCATTGTTACTCATAATATGCAGCAGGCTGCCCGTGTCTCGGACTATACGGCCTACATGTATCTGGGCAAGATGGTGGAATTCAATGACACTAACACCCTTTTTACTACGCCAGGCGAGAAAATGACGGAAGATTATATAACCGGTCGTTACGGTTAGAGGTTTCCCAGAAATAAGCACGGAGAAAATATAGTGGCAAGTTCACAATTACCCCGACATATTTCCAGACAGTTCGATAATGAACTGGAGAGTATCCGCGAGCGTGTTTTGAATATGGGCGGGCTGGTCGAACAACAGCTGGTAGATGCGCTCAAGGCTCTGACCGATTCGGATATCGAAAAAGGTGAGGCAGTTGTGCGCAAAGAACCCAGCGTTAACTCCTATGAAGTGTCTATTGATGAAGAGTGCACAAAGATTCTCGCGCGACGACAACCGGCAGCGGGTGATCTGCGATTGATTACTGCTGTTATAAAAACTATTACAGACCTGGAACGCATCGGTGACGAAGCGGAAAAGGTCGCGCAAATGGCCATCTATCTGACCGGAAAGCAGGGCGCCAAGTCCTACTACATTGGAATCAACTCAATGGGGAATTTTGTGCGGGAAATGGTCAGTGATTCTCTCGATGCCTTTGCCAGAATGGATTCCGAGGCTGCACTGAAAACGGCTGCACGAGAACCAGAATCCGATGAACAATATGCTGCTATTTTGCGACAGTTGGTTACCTATATGATGGAAGACCCACGCAGTATTACCAGTGTTATTGATGCCATCTGGACTGTTCGTTCGCTGGAACGGATTGGCGATCATGCTCGTAATATTTGCGAATATGTTATTTATTTTGTAGAAGGAAAAGATGTAAGGCACCTCAGTATTGAAGAGATGCAGAAACAAATGAGCGCCTAGTTTTGTTTGGTTTTTATATAATCATAAAACCTGTTTATGGATACTGAAAAATTCAAAGCGCCTGAGCTCTATATTAACCGTGAACTCAGTTTGCTTGAGTTCAACAGACGAGTCATTGCTCAGGCTGCGGATGAGTCTGTGCCTTTGCTGGAGCGGCTTCGCTTTCTCTGTATCGCCAGTAGTAATCTGGATGAGTTTTTTGAAATACGGGTTGCTGGTGTCAAACAGCAGGTCAAGTATGGTTCAGTTCAGACCGGCTCAGATAACCTCTCTCCTCAGGAGGTATTAAACAAGATTAGTGAAACAGCTCACGAGCTGGTAGTTGAACAATATCGTGTCATGAACGAATGTATTACGCCTTCACTGGAACAGGAAGGTATACGCATAATCAGGCGCTCAGACTGGAAGCCGGGGATGGCGCGCTGGATAAAGCGCTATTTCGCTAATAATGTGTTGCCTGTATTAAGCCCGATCGGACTGGATCCTGCACATCCCTTTCCGCGCGTACTCAACAAAAACCTCTATTTTATAATTTCTCTTGAAGGCAAAGATGCCTTTGGCCGACAGTCTCGTCTGGCCATTGTGCAGGCGCCCCGTTCGCTACCAAGGGTAGTTCACATACCGTCCGATCAGGCCAAGGCGAAATACAGTTTTGCCTTACTCTCTTCGATCATACATGCCCACGTTGTTGATTTGTTTCCGGGTATGACAACCACTGGTTGCTATCAGTTTAAAGTGACACGTGACAGTGATTTATTTGTAGATAATGAAGAAGTGGATGATTTGTTACGCGCTCTTGAAGGCGAACTACCATCACGACGTTTCAGCGATGCAGTTCGTCTTGAAGTTGCAGACAATTGTCCGGAAGAACTCAGCAATTTTCTACTGGAGAAGTTTAATCTGAGTGAAGATGAACTTTATCAGGTTGAAGGTCCGGTTAATTTGAGTCGATTGATTTCAGTAGTCGATCTCGTTGACAGGCCCGACCTTATTTACCGTGGTTTCACACCTGATTTGCCTCCGCGTTTACTCAAAGCCACCAGTATTTTCGACACGCTGAGGAATGGTGATATTCTTTTGCATCACCCCTTTCAGTCTTTCGCACCCGTTATCGATTTTCTCCGGCAGGCAGTAGCTGATCCGAATGTTCTTTCGATTAAGCAAACCTTATACAGAACGGGTAACGATTCGGCGGTTGTTGATGCGCTTATGGCCGCGGCACGTCTGGGTAAGGAAGTAACGGTTGTTATTGAACTGCGAGCGAGATTTGACGAGGAAGCGAATATTGAGCTGGCCAGTGATCTACAGGATGCCGGTGCCCATGTTGTTTATGGTGTGGTTGGTTTTAAAACCCATGCCAAGATGATTCTGGTAGTGCGTCGGGAAGGCAGAAACCTGCGACGCTATGTTCATCTCAGTACCGGGAATTATCATACGCGGACGGCTCGAATTTATACCGACTTCGGCTTACTGACTTGCGATAAAGCAGTTGGTGAGGATGTTAACAAATTGTTTCATCAATTAACCGGTCTCGGCCGGGCTGGCAAGCTAAAAAAATTACTGCAGTCGCCATTCACTCTGTACAAAACTTTGCTGGCCAATATTGACAGGGAAATTGAGCTGGCCAAAGCTGGCAAGGAAGCCAGGATAATTGCGAAAATGAACGCTCTGGTTGATCAGGATATTATTCAGGCGCTCTATCGAGCCTCGTGTGCGGGGGTCAAGGTCGATTTAATAATTCGTGGTATTTGTTGTATCAGACCGGGCATTAAGGGGGTCTCGGAGAATATTCGGGTCCGCTCTATTATCGGTCGTTTCCTTGAACATACTCGTATTTACTATTTCCGTAATGACGGTGAGGAGCTCATGTATTGTTCCAGCGCGGACTGGATGCCGAGAAACCTGCACCATAGAGTTGAAGCCTGTTTCCCAATTGATGAAAAACGACCACGCGATCAGGTTATGAAATTAGGACTGCTGAATTATCTGTCCGATAACACACAGGCCTGGGTTCTGTTGAGTGACGGCTCGTACAAGCGAGTCAAGCCGGGTAATCAGAAACCGAAATGTGCTCAGGACACACTGCTAGAACATTTCACCGATAAATAGTGGTGACTAAATTACCAGAGGCAGGACTAATTATAAATTAGTCGATAGTTTGTTTTAGCTATATAGTCTGCTTCGATTTCCAGATCGGCCTGAGTCAGCGGGTTTTCGGCAAGCCACTTCGCCGGGAAACCAAGTGTAATTTTGTCGTCTTTTATTTTCAGCTTTGGCAAGGGCAGGGTGCTGTAGCTGCGACTGCGATTCAATACCACAGCCAGCCTGAAAAGCAGGCTTAGTCTCACAATCTGCTCCCGGTCTTCTTCCGGTATCGTTTCAAATTCTGCTAAGGGAAACTTTCTTCTATGTGCCCGCACCAGCATCGAAAGATGTAATTGTTCCTCGCTTGAGAAACCTGGCATGTCTGAGTAGGCAATCAGATAAGCACCGTGCTTATGATATTGGGCATGAGCAATAGAAAGGCCGAGTTCATGAACTGTTGCGGCCCATCTAAGCAACAGGGCTTCCTGGTTTGAATCAAGCGACCAGGTTTTCTTCGCTTGCTTAAACAGATTCAAGGTAGCAGTCTCGATACGCCTGGCCTGCTCCATATCCACTTTATATCGATTAGCCAGATCAATAACAGTTGCTTCACGAATGTCCTGCTGATGGGTCCGGCCGATAAGATCATAGAGCAGACCCTCTCTTACCGCACCGTCTGATACTGACATCGTCTTAATCTCAAGTGCTTCAAAAGCGGCGCTCAGAATGGCGACACCGCCGGCGAAAATCGCCTTACGGTTGTCAGATAGACCTTCAAAATCGAAATCTTCAAAACTGCCGGTTTCTATCAGGTTTGTGCGCAACTTTTTCAGCGCACTACTGGTAATTCCTGATTCACTCCAGCCTTTCTCTCTGACGATACTATCAACAGCCAGAATAGTACCGGATGAGCCCAAAACCGCATCCCAGCCCTTCTTATTATAGGCGGCCTGGATAGATTCCAGTTCCTGCTGAGCAAAGAGCATGGCCTTACGCATTTGTTTATTCGTGACGTTGCCGTCTTTGAAATACTTCTGACTAACATTGACGCAACCCATATACAGGCTTTCCATGTAAAAAGGTTCAAAACATTTACCAATAATAAATTCAGTGCTGCCGCCGCCGATGTCGATAACGAGACGCTGGTCGGTTTCACTGTAGACAGTATGTGCAACGCCAAGGAAGGTCAGTCTGGCTTCTTCACGACCTGAGATGATTTCTATGGGATGACCAAGGGCCTGGCGTGCCAGACGTAAAAAGGATTTCCTGTTTCTGGCCTGTCTGAGTGTATTAGTGCCAACCGCCCGGATATTTACTCTGGGGATTTCCCGAATACGCTGACCGAAACGTTCGAGGCACTTCAGTGCCCGTTCCACGGAGTCATCATCCAGTTTGCGGTTTTCATTAAGCCCGGCGGCAAAGCGCACCGACTCCTTTATTCTGTCAATGACCTGCAATTGCCTGTCACTGTATGCGGCGACAACCATATGGAAGCTGTTGGATCCCATATCGATGGCAGCATAAAACTCGTTTGTTTCAGAATTCATCGTATCCGGGAATATTTTTCACTACAATCAGACCTCTTTCCGCGTGATCTTATAGTGCCACATGAAAAAAGAACACCTGCTTGTACTGATGCGCCATGCCAAATCAGACTGGAACGCTGAGTACAGGCATGACTTTGATCGGCCGCTGTCAAAAAGAGGTCGTCGTGATGCGGAAGGGATGAGTAGATGGCTTGCTGATCAGGAACTGGGCTCAGTTTCACTTGTCAGCTCAACAGCTGTCCGGGCACTTGAAACCGCGGAATATATTTTATCTGAGCTTGCTCTGGATAGAACAAATTTTCATCTCGAGGAAAAACTCTACGCCTGCGATCAAGCAATGATTCTGGATGTGATAAATAGACAATCACAGACAGATTCGACCTGTATTATTGTTGCCCATAATCCTGCTCTGGACCAGACACTGGAGTTCCTGTGTCCAGCAACGGTCAGGTATACGGATAAAGGGAAATTGATGACTACAGCAGCTGCAGCGATCCTGAGTTATAGCTATTCAGATACACAGACGAAAATAAATTCGGTAAAACTCCGGACCTTAATGCGACCCCGGGAACTTGTTTGAGCGGCTAGCGGGTAGCGACAATATAAGCAATCCAGCCGGCGTCTGCTTCACCCGTGGTAGTCGCTTCGAATTCACCGTTTCCTTCTCCGTCTTCGTCTGTTCCTTCCCAGTAAACTTCCGCTTTAAAGCCAGCCTCTCTAAGCATTTCCGTGATTTCCGGTAAGGTCCAGACCCGCCAGTCGTAGGTGAAGGCCTGCTTTAATTTCGATCCATCCTTGAATTTAAAATGAATGTGAAAGAGCCCGTCTCCTGTAATCGGGTTATAGGAAGATTGATCCCAGATATAGGTAAAGCCGTCGTGTTTGGTGCTTTCTTCCATCTCTCTGAACGCTTCGTAGCCACCGAAGCTATCTAGTATAAATATCCCGTCCTCATTCAGGCTGTTATAAACAGACCTGAAATATTGAATCATCAATTCACGGCTTTTGAATATCCAGTAAGAGAAATTCATTGCCAGCACAACATCGTTTGCAGTGGAACCAGAGTTCATCACATCTGCTGTTAGCAGATTAACTCTTTTTTGCTGTTCTTCGCTAAGCTTGCTCACATGGTGCTCGCTGCCCCATGCCTGCACATCAGCATCAATGTCGACGGAATAAGCAATATTCGTCGGCCTTCTGCGTACCCATTCGCAGGAAGAATTTGCGGTTCCGCAGAAATCCTCACGCAGGATGCTGGCATCGCGATTGCGTATTTTTCGAAATGTTTCGTCAACGAAGTCGATTTCTGATTCTACGCATTGAACTGATGCCTCATAGAGCAGGTGTTTATTCGCTTTATCCGCAAGGCTTTCGCCTTTTTGCTTGCCTTTGTTTTTATTGCCTTTTGCCATAATGGAACTTGAAAATATTCAATATGATTAACAGAAGCTGGGCATTATACCGCTATAATGTTGGCTCACTAAAAAAAATATAAAGCACATATGAGTTGGTGGGGAAAAATTCTGGGTAGCACTTTCGGCTTTATGATTGGTGGGCCAATCGGCGCACTACTGGGTGCAGCGCTGGGGCATAATTTTGACAAAGGCCTTGAGCTTCAGGGTGGAACGGATGGTTTTAATCCGGGTAGTCAGGAGCGGGTGCAGACAGTCTTTTTTACTGCCTCTTTTTCAGTTATGGGTGCGGTCTGTAAAGCAGACGGACAGGTAACCAAAGATGAAATAGAAATTGCCCGGCAAGTGATGGGGCAGATGCAGCTATCGGCAGAACAGAGAAAGGCGGCTATGGCACTTTTTTCTGAAGGGAAGCAGGAGAACTTTCCGCTTGTTGATGTGCTGGAGCAGCTCCGCAGGGAGATAGGTCAGCGTCATAACCTGAAGCGTATGTTTCTGGAGATTCAGCTTTATGCTGCGTTTGCAGACGGCAGCGTGCATGATAAGGAACGAGCCTTGTTACTCAAGGCTTGCAGTATTTTACGTATATCACAACACGAGTTTGCACAGATGGAAAGCGCCATAGGCGCGCAGTTTCATCATCAGAAAGGTGCTAGCGGTCAAAGTACGGCGCTTAGTCTGGAGGATGCCTATGCTTTATTAAATGTGGAGGAAAGCGACAGTACTGCAGAAATTAAAAAGGCTTACAGACGCCTTATTAGTCAGCATCATCCGGACAAACTGGTGTCAAAAGGCTTACCCGAGGAAATGATGAAAATAGCTACTGATCGAACGCATGAGATTCGGCAGGCTTATGAAAAAATCAAGAAAGAAAGAAATTTCTGAAATAAAACACCAGATCCCGGCGATTGGGATCTGGTGCCTTCTTACCTAAGTCAAAGCTAATTACTACCAAGCATGGCATTTTGTTTGGCGGCCACTTTTGCTGGCAATGGGATATATCCGTCTTTGACCACTACCTTTTGACCGATCTGAGAAAGCACCATCTTTATGAATTCCTTTTCCAGAGGTGCCAGCGCTTTGTTCGGGTGTTTGTTGACGTAAACATAAAGAAAACGTCCGAGCGGATAACTTCCGTTGGATGCATTTTCCGGTGTTGCGGCGATAAACTTACCGCCCTCTTTCTTGGACAGAGCCACAGATTTGACTCCCGAGGTTTTATAGCCGATGCCTGAATAACCGATACCGTTTATGGATTTGGTGACGCCCTGTACGACAGACGCAGAACCGGGTTGCTCATTCACCGTATTTTTGAAATCGCCCTTACAGAGTGCTTTTTTCTTAAAATAGCCATAAGTGCCGGACACAGAGTTCCGACCATAAAGCTGGATTGGGCGATTTCCCCAGTTTCCGCTAAGGCCGAACTGACCCCATTTATTCAGGTCCTCTGCGAAACCACATTTGCGAGTAGCAGAAAAGACAGCATCAACCTGAGCGATGGACATACCTTTTACCGGGTTGTCCTTATTAACGTAAACAGCCAGTGCATCTATCGCTACGGCAATCGCGGTCGGTTTATAACCGTATTTTGATTCGAAAGAGGCGATTTCCCTGTCTTTCATTTTACGACTCATAGGACCGAAGTTGGAGGTTCCTTCCGTGAGTGCAGGTGGCGCGGTAGATGAACCGGCGGCCTGAATCTGTACGGTGACATTGGGGTAGAGTTTCTTGAACTCTTCTGCCCAGAAAGTCATCAGATTAGCGAGTGTGTCGGATCCTACGCTTATAATAATGCCGGACACGCCGCTGGCTTTTTCATAGTTAGTCAGCATTGGATCGACACCCGATTCAGCTGAGCTAAAAGGACTGGTTAAACCGAGTATGACAGCTGCGAGCAGCGCCTGAGTTTGTTTCTTCATTTGCCTGTGTTTCTCCAGGAGTTGGGAGTTAATTTTTTGAGCAATTGAGAATGGGATTAGGGCATGACACGCTTATTAAGGAAACATGACAATTTTGTGACAATTCTCAGGCGCTGAGGCTTTCAGGCAAGGGGGTTGCAGATTTATCTATGATTGCTTTTTCCGGAAAATCGCAGCGAAAAATGCTGCCATCACCGTGTTCACTGTCAATGTGTAAACTGGCCTCATGCCTTGCCAGTACATGTTTGACAATGGCAAGTCCGAGACCTGTACCACCTTTTTCTCTGGAGCGTCCTTCATCAACTCGATAGAAGCGCTCGGTTAATCGTGGAATGTGTTCAGCAGCAATACCATCGCCATGATCTCTGACCGAGAAGTGCGCGCCATTTTCATCCCGATACCAACTGATCTCAATATTGGCTTTCTCCGGTGAATATTTGATCGCATTAAAAACAATGTTGGAAAACGCACTGTGTAGTTCTTTGTAGCGACCCTTTAGCCACAAATCAGGATTAGCCTTGACAACAATTTTGTGCGAAAGCTTACCACTCAGATCCTTCGCTTCGCGGGCAATGATTTCAATAAGGTCTGTTATATT
Source organism: Gammaproteobacteria bacterium (assembly GCA_012103475.1). Lineage (GTDB taxonomy): Bacteria > Pseudomonadota > Gammaproteobacteria > Eutrophobiales > Eutrophobiaceae > WLWS01. Next base: position 637,972 of record WLWS01000001.1, on the reverse strand, counting down.
AACTTCATCGTGACTTTCCTGATCGATTTCAGATTCCAGCGATGCCAGTCTTAACAGATCATCAATCAGCCTTTGCATGCGAGTCGTCTGTTTACGCATCCGTTCAATCTGCTCACGCCAGAGATCAGGAGAACCTTCATCATCATTTCCGAAGGCTTCCAGATAGCCGGCGACTACCGTTAGCGGGGTTCGCAGCTCATGTGAGGCATTGGCAATAAAATCGGAACGCATTTGATTTGCACGATGTATTCTGGTGATGTTGCGTGCGACCAGTAAGCGCTGATTTTCACCATAAGGTGCGATACGCACTTCAATACGCAGATTCTGATTAACCGGCGATATAATTTCAATTCTGCGTGCCAGATTGATTTCGGATTTATTAGCAAGTAGTGCAACCAGTTTCGGGTAGCGAACAAGATTGGATATCCGCTGACCGGAATCCTGTGGCCATTTCACCCCAATATAGTTTTGTGCCTTCTCATTTGCCCACTCAATCTCATCATGTTCACCAAGTGCAACCACCGCATCAGGCAAAGCTGAGATGGCTTCCTGAAAACGTTTGAGCATGCCACTTAGTTTCTGCTTGTGATGTTGTTGCTGTAAACCCTGATATTCAAATTCGCGAGCAATCTCATCAACCAGACTTGGCGTATCCGGCGGGACCTGAGCGCTACGACCATGTAGCCAGAGCATCAGTTGCCGGAGTGCGCGATATTGCCAGTACATAAATCCGGCAAGCCCGATAAGGAGGCAAAGCAGGATATGACCTGTCAACAGTCCCAGCAAAAAGCTGAAAATGACAATCGCGAGCAGGCGCCAAAAATCTTCCTTCATTGCTTAACTGCTGGAGAATCTGTAGCCAACACTTCGCACAGTCTGAATGAACTTATCGTAGCCGTGGGCGGCAAGAGTCTGGCGTAATCGCCGGATATGCACGTCCACCGTGCGTTCTTCCACGTATACATTCTGGCCCCAGACCTGATCGAGTAACTGGGTGCGCGTATACACGCGTTCCGGGTGAGTAATAAAAAAATGCAATAGTCGAAACTCTGTCGGGCTTATTTCTATGTTCTGTTCATTTGCCGTTACCCGGTAGGTATCCGAATCCAGAGTCAAACCCTGAACCTTAACCACACCTTCTTTCTTTTCACCGCTGGAACGACGCATAAGCGCGCGAATTCTTGCCAGCAACTCACGGGTTGAAAAAGGCTTGGTAATGTAATCGTCAGCTCCCATGTCCAGTGCCCGGATTTTATCTGGCTCCTCGCCCCTGGCAGTCAACATGATGATCGGAATGGCTTTTGATTCAGGTTTTCCACGCAGGCGACGGGCGTAATCCACGCCACTCATACCGGGCAACATCCAGTCCAGTAAAATTAAATCAGGAAGTTCCTCTGCAATCAGCTTATCTGCTTCATTAGTGTCCGCTGCCTCTTCAAAGGCATAGCCACTTTTCATCAGACTGTATCCGAGCATTTCCCGAATCGCGGCTTCGTCCTCAACGATGAGTATTTTCCCTTTCATTTGTTTTTCATTTCGCATATCCATCGAAACTATTAAACAGGCTCGATGTTACGGTTTTATGACATCAGGGGTTTTCCCGCATATCAGGCACAGGCAAAGCAATATTTCGGCAATAACGTCATCATTTTGTCATAAATCATTCGGCCATTCACAAGAACAAATTTGAGATTGTCCTTTTTACCCTGCTAACTTGTCTCAAATGCAATTATTACTATATAAAACAAAAGCCTGTGTTAGTTTTTCTCTCGATTCAGGAGGCTTGTTTTTGTTTACAAGATGGCAGAAAAGCGCTTAGGATCGGCTTGCATGATGTAAGGATGCATCAACTATACAATCAATAAGGAGATTAATATGCACAATCTAAGAAAAGTTCTTTTCTCAATCATTCTGGTTATTCCCATGCTCAGTTTCGCGGCTGATGTTGTCGATATTAATGCCGCCGACATGGAAACACTGATGTCTGTCAAAGGTATCGGTGAAAAACGTGCCATGGCTATCATAGATCATCGTGAACAGCATGGCCCGTTCAGATCGGTTGACGAATTGACAATAGTACGTGGAGTTAGCGAGGCGCTGGTTGACAAGAGTCGGGAACGTCTGGTTGTAAAAAAACCGAGGTAGCTGAAAAAGCCATGGGTCCGGATTACGCGGACCCATGGTATTCTTCTGGTACTGAACTATCTGGAGGAATCGTTTTGTCTGGTATTGAAATTCGTGAAGCGGTAATTGCAGACGCTGAACTGATTCTGGGTTTTGTTACTGAACTTGCCCGCTATGAAAAGGCTGAACATGAAGTAAGAGCCAGCGTAAATGACATCAGGGAATCCATATTCGGGCCGGACTCAACCACTCATGCACTTATATGCAGCAATGAGGGTACCGCGGTTGGCTTTGCTGTGTATTTTTTCAATTACTCAACCTGGCTTGGAAAAAACGGGCTCTATCTTGAAGATCTGTACGTCTCGCCGGAGCATCGAAATGCTGGTGCTGGCAAAGCCTTGTTAATACATCTGGCCAGGATCGCATTGACAAAAAACTGCGGTCGTTTTGAATGGAGCGTACTGGACTGGAACGAACCTGCAATCAATTTTTACCAGTCGCTTGGTGCTAACGCCCAGGAAGAGTGGGTGGCATATCGTCTTCAGGGTGAAGAGATTGAAGCCTTGGCACGGAGCTGAAGATGCTTACTTATCAAGGATCCTGTCATTGCGGTAATATCAGATTCGAAGTAGATATGAACCTTGATCATGTGCGCGTCTGCGACTGCAGTATCTGCCAAAAACGCGGGGCCTTGAATCATCGGGTTGAGGACGCGCAATTACGAATCGATGGTTCTCTCGAGCAGATGAGTTTATACGAGTGGCATACAAAGACGGCTAAGGACTATTTTTGTCCCGAATGCGGCATTCTGCCATTTCGACGACCACGCGATACGCAGGGCATCTGGGCCGTCAATGTACGTTGCCTTGAAAATGTGGATCTCGACCTCATTCCGCGTAAAAACATTCACGGTTCGGAACTGAGCTAGTAAGTAACTTTTGAATATCGCTGTCAGGGATCCTGCGCATAAGCCGCTATTGGTTGCCTTTGCCGGAGCTCTTATCATCGCGGCGTCAATGGGAATCGGTCGTTTCGCTTATACCCCTCTTTTGCCTGGCTTGATAGAAACTCTGGGCTGGTCTGTTGCCAGAGCCGGCGACGTCGCCAGTGCCAATTTTTTCGGTTATCTGCTCGGGGCGATGGCTGCCGCTTTGCTTGTGCATCGGCCGGAAAGACATAGCGGACTACTTTTCGGCTTGATTTTCAGCGCCATGACAACACTGGCCTGTGCGCTGACAGGCTCCTTTGTTTTATGGCTGATTTTGCGTTTTGTGTCGGGTTTCGCCAGCGCTTTTGCCATGATTCTGGGCACGGCTGTGGTGGTAGAGGTGTTCAAACGGCAGCAGAGGCCGCAGTTGATCTCGACTCATTTCGCTGGTTTGTCCGTCGGTATTATCGCGTCCGTTTTGATCATCGAAATTGCCAAATCACTGAATTATCCGGTCTTTGCACAGTGGGGAGTTCTGGGTCTGGTTAGTGTGCTTATGTTTGCTATTGCATGGGTAATACTTGCCGGATTGAAGAGCGATGTTGATACACATGCGACAAGGTCAGTCAGATCTTTTTCGCCTTTTTCCAACATGCCTTTATTCCGCTTGATCATTGCTTATGGCCTGATGGGTTTTGGCTATGTTGTCACCGCAACTTTTATTGTCGCCATTGCCAGAGGCATACAGACTTCGGCCTATCTTGAACCGACAACCTGGATTATAGTCGGTCTGGTCGGTGGACCTTCGCTATATGTATGGCAGTATTTTTCAAACCGTTTTACTGTTTTTCTGGCCCTGCGCTTTGCTTATGCAATTCAGGCCACAGGTGTCGTGTTAGCTGGTGTTGCTAATACCAGTGCCGGCGTATTGCTTGGTGGTGCTTTACTCGGTGGTACTTTCATGGCGATAACCTCTATGGGTTTTATCGCTGCGCGCGAACTGGCGCAGGGATATGGAGATAAGGCTATTGCCTGGATGACCGTCTCCTTTGGTATTGGTCAGCTACTGGGGCCGGCGGTAGCCGGGAGAATGGCGGACGCGACGGGAAGTTTTGCGGCTCCCTCAGTATTGGCTTCTGCTTTACTGTTATGTGGTTTATTTTTGATAAAAAGCAAATAATATAAATAAGAGCCTGTGTAGGCTGAGATCAAAACTGGTGAATAGAGATGACACTGTCAATTGAGAAAATCGAAAAACTTGTCGAGCCTGCCCGGGTCCACAGTAGCGTATACGCGGATGAGGAAATATTCCGGCTTGAGATGGAAAGAATCTGGGGACGTAGCTGGATTTATATTGGCCACGAAAGTCAGGTACGAAAACCGGGTGATTACTACAGCACCACCGTTGCAACCCTACCGGTGCTGATGATTCGTGACACGAAAACAGATCAGATAAATGTTCTGCACAATCGTTGCGGTCATCGCGGTGCTATTGTTACCCAGAAGCAATGTGGGACTGCCGAGATTTTACGCTGTCCTTATCATGGCTGGACTTATCGAACAGATGGCTCCTTACACGCGGCTCCCCATCCGGGCGCTTACAAGGACACAGGTATGAATATTAAGGATGCGCAGTATTCTATGCGCAGTCTTGGTAGGGTTGACCAGTACCGGGGTTTCGTCTTTGCCAGTCTTGCAGAAGATGTAGTGGACTTGTCGGATTTTCTCGGTGAGCTCAAACATACGATTGATAACATGTGTGATCGCTCACCTGAGGGTGAAGTCGAGGTCACCGGGCTTAACTGTCATCGTTTTCTACACCCTTGCAACTGGAAATTTTTCCTGGAAAACCTGCATGATGCGATGCATCCAATGTGCGCGCATGCAGCGACCAGTGATGCGGTACAGAATTATCTGTCCGACTTGCCGGAGGGAACAAAACCACCAGCGGAAGCAGAAATTATTGATCCTTTCGGTGGTAGTTATGATTTTTTTGACAAGATGGGTGTGACCGCTTTGGAAAATGGGCATGGCTATATGGGCGGTAAAAAAAGTATTTTCAGTCACTTTGAAATGTACCCGGAGTATCTGGACGCAATGCGCGAGGCCTATGGCGAAGAACGCATGCAGGACATTCTTTCTTTTAATCGACACAATGCCTGTTGCTATCCTTCTAGCACCATTCGTGATGGTATTCAGTCGATTCGCGTTCTAAGGCCACAGACAGTCAACAGTACAATTATCGAATCCTGGACATTTCGACTGAAAGGCGCGCCGGAAAAGTTGCTGCAGCGGACACTGCGATATTCGCGTCTGATAAATTCTCCGGGTTCCATGGTCGGGCCCGACGATCTGGATTGTTATTACCGGATTCAGGAATCGGCCAGTAATGGTTCTATCGACTGGATTGATCTACATCGTTACTTTGGCCAGGATCAATCCGAAGCGAGTAGCCTGACAGCAATGGGTACCAGCGATCTGGGTATCCGAAATCAATATCAGGCATGGCTGGATTACATGCGTCAGGGTGAAAGCCAATGACAAAACAGAAATCAGCTCACGATCTCAATGTAATAGGTGACTTAATAAATCTCGAAGCGCGCTATCTTAACAAGGCGGATCTTGAAAGCTGGATCTCGCTTTTCACCGAAGACGGTTATTACTGGATGCCCCTTGATTCCGGGCAGAAGAATCCGGAAGAGCACGATTCGATTTTCTATGAAGATCGAATATTGATGGAGATACGCAAACGTAATTTTATGCATCGCCTTTCTCCATCAATGCAATACCCGATTCGTTCCTCGAGAGTGATTTCCGACATTCATGTCAGTGACTATGACGAAGACTCCTGTATTGTCGAGTCCAGTTTCCATGCTGTGATTCTGTATAAGGAGCAAACGGTTTTTGCCGGAAGTATGCAGCACAAGCTGCGTCGTGAGGGAGATGCTTATAAAATTCAAATGAAGCGGGTAGATTTAATTAATGCGGATATGCCTTTGCCACCTATCATGATCTACCTGTAGGGAATCGCAAAAAATTCAATAAAGAGGGTGCTGAACATGAGTATTAAAAGAATTAATGTAGATGGACTGATGAAACTGGAGGCTTTCAGTCATGCTGTTGTAGCAGGGGATTTTATCTACGTGTCAGGCAGTCTTGGTACTGTCGGTGAGACAGTGGATCTTGCGGAAGGAGGTACTGCGGGCCAGACCACACAGGTGTTGAAGAATATCGCTGGCATTCTGGCAGGTTGCGATGCGTCTATGTCTGACGTTGTTAAGATGAACGTATTTCTTAGTGACATGGATACTTTTGGTGAAATGAATGAAAGTTATATGGCTTTTATGGGAGATAATCCGCCAGCTCGAATCACTGTAGGCAAAGCCGGACTGGCGCTTGGCGCGGCTGTTGAAATCGATTGTATAGCTTATAAAAAATCTGCTTAGCCGGAATACCTTGACCTAAAAGGAAGTTGCTCATGTTTAGAATCACGATCACCTATCGAAATGAACCCGGTGCTACTTTTAACTGGGATTATTATATGAAGAATCATTTGCCACTCGCCGTTGGCACATCAATGCGTCACAGTGGCCTGAATTTTTGTGATGCTGATAAGCCTGTAAATGATGATGCACCCTACAAATGTGTGTGCATGGTTCATTTCGACAGTGAACAGAGCATGCGCAATTTTTGTGATTTCTTTTTGACAGAGCATCCGGAGTCGAAAAAAATCGATAATGACGAGAACAATTATACAAACGTAGCGCCGGAGATGGTGGTGTCACAGTGCGAGACGGATAACGAGGCAAATAAAGGTAACTATCGCCTGAAATTATTTTTTCCGCGTCAACAGCATCAGCAAACTCTTGCCAAAGTACCTGAAGAGGAATTGAGGAAACTGCTGGATGACAATGCCTCCGTCACCGGACCACTCACAACCGAACTGGATAATTGTCATTCGGGTCTTGAGTCTGACTCCTTACCCGATTACTGGTTTATCTGGGTTTTGTGTTTCTCTACCCGAGAAGAGGCTGAAAAGTTTGCCTCTCATCTGAGCGAAGATAAAAACCGGCGGGCTCTAAAACAAATTACGGGTGTAGACTTCGAGTTGATGACTAGCGAAATCATGTCCTTCGATATGTCGCTGACGGAGCCACACCGGGTTCTTGCTGATGACTAGTGCTTGTCAAAAATTTCCTGAGGAAAGCGATTCGCATAATCGCCGTTATCAACACGCAGCGCCGGTGCGACGATTAGTTTATCGTTGAGCCTGGCCCAGGGACGAATAAAGCGAAAAACCGCTTCTTCATTTTCGGCCTCAAAAGCGGCGATTCCCCAGTGTGATGCTGATACACCTTCGAAGATCACCTTAACGCCTTCGACCCCGGGGTTTTTCGAATGACCTATGGTGCCTTTACCTACCTCTTCCACTTTTTCCGGTATGATTTCAAAGTAACAGATGAATAGCATCGTTTTCTCCTGAGTTATTGTTTGAGTCTGTGAAGAATGTCTGCGGCACTGGCGACTTCCGCCGTCCAGGTATGCAGAGTTTCAAAGTAGGCATCCAGATCGCTTTCAAATGGTGCAGCACCGGTACATTCCTTGATAACGACACAGGCAATATCTCGGGCGAATGCTTCTCTTGCCGTTGTGCTGATGGCATTGTTTACGCTCAGACCACAGAGCAGCAGGGTGTCAACGTCCAGATCCTGCAGACAGCTGTCCAGTCTGCCATTCCAGAAGGCGCCGGGCCTGTTTCGTTGTAATTGAATATTTGCAGGCGGCACTTGCAGGTTTTGATCCAGTTTCATCCACTTTGAGTTTTCAGAGAAAAAGCCGTCTCTAACAAGCGGGTTGTCTGAAAGTAAGCCGGCGTCAGTCAGATCGTCACGGAATGAATAACGGGAAAAAATGACCGGCATCGCTCTGTTGGCACAAGCCTGTGAAAATTTGTTAACTTCGTCGATGGTTTGAGCGGCCAGCTCATTCTTGAAAGGACCTGTGGCGCTGGTAAATAATTCCTGCAAATCAATTATCAATAAGGCCGCTTTGCGTTTACTCAGATCGAATTCCATTCAATCAGCATACTCCAGAGAAGAAGTCTCTTCTACACTTCGGGTTTATTCTCATTCTCGGAAAGATAAGCATGCCAGAGAATACGTGCGGCGACAGAGCGCCAGGGTCGCCACCTCAAGGCTATTCTGTTGAGACGTTCATAGTCGGGGCGTTTCTTCAGATTACGTATTCTGCGAGTCGACTCTGCCAAAGCCAGATCACCGTCCGGCCAGATATCCGGTCGACGCAGAGCCATCAGCAGATAGATATTGGCTGTCCAGGTACCAATTCCCTTTATCTTTATGAGTTCATCGTGTGCTCTTTCATCACTCATTTTTGTCAGTTCAGCCAGCTCAAACTCGCCGCTGGAAATCAAATCGGCGAGGCCGTAGCAATAAGCGGCTTTTTGCCGGGTAAAACCAAGCTCTCTCAATCCGGATTCAGATAGCTTCAGAACGTTTTCCGGGCTTATCACGGAAATTGACGTAGACAGGTGTTGATAAACAGCTTCTGCAGAAGTCAGAGAAACCTGTTGTTCAAGAATAATTTTCAGTAATGCGGCAAAGTCAGCCTTACGTCCCCACATCGGCGGCGGGCCATAAAGTCGAGTTACCCTTGCCAGACCTTTATCTTTTTTACCAAGTTCAGTTACGCCTTGCAGCAGCGACTTTTGCGTAAGGCGTTTTGTTGTACCGGACAAGAGAGGGTCAGAGTTGTGACTCTAGCGTGGCATCGAAATAGGAGACTTTCGGTGGCTCGGCCAGCAGTTCAAAAAACTCAGGCACAATGGCTTGCATAGCTGCACTCTCAAAATGCACATCGTGCATTGCTTTTGACTCCCATTCTTCAAACAGGAAATAGCCATGTTCAATATCGGGGTTTGCATAGAAAGTGTACTGATGTATGCCTTCCTCAGCACGACCGAGATTGACTATGTCTTGCATGACTTCTTCAGCACGTTTGATATTGTTTGCATTAAATTTGAAATGCCCGACAGTTAAATACATGATGGCTTCCTGTAATTTGAGGAAAACTATAGTATCAAAACCCACACTCTGTTAACCAGCTAATGAAAATTGCAATAATCGGCGCCGGAATATCCGGCATTGTTGCCGCGCATAGTTTGCAGAAAAGCGGTCATGAGACCGTAGTATTTGAAAAATCTGCTGATCCTGGTGGCGTCTGGGCCCTTGGTTATCCGGGCGTTCGTCTGCAAAACACCGGTCTTCATTACCGTCTGTCAGACTTTCCCTGGCCCTTCGAGCCGGATCATCATCCCACCAGTGGTCAGATACGTGAATATCTGAATCAGGCTATAAAGGCGCTTGATGTAAACATTCGTACCAATCATGAGGTTCTTTCCATGCTTGAAGCTGAAAATGGCTGGAGCCTCAAATACAAAGCCGATGGTGGCGAAAAGGAGTCAAGTTTTGACTTTGTGGTGGTGGCTATTGGTCAGTACACTGAAGGCAAGCATCGTCCGGAGTTCCCCGGTCAGTCAGATTTCAGAGGGGAAATAATCACTGAACGTGATGTAAATAATCTTGATGTCTTCAATAATAAGCGAGTTGCCGTTGTCGGGTTCGGTAAAAGCGCTGTCGACATGGCGACTTTTGCGGTTGAGCGAGCGCGGCACGTTACTCATGTATTTCGCACGCCGCGCTGGCTGATACCTTTTCATATATGCGGCATACATTATGCACGCCTGATTTTTTGCCGAATGACATCGGTGCTGATGCCGAGCTGGGCTTACCCGAGCGCAGCAGAAAAGTTTCTGCACCAGAAAATCGCCTGGCTGATTCGTGGAACCTGGGAGTTGATTGCTCTTGTGATCAGGGCTCACTGCTATGTTTATGGCATTGGTAAAAGTAAACTGGCAAAAAAGGGACTCAAAGCCGTGCTTCCAGAGCATTACATAGTTAGTGACTGGCGTTCAGCGGCAGCCATGGCTCCGGAGCACTATTATCCAGCCGTGGCAAACGAGAAAATTTTGCCTGTTCATGCCGAGCTGGATGGTTTTACTGAGAAGGGAATTCGTTTGAGCGATGGCAATGTTATTGAATGCGATCAGGTTGTTTTGAGTCTTGGCTCAGAAGCCCCGCAATTTCCTTTTTTCCCGAAAACTTATCGTGAGATGCTGGAAGCAGAGAATGACGGGGTACAACTCTTTCGTCATCTTTTACATCCAGAGATTCCGAATGTCGCTTTCGCCGGTTTCAATCATGGCTTTATGCATGTGCCCGCAGCAGAAGTTGGGATGCTATGGCTGGCCGCCTATCTTGATGGTGATTTACAATTGCCTTCAGCATTAGAAATGAAAAAAAGTATTACGCATATCCTGCGCTGGAAAAGACAGTATATTAATTATGAACCCTCTCGTTCCTGTGCCGTCAATACGCGTTTTCAGCAATATATCGACATAATATTGAAAGATCTTGGCTTATCTCCTTACCGCAAACTGCCGAATATATTTGCTGAAGCTTTCAGCCAGTATGGTGCTGCCGACTATGAGGGACTGATAGAAGAATACAGGGATAAACGTCAAAGCATGGTACTACCACGGGCTCTTTTCAAAGCTGATACCTGAACGCGACAGCTCACCAATATACACTGGCACCTTCCCATCTGTTCGAGTCTTGCACACTGCTGTATGCTTAAACGCTTTTGAAACTAACATTAGTAAAGAATGCAAAGTCAATACGATCCCGCGTCAATAGAAACTCAGGTACAGAATACCTGGGATGAGTCCGCTGCTTTTGAGGTTAAAGAAGATACCGCAAAGGAAAAGTTTTATTGCCTGTCTATGTTTCCTTATCCGAGTGGCAAATTACATATGGGGCATGTGCGTAATTACACCATTGGCGACGTAATCGCCCGCTATCAACGCATGCAGGGTAAGAATGTACTGCAGCCAATGGGCTGGGATGCCTTTGGCTTGCCGGCAGAAAACGCGGCCATGGCCAATAATACCCCTCCGGCCAGCTGGACTCGTGACAATATCGACTATATGCGCAAGCAACTTAAATCTCTGGGTTTTGCTATTGACTGGAGTCGTGAGCTTGCTACCTGTAACGAAGATTATTATCGCTGGAATCAATGGTTTTTTCTGCGCATGCTTGAAAAAGGTTTGATCTACCAGACTACTGGCACCGTCAACTGGGATCCGCTTGACCAGACTGTGTTGGCCAATGAACAGGTGATTGACGGACGAGGCTGGCGTACCGGTGGCCTGGTAGAAAAACGCGAAATTCCCATGTACTACATGCGTATTACCGCTTACGCGGAAGAGTTACTGGCGGATCTGGATAAGCTCCCGGGCTGGCCGGACAGAGTCAGAACCATGCAGGCAAACTGGATAGGTAGAAGTGAAGGCGCGGAAATCCGCTTTCAATTGAATGGAGGTGATGCTGAACTGAAGGTATTCACCACCAGACCCGACACACTTTATGGCGCCACCTATATGGCTGTTGCCGCGGAGCATCCGCTGGCCCTGCAAGCTGCTGAAAATAACGAGGAATTGCAGGCCTTCATTGAGCAATGCAAACGTGGTGCGGTGATGGAAGCGGACGTGGCCACACAGGAAAAACTGGGTATGAATACCGGCTTACAGGTTGTGCATCCGCTGACCGGTGCAGCCTTGCCGGTCTGGATAGCAAATTATGTGTTAATGAGTTATGGCGAAGGCGCAATCATGGCGGTTCCAGCCCATGATGAACGGGATTTTGAATTCGCCAGTAAATATGGTTTAGCAATTAAGGCGGTAGTAAAACCGGAAAACGAGGATCTCGAGCTTCCCCTGACGGAACCCTGGTGCGACTACGGCGTGACCTTTGATTCTGAAGAGCATTCCGGGTTGAGTTTCGCAGCAGCGAGTGCAGCTATTATTGCCGAGCTTGAGAAGCGCGAGGCTGGTAGCAAGCAGACCGTTTACCGCTTGCGCGATTGGGGTATATCGCGACAACGTTATTGGGGATGTCCGATTCCTGTCGTGCATTGTCAGGATTGCGGTGAGGTTCCCGTACCCGATGAGCAATTGCCTGTGGTTTTACCCGATAATCTCGTACCCGATGGCGCTGGCAGTCCGCTGACAAAACTCGATGAGTTTATAAATTGCAACTGTCCCCGTTGCGGCAAAAAGGCCAGACGCGAAACCGATACCATGGATACCTTTGTTGATTCGTCCTGGTATTACATTCGCTATGCCTGTCCGGATCAATCAAAAAGCATGACTGATGAACGAGTCGATTACTGGTTGCCCGTGGATCAATATGTAGGTGGTATCGAGCACGCAATTTTGCATTTACTTTATTCACGTTTCTGGAGTAAAGCGATGCGCGATATGGGTTTGGTAAAATTTGACGAACCATTCTCCAATCTTCTGACTCAGGGAATGGTTCTGAATGAAATCTTTTTCAGAAAGCCCGAGAACGATCGTACGGAATACTTTAACCCTCTGGATGTTGATCTGGAAACAGATGAAAAAGGCCAGCGGATTTCGGCCATATTGCAATCTGATGGTTTAGCGGTGCAAAGCGATGGTATGGGCAAAATGTCCAAAGCAAAGAATAATGGTGTTGATCCGCACTCTCTGATTGATCGATATGGTGCCGATACTGCACGACTGTTTACCATGTTTGCTTCACCTCCGGATCAGAGTCTCGAATGGTCAGACAGTGGTGTAGAAGGAGCCTATCGTTTTTTGAAACGACTCTGGAAATTTGCCAACCAGCAGATAAGAGACAGCAAAGAAGCCCGTCTGGATATGTCTTCACTGTTAGATAAACAAAGTGAATTACGCCGTAAAATTCACCAGACAATAGAAAAAGTGAATGATGATATTGGTAGAAGGTATACCTTTAATACGGCAATAGCCGCAATCATGGAGTTATTGAATGCACTGGGCAAAAGTGAGGACGATAGTGAAAACGGTCGGGCGATTAGACAGGAAGGGCTACACACAGTGGTATTGTTGCTCTCACCAATCGTACCGCATATTACCCAGGCGATATGGTCGGCCATGGGAAACACTACTTTGTTGATCGATGAAAGCTGGCCTGCCGCGGACAAAGCTGCTCTGGAAAAAAATGACTTACAACTCATTGTGCAGGTGAATGGCAAGCTACGGGCAAGACTTACGCTTGATATCAAGCTGACAGAGGAAGAAATCAAGCAGCAGGCTCTGACGGATGAGAATGTGGCGCGCTTCGTGGAAGGTAAACAGGTGAAAAAAATCATCCTGGTTCCCGGTCGTTTGGTGAACATAGTCGTCGCTTGAGTTAAACTAGTCGGGCTCTTCACTCCGATATTGACCCATAGGACAGCCAGTTATGAAAACCAGAATTATTCTAATATTACTTATCATCAGTTTGAGTGCTTGTGGTTTTCATTTGCGCGGTTCCCAGCAGAAATCCAGTGTAGCAGTCTCAAAGGTTTATCTGATCAATGCAGGAGCAACCACTGTGATTCGTGAAGTGAGATCCTTGATTGCAAGCGCGGGAGCGGAGGTGGTGTCCAGTCGGGCCAATGCCGAATTTGTACTCCGACTGGACAGGGAGTTTTATGATCAAACCGTTCTCAGCGTATCGGCAGATACAGGTAAGGTAGAGCAGTATCAGGTGACTGTTTCGGTATACATGAATCTGGAGGATGCAGCTGGAAAAGCACTGGTTTCCTCGGAAGAAATCCGTCTGGCTAAAGATTATACGTTTGATGAAGACGCCGTGCTGGGTAAGATTGAAGAAGAAAATGTTATCCGGAATGAACTTGCTAAAGATGCAGCGGCACAGGTAATTCGTGAATTGAATGAAGCAGCCAGCGCGAAATAGAAACTATGCGTCTCAGGCTTGAACAGCTTGCAGATCATCTGCAGCGCGACAAACTTGCTCCTGTTTATTACCTGAGCGGCGATGAGCCTCTGCAAATGCTGGAAGCCGCTGATCTGATTAGACAGGCAGCACGAGATAAGGGATGTGAGGAGCGTAGCGTGCTGGAAGTTGCCAGAGGTTTTGACTGGCATCAGCTGGCTCAGGCCAGTGCAAACCTGTCGCTGTTTGCCAGTCGTCGGATTGTCGAATTACGAATGGGCTCGCAGAAACCGGGAAAAGAAGGTGCAAAGGCTCTGGTTGAATATACATCTGAGGCCGGATCTGACGATATATTGCTCATTACTTCAAATAAAATCGATAAGCGTACACAGCAGGGCAAGTGGTTTAAGGCTCTCGATGGTGCTGGTGTTAGCGTACAGATTTGGCCTGTAGAACCTGGACGACTAGCTGACTGGGTGACACAAAGGTTGCGTACTTATGGAAAAAAAATTGAACCGGACGCGGCCAGTTTGATTGCTGACAGAGTTGAGGGCAATTTACTGGCAGCGAAACAGGAGATTGAAAAGCTGGTGCTTCTTGTGGATGAAGAATTGATTGATAGTAATAAGGTAATGGACGCAGTAATGGATAGTTCTCGCTTCGAAGTATTTGATCTCGTTGCCAGCTGCATGGTCGGCGACAAAAAACGCCTCGCGCGAATGTTGCAGGGGCTGAAAGGTGAAGGAGCAGAAGCGATCGGGATATTCTCAGCAATGATGTGGGAGTTTCGCCGCATTTGTTCAATGTCCAGTGAGCTCGCATCCGGTTTGCCACTGGATCGCGTGTTGGCCAATAATTATGTCTGGCAGCAGCGGAAATTTGCGACCACCAGTATTCTCAAACGCTACTCTGACGGGCAGCTGTATTCCCTGTTAAGACAGGCACAGGTGGTCGATAAAGTAATGAAAGGCGCGATCAGGGCCAATGCCTGGGACGTGCTGGAGAATTTTCTGTTTCGTATTACCGGAGTAAGGTTACAATCTTTGCCCTTAAGCTACCCGCCGTAGTGAAACTGAAATTATAGAACTATGGATATTCAATCGTACATGCAGAAGCTTGGCCAGAAAGCTCGCGCAGCCTCGCGCGAACTGGCTAAGGTCGACACCGGAGCCAAGAACCGTGCTCTGGAGACGATTGCGTCTATTATTCTGGATTCTCAAAATGAACTTGCCGAGAAAAACAGAATTGACATGGAAGCCGCTGAGGCAAACAAGATAGAGGCGGCAATGTTGGACCGATTGCTATTGACACCAGAGCGAATAGAAGCAATGGCAGAAGGACTAAGACAGGTAGCCACTCTGTCCGATCCAATCGGTGAAATATCCAATATGGCGCAACGACCGAGCGGTATTGAAGTCGGACAGATGCGTGTGCCTCTCGGTGTGGTTGGCATCATTTATGAGTCCCGACCAAATGTCACCGCTGACGCGGCGGCACTGTGTATTAAATCTGGTAACGCGACAATACTGCGGGGTGGTTCCGAAGCGCTTCATTCGAATCAGGCCATCGGGGCCTGCATTCAGCGTGGTCTGCAGGCAGTTGACCTGCCGGGCGATGCGGTGCAAGTGATTGAAACCAGTGATCGCGTCGCTGTGGGTGAATTATTGAGAATGACCGATTATGTTGACGTCATTATTCCCCGGGGAGGTAAAAGTCTGATTGAACGTGTCAGCCAGGAAGCGCGTATGCCGGTAATCAAGCATCTTGATGGCATCTGCCATGTATATATTGATGGGCAAGCTGATCAGGAGAAGGCTGAGGCAATCGCGTTTAACTCGAAAACTCAACGTTATGGCGTTTGTAATACGATGGAGAGTTTACTTATCGCAAGCTCTATTGCAGATACGGTTCTGGCCAGGCTGGCGCCTTTATATGAGCAAGCGGGTGTCGAGATTCGTGGTTGTCAGAAATCAAAAGACATACTCGGAAGTATAAAACTTGCCAGTGAAGAAGATTACGCTACCGAGTATCTGGCTCCGATAATGTCGCTTAAAATTGTCGACGATGTGAGTGAGGCGATAGAACACATCAATCATTTTGGTTCACAACATACAGACGCGATCGTTACGGAAGATCTGAGTGCGGCACGTAAATTTATGACTGAAGTCGATTCGAGTTCAGTCATTGTCAATGCTTCTACACGCTTTGCCGACGGCTTTGAATACGGGCTGGGTGCTGAGATTGGTATCAGCACGGATAAGTTTCATGCGCGCGGACCAGTCGGACTTGAAGGGCTGACTTCGCAAAAATACATAGTGTTCGGTGACGGGCATATAAAAGAGTAAGGGAAGATAGATCCAAAACCGATAGGAATTCTGGGTGGGTCGTTTGACCCGGTGCATAAAGGACACCTGAGTCTTGCAGAATCGGTTTGCCGGTATTTCGATTTGCTCGAAGTCAGGTTGATACCTGTCTGCCAACCTGTTCACCGCGCCGCACTCCATGCCAGCTCAGAGCAACGTTTGCAGATGTTGCAGCTTGCTGTCAGCGATCAGATTGCTATGCGTATAGACGATCGTGAAATCGTTAGAGCAGGTCCTTCTTATACGATAGACACACTTAAATCACTCAAGAATGAGTTTGGACAACATATTCTGTGTCTGATAATGGGGATGGATGCCTTTGTTAGTCTGGATACTTGGCATCAGTGGGACTCCATTTTTCAATATGCACATATCGTTTATAGCAGACGACCAGGCTCAGAACTGAAAATTAGTAACGATAAACTGCGCAAACTGTATAACGATCGATTTTGTGAAAATCCACGGGATCTGTACCAGAGTACTGCAGGTAGTATTTTTGAAGTACCTGCACCACAACTTGATATATCATCAACACAGGTGCGCGAATGGCTGAAAAAGAAACAGATTCCGGCTGAGGTATTACCGGAGAAAGTACTAACATTTATCAGGAAAGAGGGTATTTATAATAGACATTAATGCTTTTACCAAGCTTATGGTTGCTGTACTCGACGATGCCAAAGCAATGGACATACAGGTTTTCGACGTCACTGAACAAACATCGATAACTGACAGAATGATAATCGCCAGTGGCCGTTCGGAGCGACAGGTGAAATCAATGGCTGAAAAGCTCGTGGCCAGAGCCAAACAGGAAGGTATCAAGCCACTCGGAGTCGAGGGTGAGCAAGGTGACTGGGTGTTGGTTGATCTTGGCGATCTCATCGCTCATATCATGCATCCGACTACACGGGCTTATTATCAGCTAGAGAAACTCTGGTCAGAAGATAGAAGGGACGCAGAAAACCAGTCCTGAATTCATGCGCATCACTATCCTTAGCGTAGGTCAGCGTCTGCCCGACTGGATAAACCAGGGTGTAGCCGAATATCACAAACGTTTTCCAGCTGAATTGAAAGTCAGTCTGAAGGAAATCCCAGCAGGGAAAAGAACAAAATCCTCCAGTACTGAAAAAGCGCTGAAACAGGAATGCTCACGTATAATTGAGGCCATCCCTGAACGCGATCAGATAATTGTTCTTGATGAGCGTGGCAGGAAACGTAATACCAGAGACCTTGCTGAGAATATGGCCAACTGGTTGCAAGAAGGCGAGAATATCAGCTTCATTATTGGCGGAGCTGATGGCTTACATTCTGAACTGAAAGAAAAAGCCAGAGAGCTCTGGTCTTTGTCCGATCTGACTCTGCCACATGGACTGGCCCGAGTGCTTTTGATGGAACAACTTTACCGGGCCTGGACAGTAATCAACCGACATCCCTATCATCGCGAGTAATCTGACTTGTTTTATCTGGCTTCAGCTTCACCCCGTCGTCAGGAACTTCTGACTACACTCGACGTAGAGTTCGAAATAATACGCGTTGAGATTGAGGAAATCTGGAACGGTTCGGAAAGTGCAGAGGAATATGTGCGTAGAGTTGCTCTGGAAAAAGCGCGAGCCGGCTCTCTGCTGGCGCCGCAAGCTTCGAAAGTGCTCGCTGCTGACACAGAAGTAATTCTTGATGGCAGTATTCTCGGTAAGCCTGAGAATACAGACCACGCCAGACAAATGCTGACAAGCTTGTCTGCCCGTACTCACACTGTTCTTAGTGCAGTTGTTCTTATCGATGAGACAGAGCAAATCGTGTTGTCATGTAATCAGGTCAGTTTCCGTGAATTAGGCGAAGCTGAAATTATTCATTACTGTGATTCAAATGAACCACTGGATAAAGCCGGTGCCTATGGCATTCAGGGCGTGGCGGCTAATTTTTTGAAAAAGCTTGAGGGCAGTTATTCCTCTGTGATGGGCTTACCGCTGAGTGAAACCGCTGGCTTAATTCAGAAAGGCTGATTCAGACAGACACCGTGATAGTGATCAACTATATAAACATAAATCGTACCCCAGTCCGGTTCATCTCTGGCATCAGTCGGCCACCAGAATTTTTTATTTATCCAGTAATTGTGAAAGTGTTTGGCACAATATTCAATAGCATTTTTATCGCCTTGTGCTGAAAGGTCGTCATCAAGCGATGTCAGATATTCATTGATAACCAGAGGGTAGGCTTTACCCAGATTAGGTTTCTCCTCGAGTAGAAATTCTTCCGCCCTAATGTTATCGCGAAATATGTCAGCAAGTTTGTTGAGCTTCGCCAATTTAACTTCTGCGATCTTGTTGTCTTCTATTTTGCCGCAGGCCTGAGTGTCGCCTTCGTCACATTTCTTCTGCCAGAAATCGATGATGGTGAAATTGTGCGGGGTATTTACAGAGGCAATAAATATCGCGGAACTGAGAATAACAAAATTAATGCTCATAAAAAAAGCGCCATGTCCGGATTACACATGACGCCTACTCTAAAACACTAGTTGATACTAAACAATCAGAGGAATAATCAACAAGGTCATAATAGGGTTTCGCTCACATTATAGTTCATGTTGAGCAGCACAGCGTAATTGCCTGCAAGGTCGGGCAAACCAGGTCCAAAGCGGCTATTGTTAAGCTCCAGTCAGTTGCGACAATTAATTCGCCAAAATGGCCTTTAGCCGGGAAATCCCGGTCTATTTGCCGCTTTCAGTAGTATTCAACCGGATATTATCAAGATACAAAAAGCGGGTTCTAGGCGAATCAACAGTAAATAGCTGGATGCTCTGAATTCGGGTCATGTCCATGACTCTGTTTTGAGGTGCACTGGCTATGTCTTCAAGCTCGATGAGAATAGCATTCCAACCGCTTTGCAAATCGAAAGTTTGATTGAAACGATCGGCATATTCGCCGCGACCACTACCATAGTGTGACTCGTCATGAATTCGCAGAGTCAGACTCAGGACTTCAGTATCAGGGTTATAAGCATCGAAGAGAAATTGCGAATAATTAGTCCAGTTGCCTGGGAAGTAGGCTAGTGTGGTACCACTGAATTGAGTGGTGTGCAAAGTAACTTGAAGCATATTGCCTTCGTTAGCACTGAAGCCGGGCTTGTCTATAGATATATCTCCTTCCCATCTACTCAGTTCTAGTTTGCTCTCAAAGTCGGCTAATACAGGGAAACTACGATACATTTTAATTTCATCCATTAAGCTTAGAATTACCGGGGTGAGGGCGTAAAAGAGTAGAATCGCAGTCAGACTATATAGTACTTTTTTTGCTGCTTGAGGCATGTGAATACATTCACGATAGACTAGCAAGCTGAGACCTAGCGAACTACCGATAAGGTTGAAAGCCAAATCAAGTAATGAAAACCCACGCCCGATGAAACTTTGGATTAGCTCGATAATAATGCCGAGCGCCAGAGTGGTAAGAAAAACAATCAGACAAAGTCGGGCGACTTTAATGTGTATTAAAAATAAGTCTGAGAGCAGGAAAGTCCAGACGGTAAATAGCATAATGTGACCGAGTTGCCATCCCTGTTTCAGCGAACGAGCATCATATGGTGATAGCGGTGAGGTGAACAAAAGTACAATTAGCAGAAATCCGATGCCGGCAAGGAAGCCACGGCTGATGCTAATCATGACAGCTGGCTACCTTATATCTTAAATCCCTCAGAAAGTTTTTTTCCGACAGGCACATTCTTAAGTACTACATAATCTGGCAGGCCATTCTTGTACGGTGGGTAATCTTCTCCGGCTATTAATGGTAGTAAATACTCACGACAGGATTCAGTTATACCGAAGCCATCTTCGCTGATGTATTCCGCTGGCATAAATTTTTCAACATTAGCAACATCTGCAAGAGAGGCCTTTCCCACCTCCCAGGCGTATGGTTTATTCGAAGTCCGCACTATTGTCGGCATGATCGCATTGTCACCGGCAAGGGCGAATTCGACTGCGGCTTTACCCATCGCGTAGGCCTGTTCAACATCTGTTCTTGAGGCGATATGGCGGGCTGAGCGTTGCAGGTAGTCGGCTACCGCCCAGTGGAACTTGTAGCCGAGAGCGTCTTTTATCATGTTCGCCACTACCGGTGCAGCTCCACCCAGCTGGGCATGGCCGAAGGCGTCTTTAGTGCCTTGTTCCGCGAGAAACTTGCCATCAGGCCAGTGCGCACCTTCAGAGACGACAATGGAACAAAACCCCGATTTCTCTACATGGTCTTGCACTTTATCAATAAATTTTTGCTGTTCGAACTCAACTTCAGGGAAAAGAATTACCACAGGAATGTCATTATTTTCATCTGCGGCGAGTCCGCCCGCAGCGGCAATCCAGCCCGCATGCCGACCCATTACTTCTATCACGAAGACCTTGGTTGAAGTCAGAGCCATCGAACGCACGTCGAATGACGCTTCCCGGGTTGAAACAGCAATATATTTTGCGACCGAGCCAAAGCCAGGGCAGTTATCTGTAATGGGCAAATCATTGTCTACCGTCTTTGGGATATGCACAGCCTGAATCGGATAGTTCAGGGTCTGGGAAATTTGTGAGACTTTATGGCAGGTGTCGGCAGAATCACCGCCACCGTTGTAAAAGAAATAGCCGATATCGTGGGCTTTGAAAACTTCAATAAGGCGCTCGTATTCAGCACGATTCTCACCCAGGCCCTTGAGTTTATAGCGACAGGATCCAAAAGCACCTGATGGAGTATGTCGAAGTCCGGCAATCGCGCTGTCACTTTCGGCTGAAGTGTCTATCAAATCTTCGGTTAAAGCACCGATGATTCCATTTCGTCCTGCATACACTTTGCCGATATGCGCCGCGTTTTCGCGGGCGCTTTGAATCACGCCGCAGGCGGATGCGTTAATCACAGAGGTGACTCCGCCGGATTGAGCGTAAAATGCATTTTTTACCTTTGTCATTCGTGAAAAACTCCCGATTTCATATTGTTTGCTAATTGATGTGCCTATTATATGGTGTCTGTGTCCGGATCACAGTCGTGCCAGTTTATTTTTAGACATGCCGCTTGATGCCGGAAGGGTTTATACTATAAAACAGCTTTTTGAACTAAAATATTCTTAAAGGCTCAAAAACAAAGTGATTATTTTTCAATATCTTAATATGAAAATCGTATTGTCCTTGTTTATCAGTCTGATAGTGGCTTCAACTCAGTTAGGCGCTGTGAGCACTCTGGATCTTCCCGATATCGGTGATTCAACGGGTGCCTTACTATCTCCTGAATACGAGCGGCGCCTCGGTCAGGCTTTTCTCAATCATATACGCCGGCATACGCCGATTCTGGATGATCCTGAAGTGGAAACCTACATTCAGTCTATCGGTTATCGACTGGTCTCTAACAGCGATAATAATGTTCAGCAATTTACCTTTTTCGTAATCAATGACACGCTCATAAATGCTTTTGCAGCCCCTGGAGGTATCGTCGGTATCAATGCTGGTGTCGTTTTAAACTCTTCAAATGAAAGTGAACTCGCCGGTGTTATGGCACACGAAGTTGTGCATGTCACGCAAAAGCATATGGCCAGAAGCGCCGAGGCACAAAGTAGAATGAGCGTGCCGATGATGGCCGCTATGCTTGGTGCCATACTGGTAGCGACTCAAAACCCGGAGGCGGGGCAGGCGGCGATCGTTGCGATTCAAGGTGGTTCTGCTCAGGCACAAATAAATTTTACCCGCGCCAACGAGCAGGAGGCGGATCGTATAGGCATGCAACTACTGGAGCGTTCCGGATTTAATCCGCGGGGCATGCCCGGTTTTTTTGAAAAGCTGCAAAAACAATCGCGCTACTTTGCCCAGGCGCCGGAGTTTCTGCGCACTCACCCATTGACAACAAACCGAATTGCCGATTCGAAAGCAAGGGCAGAAGTCTATCCCGTCAATATGAAATTCACAGAAAGTGCCAGTTACGACTTTATCAAGGCAAAGCTGCTGGTTCTGACGCATAAGGACCCTGAAAAGGCTGTTGAGTTTTTCGAACACAAAATTAAAAACGAAGTATTTCTGATAAAACCGGCCGCATTAAGTTACGGTCACGCTCTAGCTCTTTCGGCTGCCGGAGATAATGGTCGAGCGCGTGCACAAATGCAGGCTTTATTGAATACGGATAAGGAAAACTCTTCCTTTCTACTTGCGGCGGCTGATATCGAAATGAAAGCGGGTGATTTCCAAAAAGCTTATGCCTATTACGATACATTGATGAATCTCTATCCTGACTACCGCCCTGTTATTTTGAATTACTCAGAGGCTTTATTGCAGGGCGGCGAACCAGGGAAAGCACGAGATATCCTTAAACACTATGCAAAATACAATACGCCGGATATTGCTTATTACAATTATCTGACCAGAGCAGAGGAAGAAGCGGGAAATCCGGTCGAAGCCGGTATTGCTAATGCTGAGTATTACTATCTTACTGGCGAGACCCGTGTTGCAGTTGAGCGTTTGAGATATATATTGCAGCAGCGAAATATTTATCCGGACTACTATCAGGAAGAACGCATTCAGGCGCGCCTCGAATTTTATCAGCAGGATCTGGAGCTCGAACGTGTAATGTTGGATAGATAAATGCAACGAAGATCCCTCGTAAAAATCCTGCTTGCAACACCCTTCGTATCCAGCCTGTTTAAATCAGCAGCTGTCTTTGCCAACTGGAATATCGAAGCGTTTACCAAAACCAGTGAGAAAGAAGCACTGGAATCGTTCTTTCCAGATAGAGAAATACTGGAGAGTGACGCGATCAGTATTGATGTTCATGATTTGATCGAGAACGGTGCTGTGGTACCAGTTAAAATCAAGACCGAACTCAATGCTGTAAGTGGCATTTCCTTACTGGTCGAACGTAACCCAAACCCGCTAATTGCTCATTTTGATCTCAGTCCGGAATGTCGGCCTTTCGTTGCAACGAGAATTAAAATCGGAGTTCCATCTGACATAATTGCAGTCGTTGAATCGGAAGGTAAGCTTTACAGTAGAAGAAAGTTTGTTGAAGTTGTGGAAGGAGGCTGTGGCTGAGATGGCATCCGGGATCAGAATTAGAACAAGTCATCGGCAAGGGGTAACTACCGTTCGCGCTATTATAAAACACCCTATGGATACAGGTTACGAACGAGATCCCGAAACTGGTTTCGCTATACCAATGTATTACATAGAAGAACTTGTTTGCCGGCATAACGACAAAGTTATTATGCGTTGTGACTGGAGCCGCGCAGTTTCAAAGAATCCTTATCTCTCGTTTCAATTTGACGGTGCTGTGCCGGGTGATATGGTTAGCATCTCCTGGCGCGATTCCAAAGGGCTGAGAGAATCAGCCAGAATCGCAATAAAGTAGTAAATAGAAGCCACTTCGCCAGAAAAAACGATTTTGCAAACCGCTATTATCTTTATTCTGGTTTTTTGCTCTGCCCTGTTTTTTGGCGCGATAGCGGCCTATCCGGTTTATCTGTTAATTTCTCCCTTCAGTGATATGGAGTTTCATCGTGTTATCTCGAGGACAAGCTTGATAAGCGGGTTGCTTTTCAGTCTTCTCTATCTCAGGTATTACGGTCTTTTGTCCAAAAAGGGACTGGCCTGGCAGACGACTCGATTGTCAAAAACACAGACCTTGATTCTTTATATGCTTGCCGGCTCTGCAATTGTAATGGTGATGGATATTGCGCTGTTGCAGCTCAATATTTATCAATTTGATGCAAAAGCTGATACGAGCGTCAGTAAACTCATTACAGTAGTTTTTAAAGCCTTGCTAAGTGGCTTGATCGTTGGGCTCGTTGAAGAAACTATATTCAGAGGAGCATTGTTCGGGGGCTTGAAAAAACAAAGCAACTGGATTGTTGCTATGTTGGTGACGAGCCTGCTTTATGCAGCAGTTCATTTTCTCAAGTATCGTGCTGTTCCGGAAGATGTCACGATTGGCTGGCTCACCGGAATACAAATATTTCCAGCCGCTTTATTTCGTTTTTCCAACCCGGTCACTATAGATTCTTTTATAACACTTTTTATACTCGGTATGTTGTTTGCCTTTATTCGTAATCGTAGTAAGAGCATTATTTCCTGTATTGGGCTGCATGCAGGTATTGTTTTAACTTTAAAGATTTTTAACTATCTGACGAATTATCAGACGGGTAGTCAATACGATTACCTTGTTAACAAAATAGATCATCAGTTTGGTTTTCTAGCCTCAGGCGTACTGCTTATTTCAATACTGGTTTATCATTTGCTTTCATCATCATTCACGACAGTTCAATCAATAAGCAATAAAAATGTCTAGAATATTAATTAGTTTTCTCTGTCTTACCCTGGCTGGTTGCAGCAAGCCCGATGATTCCTGGTATCCGCTACAGGAAGGTTACTGGTGGCAATATGCTGTGACTCGATATATCAGAGGTGAAAAGCACCTGCAAAAATCGATAGAGGCGATGCTTGAGCCGAGGAAAATCGAAGGCGAGTTGTACTATCCGAAAAAGCGTGCAGACGGTCGTACAGATTATTATCAGCGACGGGACGGGGCTCTGTTTCGATTTGACCCCGAATCAAAGACAAGCACGCTCGTGTTGAAAGAACCGGTTGAAGTCGGTACAAGCTGGCAGTCTCCGTCACGGATACGTTTTTTGGAGGTAACCGGAGCTTTTGAGCAAACCTAT
The DNA here is from genome assembly GCA_012103475.1 of Gammaproteobacteria bacterium. Taxonomy (GTDB): domain Bacteria; phylum Pseudomonadota; class Gammaproteobacteria; order Eutrophobiales; family Eutrophobiaceae; genus WLWS01. Next base: position 613,037 of record WLWS01000001.1, on the reverse strand, counting down.
AATCGAAAAATAAAGGAAGCGATTGTCATGGAATACCGCATTGAGAGTATTGATGACATTGTTACGGTTCCGGCGGGAAAATTTACCAACAGCATCCGCGTAAACGGTAAAGGATCGCTTTATGGTGGTGGTGGCTCATTAAAGGAGTTTATGGATCTCGATACCATCAATATTGAGACAATTGACTGGTATGTTCCCGGTGTGGGCCTTGTAAAAAGTATGCGAAAGGAATACACATTCCCCGTTAAGTTTGAAAATAACTATCTGGAGGTATTACAAATAATCCGTAAAGATTCCTGATTAACAGGAGTCCATCGTAAATTTCATTGAATTGTCACATATACAGCCTGATTTTAATAAAACTGTCATATTTGTAATGCAATATCCATCCCCGTAATCACTACACATAACGATAGCAAAAGGGGATTTATTATGAATATCAGAGTTCGTGGAACGATGATGGCGGTTTTATTAGGTATATTTTCGGCCGGTTATTTTCCACATGCCATGGCAGACTCATCTGTTGAATTGATCAAGATGCTGGTCGAGAAAGGAATTCTCAGCAAGGAAGAAGCCGCTCCTCTGATAGAAAGCCGGGAAAAGTCGATTGAAGCGAATGCCAGTCACAACTCTTCGTTAAAAGCTGAACACGGAGGAACTGTAGTAACTACCGCGACTGAAGTTGAAGAAATTGTTGAACGCAAAGTCAGCGAGGCAATGGATCAAAAACTCGATAATCATATTGACACCAGAATGGACAAAACCATTACGGACAAGGTTGCAGCCAGAGTAGAAGAAGATTTTCCTGTGCAAGCCAGCCATGGAAGCAAAGGATTCACACTGGCAACACGCGATGGTAACTGGCGGACGAACCTGCAGTGGCGTGCGCAAACACGCTTTACCAGTCCAACAAGGAGTGACCCTCGCGATATCGGTGACTTTACAAGTGACGCTCAAAATACCTTTGAAGCGCGCCGTTTACGAATGAAAATTGGTGGTCACGGGTTTCGACCGTGGATTGGGTATTATTTCGAGGTTGATCTGCAACCAACCCGCAGTGTCGATTCCAGTAGCTCAAATGCCAGTTCACGTGTTATCGACTGGCGGATTACTCTGGATAAATATGACTGGGCCGCTCTGCGTCTCGGTCAGTGGAAAATCGATTATAACCGTGAACGTGTGGACTCTTCCGGTCGTCAGCAGTTTGTAGAGCGTTCCATTGTTAATCGGATATTCACTATCGACCGTCAGGTTGGTGTACAGTTGCGTGGTCGTTTGTTCAAGAACACACCTGCCGATATGCGCTATTGGGCCGGTGTTTTCACTGGCGAGGGCCGTGGCGTACGTAATGATGATGAAGACATGATGTGGATGGGCAGGCTGCAATGGAATTTTCTCGGCCGCGATCTCAAATGGAAGCAGACCGATGTTGAATACACGAAAAAACCCACCGGAAGTCTTGCTATTGCGGCAGCGACAAACAAAGGTCGTTGTACGCGGTGGTCATCTAGCGGTTGTGGCAATCTTGATGGGTTCACCAGCCCTGCCAATGCAATCGATGGGCAATTTAAAGTCGAACAGATGATGCAGGAGTTTGCATTCAAGTGGCATGGCTTATCTATCCAGCAGGAATTTCACTGGAAGACTGTTGAGGATAGAGTGGCCGGCACCAAGAGCGATTTTACCGGCTCATATGCGCAAGCAGGTTATTTTTTCCACCACCTGATCCCGGCTATTCCTGAACCACTTGAGCTTGCGTTTCGTTACGCCTTCGTAGAAGAGCCAAACGAGGTAGACCGGACACAGGAGAATAAACGCGAAGAGTTCACGCTCGGAGCAAACTGGTTTTTTGCCGGACACAACAACAAACTGACAGCCGACTTCTCGCATCTGACTCTGGACGACGGATTCTTTAACCGGAAGGTCAATGATAATCGCTTTCGCGTACAGTGGGATGTCTCTTATTAACTCATCCTGGTAAACTGGCGGGGTTTGTTGCATCTAGACACGGAGTATTTTTCTGAAATAGCTACATCGTAAAAACCGAACTAAAAAATTATTATAATCGACTTTTTCTTAGTGTTGCCCGGGCTTAATCTGTCCGCAGTCAATTAAAGGAGAAAAATGATGATTAGGACGGTTTTGAGTATCGGTTTGCTCGCGGTGTTAACAGCAATGAACCCCGGCTATGCAAGGGAGACAGCACATACGCCTTATTTCAAATCAGATGCTCTATTTGATTTTGCTGACAAGGAGCGCTGGATTATACGAGTACGTGCTCTGCTCTATGAACCTGAAGACTCGGCAAATATCAGCTCAATCGGTGGTTCGGCCGATGTTGATGAGCAGTATGCACCGGAACTGGACCTTACTTATTTTCTGAACGAAAACTTTGGTCTGGAATTGTCACTGGCCGCCCCACCATTTGATGTTACTGCTACAGACACCGCAGCAGGGCAACTCGATCTGGGCAATGTCTGGGCATTAACTCCGACACTGATGATGCAGTATCATTTTGCGCAGGAAAACAAGGGCTTTCGCCCCTATCTTGGTGCGGGTATTAACTATACGCATTTTTTAATGAGGAAGGAGCGGCAGTGGATAGAGTCGATTATAAAGACACTCTGGGCTATGCACTACAGGCGGGCTTTGACTACGGTATCACTGAACACTGGTCACTGAATATGGAAGTGAAAAAGATGTTTATTGATACGAAGGTCTCAATTGACAGAGGCGCATTACGCAATGATGCTGACGTTGATATCGATCCATGGGTGTTTGGAATCGGAGTTGCCTACAGATTTTAAAGTAACCAAATTATTGATGTGTCCATGTTCAAAGCAACAGCTAGGCAATTTTCAGTATCAATAATTATTAAGTATGTCTTCACTGATCCCGAGTTTTTCCAGGTTTGCCGTGGCAGCATCGAAATTAACTTGTGCAATTTCTCGTTGTAAGCCCGCCAGATAGAATCTCACCTCAGCTTCGGCAGCAGTATTCTCTCTGATATTCACCAGAAAAAAATCACTTGCCCCTTTTCGAAAGCGCTGAATTTCAGCTCTTTGTAGTACGCTGGCCTGATTTACTTCATCTCCTGCCAGTATAAGCAGTTCTTCCGCCGTTTTCAGATTCAGAAGTATGTTGCGCACCTCAAGTTGTATCTGATCCTCCATTAACCTTTCTTTCTGTCTTAGTGCGTTGAGTTTCGCCCGGGTTTCGGCCAATGCGCCGCGGGCTACCCTCCTTTCGAGGGGTACCGAGAACTGCAGGCCGACTATTACATCGCTGTCATCACGAGATAGACCACCTTCTGCCGGAGAGCCGAGCGGCTGATAAACACCGAGGTTTAAATCCAGTCGCGGTAGCAGTGAGTTTTGATTCAGCTCAATACGACGCATCGCGCGGGTAATGCTATTCCTTAATTTTTGCAGTTCCGGGCGGGAAGCATAGAGTCGATTCAGGTTCTGCAACTCATAATTTTTGTCGGCAGGGCTTGGCTTCGGTCGATAATCTGGCAGGTTTTCCGGCCCAACAAAAACAGGGCTTCCCGAGGCGTCCCGATAAAACATGCCAAGTTCATTAGCGGCAACAGCAAAATCCCGTTCAGCTCTGGCCAGCAGTGATTTTCGCTGTGTAATGTTCTGTCTGCTCTCGGTTAAGACTATTTCGGCCCGGGCTCCTTCTTTTACTTCTTTGCCCAGACCAACGTCCCGTTTCTCAGCGATAGATAGTAAATTATTGTAAACCTGTTTTTTTTGCCCGAGCGCAACCCAGCGCCAGTATGCGACCATGGCTTTTTGCGCAATACCAAGTTTTGTTAGCAGCACGTCAAATTTCGCTTGTTGAGCGGCCAGACCTGCATCGGATACTCTGAAACGTCGCGGATCGATATCTCGATCTCTGAGCAGTGAGAAAAGAACGCCGAGGTTAAGCTGCCCGCCGGTATTGGTAAATCGTTCATCTTCATAGACTGGGAAGGAGCCATTGGAAAGCTTGTAACCACCATAAACGCGGGTGCCACCCCGGGCGTTCAAATAGCGGGATGCAGTCGCTTCAACACTGCGGCCATCGTAGAAGCCTTCCGCATAATTGTAACTGTCTATATCGAAAGTCAAATCGAAAGCCCCCTCGGCACTCAGGGTTTTCGCTTCAGCCGCACGAAACTCAGCAATACTTTCCAGTATTTTCGGATAATGTCTTGCTGCCGAGTTCAGAACGTCTTCAGCCGAGAGTTTATTCTTTCCAGCAGGCGGGTGATTGCTCTCAGCAGCCACGCAGACCAGTGTGAGGGAGAAAAGAAGCAGTGCTACTACGACTTTCATCAGTTATTGTTCTGAACCGTCAACTCTGGTTCGAAAGTCCGGTGGGAAGTTATTAAACAGTCGCCATAACTCATAACCTACAATCACTTTTTCAAGCTGAATCCAGCCACGAACTTTCGATCCAAAACGTACGTAGTCATTATCTGGCCATGGGTTGAGGTCATTTGGATTCTCTTTGACGAGCACCCTGAAGCGTCCGTTTGTTTGTGCAGAAGGATCTACGGCAACAACAATTCCACCAAAAGTACCGATTGCAACAGATGGCCAGCCGCTGAACTGGACAACCGGCCAGCCTTCAAACTGTAGACGCACCTTATCGCCTTTACGCACCAGAGAAACATCGCGGCCATCGATAAACATTTCCGCCACACGTTCAACATTATCAGGAACGAATGTGGCGATACTGTCACCAACGGAGACAAATGTAGAGGTATCGCCGGCATTGACCCGTAGGATAATGCCATCGCGTGGCGCGCGAACGATCTGTACAGACTGACGAGACAGATTAACATCGGCGCGTGTCAATTTGGCGGCAGCTTCGGCGACTGCGGCCAGACGTTCCTGCAGTTTTATTTTTGCCTGTTCGTAATCTCGTCTGGCAGCCAGTTCTTCACTAAAGAGTTCCTCAGTGCGCTCCGCATCTATCCTCGCAGTCGCTGCAACCGCTTCTGCGGCGGACAATTGGGCTCTCACTTGTCTGCGTTCGGCCTGGAGGCGTTCAATTAATTGTGGGTCATTGTCGACGATCTTGGCGATCGGATCGTTCACTTTCACGTGATCGCCATCGCGAATGTACCATTTCTGAATGCGACCTGTGACGAAAGCGTTAATTTCCTGGGCGAGATCATCCGGGTTAAGTGCGGTAACCGATCCGACCCCGGGTGAAGTCTGTACCCAGGGAGTAACCGAGAGGAATACCGCCACTGCGGTACTCATGATAATGATCAGAAAAGCGATAGTGCGCATTGGCCTTGGAAGTTGCACGCCGGCAAGTGCTACAAAGTGAATTTGGTGTCTTTCGTGAAGCATAATTCTAGCTAGTTGAACCCGATGAAGGCCTGGAATCGAGGCTTGTCAGAATTTGTCTGTCAGCGTCTAGTTGTAGCTCGTGTGTATACCCAAGATCCCAGTGGTGATTGGAAAAATGCAAAATCGAGGTTGAGGACTCTGTGCGCATCTTTTCAAAAGCATTAATGAGTATGGTTTCCTGCACGATATCAAACATTTCTCCAAGTACCAGCACTCTGGGTTTTGCCAATATAGCCGAGGCCAGCTTAAGTTGTGCAATCTCACTTACCGAAAGCGGCCAGCCACTTTCAGTGATACGCGTGTCGATACCATGTTCCAGTTGAGAGATGACGGATTCGAGTCCGGTAATGGCAATAACATCCAGTAAATTTTCCTTTTGTGTAGCGTCAGATTGCAAGTCCAGATATTCACGAATAGTCACGGAAACGGTTCTGGGTTGAATGATCACCCTTATCTCTTTACGCAGGCTAACCAGAGGCAGGGATCTGGCTTCGACACCGCCAATCATAAAAAAACCGGATTGTGGCACTTGCTGACCCTGCAAAAAAGTCGTTAGCAATTGCTTGACGTTGTACTGTTTATCGCTAACCAGAACTCTGGCCTTACTGGGAACCTCAAAGTTAAGAGTTAGTTTGTTCTTGGCGAAAGAACCACTTGCATTAACAAATTTTAATGATGCGTCGCCTTCAATGCGTGAGGTCGCCACAGGAGAGTCTTCATATTCAATTAAAAGAAAATTATTCAGTTCGTCGATCGCACCACATAAATCGTAAAAATAAACGAGATAGGTACCGAATTGTGAAATCCCGTAAAAAACCACTGAAAGAACCAGTTCGGCAGCGACAAGTTGGCCAAGATTGAGTTGGCCCTGCATCACCAGCCAGCCACCAAGACCCAGAAGAATGGCGCTGCCGGATGCATAAATGAAAAGGAAGCACAGTGTCTGACTGAAATACTGGCGAAAATGCTTGATGTGCTCTTCGATATAATTAGCTGTAAAGCTATCGGTTTTTTTCAGAGCGGATTCGATTTGATATTCAGAACGATAAAAGCCGTCGGAGCTGCCAATTTCTTCAAGCCAGGCAGCAGTTGCGTGTTTGTTATGAGATAGCTGCACAGCACTTAACACGGCACGTCTTCCCCACAGCACCCATACCAGCCAAAGTAACAAGAGGATAGAAATATTAAATATGAGGAAGTAGGGGTGATAGAGAGAAACCACAACGAAGCCAACTATGGCCTGCAAAATAACGGTAAAGCCACCGACTATTATAGTAGGGAGCATCTTCTGCACAATAATGATATCGAAATAGCGATTAAACAGGGCGGTTTTGCCGGCATTATCAAAATACGGATCAACGGCATAAATGGTTCTCAGGGCGATTTCCGAGACCATGCGCGCATAGAAGCGACGAGAGAACATGTCCATAAGATGAATTCGAAGCGCGACCACCAGAGAAGCAAAAATGAGTAGCAGAAATAGCGTGATAGATAAAACAATCAGTGGTGTTTTAAGGCCCGTATTGGCTACGGTGTTGACCAGCATTTGCACCGAAATCGGCGTTGCCAGAGACAGTAGGCTGATTCCAACACCATAGATAATTGCGAGCAGATAATACTGTCTTTCAGCTGACAGTATTGAATACATAATTTTGAGAATATCGCCGAAGCTAAGGTTTTTACTCTCTCCTAAAGGGTTTTGATTTGGTTCTACCAATGTTCCGAATAACTCAAAATTTCAATTGTTACATAGCTTTAAATAAAGCGCACGTAGGTTAAGTCGAGGCTTGTTAATATTTCATAAGGATTTTATAGGGTTTTTCAGATTCCCGTATCCCAAAACCCCAAAGACTGAATAATTGGGTAAACTGTCGCCGTGAGCTCAGCTTCTAAAAAAGTAAATAGAACATGTCAATAGAAACCTCAGATTCATTTAGTAACGAAAGTGATGCAGATATTCATCAACAGGTTAGTAATGATCTAAAAAAACATGCCATGCGGGAAAATTTTGCTCTGGCTGAGCTGATGATTATTGCGACCAGAAAATTAGCAGAGGATGGGCATTCTCCTTTTCTGGCCGGACAAATTACGGCTCGGGCTGAACAGGGAGATTCATTCTGGACCAGCGATTTGATGAAAAATTTTGCAGAAGTTGAATACGCAGATTTGATCCGTTTTGACAGGCAAATGGATGTTGTGGAAGGCAACTCAATGCCGAATCCGGCTGTACGCTTTCATCTCTGGATCTATGAGAATCGTCCCGACATCAGGGCAATAATTCACACTCATCCCCCCTATGCATCGGCACTATCTATGTTAGAAGAGGAGCTGGTAGTTGCCCATATGGATGCAATGCCGATCTTTGGGCAGTGTGCTTTTGTGGCAGACTGGCCGGGAGTACCAGTGGGTAACAGTGAAGGTGAGCTTATCGCCGGGGCTCTGGGTAAAACCAACAAGACAGCTTTGCTTGGCCATCATGGCATTATTGCTACAGGTAGATCGTTGTCAGAAGCGCTGTATCTGGCAATCACATTGGAGAACGCTGCCCGTCTGCAAATGACGGCTCAGGCCGCAGGAGACATAAAGGAGATTGATCCGGCATTGGCCGTGCAGGCGCGAGATTTTCTACTGCAGGATATGGTTGTTCAAGCCACGGTTGATGCCTGGGGTAGAATGATTTTTAAACAACACAATGAATTAAAAAGAATTTCATAAATTCAGATAATGCGAACAGCTAAATTTATTAACATGAGCTCGTTGGGGCCGGGCTTGTTGTTCGCTGCTACTTCCGTAGGTCTATCTCATCTGGTGCAATCAACCCGCGCCGGTGCCATGTATGGACTGGCGCTACTACTGGTTGTCGTATTAGCTAATGTTTTTAAATACCCTGCGATTAAAATCGGTTCAACTTACGCCGCAGCGACCGGGCAAAGTCTACTGGAAGGTTATCGTCGTCAGGGAAAATGGGCCTTGCTCTATTTCGCCTTGACCTCCTGTGTGGTTAGTTTCTTTGCTATCTCTGGAATAACGCTGCTGGCAGCGGGATTACTGAAGACAACTCTTGGTCTGAGTATGAATACCGCCGCGCTTGGCAGTACCATTCTGGCGATAACCGCAGTAATTTTAATTGTCGGGCAGTATCAGTGGCTGGAACGGATAACAAAAGTATTGGTCGTGATTATTTCTTTAACCACGGTGCTTGCTGCGATTCTGGTTATCCCGGACATCAAATGGAGTGGAACTTCATTAGGATCGATTAGTGAACTAACACTCACAGAATTACTTTTTATTGCGGCTCTGGTCGGTTTGATGCCCTCGCCAATGGATGCCTCTGTTTGGCAATCACTCTGGACCTGTGCCAAAGCAGAAGCGGCCGGGCATTCTTTTAGTAAAGAAGAGGTAAACAAGGATTTTATTATCGGCTATGCCGGCTGCGGAACTCTGGCTATATGTTTTCTGCTGCTTGGAGCTGGCTTAATGCACAGTCGTGGTATTGTCGTTGAAAATAGCGCCGCTGCCTTTACTGCACAATTTATTAATTTGTATACCGATGTTCTGGGAGACTGGACCAAACCGGTCATCGTTGCAGGTACATTCGCAGTTTTGTATTCATCACTACTTGTGGGTCTCGATGCCGTACCGAGGAGTTTCGCAGTTGTCATTGATCGCTTGACTGCGACAGAGTCACATAGCGATTTGCATTACGCCAGAAGTGATAACAAATGGTACATCATCGCAATTTGTCTATTTGTAACCGGGCCATTACTACTGGGCAGCTTCTTTCTCGACTCGTTCACGCACATTATCGATTTCGGCGCCACCGTTGCCTTCGTATCAGCACCCATACTGGCTTACCTCAATCATCGATGTATAACAGCTAATGAAATTCCTTCGGACTATCAAGCGACAAAAAACTTTTTACGCTTTAGTATTGTCAGCATCGTCGTGTTGACGCTTTTTGCCCTGTGCTATCTCTATATTCGTTTTGTGATTTAGACAACTGATACAGGATTGGAGTGTAGTTCTGGAAAATGGTGGGTCGTGCAGGATTCGAACCTGCGACCAATGGATTAAAAATCCACTGCTCTACCGACTGAGCTAACGACCCTTTATCATGAACAATTTTTGAGCAGGCAGCTCAAAAAGGAAGGCGATGATACCGAAGTTTTCCTGTCCGGTAAATGTGACATATTTGAAGCAGGCAGTCGTTTGCCAGGAATCTGCGAGAATAGCCCTTGATTTTCGCGACGATAGACCCTATTTTCTCCGCCACTGATTTACAAGTGAGGACTTGAAGTGCCAATTTACGAATACCAATGTGACGACTGTGAGCACAAGCTTGAGGCATTACAGAAGATGAGCGACGACCCGCTTAAGCTATGCCCGGAATGCGGTGAGAATAGTCTGCGCAAACTGGTTTCTGCTGCGGCATTCAGATTAAGTGGTTCAGGCTGGTATGAAACCGATTTTAAAGATAAGAAGGAGCAAAAAAACCTATCTAAATCAGATAATAAGCCGAGTAGTGATGGCGGTTCCAAGAAAACTTCCGCAAGTCCGGCGAAAACCAAAACAGAGTCTTCTGCTAGTACTGCAAAAAAAGACACAAAAACCAGCTCAAAAGCCAAGTCTACTGGCTAGAATCCCAGCCTCGGACTAGTCAGCACCTGCTAAATCCGGCATTCTGTCGCGATGATGGCGACACTCAGGAAATATATGATCGCAGGCCTGCTGGTCTGGTTACCTCTGGCGGCGACGGTTGTGATCGTCAAGCTGATGATTGATCTGCTCGATAAAATTATCCTGATCCTGCCCTATGAATATCAACCGGAGTCAATATTAGGATTCTATATACCCGGCTTTGGCCTGATTTTGGCACTCGGGGTACTGGTTCTTACAGGTATGCTTGCGGCAAACCTGCTCGGCAAGGAGCTTGTTGCCTTGTGGGAGTCCATACTTAGTCGAATTCCAATTGTCAGAAGCATATATAATGCAGTGAAGCAGATTGCCGCCACCGTTCTCACTTCAAAAGGTAAGTCTTTTAGAAAAGTCGTTATTGCCGAGTACCCTCGCAAAGGTATATGGAGTATTGGTTTCCTGACGAATGAGACTGTCGCGATCGAGTGCGAAGGTATGGATACGGAAATGCGGGCCGTCTTTCTGCCAACCACACCGAACCCCACATCTGGGTTTATCATACTTTTTCCAAAACAGGAGATCATTGAGCTGGATATGAGTGTGGAAGACGGCTTTAAATTTATTATCTCAATTGGTGTCGTGGTTCCCGATGGGCCGATTAAGGAATCCTTGCTCAAGCCTGCCTGATAAGCCTTTTTTAATGCCCTTGCTAACTTGCGCAAAGGCCTGACGCCCCGTAATATGCCGCCTTTTTCGCCTTACCCTCAGGATAATTGAATCATGCGCAGTCACTATTGCGGACAACTTGACACCTCACTGCTCGATAAGGAAGTTGAACTCTATGGTTGGGTACATCGTCGTCGTGACCATGGTGGTGTCATATTTATCGATCTCAGAGATCGGGAAGGGCTCGCGCAAATCGTGTTCGATCCTGATCGGGAAGAAGCCTTTGCCATTGCCGACTCTGTTCGCAATGAATTCGTACTGCGCATCACTGGAAAAGTCCGCAATCGCCCGGAAGGAACTATCAATCCGGATATGCCGACAGGCGAAGTCGAAGTACTTGGCCACACTATTGAGATTCTGAACAAGGCGAAAACTCCACCTTTCCAACTTGATGATGAGCAGGTGCATGACGATATTCGTCAGCGTTATCGTTATGTTGACTTACGTCGTCCCGCTATGCAGAAGAACATGCGTTTGCGAAGTCAGGTCAGTCGTCTGATGCATAATTTTCTCGATGATGAGGGTTTTCTTGAAATTGAGACACCAATGTTAACGAAGGCAACACCGGAAGGCGCCCGTGATTACCTTGTTCCAAGCCGTACTCATCAGGGCGAGTTTTTTGCCTTACCGCAATCGCCTCAGTTGTTTAAGCAGTTGCTGATGATGTCGGGAATGGATCGTTACTACCAGATTGTGCGTTGTTTTCGTGATGAAGACCTTCGTGCTGATCGGCAACCGGAATTTACTCAGCTTGATATAGAAACCTCGTTCATGAACGAGGAAGAGCTCATGACATTGATGGAAGCGCTTATGCGCAACATCTTCAAAGAACTGAAGGATATTGAATTACCGTCACCCTTTCCACGCATGAGTTATGCAGAGGCGATGCAGCGCTTTGGATCGGATCGCCCTGATCTGCGTAACCCACTGGAGCTTGTTGATGTCAGCGATGTTATGGCCGGTGTTGAGTTTAAGGTGTTTTCCGGACCGGCGACCATGGACGATGGACGTGTTGCTGCCTTGAGATTACCGCAGGGAAATAAGCTCACGCGCAAGGAAATTGATGATCTGACCACCTATGTCGCCCAGTTTGGTGCGAAAGGTCTTGCTTATATTAAGGTCAATGATGCGGCAACAGGACGAGATGGCTTACAGTCGCCCATACTTAAGTTTTTACCTGATGATGTGGTGCAGACAATCATGGATAGAACGGCGGCTGAAACCGGCGATCTGGTTTTCTTTGGTGCCGATAAAACCAGAGTCGTGAATGATGCTTTGGGTGCCTTACGTGAACGTCTGGCAAATGATTTGAGTTTACATGAAGGTGAGTGGGCGCCTTTGTGGGTGGTCGATTTTCCCATGTTCGATTACAACGAAGATGAAAAACGCTGGGATGCCCTGCATCATCCCTTCACTGCGCCACAGTCCGACGATGCGGCCGAACTTGAGGCGAATCCGCGCGAGTCACTTTCACGTGCCTACGACATGGTGATGAACGGCATGGAACTCGGTGGCGGTTCGATTCGTATCCACCGGCCTGAAATGCAGATGGCTGCTCTCAAATTACTCGGTATAAATGAGGAAGAAGCGAAGGAGAAATTCGGTTTCCTTATTGATGCCCTCGAATATGGCTGTCCGCCGCATGGCGGTATTGCTTTCGGGCTGGATAGAATCGTCATGATGCTGGCTGGCGCCAGTTCGATTCGAGAAGTCATCGCTTTTCCCAAGACCCAGAGCGCCAGTTGTTTGTTAACCTCGGCACCTTCTAAAGCCGGTAGCCGGCAACTCAAGGAACTGGGTATTCGTCTGGCCAAGCCGCCAAAAACGGAATAGCGTCAATATTCCTGCTTGCTTTTAGTGTACTAAATACACTAAGCTGCACTTATTGTACTTACTACACTAAGACCGAATGCACCAGTTTCAATACCAATATGAGTATCCTCATCCAGCGGTTTCGACTGATATCGTCATATTTACGATTCAGGATGAGCAGCTTAAAGTTCTGCTTATTCGCAGACTGAGCGAACCTTTCAAAGATGGCTGGGCTCTGCCGGGTGGTTTCGTCGGTATTGATGAAGATCTTGAACAGGCCGCATTACGGGAGCTGCAGGAGGAAACCGGGATAACCGGTGTCTATCTGGAACAGCTTTACACCTTCGGCAGGCCGGAGCGGGATCCAAGAGAGCGGGTTATCACTGTAGCCTATTACTCATTAGTCCCAATCGACAGACTCAGTCTGGGTGCTGGAAGTGATGCAAGAGCGCTGGGCTGGTTCGATTGTGAAGCTTTGCCTGAGCTGGCTTTTGATCATCAGAAAATTGTCAGTAAAGCCAAGCAAAGACTCACCGCAAAACTTGATTATTCGACCATCGCACTGCAGTTCATGCCGAGCAAATTTACCCTCAGCGAATTACAGAGAGTTTACGAAATTATTCATGGTGGGCCTCTGGACAAACGAAACTTCCGTAAACGCATACAGGCCTACGATTGCATGGAAGACACAGGCGAAGTCCGGCGTAATGGCAGTCATCGCCCGGCCCGCCTGTACACACTAAAGTCACCAGGCCAGGTAGAAATTGTTAAATAAAGTATCGATATCATGAATGCCATCTCCCCTCTTGCTGAATATAACGACTATCGCCTGCGACTGGATCAGATTCCGGAAACGGTTTGTGAAGTCCTTGATGACGCTTCACGTAAAGAACTGAAGACTCGTATCAGAAAGTTACTCATCGAACAAAACGCAATCATGGTTGCGCATTATTACACCGATTCTGATTTGCAGTTACTGGCTGATGAAACTGGTGGTTATGTTTCCGACTCCCTCGACATGGCGCGTTACGGTAACGAATCCGATTCCAGAACACTGGTCGTATGCGGTGTCCGTTTTATGGGTGAGACGGCGAAAATTCTCAACCCGGAAAAGCGCATTCTGATGCCGGATCTAAATGCAGAGTGTTCACTCGATATTGGTTGTCCGGTCGATGAGTTCAGTGACTTTTGCGATCAATACCCCGATCACAAAGTTGTGGTTTATGCCAATACCAGTGCAGAGGTCAAGGCAAGAGCAGACTGGATGGTGACCTCAGGTAGTGCCGTGGATGTTGTAAGACACCTGAAAGAGAAAGGCGAGAAAATCATTTGGGCTCCGGATAAATTTCTCGGTGAGTATGTGCAGGAACAAACAGACGCTGAGATGATTCTCTGGCAAGGCAGTTGTGTTGTTCACGAAGAATTCAAGGCGCTTGAACTACAGGAGCTGCGCAAAAAGCACCCGCAAGCGAAAGTACTGGTTCACCCTGAATCGCCGGCAGAAATAATCAAACAGGCCGATTTCGTCAGCTCTACCACCGGGATAATAAATGCTGCAAAGGAAATGGATGCGACAGAGTTTATAGTCGCGACTGATAATGGCATTTTTCACAAAATGCGCGAAGCCGCTCCCGGCAAGACTTTTATCGAGGCACCTACTGCCGGGAAAAGCGCTACCTGCAAAAGTTGTGCGCACTGTCCATGGATGGCAATGAACAGTCTCACCAAACTTGCTAATGCACTCGAAAATGGTACTAACGAGATTCACGTGCCTGTCGATATCATCAGCAGAGCAAACGTTCCAATCAAGCGCTTACTTGATTTTTCAAACAGTCAGAAACAACTTGCAGGCGACGCCTGATCCAGGTCAAGAATTCCTGAAGCAGGCGCTGTCCTGAATTGAATTCACAAATAGAAAAAGAAGCCATAGTTCTTGTGCACGGACTCTGGATGAACGGCATGGATATGTGTCTGTTGCGTTATCGACTTGGCGGGAACTATGACACGTTTCAGTTTTCCTACAATAGTGTTCGCTATACGCCGGCTGAAAATGCGCGGCGCCTGAATTGTTTTGTTTCTGATATTAACAGTAAGGTTATTCATTTTGTCGGACACAGTCTTGGTGGTCTGGTTATTCGTCATCTTTTTGATCTCTTCCCACAACAGACTCCCGGCAGAATCGTCACACTGGGTAGCCCACACAATCAAAGCCACGCTGCAAAAATGATGAGTAGCTTTGCTTTGACCAGAATGTTACTGGGCAGCAGTATTGAGAATGGATTGCTTGGCACAATGCCTGACTGGAAAGAAGAACGGGAGCTGGGTAGCATTGCCGGGACTTTACGATTTGGCATGGGTATCATCGTTCCGGGTTTGCCGAGACCGAATGATGGAACCGTATCTGTTGAAGAAACCAGGCTAAAAGGAATGAAGGATCATATGTCCTTGCCTCTTTCTCACTTCGGTCTGGTAGTATCGCAAAGGTCTTATGAAGCTGTGGTCTGTTTTTTACGGGAAGGCAAATTTCAATAAGATTACACAGTAAAAATGCCGGGGAATAAAACAATGAATTCAGTTTTTGTGACAGTACTTCTATTTCTTTTACCCAGTTTCTTAGCGGCACCTGCGCTTTACGCAAGCGAGCCGGATGAAGCGGCTCTCAAGTTACTTTCTGAACTCAGCATTCGGGAAACAGCGGAAGCGATAAAAAAGGACGGCAAATGGGTGAAACCCAAACTAATCATCATGGTCGCTGCCGGGATTGGTGCCGGACTGGACGACAAACGTCTTGCCGGTTTAAAGTCTGCAGCAGATGGTGCCGAACTGCTTGTCGTGAATGACATAAATCAGGCCGGAGATAAGCTTAATGATGCGCAGGTTTTGCTCGGGACTTGTACGCTCGTTAATTCCGACATGATGTCTTTGCAGTGGGTTCAGCACTTTACCGCTGGAGTGGAGTCGTGTACTTCACATAAGGGTTTTATCGAATCCGCGGCCAGCTTAAGCAACATGAAAGGCGTTTATGGGGCGGGCATTGCCGAACATGTCATTGCCATGATGTTTTCTTTTTCCCGTGGACTGCATCAGTTTCGACAACAACAAACTGATAAAAACTGGGATCGAAGCCTGGCGCAACGCTATCCCATGCAGGAGTTGAAAGGTAAAACGCTTCTTCTGGTTGGTCTGGGAGGCATCGGGACTGAAATTGCCTGGCGAGCCAGGGGCCTGGGAATGCGCGTTATTGCCAGTCGCAACAGTCGACGAGCGAAACCGGAATTTGTTGATTACGTCGGGCTATCCGATGAATTGCTGAGTCTCGCCAGCGAAGCGGACCTAATTGTGAATACGACTCCACTGACGACAGCGACGACGGCTCTGTTTGATGAGCGATTCTTTGCCGTTCTTAAACCGTCTGCTTATTTTATTAATGTTGGTCGGGGTAAAAGTGTGGTTACCGAAGCATTAGTGAATGCCCTGAGAAACAGGAAACTTGCCGGTGCCGGTCTTGATGTTGTCGAACCAGAACCATTGCCGCAGGACCATCCGCTCTGGGCAATGCCGAATGTTATTATCACTCCGCATATCTCTGCACGTTCGGATCTGGTAATGGAAAGGTTCTGGATATTTATTCAGGAGAATCTGCGTCGCTATGTTGCCGGGGAAAAGTTATTGAATGTGGTAAATATGAAAAAGGGTTACTAATAACGATATGTCATGATTTTCTGATTCTGACTATCTTCATAATCTCTATTTTAATACCGGCAACATCTTCAGAGTCCGGATAATAAGTGATATTCACCCTCGCACCTTTGAGGTCTCTGTATGCCCGCTTACGCATGAATTTGAAGGCTACATCGCTACCTTCTATTAAGAGGGTATTGACTATCCAGTCGCCACTGTCTCTTTGCACATGTGAAACGACCTTTTGATTGTCTGAATGCACCAGTGCTGTATTTTTTTTCAGAAGCTTATCCGGGTCGGATGTGATTTTCTCAGCACTTTTTATCATGCCTTCTATCCTACCGTTTTAGTACATCGAGGTCATTCTCGATTCAGACTGTTGTTGAACCCACTGAGTAGACTGTTTGAGTTTCGCGTTGATAATAATTCGAACGATAAATTGAGGTACTCTGGTTTTTAGTTTAAGCGAGGTGGAATAGAAGACGAGGCTATAAGCGGGATCTTCCGGATCTATACTAACGCGCCAGAAACCAACCGAATCATCAAGATCGGACATTCGGTCATAATCGAGGGTCCAGGTACCCCATTCTCTTGAGTCAGAGGGGTAATTATGGCGGGCATACCAGGTTACTTTGCCGGAATAGCGATTCTCAACATCAAATCGGACATAGATAGTACTCTCTTCCTGACGATAGATTTCCATAGACTTAATGTCGTCAATCCACTCAGGGTAAGAATCAAAGTCCTTGATAACTGACCAGATTGTTGATGAATCGGCTTTCACCCGGGTAATAACAACGGCCCGCTTGTTATCACCAACCAGCTGCTTTTTAAATATTGCCTTACCCTTTTTCAGTTTCTGAAAATCTTTTTCTTTTAAGACTATTCTCTCTGGTTCACCCAAATAGGGGGTAAGAATGCCTTGATGCTCGTGCGCAGAGATATTTGAATAAACAGCATGTGAGGAGAAAATGACCGTAAGCAGGCAGAATGAGACGATAAATACATTGCTTTTTTTCATTACGCTATTGTCTCTTCTTCGAGGCGAACCGGTGTCAGTATCGCACTGATTGGCTGGCGTAGGTTCGAACCGATTACGCGGCTACACATCATATTGCAGGAAGACTGATTAGAACAGTTGTCAATTTTTTCAAAGTCCATATTGGCAAGAATTGTGCTGAGCTTCTGCTCTCTGAGGTTACCAGCATGGCTCATTGCCAGACAGCCAGCTACGTTACCCGAGGCATCGATAGCAATGCTGTAACGACCTGCATCGCAGGCATTCAGTTTATCGCCGGATAACCAGCGAACATTATCTTCAAGATAATTTCTGAAGTAACCTCTGGGCACCAGATTTGATTCAATTACTTCTTCAAACACCGCTCTTGCCTGAGAGTTTTCATACTGTAATTCAGGATCAACCTTTCCGTAACGCTCAATGTCCCAATGATAGGCGCCAACAACAGGCATGAAGCCCGACTGGCGCGCGAATCTGACTACTTCAAGCACCTTATTCCGGTTTTGAGCACTGACGATACAGGTGATGTATTTCGGATGCGGGTAGTCCTGTAGTCGCTGTAGTCCCGCCAGAACAAGCTTAAGTTGATCTGCGCCACGAATTTTCCGGTAGAGATCACGGTCAAGCGTATCAAGACTTATGGACAGATCTACAGGGTATTGTGCGAGGGCTTCTATGAACTGTTCAGTTAAACGGGTGCCGTTAGTAATGAGTGATAATTTCAGACCTGTCTGATGCAGATCGCCGATGATCTCGAGAAGATCCTTGCGCAGTGTCGGTTCACCACCCTGAATGAAAACGTAGCGAAGTCCATTGTGATAAAGATCAGTGAAAATGCTTTTTATTTCTGTCCGGGATAATTCATAGCGACCTTGATTCAGCGGTAGATCACAATAACCACATTTCGAATTGCACTGCAGATTGATTTCAAAAATAGCCAGCAGAGGTTTTTTTTGCAATAAATTAACCAGCGGTTGGATATGTGTTTGCAATGAACCCATTGTCAT
This sequence comes from Gammaproteobacteria bacterium, assembly GCA_012103475.1. Taxonomy (GTDB): domain Bacteria; phylum Pseudomonadota; class Gammaproteobacteria; order Eutrophobiales; family Eutrophobiaceae; genus WLWS01. The sequence goes on along the minus strand of WLWS01000001.1, from coordinate 594,807 downwards.
CGCACCGGAGAAAAGAAATCCTGAGCTCTAACAGGCAATCCCAGTTCGTAACACGACATAATAATGAATATTTCCAGAAAGCTTTTCACGATACCACGTTGCTCAAATTTTCGTGAATCCGTGATTACAGACTGTCCCATTATCAAGGGTCTCGTGACTTCAACTATTTTCTCACTGAGCATGACATCTTCCAGAATTTCAGTTTGCGGAAAGCCGCCAAGCTGGCGAAAAAACTCCCGTCGAATAAATAGACACTGATCGCCGTAAATTATACGACTGCGATTGCAACGCCAGTTGTGTAGCCAGGATATGCTTCGTAATAGAACATGTTTACCTGAAAATTTCTGATGAAAGCAGCCAGCCTGAATAGTTTTGTCCGCTGAAAGTGCCGCTATATCATGCAAAGCATTGGCTGGTAACTGTGTATCGGCATGCAGGAAGACCAGCCAGTCTCTGTTTGCTCTGGATGCACCGGTATTCATTTGAGCGGCCCGGCCACGTTGTGAATCGACTAACAGAACATTTCTGAAATTCCCGGCAATTGCTTTGGTATTATCCGTACTGCCACCATCAACAATGATGGTTTCAAAGTCAGACTCTTGAGTAAGCAGATTTTGCACACATTGTGGCAGCGCTTTTTCTTCATTTAATACCGGGATGATGACGGAAATCATGCGACTGCCAGTTTCATGTTAGCAGGAAGCATACCCTGCAATTCATCAATATAATCCTCAGCATGTTCATCAAAAAATTCAAAAAAGGGTTGAAGTGTGTGCAGCATATTGTTCAGGACTTCAAGATAGAGTTCACTCTGGTAGCGCATACCCTGCCATTCAGAAGCTTGACTGCCGATTAGCTGCTGGAAACGACGCAGACCGAAATTGTGATGGGCATCTTCCTGCCCGACGATCAGTTTGCGAACCCGATTGAATGCGAGGTTTCTGCTGGCGAATCCGCTACTGATACGTTTCAGTGCAACATCACCCATACCTTCAAGAAGGATCTGCATACCCAGCAATGATTCAAGTTTGTCGCCACGATCCAGTGCAGATTCAAGCAGTGAGCGGTACTGGGACATTTCTGTCTGAGCGAGAGGTTCGCCGATACCACGTGGTGCGAGAATACCAATTCCAGCTTTGAATATTTTTGCGTGCAATGCCTCCTGACGGGCCTGAGCCTGAAGGAAACGACGGGATGGCGTATCCTCAAATATAAGCGATTGTCGTCGCGCACAGTCGTGAGCGAGCTGTTCTCCCATTAACAGGAAGTTAAACAGGCGGGCGATCTGTTTTCGTTCGTCGCTTGCTGGTAGCATTTAACTAAGCATCTTTATCAATTGTCCAGGGAGCCATTGAGGGTCCACTGATACTTAAGATGTTTCACTTTGTAGTCTTCATTCATTAAGGCAGATTTTATGCCGTTATCTTTGACAAACTGTGCCACATACTTTTGTACAGAACCTGAATGGCTCTTGAAGTCTTTTTCAAACCAGTCAAAAATCTTTGATAAATTGGCACGTTTCTTTTTGACGTCGAATGAATTTTTCACCGGGTCGTTGAGAAAGTCGATCGCGTTGTCTTCAAGTTGTGCTTCAAGCGTATCTGCCAAATACGCTTCCGCACGTAATTTAGGGCATGAATAAGACGCACATACTATAGCAAAGTGAATACGCGGTTCGTCAAAAGGGATAATAATATCCCTCTCGAGATCGTAGAGATTAATACTTTTACCGGCGACTTCATAATCTGTTGTTTTAAAATAACTCACTCTTCCGAAAAAACTACTCGGTGACAAGCCGTCAATGATGCCCTTAATGGCCAGTGCATTGTAGGCATTAATCCAGAAAGCGAGTTTCTCTTCCTGTGTTGCGTAGTTTTCAGGTCGGGTCTGTTGCAGAGCCTTCAGGTAGTTTCCAAAGCGGACGTCGCCTTTGATTTTCGAATAGTCAACATGGCCGTTATCAACAGTTTCAGCTAAAAGCTGACTGAAGGGCTCATGCAATTGATCGCTGGCTAACGGGCTTTCGGCAATGAGACTCGATGAGAATCCCAAAGACAGGATACAGAACAGAGAAAAAGGTATAAATTTGCGCATTGACTAAATTTCCATAACTTCTGGTTAATGACTTTTCTATTGACCTGATGGCGATTGCATAGTTCAGGTTTGGGCGTCAAACAGCAGAGATGCTAAACTGCAGGGCGAATTCGAAACGAGTGATGAAGCAGAAATGGCAGGACACAGTAAATGGGCAAATATCCAGCATCGCAAGGGCAGGCAGGATGCCAAGCGCGGGAAATTATTCACAAAATTGATTCGTGAAGTGACCATCGCAGCAAAGCTCGGTGGTGGCGATCCGGACGCCAATCCGCGTCTACGGGCAGCGATAGACAGCGCCAAATCGCAGAGTATGCCGAAAGATACTATCGAACGCGCAGTAAAGCGTGGTGCCGGTGACGATGAGAGCGGCAATCTGGAGGAAATCCGTTACGAAGGCTATGGTCCCGGTGGTGTGGCGGTAATGGTCGATTGCATGACAGATAACAAAAACCGGACTGTGGCTGAAGTCAGACATGCTTTCTCAAAATATGGCGGCAATCTGGGCACGGACGGTTCAGTATCCTATATATTCAACAAGATAGGTCTGATTTCCTATCCGAGCGGCACAGATGAAGATGCGTTGATGGAAGCCGCTCTGGAAGCCGGAGCCGAAGATATCATCAGTAACGAGGATGGGTCGATTGACGTAATCACCAATCCGGACCAGCTGGTCGATGTAAAAGACGCGCTGGTAGAGGCTAATCATCAGCCGGAGAATGCGGAAGTTACTATGCAGGCAACAACCAGCAGCTCCCTGGAGCAGAAGGGCGCAGAATCCATGTTACGTTTACTTGACGTTCTGGAAGATCTTGATGACGTACAAAAAGTCTATTCCAATGCTGAGATCTCGGATGAGATTCTGGCTCAACTGAGTGACTGAGTTGATTAATAAGCTGTCGTCGGTATGACGCGAATTCTTGGCATCGATCCGGGTTCCCTGATTACCGGTTACGGTATAATCGATATGGATGGTAATCACGCCCGTCACGTTGATCATGGCATTATTCGAGTCAAGGGCGAATCGCTTCCGATAAAATTACGAGTCATCTTTGAACAGATAACGGAAGTTCTCGCCGAGTTTCAACCTGATGAAATGTCTATAGAGAAAGTCTTTATGCACAAGAATGCTGACTCTGCTATCAAACTGGGTCAGGCCCGCGGCGCTGCGATTACTGCCTGTGCGGTACAGAGACTGGAGATATTTGAATACACTGCCAATCAGGTGAAGCAGGCCACAGTAGGCAAAGGGCATGCTGCCAAGGAACAGGTGCAACATATGGTAAAAATTCTGCTTTGTCTGGATAAAAAACCACAGGCCGATGCTGGCGATGCTCTTGCTATAGCACTTTGTCATGGTCATTCCCGTGAAGGTATCAAACGTATGGATGTCGGGATTTCCAGCATTAACAAGGGACGCATGAGATGATTGGTCGTCTGCGAGGTCTATTGATTCAGAAGCAGCCACCCCAGTTACTAATCGATGTTCAGGGTGTAGCCTATGAAGTCGAAGTGCCAATGACAACGATTTACAGGCTTCCGGAGCTGAATGAGGAACTGACTCTTTATACCCATCTGGTCGTTCGTGATGATGCTCATTTGCTGTTCGGTTTTGCTGAGGAGCAGGAAAGACTTCTGTTTCGTACCCTGATTAAAGTAAATGGTGTTGGTGCAAAAATGGCTCTGGCCATTCTTTCCGGAATGGAAGCTGATGAATTTGCTCAGTGTGTTCGGGATGGTGACGCTGAACGATTAACCCGATTACCGGGCGTAGGTAAGAAAACAGCTGAGTGTCTGATCATTGAAATGCGGGATCGACTCAAAGACTGGCAAAATTCAGCCAGCTCAGTAGTCACCGCGGGTGAGTCGGCTTCGATCGTAGTCTCAGATCCAGCCGATGAAGCTGTGAGTGCCCTGATTGGCCTGGGCTATAAACCGCAGGAAGCGAGTAAGTTTGTCCTTGCCGTCGCCAAGGCTGAGATGAGTAGTGAAGATATCATCCGTGAAGCCTTGAAATCCGCAGGCAAGCAATAGTCGGTATATCGAAATCATATTGTCACTATCCAGCCCTTTTTTGGCCAGAATTCTGGTGTTAACTTGCATTGCCGTAACCCGATTGGCATCTCTGCGCGTTAAAGGAGAAAATAGGCAGCCATAATGAACACTATCAACCCAGCAATTTCGCCGGAACACTCCGCAGAAGATACCGTCGCGGACAATAGCCTGCGCCCGCAAACCCTGCAGGATTATCAGGGACAACCTGCGGTACACGAACAGATGGAGATTTTTATCGGTGCTGCGCGAAAGCGAGGTGAATCTCTTGACCACGTTCTTATTTTCGGACCACCGGGTCTGGGTAAAACCACACTGGCGCACATTATTGCCAATGAAATGAATGTAAGCATGCGGCAGACATCCGGTCCGGTATTGGAACGACCCGGCGATTTGGCGGCTCTGCTGACCAATCTTGAAGCCAGAGATGTTTTGTTTATTGACGAGATACATCGTCTGAGCCCTGTCGTGGAAGAAATTCTCTATCCGGCGATGGAAGATTACCAGATTGACATCATGATTGGTGAAGGTCCGGCAGCCCGGGCAATCAAACTGGATGTACCACCCTTTACTCTTGTCGGAGCCACCACCCGTGCGGGTCTGCTGACTTCGCCGCTTCGAGACCGGTTTGGTATCGTGCAACGTCTCGAGTTTTATAATCTGCAGGAGCTCACTCGCATTGTCGTTCGTTCAGCGAGCATTCTGGAGGTAAGCATAGACGAAAATGGTGCCGGGGAGATTGCCCGGCGTTCGCGAGGTACACCACGAATTGCCAACCGCCTGCTGCGTCGGGTGCGTGATTATGCCGAAGTGAAAGCCGATGGGGCGATTAGTGAGGATATCGCGCGACAGGCACTGGATATGTTGAATGTTGATGAACATGGCTTTGATGCCATGGACAGGAAATTATTGCTGACAATTATTCAGAAATTTGATGGCGGTCCGGTTGGTGCCGAGAGTCTGGCTGCTGCTATCGGTGAAGAACGTGACACTATTGAAGATGTACTTGAGCCTTACCTTATACAACAGGGTTTCATAATGCGTACGCCGCGTGGTCGCGTAGCAACTAAAAACGCCTGGTTACATTTTGGTCTGGATTTACCCGTCAACCTGGGTCGGGAAAACGACTTGTTTGAGACGCCGGTGAAAATAGAAGAAGATCAAGCTTAGTCAAAGCAAATTAAACTCTAACTATGAAGGAATTTAACTGGCCGGTTCGCGTCTACTATGAAGACACAGATGCTGCTGGTGTGGTCTATCACAGTAATTATCTGAAATTCATGGAACGAGCCAGAACAGAATGGTTAAGGGAACTGGGGGTTTCGCAGCAAAGACTACGAGAGGAATCCAATACGGTCATCGTGATTGCGTCCGCTGATATAAAATTTATGAAACCGGCGAAACTGGATGATTGTCTGACTATAAAGGCAACTCTGCTCAGCTCCGGTTCCACCAGTCTGGTTTGTGAACAGATGGTGCAGAGGGAGAATGAAGATCTTTGTTCTGCCAGAGTCAAATGTGTTTGCGTGAACTCAACAACATTCAAACCTCAGCGCATTCCTGCTGAGCTAAAATCGGAAATGACTTTATGACAACAGATCTGTCTTTTGTCCACCTGATTGCCAATGCGAGCCTGTTAGTTCAGCTTGTTCTGCTGGCGCTGGTTCTGGCATCGGTGGTCTCCTGGGCCATGATATTCAACAAGCGGATCTCTCTGAACAGGGCCAGACGCGAGGCAGATGAGTTTGAAGATCAGTTCTGGGTTCTCGAAGATCTGACGCCTCTATACACTAAAGTGAGTGCGAAACGGTATGAACCGACCGGTATGGAAAAGATTTTTGAAGCTGGATTCAAAGAGTTTGCCCGTTTGCATAAACAGGAAGGCATCGATCCGGAAGCTGTTCTGGCTGGTTCACAAAGGGCTATGAGAGTCGTCTTGAACAAGGAAGTGGAGGGGCTGGAGATGAATCTGTCCTTCCTTGCTACTGTTGGCTCAACCAGCCCGTACGTTGGTCTCTTCGGCACAGTCTGGGGCATCATGAATAGTTTTAGAGCGCTGGGTAATGTACAGCAGGCCACCATTGCAATGGTGGCGCCCGGCATTGCAGAAGCCCTGATTGCGACGGCAATGGGTTTGTTTGCAGCCATACCAGCAGTCATTGCCTTTAATCGTTTTTCAAATGATGTGGAAAGACTGATCAATCGCTACGACACGTTTTCTGAAGAATTTGCATCGATATTGCATCGACACGCGCACACTTAAGAGCGAAAAATATGCGTCATCGAATTCGTAAGAAACCGATTGCCGAAATCAATGTAGTGCCCTACATCGATGTGATGCTGGTGTTGTTGATTATATTTATGATCACAGCACCACTATTAAGCCAGGGTGTTAAGGTGGATTTGCCGCAGGTGCCTTCCGAACCTATGCCACCTACAGACAAGGAACCCGTTGTCGTCAGTGTCGACGCTGCGGGCAGGTTCTATGTAAATTATGGTGACGATCAGGATAAGCCGGTATCGCCCGAAATTCTGGCTAACAGGATGAGCGCCTTACTCAAGTATCAACCGAAAATACCCGTTTTTGTTAAAGGTGATAGTGGCGTGCCCTATGGGCGAGTAGTCCAGCTAATGGCGCTTTTGCAAAGTGCGGGAGTCGATGGTGTTGGTCTGGTGACCGAAGCACCGGAGCAATAAGAGTTTGTATGAATGTGAACTGGAATTACGTCGGCTCCTTTATTCTGTCTATAGTGTTACATGGCGTTTTGATAACTCTATTGATTTTCAGTATCGATAATACTGTCAGACAAGCACCTCAACCGGTACCACAGGTGAATATTGTTAAAGCGGTGTCAGTAGACAGCAAAGAGGTAGAGAAAGAACTAAAAAGATTACAGGACATTGAAAAAGAGAAAGAATCGAAACAGCAGAAAAAACAAAAGGAACTGGAACGTAAGTTAAAGGAGCTGGAAAAGAAATCAGCGAAAGCAACAGCCTCGCGTAAAGCGGAAGAGAAGAAACTAGCGCAATTGAAGAAGAAAAAAGCAGCCGAAAAAAAGAAGCGCGAAGAAGAACAGAAGAAATTAAGTCAGCTGAAAAAGGAACAGCAGGAACTGGAGAAGCAGAAAAAAGCTGAGCAGGAAAGACAGGCAAAGGAAGCAGCAGAACAAAAAAGGAAGGAAGAGGAAGATCGTCTGCAGGCTGAGCTTGCCGAAGAGCAAAAACAACTTGAAGCGGCGCAGAAGAGCCGTGATCAGCAACTTCTGCAGAATATTGTAGGTAAGATTAAACGTAGTATTGCTAGCAACTTTAACAAAAGTGGATTGCCTAAAGGTCTGGAATGCGTATTATCCGTGCGACTTGTGCCTGGAGGTGTAGTCACCAGTGTGACGATTAGCAAGTCAAGCGGCAGTGATGTTTTCGACCGTCGTGCTTTGGTAGCTGTGCAAAAAGCATCGCCATTGCCGATGATTCCCGAAGATTCAGCTACTTTTGAGAGACTTCGCTTAAGACAGTTTGCTTTTCGCTTTAAACCGGAAGACTAGAGGATTAACTGGAAATGAGTTTTGTAAAGAATGCCCTGTTTTGCTTTTTGCTGATTATGCTCAGTAGTGTCTGTGCTGAGGATGAACTGGAAATTGTTATCGATAAAGGTATTGAGAACAGCCTGCCAATTGCGGTACTACCTTTTGGCTGGTCTCAGGCTGGTAATCTGCCGCCTATCGACATGATGGCCATTATTGCCAATGATTTGGCCCGGAGTGGTCGTTTCGCGCCTATGTCTGAGGCCGATATGCCGCAGAAGCCGACTCAGATGCAGCAAGTCAACTTCAAGGACTGGCGTCTTCTGGGTATGGAAAACCTCTTGATGGGCAATATCAGACTCAACGCAGATGGCAACTATGATATTGAATTTCGACTTATAGATGTTTACAAAGGTAAGCAACTGAGTGGATTTCGTATTCCGGCAACTGCGGCGCAATTACGCCGTACCGCGCACCAGATCAGTGACATAGTTTTTGAAAAATTAACCGGTATTCGGGGCGCATTCAATACGCGTATTGCTTATATTACAGTGCGTCGTCTTGAGGAACGTAAGAAACTCTACTCGCTGCAAATTGCCGATGCCGATGGTTATAACCCGCAAATATTACTGGAGTCACCTGAACCCTTACTCTCACCAGCCTGGTCACCTGACGGATCCAGGCTTGCATACGTGTCGTTTGAAAGCAGGAACTCTGCGATTTATATTCAGGATGTGCTCAGTGGGAAACGCGAAAAAGTAGCGTCCAACCCCGGTATTAACAGCGCACCGGCCTGGTCTCCAGATGGTTCGCGACTGGCTCTGACTCTCTCCAAAGGTGGTGATCCGGAGATATTCGTATTGCATTTGTCCAGCGGCACCTTGCAACAGATAACCAGAAACCGGGCCATTGACACCGAACCCAGCTGGTCGCCGGATGGCAAAAAGCTGGCTTTTACCTCTGACAGAGGCGGCGGTCCGCAAATTTACGAAATTAAACTACAGGACAAGCGTCCAACAAGGCTCACCTTTGACGGTGTCTATAATGCCAGACCCCGTTACTCACCTGATGGCAAAAGTCTGGTAATGATTCACGGAGAGAATAAGCGCTATCGCATTGCGATTCTTGATCTTGCCGGTGGCTATCTCAATGTTCTTACCGAGAGCAGACTTGATGAATCACCAAGCTTTTCACCGAATGGCAGTATGATTATGTATGCGACAACGGTGTATCGGGGTACCGAGCTGGCTGCCGTCTCTGCCGATGGCAGCGTGCATCAGCGTCTTGCTTTACAGGAAGGCGAAGTGAGAGAGCCCGCCTGGGGGCCGTTTCCCAGACAATGAAGATTAAGCCCGACTGCATACTGACAAGCCATACCCGATTATTAATAGCACTCAACAGCTATCTTAATGAATGCTATGCTTTCAACAATTATACAAAGGAGAGTTACTTATGACTGTTAAACACGTCTTCGCAGGTTTACTGATTTGTCTTTTATCGGCCTGCTCAAGCACTCCCGATAAATCAAGTTCAGCAACTGTCGAAGATAAGGGAGCCACAACGAGTTCCAACGATGACAGTCAGTCTTCATCAACAGATTCCGGTGTAAAGACATATGGAACGGATGGGGATAGTGCCACCAGTATTACGGCACTCGATGACCCGCAAAGCCCGCTCGCTGTAAGGACCATATATTTCGAATTTGACAGTAGTGAAATTCAGCCACAGTTTCGAGATACCATTGAAGCTCATGCAGCCTTACTGATTGCCAACCCGAATGTTATTCTGTCACTCGAAGGTCACGCCGATGAACGCGGTTCCCGTGAGTATAACCTTGCCCTGGGAGAGCGTCGTTCACAAACTATAAAACGGCAAATGGTTCTGCTCGGTGTCTCGTCGTCACAAATAAGAACGACAAGCTATGGCGAAGAGAGGCCAATCTCTGAAGAACATGATGAATTCGCCTGGAGTCAGAACAGGCGTGTGGAAATTATTTATTAGGAAAACATAGTGAAGTTACTGAAATCATTTTTAAGTCTGGTATGCGCACTGCTCTTTGTGAGCACACCTGTCTATAGTGTCGATGCCGAGTTGCTACAGAGACTCGACCGTATTGAACGACTTCTGCAGAGCCAGGGCTTGCTGGATATGTTACAGCAGATTGAAAGTTTGCAGACGGAGTTAAGTGCACTACAAGGCGATATTGAATTGCAAAATCACAGCCTTGAGCAGATTAAAAAACGCCAGAGAGATTTGTATACTGATATCGATCAGCGCCTGCAAAAAATTGAACGGGGTAGCGTTGTCAATGTCGAAAATTCGGATCTGACCTTCATAGATAATCCTGATGAACCGCCACTGCAAACTATTGAACCCATTGCTGATCAGATTGCACCGACATCTGTGTCGCAACAGGCAGAAGACACCTTAATGGTGGAAGTGATAGAGAATAGTGATTCGCAGCAGCCTGCTACTGATCGACAAAACGAGCTTGATGCCCAGCTTACACCCGAAGCGGCCTTGCAAAACCCGGTAGGAGATCAAATCAGTGGGGTAGCGCCTGTACCTGCAGTGGTCGAGCTCGATCCAGTGCAAATACGAGCTCAATATCAGCAGGCCTTTAAACTACTAAAACAGTCACAATACGAACAGGCAATAAAAGCATTCAGAGAATTCCTTACACTTAATCCTCAAAGTGAATATTCCGATAATGCGCAATACTGGCTTGGTGAGGCTTATTATGTAACCCGTGAGTTCGAAACCGCGCTAGCAGAATATAATAACTTGCTTAGCAATTATCCTGATAGCAAGAAGTTGACTCACTCACTCTTGAAAATAGGCTTTTGCTATTATGAGATGGGAGCCATTGATGAAGCAAAATATCGACTGGAGAATCTGAGAAAACAACATCCCGGCACAACAGCGGCCCGTCTCGCCGATGAACGTCTTAAGGAAATTGCCCAGACTGCGCAATCCCCAGCAACTGAGATGAGTAATTAACAACAGTTATCTCTTCTTCGTTTAAGGTTACTTATTTTCTTTTCTGTTTTATGGCCTCGGCCAGTTCACGAATCAGAGTTTCGCTGTCCTCCCAGCCCAGACAGGCGTCGGTGATACTCTGTCCATAGGTGAGTTCTCTATGTTTGACGACTTGTTGATTTCCTTCAATAAGATGGCTTTCAATCATGACGCCAAAGATTCTTCCTTCTCCATTAGCAATTTGGCCAGCGACATCACGACCCACCTCAAGTTGCTTTTTATGTTGTTTGTTTGAATTGGCATGGCTGAAGTCGACCATAATGCGTGGCGCCAGCCCGGCATTGTCCAATTCATCGGCAACGCGTTGAATGCTGGTTGCGTCGAAATTGGGCTGCTTGCCACCGCGAAGGATAATATGACAATCCTCGTTGCCTGCTGTAGCGAATATCGCTGAACTGCCTTCTTTTCGTAGCGACAAAAAATGATGAGAGCCGGAAGCCGCACGAATCGCATCAATAGCCATTTGTGTTGTTCCATAAGTGCCGTTTTTGAAACCGACAGGACAGGATAAGCCCGAAGCCAATTCCCTGTGTACCTGACTTTCAGTAGTTCTGGCACCAATTGCTCCCCAGCTGACGAGATCAGACAGGTATTGTGGGGTAATAATATCCAGATATTCGACACCGGCCGGCATGCCCTTGTCATTCAGATCCAGCAGAAGCTGTCGGGCAATTCTTAAACCCTTATTAATTTGATAACTTTCGTCCAGTCCCGGATCGTTTATCAGACCTTTCCAGCCTACGGTGGTGCGGGGTTTTTCAAAATATACCCGCATAATAATCAGCAGCTCATTTTCGAATTCTTTCTTCAAAGCGGAGAGGCGACCAGCGTACTCTATTGCTGCAAGCGGATCGTGAATAGAACAGGGGCCGGCGATCACCACAAGCCTGTCGTCCTTCTCCTTCAGTATGTTATGTATATCCTGCCTGCTTGAATAGGTGGTCTGGGTAGCTTTTTCGCTAACCGGAATCTCTTCACAAATTTCTGTGGGGGTCGCTACTGCTTTTATGGAGGCGATGCGAAGATCGTCAGTATTGTACATATGATAAATTTTCCGCTTAGGTTGTTATGATTTTCTACTTCAGCCTGGCGGCCAGGTAAATGCACGGCCGGCAAGTATATGGACATGTAAATGAAATACACTCTGGCCAACACCCTCACCATTGTTCACCACAAGTCTAAAAGCATCTTCCACACCTTCTTCACGGGCAATCTTGTTAGCAACAAGGTACAAATGGCCAAGTAGAGATTGATCTTCATCACAGGCATCGATGATACGGGCAATGGGTTTTTTCGGTATAACAAGAATATGTATCGGTGCCTGTGGGTTGACATCCCGAAATGCCAGGCACAACTCGTCTTCGTGAACAATATCTGCCGGAATTTCCCTGTTTATTATTTTGCTAAATATTGTTTCACTCATAGATAAGCTCCTGTTGCTTACTCCGAATTTGAAATGAGGCTGCGATTATATGGATCTAGTCCGGAAAAATAAACGTAATAGAATCGGATATTGATTATTTATCAGCGGAAGAGTTTTATTGTCCGACAAACTATTCTGTCTGATATGAATAACTACGAAAGCTCACTTTGAAAAGCAGAGTATACAGGACAGGTACAACTGCCAGCGTCAGCGCAGTAGAAAAAAGCAAACCGAAAATAATAGTTATCGCCATGGGTTCCCACATCGGTCCACCGCCCAGCCACAGCGGTATGAGACCGCAAACTGTTGTTGCCGTAGTTAACAATATAGGTCGCAACCTTTGCTGGGCAGAAGAGATTATGGCAGCCGCAGCCTCTTTTCCGTTCTGGTTTATCTCCAGATTGATTCTATCCAGTAAGACAATGGCATTGTTGATTACAATTCCTGCAAGGGAAATGATGCCAAGTAAGGTCATAAAGCCGAAATAAGAGCGGGCCAGGAGCAGTCCGATGGTCACGCCAATTAAAGCCAGAGGGATGGTGGTGAGGATGATAAGAGGACGACGTATGGAATTAAACTGTATCACCAGCAGAATAACGATGATCAAAGCAGCAACAGGTAGTTTATCCGCAATGGCCTGATTCGCTTTGCCCGAAGTTTCAACAGTGCCCCCGAATTCCCATTTATAACCGAAGGGCCAGCCAAGCGACTCTTCGATTAACCATGGCTCAATTTCGGATAATACGTCTTCTACAGTAAAGCCCGGTTTGAGCAGAGCTTCTACAGTCACATTGCGTAAGCGATTACGTCGTTCGATTTTACCTGGTTGCCACACCAGCTCGGGTTCGGCGACCTGACTAAGGGGTACAGAGCTTCCCTGTGCCTGAGAGTAAACATTAATAGAAGGAAATGCTCCCTCATAGTTATTATCGCTATGACCGGCGGATGAACGCAGCACAATGGGGATTAATTTGTCCTGTTCACGGTATTCAGTTGTTTCAAGCCCACTGAAGTAAGTCTGCAGTGATATAGCAATGTCTTCATGACTAATGCCCGATAAACGAGCTCGGGTTTCATCGATGTCTAACAGGATTTTTTTTGAACGGGTACCCCAGCTATCACTTATCTGAGTCGCCCCTTCGGTTTGCCGGAGTTTTTCTTTGACTTTGTCTACAATGGAAAACAGTTTGTCTGTATCGCGTCCGGAGATTCGAATCGCGATTGGAGGCCATGCTGGTGCACCGACTTCAAGTTTCTTGATGGTTGCTTCAACGTCCGCGAATCTTTCCTTGATAAAACTGTCGATTGCAGGAATTATCTGCGGGTTGATTATGGTATGTCGCGTGGTGTTGACAACAAGAATGGCGTAAGCAGGGTTAGGTGGCTCGGGGTTACTTGATAAAATAAATCTGGGTGCACCCGCACCAATGAAACTTCCCCAGTTTACAACGCCGTCTGCGCCATCAACTGCCATTAAATTGTCCAGTAAGTATTGCTCTACAATAGCTGTGATCGACCGGGTTCTCTCTATCGGCGTACCCTCGGGAAGTTCCAACTCAATGGTAAAAGTGGGTCGATCGTTTTCCGGGAAAAATAATTTGGGGACGTAATTAAGTCCCTGCAGAGCGATTACAAAAATAAACAATACGCCAAGCAAGGAAATTAAAGGATGTTTTACCAGACTCAATAATAAACGTCGATAGTTGTTATAGAAGCGGTTATCGAAGCTGGTGGCAGAGGCCCTCTTTTTTACTTTCATTGCGCTAACGCAGAGAAGCGGGATTAAGGTCAGGGCAATTACCCATGAACAAAGAAGTGTAATCGAGACGACTTTAAATAAGGGCGCGGTATATTCACCTGTTGATGATTCAGATAGATAAATAGGCAGAAAAGCTGCAGCAGTAGTCAGGGATGAGGTGAGAAGCGGTATCCGAAGTTCGTTGGCACAGGCAATGGCGGCTTTTCTCGCCTCAACTCCCGCCTGCATCTGTACCATAATGGATTCAGACATCACTATGGCGTTATCAACAAGCATACCAAGAGCGATAATCAAGGCAGCCAGAGACATTTGATCAAGGCCAATACTGAAAACATTCATGACCAGAAAGGCACTGAGTATGGTCACCGGAATCAAACTGGCAACGATAAGCCCGGTTCTCAGGCCAAGAGTAAATAGCATCACCAGAGTGACTACCATTACAGCTTGAAACAGGTTGCTTTCAAAATCGGCTACTTTCTTCTCGACTACCGCCGGTTGGAACTGAACGTCATCGAACTCTATTCCAATGGGATAGACAGTTTTAGCCCGTTCAATAACGGATTTAACGTCTTTACCCAGGGAGATAATATTTCCTCCCTCGCGAAGTGAAATCCCAAGTACCAGACTGGTCTCGCCGTTATTAGTTACCATGGAGTCCGGAGGATCAATGTAGCCGCGACTTATTTTAACTATGTCTTCCAGGTAAATAACTTCTGAGCTATTTGGCAAATTTATAATGGTGCGACTGATATCGTTTACAGATTCAAAATTACCTGTTGGCTCGATGACAATTTTTTCATACTCCAGCGTAATATTTCCTCCTGGTTGAATAATATTACGTGAGCGAAGCATTTGCTGAAGCTGAACCGGAGACAGTCCGTAGTTGCTCAATGTTGCGTTGTCATACTCAACAAACACCCGTTCTTCCTGGGCGCCGTGAATTTCGACTTTTGCTGTACCGGCGATAAGCAATAATTCGTCTCTGACTGCATCTGCAACCTGTTTAAGCTCGGCATAATCGAAACCATCGCCCGTCAGCGCGATAAGAATGCCAAACACATCACCGAATTCGTCGTTGATTACCGGACCGATAATGCCTTCAGGAAGTTTGCCACTGGCATTGTCAATCTTACGTCTGAGACTGTCCCAGACAGGCCGCATGTTCTTGTATTCTTCCTTGATATTGACGCTGATTATTGACTGGCCGATTTTCGATGTATTGCTTACAAAATCCAGTTCCGGAATTTCCTGTACTGCTTTTTCGAGTTTGTCAGTGATTAATTGTTCGACACGTTCCGGGCTTGCACCCGGGAAATAAGTACGGATTTGCGCAACCCGAATGATAAAACCCGGATCTTCAGAACGCGGCATGCCGAGATAGGTATTTATACCAGCAAGGATAATAAACACGAGCACTACAAGAGTTACGCGACTATTTTCAATAGCGGCTTTTGTAATATTCAAACTACTTCTCCGCTGGCTTAAGCAATTTTACCCGTTGGCCATCGACAATACGTCTTACCCCGGCTGTCACAACTTGTTCGCCTGCATCAAGCCCACTGGTTATTTCAAGACCATAAGAACCCAGATCGCCTATCACGACAGCTCTTCTCCTGGCAATCCAGCTATCTTCAGTACTTTTCTCCAGAACAAATACATAGCGGCCCTGACGATCTTCCCCACTTGCCACCTCTGGTATAACAATAGATTTTCTATCTTCTTCGCTTTTTGTGCTGAAAGTTACATCAGCGGCCATACCTGCTCTGATTTGATCACAACCTTCCTGCAGAGCTACAGTAACCGGAAAGGCCGTGCCGGTTGATGCTGAAGAAACGCCAACTTCAGTAACGATAGCAGCAAAGATTTGTTCATCGAATGCATCCATCTTTACACTCACATTGCTGCCCGAAGTTATCTGATTGATGAATGATCCCGGAACAGCAATTTTAACGTTCGCACACTCCCCGCAATTCACTTTCAGAATGGAAGTACCGGCATTTACATTCTCATTCACTTTCATGTAAGTATCGGCGACAGCACATACACCTGGCGAGTGTAGTTTCGTGTAAGACAGTTGAAGTTTTGCAGAACGTAACTTCTGCCCGGCAGATTCAACCATAGCTGCAGCGGATTCGGCAGCAGCTCTGGCAGTATCAAGATCCAGTTTGGAAGTATTGTCGTTTTCATAGAGTGTTTTGGCGCGTTCATAATTTGCTTTTGCTCTGCGTAGTTCCGCCAGAGCGTTGGCAAGACTAGCTTCGGCATCGTGTTTGCTGATATTAAAATCAGTTGGATCCAGCACCGCAATAATTTGCCCGGCCTCAAGCTGGTCGCCGACATTTACATTGCGCGATTGCAGAGTTCCGCTAACCTTGAAACTGAGATTACTTTCAATTTGTGCCTCAGTGGTACCGGAAAAGACTCGATCTATTGTTCCGTCATTATATTGAGTAGTAACGTGACGAACTGGTCTGAGGATTTCCTGTTCAGGTTCATCATTCTGTTTTGAACAGCCAATGAAGAAACCAAGCAAGATCAGCGATATTAAAATGTTGTTGGGTATTCTCATTACTTAACTCCGGGCTGAATTCTTATAATAACTCTCTATGTCCTCATACCACTGACGACGTTCGTCGGGACTCATAAAAAAATCAAATTGTGCTATTGCTCTTTGTACTTCCATAAGATCAAGCAGAAAATCGTATATCGCATTCGCAGCGCTCAACTCCGCTGACAGCGCTGCATTTTGTGCGTCAATAAGTTCAATAAGGGAAACCGAACCCGCGCGATATGATTCGGTGATTAAACGCAGATTATTTCCGGCGGCGTCAGCGGATTTTCGGGCCAGATCAATACTCGGGTAAGATGCGCCGATATTATGCAGGGCGTTACGAATCCGAGCCTCGATTTTTTGTGAGGCGGCCTGTTTGCTATAATGCAGTCTTAGCAAATCATCCCTTCGTTGGGCAACATTCGACTTTCTTGCTCCACCGGCGAATAGAGGCAATCTGGCGGTAAGACCAAGATTCCAGCCATCATCTTCGATGCCGGCGGGTAAGGCCGAGCCGACCCCGGATCTGCTGAAGGTGTCGCTGTAACCACCATCAATGGTTAACTCAGGTAACCAGTATTGTCGCCTCGCATTGCTGATATTTCTTTGCTGTGCTTCGATGCCAAGCGAGAGTGCTAACAATTCGGGAGCGCGATCCAGTCCGAGTTCAGCCATGAAGTCGTGAAACACAAACCATTTCTTCTGGTTTTCAACATAGTTAAAAAAACGCTTATCGCTAATTAGTAAAAACGGCTCATTGATATTCGTATCTACAATACTGAACGCTTCATTCTGAGGCCGGTTTAAAAGACGGTTGAGGCTCAACTCGGATTGTAAGCGTGCGGCTTCGGCGGCCAGAGCTTCCTGTTTATCTGTCGCAATTTCACTTTCCCAGCGATACACATCTGCCCGTGATGATTGTCCGACAGACTCTCTTACTCTGGCAAGTTCAAGGTTGTGTCTGGAGCGACGAACATTTTCTTTCTGGATTTGTTCTATTGTTTTCGCTTTTAGTATATTCAGATAGGTCGTACTGGCATCCAGCACTATATCCAGTTTCAGGCTATCGCGCTCATGTTCCAGAGCCTGTTGTAATTTACCGCTGTTTTGAAGATTGGCCCAGGCGGAGTCAGAATAAATGATCTGACTCAGACGAAAATTACCCTGGGCACTTCTTTGAGGTGTAATAGTGTTGGCTAATCCGCGTTCACGTGCACTCACCGTAACTGACGAATCCAGTTGTGGTAGTAAGGCTGAACGGGCAAGGTCGATATTGTGTCGGCGAGCCACTACTTCCTGATTAGCAACCAGCAAATCAAGATTCGCCCTAATTGCCTCATCGACTGTTCTAAGAAGATCGAGGGCAGCACCACTATCCGGGCGCAGATCATTTAGTCGCTCAGCTTCTGAAAGAGTGCTCCAGTTCGGGTATAGATCAATC
This sequence comes from Gammaproteobacteria bacterium, assembly GCA_012103475.1. Lineage (GTDB taxonomy): Bacteria > Pseudomonadota > Gammaproteobacteria > Eutrophobiales > Eutrophobiaceae > WLWS01. The sequence continues at coordinate 576,924 of WLWS01000001.1, read as the reverse complement.
GCCCTTGCCGTTGCCATATTAACTACAAGTCGTTCACCAACTGAAAATCCTACTGACAAGGAACCTGCGTCTTCGCCTGTGAGTATACTTAAGACATTAATAGCGACCCTACGGCCAATACGATTGATGTCGTTGCCTGGTGCCAGGCTTGCAAACAGACCAAGTTCGACCTCGTCACGTCCATGCATGGAGAAGCTGGGCATTTTTCTGTCTTTCAATCCATCTGCGAGCTTGCGAAACTCAGATACCGACATTTTAATCAAGGGGGTAACAATTGCTGCAGTGACGTCTGGATCTAATAAGGCCAAAGCCTCAGTAGCAGATTCACCTGTCGGTATCAGTTGAAATTGAATGCCATAGTCTGCCGAAGCAATATCCGCTTTTTTTTGCAATTGTGGCAGGCGTTCTATAATTGCATCAGTTACAAAAACGGCAAGATGCTTGAAATCAACAATGTCACGAAAGGCAAGCAGATCTCTTTCAAATGATTTTGGCGAGGCCAGGTAATTCAGGTTCTTAACGCCGCTGGTGCCGTTTTGTAAAGGCGCATCCTGTAATGATATATCGAGTACTGTCATTGCGATGGCAGGTTTTGACAGGTTTTTTCTGCTGATTATTTCCTGCGAACCTACCGGGCCGGTAGCGATGATTAAATCAACCTCCCTGTTGTCAAAGAAGAGATCAATCGAATCACGTATTTTGTTAACATCCCAGTTTCCAGTCAGTTGTGTAGATGTGGGGAATGTAATATCAAACTCGCCTTTAGTGATCTCAACTATTTCATGTTTGATGACATCAGTTTGCTGGCCGAATCGCGGGCTGAGGCCATCGCTGACAATGCCAATTTTTATTTCAGGCAAACTCTGAGCAGATACCTTCAGGCAGAATAAAAAGCAGATGGAAAAAAAGTAGATTCGGGGTGTATAAGAAAACATCATCATATTCTCAAAGCGATTGCCTGGCAGGGAGCTTGCCTGAAGAGCAAAAGTCAGGCAGTGAACAATTCCGGGCGAGAATTCTGGTTTTTGCTTTGTACTGTCTCATCAAGCAGGCTTTGAGAAGCAACAAGTCTATTACGACCCTCTGATTTGGCCTGATACAGAAGCTTATCTGCATCCGCTATCAATCTGGAACTGAATACGGAACGATCCGGCCGGATGGTGGCCAGTCCCATGCTTATGGTAACAATGTTGGCGACACTGGAAGCCTCATGAGGTATTGCTTCTTTCTCGATAGCTGCGCGTATTTTCTCGGCGTGAGTGATGGCATTTTCGTGTGTGGTGTCTGGCAGAATAATAGCGAATTCTTCGCCTCCATAACGTGCAGCCAGATCTCCTTCGCGTCGAGTATAGTCTTCGAGTACGGACGAAACCTGTTGAAGACAGCGATCGCCCTGCTGATGACCATATTTATCATTATAGTTTTTGAAGAAATCGATGTCACAGAGGATAAGAGATAATTCCAGACTGGAACGAACGGCCCGATTCCACTCTTTCGCCAGATATTCATCAAAGTGACGGCGGTTGGCAATACCGGTCAAACCATCGCGTGTAGAAAGTATCAGTAGTTTTTCTGCCAGATGCTCTGCTCTGTCTTTCTCTTCACTCAGTTGCATATCCCTTTTTCTGAGTTCTTCCAGGTCTGACTGAAGCTGCTTGTTTAAATCAGAAACCTGACTTTTTTCTCTCTCAATATCATCAAGTAGACGGATATTTTCAAACTGTATGCCAACCGAATTCATAATCAGCATTTTAAGACGCAGGCAACTAATGCACATCAGAACCAGGAACGATAAGACCAGCACACCATAAATGTTAGCTGTATTGTTTTCCAGGAGTAGCAGGTGAATGGTTGGCGGTAACAGGGCCGGAAAAGCAAACGATGCAAAAATAGAAGGGTAAATTGCGTACAAACTTGCGCTGGTGGCGGTAAGGCTGACAGCAAGGATGACAAGGACTGAGCCGTAATCAAGGTTGATGAGTAAAAAGTATAGAGAAATGCCACCCCAGGCTACACCACTCAGAAAAGTCATAAGAGTGTAATTGTGGCGAATACGCTGCATCATTTCCATACTGGTGGCATCAGTTAAGGAAGTCAGGGTAAGTTTGTATCTGAGAAAGCTGAACAGGCAGTAACACAATAACCAGGTGAGCAAATAATATTTGTTGCCCCAATACCAGCTAAGCGGTAAAACCAGAATTGCTACAATTACGCCGCCGAACAGGGCTCCCTTGGACTGGTAAAGTAATATTTCCAGTTTTTTTAGTTCTTTTAAATGTTCGGGGTTTGATTTCATTAAATCGGCATATTGAAGTAGTTGTGGATCTCAGCTTAACTTTGTAGCTTTTTTCAAAAGCTGATTATAGCACTCCTTGTCAATTCAACGGAATGCAGGCATCTGTATCAGGCAATTGATTCATCTGCTTGTTTAGTCCAATCAGTGTGGCCTAAGGAGTGAGCTGTAATACCTGCATCGAGTATGCTTGAGTTAAAGGCAAGTACTTTAAGCATAAGTACAGATTATTATAATAAGCCGATAATAAATATGATGTTTTATCTGCCTAAATGCTCATTGAACAGTTTACTTTGTGGCTAACTTTGACTACTCTTGTGCTGTAGACGATACGATTCCAAGGGGAAACTGATGCGCAATTATCTAATTTCGATGCTGACTCTAATATTGCTGATACCGATACAGTCAATGGCGCTGGAGCCCGTCAATGAAGCTCATGCGATGTTTTATTATCAGATTCCTTTCAGCACAGCCAAAGTAGCCGAGAAAAAACACAGCTTCGGTTTTCGAATGGATCATACAAGTTATCAAAATGGCGGCATGATCGAATACCAGAAACTCATGAAGAAAACCGCTGCCTTCGATTTTAAGATGGGTCATGAAGGTGTCGAGGGGATGTATGTATCCGGTGTTGACTTCCTGCAGCGCTATCGTCTGGCGCGGGCTGCGGAAGGTGAAGAAGAAATGGCCATGGATGACGAGATGGCTACGAAACCGGAGACAAAGAAACCCAGCGCAATTTCAAAAGTTGGAACCGATGTGGGCAATACAATTGACGATCTTATCAGTATTGTGCCTCTTGGTTTTGCAATCGGTGGTGCGGTGGCAATCGTACTGGTTACCGGCGCAGCCGATTAGCTGCTAGAAGAGAATCAGATTCCCATATTACTCAGCGTAAGCATAATGTCGTTGAGTATAGCGGTGGCGCGGGGGTGTTCGGTTTCAAAATGAGTAATCGCCTCTTGTAAATTCTCCACCAGACTTTGATCCTGCGCATCGTAATCTGACTGAATTCCTGTCTCTATCTCATCAATCAGGACATTCAAACGCTTACCGGCGCTGGCATCGCCTTCTTCCAACTGACTTATTTCTTTTCGCAGGTGCTCCAGGTTTTCTCTTATTCGTTGTTCAGGCATTTTTTCCCTCAATAATTGATCGGCGTCAAAAAGGATAGCTCATTATGCGCTGCAAGTGGATAACAATAAGCAGGCCTGTGTTAGACTGTCACGCTATATATAGCTGGATAAGTAGCTGTAATATTTAACTTTTATTATTATTTTCTGATTTATGAGCATGCAAGTCACAGCGAATCAAACTGATGCTGGCATAGAACTGTTGCCGTCTTCTCTTGTCGGACAGTCCCTGCGCTGTGTGCGCAACGACAGAGTCTTATTTGAAAATCTTGATATCAGACTTAATGCAGGAGAAATTTTGCAGATTGATGGTGCCAACGGCAGTGGTAAGACCAGCTTGATTCGCATTCTTAGCAGTCTGGCACAACCAGACGAAGGTCAGGTCTGCTGGAAAGGCAAAGATATTCACGCTTTCCGTACTGATTACCTGGAAGACTTACTTTACGTCGGCCACTCAAATGCTATTAAGGTTGACTTGAGTCTGCTGGAGAATATGTTCTTCGCCCGTGCCCTCAGTGTGAAAGCGAATGAGCAGATATTTGAGGATGTACTGCACAGGCTGGGTCTGTTGGAACATGCCGATTTACCAGCGTCTAATTTGTCTTCCGGACAAAAACGTAAGCTGGCGCTGAGTCGCTTACTGGTTTGCGATGCGAAGCTATGGATTCTTGACGAGCCGTTAAATTCACTTGATGAAAGTAGTAAAGCTGTGGTGACAGATATTATCAGGGCTCATATAAAGGCCGGCGGTAGTCTTGTTCTCACGACGCATGAAGAAATTACATGGGACGATATCAGGATAAACAGGGTGAGCTTGTAAGATGCAGCGACTATCTAGTCTGGCGGTATTTTCCTGCCTGTTAAAACGGGAGTTACTACTTGGCCTGCGTCACCGCAGCGAGTTGCTTCATCCCCTTTTATTTTTTCTTATCGTGGTAACGATGTTCCCTCTTGCTCTGGGACCGGAGCCGGAACAGCTGCGACAGATTGCTGTTGCTGTTATCTGGGTGGCCGCTGTGTTGGCTTCCAGTTTGTCGCTCGACATGATGTTTCGTTCAGATTTTGAAGACGGTAGTCTTGAACAAATTTTATTGTCTGCACAGCCTGCAAACGTATTGGTCATGGCTAAAGTTCTGGCACACTGGTTACTCAGTGGTGCACCCCTGATAGTTTCTGCACTGACTTTAAGCTACTTTCTGTATCTTCCCCAAAGTGCCACTGTTCCCATGTTGGCAACATTGTTGCTGGGGACGCCAATCTTCAGTCTTATTGGTTCCGTCGCCACTGCATTGACTGTCGGCTTAAGAGGAGGAGGGATGTTGCTGGCATTATTGATTCTGCCGCTGTATATGCCTTTACTGATTTTCGCTGTGTCAGCAGTGAACAATGCTGTGCAAGGTTTGTCTATTAAGGCAGAATTGTATTTTCTTAGTGCGCTACTTGTTCTCGCACTCACCCTGACGCCATTTGCGACAACGGCATCACTTAGAATCAGATTGAGTTAGGTAATGTTTGGACCGCTTGATAAATACGCCGCGCCTGAAAGATTTTATCTCTTGTGTAAGTCTATGGGGCCGTGGTTGTCCGCAATCAGTTTGCTGCTTTTTCTTGTTGGCCTTTACGGAGGTCTGGTCTATGCACCTTCAGATTACCAGCAAGGTGATAGTTTTCGAATTATTTACGTGCATGTTCCAAGTGCCTGGATGTCAATGTTTGTTTATGTCGTCATGGCCGTGTCAGGGGCAATGGGTCTTATCTGGAAAGTAAAAATCTCTGATGCAATTGCTCGTAGTTGCGCACCACTCGGAGCAGCTTTTACTTTTCTGGCTCTGGCAACAGGTTCTATCTGGGGCAAGCCGATGTGGGGAACCTGGTGGGTCTGGGATGCCCGTCTTACCTCTGAGTTGATTTTGCTGTTTCTTTATTTCGGTTATATGGCGCTGCAGGCTGCCATTGAAGACAGGCGCATGGCGGCTCGCGCCGGAGCTATACTGGCGCTCGCAGGCCTTATAAATATTCCGATAATCCATTATTCGGTTGAATGGTGGAGTACCCTGCATCAGGGTCCGACAGTGAGTAAAATGGATGCGCCATCTATTCACACCAGTATGCTGATACCCTTACTGATTATGTTTCTGGCTTTTAAGCTTTATTTTTTTGCTGTGCTTTGCATGCGCGCACGCTGCGAAATTATTGAGCAGGAAAAAAACAGTCGCTGGGTGAAACAGCTGGCCAGAGGCGGAGTAGACTCATGATGGAGCAGTTAAATGAATTTGTACACATGGGAGGCTATGCTTCTTACGTCTGGTCAGCTTTCGGGCTGAGTGTGGTGATATTGATGGCCGGTTTTTATTTGCCAATGCAAAAGGAAAAATCGATTTTGCAGAAAATAAGGAAAAATCTGGAGAGGATGGAACGAAGCAAATGAACCCGAGACGCAGGAAAATTTTGTTTTCAGTAATTTTTATTGTTGCCGGTGTTGGTGTGGCCACAGCTCTTGTACTGAAAGCATTTCAGGAGAATCTTCTCTATTTCTACAGCCCGAGTCAGATCGCCTCCGGTGAAGCCCCTGATTCGCGTTTGTTCAGAGTTGGTGGAATGGTTGTCGATGATAGTGTAGTACGCGATCCCAATAGCCTCAAAGTCAGCTTCGATTTAACCGACACTGCGCATACGGTAACGGTGCAATACAATGGAATTCTTCCAGATCTGTTTCGAGAGGGGCAGGGTATCGTTGCCAATGGGCAATTGCAGGATGGTGGTGTTTTTGTGGCGAAAGAAGTACTGGCCAAACATGATGAAAACTACATGCCACCAGAAGTGGCCGAAGCCCTCGAGAATGCAGGTGCAGAAGTTCAATACGGAGATTATAAAACAGGAAAATGATACCTGAACTCGGACATTTCGCGCTCATTCTGGCGCTGTTCATCGCTCTGCTACAAACCATAGTGCCAATGGTGGGTGCAGCCAGAGGGAATCCGGCATGGATCGCAATAGCGCGTCCTGCCGCTCAGGCGCAGGGTTTATTCGTTCTGTTTGCTTTTGTTCTGCTAATGCACTCTTTCGTTGTCAACGATTTCTCAGTGCTCTATGTCGCCGCCAATTCAAACTCTAAATTACCAGTTATATATCGAATCTCAGCCGTATGGGGTGCACACGAAGGTTCATTGTTACTCTGGGCCTTAATTCTTTGTGGCTGGACGGTTGCTGTAAGCCTGTTCAGTAAGAGCCTGCCGGACAGGTTTGTGGCCAGAGTGCTGGCAGTCATGGGTGCAATCAGTGTTGGTTTCCTTTCCTTTATGTTGCTGACATCCAATCCTTTTGAGCGACTATTAAGTATCCCCATAGATGGTAATGATTTGAATCCGCTGTTACAGGATCCCGGACTTATCATTCATCCGCCGATGCTCTACATCGGTTATGTTGGTTTTTCCGTTGCCTTTGGTTTTGCCATAGCCGCATTGCTTGATGGTCGCCTCGACACGGCTTGGGCAAAATGGTCGAGACCCTGGACAACAGCGGCCTGGATGTTTCTGACGCTGGGCATTGCTCTGGGTAGCTGGTGGGCTTATTACGAACTGGGCTGGGGCGGCTGGTGGTTCTGGGATCCAGTCGAGAATGCTTCTTTTATGCCCTGGTTAGTCGGCACTGCACTTATCCATTCGCTGGCGGCGACAGAAAAGCGAGGTGTCTTCAAAAACTGGACGGTGCTGTTGGCCATCTCGGCTTTTTCGCTCAGCCTTCTCGGCACATTTCTGGTTCGTTCCGGCGTGCTTACATCAGTGCACGCCTTTGCCAGCGATCCGACGCGTGGCATTTATATACTGGTTTTTCTGGCGATAGTGATTGGTGGTTCATTGGGTCTGTATGCCTGGCGCGCACCCACAACGATGCAGGGAGGAAGTTTCAAACCCGGTTCGCGAGAAACTTTCCTGTTGATTAACAGTATTCTGCTGAGCGTGGCTATGGCAAGCGTGCTTCTCGGCACTTTGTATCCTTTATTAAACGAAGCTCTGGGGCTGGGCAAACTGTCCGTTGGTGCACCATATTTTAATGCGGTCTTTGTTCCCCTGATGACACCTCTGGCTCTTATTATCGGAATTGGTCCTCAGGTTCGTTGGCGTTCAGATAGCCTGAGCAGAGTCTGGCAACAGGTACGATTTATTTTTCTAGCCTGTGTAGTGATTGGTAGTTTACTTGTCATCATGATGACAGAAAATGAAATGTTGCAGACCGCTTTCGGCGTCAGTATTGCACTCTGGATAATAGTCAGTAGTCTGTTGACTCTCTTTACCCGTGTGAAAAGTTCGCAAAATTCCGCCTCTGGTTTTAGAAAAATTCCCTTTGGTTTTGTCGGTATGTGTCTTGCTCATATAGGCTTCGCGGTGACAATTATCGGTATCACCGTAACCAGTCATCACAGTCTGGAATTGCACCGGCGCATGGGCGTCAGTGATTACGTCGAGTTTGCCGGATATAACTTTGTACTCGAGTCGATTCAGCAGCAGCAAGGACCGAACTACGAGGCAATAGAAGCCCGCTTTGAAGTATTTAAGGGCAGCACCGCGATTACCAGTCTCATCACACAAAAACGAACCTACCTGGCAAGAGGCCAGACGATGACGGAAGCCGGAATAGACTCAGGCTTGTTTCGCGATCTTTATGTGTCTCTGGGTGAACCGCTGGATAATGGTGACTGGAGTGTACGATTGTTTTTCCGGCCTTTTGTGCGCTGGCTCTGGCTAGGTGCTATTTTTATGGCGTTGGGTGCTTTTCTGGCAATAGCTGATAGTCGTTATCGACACCGCAGCGCTGTTAGCAAAGAGACTGCAGAGGCGTTAAAAGCGGGAAGTGGTGTACCGGCATAATGCAACTGCGCTACGTATTACCCCTGTTGATTTTTGTCGGACTCGTTATCCTCTTTGTAGTTGGCATGCAGATGGATCCACGCCGTGTACCTTCACCATTAATTGGTAAGCCCTTACCGGAGTTTGATCTGGCTCAACTTCACGATCAGACACAAAGTCTGGATAAGAGTATGTTTCTCGGAGAGGTTGTACTAATTAATTTCTGGGCCTCCTGGTGCGTATCCTGTCGTTATGAACATCCGATTCTGCTTGAGTACGCCCGTAGCGGGAATGCCAGCATCTATGGCATGAACTATAAGGATACGAGGTCGGATGCGCTCAACTGGCTAAAAGAATATGCCAACCCTTACAGGCTCAGCGCCTTCGACCCTGAAGGGCGCACCGGGATCGATTTCGGACTCTATGGTGTTCCGGAGACTTATGTTGTCGATCAGAAAGGAATCATTCGTTATAAACATATTGGCCCGATCAGCCAGGAAGATATGAAAAATAAAATAGAACCTCTGGTAGAAGAGCTCAAAGCTCAGACAAAGTCGAATTAATATTACTTATGATGAAAACTTTGCGACTAAGTATCATTGCATTTCTGTTTTTACCCCTGGTCCTACAGGCTGAAGATATTCCTTTTGAGTTTGAACGCGCCGATCACGAACAACGTTACAAAGAGCTGGTCGACGAATTACGCTGTATGGTTTGCCAGAATCAGACTCTGGCCGATTCCCATGCACCACTGGCTCAGGATCTGCGCAATGAAGTTTACAGGATGATCATTGAGGACCAACAGAAACAGGACATCGTGGATTTTCTGGTGCAACGCTATGGTGATTTTGTTTTATATAAGCCCCCGCTGAAAAACACCACACTCCTGCTTTGGTTCGGACCATTTTTATTGCTACTGATTGCCTCTGCTGTCGGCTTTTCACTGGTTCGCAGTCGGGCCAAAGTCGTACCTGAGGAGTTGAATCAGGCTCAAAAAGAACGGCTTCGTCAGCTGCTGGACGAGCAGGATTCAAATAAGGCTAGCTAATGTTCTGGTTCTTTGCCTTCATTATGATACTTGTGGCCCTGGCCCTTGTTTTCCGCGATTCACTATTACGTAAGGAGCCGCTTATCCAGAGTGATCTGGATGAACAATCTGTTGTCGAGGTCTACCGGCAAAGATTCGAGGAACTGGAACGTGATCTGACTAACGGAACCCTGTCTTCCGATCAGGTCGCTGACAGTCGTCTGGAGCTGGAACATGCTTTGCTCGCAGAAATTGAGAGTGAGCAGTTCGTATCAGAAGAGAGGAAGAATAATTCCGACTGGAATTTGAATATGGCGGTGATTCTGCTGCTGCCGATTCTGGCTGTTTCTCTTTATTACAAAATTGGTCAGCCGGATCTTGCAAGTAAGGGAACTGATGTTGCGCTTAGTGAGGCCACGGATCCCGGCACAGAAAACATACCATCGATAGAAGAGCTTGTAGTTGGACTGGAAGAGAAGCTTGAAGACAATCCTGATGATGAAAAAGGTCTGTGGATGTTGACAAGAACTTATATGGCTCTGGGTCGACAGGAAGACGCTCTGACTGCAGTAACACACCTTCATAGCCTGGCGTCAGAAGAGCCAGCTGTAATCTTGCTTTATGCAAACGTATTGATTCTGAATAACAATAATAATTTCAGTGGTGAGCCGACAAGACTTATCGAACAGGCGCTACAGCTTGAACCGCAGAACATTACCGGTTTGTGGTTGGCAGGGATGGCAGCTCGCCAGAGTGACGACAGGGAAACGGCGATAAGATATTGGCAGGAGCTTCTGCCACTGCTCGAAGGTGATGCAGCTGCGAGCGAGCAGATACAACAGTTATTACAGGAGGTGGGTGCTCAGCCAGCGCTAGATCAAGATCTTCCATACCCGCAAAGTTCTGTTTCACTTACACTCAGGGTCACATTGGCAGAAGAGCTGCGCGCTCAGCTTGATGAAGGCGATACACTATTCGTGTTTGCTCGTGCGGATGACGGTATGCCAATGCCTGTGGCAGTAAGCAGACTGGCAGCGACAGAAATTCCGGTGACAGTGGTACTTAATGATGAAATGGCCATGATACCATCACGTCGTTTATCCGCTTTCAAGCAGGTCAGTGTTGCGGCACGAATATCGAAAACCGGCAATGCCATCGCACAAAGCGGCGATTTAGCAAGTGACAGCCAGGAGATTGAAGTGGGAAAAGAAACTGAAATTAATCTGATCATTAATAAAACTATTCCCTGAAGCGAAGCGGGACGAAAGCTGATATGAGTATTGATTACGATAAATTGCGACGCGAATATCGGCAAGTTAGTTTGCAGGAAACAGACATGCATGCTGACCCGATAATTGAATTTGAAAGCTGGTTCAAACAGGCCGTGGATTTCGAACTTGAGTTGCCGAATGCGATGGTGCTGGCGACAGTAGACGAGCTGGGTAAACCGGCAGCACGTTATGTTCTCTTAAAAAGTTTTGATGACAGGGGCTTTGTTTTTTACAGCCATTCGGTTAGTGCAAAAGGGCAGCAGATGGCAGAAAACCCTGCAGCTGCTCTGGTATTTTACTGGTCACCTTTGCACCGTCAGGTTCGTGTGGAAGGTAAAGTAGAAGCGCTTAGCGCAGCTGAGGCCGACGAATATTTCGCTTCACGACCTTATGGCAGTCGAATAGCCGTATGGGTCGCGGATCAATCGTCAACAGTCGATAGCCGGGGGTTTATGGAAGAAAGGATAAAGCTGTTGGAAGGGCAGTATCCGGACACGGTACCCAGACCAGAGACCTGGATTGGTTATCGCGTTGTACCTGATTCTATAGAATTCTGGCAGGGTAGAGAAAACCGACTCCATGATCGCATTCTTTATGAAACAGAAAATGGCGAAAATTGGCTCATGAAAAGGCTGGCGCCATGATCGGGTTGAGACGAACAGTCCTGTTTTTATTCTTACTGGTTCAGCCAATGGTGTTTGTATTCGCTGATGAACTACCCAAAGTCAGAATGACAACCAGCCTTGGCGTGATTGATATCGAGTTGTTCAGTGATAAGACACCACGGACGGTAAAGAATTTTCTTAATTATGTGAACAAGCAATACTATGATGGCCTGATTTTTCATCGCGTAATTGATGGATGGATAATTCAGGGTGGAGGTTACGATCCTGATTTGAATTACTTTGCTACCGACCCTCCTGTTCGCAATGAAGCATCAAAACATAAACTGAAAAATCTGCGCGGTACTATTGCCATGGCGCGAACATGGGATCCTAACTCTGCAGATTCACAGTTTTTTATTAACCTCAGTGACAATCCCAGTTTTGATTTCAAGGACCGGACCTTGAAAGGATACGGTTATTGTGTTTTCGGGAAGATAATTTATGGTATGGATGTCGCAGATGCTATCGGCAAAGTGAAAACCAGCGCTAAAGGTCATCTGGAAAAAGACGTGCCGTTTAGAACAGTACTAATCGAAAAAATCGAGGTTCTGGATTAAAGCTCGGCGTAAAAACTAGCGAGTTCTTCTATTTCATTGTCGTCTAGTGGTACAGCGATAGGTGTCATCCAGGGGTTACTACGGGTGCCATCACGAAAGGCTTTCAACTGGCTGATGATATAAACTTTTTTCTGGCCCGCCAGATGTGGAAAAAGACTATAGCTGCTGTGTCCAATTGCACCATGGCAGGCAACACACTGATCAATTTTCTTCGGGAAATTTTCTTCAGCAGTCAGAGCCTGAAGGTAAAAAGAGCTGAGTAAAACAGATAAGTAAACAGTACTATTTTTCATTGATTGACTCCGGAGCGGGCATAAGTTGCCGATGTTGTAACAGTCGCACGAAATCTGTCATTTTCTGACGATTAAAATCATTCGTATCAATGTTCTTCCAGTCATAAAAACCTTCACCATCGCGCAGACCGTTGCGATTATTTTCCATATTATTCTGAACAATTTCCGGCACGTTAAAACGCTGTTCACTAAGATTGTCACCAAGGTAGCGAGTGCCATGATAAAGAATATCGCCGCCACCAAAGTCTATAAACTCAAGCATGCCAAGTGTTGCATAGCGAATACCGAAGCCGTATTTAATCGCTTTGTCGACATCCTCTGCAGTGGCAACACCTTCTTCAACTATTCTGGCAGCCTCATTCAAAGCCAGAGCCTGTATCCTGGAAATGATAAAACCCGGTGAGGCCTTACAGACCACGGTTATTTTTCCTATACGTTCCAGCAAAGACGTCATCTTTTTCACAACCACGGTAGCCGTAAGATCGGCAGGGCTGACTTCTACTACGGGCATAAGATGTGCCGGATTGAGCCAATGTGCGTTGATAAAGCGTTGTGGTGCACTCAGCATTGCGGCGAGATCATTGGCAGACATCGTAGAGGTAGTGGAGGATACGACAGCCTCAGCTCTGGTTTGTTCGCCAAGCCACTTATAGACTGACTGTTTCACCTGAGGGATTTCAAGAACCGCTTCAAAAACAAAATCCGCATTAGAGAGTGCGGCTGAAGCATCTGCAAAAGGCAGCAGCTGAATACGGGAGTTTATTGATTCAATCTGAGTATTTGAAATAATCCCTATGCTCTGAAGAAAATCAAGTTCCGCTTTGATTTCAATTCGCGTTTCATTTTCGATGGTAGAAAAATCTTCTCTGAATCGATCTTCACTATCGATAAGATCAACATCAAAACCTGCATAGGCGAAAGCCAGGGCAATACCTTTGCCCATTCGACCAATACCGACAACCGCAATATTTTCTGTACTCAATGTGTATCGTCCCAAGCTGCTGTTGAATTTCAAGTATGCCCAAGAAAGGTATGGAACACATTATCAGGATCGTGTTTCTTCCTTAAAGTGGCCAGTTTCTTCCAGCTTTTTACTGAAAAACAATGCTGTACCTGATCAGGATAACGTAGCGTGTCAATCTCGTTGATGTAATGACCTTTTGAGAAAGGCATTACCAGTTCCAGTGATTCGTCCATCCACTTATAATTCGGATCAATGTGCTTCTCTTCTTCGGCTATCATATACCAGGATAAGTAATGTCTGCCTGCGGTTTGTACGCAGGAGCTCGGGTCTTCAAAGGTGGAGTTGAACGACCAGCCACCGAGTAGAAATGATCGGGGAGACGTGGGTGGTTCATTTTTCATTTTTTCAGTCAACAAGAGCAAGGTTTTACCCAGTTCGTCAGTCCACATATTTTCAACAACAGTACGGTTGGGGCTTGAGTAATCTGTTTCCGGTGGTCTGTATAGATCCTTATAGGAAATATTCAGGTTTTCCTTTTTAAGCAGACTGATATTGCTGATGCCGCTGTCAACTACTGGTGACATTATTTGCTTAGCTTCGGCGGGTGAATCAGCAAAGGCGAAAAAACCAACGGTGCATACCAGATCCCGTTTTGCTTCAGGCAGGTTTGAGGGATAAAAGCGACCGACCTTGATGAATGTTTCCAGTCTCTTATCCCCTGCATTGCCAATTTTTTCAAAATACTCGACAGCTTTCTCCATGTTATCAAGGGAAATAACATAACGGTTTAGGAGAATACTTGTGTGCAAAGGATAAAGCTGTAGTTTGTAACGAACAACAGCACCGAAAAATCCCTGACCTGAACCACGTATCGCCCAGTGCAATTCCTGGTTTTCGTCTGCTGATGCGATAACTTTTTTACCCTGTGCAGTGATAATTTCGGCAGCCAGAATAGAGCGGCAGGCAATACCATACTCCGGCATATTCCAGCCCAGCCCACCTCCTAGCAAATAGCCGCCAAGACCAACGATGCCGGTATGAGCAGCAGGAAATGCCAGCCCGACCTGCTCGGTAATGTGTAATAACTCTTCGGCCTTAATGCCTGGTTGAACCCAGGCTGTCATAGACTCTTTGTCGACTTCAACTTCGCGTAACTGACTGAGATCCAGCAATAAGCCATCATTGCGTAAGACGGCACGGGCCGGGTTATGACCGGTTGAACGAACCACCACTTTCTGTCCGCTCGTGCGTGCATAGTTAATTGCGTGTATGACATCTTGTTCAGAACTGGCGCGAATGATTTTGTCTGGGAATCGTTCAGGTTTAAAAATATACCAGGACATACTGGAGCGCCAGAGCGGGTAGTGCGGGTGAGTCTTGTCAACAATCAATCCCTTAATGCGAGATAGATAATTAAGGCCGGATTTTGCGAAAACGCTGGAACTATTGAAAGTACCGGCAAAGAGCGCCGCAAGGCTGGCGCCGGTTCGAAGCAGGAAAGATCGACGGTTCTGCAGGTTTCTACTCATTGCTTTTACACCATTCCGGACAGTTGAACTGTCTGTTGGCCCTTTCAGGGCGAAACAGAGCTGATATTGTGCAGGCTAGAGTGTGCAGGATCTACGCAGCGAGTTCATTGATAAGAATCAATTAATCACTGCTTAGTCTGATATAAGTGGGTCGAGCAAGAAAAGGCCTAATGAGTGCGTAATACCTCACTCATTAACTTGAATGCCTCAGACGCATCAAGCGGGTCAACATGTACCTCAATCAGGAGTGGTCCCGGTCCGGAGTAATTTTCAGCTCTTTCCATTGCGGCCTCCAGTTTTTCTTCTGTATGCACATCGATACCTTCGCCACCACCGAAGGCCTCCGGTAGCTTGTGATATCGCCATTCCGGTATGTCATTAAAGGGGCCATCGTGAATCAGGCGTTCAGCGGTATAGCCCTTATTATTGACTACGAAAACCACAGCCGGAAGCTTGTAGCGGGCGAGGCTGGATAATTCCTGTGCGGTCATTTGAAAAGAACCGTCACCTTCGACGGCTATTACACGCTGTCCTTTTTCTGCAGCCAGACAGGCACCTAGTGTGGCGCCAAAAGCCATGCCGATGGAGGCCCAGTAACACGAAGCAATATAATCAGTCTCTTCTGGTAACTGCAGATGAGTGATGTTGATGGCGCAACCGGCGTCAGCGAGTACGACATCCTTCGCCTGCAGGAAATTGACCAGACGATCGTAAAAGCGCTTATTAGTAAGTGCGGTTTCGGCTTTAGCCTGATAGCTTGTATCGGGCACATGAGAGAAGCATCTGACTGGTGCATCGCTTTGTGCCGGCATTACTGATTCCGGCAATCTTTCCAGAAGTTCGTTGACCACATCTACGATACTCACATTATTAAAGGTATCTGCGCCCATTTGTACCTTCTCGTTCCAGACTATTACGGCCTGTTGGTCTGATAATTCCGCTGTGAAACCGCCCAGATTAAAATCCGACGGCACGGATCCCAAAAAGATGACATTGTCTGCACTTTCGACATAGTCTTTAACTTCCTTACGCGAGCCCGCGCCCTGATAAGATCCGATACAGTTATCCTGATGTTCCAGATAGTCGGCTTTGCCGATAAACAAAGAGGCAGCCGGTATGTTGGTGAACTCCAGAATTTTTCTGACTTTATCCTGCAAACCCCAACGATGAATTTCATGACCGGGCAGGATAACAGTGCGTTCACTGCTGATAATTTTCTCAACCAGTGCTGTACAGGCCAGACGTGCCGCTTCCTTGTCGGTTTTGATGTAGGCAAGATAGTCAAGCTTGTCGGCCGGACTATCCACCAGCGAGCGTTGAATATCACTGGGGATTTCCAGAAACACAGGTCTCTTTTCCGCCAGACATATGCATAAAGCCTTGTCTATTTCCTGGGCGGCGGTGTCAATATCTGTCAGTACAGCAGTGTAAGCGGTGATGTTTTTAAATATATTTACCGATGTCTCGTACTTATCAAGCATCAGATGATGCAAAACGGGTCGTTTTTCGTAGGCATCAGTGGAAGGCCCGCCTGAAATAATTACAATCGGGACTTCTTCAGCATAGGCTCCTGCAACGGCGTTGACGATACTGAAAGAACCGGGTCCATATGTTACAGCTGCAGCACCAAGCCCTCTCAGTCTGGCGTAGCCATCGGCCGCATAACCTGCATTGAGTTCGTTACAGGCAGCGATTTGCTCGATGTCGAAATCCACCATGGTTTCGAACAATGGCAGGATAAAATCTCCGGGAATACCGAAAACATGATCAACATTGAGTGACTTTAATCGAGTGAGTAAGTATTCGGCAACGGTAATTTGCATAAGACCAGGCGCTCAGGTTTGTATGGAAAGTCGGAGGAGTTCTATTTATCAATAAGCTGAATGAAACGAATATAAACCTTTGCAAGTTTTCCCACAAGCTCAGCATAATCGTTTAGTTTCGACAGATAAAACGTGCTTGATGCGGGTCAAATCATCAGGCCATGCGAATGATATACAATGCGAATTGGAAAAATCTGCCATCAATTATTGTCAATCAAACTCATGAGTAAGCCGGAATCAAATGAACCCAGTCTGCAAGTACGTCTGTTCGCGTTGGCATTTCGGCCCTTTTTTATTGTGGCAGCAATAGCTTCTCTGGGTCTGATTCTGCTCTGGTTAGCTATCCTGTCCGGAGAACTCAGGTTAACAATGCATTTCAGTCACAATCTCTGGCATGCACATGAAATGCTCTTCGGTTTTGTCGCAGCCGTTATCGCGGGATTTCTCCTGACAGCTGTGCAGGCATGGACGGGCCTACCTGGAATAAAAGGTTACAAACTGATCATATTGGTACTTGTCTGGTTCGCTGGCCGATTGCTTATCACCTTTCCTGTACTTGCTCCGGTCTGGTCGACCGTCCTCGTTGATTTGGCTTTTTTCCCTTTGCTTGCTCTGGTGTTGTCGACTTACGTCGTGCGCGCAAAACAGTGGCGCAACGCCGTGTTTATTCCAATATTGTTGCTGTATTCTGTAGCGAACCTGCTCATGCATCTGCAGATACTCGGGATTGCCAACAGCGCTCAGACAGGATTGACACTTGCTTTATGGTTGACTCTTTTGCTGATCATTATTCTTGGTGGCCGTGTGTTGCCAATGTTCACCAGCAATGGTCTGGGTGGTGTAGAGATTCATTCGTGGAAATCGGTTAATGTGGCAAGTATCCTTTTTTACCTGTTGTTTGTGCTTGCGGATTTGTCCGGATTCAACAGCGCCGCGATCTATCTGGCCGGAGTTTGTGCAGTAGTCCATTTCATTCGCCTGTGTGGCTGGCGGTCACATCTGACTCTGATGACTCCGCTACTGTGGGTTCTGCATGTTGGTTATGCCTGGCTGGTCATCGGCTTTGTTCTATTCGCTTTATCTGAATACCTGTCGTTAACGCGCAGCGTGGCTATACATGCCTTTGCGGTGGGTACAGTTGGCAATTTCGTAATCGGAATGATGTCACGGGTAGCACTCGGACATACCGGGAGACCCTTGCAGGCGACAATCGCAATGGCAATAGCCTATGGCTTTGTTAATCTTGCTGTCCTGTTTCGGGTTATCGCACCGTTTTTTTTCGAATCATCCTGGTTGTCCCTGATGGTCGCGGCCGGACTCACCTGGGCGCTTTCTTTTCTTATATTTCTGTTTATCTACATTCCGATCCTCAGTCTTGCCAGAATTGACGGCAAAGAGGGTTGAAGCTGTAGCGTGGTATTTAGTGTCGTTCCGAATTAAACTGTTCGGATGTCGACACCTTATACTTCGTTCACTGAGTTCTGGCCTTTTTATGTTTGTGAACACAGTAAAGCCACAACACGACGCTGGCATTTCTTTGGTACGGCGACTCTGTTCCCACTCCTGATACTTTCTGTTACTTATAGCTTTTATCTGCTGCTGTTGCTTCCTCTCAGTGGCTACGGTTTTGCCTGGTACAGTCACTATTTTGTAGAGAAGAACCGTCCTGCTACTTTTAGCTACCCGCTCTGGTCCTTACTTGGTGATTTCAAAATGTTTGGTTTGATGTGCCGTCGAAAAATGGATGCAGAGGTACTACGTTGTGAAAACATTATGATCGGGAAAACACTGGAAGATATCACACTTGAAGAAGACATCGACGGAATGTGAACAGACAGGCCGTAATTCTTGATTATGCGGCGCGACCAGTTGGTCGCCTGATGCCACGTCCGGGCGAGGCCATTGAAGAATTCGAGCAGGACATACTCTGCGATCTCATTATCCAGACTGCCAACAACTCAGGCGTAGCCAGAGAAGACATTGGTTCGTTGAATTTGACCAGTCCGACCCCGGCGACTCAACAGCTCGGTTTTGCCACGTTTCTTGCCAGTCGACTGGGATTGCGCTGTGATGCTCGCATAAGTGACATCAATAATATGGGTATTACCGGTGGTCTGGCTTTTGATCAGGCTTGTGAGGATGTCAGCAGCGGAAAAACAGACTTCGCTCTCGCCTGCGGAATTGAGTTTAGCACTGGCGCGCCGGCTGAAATGATTATGGACAGAGGTATACGTGTGGTTGGCGATGTGGATTTTCAATCACCTTTTGGTTTGACCCCGATTGCCTGGTACGCCTTTGACGCCAATCGCTATATGCACGAAACAGGTGCCAGTAGAAATGATATTGCACAGATAGCCGTTAAAAATCGAGCTCATGCGGCCCTTAATCCACTGGCACAATACCGAAAACCGATGACATTGGAAGAGGTATGTGCGCAACGCCCCATTGTTGAACCGCTTGGCCTTTTTGAAGTGTCACCTGTCGGTGATGGTGCTATTTGCCTGATGGTGAGCAGTGAAGAAAATGCACGTTCATTAAACAAACCCTATGTCCGGGTGCGTGGCCGAGGGTTCCAGCACGACGGGCATCATCAGATAGGCAATCACTACCACGACATGCTTGCCTTTCCTGCAGCAAGTCACACAGGCAATGTCGCACTAACTATGGCTGGAGTGAAAATTGATGATATCAATCTCGCTGAACTTTACGCACCCTGTACCATTACAGAGCTGTTAGTAAGTGAGGCATTGGGTCTTGCGGAAAAGGGCAAGGGCTACATGGCCGTTCTCGATGGGGAATATTCTCTTGGAGGACGCTTACCAATCTCGACTTCCGGAGGTTGCCTCTCCCGTGGTCATCCGCCCGGACTAACCGGCCTCTACGGTCTTGCTGAGCTGTATGACCAGCTGACCGCACAGGCAGGGGAACGTCAGGTCAGGGATGCGACTCTGGCCTTACATATTTGCGAGGGCGGTAATTACAACCTGGCACTGGCCCATGTGTTGGAGTCGATGCAATGATACTGGAGATCGTAAAGTGCGAAGGTAAGCGACCACTGGCTCCAAGAGAATCACATTACACGCGCGAGTTTTGGTCGAAACTTTCTACTGGTGAATTTACTTCCACTCGTTGTCAGGTATGCAGGAAACTGATGTTTCCGCCGCGTCAGCACTGTCCGATGTGCTGGTCAAAAAAAACGGACTGGGTGTCTTTGAGCGGAAAAGGAAAACTCTACGCACGAACGACAGTGCATGCAGGCCCTCTCATGTTTCAGCAACATATACCCTATAGTGTGGGTATCATTGATCTTGATGAAGGCGTGCGTCTGATTGCAAGCATCATCGATGGTGACGAAAAAATTCAGAATGACGAAGAAGTGCAATTGATCGTACTAGCTTACGATGATGGGCCTTTATTTGCGGTGCGTAAAATTGAAAGTGATTAGTAGTGGTTTTCAGGTCTTCCTACTCATAGTCAGTTCAATTTTCGCAAGTAGAAAATAGAGTAAAGAGGCTGCTGTTATTGCGTCAATGGATGGCACTCCACTTAAAATAATTGAGCCACCTGTCGCAAGATAACCTGTCAGACTACCTGCAAGCCAGGCTGCAAAAGCGACAGGATTTGCACCTGCTTGTTTTTCGTCTTGTTCCTGCGAATATTTTTTCTTATTAATAATAAAATAATCAGTAATGTATATGCCTGCAATTGGCGGCACCAGATATCCGAGTATCAGTAAAAAACCAATAAGATTCTGCGCCAGACCAAGTGCGGCGATAATTGTTCCAAGTGCACCGATGTAGATAACGATTTTCCACTTGGCGGTGGTAGTAAAGATAGTCGACAGAGCTAGTGAACTTGAATACAGGTTGTTCGCATTAGTCGTCCAGGTTGCCGGTATCAGCATGATCACACCGCCGCCGCCAAGGCCAAGTTCTACCAGTACGAGAATATAGTCATTGGCATTCGTTGCAATGCTGGGCAGAGCAGATAGCAACAACACCAGTGGATAGCCGATAAAGCTGCCGATAAAGGCACCACTGATGCCATCTCTGTGTTGTTTGGCATAACGGCATAGATCAGGTAGCAGAGTCATGCCAACGATGTAGCCGCCGATGATTGCAGATACGGCCTGACCATAGTCCATACCTTTGCCAGAATAGTTCATCACAGCTTCAGGCCCAATCGACTGCAGGCTTCGCCAGGCGACAAAGAACAGGAATACGGCGAGCAAAGGCACGACAATTAGTGAAACACGATCAAGTGCCTTAAAACCAAATATAGTTGTCAGCACCATTAACAGGGATCCGCATATCAGATAATATTGCAGGCTGAGTTCAGCAGAAAAACTATTTAACATTGCATTGTGCAAGGCATCCGCAAAAAGCACGATCGTTACCGCGAACCAGCCAAGAGAGGTGAGGGCAATTACAAGGCTGACAAATTTTGCTCCGGATATACCAAAAGCAAATTGCAATATCACATAGGTGGAAAAATGCGTTCTTGCTGCAATAGTACCGCTGCAGGCGCCAATCAGAAACAGAACAAAACCACCAGTCAGGCTGGCCGTGATAGCTTCTTTAAAGCCCAGGCCCTGACCAATTTCAATACCAACCAGAAATGCGGGAACCGTGATAGTGATTCCAACAAGAATAAGTCCCATACGCAGACCATTAACGGTTTTTTCCGTCGGCACGGCATGTCGTGAATAGTCTTCTACCAGTTCATCAAATTTGTCCAAAATATCTGAGTGTCTCCTCCTGGCTGCTTGTTTGATTAGCTCTCCGTCACGCAAGAGCAGGTAGTTTTCCAGCATCTTTATAGACATCCAAATTCCTTTTCCATGTTCTATTAAGTAGCTGACACATATTCTACCGTCATTCCCGCTGCGGCGGGAATCTAGTAAAATAGCAGCAGGTAAAATTACCCTTTCAATATTTACTACTAATACAGGTAGTCAGGACAACCATGACTAAAGAAGATTATTCTCTCAATCCCAGTACACAACAACTTATTGAAAACAAGCTGGTTTGGGATAATCACAGTTGTATGCCCTTGCGTTCTGAGGATCACAGCTTTTTACCGCAACTCAACCAGTTCCGTGATGCTGGTGTAGATATCGTTTCGCTGAATGTCGGATTTGATTCAGTCAGCTGGGAAAATACATTACCTATGCTCAGGAGTTTTCACGAATGGATTAGTGAGCATGATGAGCACTATATGATTGTCTCCAATCCTGAGGATATTGAGACAGCGAGAAGCTTGAAGAAGATCGGTATCCACTTCGACATAGAAGGCGCATCTGCGCTAAACGGGCGTCTCGAAATGATTGAGACTTATTACAATCTGGGTGTGCGCTGGATGCTGATTGCGTATAACCAGAATAATATCGCGGGTGGTGGTTGCCAGGATGACGATCAGGGTTTGACCGACTTTGGTCGTGACATGCTCGATGAAATGGAGCGTGTTGGCATGGTGGTTTGTTGCAGTCATACCGGTTTTAAAACCACCATGGAAGTTATGAACTATACAAACAACCCGGTTATTTTTTCACATTCAAATCCGGCAGCAATGTGGCAGCATAAGCGTAATATTAGCGATGAGGCGATCAAGGCCTGTGCAGCGACAGGTGGTGTGGTGGGTGTTAATGGTATTGGTATTTTTCTTGGTGACAATGAAGCGACAGTGACAAATATGGTCAGACATATTGATTACCTCGTTCAACTAGTGGGGCCGGATCATGTAGGTATTGGTCTTGACTATGTCTTCGATCGTCAGGAAGTTGATGATTTTGTACAAAACAACCCGGATATCTTCCCACCGGAAGACGGTTACGCAGATGGTCTGGAAATGCTGACACCTTTAGCCATACCAGCGGTCACACAAGGGCTTGTTGATCTGGGCTATGATAACGATGCTCTGTGCAGAATCATGGGCAATAATCACCTGAGAGTTGCCGAGCAGGTCTGGAAGTGAGGATTACTGCGACAGGAATACTAAACAGGTGTGGCTTCGACAACGATCGCTTTGCCGAGAGCCAGTTCAAAGTCTTTTTCTACCAATGACTTATCTTTATTCAATCGAATATCATGATAGACAGCATCTTCCGGGTATTTTTGTAAATAATAGCTAAGCCACTTTCGGGTCTCTTCCGGATTAGTTTCCAGCGTGATGGCATTGTAGCGAGTGTCCTGGCCATTGATACGTAAGACGACTTCAGCTCCGCCACGCAGATTTCGCCACCACTGGTTCTGCGATGAAGTGAAGCAGCGCACAGAGCCATCATTTTCAATATAGCGGACAGGCGTCGTAAAAGATTTACCGCTTTTGCGACCTGTAAAAGTAATCAACATCAAACTGTCACTCATAATCCTGTGTAGCGGTGAGCAGAGTAAAATTCGCATTAATGGGTTGATAATCAGGAATAAAAACTCAGGTAATTTCATTATAGGTATTTGCTTTATTGTAGTTTAACTTGTTGAGAAGTTTATTATTTCAGTCTTAAAAAAAGGAGTATAG
Source organism: Gammaproteobacteria bacterium (assembly GCA_012103475.1). Classification (GTDB taxonomy): domain Bacteria; phylum Pseudomonadota; class Gammaproteobacteria; order Eutrophobiales; family Eutrophobiaceae; genus WLWS01. The sequence continues at coordinate 554,006 of WLWS01000001.1, read as the reverse complement.
TCGATTTAGTAAAGCATATAATTTTAGAAGTTCAATAGAGAGATTAGTTCCTTACCGGGTTCAGGAGAAAATTGATCATGAGTCAGAAAGAAGTGACAACCATGATTTATCATCGTGTGAAAAGATCAGATTTGGACAGCTATCGAGAATGGCAACCCAGAATTGCCGCCGCGTGCAAAGAATTTGAAGGTTTTGAAGATATACAGGTTTTTGAACCGGGAGTGGTAACCGAGAATGATAATGAATTCGTTCAGGTTATTCGTTTTCAATCCGAGGGTTTACTTAAAAAGTGGATAGAATCGGAACAACGGAAAAATCTTTTGCTGGAAACCGAAAGTTTTACCATCGGTCAACCCAAACTTACTTTTTTTACCGGACTGGAACACTGGTTTGGACAAAATGACGGTCCGCCTCGTTACAAGATGACAATAGTCACTTTTTTTGCCATCTGGCCGCTTGTGCATTTTCTACCACCAGCGATAAATGAAGTAATCAATATCGGACAAATCGGCAACGAATTTCTGGCTACAGTCATTATAGTGCTGACGATGTCTTATTTTGCTCTACCATTCATGTGCCGGGTGTTCAGGTTCTGGTTAAAAAATTGACTGGGCAACAATATCAACATACTGCTCAGCGAATTATCCTGGCATCATTCCTGGAAATGATTCTACACCCTCTGCAATCTTTGCCCATTCCTGTGCGCTGTCGCAGTAAATTTCAACTGTCGGTTCCAACCAGCTTACATCATCAAGTGTGCCTGCTTTGAGCACGAATATGTCTTGCATAAGTGCTGGCAGATTATAAATTGCTGAACCACAATTGCCGCAAAATTTCCTGTTTACATCATGACCGCTATCACCTTTACCGATATAGGTGTTGAGCTGTCCTTCAAATTGCAGTACATCTCGGGGTAACAAAACATTAATCGAACAGGCTCCACCAGAATGTTTCTGACAATCTGTACAGTGGCATACAACGACCATCATTGGTTCTGCTTCGCCACTGTAACGAACTTCACCGCATAGACATCCACCTTCAATCTTATTCATACCTGTTACCTCGTATCTCTTTTTCGATTATCTAATTTGATTTTTCATAAGCTTGGCTGGTGCCATAGTACGAGCTTAGACCCCGAAAGCCACCATTTAAAATAAATACATTATCAAAACCCAGGTGCCGCAGTGAGGTCCCGACCGCGGTTGCTCTTGCACCAGACTTGCAGATGATAATAACCGGTTTATCTATGGGAATCCTGTTTAGATTTTTTTATTGAAAAATTTCGTTCGCCGGAATATTCAGACTGTTAGGTATGGTCAGACTAATCAACTCAGTTTCAGCGGGTGTTCTTACATCAATAGCAAGAAGATCCTTTTTTTCTTTCAAATCCTGAACAAAGGATTCTACATTGAGGTAATGTAATGCTTTTCCGGCATTTGCGCCCTTAACCTCAGAAAACAATTTCGAAAAGTGTTGCGCCATTGTCCTGTCATAAGACCAGCTGGTAAAAGAAATCGTTGTTAATGCTATAAGCGTAAAAAAGAGCAGGGTTTTTTGCATAATTGTGCCTTCGAGCTCGGGTGGAATCATATTATAATTGAATAAAATTCATGAATGATACTAATGAACATCGACCGAAGTGAAAACGATCTTGCCTTAGTAATGAGTGGCGGTGGCGCGAGAGCCGCCTATCAGATTGGTTTTCTTCGTTGTCTTGCTGATCAGCAGAAAGATATTCATTTTCCCATTATAACAGGCGTCTCAGCCGGGGCCATCAACGCTGCTTATCTGGCTAATAGCACCGGAAACTTCAAAACTCGTATTGATGGGCTTTCCGCAGTCTGGGCAGGGCTAACAATTGATGATGTCTTCAGAGTGGATACCGGTTCCATTGCCAAGCATGTGATTGGCTGGGCGATTAGACTGTTAATGGGCCGGGCTTCGAGTCAGGTAAAAATCAGGGCAATGGTTGATACTGAGCCTCTCAGAAAGTTTCTTGCCGAAGTGCTGGATAACAATAACGGCTACTTAACGGGAATCCGATCCAATTTGCTGAGCAATGATCTTGATGGTATCGCATTGACGGCGTCCAGCTATTCCAGTGGTCAATCGATTTCCTGGGTACAGGGTAATAGTATCCGACATTGGCAGCGTGCTCATCGAAAAAGTGTGGAAGCTGAAATCACTATAGAACATATTATGGCATCGGCCTCATTACCCTTGTTTTTTCCTGCTATTAAGGTGAAAGACGAATGGTATGGAGATGGTGGCATTCGACTAACAGCGCCCTTGTCACCGGCAATTCATCTGGGTGCTAAAAGGATACTGGCGATTTCCACACGTTATCTGATCGATGAAACCGAACAGGAAGTCAATATGATCGACGATTATCCCCCACCTGCACAGGTTGTGGGTGCGATGTTCAACGCCATTTTTCTCGATGTATTCGATAACGATGCCTTGAGACTCGAACGCATAAACACATTATTGGAAAACCAGAACTCAGGAGAGACGCATGATCTTGATCCAGTGCAACTATTATTGTTCAGGCCGTCGGAGAACCTTGGTGCAATAGCAAATCAGTTTGAACCGAAATTACCCGGAGCATTTCGGTTCATGACGCGAGGCCTTGGTACCGGGGAGACACGTTCGAATGATTTACTCAGTATGGTTATGTTTCAACATGATTATATCGCAGCACTTATGGATTTGGGTTATCAAGATGCCAAAGCGAGACTTGATGAAGTCTTAATGTTTTTTACAAAAGAAGTTGAGTAGAAAAACTACCCAGAGAAACAGACGGTTTGGCTAATTTAGCTGGTTTAAGGCGTAGCTTAGAACAGCTTCGGCGTTTACGCGTTTCTCATAACCATTCACAAATATTTTTCCAACGATTTCCATTTCCGGGTTCAGTATGAAAATACCTGGGTGAGGTATCCCGTAGTTTTCATCGCCCGGTGGGTAGTTTTGATCCAGTATGCCTAATGATTTCATGCTTACCGCATCTATGTCAGAGAAAAAGGGAAACTCGATTCCACGTGCTTCAATGAATTTCTCCTGCAACTCTGGCTTATCATAGGTCAACCCAACCACAGACAAACCTGCTGCGTGGAAGCTGGGCAGATGTTCTTGCAATTGCACGAATTGCGCTATGCAGTATGGTCACCAGTCGGCCGAGCGATTGGCCACAAACAACATACCCTTGTCGCGAGCAAAATTTCGTATATCGTTTACTTCTTCTCCCTTGTAGAGGGCTTTGATGGTGGGGAATTTCGAACCCAATGTCAGACCAGGATCAAAGTCGTCGGTGTCAGCTGCAATAAAGGTATCTTTTGAGAAGTGATCGACAACAACCTCCCAGAGTTGCGCACGAAGCAGATAAGCACTGCCGGCAAGAACAAGCAACAGACTGCCTGAAATTAACAAAACTTTCTTAAACATTAAACTTTTGATGTAGTCTTATCTGTGTCTTAAGTATAGGCCTGACTGTAGAGCTATACTAGTAAAAACCTGCAACTCAATTGAAAGCAAACGAACTACTTTATGCTGAAACTGTCAGAATCGGAATGCTGCGCACTATAATATTGTTAGTTTCTGTCTTTTGCGCCACGACAGGATTGGCGAATCCACACTGGCGTTTCGAAGATCGTTTTTCCAACAGTGAAAAGGAAAGACTGCAGATCTGGGTATTACGTGCTGATCAGGGAATGCAATCCCTGTTTGGAGAATTGCCTTATCGTTATAGTGTGCATTTTCATCGCTCCACACGGGGAAAAGGCCCGACACCCTGGGCGCATACAGATAAACGTCGTGGTCGCGCCGTTCATTTTCATGTCAATACCAGTTATAGCTCGAAAGTCTTTGAAAAAGACTGGACAGTATCGCATGAGTTATCTCACCTGATGTTTCCCTATATAGGTCGTCAGGGGAAGTGGTTCGCTGAGGGGCTGGCCAGTTATCTGCAGTATCAGATTATGTTTTCAGCTGATTCCGTGACATGGAAACAGGCGACTAATAAACTGGAAGAACGTTTTCGGGCTGCCCGTAATACAAGGGACTATAAAAACCTGTCTATAGTTGACTTGAGTCTGGTTGCATCACACAAAGGCCCCTTCGTTCGCCTTTATTGGGGCGGGGCTGCCTATTTCATGAATGCAGACAAAGCCCTGTATGAGTTGACCGGGCAGCGCCTGACCGGAGTAATAGCGATGTATCTGCAATGTTGTGTATACAATGATATTCAGAGTGCGGAGGAAATGATCAGCCTGTTTGACAATGTTTCCAATACAAAGGTTTTCTCAAGAGTTTATAAACAAACGGTGAACAGGAAAGAATTTCCAGAAACAGACAGAGCACTTAAGTGGTTAAAGCTAAACCCGCCTGAACTCTTGCAATGAACTGAATTTAGTAATTTCATAAAAAGTTACTGTGTATTAACAGGCTGTAATCCCACTTTTGTCAGGAAAATATCCCGGCTTGATTCACACATATTTCGAAATCTCTCTCTATACTTTCAGAAGCATCTTATTTTTATTCGCTTTTTAGAAAGAGGGAGAAATATCATGTATCTGAACAGTCATTCTACGAGTATTCGATTCAGTCTTACCAGTATTTGCGGTCTGCTGGCTACATTCCTTATTCTTTTAGTAATGAAAAATCTGGTGGGAGGCAATGATAATCTTATTCTGGATACAAAAAAGCGCATACCGCTACCTGAATTTGTTCGCATCCCACAAACTGATAAAGATGTTCTGGAACCTGAAGTGCGAAAGCCTGAAAAAGTTAAGGAACAGCCGCCGACTCCGGATTTCGTTGAATCGCTGGATTCAAACCCGGAAGTGACTATTGGCCTGATAGCTGATCCAGGCAAATCTTTGCTTCCCAAGGCTGTGTATTCTGCGCCTTTGCTCAATGCTGAGCTGATTGCGATTGTTGATATGCAACCGAATTACCCTCAACGGGCCTTAAGCAGGGATATAGAGGGTTATGTTATAGTGGAGTTCACTGTCAGCGAATCCGGTTCTACAGAGAACATAAAAGTACTTGAAGCTTATCCTGAAAATGTATTCGATCGATCTGCTCTTCGTGCCGCAAGTAAATCACGCTTCAAACCCAGAATTGTTAATGGTAAAGAAGTAGCTGTAAGCGGAATGAGAAAAAAATATACTTTCAAACTTGATGATTAGTGGTGAAAGGATGTAGGTAAACTGAGTTCTTCGCAGTTGTTAAAGAAGACGAACGATTCCAGTGCCTGTAGAAATTCCGCGTGGAACTGATCGTCTACAGGTTTTTCAAGGTGAACAGACTTCACTTCAAACCTCGACTCTTTGCGATGCGCTTTGCAGTCAATTCGTCCGACCAACCTGTCCTGATACTGAAGTGGTAGTCAGAAGTAACCAAATTTGCGTTTGGCTTCAGGTACGTAGCATTCTATCTGATAGTCAAAATCGAATATAACTCTACCTCTCTCTCGCTGGATCACCATGTTGTCGAAAGGAGAAAGTATGCGCAGGCAATTTTTGCCACGTGGAGCCGGTTTATCAAGAGTTTCCGGCTCAATGTAAACGACAGTCTTGTCATTCAAATCCAGTTTGAGTAGTTGATGGGCATCAACACGTTCATTGAGATGATTGTTGATTGTGTCTCTCAAGTCCTTGCCTTTGCGCAAATAGTTAATGGACTTTTGTGTCGTGAAACCATGCGCGCGTAAAGTAGAGTCAATCAAATGTGTGGCAAACTCATCCAATGACGGTTCTCGAGTATCTACCCAGTCAGGTAATACACGTTCCCGCAAATCATAGACCTTCTGGAAGCTTTCCCGGTGACTTGTCATTAATTTACCCTGCATGAACAATTGCTCCAGCGCACGCTTCGCGGGTTTCCAGTCCCACCACTCCTTTTTACCCAGACGGGTATCCTCGAAATCACGTGCTCGCAGGGGGCCTTCTTCCCGTATCCGTTTGAGGATATAACGAACCAGTTTTTTATCAGACTGTTCGAACCAGTTTCGCTCGCCGTTCTTGGACTGCATTCTCGGCAGCGAAAATCGATAATCTCGCATAGGTAACCAGGCGGCAGCATGAGACCAGTATTCAAACAGCTGTCGTTCCTGCATTAGTTTGTCCAGAAACCCGGGTTGGTAATTAGAGACCCTGGACCAGAGCACATGATGATGAGCACGCTCAACTACTGAGATAGTATCAATCTGAATGTATCCGAGATGTTCTATTGCGCGAAGCGTGGCATTTTTGCCTCTGCCAAATGAATCCGTTTTCAGCAGGCCCTGTTTAGCCAGAGCAATGAGGCGGAGTTTTTTCTGCATTGATGGAGAGTATGCTAACAATGTTCACTCAAAACTTAATCGCCTACCTGACCATAACTGAGATCACTGGCTTTTCCTCTGAATACACGATAAACAAATACGGTATAGATAAGAATCGCAGGTACTGCGAGCGCGACACCGTAGAACACAAAAGTAAGAGACTTGGTCGATGCCGCGGCGTCCCAGACCGTCAGTCTGTCTAAGACCACGTAAGGATAAAGCGAATAAGCCAGACCTAAAGTTGCCATCGCGCAGATTAGTACGGTGCCTGCCATTGCCAACCAGGCGTAACCACTTTTGGCAAACTGGACGTTTGACAGAACCCAGTAAACAACGATAAAAGCGGCAGCAGTTGCAAGTGGTATCGGCGCGAGTCCAATGCTGTTTGGTAGCGTAAACCATTTAGCGGCTATTGATTTGCTTACTAGCGGCGTGGCGATAGAAATGGCAAGCAGTGCGATGCCCATTACTGGCATTGCTTTACGACCCCAACTCATTGCCTTATCGAAGAGTTGACCTTCTGTTTTTATCATTAGCCAGCCCGCTGCCAGTACCACGTAAAGAGCCGGCATGGTAAAGGCTACCAGAGCTGAGAACAGGGTATTAACAGTACTCGGCTCCAGACCGGTAACGTAGTTACCCAACATCCAGCCCTGAGCGATTGCTGCGATGAGCGAGCCTGCGATAAAACAGTTGTTCCACATGCTCTTATGTTTATCACCCGCCTTGACACGAAAATCAAAAGCAACTCCTCGCAAAATCAAACCGATCAGCATAATAGTAACCGGTACATATAAATGGGTAAGAATCATGCCATGTGCTTTTGGGAAAGCAATCAGTAAGACGCCGACGCCAAGTACCAGCCAGGTTTCATTGGCGTCCCAGAAGGGACCGATGGATGCGATCATTGTGTCTTTCTCTTTGTCTGTCGCAAAGGGTAACAGAATCCCAACGCCTAGATCGTAGCCATCGAGAATGACGTAAATAAATAAGGCAAGCCCCATCACCGCCATAAAAATAAGTGGTAAAAATGTTTCCATTAATCTTCTCTACCTGAATTCGTCATGGCGAGGGAGGCTGCTGGCTTGGTTGACAAATAACGCAAAGTGGCAATATAAGATATCAACAGAAAACCGTACAAAACAAAATAACTCACAAGAGTAGCCAGAACTGTTGAAGGGCCATGCGGAGCCACGATGTCAGAGGTGCGCAGAAGCTGGTAGACAATCCAGGGTTGTCTGCCGACTTCGGTAACATACCAGCCAGCCAATGTTGCGAGCCAGCCGGAAAAAGTCATTGCCGAAAGCGCGATGAGTAGAGTCCTGCTGTTTTCTTTGCGCCGTAACAGCGTCCAGCCTGCCCACCATGAGACCGCTATCATGAGCATGCCAGTTCCAACCATGACCCGAAATGACCAGAACACAAAAGCTACCGGTGGATGTTCATCTTTGAACTCATTGAGGCCAGTTATTTCCCCGTCCCACTCATGGGTCAGGATGAGACTGGCAAGACCGGGAATGCCAAGTGCGAAATCATTACTCCGTGTTTCGTCATTCGGTATCGCAAACAATAATAGTGGCGCACCTTTCTCAGTCTCCCAGACACCTTCGATAGCGGCGACTTTGGAAGGCTGGTGCTCGAAAGTATTGAGCCCATGCAGGTCGCCGATGAATAATTGCAAAGGTGAAAGAATCATAGCCAGGAAAACACCTGTACGCATCACCAGTAGTGTCGCCGGACCATCGACATTGTTAAACATTCGCCATGCTGAAACACCAGCGACCAGAAAGGAAGCGGTAAGCAGACAGGCAACCAGCATGTGAACGAGTCGATAGGGAAACGATGGGTTGAATATCACCTCAGTCCAGCTCAATACATGAAAAACACCATCGATTATTTCGTAGCCCTGTGGGGTTTGCATCCAGGAGTTCAAACTCAGAATCCAGAACGCGGACAGGGAGGTTCCCAGGGCCACAACAGCTGAGGATAGCAGATGAGCCCTGTTGGAGACCCTGTTTTTACCAAACAGCATGACACCCAGAAAAGTCGCCTCAAGAAAAAAAGCAGTCAGAACCTCATAGCCCAACAGGGGACCGGCAATATTACCGGCCTTTTCAATAAAGCCTGGCCAGTTGGTACCGAACTGAAAACTCATAGTGATGCCGGAAACCACGCCCAAAGCGAATGTAAGGGCAAAGATCTTGACCCAGAAATAATAGGCATATTCCCATGCGTCATTTTTACTAAGCGTATAACGCACGCGGAAATAAAGTAGTATCCAGGCAAGGTCGATTGTGATGACAGGAAAAAGAATATGAAAACTGATATTCAGAGCAAACTGGATACGGGCCAGCACCAGAGGGTCAAACTCAAACATATTAGTTAGATAAACTCTCGTTCAATCAGTTCAGGCGATTTTAGGTATCTTGCCCTTATACTCAGTAGCCTTATAGTGGCATTCAGTAATAAGCGACAAGAGGGTTATAATACACAGGTACTATCCATGATAAAGCCTTTGTTTTACTTATGCGAAAAGCACTACTGGTATTTTCCGGAGGGCAGGACTCGACTACCTGTCTTTACTGGGCCCTGAATGAATATGGGTCTGACAATGTCATCGCACTTACCTTTGATTACGGACAACGTCATCGCATTGAATTGCAGTGTGCAGAGAAAATCGCTTCACTTGCAGGCGTCAAGCACACAATTCTGCCAATTGATACTCTCTCCGTACTCGGCGGTAATGCTCTTACCGACAAAATAGAAATAGAATCAGAAGCTGACTCAGAAACCGGATTGCCCAATACCTTCGTGCCCGGTCGTAACCTGATTTTTCTGACTTATGCGGCTGCCTTTGCCTATCAGCGTGGAATCCGGAATATTGTCACCGGCGTTGCGCAGACTGATTACAGCGGTTATCCGGATTGTCGTGAGGAAACGATGCAGGCCCTGCAACAAGCTATTAATCTGGGTATGGAATCTGATGTTACGATTCATACACCCTTGATGCATTTGTCTAAAAAAGAGACTGTCGAACTAGCGAACTCTTTAGGTGCAATGGAGGCAATGGGATACAGTCATACCTGTTACGAAGGAGCACAGCCACCTTGCGGTGCTTGTCCGGCCTGCGTTTTAAGAGCCAGAGGATTTCAGGAAGCAGCTATCGACGATCCACTCATCACTCGATTTGGCGCATCTTAGGTATTGCTGCTCTGAACCAGAATTGCACCGGCCAGAACCAGAAACAGACCAAGCATTTTTGTAATATTAAGCGGTTTGACTGGCAGTCCGAACAAACCGAACTGATCGATTACACTTGAGCCGAGTAGCTGACCGCCGACCACACAGACGAAAAAAAGTGCGACACCGATAATCGGGATAATGACAATGCTCCCGCCAACAAAAAGAACACCAATCATGCCACCGATTATTACCCACCAGGGTAGCGACTTAATCTGACTGAGATCACCGGCCTTTTTTCCCAGAGCGAGCCAGACAAGGAGCGCAAAATTAACGGATATAAACAGGGAAATAGCCGCCGCCAGAATTGGGCTATTCAGAGCACGGGCCATAACTGAGTTTATCGGAGGCTGCAGGGAGATTCCGACACCAATGATGATGGCAATAAGAGCGTAAATTAGTGTATTCATGATTATTGTTTTATTAAATTGATTTAGAGATAAGACATGAAACAGATGAGGATATTACTCAGTCCGGCGCCAATGAAACAGACGGGTGGTAGAAATATCATTACCATCGATATCACGTATCGGATTGGGGGGGCAGGATTTTTGCGTTAATAGTGACGCTGTAAACATGGTAAAGAGACTACAGATAAAGGCGGGAACCGAGGCTATATAAATTGCATCCCAGATTTCACCTTCAACAAAAGGCAGGAAAATAAATACCAGAACTATCCAGCTTCCTGCGCCGAATAGTATCGAAGCCAGTGCACCAGTGCTGTTGGCTTTTTTCCAGAGAATCCCGCAAAGGTAGGTTGAAGACATTACCGGAAAAGTAATCGCTCCGGCGAACACCAGCAGGTTATACAGGTTGCCCATTGCCAGGCCGAAAAGCAGGCCGGTGCCGGTAAACATAATCATGGCAACTCGCGTAGCTGATAAACATTGTTGGTCGCTCGCTTCCGGCTTAAGCATTTTCAATGCGGTATGACCGACTAAAGCACCGGAGGTGAGTACGGTGTCACCAGCAGTACTCACAATGGCCGACGCTGCGGCAACAAAAAACAGTACGGCGATCCACTCCGGAACGTAGTTGTGGACGAACCAGGGAAAAATGTCGTCCAGATTGGCTTCCGGAATGTCGGCTTTGAGAATAAAGACACACATTCCAACGATAACCGGAATCATACCCAGGATCAGATAAATAAAGCCGCCATAGACAAAACCTCTGGTCGCAGAACTTTCATCTTTGGCTGCCAGCGCTCTGGAGGTTAAAACCGAACCGCCTATATCGCCTATGGCAACTGAAAACCAGGCCGCCAGCATATAAAAAATGCCGAGAATACCAAGGTAACCGCTAAAGCCGGTCGGCTCACCTGCGCTGTTGAGATCATTGGTATAAAACAAACTGAAGGGTGGAGTGCCATCCAGATTGCCGGCACTGTTGATGAAGGCGATGGGGCCACCTACGGCGTCCAGAGCGAAGGGCAGTACAACCAGTAACACGAAGGTCATAATAATAAAGGCCAGCATGTCTGAGCGGGATAAAGCCCAGAGGCCTCCGGTAAGAGAAACGATGAGTATGATCGCGGCCCCCAGCAAGGTTGCCGAAACATCACCAAGGCCCGTGACCAGGCGGATAATAACGCCCAGTGACAGGAGTTGAGCGGAGACCCAGGAGATGTAAGCGAGCAGGCTGAAAATAAGACCTGCTGAGGCAATGCGTTTGTCAAAGCGAGCAATGTAATAGTCGATAGCGGTGATGAATCTGGATTTTCGAAAAATACTCACCATCAGAAAACCACACAGGAACAAGGTCAGAACGGGTGACCAGGGATCCCAGACGATAGCCTGAAACCCGCCGACATAGGCCTCTTTGGCACCGCCGAGAATCACTGCACCACCCAGCCAGGTAGCGACTACTGAGCCGGTGACAAAAGGGGTAGAAAGTGAATGGCCGGCGAGGATGAAATCGTCTGTGGAGCGGGCTTTTCTTGCGTAAAACAGGCCAATTCCAATAATGCTGATAAAGTACAGAGACAGCGATACCAGCAGTAGCGTAGAACTTTCCCCGAGATCCATAAGTTTCTATTATCGTTATGAAAAATAAACAGTTTTTCCGAGTCTGACAGCTCCCGAAGGGGATGTCTAATGACTATTATCAGTAAATTGAGATTTGCTGGCGAGCCTGTTTAAGCGATGATAAGCTGAACAACGGGCTTAAATACTGGTCTATATAGCTATGAATACTAGACATTTACTCGTTCCTTTCGTTTTTGTGCTGACTGGCAGCCTGGCTTTTCCGCTGTCTGCAGTTTCCGTTTTCAAGTGGGTAGATTCGGAAGGCGTCACCCATTTTTCCGATGAAACCCCCGGCCACGACAATATGACTGATCAACTCAGCCAATATACGATCGAAGAAAATTTTCCGGAAAACCGTGATCCCGATGAAGATTACTTTTCAATCGTTAATCAGTGGAAACGAACCAGTGATGAACGCGAAGCACGTTTGAAGTCACAGGCAGAACGCCGGGAGGCACGTCGAGCCCGTGTACCGACACAAACTCAGGTGCTTGTGCAGGAACCACGACGAGTTTACTCCGGTTTTATTCCGTCTCCTTATTTCTTTAACAGGGCGAACTTTAACCGACCCAACCATTATTTCCATCAGACTCCGCAACAGCCAATGCAACCAGCACCACCTTCGCCCGGTTATGTTGGTAACGTTGCTCCGCGTAATTAGCTCAGAATAACTCCGGGAATTATTGCCCGACTGAATTACGAGATTTTCTCTCGTCGTGCTTCATGTTTTAATACCACTGTCTTTTTAATCTATCGACTGCGGGTGAAACCATGAAGATCACGGTACTGGGTGGAGGGCACGGCGCTTACGCTGCAGTTGCTGCCTTGAGCGAGCAGGGACATGAGTTGAGAATGTGGCGACGTGATCAAAGCGCATTGCAGTCTCTGGTCAGGAAAGGGTCTATAACGCTGCTGGATTCAAAAGGCGAACGCGAAGTTGAACCTTCAGAAATCACCGACGATCTCGATAGCGCAATAAAACAGTCTAATGTAATCGTTATTCCTTTGCCGGCGGTAGCACATGCTTCATTATCAAACTTAACAGCGAAACTCTGGCAGGACGGCCAGATTGTCTTTTTGCCTCCAGGCACATTCGGTAGTTATGTTTTTTTAAAAGCCGCACGTGATGCGGGTAATCACGCAGATGTGACATTTGCGGAGACAGCTACCTTACCCTATCTGTGCAGAAAGCGTGATACCCACATGATCGCAATTAACGGTTACGCTACCCGTCTTCCAACAGGTGTTTTCCCGGCCAAAAATGCTGACCATGCTTTTCCTCTTTTAGAACAGGCCTATCCGGCCATTGAACGTATCGAAGATGTTCTGAGTGCTGCTCTGATGAATGCTGGTCCGATAATTCATCCGCCTCTGATAATAATGAATGCCGGTCCGATGGAACATTTTGATGAATGGGACATTCACAACGAAGGCACACAACCAAGCATTCGACGAACAACGGATGCACTCGATGCCGAGCGTATTGCCATTCGGGAAGCTTTCGGTTATCAGGCACCGCACTTTCCTTTATCTGATCACTATGATCAAGAAGGAGATGAATGGATGTATGGAAATGTTGGTCATGAAAAACTGCATTCCAGCCGTGACTGGTGCGAGGATATTGGTCTGACGACTCATCGCTATATGTTGGAGGACGTGGAACTGGGTCTGGCCTTCCAGTCATCCTGTGCTGACTATGTTGGCGTGAAATGTCCAATCTCCAATGGACTGTTGGCAATTGGTGCTGCCATCAATGAACGTGATTTTACGAAAAGCGGGCGAACACTGAGTAGTCTTGGTCTGGACAAACTGGAAATGTCCGCACTGAAAGAATTGTTACATGAAGGACTCTAGCCGGAGTTGGTACTGAGTAAGCAAGGGTGACTAAAGAAAAATACAGTACGCTCAGTACGATTCCCTTTATTTCCGAGAAATTCTACGAGAAAGAAAAATCGATCTGGAAAAACAGCTGGCTCATGGCAACACGGGAATCAGAGCTTGCCGAACCAGGAAGTTTTGTCACTCTGGATATTAAGGGGATTCACACTTCTGTTGCCATACTGCGAAATGGTCAGGGTGAACTTCGCGCTTATCATAACAATTGTCCACATCGTAATGGCCGGCTTTTTTGCGATCGCTCTGGTAAGAAGGCAGCTATTGTTTGTCGTTTCCATGGCTGGGCTTTTAATCTGAATGGTCAATGTCAGGCGATTCCCGAGCCGCAGCTGTTTCCCGGACTGGACAAAAACACGATTAGTCTTGCCGCTATATCGGTAGATAGCTGGGGTGGCTTTGTCTTTATCAATCTACAGCAGAACCCCGCCAGTTCACTATCGGATTATTTGCAGGGTTTGCCTGAAGGTCTGGACGCTTTCCTTGGAGACCGGCGCTGGGAGTGGCACACCGGTTATCAGAAAGAATTTGCGGCAAACTGGAAAGACCTGATGAATATCCAGCATGAGGGCTATCACGCAAGTCATGTCCATAAGAATACTCTGGGTGCGACTTTCACACCTGAAGAATCACACAATTATTTTTATGATGATAGTCCTGGTGTTTGTTCAAGACTGACCGTACTTCGGCCAAAAGCGGAGAACATGGCCAGTCTGCAAATGAGTCTGATACAGGAGCTGTCGATGAAGTATGGCAGCACGTCGAACTGGGTAGATCAGGATACCTCCCGGGCGGCAGACGAAAGTAAGAACGCGGTGAATCTGGACGCATCCGATCGTTTCGTTTTCGATTGCTACACCTTTTTCCCCAATTTCATATTGTTTGTCGGTACCGATGTGCTCAGTGTTATGCGTGTCTGGCCGACCGGGACCCATAGCGCTGACTGGGAATGGGACTGGTTCTTTAAGGATGAGATGGAAAACTTCGGGAATTTGTTTAACCGCGAGCATGGGAGAATGGCTACGCGTAATGCATTGGCCGAGGACTGGCCGGTAGTCGAATGGGCGCATGAGAATATGCGTTCAGGTGCGTTTGATAAAAATTTTGTTGCCGCTGATATGGAAGCGACGGTTCTAGCGCATTATCAGAAGCTGCTGCAGCACCTTGAAATCAACGAGGCCGAATTGGCACAAGACTATGAGTGATTTTGACGATCTCAGACCTTATATCGAGCACTGGGGGCAAGCAGAAGCCAATCAAAGGTTAAGACTGCGTGTCGAAGCTGAGCTGGCAGAACTTGAGGAATTTTATAATGCGCTAAGCCCGAAACTGGAGGCAATTATTCAGTATCTGAATCAATACCCTGTTAATAAGATACCAGAGGCAGATAAACCACTTGCCAATATGCTTCTGGCTTTATGTGAAGTGGATGACGCGATACATATATGGAAGAGTACGAACCTCGACTACATATCTGATCCGATAACCTGGCGTACCAAGCTTGCCTATAGTGACTACAGATGACGTAGAATAATACTCACCTGTTTAGTGACCACGTATAGCTGTACACATTGCATTGAATCCCTCTGATACATCGTATGCATCAATGTGTACTTCAATCAGTAATAATTGATCACGCTCTGTCTTTTCAGCTTCTTTTAGAGCCGCTTCAAGATCATCTTCTGTGTGAACCTCGATACCTGAACCACCGCCAAAGGTATGTGGAAGTTGACTGTAACGCCATTGAGGTATGTCGTTGAAATCGCCGTCGTGAATAAATCTTTCTGCGGTATAACCTTTATTATTAATCAGAAATATTATCGGTTTCTGCGCATAGCGAATCATGCTTGACAGCTCCTGCGCCGTCATCTGAAAGGAACCATCACCTTCCACTGCGATAACCCGTTGCCTGGAATTTGCTGAAAAACAGGCCCCCAACGCTGCTCCAAAACCCATACCGATCGATGCCCAGTAGTTTGAAGCAATGAAATCCGTATTTGCAGGCATCTGCAGATGGGTCAGATTAAAGGCGCAACTGGCATCGGCCAGCACAATGTCTTGTTCTTGAAAAAAGTTTGCAAGTCGGTCATAAAAGCGCTGACTGGTAATCGGAGTCTTACTAATGGCTTCATAGGATGAGTCTGGTTTGTGCAGAAAGGATTGTATCGGTCGAGTCCCATCATTCATAAGGTTCGCTGGCAAGTTAGCAAGAAGTCCATCAATTATGGGTGAGATGGATAGATCTGAAAAACTGCCTTCTTTCATATCAAGCTGCTTATTCCAAATCGTTACCGTTTGTTCAGGCGAAAGTCTGGCAGTGAACCCACCAAGGTTAAGATCGGAGGGCACTGCGCCCAAATAGATGACCGTATCCGCGGCTTCAATATAGTCACGAACTTCCGCAGTACCGGCTGCCCCCTGATAAGCACCAAGACAAAGCGGACTGTGTTCAAGGTATTCAGATTTTCCAACAAACATGGAGGCAGCGGGAATACCGGTTTTCTGCATTAATTGCAGAATCTTTTCCTGCAAGCCCCAGCGATGAATTTCATGACCAGGTAAAAAGACCGTGCGCTTTGAACTTTTAATCCTGTCTACCAGCGCGTTGATACCATCGGTTTGCGTCAGCGTATGGGTATCGATGTTTTGCTTGTTTTCGGGAAACGACACCGATCCAATATCAAGTACTTGTATGTCTTTCGGGATCTCGAGATAAACAGGTTTTTTCCTGCTGCAACAGATTTCAATTGCCCTGTCGATTTCACTAATGACAGTTTCTGGATCGTTCAGCAGAACAGCATGTTCGCAGACCTGTTCAAAAACCTTGATAGAGGCCTCGTAGTTATTCGTCAACAGATGGTGTAGTACCGGTTTGTCTGATGCCTTATAGGCAAGGCTTGCGGGTCCGCCAGATACGACCAGAAGCGGTACATCTTCAGCATGCGCTCCTGCAACAGCGTTGACAATACTGAAAGCTCCCGGGCCATAGGTGACGATAACAACACCGAGGCCTCTTAATCGAGCATAACCATCAGCGGCATAGCCGGCATTGAGTTCATTGCAGGTAGCAATATGGGTGACCGCACTCTCCGACATTTGCTGGAAGAAAGGTAAAATAAAATCACCCGGTACCCCGAAGGCATGGTCAACGTTCAAAGATTTCAGGCGAGATAATAAATATTCAGAAACATTCATGTTTGCATCTCTGTTTAAAATACTCTCATATAAGAGTAAATAGCCTTTAGCTGTATGTCAAGTCAGCCAGAGTGATATACCGTTTTACATTGTTAATTCAATAAAATAAGCTCTCAGATAAGAATAAAAAAACGAGGAATTATTCTTATGAAAACAGCCCTGGTCACCGGTGGCAATTCGGGTATGGGAGAAGAAATCACAAAAGACTTGTTGGAGAAGGGTCTGCGAGTGATTTCTATCGGACTCGAGTTACCGGATTTTAAACATACCAACCTGATTGGTCTTAAACAGGATTTATCCTCTGAGAAAAATATAAACGAGTCAGCAGAAGCGATTAAGGAGTACGCGCCAACGGTATTTATTCATAATGCCGGAGCTATACGAGCGGCCTGCCTTGAAGACGTCAGCTTTTCAGATCTGACTATTCTGGTGAATCTTCATCTCGGTGCTGCGATTTTTCTGGCTCAGGCGTGCTTGCCCTTTATGAAAAAGGAAGGCAGTGGTCGCATAGTACTTATTTCTTCCCGCGCAGCAGTCGGCCTTGCTTCACGAACTGTGTATACAGCGACAAAAGCCGGACAGATTGGAATGGTGCGTACCTGGGCGCTTGAGCTGGGCCCGCATGGTATTACCGTCAATGCAATTGCACCTGGCCCGATTTCCACACCGATGTTTCGCGATGTGATAGAAGAAGGCGGTGATAAGGAACAATCACTTTTACAGACTCTACCTATGAGGCGAATAGGGGAAAGCGGCGATATTGCGCGTGCGGTAAATTACTTCATCGACGAGGAAAACAATTTTGTCACCGGGCAGACGCTTTATGTCTGCGGCGGAGCGAGTGTTGGCTTCCTGCAAATTTAGCCAGCGATAGGATCAAATGGCGAATATCCGTTCAACAAAGAACCAGCGTCTTCTGCCAGTCTGGTCTTCAAAAATGGCCTTTATCTTTGCAGCAGTAGGTGGAGCAGTCGGCTTCGCCAACTTCTGGCGCTTTCCTTTTCTGGTAGGGGAAAATGGTGGCGGTGTTTTCGTGCTGGTTTATATATTCTGGGTAGCAGTCCTGTCAGCAGCATGCGTCATCTTATCAGTAGTGAAAAGCTGAGCCGTGGCTGGAACCTTATTGGTGTCTTCTCAATCCTCGTACCTTTTCTGGCTTTGACTTTTTACAGCGTTATCGCCAGTTGGTCACTTGACTATTTTTCAGCGGCGGCTTTTGGCAGGTTTAGCGGAATAGATGCTGGTCGCTCAACTGAGGCTTTTCAGACGCTGCTTGCTTCGCCGCTTCGAATGTTTTTCTGGCATAGCCTTTTTATGTTGATAACCACTGCCATCGTGGCTTTGGGTGTAAAACGCGGGCTGGAACGGGCGGTAAATATTATGATCCCATCTTTACTGGCGATCCTGATTTTTCTGGCTGGATTCGCAGCTATTGAAGGAGACTTTAGTCGGGCTTTCCATTTTATGTTTTATCCGGATTTTAGTCAGCTGACTCTGGGTGTAATATTTCTTGCGCTCGGCCAGGCCTTCTTCTCACTCAGCGTCGGCGGTGGTTACCTGATGACCTACAGTGCCTACCTTCCAGAAAATGTTTCCCTGCCTCAGGCGAGTGTCAGCATCGCTCTGATCGATCTTCTTATTGCCCTACTTGCCGGACTCGCAATATTTCCGATCGTATTCGCTTTCGGTCTTGACGTGAATAGCGGACCGGGTCTGATGTTCGAAACTCTACCTGTGGCTTTTGGAAATATGTCTGCAGGAATTATTGTTGGGCATTATTCTTTCTACTACTTTCTTTCGCTGCATTTACAAGCACCATTAGTATGCTGGAGCCGGCTGTGTCCTGGCTGGAAGAACGTCCGGGCGTGTCCCGGATAAAGGCAGCACTGGGCCTTGGTGTACTGGCGTGGTTGCTTGGTATCGTTTTTATACTTTCATTTAATCATTGGAAGGATGTAAAACCGCTAGCGGGTTTGCCACTATTTGACGATAAAAATCTGTTCGGAATTATCGATTTGATTGTGGCGAACCTGATGTTGCCACTTAATGCCATGTTGATTGCCATATTCGCCGGATGGATGTTATCAACATCAATAACAAGAAAAGAGATCGGAGCATCTGAAGACATTATCTACCGATGCTGGCTATGGACAGTACGCGTATTGGCGCCGATAGCGATACTGGTCGTATTGATAATCTCCTTAAGACAGGTCTAACTCTTTTCCAACATATTTTCTTTCACGTGCACGCGCAATTTTTTCATAGCACTGTGAAAAGATTTTAATTCCTGTCGAGAAAGGATTTTTTCAATAGACTCGTCAGAGACTTTGTCGCGTTTAATGATTTTATCGTGCATTCGCTTACCTGCTGCGGACAGTGTCACGTTAGTTTGGCGTTTGTCAGCACCATCAATTGAGAGTCGGACCAGTTTTCGTGTGTGTAGTCTGGAAATGGCGCGACTGGTAGTGGTCTTATCAAGACCGAAAAGATTAATGATATCGGCTGCACAGATGACCTTGTAAATATAGGCCATACGCATGATTCGCCATTCATACACTGAGAGAGAAGTACCTGCCAGAGTATTTCTTGTTGTGTTTTGAGATATCAGGTTCGACAGTGCGACAATGGAATAGGCAAGATGTTTATCGAAAAACGCCTTTTCCAGTTCACTGATATTGCTTCGCGTTTTATTTTCAGCCTGCTTTGCCATCATTAGTCCCGTAAGAAATAGTTAAGTGACTATTTTACACAGAATGCAATAGAGAAACTCGATAAGACTTTACGCTGAAGAAAGGAAATCAATCGATAAGTGGAGCTGCTGCGGTAATTTCAATGCCATGTTCTGAACGTAGTCTGTCCATAATCGAAGTAAATTGACTCTGCTCGATTTCACCGGCTTTGAATTTTTCCATTTCCGCGTGTATCGCTGTAAAAAAACTATCGAGTCCGGCCGGTGAGCAGGCCAGTAGAATACGCAAGGAGTCTTTATCGGGATTCCAGAAGGTATGTGCAAGCCCACTCGCCACTGTTACGGTATTGCCGGCGTCAACATGAAAAACAGCCTCGCCCTGATATTGAAACGCCAGTCTTCCTTCAAGCACGGTAAAGACTTCAACGAATTCATGTCGGGTGAAAGGCGGAGGGTTTCCCTGAGTATAATCAACATAATCAATGACCGTCAGGCTCTGTTCTGTTTCCCGACCAGAGGTCAGAATTTTTACTGTGTTTCCATTCAGGAGGGTAAGAATTGGTAATGTAGTCATTGATTATTCTCTAGAGTCTCGGGAATTGCAGGGGAGTCGGGGCTAGTGATTAATTGCGCTTCCTGGCAGTAGCTTCGATTTCGATGAGGGCGTCCGGTACTGCCAATTGCGTGACGATTGTCAGGTTAGCAGGTCTGATGTCAGACAGATACTCATGCAGTTTTTTTGACATAGCCATAACGTATTTCTGATCCACAATGTAGCAACGAAGTCGAACCAGGTCTTCCAGGCTGGCATCGGCTTCTGCCAGAGTGTTTTCAAGTATGGTAAATATCTGGTCCATTTGCGCTTCGAGCCCTTCTGGTATTTTTCCCGTCTCGGGGTTTGTACCGGCCGTACCTGATATGAATATCCAGTCACCATCTACTATTGCACGTGAATAGGCGGCAAGGTCCTCCCATTTTGACCCGGAGCTTATCCTCTGTCTTGTATTGTCTCCCTGCTCGGAGGCGGTCGAGATATGGCTGACTGTAAGCAGTACAATAATCAGATAGTTATTGATTTTTTTATTCATGTTGGGAATCCTCGGTTTAACGGCTTGAACAAAGTAGTGTAGAAGATACTTGAGACAGCTTCACTCACTCAATATAAACTACGCCGCTCAATTTATCTCAGATAAAGAATCCAGCGCAAGGGCGGCCCGGAAGGCAGACCTTGCTCCTTGTTCAACGGAGTATTGTTTTAATGTTTAGAAGTAGAACGGAAGCAATCGGTGAAGGTGAGTTCATCGCGCTGACTGCATTCTTGATATCGCTGGTTGCCCTGTCGATTGATACCATGCTGCCGGCATTGTCTGTAATTGGTAACGATCTGGGTGTTAATAAGGCAAACGATAACCAGCTGATTATTTCTGCTATTTTTCTCGGTATGGCTTTTGGCCAGGTAGTCTATGGGCCGCTTTCCGATAGTGTCGGGCGTAAACCGGCTATTTATCTGGGGATTGGTATTTTCATCGCAGGCAGTCTGATTTCTTTGTTTGCTACCAACTTCACAGCCATGTTGTTTGCCCGTTTGTTACAAGGATTGGGTATTGCAGCGCCTCGTATCGTTACGATGGCCTTGATAAGAGACAAATTCGCGGGCAATGAAATGGCGAGAATCATGTCTTTTGTCGTGACATTATTTATTCTCGTTCCCGTCATCGCACCGGTGCTGGGTCAGATCATTATTAGTTACAGTCATTGGCGTCTGATATTCGCTTTGTTTGTATTGCTAGCTGTGATTACTTTGATATGGCTTGCCGTCCGTCAACCGGAAACACTGATAGCTGAGAAGCGAATCCCCCTGTCTTTTTCACGTGTAGTAGATGCGGTCAAAGAGGTGTGTGCTAACCGTACAGCGTTTGGTTATACCCTGACCTCAGGTTTTCTTTCCGGCCTGTTTCTGGCTTTCCTGAATTCTTCACCACAAATACTGCAGGAGCAGTATCGACTCGGTGTGATGTTTCCACTCTATTTCGCGACTTTGTGTATCGCGCTTGGTCTGGCGACTTTCATGAACGGTAAAATTGTCCTGCTCTATGGAATGCGTTTGTTGTGTCATCGCGGACTATTTCTATTCAGTGGATTATCTCTGTTGTTTTTATTTCCGGCTTACAGTTACGATGGTCATCCGCCTCTATGGGCATTTATGACTTATATGTCCTTCGCGTTTTTTGCGCTTGGTATTGTCTACGGCAACCTTAACGCCCTGGCAATGGAGCCTCTCGGGCATATTGCCGGTGTCGGTGCGGCAGTTATTGCATCGCTGTCTACGTTTATGTCTCTGCCGATAGGTATCTTAATCGGGCACAGTTACAACGGATCAGTTATGCCTTTGATATTGGGATTTACCGGCTGTGGTTTGTCTTGTATCGCACTGGTTATCTGGACGGAGAAAACAGCTGAAAAAGAATAGGCATATTGCTTATTCATTGACCAAAACATCATCTATTGAAGATGAACTGAAACTCATAAAATGCGGATGTAGATTCTTTCTCAGTGTTTTGATTTGATTCTTGTTCAATATGTTATGAATTTCTATTAGCATGGAAAGATGCATTTTTTTCATTCTATTTTCAGCAGCAAGAACTTTATCAATCTGCCTTAATGTTTTGTCAATATCAATTTTCTCTTCAGCGAGATCCTTGTTCAAAGCCGCAGAGCTAGAGTTTAGATCCCATTGCACATCCACAATATTGCTTTGAAATGTACGCATCTGTTTCTTGATAGCATCCGTCTGTTTACTGCTCAGATTTAGTTTTGCCTGATTCCGCATAATCATTGCGGGCGTAAAAAGCTTGCTCATCATCATATCGGGTGAGCCCAGACTTGTGCCACCAAATGCAATCGTCGGGTGTACCGGTGTTGCCATTACGCCACTCATTATACCGGCCTGATTGCCGAAAGATCCGTCCATTGCCATTGTCTCAATAGTCACAGTCTCGTCACTGAATTGTTGGGCATGGCTTGGGCCAGATAGCAGCAAGGTAGTTAGTGAAAAGCAGATCAGAATAAGTCTCATTGTAATATCTCCATTGTTATGGGGTTATATCGAATAAATTTTACGTAACGGGTCTCGTATTCGCGCACATCGATACTCAGTAACTCATCGGTTGGTGAGCGCCACACATGCTTAGCATCTACGACAAGTTCAGTCTTCTTGTCAGAGAAGACCTGTTCTGTAAGTGGCAGTTTTTCTTCGTCCATTGATCGAGAAAAATGAAAACTGATAATAAGCGTAGCTGAAACAATTGCCGTTATTAGACCAGCAGGTAACAATCGATTTGCGAAACTTGCCAGTGATGACTGAGAGAGACCATTATCAGTTTGTACTTGTTTCGCCTGTAGCCAGCTCTGCTGAAAGTTGGGAACCACGAGCCCGGATTCTTTCGTAGTCATACTCCTTTTTACGAGTGATTCGACTTTCGCTTCGTTTTCCGAATCTTCTTTCATTTATGAATCCTGATGCTCAACAGTTCTCTCTCAAGAGTTTTTTTGGCACGGTGTAAATGTGTTCTCGCAGATCCCAGACCAACACCAATCACTGTCGCAGCTTCCGCGATTGTGAAACCCCGGTAATAAACCAACTCTACAATCTGTCGTTGTTTGAGAGGTAGTGCGTCAATAGACTTTAAAACCAGATCTTTGACCTGTTTTCCGTTTACCTGCCCTACTATATCCGAGCCTTCACTATCGGTATTTTCAAATAAACTCAGTTTGGTTTTCAGACCTTCGAAAGAATACTGTTTTTTACTCTGTCTTAACGCCAGATGACGTATTACAGAAAAAAGCCAGGTGCGTAAACTTGATTCGCCGTAGAAAACAGCTCGTTGCTCAAGTATTTCAAGATAACAGTTTTGCATTACATCCCGGGCTTTTTCATGGTCAAAACGACAACATGACAAGGCCCACTTGAAAGCCTCATCATGAAGCGCTTCGAGCTCTTTCTCAGATATGTGTTTTGGTTCATTCATTGTTCCTCAGTTAGTTAGTCACCACTGAGGACAATTTGTATGACAGGGATCTTGAAATTTAAGGGATGCCTCGATTAACCTCGTCGACCTGTTCGTTGAGAGTCCAGTAATCGTAAAGATAGCCGAGTAAAAACAGGCCGCCGGTAAAAAACCAGATGATACCTGTTATCCATTTACCCATATAGAAACGATGAATACCAAATAGGCCGAGGAAGGTCAGTAGAATCCAGCTGATATCATAGTCTTTACTACCAGCCACATATTGATAATCGGCTTCTTTGTCCATGCCCGGAATCAAAAACAAATCAACAATCCAGCCGATAAACAATAAGCCGAGTGTAAAGAAATAGATGGTGCCGGAAATGGGGCGGCCGTAATAAAAACGGTGAGCACCCATGAAACCGAATATCCAGAGGATATAACCAATTGTTTTATGATGTGTGTTCTCAGGCTCGTTCATGTTCTCGTAACTTTATAATTTCATGGTGTTGCTTATCAACGCAGTTTGATAAGCTGTCTCAACTATTTTACTTGATATTTACCTGCCAGAGCCAGCTATGAGCCTTTATTCAGATACCAATCTCCCGATTCCCTCATCTTTTGAGTCTTTACATGAAGATGAGCTGCTTTCATTTGCACGTCCCGGTACATGGGGTACAGCAACACAGAGAAGGGCTATAGCCGCGGAGGCGCGTAAGGCACGCGTTGAGGCTGGAATGCAGGAAAGTGTTGGTGATGAAACTCTGGCGGAATCTGCTGACTTGCCCGAGGTGGCACGTCGTCTGGCACGGGATGTGGCGCTAGCCGGTATCGGTATTGATCGCGATTACTGCAAAAAGGTACAGGTTGAAGGACTCAGTGAAGGAGCTTACGTTGAAATAGTTGGCCTTGTAGCCAGACTGGCTCATCTTGATGTTTTTGCACGCGGTATCGGCGTGTCTAGCCGGCAACTAGCTGAACCGCAGGAGGATAAGGCACCCTCAATGCAACGACCTGCTGTTGCCAGACAGGAAGGGTTTTTTACTGCCAGTATTCCCAGTGCTCCCGAGGGAGGAGAAATTGCGCTTGAGCTGTTTGGTAGTGAACCGGCACCCAACATTGTGCGTTCCTTAAGTCTGGTGCCGGAAGAGGCGCGGCGTCTGAATACTGTCATCGATATGGAGTATTTTTCCGCAGAAACGATCTTCGATCTGACTCGTAGTTCGCTTAGGGCTTTGTCAAGACCACAAATGGAACTGGTTGCTGCGAAGATATCCGCACTCAACCAGTGTTTTTACTGAACTACCTGGCACACCCATGTCCTCCGTGAGAGTGGCAAAGCAATGAATCTGAAAATTAATCTGGCTGGCATTTTCGTCCCAACTGAAGACAGTGGTCTTGCGTATGGAGAAGAACTATTGGATTTCGCTACCGCAATTCTAGGTAATGATTTGTCCGCATTAAACTCTACAAGACGAGTGCTAGTTGAAAGCATGGGAGAAGACGCTCTGGTTTCTGCTGCAATCACGGCTGCAGTCTTTAGTCTGGTCGATCGCGCGGCAAATGGTATTGGTATTAACGTCGAGCCAATGATACTGGAACCGAGTCGCGACTTTCGAGAGGAGTTTGGTATCAATCAGTTTCCGTCTGCCGCAAATACATTGGGATAAATCGACATTAGTTAGAAATCAGCAGAAAAATCCGGCGAAAAATATTATGCAAGATTATGTTCCTCCACAATCTGTCATTTCTGCTGGACAGTCTTCGGTTGGTAGTTTGTTCCACTCCCGCGTTGCAGTTAATCCCGAACATCCGGCAGTTATTGAAGCTGGCAAAAGCATCAGCTATACCGAATTGGAGAACAGAACCAACCGGCTGGCTAATTACTTGATTGAAAGCGGTCTTCAGCACGGTGATCGGGTGGCCATGTTAGCGCGTAATTGTACGGAGTATGTTGAAGTGGAGCTGGCTGCTGCCAAGGCCGGGTTGATTGTGGCTGCTTTGAACTGGCGACTCAGTGACAGGGAACTGGCGCATTGTGCGAGTCTGGTTGAACCGAAGCTAATCATTTGCCAGCAGGAATTTTCGGAAAATCTGGAAGGTCTCGATCTGCCTGAGCACCAGAGCGTTAGTATTGGCAAGAATTATGAAGATTGCCTTGCTGCCAGCTCTGATCTTTATCCGGGCTTACCGGTAGATCCTGAGGATGGCCTCGTTATTCTATACACCAGTGGCACTACTGGGTTACCCAAGGGCGCTTTGATCAGTCATCGCGCGATGATTGCCAGAGGAGCCTGTTTTGCTTCTGAAATGCAAATTCCAGTCGCTGATAATTTTGTCGCCTGGGCACCGTTTTACCACATGGCTTCAACTGATCAGTCAATCGCAATCCTGCTTCGCGGGGGCACAGTTCATATAGTTGATGGCTATCAGCCTGATGTTTTGATCGATCTAATTGAGACTGTTCCCATGCGTTACTTCGTTCTTCTACCAGGTACGGTTGGCGAGTTTGCTGCTGCTGTCGAGGCGCGTAAGGCCAGGATTAAGAAAATCGAACTATGCGGTGCGATGGCTGATCTTGTCCCTCGCGAAGATATTGCCGCGGCTACCCGGGCTCTTAACGCGCCGTATTTAAATACTTTCGGGTCAACAGAAACCGGGCTGCCGCCGGCGACGGGTGCAACTATTCCGGTTGGTGTTGTTCCTGACAATCTGTCCAAACGGCAAAGTGCTTTTTGCGAAGTACGCCTTGTTGATAATAACGACAGGGAAGTGGCCATAGGCGAGCCTGGTGAAGTAGCCGTACGGGGGCCAACCGTGTTTAGCGGGTACTGGAATGCCGATGCTACCAACAGAGAGGATTTTCGTGGCGGCTGGTTTCATATGGGCGATGTTATGCGCCGTAATGAGGATGGTAGTCTGGATTATGTCGACCGGGTTAAATACATGATTAAATCTGGTGGTGAGAATATCTATCCGGCTGAGATAGAACAGGTGGTGCTTGAAGATTCCAGAGTCAGCGAAGCGGTTGTTGTACGTAAATCAGATCCCAAATGGAGTGAGGTACCGGTGGTTTTTGTCGTTAAAGCTGATCCTGATTTAAATAAAGCGGAGATTCTCCATGCTTGTAAACAGAACCTTGCCAGTTTCAAGCAGCCAAAAGACATTATTTTTATCGAGGCAAGCGAATTACCAAGGTCAACCACTGGTAAGGTTCAACGCCACGAACTGGAAGCGCGCTTACTAAAATAACAGGCGCTCAAACTGATTGGCTAATTCAGGAAGATTATTATGTCCTTTGTACATTTCGTAACCGTTCAGAGTAGCGATCCCGCTGCACAGCTTGCCTCTGAAAAAATTGAACAAATAAAGAACATCGTTCGAGCAACTCCGGACTTGAGTCGTGCTTTATTTTTTCTTCCCACCAAAGCACGTGATTATTACACCGATGATGGTGCTTCGCCCAGTCTTGCATTGCAACTCTATTACAAAAATATTGAATCTCTGGAGAGACCAATTTGCGATATGGGTAATCTGCAGGCGATTGGTGATTCGAAGCTGTGGAATGGCATTCCAGATTTGCGAATCAGCCATCAGGCGATGACTGCGCGAGATTACACCCTGACCAGTGCTAGAGCAGCTTCAAACTCCACTGAAACCTTATGCAGTTATCTGGTTCACTATCCGGGACAGGCTGAAGATTTTAATACCTGGCTGAATTTCTATCTCGATCATCATCCACAGATACTGAGAACCTTCGAAGGCCTGCGAGAGATAGAGGTCTACACACGTGTGGATTGGCGCGATACGCTAGGTTGGGACCGGGTCGAATATATGCAGAGGAACAGGTTGATATTTGATAGCGTAAGCGCTCTGGAAGCCGCTCTCAATTCTCCTGTGCGGCATAAATCGCGCGCAGATTTCGAGCAATTTCCGACTTTTACTGGCAGTAATATCCATTACCCGATGTTGACTGAAGAGCTTCTAGCGGATACCTGATATGCTTCTGGTTTTTGCGTCAGGAGAATAACAGGTGACAACGCGAAGAACGCTTTTGAAGTCTGGTCTTGCTCTGCCGCTTACCTCGTTACTTAACGGTTGCAGCCAGGTGAATGAAGAGGATCTGACAACATTCTATGAAGATGGCCTGTATTTGTCCGGTAATTTCGGACCGGTGGAGATTGAATCGACTGTCACAGAAATGAAAGTCAGCGGTACGATACCTGAGGAGCTAAGCGGGCGCTTTCTTCGCAACGGGCCTAACCCTTTTTCGGAAGTCAATCCATCCTCACATCACTGGTTTATCGGTGATGGCATGGTTCACGGTATTCGTCTTGAAGAAGGTCGGGCTGACTGGTACCGGAATCGATGGGTACGCAGTACTCGTATAGTTGAAGCCCTGGGCGAAGCGGTCAACGGAAGGATGTTAACCGGGGGGCCGAATACCAATGTAATTGCTCATGCAGGGCGGGTCTGGGCTCTGGTTGAATCAGGAACAGCGCCTTCCGAGCTGAATTACGAGCTGGATACAATCGGGCATGACTCTGGCTGGGGTGCTTATAGTGCACATCCAAAGTACGATCCTGATAAGGGTGAGCTGCATGCGATAAGTTACGACTGGGCAAACTATCGGGATCACGTTAAATATGTCGTGATGGGAGCCGACGCCAAACTGGTCAAAAGTCTTGATATTCGTCTGTCAGGGATGAGCATGGTTCACGATATGGCCCTTACAGAGCACTACGCTATTATTTTTGATTTTCCCGTGACGCTGAGTTTTGTCGCTCTGGGTCTGGGTTCCGATTTCCCCTTCAGATGGGACGAAAAACATCAGGCCAGGTTGGGCTTGTTACCAAGAGATGGTAGGGCAGAAGACATTATCTGGTGTAATGTGTCTCAATGTTATGCTTTTCATCCCGTGAACGCCTATGAAGATGAAAGTGGCAATGTTGTCGTTGATATATGCCGTTATGATCGTATGTTTGCCGCAGATACCAACGGACCGTTCGGTGACAGTCTCCCCCGGCTTGACCGCTGGACAGTAAATCCGAAAACTCAAAATGTATCTGAGCAGATAATTGATGAGCGTACTCAGGAGTTTCCTCGCTGTCATCCGGAGCTGAATTCCAAACCCTATCAATTCGCGTACACTCTTGCGGTCGGAGACAGGTCTTTCCCGGGAGTTTACAAACAGGATATGAAGACCGGGGAGTCTTCCATGTTCAATTTTGGCAAAGGTCGTCACGGCGGCGAGCCGGTGTTTGTGCCAAAACAATCAGGGACTTCAGAAGACGACGGTTACTTAATGACCTTTGTTTACGATGAAACCAGTAATACCAGTGAATTAATAATTCTGGATGCTCTTGATCTGAACCAGGAAGCTCTGGCCCGGGTTCATTTGCCGGTAAGAGTGCCTTATGGTTTCCACGGAAACTGGATCGCAGATAAGTCTTTGATATAAGTTTGCCTGTTTAATTTTTTCCAGGAGAAGATATGACTAGTCAATCAGAACTGGATTTCGAACGTATAAACCGGATATATGATAATTCGACCTTCGCCTATCTGGGCGTGGTCATATCTGTCTTTTTCCTTGGCTCTATCAGTTATCACTTTGCCTCTGCAGAACTTACCTTTTACTGGGTAATACTTGTATTTCTTTCAAACATACCACGCTTACTGACCAGTCAAAGGTTTAGCAAAAAGATAAAAAATCATGAAATTAACCTGAAAAATGTAAAGCCCTGGGAAAAATACTTTTTCATCAGCAGTATTCTACCCTTCGTAAGTTTCTGCAGTGTCGTATTCATGCCGTTTAAAGAAAATGTTCTTGTTTGTGTTTTGTTTTGCACAATGATTAATATCTGTATGGTATGCGGAACATTGCTGACCTATTGCACGACTCGAAGCATTATGTGGCTTCATCTCAGTTTATTTATACTCACCCCGGTGGTTCGACTACTTTGGCTGGGAGGAACAGTTCCGGTATTACTCGCTTGTTATCTGCTTATTGCCTATTTCATGATCATGAGGCTTGCCAAGTCACAAAATGAGATATTTGTGGAAAACATTTCCATGAAAATAGACAGTAAGAATCAGTCGCTGCTGGATCCCTTAACCGGATTGTCAAACAGAAGGCGTTTGTATCTGTTTGTCGAAAAACTAATACCAGCCTCTTATAGAAACGGAGATAGTTTCTCGCTTATATTGCTCGATATTGATTATTTCAAGGAGTTTAACGATAAGTATGGGCATATCAGTGGTGACGAATTACTGGTTTCGCTTTCCGCAATACTAATAGACTGTTCCCGGGAACAGGATCTGGTTGTTCGCTATGGTGGTGAAGAATTTATGCTGGTGCTGCCCTCAACCAATCTGGAACAGGCAATTTTATTAACAGACAGGATTCAACTGATTGTTCGCGACAAACTGAAAATAACTATCAGTGCGGGTCTGGCAGAGTACAGAGATGAAACCAGTTTTGATCAATTGATCAAAGTTGCTGACAATGCTTTATATAAGGCGAAAGAAGGCGGTAGAGACAGGTATCAGGTAGCCTGACTCAAAAAAGAATCTGATCAATACGGTGGCAGCAGGCGCCGGAAACCGTGAGCCAGTACCCAGATCATAAAAAAGGCATTTCTCAACAGAAGACGCACGAAATCCATCCATTGTGCCCGGCCTTTTTTCTTCAAATATTTAACTGCAGTCAGTTCCTCTCCGAGCAGATGGAGATAGGTTTTGTCGCGTGGCCAGTCGCGCAAATTTTCCAGCCAGTCTTCAGGTATGCCTTTCTTGCCAACGTTCGCGCCAACAATCCCACCGATAATGGCAGCAACTGTATCCGTATCGCCACCACAGCGGATGGCTTCTGAAATAGCCTCTTCGTAATTCTGATTGTGTCGTAAGACAATTTGTATAACGACTGGCAGGGTATGGTAGATATAACCGCTCACACCTTTGACCTGATTTTCCTGAGCACAAAATTCTTCAGCACTTTGCTTCACTCTGGCGCTGTTAATCGCTTTCGTGACCAGTGCTTCCAACTCTCTGTCGTCATCGATTATCGTGCTTAGTGCGGCAAGACAATTATCAGGATTCAAAGAATTACCTTCAGTATTTCTGGCAGCCAATTCAGCAACAATCATGGCTCCCTTAATAGCTTTCGGATCAGTATGGGTGATACGCGTGTTAATGGTAATCAATTCGCGACGTAGAGTCTCATTATCACTGGCATAAACACCGACTATGGCGCTGCGCATGGCAGGGCCATTGCCGGCACTGAACACGCCACTCTTGTTTGCCGGTATGAACAACCAGAGTTTTACACAAGATCGCAAAGTAGCCATGCCAATACCAGCTGGCAAACCCAGAAACCACAAGCGCATGGTACAGGCGAGCAATTTTGAGAATTTCTCACTTTCGGCCTGACTGTAAATCAGTGAGTCGGCGACCATACAGGTGTGCTCGGTATCATCAGATAACATGCCGCGTCCGAAAAAGAAGCGGTGTTTAAGAGGAAAGACTTTCAGCTTACGAATACGTCGGGGCGATAGTCCCTCATAAGGCAGGCCGATGGCATCACCAACAGCGGTACCGAACAGGCAACCTTGCAGAGCATGATAAGACTTAAGCTGTGGCAGAATTTCCTTCGGAACAGTCGGAATCGTTTCAAAATAACGTTCTATTTCCTCCGCTTCAGGATGGAAACAGTAATCTCCCCTGAATTTCTTATCAAACCTGTGCATATCGTCAAGAAGCAAAGGTGCCCAGGCTGAGGAATCTACTGGCGAAGCTTCGTACCACAGTTCTCCCTGTTTATTGACATGTTCATGTAACGATAAAACCATTTCTTCCGGCAGAGTTACTTTCTGACTTTGGCTATAAGGAGCTGCAAAGTAAATCAGACACGTGATTTCGAATGCCTCCTTAACACGCACATTGGACTTTTTGTAATCAGGTGATGTCATAGAGCACATCATTCTGCAAGCAGCACTGTAAAATAACAATATCTATTTGCAGCTGTATTCCACCTACAGTTTCGTCAAATTACCGTCGTCGACATTTGTAATCGTTTGCCTATAATTAGACTTCGCCAACAACAATCATACTGATCAGACGTGACTGACAAATTTGAACAACAGGGTGGTTTTGGCGAGACTTATCTGATACCTGTAATTGCGACGTTTTCTCTCTGTCTGTATCTTCTGCTTCCTTCAATGAAAGCGCTAATCGCCAACATAGATATGTTGCTGGCGGCAGGGCTATGTCTCATGGCAGTCGCTGGAAGTATCTGGTTGTCGATCCAGTGTTTCGGCGATTTCATGAACTTCGGCATCGTAGTTATTTTTGCAATAACCTGGACTTTGGCCGGCAGCTTCCTGCTTGATTCAGTATTAATGAGCGAACTGAAGCTTTTTGATAATAGAGACGTACTCTCAATCAGTGCTTTATCTATTTACATATACTTGCACGCCATCATCCTTAGTGTTGCGAATGTTATGGAAAAACGTCGTGATGCGCCTAAACAGGGCTGAGCTATGCCCAAATCCAATGCGAAATATCCGTTTCAGTACAAGGTACTGGAAAAAGCGGGTGAGTTGGGCAATAAACTGTTCGGGGAAACACGCGAACTGCAGGGCTTCATCATTGAAGTGGATGCATCCGGACAAATAGGAAGAACAGTGAGTGAAGAGCAAAACCCGGATTTTCTTTTGCTCGATGAAGAGTTCGATTCTTTTCTATTGTATGACCTTATTGATAACGGTTTTTACATGTACCTCAGATGGCGTAATATTGAAAGTAACAGTTTAAAAACGCTGTTAAACCTCAGCCTGAGTGAAGATGATTTCGCTGGTTACGAACATGCGAATGGCGATCAATGCCCGCACTCACACCCTGTCATGTTCTAGATTCTCTGCTTATGAACAAAGAACGATTGATCTGGTTGTTTATATCACTGACAGCTCCTTTACTGGTAATAAATGCTGTCCTGAAACATTTTTTTACAAATTTTCTGATTGATAATTTCGGGTCGGCTGCTGCAAAAACCTGGACTTACCTGCTCAGTCTGGTGATTATTATGTGGTGCCTGTTAGTCGTCTTTATCCTTATATCTTTCGTTTATCTGATAGTTGAAGAACGTCTATTAAAGAAGAAGCAGGAAGTGATGATAAATGACGAGAATGAAATTATCCTGAGTAGAGAACAGAAGGAGAATCTGATTCAAAGAGTTGTGCTTGATATCAGTCTGGTATTCAACAGTCGACACAGAGGTATAGAACACTTTGATGAAGATAACGACAATATCAAGTTTGCGGTGTTGAGTGCTGATGATAAAGAAGCAGAAATTGAATTAGAGGAGTACATGACAAAATTTCTAGGCAGGCAAGTATTAATAGAGCCGGGCCAGAATGAGCGCACTCGCCGCTGGGACAGATTAGTAACCTTACTTTAAATAGTAGATGAACATCCTCGTAAAACGACTATCTGTAATTCTCTGCTCCGGTTTTTTCTTTCCGGTGAGTTGTACTATCGGTACCGCAGTCAGTTTGCCCGTAATTCAGCATTTCGATACGCGCGATATAGCAAAAGATGATGAGCCTCATATTGATTCATTTGTTCTGGCAAATTCTCAAAGCAATACCCACAAAGTACGTCTAAAAGATCTACACAGTTACAAAAAAAACCATCCGCAAGCCAGTTTTTTGTTAAAGGAAGGAACGGGCGTGGTCGAACCTGATGATTACACCACAATTTCCTATGAAGTAATCCGTGAGTCAGAAAACAGGCAGACCATCGAGGTAACATTACGAGACGATGATGGTCACGTATCCGTTCAATATGAAGTTGAGGGCAGAGATATCAGACCCTTGTATACTCGAGGTTATTTTAACTCATACGCTTTCCTTGCCTTGAGAAACGGTATAATCCTCGCGTTCTTTTTATATCTGCTTGGGCGCTTTTTACCCAAGCTCTATAACTGATAGTTTCGTAAA
The DNA here is from genome assembly GCA_012103475.1 of Gammaproteobacteria bacterium. GTDB lineage: Bacteria > Pseudomonadota > Gammaproteobacteria > Eutrophobiales > Eutrophobiaceae > WLWS01. The sequence continues at coordinate 520,641 of WLWS01000001.1, read as the reverse complement.
GCCTGGGCAATATCAGTATTAAATTCTATATGATGTGAGTCAATTGCCCTGATGTCACTGCCAATTATTGTTCTGATTTTCGGAATAAGATCAGTGTAATCAGCATAGAGTGATGAAAAAAAGTCACTGTCTTTATAACCTTCATTTGATCGCCATTCATCATAGTTTGCAGCTTGTTCAAAGCCTTCACAGGTATCAACGATTAAGTGTAGCCATAATACCGGGTTCTGGATTCTCGTATCGTCGTATTCATCAAATACCGGAACGACAATTGCTTTGGAACCATCTGCTTTGTTTTGACTTAACTGAATGTTCTGTAATGAATACTCACGCATATGTGAATTACGCTCATTTATAGACAGGACAAGTTTGTTTGCTTTGAGACATTCAGCGAGTTCTTTAATCACTTTATGTTCACTCATCAGGTTTCTCAGCTAAAGATTATGGAAATGGATGACAAAAAAAACGGCGCTCATGGCGCCGTTTTTGCTGATACTGCTTTGAACTGACTTAAAGCTGAAACGCCGTCAGATCGACACGTCTATTCATAGCACGTCCGTCTTTCGTTGAGTTATCGGCAATCGGCTCTGACTCACCACGGCCGTCAGTGCGCATACGACCACTGGCGATACCGCGTTCAATCAGGTAAGAACGGACTGTGTTCGCCCGTCGTTCCGACAGACTCTGGTTGTATTCGTCAGAACCCTTGCTGTCTGTATGGCCAACAATATTAACTCCGACGTGAGGGTTACTTTCCAGAACAGATACTGCACGGCTGAGTATATCCGTACCAGTCGAAGTCAGATCTGACTTGTCATTGTTAAAGTTTACACCACTCAGGTTGGGAATTTCAGGACAGCCAACTGAATCGACAGGCGTACCTTTTGTTGTTCCCGGGCAGCGATCATTCTTGTCAAGGACGCCATCACCATCGGTATCTGGATCAGGTTTAGGGACAGGTGCAGGCTCAGGAGCCGGTTTCGGCTTCATTGCCATTTTTTCTTCTGCCATGTTACAGGCAATGTAGCCAAGTGCGGCACCAACTGCAGCGCCGGCAAGCCCTGCTTCTTCGTCACCATCGGCCACGGCGGCACCAGCGCCACCAATCAGAGCTCCGGCAGCGGCACAGGCCCATTGGCTGGGGCTTTGGCCAGTGCTGGCACAGCCAGACAGCAAAATAGGCAGTACGATTGCCAGAATTCTAAAAAATTTCATGCTAAATCCTCGTTAATTATTAGTAGCGCGATTTTAGCATAATATTCACGCAGGATTAGGCTGAATGCAGCAGATACGAGATAATTCAGACTAATTCATCTGTTAAGGGAAGTCTCGGAATGAACAAATTATCTAGTTTTTTCATCATTCTACTGTCTTTTGGTCTTGTCAGTCTGTGTTCGCTGCAGATATGCAAGTGATAAAGGCGACAAGAATGCTGGATGTGACGAATGGTCAGATTCAATCGCCGGCGAAGATTCTTGTTAGTGACGGGGTAATTGTTGGAATTAATCCTGAAGTCATTCCCACCGATGCCCGTTACATTGAACTCGGCGACAGGACTCTATTGCCCGGTGTCATGGACATGCATACCCACTTAACTCTGGATTTCTTCAATGGTGATCACTGGACAACTGCTCCGGTAAAAGAAACATCGGCAGATTGGGCTTTGCATGGTGTTAAGTTTGGCGGGGATATGCTTAGAGCCGGTTTTACCACCGTAAGAGATGCTGGCACATTTCCCGGATTTGCGGACGTTGCTCTCATGCGGGCGATCGATGCTGGTCATGTGAGCGGTCCACGAATGTTTCCGTCTGGTCACTACATATCTATTACCGGCGGTCATTGTGATGTTACCGGCTTCGCTCCGGGGATCATGGAAATTGGTCCGAAACAGGGAATAGCCAATGGTAAAGCAGAAATTCTGAAAGCCATACGATATCAGGCAAAACATGGTGTAAAGGTAATCAAGGTTTGCGCGACTGCGGGTGTTTTCTCGAAAGGCGATAGCCCGGGTGCCCAACAATATTCAGATGAAGAACTTGAAGTCATTGTGCAAGAAGCGAGCAGGCACGGGCTTCGGGTATTGGCTCACGCGCATGGTAGCGAAGGAATCATGGCGGCCGTTAAAGCTGGTGTGGCATCTATAGAGCATGGATCCATGCTGACAGTCGAGATTATCAGGGAAATGAAAAAACGTGGTACTTATCTGATACCCAATATGTATCTCAACAATCTTCCACTGCCTCCGGAAACTCCAGCTGATACGGTTAAGAAAAATGACTTTTTGAAACCGTTTATTGAACGCAGCTTTAAGCTTGCCTTGAAACACAAACTCAATATTGCTTTCGGAACCGATGCGGGGGTTATGCCTCATGCCGATGCAAGACTGGAATTCAATGCGATGGTAAGTCGGGGTATGACTCCATTACATGCATTACAAACAGCTACAGTGAACGCTGCCGATCTTCTTGGTGTTGAGGATCGTGGTCAATTGAAAGTGGGAATGCTGGCGGACATCATTGCCGTTGAAGGAAACCCGTTGGATGATATTCGAGTGATGGAAGATGTCGTTTTTGTTATGAAAGGTGGTGAGGTGATCAAGACCTCGAACGGACCATGAGGAATACGACGATGCAATTTATAAGTCGAACGAAGAATGTATTGTTAACCCTGCTGTTGACTTTTTGGTGTTCCACATCCATTTTCGCCGCAAGTCCGGGTGAGGAGAAAGCAGCCTTCGTATTGCAAGGCTCACACCTGCTCGGGAAGGGGGTGATTAATATCAGCATTCGCAATGGAAAAATCGAAAAGATCAGTAAAGATCCCATTGCTGACAGAGGTGAGATAATTGACCTGAAGGGTAAGTTCATTGTGCCTGGCTTCATAGACAGTCATGTGCATCTGGCCATTGGTTATAAGCCACAACAACTGCTTGAAGGCGGTATTGTTGCAGCTGTCGATCTGTCAGCACCGTTACATTATCTGAATGGCGATTATGGCAAGTTACCACTAATATTGTCTGGTCCCATGGTCACTGCCAGAAGAGGCTATCCTACAATGAGCTGGGGGGCCGACGGTTACGGGCTCGAAACCTTCGGAGTCGAATCTGCTCGCAAAGCGGTTGATTTTCTGGTGGCCAGTGGTGCGAAAGTTATCAAGATGCCGGTAGGAGATACCACTGGCCAGGGCGCCATACCCGGTATGAAAGAAAACAAGTCGGTGTTGAATGATGAAGAATTAAAAGTGATTGTCGAGCAAGCACATTTTCATGGTCTACGTGTTGTGGCGCACGCGATAACTAATGATGCGGCAATGCGTGCTGCGAAAGCAGGTGCGGATGTCTTATCGCACACACCGACAGTTGCTCTGTCAGAGCAAACTGTAGAAGCCTGGTCAGAACGTGCGGTAATGTCATCACTCGCCGTTTTCAAAAATGCTCCGGCAGCTATCGAAAACCTGCGTCGTTTGTATAAAGCCGGCACAACTATTCTTTACGGTACGGATCTCGGATACTCGGAAATACCGGGTATTAACCTTGAAGAATTGCAACAATTGCAGAAGGCTGGTCTTGATGCCAATGCAATCATCCGTTCGGTTACCGAAACACCGGCTCGCTACTGGAACTTCGACGGACTTGGTAGATTAGTAGCTGGTGCCAGAGCGACTCTTTTGGTACTGGACGCTGATCCCCGACGGGACTTATCTACTCTAACGCGACCATCAGCGGTATATATAGACGGGGTCAAGACGGAAAAGAAGAGTCTGGACAATTAATTCTGTGTCCAGATGCCTTTCAGAGCCCAATAATTTAGACAAATTTATCCTGCTCAAATAACTCTTCCAGTTCTTTTCTGGAGGATTTACTCAAGGCAATCATTTTTTCATCATCAGTATGCATGTTCTGATGTGCATGAAGGCGCGAAGTATCGTGTTCGCGAAAGGTGCTCATCGCCTGTTTGGCTTTTTGCCTGGACATGCCTAGTCCTTCGAGTATCAGACCTGCCATCTCCAGGGCAGAGCCAAATGTTTCACGACGGATTAGTCTGATATCCAGATCCATAAGCTGGTAGGCATGTTTTCGATCGCGGGCGCGAGCATAGATAGTAATGTTTGGGAAATGCTGTTTAACAATGGCAGCAGTTTTCAGAGAGATTTCCGCATCGTCAATCGCCAGCAGGAAAATACGCGCTTTATCCGCGTGCGCGGCACGAAGCAGATCAAGGCGGCTGGCGTCGCCGTAATAAATTTTGTTACCAAACTTGCGCACAAAATCAACCTGCTCAGGGTTGATCTCCATTGCAGTAAACGGGATATTCAGCGCGGTAAGAAGGCGACCGGTAATCTGGCCGAAACGACCGAAACCGGCAATGATAACCGGGTTACCTTCTTCCATGCCGCTGTCAAATTCGATTTCCTCTGACTGTTCCCGTTTGCAGAAAAAGTCGTCCGCCTTAATTAATAGCGGTGTCATTGCCATGGATAAAGTAACGGTAACAATCAGAAGGTCAGCAGTAGCTGACCCGTCGACAAGATCATTGCGAATACAACAAAAGCGAACTCACCGCCCTGAGAAATAGACAGAGCCAGACGTCTGGGACCGGGCGAACTCAGGCCCTGTAACCTGCCTATGAAAAAAAGCACCGTCGCTTTTATTGACATCAACAGAGTGCAGGCCAGGAGGATCTGCAAAGGCACTTCACGAACAAGGGAAATATTCACTGTCATACCAACGGCAATGAAGAACAGACCGAGCAGCAATCCTTTGAAAGGCTGAATGTCTGCTTCAAGCTGATGGCGAAACTCCGATTCGGCCAGTAGTACGCCGGCCATAAAGGCGCCCAATGCCATGGACAGACCGACGTGGCCGAATATAAGCGCCATGCCAATGACAATCAGTAAGGTGGAGGCGGTCATTATCTCCTGCACACCGCTACGGGTAACACGGCGAAGGAATTGCTGCAGCAGAAAGCGACCACTTACAATTATAGTTATGACAATGATGAGGCCGGCAAAAAAAGCTTTCGCATCGAAGCCCGCTCCACTTTCGGCATTGCCTCCTCCCAACAGGGGAATAAGAGCAAGCAAGGGCACAACGGCGATATCCTGAAACAGGAGTATGGTAAAAGCACTACGGCCAAAGCGATATGTTAACTCACCGCGCTCAGCCAGCATCTGCAGGGCAAAGGCTGTTGAGGAGAGGGACAGAGTAAAACCGATGACCATCGCGAGCATAAGTGGCAAGCCCAGCAGGAGCTTGATAAGGGCGCCAAGTAACAAGGCGGATAACAGCATTTGTACGCTGCCCCAGACAAAAATCGATTGGCGTAATGCCCATAGACGACTGGGTTGTAGCTCGAGTCCGATAATGAAAAGAAGCAACACAACGCCAAGTTCGGATAAATGCAGAATGTGTTCTACGTCATGAATAAGGTTCAGACCAAAAGGGCCGATAACAATCCCCGCACACAGATAGCCAAGTACAGCGCCGAGACCCAGAATTTTAAAAATGGGAACTGCAATAATTGCGGCTAAGAGAAAGATAAGTACTGCGTTTAGAAATTCCATATACCAATCAGTTCGAGCGTGCCTGACTTGACAGTCTACTAGAGAGAGCACAGGCTGAATACTCTCCGCGGTCAGGAATAAGCCAGGTTAGTTCACAGAGCATGTTAGAATTACAGTTTGAGACGCATTGATAGAATTGAAGGAGACATACAATGAGTAAAATAGAAATTCCTGATTCCCTGCCGGCATGGGTAAAAGATCACGTTGAGATCTACCTGAAAGATGGCGAAGCCGGTCACTTGTGGGATGCGAAGTTAGGCGGTGGTGAAGGCATGCTGACGACGCTGTTACTTACTACCGTAGGGCGAAAGTCTGGTAGAAAATCAATTTTACCCTTGATCTACCTACCAACTGAAGACAATGGTTATTGTGTGATCGCATCCAAAGGCGGTGCTCCAACACATCCGGCCTGGTTTCTGAATATGGAATCCCAGCCGACCGTTGAGCTGAAAGTAGCCAATGAGACCTTTACAGCGAAAGCACGTGTCGCTGAGGGTGATGAGAGAGAAAAACTCTGGCAGTTGATGGTTGACTACTATGCACCTTACACTGATTACCAGGCCTCAACGGATCGCCAGATCCCGGTAGTGGTTTTTAATCGAACCTGAACATTAATACTTAAAACTATAATCAATGCGTTATCTGATATTAACGACAGTTTTACTGCTATCCGCTTTCAGGATTGTTTTTGCTCTGGACGTCAATGCACAGGATGTGTATCAGCACGACGCACACTTTCCACAGGAACTGGATCAGTTTTTCTGGGGTGTTGAGGCGGGCAAAGAACCGGATACACCACTGCGTCAGGATGTCATTATTTTTAATGAAGCCGGAGAAATTGTGAAAGAAATACCGCTACCACAGGGCAATCTATTCGGTCAGGTAAACTGGCTGCATGCAATTGATATCGATGCTGAAGGAAATATTTATCTGTCCGATGTTGTTGGCAATCATGTGCAGAAATGGACAGTGCAAGAGACTGATGAAAAGTGACTATCTCTTCAGTCTCGATAATAACGGAGTATTTTTGCGGTAAATAATTTGTTGGCTTCATCCATATATTCAACACTTGAATGCTTTTGGGAATAACCAAGGCTGGTCATTTTTTTACTGAAAGATGAACGATTGCCGCGACCGGGGTCGACCATTATGACTTCATTGCTTTGTTGGGCATGCCGGTTAATAAACGCAGAGACATCTTCAACGTGATCCCGCTCATAAAGTAGATCCGCACCGATAATTAAATCGAACTTCCCCAGGCCGTCATGCTCGGTTTTCCAGTCAGTTCTTAGAAAGGGTATGGCCTGACCTCCATTCAATCGCACATTTTCTTCCAGAAACTGACCCGCCTGCGGGTGATGATCGGTTGCGCTGATATCGGCATGACGCGAATTCAGCAATAAGCTGGACAATGCCATGCCGCAACCGATTTCCAGTATGCGTTTACTACCTATTTCGTAATCTGCCATCTCGCGCGCCAGCACTTTACTGGCTTCCCAGACGACTCCGAAGAAAGACCACTGTGCGGAAGAAATCCCCATGGATTCTGCTTCACCAAGTGGATCAGAGTATTGCTGTTTATCGCGAAGCGTGCGGATGTGAATGTCTACTTCATCAAACTCTATGGTCTGATAGCGCAATCGCAGTGCTGTCATATACTGTGCTTCCCAGTTAATGGTACGCAACAATTCTGAATCAGGATCGATTCGCTACGCAGGAAATAGAACTATACAGGAGACTGCGTAAACTTTATGGACTATCTCACACCATGGGTGAATTTACTGGTTTATTCAGAAGCACGGCACCCCATAACTCAAGATTGTTCTCGTGAGATAGCGCTGCGTGTGCCGCCATCGCTTTGGAATCACGTAATAATTTTTGCAGGGGGTTACTTTCCTGTAAGGCAGTTCCGCCACTGGCAAGAAACATGGATTCAATGGCGCTTACACATTGTCTGACTGCTCCGGAACTGTAGGCGCGAACAACAGAGCGTTCTTTTATGGGCATCAGTTCGCCCGCTTCAGAGTAGTCTCTGGTCATGGCCGCGCCCTTCTCCAGCATCAGTTCGGCAGATTCCACCTGAAGCATCACTTCACCGAGCAGACGATGAGTCTGGGCAGAGTCAACTTGTTTGAGCATAGAGAATGGCAGATTCCGGTTTTCGATATGTGCAAGAAAAGTCTCAATGCATGTGCGAGCAGCACCAAGAGCAGGACCGGTAACATTAAGACAAAGCATGGGTAACATCGCTGATTGATAGAGAGCAGAGCGTCCCTTGCCAAGCTTTCCTGAGGTCGCATCGGCAAGTGCAAAGGTTCTGTGCTCAGCGACAAACACAGGTCCTGTCTTCAGGCTTTTACTACCGGTAGCCTGCAAACCGGTGACATGCCAGTCGTCAACGATTTCATAATCACTTTCCGGTATCAAAAACACCCTGACTTCAGGTGGCCCGTTTTCATTCATAACCAGACCACCGACATGCGCCCAGGAAGCATGATCACAACCCGAGGCATAGGGCCATAAAGCACCTTCCAGTTCATAACCGCCTGCAACTCTTCTCGTCATTGCTTTTGGCTGCAGGACACCACAGACCAGTGTGTCCTGATCCTCGTCATAGACCTCCTGCTGTGCCAAATCAGGCGAAAAACCAAGCATCCAGGGGTGAATTTGCAACACGGCCATTGCCCAGGCCGTAGAAGGACAGGCTTGTGCTACTTTAGCGACCATCGGTAATACATCTGCCACAGACAGTTCAGCACCACCATAACTGGCTGGCTGAAACACTTTTAATAAGCCAGCGGCCTTTAATTCAGCAATGTTCTCTTCCGGTACTCGGCGTATTTCATTGGCTTGTTCCGCTCTGCTACGGAATCCGGAAGATAATGATTCAATTTTTTCATGATACTCAACTACAGAAACCGAATTATTCATATGTAAGCCTCAGGCGGAAGACAGGTTGGTACTAGTGATGGATTCCGATTATAAATCAATTAGAATAGCTTTGAGCTGTATAATTAATCCATAATCTAATTTGAATTCACGAGGATATCCGATGGCTAATAAATTCATTATTGTTCTGTTTAATCTAAACGACGATGAAAACGAAGCAGACTTCGTCGAGTGGATGCAGGAAAACGATATTCCGGTCGTCACGAAACTTTCCAGCGTCACAGAATACAATCTGGCGAAAACCGTTGGTATGCTGGGCGGTGAAGGGGAGCCACCGTATCAGTATATGGAAATTATCCGGGTCAGTGATTTCGACAAACTCGGAGAAGAAGCCTCCGCTGAAGCGATTCAGATTGTCGGCGCACAGTTTCAGAAAAAAGTGAAAGACGGTATCTGGCTCTTATCGGAACAAATCGCCTGATGTAAACAATGTGGTGTGTTTCTCAGTCGAAATAAGCGTTCATAGTAAGTTGATATTTATCCTTTAATTCCTCAGCGAGTTTTCTGCTACGCGCAATTTTGTCTGCCGGGAAGTTTTTCGCCAATGTTACGTTGACGTCTTGCAAAGCGCCAGGGTGATTGCTTAACGAGGCCAGATACATCCACGCATAACCGAGCTTGTCATTTTTTTTCAAACCCAGGCCTCGAAAATACATAGTGCCGAGATTGTATTGTGCTTGCGGCAGGCTCTGCTCTGCAGCACGTTTTGTCCAGATCACCGCCTGTTCGAGATCTCTTTTTACTCCTGTACCCGTCATGTAGGCAAAACCTGCGCTCAATTGTGAAGGTACATGCCCACTTTCGGCTGCGATCAGATGATATTTAAAGGCTTTATTCTGGCTGGGTATCAAACCAATACCATTCGCAAATATTCTGGCGAGTGCAGCATGGGCTCTTGCCTGTCCTTTATCTGCGCCCTTGCTGTACCAGGAAAAGGCCCTGGGATTATTTATTTCTACGCCTTTGCCATTTTCGTACATGTGGCCGATGTTAAACATGGCGTAATCCTGGCCTAAGTCCGCAGCCTGTTTAAAGTAATTCAGTGCGCGATTATAATCTTGTTTCACACCATTGCCGTGAAGATAGGCATTACCAATATTGAACATCGCACTAACATCGCCGAGTTCGGCGCCACTGGCAAACCACTGGTTCGCCTTTACTATGTCCGCTTTAACTCCCAGACCCTGCTGATACACGATACCCAGATTGTAATGCGCCGCTGGCTCATTCTGTGCGGCTGAAAGCTCCAGCCAGTGCAAATCCTCCGCATAATTTTTTGCCACGCCCTGACCTTGTAAATACATGACTCCGGTTTGATACTGCGCTCCGGCATGCCCGGCGTCGGCATGCTTATTGAAAAGCTGAAAAGCCTTGTCGAAATCACCGGCGTTATAGATGCCCAGGGCATCTTTAACGGCATCATCAAACGAGTTTGAAAAAGCTGATTGAGTCAGGCAAAAAAATAACAATAGAAAAGAAGCGGAGGTTTTCATCGTTCGATTCTAGCATTCGACCTACTTTCATTCTATACAGGCTCTAAGGCACTGTATAAACTGAATAAACCATTAGTAGTAATGCCACTGAATTTTTGCGGGAGAGAACTTGTGAATATGATAAATGACTTGCCCAGATATACGCTGATTCTATTTATATTCTTTTGTTCTGCACTTTTTCTATCCCAGATACGCGCTGCTGATACAAGCTGGTACCCATCGAAATATGGAGCAGACGACAGGATTGGTGCTCTGAACAATTTGTCTCCAGAGACTGTTGTTAAAGCAGCACAACTCATAACTACGGGAACAGTCTATTCACTCGCTATCGAAACCAATGAAGAATCGCGTGATAAGCATGGCCGTTTCTATCAGGTAAAATCCTATCCGATGACGCCCAGTGAAATCGGACCAAATAAGTTCACAGCAAATGAAAGTCTGGTGATTACTCATGATGGTTTGGGCACATCGATTGACGGTTTTGCTCACCCCGGCATGAGTCGTCGATATTACAATGGTGCGACAGAAACAGAGGTGCTATCAGCCAATCTCACTGGCGTAAGCCGCTATGGCATGGAAACTATCCCGCCAATCGTTTCCCGGGGCGTGTTGATCGATCTGGCTGGCTATTACAAAGTTGACACGTTGTCTGCCGGGACCGAGTTCAACGCTAAGGAAATAGACGCAGCAGCTAACGCGCAGGGTATTAGTATAGAAAAAGGTGATGTTGTGATTTTCCACACTGGCTGGCTTGCCAGGCTCTGGAATGACAAAGAAAAGTATTTAACTTCCCAGCCCGGTCTGGGTGTCGACGGCGCCCGTTATCTGATTGAAAAAGGAGTCGCTATGGTAGGAATTGATGCAAGAACCATAGAGGCGCGGCCTGCCACTTACAAGGAAATTGCGCCGGTGCATCAGGAGCTGATAACGAAGCATGGCGTTCATATCATTGAACATATGGATACCAGAGCACTAGATAAAGATAAAGTCAGTGAGTTTCTTTTTGTTCTGGGAATCCCCAAATTACGGGGTGCAGTGCAGGGTATAATAAATCCCATCGCCATAAGGTAAATTACCCGAATCACTGGTATATGAACATTGAGCTTCTAGTTACAATGTATGCATGGCAATGAAAAAAATAGTTATTCCTATTGGTATTATTCTGCTCGCCGTAGCCGCCGCAGCCACAATGATAATGCTGAAAAAGGAACCGGATAAAATTAAACCCGGCATAGCGGTACTTCTGGTAGAAACCGTAGCCCTGCGAAAAGAGGATGTAACTCTTACTGTTAAGTCACAGGGCAATGTTTCTCCGCGTACTGAAACCTCCCTGATTTCTGAAATTTCCGCAGTGGTGCTGGAGGTGTCGCCGAAATTTGTCGCCGGTGGTTTTATCGAAAATGGAGAGGTCTTGTTAAAGCTGAACCCGATTGATTATGAGGTGGAATTGCAGAAGGCCAAGGCGAGTCTGCTTAGTTCGCAGGCACAACTCACTCAGGAAACAGCTCGTTCGGAACAGGCTGCACAGGAATGGGAATTATCCGGCCGTAAAAAAAGTGTCGCGCCATTACTCGCTTTGCGCACTCCTTACCTGGAAGAAGCCAACGTGTTGTTTGCCGAAGCAAACCTGAAAATGGCTGAAAGGCGATTGCAGCAAACTCTTATTCGTTCACCATATCGGGGTATGGTTAAAGATAAACTGGTAGATGTAGGGCAATACGTAACAACGGGAACGCCAGTAGCAAATACCATTGCGGTAGATTTTGCCGAGCTGCGCCTGCCCCTGACCGATCAGGATATTGCTTATCTGGATTTACCCAGATTCAGTGATGCCAGCTCTGAAAGTGAACAGACTGGACCGAATGTCAAACTATCCAGTGTCATTGGCGGTCTTAGTTATCACTGGGATGCCACGATAGTGCGTACAGAAGGTGTCATTGATGAACGAACGCGCGTGCAATTTGCTGTCGCACGTATTGCAGATCCCTATGGATTGAATCGAAGTGATGATCGTCCGCCACTGTCCATCGGTAGTTTTGTGCAGGCCAGAATTATTGGCAGGATCGCAAAGGATGTCATTGCGATTCCAAGACTTTCGGTACGAGGCATGAATCAGGTACTTATTATGGATGCCGACAATAAGTTACGTAAGCGTACTGTCGATATAATGTTTTCAGACGAAAACTATATTTACATAAAAGACGGCGTCACTGAAGATGAGGAGGCCATCGTCAGTGCAATTGAAGAACCTGTCGACGGCATTAATCTTAGACGATCGCAGGGTCCCTGATATTGCAGTCAATAAAACAGCATACCAGAGAGAAGGGCATTATTGCCTGGTTTGCCAGCAATCACGTTGCTGCCAATCTGATGATGTTGTTGATTATTATTGCCGGGTTTATCTCGGCGTTTACTATTCAGAAAGAAGTCTTTCCCAATTTTGAAACCAATACCATTCAGGTAAGTGTTCCTTATCTCGGTGCGGCACCAGAGGAAGTGGAAGAAGGCGTTATTCTTCGAATAGAGGAAGCAGTACAGGATATCAAAGGCATCAAGAAAATGGCCTCCACAGCCTTCGAAGGGCTGGCCAATGTCAATCTCGAAATAGAAAGTGAGTACGAATTAAGCGATGTACTGGATGAAGTAAAGGGCCGGGTCGATGCCATATCCACATTTCCTGAACAAACCGAAAAACCGATCATAGAAAAGCTCGAATTTGAGCGGGATGTAATCTGGATATCGGTCTATGGTGACATGGACCCCCGGGCACGTAAAAAAATTGCCAACGAAATACGTGATGAGCTGCTGACACTTAGAGACATTAGTCTGGTGGAAATTCTGGGTGATCGCGACTATGAAATTTCAATAGAAGTCTCTGAAGAAACCTTACGTAAATACAGTTTGACCATGGACGAGGTGGCGAGCGCAATCCGGGCATCCTCGATGGACATGCCGGGCGGTACAATCAAGTCAGAAGTCGGCGACATACTATTGAAAACCAAGGGGCAAATGTATACCGGTCAGGAATACAGCAACATAGCCCTGCGTAGTAATGTCGATGGTACGCGCTTGCTGCTGGGTGATATCGCCACCATAAGGGATGGCTTTATTGAAACAGAAGAATTCTCACGTTTTAACGGTAAGCCCTCATTGAGTATTCGGGTTCAGTCCACGGGTGACCAAAATGTTCTGAACATTGACAAGGCCGTTGAAAAATACATGGCCGAAAAGAAGGCATCAATAGCACCCGGAGTTTATATCGATTCCTGGGGAAGCTCGGCTTTTTACCTTAAAGCCCGCCTGAGTATGATGTTAAGCAATCTGACCCTGGGTGCCGTACTTGTATTTCTCATCCTCACGGTATTTTTAAGATTACGGGTCGCGTTATGGGTAATTGTTGGTATCCCGGTCAGTTTTCTCGGTGCATTGTGGCTTTTACCGCTGACACCATTTCCGGTAAATATAAATTTGCTCAGTCTTTTTGGTTTTATTCTGGTTCTGGGTATTGTTGTAGACGACGCCATTATTATTGGCGAGAGTATCTATACCAGTATCACCGAGCATGGTCACACACTCGACAATGTGATCAAGGGCGCAAACAAAGTAGCCATGCCCGCAACATTTGGTGTCCTCACTACCATTGCGGCATTTTTACCAATGTTATTTATCGGTGGTCAGATTGGGCCTTTCTTTGAAACCATCGGTATGGTTGTGATCCTTTGCTTAACTTTCTCCTTAATAGAATCCAAATTAGTACTGCCAGCACATTTGTCGCGAATAAAGTATGTTCCGGAAAATGAACGCAGCGATAACTACTTAAGTCGATTCCAGTCCTTCATTGCGAATGGACTGCAGCAGTTTATTAAAAACAGATATAGCCCTCTTCTAGTAAAAGCAATAGACAAACGTTATACAACAGCGGCCTTGTTTCTTGCCGGTTTGATATTGATTCTGGGCATGATCGCAGGGGGTCTGATTAAATTTGAATTTTTTCCCAATGTTCCCAGCGATTTTATTCAGGGGAACATAACAATGAATGAAGGTTCACCTGCAGCCTCCCGCAACGCGGCATTGCTAAGTCTGAAAGAAGCCGTGGATGCCGTTGAAACCGAGTATTTGAAAGAGAACCCGACAGAAGAAAAACTTCTCGAATATGTGCTTGAGTTCACCGATGGAAACTTAAGTGGCACTATCGTCATTGAGTTAACCAAAGCTGAGTACCGTCAGATTGATGCTTATGAAGTTGAGAAGCGTTGGCGAGCGAAGGTGGGTGAGATCGCCGGAGCCAAAGAGTTACGGTTTTTTGCGAGTACCAACTCAGGAGGTGGTGCAAAGATAAATTTTCAGTTTTCCGGCAATGACTTTGACAGGATGAACGATGCAGCAAAAGCGCTGGAGACCAGATTAGGTGAATATGAAGGCATTTTTGATATTCGCAATTCTTTCAGCAGTGGTACTCAGGAAATTCAGTTGAAAATTAAACCGGAAGCAGAACTTTTAGGTTTAAACATGGCGAACCTGGGTAGGCAGGTGCGACAGGCATTCTACGGCGAAGAAGTGCAGCGTATTCAGCGCGGGCGGGATGAACTGAAAATCATGGTGCGTTACCCAAGGGCTGAACGTCATTCAATTGCTGATCTTGAAAATATGCGTATCCGAACTCCGAATGGCGACGAAGTTCCCTTTCTGGACGTTGCCGACGTTAGCATCGATAGCAGTCCGGCGATGGTAAGCAGGGTCGACCGGGAACGCACGATCACGGTCACTGCTGATCTGGATCCTCTTAAATCAAATTCAGGTGAAGTGATTGGAGAAATTCAGAAAGAATTCATGCCGGCTTTGTTGAAAAAGTATTCCAGTGTGCGTTATAGCCTTGGTGGTTCCAGTCAGGAAGAAGAAGAGCTAAAAGTCCGCATTGCCATCTTCTTCGGTATAGCCCTATTTCTAATTTATGGCCTGTTAGCGATTCCCTTACATTCTTACTTACAACCAATCGTTATTATGATCGCTATTCCCTTCGGATTTATAGGAGCGGTATGTGGTCATGTTGTGTTTGGTCAAAGCATCAATATGATGTCGATGTTTGGCATGGTGGCTCTGGCAGGTGTGGTCATTAACGACGGTCTTATACTGCTGGATTTCGTCAATAAAGGCAGAGATGAGGGGCTGAGTGTTAAAGAATCTTTGCGACTGGCCGGAGAGCGTCGCTTTCGCGCAATTTTGCTGACCACCCTGACCACATTTTTTGGTTTATTACCCATCATCTTCGAAACCAGCTTGCAGGCACAATTTGTGATTCCCATGGCCATATCGTTGGGATTCGGAATCTTGTTCGGTACGGTAATCACACTTTTTCTGGTTCCAGCCCTCTATATGGTACTCAACGATATGCTTGGGCGAAGTGAAGTCGGAGAGCTACAAACATAGATAAACTCAGAACAGTTGTTCTCTATTCTTCTGGTCATCTGGGTAGCGCTACCTGTCTGAACAGAATGACAGAGATGGATGAACTGGAAATTGTCGGTGTGGTTAAGAGCAAACCCCTTCGGCTTAGCCGGAAAACCGCGAAACATCTGAGAAAGCACTTGAGTCATATAGGCTGGCGATTTGGTTTCTTGTTATTCTGGCAACAGATTATCCAGATGCTGGGGTATACCGCGAGTATCCTGCTACCGGATAAACCTGGGAAAATTCTTCCAGTCTGGAAAATTGGTCAAAAACATCAGATACCCGTCCATCGGGTTGCTGATGTAAACCATCCGGATACACTAAAAGTTATCGAAGCTCTGCAACCAGACATAATTGTTTCCGCTTATTTCAACCAGATTATCAGGCAGGATCTTATCGCTATTCCCGCAACAGGCATTCTGAATATTCATCCGGGCTGGTTACCGGCATACAGAGGAGTAATGGCCTATTTCTGGGTACTAAAAAATGGCAGCGAAAAAGCGGGTGTGAGCGTACATTGGATAGATAAAGGTATTGATACCGGTGAACTGGTAGCCAGACATGGATTTCGAATAAGAGAAGGAATGACTCAACAAAAAGTTCTGATACATACCGCGGTAATAGGTTCGGTTCTTTTAGAGCGAATAGCCAGACTGATCCTGAAAGGACAGAAACTTAAAGCGATTTCTATTGAAGATGAAGAGGTACAATACTATTCAATGCCCACTGGGGATGAGTTTGACGAGTATTTTAAGAGTAGAAGGTTTTTTCGTATTCGAGATATGTTTGGTTTTCTCTTCCTGAGACGAAATAAAGATCAGTAATTATCATTCACATGCCGTCAATTCTGTTTCCTTATTTCCATTGTGAATATTAATGAACAAAGAAGCCTTGTTTTTTTCTATAAGAAAAACATGCTCGACTTTATTGGTTTTCCAATAAAGCTGATTGCCAATGGATGTGAGCGTAAAGTGTCGTGACTTTCCCGGAGCGGGAATCTCGTGTGTCATTTCCGTGGTTCGCCCATTCTTCTCAAATATAAACCTGCCTAGCCTGGGGTGTTCCCAACAGTCTGGCCCTTTCACGACAACTTCCTTTGTTTTTTCAGGTTCAGGTGACGGCGGGGGAGTGACTGGCGGTCTGTTTTGCTCAACTACAACAGGCTCGGAAACAGGTTCTGGTTCTTGCACGGCGACGATGGTTTCTTTTTCCATTTCTATTTGCTGTGGGGCAGGGATTTCCTGCTCGGCTTCTTGCGCAATCGGTGCAGAAACTGGTTCCGGCTCAGAAGCTTCACTCAAACCAAAAATATCGTTGACGATTTTCTCTCGACCTTTCGACTTATTGAATCTGTTCGCTGAAAGGGTAATCCCTCGGTTACGTAGTTCGGCTGCAGCCTCGTCTGACACCTGGCCGCTTGCCCAGGCAACTTTATGAATAGACTTTGACTCAGCGAGCGTCTTTTCAAGATCATTAGTCCAGAGTAGATTGTCTGCAACGATAGGAACACCTTCACTGCCGCCAGTGTCACGCCAATACAGTTGGTCGTTACTAATCCACATACTGCTGATTTTTTTCCGGCGTCTGTAGTCCCAGGCTAGCTCCATAATGCCCGTTCTTCGAAGGCATTCATTATCATCATCAGCATCAAGAGACCAGGAAAAGACCTGTTGATTTAGTCTCGGTTTTTTTATGCTGACCAGCACGGCAGCGACAGTGGCAGCTTGCTGTACAGAACATTGAGAGTCGTCAATTATTTCATTGATCTTTTCTGAGGAAAACTTGTCATCACTAAGGTATTCACTGATTTTTGACTTAAGGATATCGGGACTTGTCTGCTGAGCCTGTAGAGGTGATAGCAATAATAAAGTACTCATCACAAAGACTGAATAGAACCCGATTTCAAAGATATTTTTCATCACATTATTTAACACCGACATAAGATTGCCCGATTTTTCCAATACTTGTAGTGCCAGCCAGCTTCATGGATATCTCCAGTTCTTTCTGCAAAAGTTGCAGTGCCTTCTCAACACCCGGCTGTCCGAATGCGCCCAGTCCCCCATATATACGGGCGGCCGATACCCACGGCGCTTGCACCGAGTGCCAGTGCTTTAAACACGTCGGTCCCACGGCGAACACCGCCATCAATCAAAACCGGAATTCTGTCGCCTATGATGGGCATGATTTCAGCAAGGCTGTCTATGGTCGCGCGACCACTTTCTTCCGCACGTCCACCATGATTGGAAACAATCAGACCATCGACACCATGTTCAAGACAAAGTCTGGCATCCTCAGCTGTAACGATGCCTTTCAGCACCAGTTTCATACTGGTTTCATCTTTAAGCCGTTTGACATAGTCCCAGTCAATAAACATAAAATTCATATCGGCCATACCGCCGAGGCCTGTGTTTCGCAGCATCGGTTTGCGCTTTAGATCTTCATCTATGCCCTGATGACATGTCTGACAATCCCGATCATCCTGACGGATCAATCTCGCCAGTGTCTCCCGGTTGGAGATGGGAACATCGACGGTCAATACAAGTACTTCGCAACCAGCAGCTTCAACGCGGCGCAGAATATTCTGGGTAATACGCCATTTTGGCGTCGGATAGAGTTGATAAATTACCGGTTCACCATAGGCTGCATTGACTTCCTCAATGCCTGTCGAGGTGACAGTAGAGAGAAGCATCGGGAAATGCATTTTGCCGGCTGCTCTTGCCGTGGCCAACTCTCCTTCCGGGTTAAAGGCTTTCTGCGAGGCAAGCGGTGAGAGAAATACTGGCGATGCATAGTTATTCCCGAACAAGCGGACTCCCATATCGATCTTTCTCACATCGACCAGCCGTCGTGGGCGCATATAATAATCAGCGTAGGCGGCATGATTAATATTTTTTGTCAGATCATCATCCACACCGGTAGTGAGGTAACCATAGTGTGATGTGGGTATGCTGTGACTGGCAATGCGCTCAAAGTCAAAGAGATTAAGAGCTTCTTCTGGTGACTTAATGAGCATTTCTCTGTCAGCTTGCAGCAGTGCCCGGTTATCTCTGGCAAAAAGTCTGACTGGAGCGGACTCGAGCATGGCAGCACAAAGCAGGGGAGAAGAGGCAAGGTATCCGAGGAAGGAACGTCGTTGGAAAAACAGGCGATCTGTATTGTCACTCATAATTGATTATCGCGATCCTGAATTGAGATGCAACACGATTTTTTGCATTCATGCGGTCACTTCATTGCTTAGATTTCGCTCCGCTGGCAAATCGCTTAGATATTCCACAAACTCTACCTCGAAACCGGCCGGGTCGGTGAAATAGATATTTTTACGCCAGAGATCATCAGCGCCATTCTTGGCTATGGTGAAGCCCGCATCCTCGAGTCGTTTGATTACAGCGTCCAGATTACTTGTCACAAAGGCGAAGTGGGCCAGGCCAACCTGAAATCCAGCGAGCTCACGGTTTTCCCCTTCGCCATGATCACTGATTGCCAGATACTGATAGTCATCGCCAAAGTGTACCCAGTTTCGCGGTTTTCCAGACCACTCACCTTTACCCTGTGTCCGAATACGCCAGTGTGGAAATACGGCCTGATAAAAGTTCAGGACAGCAGGCAGGTCATCGACGACCAGATTAATATGTTCGAGTTGCAGCATTTATGTGTCTCCTTAAGTTGGTAATTACGTCAAGCTTAATATCTCAAGTTAACTTGAGGTCAAGAATTATTTTGCATACTATTGAGAAAAATTCTGGAGGCGTCTGACATGGCGAATTTACTATGGAGTGTAGGCAAGGTGGCAGAACGTTGCGGGGTAAAAATCAGCACCCTGCATTTCTATGAACAAAAGGGATTGATTCAGAGTACACGCAATGCCGGTAATCAGCGCCGCTATAGTGCCGATGTTGTGCGTCGCGTATCAGTGATTAAGGCCGCACAAAAGATGGGAATCAGTCTCGCTTCAACCAGGGAAGCATTTAGCGCTCTACCGCAGCAGCGCACACCAACTCAAGGGGACTGGAAAAAACTATCGTCGAATTGGCGCAGCGAGCTGAACGCGCGTATTACTTATCTCGAACGACTACGTGATTCCTTGACTGGCTGTATTGGCTGCGGTTGCCTGTCGATGAAAAACTGCCCGATCTACAACACTGACGATAAACTTGTTATCAAAGGCCCGGGCCCGGTGTTACTAGAGCAAAAAAGTAATGCCGATGACACCATAAATATTCTGCTGCGACGTATCGATAAAGCACACGATCTGGTAATACTTGGTTCTACAAAG
This sequence comes from Gammaproteobacteria bacterium, assembly GCA_012103475.1. Classification (GTDB taxonomy): domain Bacteria; phylum Pseudomonadota; class Gammaproteobacteria; order Eutrophobiales; family Eutrophobiaceae; genus WLWS01. The sequence continues at coordinate 500,916 of WLWS01000001.1, read as the reverse complement.
GGGCCTGTTTAGAAAGATTAATGCAGATTTCTTCAATGTGCCTGGTATCGGTTCCACAGCAACCGCCAAGTACCGTAATGGATTTTGTCTGATCATGTATTGCTTTTAACTCCTTGCCAAAATCACCCGGATGACCATCATCAAGGACTTCTGAGTTATCAAGTTCTTCGTGGCTCATGCAAGATGCATTGGCGCGAATGCCACCCAGACGTTTCAACCATTCACCGCCCTTACTGAGCAGGTGAGAAAAGTGACTCGGGTGAGCACAATTGATCATATAGTAAACAGGCCCTGCGTCGGTAGCCTCGTCAACAGCTTTGATTGCTGCTTCGAGGGTTTCTCCTGTCGGCAGCTTGCCATCTGTCTCAACAGTAAAAGCAATACATATGGGTATATTGACACGTAGCGACGCCTGAGTAATACCGATAGCCTCGTCGACATAGTTCAATGTCAGTGCCGAGATTAGATCCACTTCGCATTCTGAAAAAGATTCGATTTGTGCCAGATGGTAGTTTTGTGCTTCTTGTGCTGACATCAGGTTTTCCGGTGTATACCCGTCACCTCTCGGGCCGATATTTCCACTGATAATGATCGGTGATTCACTGGTGGCGAACTCATCACGAACATGCCCAATAAGTTCGACGGCAGCGATATTAAGTTCACGCAAAGTGCTTTGTGAATCTCCGAGTTTCCTTGCCCAGTCGGCGCTGGCCCTCCAGGTGGGTGTTTCCAGAACAAGCCCCAGTTTGTATTTGCGTGCGAGCTGCGCGTAGTCTTTATAGTAGTCAAACAAAACGGCATATCCTTCTTCGTTTTGTAACAGACTGTAAGCGGCAAATTCGGGTAGATTCAGATTTTTGTTAAATATCATATCTGTTTCCAGTCCACCGTCGGTAATACACGTCAGCCCGTTTAGTTGGGGTAATTGTTGCTGATAAATGCCCATGTCGTTATGCTCCATTTAGGTGTTTAGTTGTGTTTTGAACGTTTGAGTGATGATGTGAAGATTAGGTAAGTGACAGGGATTCATCTAGTGAACTGGCGGTGCTTTTTTTAAATTATTTTTATAAAAACTATAATATCAGTATGTTATAGGTCTCAATCGACAATTGGAGCGATGAGTTGGCCGGTCTGAAAGGCAGCAACTATACCCGGAGTACAGTGAATATGACGAGCAAAGGTGAAGTCACCAAAGAAAAACTAATGGACGCTGCGGAAAAACACTTTCTCGTGAATGGTTTTGTCGGCACCTCCATCGACGATCTAATCACTGAGGTTGGTATCACAAAGGGCGGGTTTTTCTACCATTTCGAGGGTAAAAACGCCCTGGCTTATTCTCTTATGCAGCGTTACCGCGAGCGTGATGAATTGCTGTTCAGCGGTCTGTTTAAACGTGCTGAGGATCTCACCGAAGACCCACTCCAGCAGATGTTGATCTTCGCAAAATTATTGGCCGAGATGATGGACAAGCTGGAGGGCATGCACCCGGGTTGTCTGGTTTCCAGTTTTACCTATGACTCTCCTGAGGTAAACGATCAGGTTCGAGCGATAACTGCTGACATGGTTATGGACTGGCGTCGCCTGTTCAAGCAACAGATTGAAAAAATAAACCTTAGTTACACACCAAAAATAGAAACCAGCAGCGATGATTTGGCCGATATGTTATCTACTCTGATTGAAGGAGGTATTATCGTTTCTCGCGCAGTTAAAGATCCAAAAATACTATCGCAACAGATACTGGAATATCGAAACTACGTTCGCCTGTTGTACTCTGATTAGAATGAATACAATCCAATGACCCCGTTTTTCTATACCTATATAGCACTTTGGTCGACAGCTTGTCTTATCGCTGTAATGTTAATGGTTAAAAATCACAGGTCGTTAATCCTTTTTCAAAAAAGGTATCTGAATTTCATATTAATTAGATGGAAGCTGATTACTTTTCTTATTGCAACGACCGCTTTCGTGATCCTCGCACCCTACACAGGTGATCCGACCTGGGACTATTACGATGCTACTTTTATGTCCACACTGACCTATCTGACAGCACCATGGGCAATTGGGACATTATTCAGATTTATTAGAAAGCAGGAAAAATTGAAAATTGCCTACATAGCGCTTTGTTGCTGGATGTTCTCTGCCAGCTGGTCCTACGATATTTACCTGGTGTTCCGGGATGGCTTCTATCCCATCACCTGGTTTTCCAACATCTTTGCTTCATCTGTTCTATATGTATCAGCAGGATTATTCTGGAATCTGGAATACAAAGCTGGAAGAGGTGTGATATTCGGCTTTATGGAAAGTAGCTGGCCCGCTATTGATGGCAGCGCGAGTTTCAACAAAATTGTACTATACGCACTGCCTTTTATGATATTGGCCGCTGCTGTGTTTATACCATTTATAACTTAACAGCTTCGAACTTCAATATTCGTCTGCAGCGAAAAATCGATTAAAACTTTCTCTGTAATACACGACAAATGCGGTTGTCACGCCAATCGATTCAATCAGTAAGGCAGTCTTGTGTATTTCATTTGCACTGAATGATGAGAATAAGCCAGATGGTGCTAATAGAAAAAGCGCAGCGCCTGAGATAAAAATCGATATCGGTATATTAAGTTCTAATTTTTTCATTTTCTGTCTCCGTAAATTAATCCTGAATAAACTATTGCAACAGCTATGCCAAAAAGGAAATAGGAGCAAGAACGGTGTCGAACCTGTTAATTGGCTCACGTTTTATAGATTACTTTGTGACAGGATTCTCAGGAAACACGTGTATCGAGCGATACGATCTCCATTCTGCTGCGCTAGCAGGTGGCTAGAAGTGTTTAGCAGGTTTGTATTGCGATGAGTATTCGTCAGTTTGTCGAAATATCAACGTTTGAGATATCTGGTTTTCGGCTCTATTAATTAGCAGGCCTATCTTTTTTGCTTTACTTCTAACCATCTATCCCGGTCGATTTGGAAGATGGGGCTATCCTCAGCATAGGCGCGTCTTCGGCCCTGATATACGAAGCCGACTTTTTCGAGGACATTTCTGGAACCGTGGTTATCATCATCGATTGTAGCGAGAACATGAGTCAGTGAAGCTTCCTCGAAGGCGAAACGGATAAGTCTGGAGCAGGCCTCAGTCGCTAAACCTTTGCCCCAGGCAGATTTCTTTAGAAAGTAACCGACTTCAATATCGGCATCGGGCATCATATCCGGGACGACCAAATCCCAATTTGTATCGTCTTCATCAATGGGCATGGGTAACAAGGCGCAGGAACCATATTTTTCGCCGGTCTTGTGATCGGAAATACACCAAACACCGATACAACCATCACTCCCTCGTTTTATCCAGGACGACATCTGCTCATGAATGTCATTCTCACTCATGACCCCGTCGTCTATATATCTGACAACTTCTGGATCGGTGAACATTTCCAGAGCTAGGTCAACATCTCCGGGGACAAGTGGTGACAAAATTGTGCGTTCACTTTGGAGTTTGTGCTTCATTGATGAAACTCTAACCCAATAAAACAAGGTTCATCAAGCCTTCTTGATAATCCCCCCGGAGTGATAGCAAGTAATTCACTCCGGGGTTTTTCATTTCTGTTTATACAAACTAATAAGACAAGCCAGGTGATTGATGTACGTAGCTGTCGCTACTTAGTTGTTGCACCATGAAACTTGCAATATCAGCGCGCGATATTTTTAGTTTAAGTTTCTTACCGGCCAATGAAGAGCCATGCTCATACGTTCCGGTTGCAGGCCCATCAGTAAAGGCAGCAGGTCGAACAATAGTCCAATCAAGATCACTTTCATTAACAATCTTTTCTTGCGCTTGATGATCGGCAAACACCTTTCTTAACAGCATTCCGAACATGATGTGTTTCCAGAAAAAATTCAGGAGAGCGCCACTGTCGCCAGTACCTAAGGTGCTCAAACACACAAGTCTACGAATGCCACAGTACTGCATCGCATCGACAATATTTTTCGTCCCGATAGCGCGAATGCTGCCCATTGGTCCCGTGCCTAGTACGATCAACACAGCGTCATGACCTTTAACCGCAGCGGCAACATCTATTGGCTTGAGTGCATTACCCTTGATTCGTGTTAGATCTTGGTGCTGTAGCTTTAATGCGGAGGGATCACGTGCGAATGCGCTTACCTGATGGCCCTGATTCAGCGCCTGTTTAACGAGATGCTGCCCGAGACTGCCGCTTGCTCCAAATATGACTATTTTCATTACTTTTCTCCTATTGGTTGACACTATGTCAAGTGAATCAATTGAAACACGTTCTCGTATTCTTCAGGCAGCTCTGGATCTGCTGGAAGTCAGACAAAGTAAGGGCGTGCGCATGACGGATATAGCTAAACAGGCTGGCATCAGCCGGCAAGCGGTGTATCTTCATTTCAGCACTCGGGCCGAACTTCTCATTGCAGCAACGCACTACCTGGACGAGTTGAAGGGATCAGAAGAACGACTCATGGCGAGCCGTTCAGCGAAAACAGGCGTTGAACGCCTTGATGCTTTTATTAAAGCCTGGGGTGCATACATCCCGGAAATATATGGTAGTTTGAAAGCGCTCCTCGCCATGAAAGACACAGACGAGGCTGCGGCTGAAGCATGGAGGCAGAGAATGCAGGATGTGCGCGAGGGATGCGAAGCTGCCATCAAGGCATTGGAAAAAGACGGTATGCTTGCCTCAACGTATAGTCCTGATCAGGCAACCGATATTCTGTGGGTGATGTTATCGGCACGTAATTGGGAGCAATTAACAATCGATTGCAACTGGTCACAGGACAAATACATTGAGACGCTTTCGTCTTTAGCGCAGCACACTTTCATCGGAGACAATAAATGAAATCCGGCCTTATTCTTTCCATGAGCCACCCTTTGTTATATTAATTGCAAATACTCGAAGCTATGTCACGAGACTGGAATAGTTTTTATGTACAATACACATGAATAGAGGGTACTTCCTTATAGACTGTCGTGGAGAACGCAAGTGAGCAACCACCAATCATTATTGATGATATTTAAAGTACTCTTCAGCTTCGATGGACGCATGAGTCGATCCAGATACTGGACTATAGCAATACCCTTCTGGATTCTATTCTGGTTAATATTTGCCGGTGTAGAAAGTGTTTTTGGTTCTGACCTCACCTGGGTTCCAACTTTTCTCTTTTTGTTAGCCGGTATCTTTATGTCGGGTAAATGCCTGCATGACCGTGATCGTTCTGCCCGGTGGTTTTTGCTTGTATTGATCCCAGTGGTCGGGCCCATCTGGGTTTTTATTGAAATTGGTTTTCTCAAAGGGACAAAGGGTGAAAACCGCTATGGTGATGATCCACTAACGGCCAATTATGATTATTTGACGGTAAAATAGTGAGTACCTCAGATCAAAAAACCGTAGTTAACGATGTTACCGGGCTGAACCCTATCCCAGTCTGGTCAATAGTAAAACCACAGAGCACTGATGAAGTAATCGATGCGATTAAACGTAGTACAGGAGCCGTCTCAATAGGCGGTGGTCATTTTAGTATGGGTGGTCAGACCGCAAGTCCGGACAGTCTTCATATTGATATGAGGGCGATGAATAAAGTACTACTCTTTGATCCAATCGAGAAGATGATCCGGGTACAAAGCGGTATTCGTTGGTGTGATATTCAAAGATTCGTGGATTCTCATGATTTGTCAGTCATGATAATGCAGACCTATGCAAACTTTACTGTAGGCGGATCACTTAGTGTTAATGTCCATGGCCGTTACATAGGACTGGGTCCCTTGATAATGTCAGTCCGTTCAATAAAAATCGTTCTGGCTGATGCTTCATTAGTAAATGCCTCTCCAAATGAGAATAGCGAAATATTCTATGCCGCTATTGGTGGTTACGGTGGTCTGGGCGTGATCGTGGAAGCGGAACTGAGTCTTGCCGACAATGAGCGACTGGAACGAGTTTCTCTTCGAATGGAAACATCGGAGTATTTACAATATTTTGTGGATAACGTTCGTGGCTCCGACACGGCGGTTTTTCATAATGCTGACCTTTATCCAAACCATTATTCGAAGGTAAACGCAGTTACATGGAGTAAAACTAAAAAAGCGGCAACAACCGCAACGCGTTTGCAACCAATTTCACGGGCATATTGGCTTGAAAAATATTTCATGTGGGCCTTTTCTGAAACCATGAGTGGGAAATGGCGCAGAGAGCATATTATTGATCCCCTGATCTTCAGCTCTAAGAAAGTTCATTGGCGTAATTATGAGGCTGGTTACGATGTTGCCGAACTGGAACCCTTGTCGAGGAAGAAGCGGACATACGTCTTGCAGGAGTACTTTATTCCAATTCAGAATCTTGAAGCATTTGTCGAAAAAATGAAGGAGATTCTGAATCGTTACTCTGTAAATATGATCAACGTTTCCATACGCCATGCATCCAGGGATCCTGGTAGCGTCATGACCTGGGCCAGAGAGGAGGTATTCGCGTTCGTCCTTTACTACAAACAACGTGTTCGGGAAAATGCCAAACAAAGAGTGGCGTTGTGGACAAGAGAACTAATCACAGCCGCGCTGGAACTCAATGGTACTTACTACCTCCCGTATCAGGCTCATGCCACCCATGAACAGTTTCATACAGCCTACCCTGGGGCAAAAAAATTATTTAGTCTTAAAGACACACTTGATCCACAGTTTCGTTTTCGAAATGTTATCTGGGATACGTATTATGGAGCAGATAAGCGAATAGAAGAGCCTGTAGATAAAAGTTCGTCAGAGTTTCTCAATGTATATAAAAGTACCTACTGGCGAGATCGTTTTTATCTTTTTCTGCAAAATGTTTTTAATCTGTTCCCGGAAGATCGATATCACACTTTGATTATTGAAGCTGTATCGAAGTTTGAAAACGATGAAGAAATCTATAGATACATACAAAGTAGTCTCACAACGATAAAACCGAGATTCGCTGATTTTACTTATGTGTTACCGGCACTAAAGAAGCAAAAAGCCGTCATATCAGAACAGACCAGGGCACTTTTAGAGGATAATCGAAGCTATGACGGTTACCTGGAAATCGGTTCAACAGGGCGCTACTTTGGTGCATTGAAAAAGCTGGTAGATATCAAAGGCACTGCTTATTTCAGTAGCAATATACCTCCGGAAAAATCACCTCCCGATATTATAGATCGTGGTCAGATAGCAGAGTTTGGTCCATATGTTGATCTCGCTGACTATGCACCCATATCTGAACAGCAGATTGCAAGTGATAGTCTCGATATCGTTACCTGTTACATTGGCTTGCATCACATTGAGCCGGAAAGACAGGGCGCCTATGTTGCATCTCTTGCCCGAATATTGAGACCAGGAGGCGTATTCATCCTCAGAGATCATGATGCCGGTAGTGAGGAAATGAAAGAATTCGTGTCGCTGGTTCATTCAGTGTTTAATTCCGGTACGGATGAGAGCTGGGAGACCAACGCAAGTGAACCGAGATATTTCGAAGGGCTCGACTATTGGGTTAATCTTCTTGCCAGCGTCGGGCTGGTTGATCAGGGAGAACGCCTGTATCAGGACCACGATCCATCAGATAACGTTTTAATGGCTTTCCAGAAAAAGTCAGCTAGTGATGTTTAAGGCTGTCACTTTACTGAAGTTTTTTTTGCTGAGCACGTTCTTCGCAGTGACACTTGCTGCGCAGACGACTACCCCTGAAGAACACATTCGGGGACAAGATCAAACGTTTCTTACCTATCCGGAATGGTTTCTTGTTCATAGCCCAACCGAGTATGCCAGTTTTCTGGAAACACAAAAACCTGGCAACTTTCCCTGGTTTGGTCATGTCGGGCAATTCTGGCAGAGTTATGAAAGCGTTTTTCGTCGCGTAAAGGATGTGTACCCTTTTAATGGGGAGTACCACGTGATGCTCATGACGATTGGAGTCAGCACAACTGTCGAGTATGCAGTTAAAGGGCTGTATGAATTTACTATCGGACGATTAACTGAAGCCATAAGCTCAAATCGAATGACTGATGAGGATCGTGTCGCCTACGAAGAAGCGACACTGTATGCCGAGTTTATCTTGAGGCAACCATGGTATGAATTTGATTATCTCGGCAGCCTGAGAAAGTTATGGTTCGAAACCAGCTTTTTTGACCGTGATATTGTTCGTAAACTTGAAAGAAAATATATTCTTACTTCTGAGTATCTTATCAAGGCTTTCTATGCCTGGTTGATAGAGCAGGGGGCGGCTGCCAGCTTTGATGCACCTCTTCACAAGACTGCGGTAGTCACCGCTGAGGGTGCGTTAAATTACTTTCCAAGATATCGACCATTTACCCACGAAGCTGTTAGTTTCGCAAACACCGGTGGTAATTTCATCGAGATTGCCGGTAACCGAGAAAGCGTTGTATTGAGTCTTCTGACTACGGCTAATTGGAATGCCGAAAGTATTATGGCAAAAACATTGTTTACTCAGGCGATAATTACAGTTGAAGGTCAAAGCCGCCATGTCATTGAATTGAAGGTTAAGGATTTGGCTGAGGCACTAAGATCAATAGAGTTATCGAAATTACAGTTGGAACATATTTATGACTACTAATTTTCTTATAAGATTCTGACTAAAAATACCATTCTATTTCTGCAGCATAGTCTTTCAGATTTATAAGTAGCGAATATTTTTTCGTGCAGTAATTTATAACAGCTAAAATGAAAGAGATAGATACTGCAATGTTAGTTCAGGGTAGTTATTGATAATCGGGCATGTTCGGGACTATGATGAGAACCGAATCACAAGTCCCTATTGGATATGGATAAACCTTCTTCAAGTTCTTACCTGGTCTGTGCCTTACTAGTTGCCGGGACAGTGCTGGCTCTTGCCGGAATAGATTTAGTTCTGCCGGCTATTCCGACATTACCGGAAACACTGACCACCAATGAGGCAATGGCACAGCTTGTTCTGGCAGCCTTTGTTTTGGGTGTAGCCTTGGGTCTGCTAGTATTCGGCGCGCTGGGCGCACGTTTTCCACGACGCTGGATATTGGTCAGTGCTCTATTTGCTTACGCCCTCCTGTCCGCTCTCTGCGCGCTGGTTAGTGATATACATAGCCTGATTGTTCTGCGTTTCCTGCAAGGTTTGGTATCCGCTGCACCCACTGTTTTCACCCCGGTCATTATCAATGCACTTTTCAATCAAACCACAGCGACAAAAGTATTAGGTCTTCTCGCCAGTATCGAATCACTGGTACCCGCTGCCGCACCGCTGGCAGGTTTGTGGCTACTCAAACTCGGTGGCTGGCAAAGCTCATTCTGGGTGCTCGCTGTGCTGACTTTCGTGCTGGCGATAGGCATCGGCTTGCTGGGAAAAAATATTCCGGACGACAGCAAGCGGGAAAACAAGGGTAGTTATATGCGCCTGCTTAAATCAAAGGTCTATCTGCGCTATGCTCTCAGCCAGGCCATGGTACTGGCCGGTTTACTGGTATTTGTTTTTGCCGCACCAGCCGTCATTGTGCATACGATGGACGGGACACTCATGCAGTTCATCATCATGCAAATGGTTGGAGTCGCTTTCTTTATTTTGGGTGCAAATCTAAGCGGTTCATTAGTGTCACGTTGGGGTGCAGAGAGAGTCATCATGACGGGTACCTTAATAGCGAGTCTAGGCGCTTTGCTCTTGTTCATCTATTCCATCGCAGGTCGCAATGATCCAACGATGCTGGTCTACATTTTTCCTTTCATGAACTTCGGCCTGGGCATCCGCGGCCCAGCTGGCTTCCTGCGGGCAATCATAGCCGGTGCGGGTGACGATGACAGAGCATCATCCCTAATGTTTCTGGCAATAACAATCCTGTCAGCCGGCGGCACAGCCATACTCGCTCCCTTCATTGAAGATGGTCTGTTTGCTCTATGCCTCGCCACTTTAATTATTCAGGCGACAGCAAGCATCCTGTTGGTGGCCTTACCGAAACTGGAGGAAAACTAGGTCGATTTTTAGCTATGGTTGAAAATCAGTCTTGTAAAACTCTCATCGAACCTCATATATTCAATAGACTATTTTCATAGCTACCATCTTGACATACTATAAATGATATATATACTAAATATGGTATGTGGCTCATATATGAACATCGTCGAGCTGTTCGTCAACTAGGTTCTATCCCCAAGGATATCCTGAAAAGGTATGAAAAATGGAAGGATATCGTCAGTATTTCCGGTCCAGAGGGCCTACGGCTGATAAAGGGGTTCCACGATGAATCCTTGCGAGGAGAGTGGAAAGGTTGCCGTTCATTCCGACTCGGACTTAAATATCGAGTGATATACAAAATTCAACGAGATCAGATACTCGTGCAAGTCGTAAATGTTACTGCTCATGATTATCGGAAGAAATGATATGAAAGATTATAGAATAGCTAGAAAACGAATTGAGGTCTCAATAGGAGAATCCGTACGAATCATTCGCGAACTACAGGAGATGAGCCAAAATGAATTGGCAGAAGTTTCCGGTATACCTCAATCTACTATATCAGCTATAGAAAATAACCGGATTAACCTTGGCGTTGAAAGAGCAAAGCAGTTAGCTAGGGTGTTGAAATGTCATCCCGCAGTACTTGTATTTCCAGGTTGGGATATCGAGCATGAATTTGCAGTATAACAAGTGTGTCAACGAGGGCGCCGAAAAGCGCTGCTCGTACCTCTCTCTTCTTTTCCCCGCCTGTTACACCAGGCGTTGAAAACCAATAGATTGAGGCATTATCATTACTAAAACGCGTAATTCTTTTCTGCAAACTTTCTCGATATATAACCCTCCTTTAAATCTCTTTCCACCAACTCCGGGTTACGTTTCTTCGGATCACCATACCCACCACCACCACCACAATGAATGGCAATCTTAGTACCTTTTGGTAATTGCATATTAGTAATCTTACCGATCTTCTTCTGTTTGCCATCGGGGTAGGTGATGGTGACGCCGTTGGTTTTGCCAGACTTGCCGCCAAGTGCTGCCCAGCCGGGAACTTTGGTGCGTTCTACTGTGGAGATAAGGCTGAAGTCTTCAAAAACTTCGAAGACGATGTCTATTCCGAGGCCGCCTCGGTGTTGGCCGGCACCGGCGCTGTCTTGTATCAATTCAAACTTTTCGAAGCGCCAGGGATAGAGGGCTTCCCAGACTTCTACCGGTGGAAAGCGCGCCGCGGCTTCGGCTACGTGAATCATGGTGTCGCCATCGCCTCCAGCAAAACCGCCCTGGCCCATGGGGAAGGGACTGCCTCCGACCCAGGGTTCGCCATACTTATTGTCTTTTGCGCCCCATACCAGAACGGCGCAAATGTCTGCTGCTGATCCTGCCGGTACATCTGTGGGGACGGCTTTGGCCAATGCCTCATATATTCCTTCCATGGCCGATATGGCTGACCAGCCGTAAAGAAAACAGGGTGAAGGAGGCAAGGGATGAAACATGGAACCGGGTCTTGTTATTACTTCTACCGGCCGCAAGTGCCCCTCGTTGGGTGGTTCGCCTGCACCGGCGAGCATGGTGACCGCGACTCTTGATGCTGAAACAGTGGAAGGCAAGGGGCAGTTGATTGGGCCGCGTTGTGCGTCGGGTGCGGTGGAGTAGTCCATACGTACAGTAGAGCCATCTATTTCAACAATGATATCGAATTCGATTAGATCGGTATCAACACCGTTATCGTCCATGATGCCTTTGCCGATGTATCGTCCGTCATCAATACTCTCGAAATATTTTCTAATTACCGCCTCGCCTGCATCGAACATCCGTTCCACAGCGTACTCAAAAGTGTCTTTGCCAAAGCGATTGACTACTCTCAATAATTCTTTTGCGCCGACTCTGATGCTGGCGATTTGTGCATTGATGTCACCGAGAGTGCCGACCGGCATACGCGAGTTGGCTTCGATCATTCTGAAAATGTCTCTGACTTTCTCACCCTTGCTGTAGAGCTTGACGCCGGGGAAGACGACGCCTTCCTGAAAGACATCGGTGGTGTCTGTGCAGTAGGGATCTTTGGCACCAATGTCCAACCAGTGGGCTTTGTTAGTGGCATAGCCGATCAGTGTTTTGCCATCATCGAGAAACACCGGCATGACAATCGCGGCGTCCTGCGCATGGGATCCGGTGCCGTAGGGCAGGTTATAAAGGATCACATCGCCGGGTTCGAGATTCTCTTCACCGCCAACGCCTTCAACGGCTGCCTCTATACAGAAACTCATAGTGGCCATGAAGATAGGCAGGCTTGGTGCCTGCGAGAGCAATCTTATTTCTTTATCGTAAAGGGCCACGGCAAAGTCGAGTACCTCATAAACTGTTGGTGAGAAAGAGGCACGTATTAAAGTGCGCTTCATCTGGTTGGCGGCGGAGTTGAGTGCATTGCGAACGATTTCTGTGGTGACCGGATCGCTGTCTTTTATACCTGTGTTGCTGCCTTTGCCCGCCCGGTAGATTTCGGTATTAGTTTTGTCGTCCATCAGTTTGCACCTCCACTGTGATTGATTAGCAAACAACCATCATCAAGACTGGTGAAAGAGTCATTGCTGTCTATGTAAATTGTGGTTGTTTGCTCACTTACTATCGCAGGACCTTCGTATGTCCTGCTGCTTTCGAGTGCAGCGCGTTGATAGAGTTTGAATTCCATCCATTCGTTTTTGTGGAAGGAGTAGGCCTGCAAGCTTTTGTTTTCTTCTGTATTACTATCAGTATAGTCGGCTCTGCTGTATTTTCTGGCGGGAAGGGTCTGTCGCAGAGTGGCGCGCAGGGAGACAATCTCGGTGGTGGTCTCCAGGGAACCGCCGAAGCTGTTTTCGTAAGCATCAACGAAGGCCTGTTGTAGCTCATCGGCACTATTGCTAATCCGGCCTTTTTTAATATCGGGTTGTATGGTCATCGAGTGCTCCTGGCCACGATAGCGCATGTCGATGGCGATTTCCTTTACCCACTTGTTGGCATCATAGGCATTATCTCGACTTTCCAGTTCGGAGAAGAGTTCATCGAGAATGCTGTTCGCCTTAATAATGTTTTCTTTGCTTACTGGCAAAATATGACTGCGGGCGGTGGCGCGTAGTAGATCGGCACCAAGCAGACCCCAGGCGGAGAAATTACCGGCATAGGGCGGTACGATGATATTGGTGATGTCGAGTTCTTCCGCCATTAATGAGGCAAGCAAAGGTCCGGCGCCACCAAAAGCCAACAGACTCATGTTTCTAGGATCGTTACCTTGTTCAATCGTAATTTCTCTGATGGTCTCTGACATGCTGGCGCAGGCAATACGAACAATGCCGCGGGCGCAATTCTCATTACTCATCCCCAGTTGCGCGGCTACTTTTGCGATGGCGGCTTCTGCCTTAGTCCGGTCCAGTTTCACGTTCGAAGCCAGTTCTCCCTCGCCGAGCATGCCAAGGTAGAAGGCGGCATCAGTGACCGTTGCCTCTTCGCCACCGCGCGAGTAACAGGCGGGGCCGGGAACCGAACCTGCGCTTTGCGGGCCGACACGTAACAGACCACCGGCATCGACATGGGCGATGGAACCACCACCGGCACCGATGGAGCGCACATCGACCCAGGGTGTTTGCAGGGGCAGCCCTTCGACGATGCCCTGATAGAGCAGTTGGGGCCGGCCGTTGATAATGAGACAGGTATCGAAACTGGTACCGCCCACATCAGCGGTAATCAAATCACCCAGCTGTAAGGCTCGTGCCAGTTCAGCCGCACCTTCAGCACCGGCAACCGGGCCGGACATGATGGTTTCAAAAGGACGAGCCTCGGCTTCAGCAAAAGTCATGCAGCCGCTACCGGAACGTGTGATCAGGCAATGACCCTTGAAACCTTTATCGCCAAGATCACTTTCCAGCTGGCTCATGTAATTCTGCATGCGTTTACGTACAAAGGCATCGACAGCGGTTGTCGTGGTGCGCTCGTATTCGCGGAACTCTCCCGAGACTTTGTGCGATAAAGAAATCGCGCCCTCAAAACCGGCTTCTCTTAACAACGTTTCCGTTCTCAGTTCATGTTCCGGGTTTACGTAGGAATGCAGGTAAGTAACCGCAATACTGTCCGCGCCTTCCTCTTCAAATACCTTTAAAGCCTCAAGCACATCGTCATCATTAATCGGAAGGTGAATCGAACCATCGGCCATGGTTCTTTCATTTACCGGCAGACGAAGGTGTCTGGGTACGATGGGTGGTGGTGGCGTCCAGATGAGGTTGTACATCTCGGCGCGGTCGCCCCGTCTTATTTCGAGAATGTCACGAAAGCCGGTTGTTGCCAGTAAGCCGACTTTGGCGCCTTTTCTTTCAAGTAAGGCGTTGATTCCGACCGTCGTGCCGTGCAGGAAATACTCGCTTTCTTGCAGTAGATCTTCGGAGACAGCCAGATTGACTGCATTCAGGCAGCCCTGCTCCGGGTGATCGGGCACGGTGGGTACTTTCTCGACTATATAAGAGTTCGTCTTATCATCATAGAAGAGTAAGTCGGTAAAGGTGCCGCCGATGTCTACGCCGATTCTTTTTGCCATATTGCTTTCTACATTGTTTGACAGTGATTACAAATTCTCTCTAAAGCTTGCTTTAGTACAGATTGAGGGCAAGCCAGATTAATTCTCATAAAGCCTTCGGCGTCGGCAACGAACATATTGCCGCCTTCGATGATAACGCCGGTATGTTTTGCAAAGTAGTAGGTCAGGTTTTCTTTTTCTGGAAAATAGGCTCGCATGTCCAGCCAGGCAAAGTAGGTGGCTTCGGGCACTTTGAAGACGGCCTTTGGCAATTGTTTTGCCAGAGTTTTTTTGACGAACTCAAAATTATTATCCAGATAAGTGCTCAGCTCACTAAGCCAGGAGCCACCTTCTTCGTAGGCGGCCTGTGCGGCGGCCAGGCTTAGCGGGTTTTCGAAAAGATAATGTTTTCGTTTCCATAGCCGGCGCAGCTTCTCATCCGGAATGATGACATTGGCGAACAGGAAACCAGCCAGATTAAAAGTTTTACTGGGAGCCATGCAGGTAATGATGTTATCGGCATCAGGAAAGAGCTTGGCCAGTGGCGTGTGGACTACCCCTGCCCGCGTTATGTCGCAATGGATTTCATCGGATATAACGGTGATATTGTTCTCAATACAGATATTGCCGAAATCGAGCAGTTCCTCTTCCGTCCATAAGCGTCCTGTTGGATTATGGGGATGACAGAAGATGCAGACTTTTACTTTCGGATCGCTGGCTTTCTTCCTGAAATCATTAAAGTCCATACGATACTCATTTTGCTCATTAAGCAGGGTCGAATAGACGATGTCGATGTTGTGATAGTCGGCGGAGCGTTTGAAATAGGAGTAGGCCGGAGTAAAGGTAATGACTTTGTCGTCGGCTTCGCAAATGTATTCGATCAGACTGTAAAGTGCGGGAATGACGCCAGAGGTCGTGAGTAATTCTTCCTGTGCAAACTCCCATCCGTAACGGGAACGGGTCCAGTTTACGAATGCTCTATAAAAACTGTCGTCGAGGATTTTGGTGTAACCGAAGATGGGGTTATCCAGACGCTGTTTTATGGCTTCTACAATTTCCGGAGCCGCCGGGAAGGCCATGTCGGCAATCCATAATGGGATCAGTTCTTCGTCAGGGTAGCTGAACTCCGCGACCTGAGCTTCTGTGAAGATATAGCTTTTGAAGCCGTGTTGAGCTACGGCGTTCGGGTCTTTACGTTCAGTAGTTGTGTCGAAGTTGTAGTGACGGGAGGTCATCCTGTATTAAACCCGTAATCGGAACGAGCCTGTTCTTCAGTGATGTAGCCGTTTTTAATATCGGTCTTGATACTTTCCTCAGGTCTCTTTTTCGGGTCGCCTACGCCGCCACCGGTACCGGTGAAAATGCGTATCACCTCGTCTTTCTTTACTGGCACCGTAGTACACATATGATGACGTTCGATATCACCATCGTGTCTGTGAATTTCGGCGTAGTTGTTTGAGCCTTCATCGCCGCCCTGCATAGACCAGGGCTTGGATTCGGTTCTGGTGGCGGCGTAGGTAAAATAGGCTTCATCGGAGGTGATGCGATAGTCGAGTACGACGCCCTTACCACCACGTTTTTCTCCTGCACCGCCGTTCTGGTTGTGAAAGCCATATTGATCAACTTGTATGCCGTAACGGGTTTCGAATAGCTCAATCGGGATGTTAAAGGTTTCGCCGTTGCCGCAACAAAACTGGCCGTTGTCTCCGTCGAGTTCAGTGGAAGCGCCCCAGCCGCCGACAAGTGGTTCGCCCATGACGAAGAATTGTTTTGTGTCCGGGTGAATGCCGCTGACAAAGGTAGCGCCAACACTACGCTGGTGTCCGGCAGGAAGTCTGTCTGGCACAACTGGTGCCATGGCTTTCCACATCACATCGATTGCGGCAATGAGAGCTTCGTAATAAATGGAAACGGGTGCTGGAGCCACAGCACTGATTATTGTGCCTTCCGGGCAGGTCACTTCAAGTAAGCGAAAGCAGCCGCCGTTGGCGGGTATTTCCGGATTGGTGATGGCCTTGAAGATGCAACGCGCACCGGTGACAAGGCCGGTGAAGGAACAGTTGAAGGGACCGGGGACCTGCGGATCGGTACCGCTATAGTCGACCAGAACCTTCTCGTCAGTGATGGTGACTTTTGCACAAATTTTAAAGGGGCCATTGCCAAGACCGTCATCTTCGACAATATCTTCTGCGTAAAACTCACCCTTTGGTAGTTTTTTCAGCTCGGCGCGGGTCATGCGTTCGCCATAGTCGAGCAGATCCTCCATGGCATAAAGAACATTGTCTTTATCGTATTTTGCAAAAAGTTCGATGATCCGATTGGCGCCAACTCTGGCTGCGGCAACACCCGCATGCAGATCACCCATGGTGCTATCAGGCAGACGCACGTTGCTGCGAATGATGCCTTCTAAGGCGCTATTCATTTTTCCGGCCTCAAACAGTTTGAGGAAATTAAACTGCAGACCTTCCTGATATATCTCGGTTGAACGTGTAGACACAGAACCCGGTTCAGCACCGCCAACTTCAGTCCAGTGGGCCTTGTTTACGGTAAACGCGACGAGTTCATTTTCAAAAAATACCGGGCAGATGATGACTACATCCGAGAGGTGTGAGCCGCCACCTTCGTAAGGGATATTGGCAATAAAAATATCACCATCATTGATATCACCTTTATTCGGATATTTTTCCAGAGTGGAGACAACAGCGGTATCGAGCATAGCCAGAAAGGCAGTGACGCCATTTCCCTGTGCCAGCAGGTTGCCTCTGGCATCGCAGGCACCCACGGCAAAATCATTACTCTCGTATATGATCGGGCTCATGCTGGTGCGGATCATGGCATTGAACATTTCTTCGCCAAGCGCAACGAGGGCGTCTTTGATGACTTCATTGGTAAAGTAGTCTTTATTCATTTCGTTTTCAGGCCCGGCAATCGAGCATTATTTTACCGCTACGACCCGGGGCGCAGGAGGCGACCATGGCGTCTTTAATCTGGCTCAAAGTAAAACGTTGTCCAGACTCTGGCATAGTCAATTTACCGCTCTGGAATAATTCCCATAATTCGTTTATGCATCTATGTTTTTCTTCATCGCTGGTTTGACGCATCCAGGTTTCCTGAGAGGACCAGCCTTTCAAAGCATTATTTTTCATGACGATATCGGCGACCGTGTTTAACTGAATTGTCACATCACCGGTCATTGAGCCGTATATGTACAATTCTCCATTCGGCCCGAGCATCTCAAGACAAATTCGCAATGTGTCGCCGCCAACGGCTTCGATACAATAATCTATACTCCTGTCTGGAAAATCACTGGCAATAGCCTGCTTCATTTGCTTTGCTGACTCCACTGAGCCGTCATATACGTAGACTGTGTCGATACCAAATTCTTCGCGTAATTCGTCAGCACTTTCCTGCCGGCAAACAATGTTGATTGTGTCAAAGTCATAGATTTGACCAAGTCGAATCATTATTTTGCCAAGTACAGAGGCCGCAGCGGTCTGCATCAGGGTCTTCCCGGGTCCAAGACCGAATTCTTTCACCATGGCATATGCTGTCAGTGGATTAACCATGAACTGGGCAGCAAGGTCATCTGCAACACCGTCAGGGACTGCCATCATCGCGTTGTCCGGGCAAAGCAGATACTCACTCCATACCCCGTTCCAGTTAGTCCACTCGCCAAACAGGTAATTGGCAGCAACGTGGACGCGCTGACCGCTTTGCCATCTGTCCTGTAGATCTTTACCGACTTGTTCGATTACGCCGACGCCTTCCGCACCACCGACACAGGGAAATTCCACGCCATTAACGACTCCCATGGCACAAAGCGTATCGCATGGGTGAATAGGAGCACAAATCATGCGTACAATGACTTTATCGTCCGGCACGATGTCGGGAAGTGTTGTCTCACTCAACTCGTGAACCGTGTGCGGGTTTTCGAAATCAAATTTTTGGTAAATTACCTGTTTGTAGTTCGTCACTTTCTATTTTATTTTTTTGGAGGAAAGGAGTAGCCAACAATGTCTTTTGGCGGCGGTGTCTGGTAAGCATGCCGTGAATGGCTGAGGTCGCTGTTGATCATGGCTTCGGCCATTTGAATAGCGGCTACCAGTGGATCGATAACAGGTACATCAAGACCTTCTGCTAAGAGACGCTGGCGAATACCTTGAGCACAGCCAAGCATGCCGGTACAGCCGAGTATGATTGAATTGGCCTTATTGTCCTTTATTAAGGGAATCGATTTTTCCGTGAGTGAATCAATCAGAGCATCCATATCAGATTCAAGATCCAATACAGAAATATTTACATAATCAAAACCCACGTAGCGCTCGCTTAAGCCATACTTGGCGCCAAGGTGTTCAAGTAAGAGACGCACATTGTCGAGGACTGACACTATCGCGAAGTTGTCACCGAGCATATTGGCCAGATGCATGGCCGACTGACAGGGGCCGACGACAGGAATATTGACGATTTCGCGAGCAGGACTTAGAGCCGGATCGCCGAGACAGTTGATGACTACGGCATCACAGCCTTCTGCTTCAGCTTCAAGGATTTTAATGAGTGTGTCCGGCTGCGCAAGCGCTTCATCGAACGCCGATTCAATCGATGCCGGACCTTTATCAAGTTTGGAATGAGAAAGCCGTATGCCATCTCTGGCATACGGCTGCAATTGTGCTTCAGTAAAAAGTTCGCTGACTATCGGTGTCACTATACGAATGTGATGTGTCACCTCAGCAGCCTTCTTACCTGTTAACTAGAAACGATATTCCACATCTACGCCGTAGGTGCGGCCTCTGGCGAGGAAACCGATATCGCCGAAAGCACCTGAGAAGCCGGCGGCGTTGTAGTCCTGCCAGTAAGAAGTATCACCGATGTTCTTACCCCAGACTGACAGAATGATGTTTTCGGTCTCGAAACTCAGCCGGGCATTTAGCAGACCGAAAGGATCCATGGAGTTGTTGTTATCAGGGTGCCAGTACTTACGACCACGATGCTCGTAGTCAACACGCAGACGACCGGTTATATCGCCAACAGTCTGTACATACTGTGTACCAACGTTTAGTGAATATTTCTGGTTCTTTGGTGTGCGGTTACCTTCATCCTGTGGACGGGCCACTGATTCCTTAATTTCAGTATCAGTTATACCCAGAGTACCGTAAACAGACCAGTCATCAGTAAGCAGAGCCTGAACTTCAATTTCACCGCCATAGATATCTACTTCTTCGATGTTGGCAATAACCTGAGAAGCAGTAACCAGATCAACAAAGAAGAATTGGAAGTTATCGCTAATGCCATAAAAGAAAGACGCGTTTAAGCGCAGGCGACCGTCCATCAGATCAGATTTCACACCGATTTCGAAGTTATCCAGAGTTTCTTCTTCAAACTTTGGACTGCCAATTGCGGGACCATTAAATCCACCGGAACGGAAACCGCGGCTATAGCTGACATAGGTCAATAAGTCATCAGACCAACGCTTGGTGAGTACCGCGCGCGGCTGAATGTCACCAAAAGACTTTCTCGGAGCTGTGGTCACCGGCGTGCCGACAACAACACCGTTGTGACGACGACGGTCATAGTCGTAACGCAAGCCGACAGCCAGTTCCAGGTCATCATGAATGTCATACTCTACCTGGCCGAAAACGGCATAGGAATCGTTGTCATTTTCTTCTGCAAGTGACACAAAGCCGACACCTGAAAAAGCGCTGCGATCAAATATTGGTGTCGATGGCGTGAAATCGAAATCTCCGAGTGTAGTTAAACGACGCTCGGTTCCCAGATAGTAAAAACCGGCAATCCAGCGCAGACGTTGATCCGCGGCCGAAGCAAAGCGCAATTCATGGCTGGTGAATTCAACATCTAACAACTGCTGTTGGTTTGCACCTGTCGGGTTACCTCCGAAAAACACATTGGTGAAGAAAGAAGCCAGACTGGCACTGGTGCCGTTGATGAAATCAAGGTCGGCGAAGTATTCTTCTTCAAGATCACTGTGATTAAAAATATAGGTTGCATCAACAGACCCTAACTGCCAATCCACTTTGAAAGTAGCATCAAAGCTTTCCAGTTTGTCAGTTTTGCCGAGTACGTTCGTAAACGGTTCATTATATTCATTTGCATTTGGATTGGAGATGCCAGCCGGGTTAGGTGCATTACCCACTGCCGGGTTGAAAATAAAGGTATCACTACAGCAACCACCATCTGCATCGGAATAGGCTATACGTGCTTCAACAGAGATAGTGTCAGTGGCATTCCAGATCAGTTTGCCGCGAATGTCTTTGGATTCATAAAAGTCGACTTTCTCATTGAGGAAGTTGTTATCGACGACACCATCGAAATCCTTATAAGCACCGGCTACGCGGAACAGTAATTTGTCTTCGATGATGGCACCACTCAGGCCACCGCTGAATTTTTTCTCATCGCCATTGCCGTAACCCGCTTTAACAAAACCTTCGAGTTCATTGGTTGGGGCCTTGGTGACAATATTGATTGCGCCGCCGATAGCATTACGACCGTAGAGTGAACCCTGTGGCCCTTTCAGGACTTCGATACGTTCCATATCGAAAAGCTCCTGTTTGAACTGCTTCTGATTGTTCTGCGGCACGCCGTCGACCACAATGGCGATGGGGGAGTCGGCATTGTTAATCTGCGCGACACCGCGAACCTGAACAAAGGTATTACCCAGTGTGAAGGAGTCATCAAGCGTAACGTTCGGGGTCAGGTTGATAAAATCCTGGGTATTTTCAATACCGGCGCGGGTGATTTCGTCAGCACTGAAGGCGGTAACAGCGACAGGGACTTCCTGCAGGTTCTCCTCTCTGTATTCGGCAGTGACCACAATTTCTTCCAGCACACCTTGCGCTTGTGACGAAAATGGCACAGCCAGACTCAGGCTGGTAATTAGGATAATCAATGTGTTTCGATTTAACATACTCTCCTCCAATGACGCAGTTGTTGCGATTAAGCTACTAATATAACTCTAAACAAGGTTGTGAATCTCTTCAATACGTAAAAATTCTTCTTCAATCCCAAATGCATGAGGTCCAAAGACCGCCAGCGACTCGGGCGTGCGCATTACCGGTGCAGCACTGGTACCAATAACTTTGACCCTCTGACCATAGGCCAGGCCTTCGGTGGTAATGGTCTGGCCGGTTTCCCGATCCACGACAGAAATAAGATCCGGAACAATGGCGACGGTATTACCGTTAAGTCTTGCCACCAGATGCTCATTTTGAAATTCAAGTTGCAGCAGGTCACCACTTCCATCGATAGCCTCGATGTGACAGTGCCCGATTGAAAAACCACGAGTCGTCTCCCGACGCAGATCAGTTACTTTGCCATCAAACAGCTCGACACAATGGTTGTAATATTTCGTTGACCTGAGAAGGTCCATCATCGCCTGTACCGGCTCGCCTCGTTTACGACCTTCCACCAGTGCCCGGCCAATACCAAGCGCAATACCGATGGTGCCACTGACGCCATAGTTTTTGACCTGTTTTCCGGTAAGCGGGTAACAACTGATCATCACACTTAAACCCATTTGAATGGCGCAAACGCGAATTAAATCTTCAGCGCGTTTGGCTTCACTGGTTTCGACGATCACACTTTCCAGATGCTCATCGACAATTACCGCAGGTGTTGTTGGTACACCATATACATTATAAGTAACCATCTGGATTTCGGGAAAAGCGCGACCCATCCCGTCGCTATTGACCAGCGGCAGTCCCATTCTTGCTGCAGCACAAATCGGAATCATTGAATTCATGCCACCGATTTCAATCGGTGAAATGGCATCGGGCTTTTTACCAATAAACTGAGCCAGTTTGTTGATGGATAAATCGATGTCGTCACCAGAGGCGGCTTTCTCAACCAGTACAGTTGGTGCGCCAAGCATGGTGGAGGTAAAAACTGTGGCATCATCGTCTAGATCTTCGGGCTCGATAATCTCCGGCATACCGAATTCTTCAATGGCATGGCGCGCCAGTAACATGCCGATATAGGGATCGCCACCACCGCCGGTACCAAGAAAGGCAGCGCCCTGAGCGAGATCTTCAAGATCTTCGACGCTCAACTTGTTATTCATTTTTTCTACCGGCTGGCTCATGAGAGTATTAATTCTCCCGCAGCTTTTGCTCGCAACCTGACTGAATTACCCGGCACGTACTGCAGCGGTAGTTCTTCAAAATCGATGATTTCAATAGAATCGGGATTGGCACCGGCTTTTATAGCCAGCTGCCGTGCTTCTTCTTTCGCTCCTTCAATAACCACTTCGCGCCCGCCATTGTCATAGGAAAACACTTTGTCTACTTCACCACCGACCTGGGCAATTGAGGCGCCAATCGCATTCGCAACGGCAGCATGTTCCGGCACGATGACTTCCGACGTGCCAGGAATTTTATCTCTGACAAGTACAGCACCGCCGCCAACAAGGATAACCGGTATTGCTTCGGCGCTGGTTTTCATTCGGTCTACACCAACGTTAATTATCTGGTGAATGGCATCAACGGCTGCAGCAAGCATAGTTTCATCAAGATCGACTACTTTGGAAGCATCGCCCATTTCCGCATAGCCTGCTGCAACGGCGATATCGGATGCGGTCAGTTCATCGCCACCAAATACTCTGGCTTTCTCAGTTAACTGGTAGCCAACGGACTGAGGACCAACGCTGACATTGCCATTGATCTTGACCAGACTACCACCACCCAGACCCAATGCCAGAATGTCGGGCATACGAAAGTTTGTTCGCACGCCGCCTATGTCAACGGAGACTGAAGATTCGCGTGGGAAGCCGTTAATGAGCATACCTGCATCGGTGGTGGTGCCGCCGATGTCGACAACCAGTGCGTTTTTCAATTCGGATAAATAGGCCGCACCGCGCATGCTGTTGGTTGGGCCGGATGCGAAGGTCAGCACCGGATGTTTTTCAACAAAGTCCGCGCTCATCAGGGTGCCATCGTTCTGGCTGATGAAAAACGGCGCAGAGATTTTTAACTCGGTCAGTGCCCGACGGAATGATTCAACAACCTTACTGGAAAGATCGGCGAGGCTGGCATTCATGATGGCCGCATTCTCGCGCTCCAGTAAACCGATTCTACCGATGCGTGATGAAATAGTTATCTCCGCATCAGGGATGATGTTTAATACGATTTCCTGCGCGCGTTCTTCCATAGCCGAATTTACCGGCGAGAACACACAGCTTATAGCAATGGCTTTTAAGCCTTTTTGTTTTATCTCTTTAGCCGCCGTTGCAATGGCCTCTTCATCCAGTTCGGATATATGGCGACCATCAAATTCATAACCGCCTTTCACGAGATAGTGTTGTTTACCGATAGTGCTGGCGATGTCTTCCGGCCAGTCGATCATCGGCGGCAAACCACGACTGGCGGGCAGAGCCAGGCGAATAACTGCAACTTCCAGCAAACCCTTGCGCTCGACAAAGGCGTTGGTGAAGTGGGTAGTGCCGACCATGACGCTTAGGATTTTGTCTGGAGAGACGGAGGATTGCTCAAGCACATTGGTGATGGCGTTAATGATGCCATCACTGACATTTGCCGAAGTCGGGGCTTTATGACTGGCGAGTACGGTTTCGCCGTCTATCAGGACAGCGTCAGTATTCGTACCACCGACATCGACACCTATTCTCATTAGTTAGTAGTTCACGGAAAAGATCAGGGATGTGAATGTAGCGAGTCAGTAAGCTATTGAAAAGGCATTAGAAAAGTAGGAATTCCGGATTGTGACATCGATGCAACTACTGATATTAGTAGTTTCTTTATATATCAGTGACTTATCCTCAGGAGTGATGCAATACAGACCCAGACAAATAAAAAAGCCGCCTGTCCTTTCGGACAAGCGGCGTTTATTAACGCAAAACTCCGGGTGTTACTTAGGTCGACGAGTAAAGCCGAATCCCAACAGAGCGAGGCCCAGTAAGGACAGGCTGGTTGGTTCCGGTACAGCGGTAAACTGGAAGTTGAAATCCGCAGAACCCGGGTTGAAGTTCGTGTTATTGCAATTCTTACCGGCTTCACATGTTTTGGCGCCAAGGCTAATCCAGCCAGATGCACCAAGTTCAAGTTCATCATCCCAGTCTGCCCCGATACCAACGCGGAAAGGTTTACTTAAGTTGGTTGGCGCCTGTGAAATATCAATGGTCAAACCGTCAAGCGATCCGTAACCGAGAAGCTGTGATAGAGACCAGTCCCAGAAATCCTAGATATTACCGTCAGCTTCTGAGCCGCTTACCGCGCCGCCCGTAGGCTGGTTGATCATGCCATTACATCCGGCTGCGCCATTATCGTCTATGGAAACTGAATTACCGCCGGCATTGCTCACTTCACTGGTGCATCTGTGGGTCATGTTGACTGAAAAAGTCAAACCGCCGCCGCCAGCACCAAGTGAAGCTCTGAATACGTCTCCGGCAAACCCGGCAGAAGTTCCTGTTACATCAAAAGTCCCGGAAACCGTCGTGAATGAACCAACATTTGTCCAGATGCCTCTGTTATAAACAGTACTGCCGGCATTCGAAATATTATAGGTACCATCATACAAGGGTCCCGCTGAGACCAGTTGTGTGGCAGAAATTAGTGCTATTGTTAAAGCATATTTAATCAGTTTCATGAGCTTACCCTGTTCTACTTTTTTTAGATTTCTTGCAATAGGACACTACTAGGCAAGTCTCGCGCCATATTTAATAACTTAATAAAAACAATAGCTTGAGGTATTTTGAGTTGTAATAAGTGGTGAAAGTGTAAGATCATCCGACAGATCAGTTACTACAGCAGTCCCATTTCACGGGCCCGGCTGATTGCCTGCACCCGATTTTCAACGCCCATCTTGGCGTAGATATTCTTGAGGTGATAGCGCACGCCATGTGCACTTAAACCGGTCTGGCGGGCGATTAGCTTGTCGGCCTGTCCTTGCGATAACTCTGAGAGAATTTGTATCTCGCGCTCACTGAATTTATTTGTGTCTCCTGTGATCGTTGTTTGTCTGGTCTCACTTTGAATAAGTTGCTCCAGCAGCTTGAGACCCTCTGCAGGAGAGCTTGAATCCTGCATGGACACCGAAGTGGGTTCGTATATTGAAGAAAGAAATCTCTGCTCGTTCAGGAAGGGTCGCATATAGTTACCCTGACCAGCCAGTTGCAAAGCTTTTGACAAAGCATCTATCGCTTTTTCTTCCTCATCTAATGTCATCTGGTTAAGCGCTACCTGAACCTCCAGGTTGATTAACAGGCGTTGGTTGTTGGTTTTTCGAGCAAGCAGGATTAAGTGCTCTAGCGTGTTGTTCATCGCGTGATGATCACCGCGCATGCGGGCAATTCGCGCCAGAGTAAGGCTGATGGCTTCAATTTCACGCCAGCTAAGTTTTTCAAGTTTTTCATCCGGCGAAAAAGTAATGGGATTGTTGTCCGCCAACTCGAGCGCGACTTCGACTGAGTCAGACAGGTATAGAATACTAAGCTGATTACAGAGTAGAAAATCTTCCAGTCGATCTAATGATTGTTTTTTCGCATGCCTTAGTGCGTCGTCTATAAAACTGAGTGCTTCTTTCAAGCCCTTTTCATAGAGAAGAAAAGAGATCGAAGTCTGGTAGGCCGCCATATAGATATCGAAATAGGATTCCATCTCAGCCGTGTTGGTGATGACCTGACTAATATGTTTCTTTGCCTTACTGTAATCGCCAAGTTCCCAGTAGTACTCGCCAAGAACGGCATTGCCGAGAAGTTTCAGACCAGTGTCGCCGGGAAAACCCGACTGTATCGTTTGCGTTGCCTTGTTATATTGTTTTAAGGCCTCGGCGGTATTGCCTCTGGCAAGTTCAGCCATGCCAAAGTAAAAATAAATATACAGTTCGCCATAAAGTGAATGACCTTTCAGGTAGCCCTTGATCGCTTCCTGTCCATGTTTTATACAATTGTCGAAGTCACCTATCTGCAGCGAGCTTAAGCATTGCAGTGTTTTTATGTAGCCATGAATGGTCGGTTCAGTATTTGTGTTATCCAGCATAAAGGTAAAGGCGGTATCGGGCAGGATCGGGTTGTCCGGTGCACAGCCGTATTCAGCCATCATAATTTGTAAGGAATAACTTTCGATTTTCAACTGGGTATCGTTTCCGCCCGGCCGGTCGGAATCAAAATTAGCGGAAACCTCTTTTGCCAGATCATAGGACTTGCGTGCCGAATTCATGTCGCCTGTTTTCATATGAACCAGACAACGACCAAGCTGAATACGCGGGTGTTGTTTCAGTTCGAAACCTTCAAGTAAGTTCAGACCGGTGGTCAGGCGTGCCATGCCCTCTTTTATCCATAACATGATGCCGCCCATCTGCTCGAGTACTTCTGCAGCGTAAGCGGGATCACCTGCAGTTAGTGCGTAGCGCATGGCTTCGAGACCGCGTTCATTGTTTGCCATCCATTCAGCTGCTTTCAGACACAAGTTCTGATAGTCCTTCAAGGAAGAGTCTTTCAGGCTGTTGACTAAATACTCTCTTACCAGCGGATGTACGCGCCAGGAATCCTGGTCTTCTTCCAGTGAGGAGAAAATACCTTCGAGATAATCCAGGCCGTGTATGATTGCAAGCGAGTCATTGCTTTCTCTGATAGTGTCAGCACAGTCGACAGTAACGATATCCAGTATCGAAGTTTGTAAAAGAAAAGTTTTTTCTTCTTCCCGAAGATTATCGAACAACTGTTCCTGAAAATATTCAGAGATCAGTTTTTCCGAGGAGTTGATATCCAGTCGGTTTGTCGAGTCAGCTGAGTCAGCCCCAAACGATCTAATTAACTGAAGCGCTACCGGCCAACCTCCTGTGCGTTCAATTATTCTATCGATGTCGCGATGAGCAAAGCTGTGATTAAAAAAATGATCGATTTCATTTTTATCAAACACTAGTTGTTGCGGACCAATACTTAATACATTGCCTTCAACTGCGAGACTGGATAGTGACATGCCTGGATTTTTACGACAGGCAAAGACCAATTGCAGATTAGCGACCTGTAAACGCAGGAGTACGTTTATTATCGAGGACAGAGAATCATCAGGGATGTTTTCGAAATCATCGAAAACCAGAATGCATTTTCCCGCATGTTGTTCGATATATTTAAGCAGGCCGCTTAGCAGATAGGATAAATCGCTCTGGTTGTAATTCGGTGAAAGCAGTCCGGTTTCTTCGGTATCCAGTCCGACCTGATGTAAGGCAAAGGCGATATAGGGAAGTAAAATGTCAGGCTGATCGTTGCCACTGACAGAAAGCCAGGCGACCGTATTACCTTCAAGTCTCAGCACCTCACGCCATTGTGAAAGTAAGAGGGTTTTTCCAAAGCCTGCAGGGGCTTCCAGCAGGACAACACGTTTGTCGATATTAGCTGACAATAAATCGAGAAGATTGTCACGGCGACTCGCATTAATTGAAATACGTGGAGGTGAAACTTTGGAGCTTAATAACCAGGGCGCAAAACGTTTTTCCATTACTGCATTATTGCTGAGAGATATTCGCTTGTATAGCGATACAATTTTCAGAGACTTTGTTAAAGTTTGTAACCTTAATAAATAAGTGGAGTCTGATTTTGAAAATTGCGGTATTGGGTGGCGGACATGGTTCCTATGCAGCGGCGGCAGATTTAAGTGATCAAGGGCACGAAGTTTATTTCTGGCGTCGAAATGGAGAGGCTTTTTCTGACCTATTGGAATCGAGTACGCTTACTTTACTCAGTGAGCAAGGTGAACGAGATATAAGGATTGCCCATGTCACCTGCGATCTGGCAGACGCTGTTAAGGAAGCAAATCTTATCGTTATTCCGATACCCGGCACTTCCCATGAGCAACTGGCAAAACAACTTGCACCCTGCCTGCAGGATGATCAGGTGGTCTTTCTTCCGCCGGGCAGTTTCGGCTCCTATGTCTTTGCCAGAGCCCTGAAAGACTCCGGAAACAATGCGGATGTCAGTTTTGCTGAAGCCGGCACCTTACCCTATCTGACTCGTAAACGCAGTCCGACTTGCGTGGCGATTAATGCCTACGCGACGCGTTTACCCACCGGAGTGATTCCTTATCGGAAAGCTAAACACGCTTTCACTATTCTCAAACAGGCTTATGCGGTGGTTGAAGATGTAGGAGATGGACTTAGTGCTGCGCTCTGCAATCATGGCCCGATTATCCATCCGCCATTGATCATGATGAATGCAGCGCCCATGCAGCATTTCGATAGTTGGGATATACATAATGAAGGCACGCAAGCGGCAGTGAGGTCGGTTGCTGACAAACTTGATCAGGAACGTATCAAGGTACGTGAAGCACTGGGGTATATGGCACCACATTTTCCATTGGCGGATCAATATCGTGATGACGGCGAGATTTCCCTGTATGGACGTGACGCTCTGAAAAAACTGAAAGCCAGTAATGACTGGCGCGAAGACATCAGCCTTACCGAACATCGATACATGCTTGAGGACGTCGAGCTTGGTCTGGCTCTATTTGTCTCCTGCGCCGATTACATTGGCATCGAGGCACCCATTGCTAAAGGTTTACTGGCGATGGGAGGCGCGATAGTCGGTCGCGATTTTCGCGCTAGCGGTCGAACTCTGGAAAACCTTGGCCTCTCGGAACCTGACTGGCCATCACTGTCTGCAATGTTGAGGGAAGGACTATGAGTAACGAATTAAAAACAAAAGCACAAATCGTTGCGGTGGGTGCTGGTCGAATGGGCCGCGGAATCGGACACATTTTTGCTTTCGGTGGCTACCCGGTCACGCTGCTCGATGTAAAACAGCGAAGTGCCGCTGACTTTGAAAAACTGGAAAAGACTGCGCGCAGCGAGATCAGAACAAATCTGGAATTATTGGCCAGTATGGATGTACTCAAAAATGAGCAGATAGACAAGGCCATGAAACTGATCACTGTCGCACCTTTATCAGATGCGGCTAATGTATTGGCTGCCGCCGGTGCCGTCATCGAAGGTGTGCCGGAAACACTCGAGGCAAAAGAATCCGCACTTAAACTGATTGGAGAATATACACAATCAAACGTTGCCGTACTGTCGACAACTTCCAGCATGCTGGTCATCGTGTTACAGGATTTTATTGCTCATCCCGAACGTTTTTTGAATGCACACTTTCTCAACCCTGCTTTTTTAATCCCACTGGTTGAAATAAGTCCGGGTTCGAAAACTGAGGAAAAGGTGGTGGACGAGGTCTTTGCGCTGTTGGAAGGTATTGGAAAGATACCGGTTCGCTGCGCGGCGACACCCGGATATATTATTCCAAGATTACAGTCTTTGGTTATGTCAGAAGCCTGTCGCATGGTTGATGAAGGTGTGGCCACGGCGGAGGAAATTGATAAAGCCATAACCTGTGGTTTCGGACCACGTTATACAACCATGGGCTTGCTGGAGTTTATTGATTACGGTGGATTGGATACCCATTTCTATGCCAGTCATCGTCTGGCTAAAAATCTTAACTCTCCCGCACATGCGCCACCGCCTTCGGTTGACAAGATGATGGCCCGAGGAGACAGGGGTATGCATGCCGGGCAGGGCTATTACCATTTTAAAGACCGGGATATTGAAAAGTACCAACAGGAAAAGTTATCTGCGTTTGTGACTATGTTCAATCAGCTCGGGCACATACCTAAACCGGGTGTGTGACTTCAGGAAGGCGGTGGTGGGCCTTCATTGCTGTTACCCATATCGAGAATAACTTTCCACTCACCATTTTGCTGTTGTTCCCAGAGCAGGATGAATTTGCCGTTCGCGGGTTTGATCGCACTGCTGTCCTGTAAATTTTTCGGAACAAACTTCGAAACAAAACTGCCGCGGGTCAGCGCCCAGCTACCATTCACTTTCACTTCCTCAATGGTCACATCCATTTGTTCTATGTTTAAGTTTTGACCGACCATAGCACCAAACTGTGCGATGGCTTCCTTACCAACGAATGCAGGTAAAGTGTTGTGCATTCCAATCGCATCCTCGGCAAACACCTGTAGCCACTTTTCAGTTTCAGCGTTTTTGAAAGGAGTGATGTAATTATTGAGTACAAGCTGTTCAAAGTCTGGTAGCGCCTCGGTATTTCTTTCAGCTGAACAGGCAGCGGTGAGTGACACCAATAAAACGGGCAAGAGTATTTTTACTATCATTAGCTTAGTTCCGTCATGCCTTTTTTCGACAGGTAGCGTCTGATGGTGGCATGTTTTGCTTTGGTTAAAGGGTAGTTAAAGAGAATCAGTGCGCCGGGCAGGCCGACAATCATAGGCAGAAACAGCGCAACAAAAATAAAGCCGCGCATTGCCTCTGCAGTGTTTTCGCCCATTGGGTTGAAGCCGAGTGCACCGAGCAGTGGCATGGCCAGGCCAACACCAAAGGCCAAAGCCATTTTCATAACGAAGTTGTACATAGCCATATAAAGAGCAGCGTGATCAGAGCCGCCTTTCATCATGCCGTATTCAATCGTATCAGCTGTGAGTGCTGGCGGCATGACCCAGATAACAGAAGTCATCGGCCCGGCAATACAAAAAATTACCACTGCGTGCCAGAACACACCGGGAGTTGCCAGTAAGTACAAGGGCAATATAGCTAGAAAACCGAAACCGCCGATTACCAGCGCGCGGTGGCGACCAATTTTGTCAGCAATCTTCAACCACAGAGGTACAAAGGCAATACCAAGAATGTATTGCAATAAAACAAGTTTAAGAAAATCGGAACGTGGTAGTTCGAGGAGATACTGAAAGAGAAAAACAATGACTGTGTTGAAAATTGCGCCGCCCAGCCAGAGACAAAAAATACCACATAGAAAACGCAGAAAAGGTTTGTTTTTGGGTAGTATCTTCAGCGCTTTGAACAGACTGTTATCCTGATTCTCAATGTAATGACCTTTTGGCGTAATCCAGACGGCCAGTAAAGTGCTGAGCGGAATCAGTACGAGCAGGGCGACAACATAAACCTCAAGTATTTCCCGAACAGAAGGATCCGGTGAGGATAGAACCAGTATTGGCAGTATGGTCGCAATTAAAACGCCCAGCATTCGCCCAGTCTCGCGATAACTGTTGATACGCGTGCGTTCACTGTAATCGCGAGAGAGTTCGGCGCCCCAGGAAAGATATGGGATCTGAACCAGAGTCCAGGCTATATAAAATAAAAACGCAGTAACTCCAAGGTAAACCTTGCCAAGCTCCTCAGGCGGGCTGAGAAAGGCGATAACACCGATCATTAACAATGGTGAACCGAACAGCAACCATGGTTTACGTCTTCCCCATTTTGTTTTAGTGCGATCACTTAGATTACCAATGACAGGGTCGGTAATCGCATCCCACATTCTGGCGATTAAGAAGATTCCGCCGATGGTGGCGAGTTCAAGCCCGAGTTCACCGGCATAGAAGGGGACGATGTAAACAATAAGCGGCATTTCCAGCACGGCGATGGGCAGACCGGGACCAGCGTAGGTAATAAGTGATAAGCGACCTAGTTTATTGTTGGACATATTTTTCCTTTATCTCGCGTTTTTTCAATTTCCCGGAATCTTCACGTGGCAGCGAAGCCACTTGCTCATAAATCTTTGGAACTTTAAAACTGGCAATCCTTTTTTTCAGAAAGCTTCTTATTTCATCGACATCCAGCTTTCCGTCACTTTCAACAAAAGCCACCAGTTTCTCGCCGAATTCCTTATCCGGCACGCCGAAGACTGTGCAATCCCTTACACCGGGCATTGTGATGAGTTCGTTTTCAATTTCTGCCGGGTAGATATTAACGCCACCCGAGATAACCATGTCGGATTTACGATCGGAAATATACAAAAACCATTTTCATCGAGATAACCGATATCACCAGTGACAAGAAATCCGTCCTGAACCAGATCGGCGCTTTTGTCAGCGGCGTTGTGATAAGACACGGCAGCGGTGGCTTCGTGTTGAACACAGATAAAACCAGCTTCGCCCGTTGCGCATTCACTGCCATCGTCGTGTCGAATCTGTAGTGAGACGCCCGGTGCTGCGCAACCCACTGAGCCTGGGTGCGCTAACCATTCTTCACTATTCGAACAACAGATAATGCCGGTTTCAGTCATTGCGTAGTATTCATGAATGACCGATCCCCACCATTCGATCATCTGCCGTTTAACTTCCGGCGGGCAGGGCGCAGCGCCGTGGCTGACATGAAGCAGGGATGTTAGCGAGTATTTGCTCCTTATTTCCGCTGGCAGAGCCAGAAGCCGACTGAACATAGTTGGCACCATGTGCAGATGCGTAATCTCGTGTTTCTCTATTAGCATCAGTAATTCTTCTGCATCAAACTTTTCCTGTAGCACAAGAAGTCCATCTGCCTGCAGAACCATGTTCGCATAACCATTTGGTGCAGAGTGATACAGGGGGCCGGTCATAACAGAGCGAATCGGCAGCTTATCAAAGCCCCAGGCAAAGCAGGTGCGTTCAGCTATTTTTACTATCAGCTTTGGCGAAATTTTTTCACGCACAACCGCTTTGGGTTTACCGCTGGTACCGGAGGTATAGAAAAGCGGTGGGCAAAATGGCACAGCTTCTTGTTCGGGTTTTTCTGTAGAGCTGATCCACTCAGCCCAGCTACTCAGGCTGGCGCCTGCTTCTGGTACAACTACGACAAGATGATCGACCAAAGTTATTTGCAAATCATCAGTCAGGAGATCAGCATGGATGATGACAGCTTTCGCTGAACAATCCTGAAGAATGTAGTCAATCTCGGGTACTTTTAAATGCCAGTTAACCGGTACGATATCAAAGTTTCCATAGCGGGCGGCATCATGCATGACAAAATAGGCGAAGTCATTTCGTAATATGAGGGCAATTGCATCGCCATGTTTTAACCCGGCATCGCCCAGTTTTCTCGCGACCACAGCTCCCTGCTGAAATAGCTGTGCTTTACTAAGCGAGCGTTCGCCAGCGATCAGGAGGATCTTGTCATCGTCACTCATAGATGGGGTTCAGGCATTCACATCAATTACAATACGACCGGTGACCTCGCCTGCCATTAGTTGCTTGGCCAGTGTCTTGATATTGCTTAAAGGTTCTATTCGATAAACGTGAGCCAGATCATTTGTGTCAATCAATCTGGCAAGATCGCCCCACGCGCGTTGCCGACGTGTTTGTGGGGCCATCACTGAATCGATGCCGCGGAGCGTAACGCCCCTTAGAATGAAAGGCATAACCGAAGTGGGTAAATCGAAACCGCCGGCTAGTCCACAGGCAGCAACGATGCCTTCATAAGAGGTTTGTGCAAGAATCGTCGCCAGCGTTTTTGACCCGACCGAATCAATCGCTCCGGCCCAGAGTTCTTTCTCCAGAGGCTTCGCGTCCCGATCAAGTTCATCGCGTTCAATGACTTCACTGACACCAAGTGAGAGCAAATAGTCTTTTGCATCGGCTTTACCACTTGCCGCTACCACTTCGTAGCCAAGTTTCGCAAGTAAGAGGCAGGCGATGGAACCGACACCTCCGCTTGCACCGCTGACCAGAATTCTACCGGCATCCGGCTCTGTTCCATGATCCTGCAGAGCGTTAACACATAACATCGCAGTGTAGCCGGCTGTGCCTATCGCCATTGCCTGTTCATCAGAAAATGCATCCGGAATTCGCGTTAACCATTCTGTTTTCAATTTCTGCTTTTGTGCATAGCCGCCCCAATGAACTTCGGATAGTCCAAAGCCATTCACCAGAACCCGATCGCCGGCCTGCCAGTTTTCATTTCTGGATTCGAGCACGGTGCCGGCAAGATCGATACCACAAACCATCGGCATCTTTCGACAGATCCTGCCTATGCCGGATACTGCCAGACCATCCTTATAGTTCAGGGTGGAATAGGCGACTTTCACCAGTACTTCTTCATCGAGTAAGTCACTAATTGACAGTTCTTTCAGACTGGCAGCTGGTTTACCTTCTTCGTTTTCCTCTACGACCAGAGCACGTATTGAGTCACTCATTCTTTTTCTTTCCTCAGTTAACTTGATAATGTTTTATTTTCCAGTGCTTTTTGCCCACGTAGCAGAACCTTGTTAAAACCTTCTGCATCGATATTGCTGCCACACACGATCAGAGCAATACGCTTACCCCGTAATTTCTCCCGCAAGGGTCCGAAAGCCGCTGCGGTGGTCGCTGCACCCGCAGGTTCAACTGCCAGCTTCATGTGCTCAAAAAGTATTGCGACCGCTGCAGCAATTTCATCGTCGCTGACCAGTACCAGTTCATCCAGTGAGCGCTGTACCATGCTAAAACAATAAGGCGTGGTTAGCGGCGGCGCCAGACTGTCGGCAATGGTGCTGAAGTCACTGATTGTTTGTGCGCTGCCAGCTTCAAGGCTGGCTTTCATTACCGCAGCACCTTCTGGTTCCACCGCATAAACTTTGCAGTCCGGGTTTATCAGTTTGGTTACGGTGCCAACTCCTGAACACATACCACCTGCACCGATTGGAATAACGATGGCATCCAGATTGGAGATTGCTTCGTGTATTTCGAGACCAAGCGTTGCGGTGGCTTCGGTAACTCTTTTACCTTCAAAAGCATGAATATAAATGCGACCTTCTTCCTTGACGATATCATCAACCATGGCGAAGCCAGTGGCACCGTCTTTGGCGATGACGATCTCCGCGCCGAGTGATTTCGCCGCAGCAACACGCGCAGCATTTGCAGATGCCTGCATGACCACCTTGGCATGAGCACCGATACAATGAGCGGCGTAGGCTGCTGCGATAGCATGATTGCCAGCGCTGATAGTGGTAATGCCTTTTTTTCTGTCAGCTTTCGGAATAGCCAGTGCATTATTGACTGCGCCGCGGGCTTTGAAAGTGCCGGTACGCTGAAACAATTCCAGTTTCAAATGTACTTCGGTATTGTCTCCCAACCTGGAGGCAACAGTGTCGCCGGACCATTGAAAGGTCGGTGTCTGTCGGGTGTAAGGCGCGATACGTTCCGCACATGCCCGGATTTCTTCCAATGTAGGTGCTACATGTTCTTCAGTCATCGTTTAATCCTCTCATCGCCTGTTCGATCACTTCTTTCGATCGTGACCAGACAGCATAGCGCCATTGTGGATCGTCCGGATAGTGTGTTTTTAGTACCGCATCCTTAATCTCACGAGCCTGCACGCTGTCATAGTCACCATTCATATAGAGACTATGCTCATCGAGCAAAGCCTGTAAATTCGATTGCATGTCATAGGTGCCATATTCAATAACGATTGAAGTCACTTCTTTGCCAGGTAGCGCATCAATATAGCCTTCGGTCGTATGGCCGAGAGCAGGATGAAACTTGTCGCTGGTTTTGTCTGCCTGCATTGGCGCCATCAGCTCATCACCAAACCAGCTTTGTGCTCTTTGCAGGGCCTCGCCCTTGTGCAGGCAAACCACTGTACCCACGGCATATGGTCCGAGGCCGCTGTGATAATCAAGCAGGCAGACACGCTCGGCAGCACCAGCATGTCGCTGCAGAATATTTTTTATTGTGTGCTGCGACCAGACTGCCTCGTTTCCGCCATAGGCCATTCCCTGAGGATGAGAATACTGGCCGGACATTACTGCGCTGACAAATGTCGTCTCGCCTTTTTCTGCTTTGAAAGCATCCAGAATTTTGTTCGCCTGTTCTCTGTTTGAACCACTTAATTCGGCACAGCCAAGTGCATCGTGAATACTTTCATAACCCTCATTGATCGGTAGTTCATTTTCAAAGTCGACGAAATTACGACATAGGTCAACATTGTTTTCATTATTACGGCGCAGATTGAGTGCGCCCCAGGGATTTAGAGCATGCACAATCAGCACTGCGTTATCAGCCGGCAAGTCACTAAAATAGTCTTCGATAAGCAAACCTGTCTGGCAGCCCGAGCCACACATCAGTTCGGCACCATGCACTCCGGAAGTTAGTACCAGAAGTTTTCTGGCAGCGGCATCACCGATAAGTGTGACATCGCAGGTCAGTTCGACATCCTGATTATCTAGACAGTTATTCACATAATGTTTAACTTCAAGATTCTGGATTGCACAGGCGTCGAGAAACTTGCGTCGGGCAGCAAGGTAATTATCGGCAAAATAATTTTCTATGCCGCTGTCCTTAGCCATGAGTAATGGTTGTGGTTTGCAATCTGCAGTAACTTTCCAGCCCGGCCATGCCACCTTCGACACCGAAACCGGACTGGCCGAAAGGCTCATGCGAGTGGGCAATTCCCGCTCCCATGGACGGCCGGCTTGAGGCATTGACGGCAACCCAGCCAGCGTTTAACAAGCGAGGTACGCGATGTCCGCGAGCCAGATCTTTTGTCCATACCGTGGCTGCAAGCCCGTACTCGGTATTGTTTGCAAGTTGTAAGGCGTGCTGTTCGTTTTTAAACGGTGTCAGACTGATTACCGGTCCAAAGATTTCCTGCCGGGCAATACTGCTGTTCCCCGTTACATCTTTGTAGACGGATGGGCCGAGATAGAAACCCTTTGCCGGTCGCGGAGCCTGTCGGCCATCGAGCAGAAGTTCGCCACCTTTGGACTTGTTAATCGCGTCACTGACTTTTTCAAATTGCATACGATTGGCGAGCGGGCCGAACATTGTGTCCGACAGCATGGGATCGGCTGCTTGCAGTTGCTGGCAGGCCTGTGTCACGGCTTCGGCGATCTGATCGAAAATCGATTCTTCTACTAATAGTCTTGAGCGAGCAATACATACCTGGCCCTGATTCATCATCGCCGACTGCACCAGCCCCATGATCAAGCCCTGCATATCATCTTCAAGCATGTCAGCGAATAACAATTGCGGATTATTACCGCCGCATTCGAGTAGCATTGGTTTGATAGCGGATTCTCCAATGGCCCGCATAATGTGTTTGCCCGTCATGGTTGAGCCGGTAAAGGTGAGCATATTGATATCATCGTGCTCTACAAGAATCTTGCCCGTCTTACCGGCACCAGTAACCACATTAAACACGCCTTGTGGAATACCGGCCTCCAGCGCCAGTTCGGCAATACGTAAAGCAGAGAGTACAGAGTATTCAGACGGCTTGAGTACAACGCAATTTCCAGCAGCCAGCGCCGGCGCGGCTTTCAATGCGACATTGATCACCGGAAAATTCCAGGGCGTGAGTGCCGCAACAATGCCGCGTGGTCTGTGCGTTTGTAATTCGAGCGCATCACTGTCGGTCGGAGCGCTGTAACCGTAGAGTTTATCGATGGCTTCGGCATAATAAGAAAAAAAACCGGACGCTATCTGTACTTCCATCAGCGCCGCAGAAATCGGTTTACCTACTTCAAGACTGTCCATCAAAGCCAGCTCTTCCTGATGTTTCATTAACAGCTCAGCCAGTCTGGCCAAAGACATTTTTCTCTGAATCAAGGGCATGTCCCGCCAGGATTTTTCAAAACAGTTTCGAGCGGATTTGACAGCGATACTGACTTCATTCTCATCACAGCAGGGAATATCAATACCCTTACTTTCATCAGCGGGATTCTGCCTTTCAATTACTACATGTTCCTGCGGGCTGATTCGCTTACCGTCGATAAGGGATTTCACATTAAGTGAAATGGAGCCCAGCTTGTCATGCCAGGTGAATTCTTTTTCTATTGCACTCATAAAACTCTCTTTTATTATTTATTCAATTGTTCATTAATCAAGGCGCTGGCGCGTTCGCCGATCATTATCGCCGTGGCGTTGGTATTTCCGGATGTCAGCGTCGGCATAATCGAGGTATCGGCTACCCAGAGGTTCTCTGTCTGTCTGACTTTCAGATTATGATCGACGACGGCCATCTCATCCTGACCCATCTTGCAGCTACCAACGGGGTGGTACATTGGAAAAGCACTCTCGCGTGCAATCGTTTCCAGCTCTTCACTCGATTCAACCTTGTTGCCGGGAAATTTTTCGTGGACAAGATAGGGTTTAAAACACTCCTGGTGAATGATTTTGCGCGCCATTTGAAAGCCTTCCAGCAATTCTTTCAAATCTTCATTTTCACCAAACATCTGATGTTCAATGATCGGTTTGTCATTCGGTAGAGCTGATCGCAGACGAATCTGACCGCGGCTACGAGGACGCATCAGGCCGATAGCAAAACCCAGTTCCGGTTCTTTCGAGAGAGTGATTTTTTCGCCCTCTTTCTGGAATGAAAAGGGGGTAAGAATAATTTGTATATTCGGTGCGGGTAAATCCGACCGAGTATGCACCAGCGCGTGAGCATGTCCTATCGATGTGGTCAGCGGACCTCTACGACGAAACAGAAAGTTCATGCCGTGGAGGATATTTCTGAATGGTCCCTGATCACTACTTAAGGTTGGCAGCTTGACGCGAATTTCGAGATTCATCGCCGGGTGTTCCTGCAGGTTCTGACCAACACCGGGCAGATCAGCGAGAACATCAATACCGTGTTCATGGAGCTGTTCGCCATCTCCGTAACCGGACAGCATCAACAGTTTCGGTGAAGCCAGAGCGCCGGCACTAATCACTACTCCGGCATTTGCCGCTACGCGTTTGGTTTTTCCTTCATTTGTATACTCGACAGCGCGGGCACGTCCGTTCTCGCAAATGACGCGTTGCACTTCTGCATTCAGTTGAACAGTAAGATTCTTGCGTTTCTTTAATTCCGGCCAGATATAGGCATGAGCAGTCGAATGTCTTAAGCCGTTTTTTTGTGAGAGCTGACAATAGTCAAGGCCTTCAGGGATTTCTCCGTTCAAGTCCGTTGAACGAGGTATACCTGCCTCCTGAGCTGCTTCAATCCATTTGTCAGTAATCGACACAGGACAGCGGACTTCGCTAACCGCCTGTGGGCCATGTCTGCCGCGATAAGTATCTTCACCGCGTTCATTATTTTCCATACGTTTGAAATAAGGCAGAACATCGTCAAAACCCCAGCCGGTGTTACCCAGATCAAGCCAATGTTGAAAATCGTAGGGGTGACTGCGAATGAACATCATGCCATTAATTGCGCTGCCACCGCCAAGACAACGACCAGCGGGCCACATGTCAACTTTGTTATTGCGTGAAGGATCCGCCTCGATTTGATACATCCAGTTAAAATCCGGGCTGCCGATGGCAAGCGGACTGGCAGCGGGAATGCGACTGAACAAGTGTTTATCAGAGCGGCCAGCTTCGAGTAAGAGCACACTACGCGAACGGTCTTCAGATAGTCGCATGGCGAGCGCACAACCGGCTGAGCCGCCGCCGATTACGATGATGTCGTAGGAATCCAGCACATTAATATTCTTTTATTTACGGCCGCTTATTGTAGAACCTGAACAGGCAAGCACTTATGCAGAACCGCACCAGTTGTTTTTAATTCGGTTTAATTAGCTCTGAACAATTACTGAACTGAGCCTGAGTTTTGTCCGCGCACCTGTTTTGGTGTGAGTTTGAAATAGCGACCAAAAGCGGTGGTGAAATTACTGGCGTACTCATAGCCGACTTCCAATGCGACCTGAGTAATACTCAGCTCGCTGGTAGAGAGTAATTCATAAGCGCGTTCCATACGTGCGCGATGCAGGTAGTTATGCACGGTGATGCCGACCGCCTGTCGAAAAGTGCGCATCAGTTGAGTCTCATTCCAGGACAGGGTTCTGGCCAGTTCCGGTATGGTCGGTGCGTCGACCAGATTCTTGTCGAGAATGTCACAAATATCCGCTACACGTTCAAGATCCCTGCGCCGAAGCGAAAGACCATCCTCTTCATCTCCGCCCCACATATCGGATAGTTGATCCAGAGTATGACAGAGTAGATCCAGAACCTTGGCTTCTATCTGTAATTGTCTGAGTTTTCCTGTGTACTTCATCTCAAACAGTGTTTTTACGGCCTGCGACATTTCCGGTCGCATGCGTACCGCACAATGGTACATATCCTGACTTTTACCATAGAGAAACTTTTTAATTTGACTGGGTAGTGCTAGAGATGCGCCACTGATGATATCTTCAAGAAAATCCGGTTCGCAGAGTAAGGTGACCGATTGCTCGTGTTGTGCTGCAGAGAAATATTCGACTTTCTTCAGTCCTGAAGGTTGTATAAGAACACCAAAAGTCATCGGGTCAATGGCATCGCGCTCGCCACCTTCTTCTCCGACTTCACTGCTGCCACTATAGCGGAAGTGGAACTTAATCTGATCCTGACCGACATTGGCATCACTGTGAGCCTGATCGTGTTCGATATCACCTATCAGAACTGCCAGACCTTCGCGAACGACACAGTAATCACGATGACCGTGTGATTCAGGTGCGGTCGATTCGATTCTGACGCCGAATTCTCTGGCGTAGGGTTGTTCTTCCTGCAATTTATATTGCGGCGGAATTGACGCAAGGACATCGTTCGTAATTTCAGAGCCTGTTTCTGTTTTTTCGACAGCTTTGGATTTTCTGGCCATGACTCATATAAGGTTTGATTAGATAGTTTCGCTATTATAGTAGGCATTTCGAGCTTGTATGCTGGAAAACCCTTCGGCATAGTCAATATACTGCTTTTAATAACCACTTGAAGCGGGTATTTCATACAGTTTTACTTACTTTTAAGTACTTGTTAATTCACCTTTGATTGGAGTGCTAAGGCAATATGTATAAACTTTCAGAATCACGTCGGGATTTTTTGAAAAAGATCACAACGCTTGGCGTGATGGGTACAACAGCTTATCTGCGTTCTTCAGCGAGTATGGCCGCTCCGAGCGGCACTCTGGCAACTCGTCTTCAAGGTAAGGTGGTGTCCCGCGATGATACGGCTTACGAAACCTGGCGGCAGGCGATGGTCTGGCAGAAGGCAAAAGCCAACCGTTATCCGGATCTTATTGTTCAGGCACGCAGCGAGGCGGATATTATTGAAGCCGTTAATTATGCACGTGAGCATACACTCAAGATCGCAATTCGTAGCAGTGGTCATAATGCCGCCGGAACCTCTTTACGCAACGGCGGTATGCTACTGGATATATCCCATCTTCGAGATTTTAAAATTGATGCAGAAAAAAAGCTGGCCCACGTCCAGCCAGCGCTCTGGTGTGAACAACTGGTCTATGAAGCTGGCAAGTATGGGCTTTCATTCCCCGCCGCGCATTGTCCCTCTGTCGCATTAGGCGGATATGTATTAGGCGGGAGTGTCGGCTGGAATCACGCAGCCTGGGGAGGTGCGGCTACGCATTCGATTCGGGCGATGGATGTGATTACGGCCGATGGCGAGAAAGTCAGAGCAAGCGCTACAGAAAACCCGGATCTTTATTGGGCGGGTCGTGGTGCCGGACCTGGTTTTTTCGGCGTAGTGACAAAGCTGGAGCTTGAGCTTTATCCCGCGCCCAAAAACATCATAAGCAGCATGTATATTCATCCTTTGAACGGCCTCGCTACTGTGACTGAAACGCTGGAGAATTTGCTTAAGCTTAAGGATGAACGGGTAGAGATTCTACTTTTATTCATGCATAACCCCCAGGCCCCGAAAGACTTACCGGAAGAAGAGGCAAAAATCTGTTTTGTCGGTGTCAACGCCTTTGCAGAATCTGAACAGCAGGCAAAACAAATGTTGAGGCCTTTTGCAGAAAGTGAACTATCCAGCAAAAGTGTTTTCAAAGTTGAGTATCAGCCGAGCAATTTTTCAAAATTGTATCACCCGGAAAATGTTGATAGTGGCTATGGGAGATATGGTGTTGATACGGAGTGGACCAATGACTTGAGTGCGAGTCTGCATGCTGTAGCCGATCATTTCAAAAAGACACCGTCTATAAGAACTCATATCGTTGCGGCACCCGCAATGAACACGCAACTTCACGATGATGCCTGTTTTTCCAGAATCGGCGACCATTTCATCGGGACATATCTACTTTGGGATGATGAAAAAGACGATGACAGTAACTACGCGTGGCTGGATGAGACCAACCGTATTCTGGCGCCCTTCAGTGAAGGGCATTACGTGAATGAAACGGCCGGTGACCGGTTCCCGCAACGCTATCAGGACTGTTACAGTCCGAAGAACTGGCAAGGTCTGGAGCAGGTGAGGAAGAAGTATGATCCTCAAAAAGTATTCCATAGCTTTCTGGGTAATGATTAGTAGTCGATAGCTTCTAAAGCCCGATTGCCTGTTAACTCATGGCGATCTAACTGCTACTCTGTTGTTTATGGACAAATCTTTTCGTCACTTTTTATGGGCAGCGGCACTGTGTTCATTTCTCGGTGCGCTAACCACTATTTTACTGATTTTTTTACCATCGGCTGAAATAGGTGGCTTTCAGCACAGCATTCTCCTTCATGACAACAGTGTCTATACCAGCAAATTATGGATACTGTTTTTGCATCCTCAGTTTAATTTTATTGCCAGTCTCGGTGTCGCTGTTGTTCTATTGAAAAAGTATCCGCTGGAGATCATCATCGGCACTTTTTTTCTGCTGGTATGGACTTACACTGAGATGTCTCAGCAGGTTCTCTTAATTGATGCTCTGAATCAATATTGGCGTCCGGGTTATCTGAGTGCGAGTGATTCAATGAGTCGTGATATTTTTTTAACCCTGATAAAAGGCACAGGCGCGATATCAGACAGCCAGTATTTTTTACTGCTTTATGGTTTCGGTCTGGGGACATTACTTTATGGACTGGCATTTATCCGGGAAAACAACTGGGCAAAATTTATCGGGATTGCTCTGGTTTTTATCGGCGTACTAAGTCTGTGTTCCTTTGCTCGATATTATCTGGGGCTGAATGAATTATCCGAAGCTGTAGACTGGATGTATCAGTGGGTATACAGTTTTCTGCAACCTCTGGTCCGGCTTGCCATTGCTGTCTGGCTGATTGGAAGCATTCGCCCTTTAACACTTAAGGAGAGTGTTCGATGAAACTAGAGTTGACAGTAAACGGTCGTCAACATTCTGTTGATGTTGAGCCTGAGGCGACACTGCTCTGGGTCTTGCGTGATGAATTGAAACTCAGTGGCACAAAATACGGTTGTGGAATGGCAGCCTGCGGGGCCTGTATGGTGCATGTGGACGGCAAGTCTGTTTTTTCATGCCAGTTACAGGCAGCGAGCGCAGTTGGCAAAGCGATTACTACCATTGAGGGACTTTCGAAAGGCAATAGCCATCCTTTGCAACAGGCCTGGATAGAAGAACAGGTGCCGCAGTGCGGCTATTGTCAGTCCGGACAGATTATGCGAGCAGCTGAATTACTGGCTACGAACAAACAGGCGAGTAGAAAAGAGATCATGGCGCACATGAATACCAACCTATGTCGCTGTGGTACATATCCACGGATCATCAGAGCTATCGAATCCGCTGCGGAGCGTATGCGAGATAGTGATGTCTGAGTTTGTGAATATAAATCGGCGCAGATTCCTGCAGTCATCAGCAGCAGCCTGCATCAGTTTTGCATTGCCGGTGCCCGCCTTCAGTCGACAGGATATGCCGCTTGCCCTGACGGCCTGGGTCACAGTGAACCCTGATAACACGATAATCATCCAGTCTCCCGCTGCTGAGATGGGACAGGGATCGATGACCGCCTTACCGATGATCTTCGCTGAAGAGTTTGATGCGGACTGGAGCAAGGTTCAAATTGAAACCTCTCCGGCCAACGATGCCGTATTCCTGAACCCGACTCCCTGGGTACGTGGCATCATGCTGACACTTGGAAGTTCTACGGTAAGCGGCTATTACGATTCACTCAGGCATTATGGAGCTCAGGCCAGAAAAATACTGTTGATGAGCGTCGCGTCGAACTGGAACGTGCCATTGTCGGAGTTGAGTACAGAGCCGAGCGTCGTTATCCACCCGGCTTCAGCAAGAAGTATTACTTACGGCGAGATAATTCCGAATCTAAAGATTAGTAATGCATTGCCCGAGATTAAGGACAGCGACTTGAAGTCTGAAGATGATTTCAGGATTATCGGAAGTAAAATTCCACGCTACGATGTTCCGGCCAAGGTCAATGGCAGTGCCATTTATAGCATCGATGTCGATCTGCCGGGAATGTTGTACGCCACGGTCTTACATAGCCCGGTCAAAGGTGGTGAACCTTTAAAAGTTCACAACGAAGCTGCTTTACTACAGCGACCGGGAATATTGCGCGTGGTGAAACTCAAGGATGCTATCGCCATCGTTGCTGATAATTATCAGGCCGCCTATCTGGCCGAGAAAGATCTGAAAGCGGACTGGAGTGAGGTAGAGAAACTTAAAAATCACAGCAGTGAGCCGAGTCTGACAAAGCATCTTGCCATGGTGAGTAATCCTGAATTGAAAGGTTTGCCGATTCAGGAAAAAGGTAATATTACCGAGGCCCTGTCACAGGCAGCAGCAAGCTATCAGTCTGAGTATCTCTCTGACT
This sequence comes from Gammaproteobacteria bacterium, assembly GCA_012103475.1. Classification (GTDB taxonomy): domain Bacteria; phylum Pseudomonadota; class Gammaproteobacteria; order Eutrophobiales; family Eutrophobiaceae; genus WLWS01. Next base: position 456,191 of record WLWS01000001.1, on the reverse strand, counting down.
ACTTCTACCATGCTCATCTGGAACCTTTGAATGCTGTAGCTGATGTGAAAACTAATGGCAGCGTAGAAGTCTGGGCCGGGACTCAGGCGCCGACGCACTGTACGCGGTCGGTAGCGGCGGAACTCGGCATCGATGTTTCCAAAGTAAACTTACATCGCAGCTATCTTGGTGGTGCATTCGGACGTCGCGGTGGTCAGGACCACGATTTCGTTATTGATGCAGTTCAATTATCGAGAGAAATGCAAAAGCCGGTTAAGGTGATCTGGAGCCGGGAATCTGATGTGAAGTGCGGGCGCTTTAAACCAATTAAAGCCGTAAAGATGCAGGCAGTAGAAGATGCGACTGGAAAGCTTATCGGCTGGCACCATCGAACTGCCAGTGATGAAGCACTGAAGCAGTCCGATCCCTATCGCTATGAAAAAGCAGGCGGCTGGCCGGTTATCTCCAGTGGCGGCATGGATACGGATTACGAAATAGACAATGTTCTGGCCGAAATACTTGATTTGGATACCGGAGTAAGAGCTGCGCCCATGCGTGGTATTGGTGGCACGGTTAACAAGTTTGCGGCCGAATGCTTTCTGGATGAGATTGCATTGGCAAAGAAACAGGACTCACTCGAGCTACGTCTATCACTTTTGCAAGAACAGACTCTGCCTCTTAAGGTTTTGAACAGAGTTGCGGAGATGTCTGGCTGGCACAATCGAAAAAAGGGCGCCGGATATGGCGTTGCTTTTCAATCAGCTTATTATCCCACGGCCTACGTTGTGCAGGTAACACTCGATGAAAACACGGGCCTTATTCGTGTTGCCAAAGTCTGGGTGGCGCTGTACGTCGGGATTGCTATACATCCGGACAATATAATTGCGCAACTCGAGGGGCAGATAATTTTTGCTATAAGCAATACCCTTAAAGAACGTATCACTATGCGTGACGGTGTGGTTGAGCAAAGTAATTTCCATGATTATCCAATTATGCGCATGAACGAAGTACCTGAAATTGAAATCGATATTCTGACACGCAAGAACAGCAAGCCTCTCGGTGTCGGAGACAGTCGTTGTGAGGTAATTCCGGCCGCCATTGCCAATGCTTTTGCTGATCTCAGTGGCAAACGTTTATATCATCTCCCTCTTACGCCGGAACGCGTGCTGGCGCTTTAGTCCGACAGGAAAATGCAGTTTATAGATCATAAGCAGGTAGAAAGCGTATTGCGCATGGAGGATCTGATTCCGCTGATGCGTCAAACCATGATCGATTTCAGTTTGAAAAAAATCGAGCAGCCTACGCGTCGTATTCTGTCGGTAGCGGAGCATGAAGGTTACTTCGGTAGTATGCCAGCGATTAGCACAGATGCAGTCGGCGCCAAGCTGGTGGCTTTTTATCCCGATAATGATGAGAAGGGTTTGCCGACGCACATGGCAAACATCGTTTTATTCAAGCCTGAAACCGGCGAACCACTGGCGGTTATGGATGGTGCTCTGATAACGGAAATGCGAACAGCTGCGGTCTCTGCGGTTTTCATTGATACATTCGCCGCGAAAAATGTAAAAAGTCTCGCAATACTTGGCGCGGGTGTGCAGGCCGCCAGTCATATAGAAGCTCTGTCACTGATTAGAGATTTCGAGGATATTCGTATTTGTAACCGCAACATACAGCGGGCTGAAGAACTGGCAGAGAAAACAGGGGCGCATGTGATGAATAGTGAAGACGCTGTGCGCGATGCCGATGTGGTGGTCGCAGCCACGGCATCAAGTGAACCAGTGATTAAGGGTGAGTGCCTGAAGGGAGACGCCAAAGTGGTTTCGGTAGGTTGGGCAGGAGCCGATGGCGGAGAGCTTGATGCGCAGACCATGGCAAATATAGTGCTGGTCGACTCGCGAGAAGGTGCTGAAATTGAGTCGGGCAATGTACGCCGCAACAATGCACAAATTTATGCGGAACTTGGCGAGGTTTTGGCCGGCGAGATAAGTGTCGATAAAAAGAAAATAGTTGTCTTTGAATCGATAGGCATGGCCTGCCAGGATCTGAGTTCAGCCTCTCTGGTACTGGATAAACTTTCGCAGCAGACAAACCTATGAGCAGTATTACCACCTGGTATCTTGAAATGACCTCACCTTCGCAGTTAAAGGAAGTTGAGGAAAGTAAGGGCCTGATAGTTAGCGAAGCAAAGGTTAAACAGTTTCAGCTTAACCGTTTCCTGTATACCTATATCGGTGCAGCCTGGCAGTGGTTCGACAAATTGAACTGGACGGATGAGCAATGGCGGGACTGGGCCGAGCAAGATGAATTACGAACATGGCTTGCTTATGAAGCGGGTTCGCCAGCCGGTTTTTTTGAATTGAATAAGACCAGCGCAACTGAAGTTGAGATCGCTTATTTCGGTCTTGCCCCGAAATTTATCGGTAAAGGCTATGGCGCCTATCTTCTGTCACAGGCAGTGAGGTCAGCCTGGGAATGGCAGGGAACAGAGAGAGTGTGGTTGCATACCTGTACTCTGGATCACGGCCATGCCCTGAGAAATTATCAGGCCCGGGGTTTTCAGGTATATCGCGAGGAAGTGGAACAGAACTGACATAAAAAAAACGCCACTACCAGTATGGCAGTGGCGCTTTCGCTTAAAACAGATTACGCGTCGTCGGCGCCGGTTTGTACTTTTTCAAACCATTCTTCTATTGGCATAGTACCGCCGGAAGCTTCAACTTTTGAACGATCGGCTTCCGGGATGACATCCTGCATAAGGTCAATACGTTTCCAGGTTGCCATTGGTGTCTCGGCATCATCTTTCGGAATGTAGCGGGACTGGGAAAGTTTCTGATAACGATGAATATAACGCGGGCAGTTCTGAAAAATCTGATCGACGGTAATTTTTACCACCAGTTGAGCTTCCTTGTATGAAGCGAGTAGTTCCGGATCACGCGACAATTCTGCTGTACCCTGAATTCTCATTCGATGCGGGTTTTCAAAATCAATTAGTAAAAGACCGACCTTGCTACTGGCTTCAATATTGCCCATCGACAAAAACATGCCGTTGCCATCGTAGGAAGGGAAGGTAAGGGTTTTTTCATCGACAACGCGAAGGAAACCAATATCGCCGCCTTTGTAAGATACGGTAGGACTGCCATTGGCATCGACGGAAGAAAGGAAGAACATGTCCCGGCTTTCGATGAAACCTCTGTGTTCATCAGCTACAACCGGACTGCAGGCCAGTTCAATAATTCTGTCTGCCAGTCCGCGTGTTTCAAATTCGTCCTGCAAACCACGATGTTCATCACTAAACAACTCACTCATTTCGCCTCTCCTCACTGTTAAACAATAATAATTCGACGGCTATAACACCCCAATTAGGTCAGAAATGCAATATAGAGATGGGTAGACCGGATAATTGGTCCGTTAAAGTGTAAGAAATTTGAAAATGGTGGGCCCGGTAGGACTTGAACCTACGACCAATGGATTATGAGTCCACTGCTCTAACCAGCTGAGCTACAGGCCCTTTTATTTTGTTCCAATAAAGAAGGTGCCTAAACAGGCGCCGGCTATTCTACTGGATTCCCGTCATTACGGGAATGACTCTATGAGTCGAGGAAGGTTTTCAGTTGTTCTGAGCGGCTCGGGTGGCGAAGCTTTCTTAAGGCCTTCGCTTCAATCTGACGAATACGCTCGCGGGTTACGTCGAACTGCTTGCCAACTTCTTCCAGTGTATGGTCTGTATTCATATTAATACCGAAACGCATACGCAGTACCTTGGCTTCCCTTGGTGTTAAACCAACCAAAGCATCATGAGTGGCGCGACGCAGACCTTCAAAACCGGCAGAGTCTGAAGGCATCTGGGTATTCAGGTCTTCGATGAAATCACCAAGATGGGAGTCATCGTCATCACCAATTGGCGTTTCCATGGAGATCGGCTCTTTGGCAATTTTCAGTACCTTGCGCACCTTGTCTTCCGGCATTTCCATTTTCTCAGCCAGTTCTTCCGGTGTGGGTTCACGACCCATTTCCTGCAGTATCTGTCTGGAAATACGGTTCAGCTTGTTGATAGTTTCAATCATGTGTACCGGAATACGAATGGTCCGGGCCTGATCCGCGATGGAGCGCGTAATGGCCTGTCGAATCCACCAGGTTGCATAAGTAGAGAATTTGTAACCACGACGGTATTCAAACTTGTCTACCGCTTTCATCAGGCCGATATTGCCTTCCTGAATCAGGTCGAGAAAGAGCAAACCGCGGTTGGTGTATTTTTTTGCGATCGAAATTACCAGACGCAGGTTGGCTTCCACCATTTCTTTTTTCGCACGACGCGCTTTCGCCTCACCGGTCGATACCTTGCGATTGATTTCCTTAATCTCGGTTATACCGAGCAGGCTGTTATCAAAGGCAACCGCGAGTTTTTTCTGCAGCTTTATGACGTCGTCCTTAACTTCCTTCATACCAGCTGCATAAGGTTTTTTACTTCTGGCAACACCACTCGCCCAGTTGGTGTTTATTTCATTTGTGGGGAAAGAGGAAATGAAATCCTTGCGTGGCATTTTTGCTTCTTTCACACACAGTTTCATGATGTCGCGTTCGGTCATACGAATCTGATCAATCAATATCCGAATGCCTATTGTCAGTTTATCAATGAACTTTGGAGACAACTTCAATTCCATGAATTTTTCAGTTGTTTCATCTTGCAGGGCCATGGTGCGCTTATGGTCTTTACCATAACGCTTGATAGCCTTTAACAATTTGGTGTAGCGCACTTCAATTTCTTTTACGTGAGCGCGGACTTCTTCCGGATCGGGTCCGGTAGGTTCATCATCTTCGTCATCATCATCGTCGCTATCCTTGGCAACATTCACGACAGGAGGAACACCGGCATCCGGATATTCCTCGTTATCGCTAAAGCCGACGATAACATCGCTCAGTTTCATTTGTTCCGCTTCCACATCAGCGTAGGCAGCTAACAGCCATTCGATGGTTGCCGGAAAATGCGAGAGAGCGGTGAGGACCTGATTGATGCCCTTCTCGATGCGTTTGGCGATTTTGATTTCACCTTCGCGGGTGAGCAGATCAACGGTTCCCATTTCGCGCATGTACATGCGTACCGGATCGGTCGTTCTGCCAAATTCATTTTCGACACTTACCAGTGCGGCAGCAGCTTCAGCGGCAGCATCTTCATCCGGGCCAATGGTGCTGTCAGTCATAACGATGTCTCTGTCAGGCGCGGTTTCGTGCACCTCAATACCCATATCGTTAATCATGTTAATGATATCTTCGATTTGCTCCGGATCGACAATGTCGTCGGGCAAATGATCGTTCACCTCGTGATAGGTGAGAAAGCCCTGTTCCTTGCCTTTGGCAATGAGTAACTTCAGTCGAGACTGTTTGTCTTCAGAAGTCCGGGTTTGTTCGAGTTGCTCCATAGAGAATGTCTCTTAAATAGTAAGTGTGATAAGTTCTTGATTGGCCACCACTTTTGAGGAGGCAAAAGCAAAACGATCAGTATAGCCTATTGCCCTGCAACATGCCATGTTGATTTAGTTTTTCTCTTCAGTTTTACGGTAGTTTCTAAGCGTCGCCTTGTCTTCTTCCGAGAGGGAGCTGAGTTTGCCAGTTGCCAGCTGTTGTAATTTCTGTCGGCTTTTTTTGTCCAGAAGTCTGGCCAGCGCGTCGTCAAACTCGGCCTCAAGATTGGTCGATACTGAAAATAACTCATTATTACTGGCTGCCAGCTGCTTCAAACAGGCTTCATAGCGCGTATCGCGCCAATGCTCGAGAATCCCGGCACAGCTGATCCCCCTGTTTGACTGAATCAATTGCAGTAGTTCAAGCAGGAAATCGACTCCGGCCACCGGTACACCTTCCAGCACCTTGTAATCGTCGAGTCTGAGAGCCAGATCCGGTTGATAAAGCAGCATGCTGATCATTCTTCCGATGAGGTTGTCACTTCCGCTATTTTGTTGCCGGCGGACTGGTCGTGATGGGGACCTTCTGGCGCTTGTGCCGCTACCAAGAGCTGATTCGATATAGTCGCTATCGCTATTCACCAGATTGGCCAGATCTCTCACCATCAATTTGCGCAGGGCGCCATCCGGCATCTGCCTGATGAAGGGAATCACCTCTTCCATCATCCTCGCCTGTCCCTGTGTTGTATTCAGGTCGGTGTTCTGCTTTAGGCTGTCAAAGAGATAGTCCGAGAGAGCGAGATAGGTATTGGTATCCTCAAAACTCTCCCGGCCCTGACTTCTGACAAAAGTATCCGGATCTTCTCCCTGCGGCATAAACATGAAAAAGGCCTGACGCCCATCTCGAATTAAAGGCAGGGTTGTTTCCATAGCTCGCCAGGCGGCCTTGCGACCGGCGTTATCACCGTCAAAACAAAACACCACTTCAGGGGTGGCGCGAAACAGGCGTTCAAGATGTTCACTGGTGGCAGCCGTGCCGAGACTGGCTACCGCGTTGTTAATACCGAATTGTGCCAGCGCGATAACATCCATATAGCCTTCCACTACGTAGATTCTTTGCAAATCCTTGTTTGCATGACGGGCCTGATAAAGTCCGTAAAGTTCCCGACCCTTGGAGTAGATGGGAGTTTCCGGCGAGTTCAGGTACTTGGGCGTGTCATCGTCAAGTACCCGGCCACCGAAACCAATCACACGGCCACGTGGATCGCGAATGGGAAACATGATGCGATCACGAAAACGATCGTAGAAGCCGCCATTATCCCGTTTAATAACCATCCCTGTTTTAGCGAGTCTTTGTTTGGCTGCCTCAGAACTACCCAGCTCCTGAATCAAATTGTCCCAGCCGGGAGGGGCAAAACCCAGTTCAAATGATTTTGCTATTTCACCGGAAATACCGCGATCTTTCAGGTAATCCACGGCTCGTTTCGATTGCGGATGTTCGCGCAGTTGTCGATTGTAAAAACGCACCACCAGTTCCAGCAGCTCATACAGTTCGGACAAATTACTATCGGTTTTTACCAGACTGGCTTCCTGCGGGATTGGCAGACCCGCCTTATTAGCCAGTTCTTCTATGGCCTCGAGGAACTCGAGGTGGTTGTACTCCATTAGAAAACTGATAGCCGTGCCCTTTACACCACAGCCAAAGCAGTGGTAGAACTGTTTTGGCTGGCTGACCGTAAACGAGGGGGTTTTCTCATCATGAAAGGGGCAGCAGGCCTGAAAATCCTTGCCGGCTTTTTTCAGAGGAACGAAGCCGTCTATCAGATCGACGATATCCGTCCGAGCAAGTAGTTCATCGATGAATTGTTGGGGGATTCGGCCAGCCATGTTACGCAGTATAACCTTCAGACAATGGGACAGCGATAGAAGAGGGAACCTGAAGCCGGTCCCGGACTGACAAGAGAACTTAAGCCAGTTTGGCTTTTACCTGTCCGCTGAGTTTGCCCATGTCGGCGCGACCCTGAGCTTTGGCCTTGAGAATGCCCATCACCTTGCCCATGTCTTTCATGCCCTCAGCGCCGGTTTCGGCAATTGCCGCATCAATCAGTTGCAGCAGTTCCTCTTCCGAGAGAGCGACCGGCAGATAGCTTTGCACGACGCCCAGCTCATAACGTTCTTTCGCAGCCAGATCTTCCCGCTCAGCTTTTTCATACTGGTCGATGGAATCGCGATGTTGTTTGGCAAGCTTGTCGAGAACAGTCAGCATCTGTGCGTCATCCAGCTCAATGCGCTGGTCGACTTCAATTTGTTTTACCGCTGCGGTGATAAGGCGCAGTACTGCCAGAAGATCCTTTTCCTTACTGCGCATCGCCGACTTTACATCGTCGTTGATGCGTTGCTTGAGTTCAGACATGATTTCGTAGAGGCTGTGGCGAGAGCCACAGAAGACCTAGTAGAGACGATTGTGACGCAGGTTTTCTTTGGAGAGTCTTTTTAACTGACGTTTAACAGCGACAGCAGCTTTACGTTTTCTGACCTGTGTTGGTTTTTCATAGAATTCGCGACGGTGAACGTCGGCAAAGGTGCCGGCTTTTTCACATGCGCGCTTGAAGCGACGTATGGCAATATCAAAAGGCTCGTTATCTCGTACTCTTACTGAAGGCATATATACTTTTTCCTGACTATTTGTAGCTTGGTTTCCAAAGAGCCGGAGATTTTAGTGAGAATGGGCTCAAATGCAAGGTAAAATGCCACTTTTTGACAAAATTACAACAAATATCAGGGGAAATAAGAAGAATGCGCGTACTTGGTATAGAGACCTCCTGCGATGAGACCGGGATCGCGATATACGATTCGGAGCAGGGTTTGCTCGCACACGCTTTGCATAGTCAGGTGGATTTGCACAATACCTATGGCGGTGTGGTACCGGAACTGGCCTCACGTGACCATATTCGCCGGGTTATCCCTTTGGTCGATCAGGCCTTGAAAGACGCCGGCATGCGTGGCGAGGAACTTGAGGGTGTGGCCTACACGGCTGGTCCCGGTTTAGTCGGCGCTCTACTGGTGGGTGTGGGAGTAGGACGGAGTCTGGCTTATGGCTGGAATATTCCGGCCATCGCCGTGCACCACATGGAGGCGCATTTACTCGCGCCAATGCTGGAAGAGGATCCTCCACCACTTCCGTTTCTGGCCCTGCTGGTGTCCGGTGGCCACACTCAGCTGATGCAGGTCAACGCTGTCGGAGATTACGTACTGCTTGGCGAGTCACTGGATGATGCGGCGGGCGAGGCCTTTGACAAGACAGCAAAATTACTGGGTCTCGGCTATCCGGGAGGTGCTGCGATTTCCGCTCTGGCCGAGCAGGGCCGGCCGGGACGCTTTAAATTTCCAAGGCCGATGTGTGATCGCCCGGGACTCGATTTCAGCTTTAGTGGTCTTAAAACTCATGCGCTGACCACAGTCAAACAAAATCCTGATGATGAGCAGACCCGTGCTGATATCGCCCTGGCTTTCGTCGAGGCGGTGGTGGATACCCTGCTGATTAAATGCCGGCGTGCGCTTGATGAAACCGGTTTCAACACACTGATAGCGGCAGGTGGTGTCAGTGCGAATAAACAACTTCGTCAGGGTTTAAGGGAAATGATGAATAAACGGGATGGACAGGTTTTTTATCCGAGACCGGAGTTTTGTACAGATAACGGAGCGATGATTGCTTATGCCGGCTGCCAGCACCTGCAGGCGGGTCACAGTCAGGATCTCACTATTGCCGCCCATCCACGCTGGCCGCTGGCTGAATAATCAATACTAGCCGCTTTTATTTGCGCCGAGCTTATCTTCCTTGCCGCTCAGGAGGTTTCGAATATTGGATTCATGACGCCAGAGCAGCAGCGCGGCCATCAAGGTATTGACCATAGCGTAGCTTGCCGAGGGGTAGAACCAGAGTGAGTATAGCGGTGTCATCACCGCGGCTGTCAGAGCTGCCAGTGAAGAGTACCGAAAAATGAAAGCCATAATCAGCCAGGTCAGAGCGAAGCTGATGCCGAGTATCCAGTACATTCCGAATAAAACACCAACAAAGGTCGCCACGCCCTTGCCGCCACGAAATCCGAAAAAAACCGGGAACAGATGACCGAGAAAGGCAGCCAGAGCGGTGAGTGCGGTGACCACATCGGGAGCGCCGCTAATAGCGACCAGCGAGACTGGTAGAAAACCTTTCAGAGCATCGCCAAGCAGAGTTAATACGGCGGCCTTTTTCCCGTGTAGACGCAGCACATTGGTCGCACCCGGATTCTGTGAACCTTCATTGCGTGGGTCGTCCTTGCCAAGCATTCTGCATACCAGCACGGCGGATGCAATCGAACCGATCAGATATCCTGCAAGAATCATTAATCCGTAAATTATCATGTGAACAAGTCTGAAAAAGTTTTTGAACAGGTTGTACTATATGCTTATATACCGTACACAAGGCGGGCACGACAACAGTTAATCAAATTATTATGGACATAATCTATCTCAACGACCTGCGTATCGACACTATTATCGGGATTTACGACTGGGAACGGCAGACGAAACAAACAGTGATACTCGATATCCAGATGGGTACCGATATCCGCAAAGCGGCGGCTTCTGATGATATTGAAGACACAATAAATTATAAAGCCGTGGCCAAGCGTTTGTTTAGCTTCGTCGGCGAAAGTGAGTTTGAGTTGGTAGAAACGCTGGCAGAACGTGTTGGTGAGATTTTGCTTGAGGAATTCAAGATTCCCTGGATACGTTTGCAACTAAACAAACAGGGCGCACTGCGGGGGGTACGGGATGTCGGTATTATTATTGAACGCGGCGAGAGAAGTTAAGTAAATGGCAAAAGCATTCATTGGTGTTGGCAGCAATATTGACCGGGAGGCGAATATTCGATCGGGTATCAGTGCTATGAGAACGCACTTTCGCAATCTCTCTGTCTCTACTGTTTATGAATCCAGTTCCGTGGGTTTTTCCGGCGAGAATTTTCTGAACCTGATTGTGGCGTTTGAAACTGATCTCGGTGCGGTTGATTTGCAGGACAAGCTGCATGAGATAGAAGCAGACTTCGGTCGCGTACGTGGCGGACAACGCTATGTGTCGAGAACCCTGGATCTCGATTTATTGTTATACGATGATCTGGTTATTGATGAGAACGATTTACAACTGCCGCGAGAAGATGTCACTAGATTCGCTTTTGTATTAAAACCTCTTGCAGAAATTGCCGGTTCGCTTCGACACCCGGTGTTGGGAATCACTTATGCAGAGCTCTGGAAAGATTTTCAGCAATCTGATCAGAAATTGTGGCCAGTAGAAATTGACTTATAAATACGGGAGCAATCGATTATGAAAAAAATTATATTACACATTGCACTATTGTCCCTTTTAACAGCCTGTAACAGCATAGGTACAAAACAAAAAGGCGAAGGGCTGGTTAATGCTATGGATGAATATGTAGCAGCTTTGCGCTGGGGACGATTCGACAGTGCTAAAGAGTATCATTTGAACGAAGACGAAACGACGCGTGAAATTGATTCGTCACAACTCGAATACATCAGGGTGACGGGACATAAGATAAAAAAGAAAACTATTAGCGATACTCACGACTCTGCAACGGTGGAAATGGAAATGCAGTACTATCACAATGAATATGCGACCCTTAAGAAAATTATTATTAAACAGGATTGGTGGTATCACGAAGATTACAAACGCTGGTTCCTGAGCAGCGATTTTCCAAAATTCTAGTTTGCTCTTAACAATCCAGAAAATTTTGTAGAAGTTGATGACCGCTGCTGGTTAGTATTGATTCCGGGTGAAACTGGACGCCATAAATCGGTAATTTCTTGTGGCGTATTCCCATTATCTCATCTAATTTCTGCTCGCTGTCCTCGGTCCATGCGCTGATTTCAAAACAGTCAGGCAGAGTTTCTTTTTCGATTACAAGCGAATGATATCGGGTAGCCGTAAAAGGCATATCAAGATCCTTGAAAATATCGCACTTGCTGTGAACTATCTCGGAAGTTTTACCATGCATAACTTCACCTGCATGGACGATTTTAGCGCCGAAGGCCTGAGCAATACCCTGATGACCAAGGCATACTCCCAGAATTGGTAAGCGGTTTTTAAAATGCCGGATGAGCTCAACAGAAATTCCGGATTCATCCGGTGTACATGGGCCTGGTGAAATAACTACTCTTGAAGGAGCCAGTTCTTCTATCTGTTCAAGAGTAATTTTATCATTACGATAGACGCGAACATCTTCGCCAAGCACCTCCAGATAATGAACCAGATTGTAGGTAAAGGAGTCGTAATTGTCGATCATCAACAGCATGGTCGTTATCAGTTTATCAGCTTTGGTAACTCGGCAAGTGAATCAACAACGGCATCCGGCTTTAGCTCACGTACGTCGATATTCATATTGTAGCCATAGGTCACGCATAGCACCGGGACTTCCGCTGCACGAGCTGCGTTCACATCGGTTCTGGAATCGCCGACCATCAGTGCCGACGCCGGGCTGAGTGAGTAGTGTGCGAGCGCGTGCAATAGCGGTTCTGGTCTGGGTTTTTTTACACTCAGGGTATCGCCGCTGACAACGATGCCGAACTGATCATAGAGGTCGAGTTCCTGTAGGATTTTATCTGTAAATCGGGCGGTTTTGTTGGTCACACAGGCCATGGCAATATTGCTGGTTTGCAGAAAAGTAAGCGCTTCAGATACGCCTGCGTATATCCGACTCTGCCTGCAGATGTTTTCAAAATAAATCTCTTTGAATATTGTCAGCGCCCGTTCAAATAAATCCTTATCCGCTTTGCCTTTAATATCGTTGGTCAATGCCCGATTCAGCAAGCCATCGATGCCACTGCCAATCCACGCGCGAACCCGGGTCTCACCGCATTCAGGCATTCCGAGCTGCTTCAGGGTTTCATCAATGGAGAAAGCCAGATCAGGCGCGGTGTCAATGAGCGTGCCATCCAGATCGAAGAGCACCAGCTCGGGTTTATTCAGGGCCATACTGTCGAAGCTTATGCAATTGTTGCGCTATTTTACTTTTGCTAATTCGGAGCGCATCGAACTAATAGTAGCGGCATAATCTTCACTACCAAAAATCGCTGACCCGGCGACGAAGGTATCCGCTCCGGCTGCGGCAATCTCGCGAATGTTTTCAATTTTTACACCGCCATCGATCTCAAGTCGAATGTCGCGTCCGCTTTCGTCAATTAATTTTCTCGCCTGTCTCAGTTTATTCAGTGCTTCGGGGATAAAACTCTGACCACCAAAGCCCGGGTTGACCGACATCAATAGCACCATATCGATTTTGTCCAGCAGGTGTTGCAGACAATCCAGCGGTGTTGCCGGATTAAAAACCAGACCTGCTTTGCAACCATGATCGTGAATAAGCTGCAGGCTGCGATCGATGTGCTCACTGGCTTCAGGGTGAAAGGTGATATAGCTGGCCCCGGCACTGGCAAACTCAGGGATAATTCTATCCACCGGTTTAATCATTAAATGCACATCAATAGTGGCCTTGATGCCGTGATTGCGAAGGGCGCTAACCACCACCGGGCCGAATGTGAGATTCGGCACGTAATGGTTATCCATGACATCAACATGAATGAAATCCGCACCGGCTGCGATCACAGATTCGGTGTCTGCGCCCAGTCTGGCCATATCTGCAGAGAGGATTGAGGGGGCAATTACATAATCAGGCATTTGGCTTTACTCATGTGACTTGGCGGACATTGTATTTATTCGGCAAGAACCAGCGCCGAACTTTAACGTATCCTCGCTCATGTTGCGAGTTTGAAGAGTATCGCAAACACACCCTTTACTGCGCTATTATCCCTACCATGTGGCTTATCCGTGTACTGTTTTTAATGTCTTTGACTCTTACTGTTCTCGCCGACAGTAGTTACGAACTGCGTCTGAGTCGACAACTGGCCGAAGAGCAGGCCAGTGCCGATGCCTATTGGCTCAAATCCGGTAGCGCCCAGTTCCTCGCTCTGTATCGTCAGCAGCAGGGCAGTCAGGTACGCGGGGCGGTCATACTGCTGCATGGAATGGGAGCACACCCGGACTGGCCGGATGTGATTCAGCCTTTACGGGAATCTTTGCCTGAACTCGGATGGGCAACCTTGTCACTACAAATGCCAGTACTCTCGCCTGCTGAACCCGTAGCTGATTATGGACGCAGTGTTGATGAGGCAGCGCGACGTATTGAGAGTGGCTTTCAGCAGCTTAAGGACTGGAATTACTCTAATATCGTAATTATTGGTTATAGTTTCGGTGCAGCGCTTGCAGCGAGTGCATTGAGCTCGAAAGATCTGGAGGATGTCAGGGCTTTTGTCGCGATCAGTATTCAGGCTCAGCCTTTTCTTAACCCGAGATTGAAATTACTGAAAACTCTGGAAGAGCTGGATTTACCAGTACTGGATATCTACGGCAGCAGAGACATGCTCGAAGTCAGAAATGCTGTTCATGACCGGCGACTTGCCTCAAGAAAGGGCAATAATTCTGCTTATCAGCAAATGACTATTGAAGGTGCGGACCATTATTACACCGGTGTAGATGAAGTTTTGATAAAACGGATTCAAGGTTGGTTGCAGAAGCAGGAAATGGGGCCGAAACCAGTTCAAGTACCTGAAAAAGAGAATCTCTGAGGACAAAACAGCGGCAAGACAATTGATTGACTATTATACTTAAGCTTGAAAAACCAGATTCCGCCCTAATATAACAATTTACCCGCCGACACTGAATGGGAGAATACTATGAATCAGGACGTTGAATTAAACGATAGTATGCCGGACAAAGAAGCACGTAACTGGGCCATGGCTTCTCATCTTTCTCCTCTGGCTGGCTATTTTTTCCCCATTCCTTTTTGCAGTCTTCTCGGCCCGCTCATCATCTGGCTGATAAAAAAGGATGAGTCCGCATTCATCAGCGATCAAGCGAAAGAAGCAATGAATTTTCAGTTGACGATAACCATTGCTTATCTCATATCTCTTGCCTTGATATTTGTCCTGATCGGGTTTTTTCTTATCGGAGTAGTAGCGATATACGCACTGGTTATGATTATTATTGCCGCGATAAAGGCCAGTGAAGGAGAACACTATCGTTATCCCTACTGCATCCGTTTTATTAAATAGTATTGCATTGAACAGTTAACTAAAGGAGCACATCGCTATGGGCATGGGACAAATATTTTCGCTTGGGCTTTTTATCTTCGGCATTGTACTTTTGATGAAAATGGCCGTGATTGTTTCTCAGGGCTATGAATACACCATTGAATACTTCGGAAGATATACGAAAACTCTGCGCCCCGGCCTGCATTTTATTATTCCAATAGTTGAATCGATCGGTGCAAAGATGAACATGATGGAAACCGTTCTGAATGTGCCCTCACAGGAAGTTATCACCCGTGACAATGCCATGGTCACGGTCGACGGTGTGGTTTTTTTCCAGGTTCTGGATGCGGCCAAAGCTGCCTACGAGGTAAACAATCTGGCGAATGCGACACTGAATCTGACCATGACCAATATTCGTACAGTAATGGGTTCAATGGATCTGGATGAATTGCTATCCAAACGAGATGTCATTAACGCACAATTGCTGGCTGTCGTGGACGAGGCCACCATGCCCTGGGGAGTGAAAGTCACCCGTATCGAGATCAAAGACATTACGCCGCCACGGGATCTGGTTGATGCGATGGCCCGGCAAATGAAGGCGGAACGTGAAAAACGTGCAGCAATACTTGAAGCTGAAGGATTGAAGCAGGCCGCAATACTGGAAGCCGATGGTGAAAAACGTGCCGCGATTCTGGAGGCCGAAGGCAAAAAGGAAGCCGCGTATCGCGAAGCAGAGGCGCGTGAGAGACTGGCAGAAGCCGAAGCAAAAGCCACGACTGACGTTTCCAACGCTATTGCATCGGGCGACATGAACGCTATCAATTATTTTGTGGCAACCAAGTATGTGGATGCCTTGAAAGACATCGCGGTTGCGCCGAATCAGAAACTGATCCTGATGCCGCTAGAAGCCAGCAATGTGATTGGCGCACTTGGCGGAATTGCAGAAATTGCCAAGGAAACTTTCGGCAATAAAGACGATTCAAATTCAGGTCGCGGAGTATAAGAACATGGCCTTTATCGAGCAGATACAGTTCTGGCACTGGCTGATTGCGGCGGTTGTGCTAATCACTCTGGAAATGGTGGTTCTGCCTGCGGTTTATTTTTTATGGATGGGTATTGCTGCAGGTATTGTCGGTGTATTAATGATGGCGATTCCCGGTCTGCCGTTTATGGCGCAGATCGCTGTATTCACGGTGATATCCGTGGTAAGTCTGGTTGTGCATAAACGTTACCTGAAGAATAACCCTCCGGTGACCGATGAACCGACTTTAAATCGCCGTGGAGAACAATATGTCGACAGAGTGTTCACGCTCGAGGAGCCCATCGTGAACGGTGTCGGCAAGATAAAAGTGGATGATTCCATCTGGAAAGTGATGGGCGAAGATATGGGCGACGGTGGAAAAGTGAAGGTCATCGGGGTTGATGGTACGGTATTCAAAGTAGAAGCAGTTTAAATAAGGGGCAATGAGAACAATTCATCAATGGCTGGATGAATATGACGAAAGCCATCGTAATCAGACTAATAAAGCATTGCACTGGATTTGTGTGCCCTTGATTATGCTGAGCCTGCTGGGTTTACTCTATCCGCTGTCACTTCCTCTTGAACAGAACGACTTCCCTTTTCAGATTAACGGGGCAAGTGTGCTTATGATACTTGCCATAGTTTACTATCTGCTTATTTCGTGGCCGCTTGCTATCGGTATGATGATAGTTTCCATACTCATGTTTATCCTTCTTGAACTCTTATCTGGTTTGAGTACACCACTATGGTTAATCTCTCTCATAGTTTTTGCACTGGCCTGGATTGGTCAGTTTATCGGTCATCAGATTGAAGGCAAAAAGCCGTCTTTTTTCAAAGATGTTCAATTTCTTTTGATCGGACCGCTCTGGCTTCTGGCCTTCATCTATCGCAAACTACATATCCGTTTCTAAGCTAATAAATCATTCCGGTTATGAACCTCGTCAGAGCCCTTAGTTTGTTTTGCCTTTTTTTGTGTTGTCAGTTCGCTATTGCAGAAGATTTGCAACAAGCCATAAGTGCTTCAAAAATTATTGATCTCACGCAAGCTCTTTACGAAGGCATGCCTTACTGGCCCGGAACCGAGCCGATAGAAATCAGGCGTCTGGCCGATTATGACCAGGGTTATCGCATGCATAAATTCAGCATGTGGGAAAATATAGGCACGCATGTCGACTCGCCTTCCCACTTCGCTGTGGGCAAGGGCAAACGGACTATTGATCAATTACCGTTGAACGAGCTCGTGTTACCGGTGTTGATGATAGATGTGGAAAAAAAGGCTGGTCTTAATAGTGATTACCTGCTCAGCGTCGAAGATATTCAGCGCTGGGAGAGTCAACATGGCAGGATTGAGAGTGGTGTTCTGGTGGTCATGCATACCGGCTGGCACCGAAAATTTTCTGAACCCGGAACTTATGTAAACCAGGATAAAGACGGCGTGCTACATTTTCCGGGTTACTCTGTACCCGCTGCCAGACTGCTACTTGAGAGAGATGTGGCTGGCATAGGTATCGATACAATGAGTCTTGATGCCGGTAATGATCTAAGTTTTCCAGTCCATAATGTCATGCTTGCAGAAAACAAGTACCAGATTGAGAACATGAATAACCTCGATTTACTTCCGCCCAGAGGTGCAACAGTGGTAATCGGCGTACTTCCCGTTAGAGGTGGATCACAGGCACAGGCCAGAATATTCGGATTAATCGAATGAGTGATAAAAATTTTACGATTGCTGAAGCCCGTTTACTTTTACAGGAAAAATTCGCACCCTGGGTTCAGGATCTTGATCTGAGATTCGAATCTCTGGAGGACGGGGAAGTGCTGATGCGGGTACCGGCTTCAGATCGGCTTAATCGCGAGGGTGGTACAATCTGTGGTCAGGCCATCATGGCTGCAGCCGATACCGCCATGGTTTTTGCAGTGGCGTCTCTGATGGATGGATTTGTGCCGATGACAACCGTATCCCAGTCTTCGTCCTTTCTGCGCGCAGCCACTGAAGCCGATATGATGGTTCACGCCAGTATTATTAAACCGGGCAGAACAATTGTGTATGGCGAGGTCTACCTGTATACGCTTGGTCCCGATAAGCCGATTGCACACGTCACCAACACAACCATGCTGCTATGAACCTTATTCGCTTCAGCCCAGCATTGTTGTCAGTCTGTCACGATCAGCCCTGAGTATTGCCTCAGCACCATCAGTCAGCTGTTGCATGATTTCTGCAGCCGGCTCACAACTGTTAATGGCACTGACGCCCTGACCGGCGTATTGGGCCATCGCATCAATTTCCCCCGTGGTTTGTACCATAGGCCCGAATACGCTGTTGCGCGGAACATCTATTTCCTGACCGCCAAAATTAATTTTACCTATGACTTCATGCTGCAGAGAGTCAGCGGCGTCAATGCAGTTGGACAAGACCCGGTGTGGTGCTTCCCAACCAATTGAAAAATGTTCGGTATAAACTGCGTCTTCCCCTTCCGAGGCAATAATGGCATTAATATAATCGGGGTGATATCCGGACTCTGGGGTGGCTACAAAGCGTGTACCAATACGAACAGCGGAGGCGCCTGCAGCCAGAGCCATCGCGACCGCTCTTGCAGTCGCAATACCACCGGCCGCGACAACGGGAAGGTCCACCGAATCAAGCACATCGGCCATCATAGTCAACAAGCCACGAGTACCTCGGACATGACCGCCTGCCTCAGTGCCCTGCAGGATCACGAAATCACAACCGGCATCCGCCGCTGCGCATGCTTCTTTTACAGAACCAACCTGCCAGCCGGCCAGTGCGCCGCCTTTGTGAACTGTAGCGATCAATTTCGAGTCCGGTTCGCCAAAGAAAAAATCGACTACGCGGGCATTGCTTGCGGCAATTTCTACCGAGGCTTCGTCTTCAAGAAAAGGAATAATAAAATTGACGCCGATCTGACCGTTGATATCAGTCTGCATATCAACAAGCAATGTTTCTAGATCCGGCGGTGGAATCATTACACCACTGGTCATGCCCAGCCCGCCTGCTCGCGCAACTTCAATCGCAAGCTCAGGCGATGCCATGCCCATTCCTGCACAAGAGACCGGGTGCAGGCAGCCGACCAGCTCCGTAAAAGATGTTGTTAAGGCCATTCAGTTTCTCCGCTTTGCTTAAAAATATAATTACACAATAAGATTGATAATCCCATTTATTCCTTTAAAGTGATTTTGTGTTTGTCTGTTTGATATTTTACAAATAAAACCGACTGGGGAGATGTGATGCAAGACATTGAGGCAGAATCAGAGCAGGAACAACAGTCGCTGACCTACGCCTGGTATATGGTAGCCCTGTGTATGGTTGCTTATATCTTCTCATTTATTGATCGACAGATTATTACTCTACTGGTTGATCCAATACGGGCCGACCTGCAGATCAGCGATACCCAGTTCAGTTTGCTCACAGGGCTGGCTTTTGCCCTGTTCTATGCTTCCATGGGCATACCCATTGCCCGTCTGGCTGATACCAAATCCAGACCTCTGATAATAGCAATCGGTGTCTTTTTGTGGAGTCTTGCAACTGCTTTTTGCGGTCTGAGTCGCTCCTTCTGGCAACTCTTCATAGCGCGAATGGCGGTGGGTGTCGGAGAGGCCGCGCTTTCACCAGCCGCCTACTCAATGATTACCGATTCCTTTCCGAAATCTAAACTGGGCAGAGCACTTAGCATCTATTCTCTGGGCATACCCATTGGCAGCGGACTGGCAATACTTATTGGTGGGACGATTATTGATTACATTACCGGGTTTGGCATCGTCGAACTGCCCGTCGTCGGTGTGCTTAAACCCTGGCAATTGACCTTCATTGTGGTTGGCCTGCCGGGGATTCTTGTTGCCGCCCTGTTCAGTTTTACCATCCGCGATCCGGAAAGAAAGGGAAAGGTCAGGGCGAGTGGTTTTTCACTCAGGGAAGTCGGCAACTATATTGCGGCAAATAAAAAATTGTTTTTCTGCCACTACGCCGGCTTTGGTTTTTCCGCACTCTCCATGTTTGCCATTCTCTTCTGGGCACCGGCCTACCTTGGCAGGAGTTACGGACTGGAAAGCAGCGAGATAGGTCTGTATCTCGGTCTGGTTATGCTGGTGATGGTCACCTCAGGGGTTTTGTCGGCCGGCTGGCTGACTGATGTTTTTACACGTCGGGGCTATGAAGATGCGCCGATGCGGGCCGGTTTATGCGGTTGTATCGGTACTATAATTCCTGCGGCATTATTTCCTTTTATGCCGAATCTGCATCTTTCACTATTCATGATCGGACTGGCATTGTTCTTTGGAAACTATTCGCCGCCGACTTCTGCCGCAGCCTGTCAGCTAATGGCCCCAAATCAGATGCGGGCGCAGGTAACGGCTTTGTTTTTTCTGTCCATGAATGTGCTCGGGATAGCCGGTGGAAATATTCTGGTCGCACTTGGCACCGATTATATTTTTAAGGATGACATGTTGGTCGGTTACTCGATGGCCCTGATGTCATGTATCGGCGCGCTCACGGGAGCACTCATACTGGCAGGCGGATTGAAACCTTTTGCTGCTACCGTAAAGAAAATTAATTCGACTGACTGAGTTGTTCCAGCGCCCAGGCAACGTGCTCCCTGACCAGTTCGGAGTCGTGATCACGACGCGCTTCGAGCGCTGCCATTGAGTTTTCGTTAGCAGGCCCGTTACCCAGTGCTACGGCAATATTGCGCAACCAGCTTAGATAGCCGATTCGCCTGATAGCGCTACCCTCAGTGCGTTTCAGAAATTCCTCTTCAGTCCAGTTAAACAGATCAATCAAGGATGAACTATCGAGCCTGTGACGCGTTGCGAAATCAGCTTCCGCTGTTGTTTGTGCGAATCTGTTCCAGGGGCAGACCAGCTGACAGTCGTCACAGCCGTAGATACGATTTCCAATCGGAGCCCGGAATTCTTCAGGTATAGAACCCTTGAGTTCGATAGTCAGATAGGAAATACAGCGACGCGCGTCGACCTGATATGGAGCGATAATCGCGGCAGTAGGGCATATGTCAATGCAGGACTTACAGCTGCCGCAATGATTGTTACTGAATTCATCATCTGTTGGTAAGGGCAGATCGGTGTAGAGTTCGCCGAGAAAAAACCAGGAACCCGCTTTCGGGTTAATTAAATTACTGTGCTTACCTATCCAGCCAAGACCACTGTTTCTTGCCAGTGCTTTTTCCAGAACCGGGGCACTATCAACAAAGGCGCGATAACCAAAAGGACCGGTTTCTTTTTCGATTCGGGAGGCGAGTTTTTGTAGGCGAGATCTCATCACTTTATGGTAATCGCGTCCTGTGGCATAGCGGGAGACAAAACCAAGTTCCGGATTATCCAGTACAATGTCGGAGTCAACAGTGTCGGTCGGCAGATAATCCATACGTACGGAAATAACCCGCAAAGTACCCGGGCGTAATTCTGCGGGTCGTGAACGGCGGTTGCCGTGTCTGGCCATATACTCCATCTCGCCATGCATGCCATTATTCAGCCAGTTCATGAGATGAGTCTCGTCAGCGCTCAGGTCAATACCGCTGATACCAATCTGTTGAAAGCCCAGATCGCCAGCCCAATCTCTAATCCGTTCGGCAAGAGTCCGGTATTCAGCAGGTGTCTGTTTGTCCAGGTGATGACTCCTCGTTTGATGATGCTAATATTGTTATTATAATTCCCTCAACCACAGAGAGTCTTAAATAATGCTTGAATACGTCGGTGCCTGGTATAAACGTTATCTGACCGATCCACAGGCGGCACTGTTGATGGTGCTTCTGCTGGTGAGTACTTTGGTAATTTATTTTATGGGCAAGATGTTAACGCCCTTAATCGCGGCTGTGGTCATAGCTTATTTGCTTGAAGGTCCGGTGAAAAAGCTGGAAAGAAAAGTATCCAGACTGGTGGCTGTGGTTTCAGTATTCAATTTGTTTGTCTTGTTCATGGTGTTTCTGGTTTTATTTCTGCTTCCGATTCTTTCCCGCCAGACCAGTCAGTTTTTTCAGGAGGTCCCTAATATGATTAGCAAAGGACAGGAACTTCTGTTGAAACTGTCTCAGGAATACCCGCAGGTCCTGTCTGAAAATTCAATTAAGGATCTGATTTTCTCCCTGAGTGATGAGCTGAGCGCTTTTGGTCAGAGCGTGCTGTCAGTGTCCTTTGCCTCGATTCCTCTGGTTGTTGTGTATCTTGTACTTGTTCCTCTGATGATATTTTTCTTTATGAAAGACAAGGTCATCATACTTGAATGGTTGAGTCGTTTTCTGCCTGCAGATCGAAGACTTGTTACTGACCTGTGGGTCGAAATGGACGGACAGATAGGGAATTATATCCGTGGCAAGGTCTATGAAATAATTATTGTCGGTGTGGCGGCGTATGTGGTGTTCAAATTTTTCGGACTTAATTATGCCTCTCTGCTGGCGATAGTTGTAGGACTGTCGGTGCTTATTCCCTATATCGGTGCGGCGACAGTGACACTGCCTGTTGCCATAGTGGGCTATTTTCAGTGGGGTCTCGGCCCGGATTTTACCTGGCTTATGGTGGCGTATTTTGTCTTGCAGTTTTTAGATGGCAATGTGCTGGTGCCGATTTTGTTTTCAGATGCGGTTAATATTCACGCTGTGGCGATTATTGCTGCAATACTGGTTTTCGGTGGTCTCTGGGGTTTCTGGGGTGTGTTTTTCGCAATTCCCCTGGCAACGCTGGTCAAGGCTCTGATTAATGTCTGGCCAACCTACAGCGAAGAAACTGAAGAAAGTCCGGTTTAAAGCGCCTCGCTGGCGAAGTCGGCCAGCCTTGAACGCTCACCACGTTGTAAAGTGATGTGACCACTGTGTTGCCAGGCCTTGAAGCGATCAACCACATAAGTTAAACCTGATGTAGTCTCGGTAATATAAGGTGTGTCAATTTGACCAATATTGCCTAGACAGATGATCTTGCTGCCGGGGCCGATACGTGTAATAAGCGTTTTCATCTGCTTTGAGGTCAGGTTCTGCGCCTCATCAACTATCACGAAACGATTCATAAATGTGCGGCCACGCATAAAATTCAGAGAACGGATCTTAATTCTCTTGGTTAAGAGTTCGGCAGTTGCCGCCCGTTCCCAGTCACCGTTATCTTCTGAGTTTGTCAGCACTTCCAGATTGTCCATCAAGGCACCCATCCATGGGGTCATTTTTTCTTCTTCACTGCCGGGAAGATAACCGATGTCTTCACCGACCGGTACCGTTACCCGTGTCATGATTATTTCGCGATAACGTTTTTCCTCAATAGTCTGTTGTAGACCGGCCGCAAGCGTGAGCAGGGTCTTACCAGTTCCCGCAACACCTGTCAGTGTAACCAGATCAATTGTGTTATCCATAAGCAGGTTAAGTGCGAAATTCTGCTCGCGGTTGCGAGCATTGATACCCCAGACTTTACCTTTGTCGCCTTTATAGTTTGTTGCCAGTTGTACTGTGGTTTCATTTTTATCTGTCTGTTTTACCAGAGCTTCAAAATCTTCAACTTCATCACTGTAAAGGCATTGTTGTGGATAACATTCGTCGATTATGGATGTGGCAAAACGATACCAGGTTTGTGAATTATCCTGCCAGGAATCCAGCGAACTGGCGCTCTTATCCCAGAATTTTTCAGGTAATTCATCTATACCACGATATAGCAGGTTGGCATCATCGAGGACTTTATCGTTGTAGTAGTCTTCAGTGTGAATACCGAGGACACGCGCCTTGATTCTCAGGTTGATATCTTTCGATACCAGAGTGATTACTTTATCCGCCTGTTCCTGTTGTAATGAAAGTGTTGTTCCAAGAATTGTATTGTCTGCTTTGTTACCAGGCAGATCAGCGGGCAGGGTGTTGGCGAGTACCTGAGTTTGTAAAAAAAGTCGTCCATTAGCGTTCGTATCACCATTGGTGAATTGAATCTTGCTCAGGGACAGGCCGGTCTCTATAGCGTCCTTATCTTCATCATTAATTAGTTCATCGAGAAATCGACTTACCTGGCGTGTGTTTCGAGCGACTTCTGACAAGCCTTTTTTGCTGGAATCCAGTTCTTCCAGAACCACCATGGGAATGAATATGTCATGTTCCTGAAAACGGAACAGGGCAGCGGGGTCGTGCATAAGTACATTAGTATCCAGCACAAACAGGCGGGATGAATTTTCACCACTCATGGATACTATGTATCTACAGCGCTTTTAATGCTTCCAGGACTTCATCGACATGCCCGTCGACTTTAAGTTTTCGCCATTCCTGACGAAGTACACCTGAGTCATCTATCAGAAAAGTACTGCGTTCAATACCCATCACTTTTTTTCCATACATGTTTTTTTCTTTAATCACGTCAAATTGTGCACACAGTTTTTCTTCTTTGTCAGAAAGCAGGTCGAAAGGAAATTTTTGTTTTTCCTTAAAGTTCTCATGGGATTTCACGCTGTCTCTGGAGACTCCAAGTATTACGGCATTACGCGCGCGAAACTTTCTGATGTTATCTCTGAAATCCTGACCTTCGCGGGTACAACCTGGTGTGCTGTCTTTCGGATAGAAATAAATAATCACATTTTTACCTTTCAAGTCCGACAGGCTGATTTCCTTGTCACCGGTTGCAGGAATTTTGAAATTACTTACTTTTTTTCCGAGAGATACTTTTGCCATTACCTTGTTGTTTCCTTTTAAATGAGAAGACGAAAATCAGTTTGTCTATTTTACCGGTTCCATAATCGCATCCAGATTCAGACGATCACAGAAATCCATAAAGTCGTTGCGTACCAGAGATATTGACGAATCAATCGGTATGTTAATCGTCATATGCACAGAGAACATTTGTGTGCCGGTGTTGGCCGCTTCATAGATATTAGTGTAAAGATCGTGAATTTGAAGCTCGTTATCGGCCATGAACTTTGCGATCTCATAGACCACACCCAGTCGGTCAGAGCATACGGCATCAATGGCGTAGGGCATGAGCTCCTCTGTTGGCTTGAGTGAGCTGATTCGTGCAGAACTAAAATGCAGACCCAGACGCTGGCCAAGGTTAGTCAGAGAGTCCTCAAACTTGGCGACCGCATCCCAACTGCCAGATAGCTTTGTGAGAATGGTGCATTCATTTCCAAGATTACTGATGCGACTGTCGGAGATGCTGCAGCTGCAGTCGAGGATGGCTTTTGTCAGCTCTTCAATCAGCCTTGGAGATTGCTTTCCCAAAGCAACGAGAACCATGTGTTGTAGCATATATAGTGACTGATAATTTTAGAAGTAAGATGGATAATTCAGAGCTTGGATTTTGCAGCTTTGTCTCAATTACTGCAAGGTCTGGTGATGAAAAAAGCCACAAATCAATGTTCTTGTCATGCCTTTGTCATACAAGTACCATATGCGCCCTGTTTTCATGCACTTTTAGTGCGAATAATCGCCTGAAATGCATGTCTGATAATTAATTCCCATTCATAACAATAGCAGGATAACCGATGTTCCAAGGTAGTATGGTCGCGCTGGTAACACCAATGAAAAAAGGTGTTGCACCTGAAACTGAACTGGATACCGAGGCGCTTGCTCGTCTGGTTGAGTTTCATATTGAAAACAAAAGCGATGCGATCGTTGCTATGGGAACAACTGGCGAGTCAGCTACTTTGCCGGAATCAGAACATTGTGAAGTGATTCGTCTGATCGTGGATATGGTCGCTGGAAGAGTGCCTGTCATAGCCGGTACCGGTGCAAATTCGACAATTGAAGCTATTAATCTGACAAGCTGCGCGAAAAAGTCAGGCGCGGATGCCTGCCTGTTGGTTACCCCGTATTACAATAAACCAACGCAGGAAGGGTTGTTTTTACATCATAAAGCGGTTGCCGAAACGGTCGATATACCACAGATTTTGTATAATGTTCCGGGTCGAACTGCTTGCGATATGTTACCGGAGACCATTGCCCGTCTGTCCGGAGTAGACAACATTATTGGAGTCAAAGAAGCCACTGGCGATCTTGAGCGGGTTGCTCAGATTCGTGAACTTTGTCCGCAGGACTTTCTCTTATTTAGTGGTGATGATGAAACTTCATGTGAATTTCTTTTACTCGGCGGAGACGGTGTAATCTCCGTGACGGCTAATGTGGCACCAAAACTTATGCACGACATGTGTTTTGCAGCTATTGCCGGTAAGCGTGACGAAGCTCTGGCATTTGACAGGCAGTTATTGGGTTTGCATCAGAACTTGTTCGTAGAAGCCAATCCCATTCCGGCGAAATGGGCGCTGGCCCGAATGGGGCTGATAGACAAGGGTATTCGTTTACCTATGACCTGGATGTCGGCAGAATATGAATCTCAATTGGAAACCGCCATGCAAGCGGCTGGTGTTCTATAAATTATCTGGAAACTTTAAATGACTAGACTGTTAGCGATATCTATTCTTCTTTTACTGAACGCTTCCTGTTCCTATTTACCGAGTATGGACAACATACTGCCGGATAAAAGTCAGGAGTATAAAAAAAGTGAAAGTCTGCCCGATCTGGAAGTGCCGCCGGATCTGACCGCAGATGCGATAAATGATTCGATGTCTATTCCTAACGAAGGTGCGAGTCTGTCAAAGTATCAGCAAAGACGAACTGGCAATACAAACGCTGCGCCGCTGAGCACACCGGAACCAGAATCAGACGAACAGTGGGTTGCGGTAAGAGGAAACAATGGCAATATCTGGCCGCGCTTACGAAGCTTTCTCAATGAGCAGGGTTACACAAGCGATCTGGATGATGCCGAACTGGGTGTACTGGAAACTAATTGGGCAGAACCCTTTGTTGAAGATGGCTTTTCCTATCGGGACAAATTCAAGATTTTTTCTGAGCCGGGTGCTGAGCCGAGCCTGACCGTACTTTATATAACTAACCAACGACAGGTTCTGGCGAAACGTCAGGATGGTAGTGATAGTTGGAGCGACAAGGATAAGAGTATTGACGCTGAGAAAAAACTGGCGGGTGATCTTAATTTGTTTTTCAACGGTAACCGGGAAGCCATTGTCGCCTCCAGTCCCGGCTCAACATCAGCACCTTCTGCCGCCAGGGAAAAGTCTGTTGTTGAAAGCACCAATGATGGGAAGGAGCTCCTCTCAATACCGGCGGAGTTTACCCGCGCCTGGCGGCATACGGAAGTTGCACTGGAACGTGCCGGGTTACCCATTCAAAGCAAGGATGCAGAGGCAGGCATCTATCGAGTAACATATTTCGATGCGCAAATTGGGGAAGAAAAAGGCTGGCTGTCCAAACTTAAATTCTGGGGCGACGATGAATCGGGACCTGAAGGCGTGCCTTATCAGGTCAGTCTTACTGGTGTCGGCGATAAAACAGAGCTGGTGATTTTGAACGCTGAAGGTGAATGGGCGACCGGTAATGACGCCTTACAGATTATGGCAATCATTCAAAATCATCTGAATCAGAACTGATTGTTGTTATCCGCCTGAACGGCTGAAAAGAAGCTTATTTACCTTTTTTGACGTGCCGCATCAGGCGCCTGCGTTTTTCCATCTGACGCTTGTTCAAGACATTTTTTTTACCCTTGTAGGGATTATCGCCGTGTTTGAATTCAATCATTACCGGTGTTCCAAGCAGTTTTAGTTTCTGTCTGATTTTTCCGGATAAATAGCGTTTATAGTTATCAGGAACACGTTCTGTCTGGTTCCCGTGAACGATAATGCGCAGAGGATCATGGCCGCCGACATGGGCGTAACGCAACTTTATGCGTCTGCCGTGAACCAGCGGCGGTTCGTGAGCCTGAACAAGCTCATGCAGTATGTCAGTTACCAGCGATGATTTAACGCGGATTGTCTGCGATTTTCCTATTCTATCCAGCAAATCAAAAAGCTTGCCTACCCCGGTGCCATGCAAGGCAGATATAGTATGTATACAGGCGTAAGAAACAAAATCCAGTTTCCGATCGAGCTGGTTTCGGACCATGTTTTTCTGATCATCCTCAAGTCCGTCCCATTTGTTAACAGCAATAACCAGTGATTTACCACTATCAGCAGCAATGCCAATCAAATTCAGATCCTGATCGCTGAGACCTTCCTGAGCGTCAATCACCATCACCAGAATTTGCGCCAGTTCGATGGCCTTGAGAGTTTTGATAACGCTGAATTTTTCAACAAGATCGGTAATTTTCGCACGTCGTCGGACACCAGCGGTATCAATTAATACGTAAGGTTTTTCCCGGCGCTGAAAAGCAATCGAGACGCTGTCAGGCGTCGTTCCCGGTTGATCAAACGTCAGCATGCGTTCTTCGCCCAGCATGCGGTTAACCAAAGTTGATTTACCGACGTTTGGGCGACCGATGATACCGATTCGCAAACCATCGTCGTCAATGTCTTCGTCATCTTCAGTCTGTGGAAGACTGGTCAGTATTTCATCGACAAGCTGAGATACACCATCGCCACGTTCGGCTGAAATGGCCAGAGGCTGTCCTACTCCAAGCTGATGAAACTCGGCGCTGACAACAGCTATGTCGAGTCCTTCAGTTTTGTTTACGACCAGTGAAAGATTCTTGCTGAGTGGTCTGAGTTTTTTTACCAGCACCTCATCAGCTGTGGTCAGACCGCTACGGCCATCGACCAGCCAGATAACTGCATCGGCTTCTTCAATAGCTCGTTTCGCCTGTTCAGAGACGAGCCCGGCCATGAGGTCTTCCGAATGCTTGTCTTCATCGAGACCACCGGTGTCGATCAGAACGAAAGGACGCTCAAAATGACGCACGAATGCATACTGACGATCACGAGTGACCCCGGGACGGTCAGCTACCAATGCGTCCCGGCTTTTTGAAATGCGATTGAAAAGCGTGGATTTGCCGACATTGGGACGACCAACGATGGCAATAACATGGGACATTTTAAATTACCGGTAACTATAAGCGGTGAGAGTACCGTCGCTGCAGAAACCGTAAAGGATTTTGCCAACAACAGTGGGTGGCGTAAGTATGGGGTCGCCACATAATTCAGTTCTTGCTACAAATTTTCCTGAAGATTTTGACATCCAGTGAAGATATCCTTCCAGATCACCGACCACGATAAAATCACCGATACTTGCCGGGGCAGTTATCTGGCGAAGATGCAATTTGTCCTGTATCCATAACTCCTCACTGGTGAAGCGATCAAAAGCGGAGATATGACTCTTGTCGGCGGTCACATAAAGGTATTTTTCATCAGCATCAAAACCAGCATAAGATGACATATCACGATCCCAGAGTACACGACCCGTTTCAGCCTGCATGGCTGTGAGGTGTCCGTGAAAGGTGGCAATGTAAATGACGCCGTCAACTATCAGGGGCGATGAATCAATATCGACCATACGTTCCATATCATTGCTGCCGCGGGCCGTGGCAACCGGGGCTTCCCAGATCAGT
Source organism: Gammaproteobacteria bacterium (assembly GCA_012103475.1). Taxonomy (GTDB): domain Bacteria; phylum Pseudomonadota; class Gammaproteobacteria; order Eutrophobiales; family Eutrophobiaceae; genus WLWS01. The sequence goes on along the minus strand of WLWS01000001.1, from coordinate 427,281 downwards.
TTCCCGGTACGTACTTCAAGTGCAGCCATACGGCCGCCATCAAAACCGGCGACGACCAGATTACCGTCGATAACCGGTGCACTGGTGCCGCGTAACGTCAAAGCTGGCACTGTCCGATCATAAATCCACAGACGTCTGCCGTTGTCGCCATTGAGACCAAAAATTTTGCCATCACCGGTACGAACTACAACCGTATTAGCCGCTTTTTGCGGGGCAGAAAGAATTTCACTGGTGACTTTTTTTCGCCATTGTTCGGAGCCATCTTCAGCTGATAAGGCGATAGTCTCGGCTTCACTGGTGCCAAGCAGGACGGTATTTTCGCCAAAACCGGGACCGCCGCTGATAGGTGCATCGGTATCTATTGACCAGACCTTCTTACCATTGGTGGCGTCAAGTGCTTCAACCCGGCCGTCGGCATCGGCGATATATAAACGTTGATTGGATATTACCGGCGCCAGTTTCAAATATTGTTTGTCAGTACCGCTACCGATATTCTTTGACCACAGTTCTATAACGTTCAGGCGTTGTCTGAACTCCACGAGTTCTGCCGGGGGCTCAGCATTGTCGCTGTCACCTTTTAAATATTCGGCGATGGCTGAAGTGGTACCACAGCCGTTGAGCACTGAGATACTAAACAGCAGACATAAAACTCTGATCATTTTGATTCTTCACGGCCCAGATCATCAAGCTTCAGATCCAGCATCGAACTGTCAAGATTGCCGGCTTTGGCGAGACTGATTGCCTTTTCATAAGATTGCCGGGCCTCGCTGATTTTGTCTTCCTTGCGAAAAATGTCTGCCTCAAGTTCAAGATAGGAGAGAGCGAACTCTCCCTGATTCTGGCTGTTCACTATTGCCCGAGCTTCGTCGTACTTCGATTGCGCGATTAGTACTCGCGCGAGTCGCAAAGTGATCACGTGTCGCAAACTTTCCTGTGAGGTCTTATCCAGAGCCCAGCGTAGATCGGTAATTGCGGAATCCAGATCGTCATTTTCTACTGCTACTCTGGCCAGAGCCAGGCGGGCGAACACAGAATAAGCCGTAGATTCATAGTTAGCGCTGATTTCATTGGCGACTTTAATCAGCTCTTCGGCTTTTTGTTCGCGTGCGGCAGCCACCATTTGCTGGTAGAGATTCGATGCTGACGCAGCCATCTCAGTCTCATAATCCTGCCACTCACGCCAGCCGAAAATGGCTGAAAGACCAAGTAAAACACCAAAAATGGCGGATTTACCGTTTTCCTGCCACCACTTTTTCAGTGCTTCGACCTGTTCGTCTTCTGTTTGATAAATGTCCAAATGACTCTCCTGATTGTTAATTCCTTTACTACTGCGTGTTCTTTTCTTTTGTTAAGATTCTCAGGCTTATACCCTGTATCTGCGCGCATTATACCGTTGCCGACGACACAGTCGATGCCTTTCAGGAATCCAGTCTGTTTAAAGCCCGAGTTCCAGTTTTAGCCTGTCAGCGAGATCAGTCCAGGCAAGCTCACTTTGAACGTTTTCACCTCGCAAGTGTTTCAGGCCGACACACTGCTTGTCGAGCTCATCCTCTCCCAGAATCAGGGCAATATCAGCACCGGATTTGTCCGCTTTTTTGAACTGGCTTTTGAAACTACCCCCGCCACAATGCATAAGCAGACGCAATTCGGGCAGTGCATCTTTAAGTTCTTCAGCAAGCTGAAAACCTCTGGCAAAGGCGCTGTCACCGGCAATTATCAAATAAACGTGTGGTGATTGAGGGTCTTTTTCTCCTGCATCTGATAGAGACATTAACTCAACCAGTCTTTCCAGCCCCATGGCGAAACCGATGGCCGGGATAGTACGTCCGCCAAAATGCTCGAGCAGCCCGTCATAACGGCCACCGGCACAGACCGTGCCCTGTGCGCCTAGACTATCGCTGACCCATTCAAAAACGGTATTGCTGTAGTAGTCCAGTCCGCGAACCAGTCGAGGATTGAGCGTAAACGGAATGCCAATTGAGCCAAGCAGGTTTTGTAAGCCGAGAAAATGTTCACCGGATTGTTCATCCATATGCTCCGCCATCCCCGGTGCGGCTTCGATCAGTGCCTGCATTTCGGGGTTCTTACTGTCGAGTATACGTAGCGGGTTTTTCTCCAGTCTTATCTGACTGTCATCATCGAGATCATTTTTATGATCCTGGAAAAATTCTACCAGTACATCACGGTATTTCCGACGTGCTTCATTGCTGCCCAGAGTGTTAATCTGTAATTCCAGATTATCAATGCCGAGTTCTTTCCAGAAACGAGCGCACATTGCGATCAACTCTGCGTCTATATCAGGCCCTTTGAGTCCGTATACTTCAGCGCCGATCTGGTTGAACTGACGTAAGCGGCCTTTTTGCGGGCGTTCATGTCTGAACATCAGGCCGCAATACCATAGACGCAGAGGACTGTTCTGGTAGAGACCGTGTTGCAGTAGTGCACGGACAGTGCCGGCTGTACCTTCGGGTCGCAGTGTCAGGCTCTCGCCGCCGAGATCGGTAAAGGTATACATCTCCTTGGAAACGATGTCTGTGGTTTCTCCGATCGACCGTTTAAACAGTTCGGTTTTTTCAACAACAGGAGTACGAATTTCCTGATAGCCATAGCGATTGAGTATTCCCTGAACCCTGTTTTCAAGGGTCTGCCATTTGCTTGAACTTTGCTGGAGGATGTCATGCATCCCTTTTACGGATTGTATTTTGTCCGCCAAAATAATCTCCAAAGAATAATTACAATTTATGTTATCAGAACTGTGTTTGCCTGAAGCCGGAACTGCACCCCGGCGGGATCAGGGGGTCAGACTAAAGCGGGCAATGCTGCCTTTCGTAAACGGGGCAGAGTCAAAGGGCTTTCCATTTATCTCAACGCTGACACCTTCTGCGTAGCCTAGTAAAACTGAAAACGGAGCGGTACCTTTCAAGTCAAGCACCTGTCCCTGACGACCCATGTTGACGAATATCCTGTTATCGAGAGAGTCATAAATTTCAATCCAGGAATCCGTTGTTAATCGCAGCACCAGTAAATCAGGCCCGTCGATCTCTGAAGTGATCTTGAGCGGATACTCTTCATTATCATCATCACCAGATTCTTCCGGCTCAGGGACTGTATTATTCTCAGCGCCTAGTTCGGACTGAATGGCAGTCGATCCTGTTTCTTCGACAACTTCAATGCTGCGAAAGAACGGCTGGCTTGAATGTTCAACCACAGGTATATCGTAGGATAAGGCGGAAACCGGCACATCGCTTTGTTCTGCGATCGTGTCAGTTTTCATTGTGGTATCAGCATCAATTACAAACTTGCTGTAAAGCCAGGCCGCCAGAAGGATCACTAAACTTAAACTGATGAGATAGGTGATAGCTCTGACCGGTTTGTCACTACTGGAAGTTTGTGAGGAATGTTTAACTTCAGGAATAATTTCAGGTGGTGCCGGCGCCTCGTTATTGTAGGCCGACAATATAAGTTCTGCATCAATGTCGAGTAGTTTCGCGTAGCTTCGGAGGTAACCGCGAGCGTATGTGGCGGCCGGTAATAATTCGAAGTTATTGTCCTCTATTGCCTCAATAATCCGGGTATCCAGATTCAGGCGAGATGCTATATCCTGAACCGACAGGTTTTTCTGCTCACGTGTGTGGCGGAGTTGTTCTCCGGCGGTGAGTTGGACCTGTTTTTCTGACTCGTCTGACATGGCTAGCTACCAGAACCGGACTTTCCAAGTCGTTGCGCTTCATCAGAGTCCGGGAAATTATTTTTCAACGATAATTTATAACTGGACAGTGCATCTTTATCGCCGAGAATATTCTCAATTTGAATCCCCAGCCAGAGGCTTGCAGCATTATGTCGGCTGACTGACAGATATCGCTGAAGATAAGCTCTTGCGGAAAGATGTTTCTTCTGATCAAAGGAGAGTTGAGACATTTGTAATAGTGCCGTCGGGTTCCGCTCATTTAGTTCGATTGCCTGTCGGAAATACCTTTCGGCGTCAGCCAACCTGTCTTTTTTGAAGGCGCAGGAACCGGCATTCGTAATGGCTATCTCCGGCGTGGAGTAAAGTGGATTGGCTGCGGCTCGCAGAAGTATAGCTTCAGCCTCTTCACTGCGATCTATCTCACACAAAAAGCGACCATAATTATTCATCGTATTTGAATCACTCGGATTCAGTTTCAGGGCTTTTTTGAAACTTTTCTCGGCATCGTCGGGGCGTTCTATTGCCTGATAGAGAAGACCATAAGCATTATAGGTGCCCGAAAAATCCGGATCAGCCGCACGGGCGCGGTCCAGTTTTTCCAGAGATTTCTCGTACTCGCCGATACGCATATACTCTATGCCGAGGTTAAGATTGGCCATGGCGGCCTTGTTAGTGCCGGCTGTTGGGCGCAGATCACTCTTCTTCTTGCCTGACTGATTGCAGGATACAAGAAAGATCAAAAGCAACAGGGGCAGTAATTTAGTTATATTCATATCTGCTCTTTGTAAACCGATCACTGCAGTCGTTTTGCTTTGGCCGCGACTTTGCCAACCAGTTGACCGCAGGCTGCATCGATGTCATCCCCTCTGGTTTTACGAGTGATTGTTATCAGACCGTTTTTGACAAGTATATCCCTAAATGCATCGATTGTTCGCTTTGGAGAACATAGATAGCCTGAACCCGGAAAAGGATTAAAGGGAATCAGATTCACTTTTGCCGGAACATCTTTCAAAATTCTGGATAACTCGCGAGCATCGGCACTGCTGTCGTTAATGCCATCCAGCATGACGTATTCAAAGGTAATGGGATCATTATCCCTTTGTGCCGCGTATCTTTTGCAGGCAGCGATTAGCTCTTTTATCGGATACTTTCGATTTATCGGCACCAGGATATCCCGGGTGTCGTTGTTGGCCGCATGCAGAGATACTGCCAGACTGACTTTTGTAGTTTCGGCAAGTTTATCGATACCAGGGACGACACCGGCAGTACTCAGGGTGACTCGTTTTTGTGCCAGATTAAAACCAAGATCATCTTTCATCAGATTCATGGCTGTCACGACATTGTTAAAATTCAATAGCGGCTCACCCATACCCATCATCACCACATTGGTCACCACGCGGCGGTTATCCTGAAAACTCCCCAACTCGCGGTTGGCCAGCCACAATTGCCCGATTATTTCGGCGACACTGAGGTTCTTGCTGAAGCCCTGTTTGCCGGTAGAGCAAAAACTGCAATCAAGCGGGCAGCCAACCTGAGATGAGATACAGAGTGTTCCCCGATCTTTTTCCGGGATGAACACGGTCTCAATGCAATTTTTTTCATCTATTTGCAAAAGCCACTTGCGAGTACCGTCAACAGAGGTTTGCTGTGAAACGATTTCGGGTAATTGAAAAACCGTTTGCTGACCGAGCTGCTCTCTGAGGGGTTTACTGATGTCGGTCATTTTTTCGAAATCGGTTATACCCTGATGGTATACCCATTTCATAACCTGAGTGGCGCGAAAAGGTTTTTCTGATATGCGGGAAAAATATTCCCGCATATCATTATGGCTTAATTCAAAAAGGTTGGTAGGCCCGTTCACATTGTTTCACCTGAGGCGGGCACATAGCTCCTCGGCGCTGAAGAAAAAAGGAATCTCATCGGCGGCTGTTTCAGCGGCGTCCGATCCGTGAACGGCATTCTCACCCTGATCCCCATCAGCATCGCAAAAATCGGCCCGTATACTGCCGGCTTCGGCGTCCTTTGGAAAAGTAGCCCCCATCAACTCGCGGTTCAGTGCAATCGCATTCTCACCTTCGAGAACCTGGATCATTACCGGCCCTGAGGTCATGAAGTCGATCAATTCCTGATAGAAAGGTCGCTCGCTGTGAACTTCATAAAATTTCGCTGCCTGTTCAACTGACAGCTGCTGCATTTTTGCCGCGACAATGCGTAGTCCGGCTTTTTCAAATCTTGAATAAATCTCACCGATGACGTTTTTTGCGACAGCATCAGGCTTGATCATGGAAAGTGTGCGTTCAATCGCCATGTAAACTACTCCAGTACTTTTGTCTTTAATGTATTAATTTGGTCGCGCGATTATACGTATTTATACGTGCGGGTAAAACTTTTCCTGTAAAATTAACAGGATATGCGTCTAAGTTTAGTGGTTCTCAAGGCTCACAATAGACCTGGATCTGACCGTGTTCAATTCGGGTAGGGTAGGTCGGGATGGGATCGCGTGCCGGACGAGTCAATGCGGCACCGGTTTTGATGCAGAAACGAGCACCGTGTCTCGGACACATCAGACGGTCACCATGAACCGTAAATTTGGCTTCAACACCGCAACTGAGCATTCGCGAACCGTCATGGCTACAGGCATCTTCAACGGCGAAATACTCGCCATCCAGGTTAAACAGGGCGATGGTCAGGTCTTCGATATCGATGAAATGAGAATCGCCAGGCTCGAACCCGGCTTCGGGAATGATGTCTATCCACCGCGCAGACATAATATAAGTCTCTGAAATATAAGTAATAAATTGAAGGTTACTTGGCGACTTGTATAGCTTCGATCAACGGAAAGATCAGGATTCTAGAACAGGCCTGCTTCCAGACGTGCCGCTTCCGACATCATTTCCATGCTCCAGGGCGGGTCAAAGGCAAGTTCAACATCGACCTGAGTGACTGTCGGAATAGTCGCAACCTTGCTGCTTACATCGGCCGCCAGAAATTCACCCATCCCGCAGCCCGGTGCGGTCAGGGTCATCAGAATATCGACGCGGTGCTGCTCATCATCCAGTTTGCTAATTTTGCAGTCGTAAATGAGTCCCAGCTCGACCACATTAATCGGTATCTCAGGGTCGTAGCAGGTGCGCATCTGCGCCCAGACCAGATCTTCGTTAAAGCTGCCATCGGGCAGTATCGCCGGTTCCTGGATCAAAGCTTCCTGAGGAATATCGTAACCCAGCGCATCAGCATCCTTGGCACCAATCTGGGCCAGATTGCCGTTCAAATTAATCGTATAGTTTCCACCCAGAGCCTGAGTAATAAACACTACGCTGCCTTCGGGAACTTCAATAGCGGTACCGTCCGGGATGAGTATTGCTTCGCAGTCACGATTGACTGTTAGCGGTTCGTTTGTTGGACTGCTCATTCTGTTGAAATCACCTCATCGTCACCTTCCAGAATCGAGTGCAGAGTATGCCAACACAAAGTGGCACACTTTACCCGTGTCGGATATTCACGGACACCGGCAAGAGCAGCGAGTTTCCCGAGTTTATCCAGATCCGCATCTTCACCGTCAGAGGTAACCAGAATGTGGAAATTTTCAAAAATTTCTTCGGCTTCATTGATGGTTTTCCCATTCATGGCATCGGTCATTAATGACGCAGAGGCTACCGAAATGGCACAGCCTGAACCATCGAAACTGATCTCATCAATCTGCTGATCCTGTAATTTCACATACAGGGTCAGCCTGTCGCCGCATAGTGGGTTAAAACCTTCCAGTGTTCTGTCCGGGTTTTCCATCTGGCCGAAATTTCTCGGACTGCGGTTATGATCAACAATGACTTCCTGATATAAATCCTTTAAGTCAAACATCAGGCAAACACCTTTCTCGCGTTGTTAATGGCGTCCATCAATATATCAACTTCCTGTCTGGTGTTATAAAAAGCAAAAGAGGCGCGTGCGGTAGCGGGAACCTTGAATCTGTCCATCACCGGCATTGCGCAATGATGGCCGGTCCGAATAGCGATGCCATCGTGGTCAAGAATAGTGCCGAGATCGTGCGGGTGTACCTTATCAATCACAAAAGACAAAATGCTCGCTTTATTTTCTGCTGTACCAATAATTCTAAGACCCTCTACTTTCAGTGCGGCGTCTGTTGCGTAATCGAGTAATTCATTCTCGTAAGCAGCTATGTTTTCAATGCCTATGGAATTGAGATAGTTAAGCGCGGCACCGAGTCCGATGACACCGGAGATGTTTGGTGTACCGGCTTCATACTTGTTTGGCAAATCGCTGTAGAGGGTTTTCTCAAAGGTGACCATTTTGATCATATCACCGCCACCCTGATACGGAGGCATCGCTTCCAGAAGATCCTGACGGCCATAGAGAACTCCCACTCCGGTCGGACCAAAAACTTTGTGGCTGGAAAAGGCGTAAAAATCGCAGTCCAGATCCTGAACGTCAATTGCAGTGTGTGGTGTCGCCTGAGCACCATCCACAAGTACGACCGCTCCCTGCTCATGGGCAAGACGGGCTATTTCTTTTACCGGGTTGATACTGCCTAGCGCATTGGATATGTGACCGATGGCGACAATCTTTGTTTTTGGACTCAGCAGCTTTATATACTCATCCATAACAAAAGCGCCATCATCATCAATCGGCACCACTTTCAAAACGGCGCCGTTTTGCTCGCAAAGCAACTGCCAGGGAACAATATTGGAGTGATGCTCCATCCAGGAAATAATAATTTCATCGCCGGCTTCAAGATTACTACGGCCATAGGTATTGGCTACCAGATTAATCGCTTCGGTTGTGCCCTTGGTAAAAATAATCTCCTGTACGGAGCTGGCATTAACAAAGTTTCTGCATAATTCCCTAACATCCTCATAAGCGACAGTTGCCTCTTCGCTCAAGGTATGTACACCACGGTGGATATTGGCGTTGTATTCGCTATAGTATTTTTCCAGCGCGTCTATGACGACTGAAGGCTTCTGCGATGTCGCTGCATTATCAAGATAGACAAGTGGTTTACCGCGCACGGCGCGTTGCAAGACCGGAAAATCCTGTCGGTAGCGGCTTACTTCAAATTCAGCATGGAAAGCTTTGGCGGCAGTACTCATTGCAAAAACTCCGAAATTAGCGAGGCATCAGGCAGACGCCCGACAACCCGGTGTTCAAGTCGTTCTCGAATCGGGGCAAAGGAAATACGTTTGATGACCTCATCAGCGAAGGCAAAGGTGAGCAGACTGCGTGCAGTGGTTTCATCGATAGCCCGGCTGCGCAGATAGAACAGCATGTTTTCATCGAGCTGGCCAATTGTTGCACCATGAGTGCACTTCACATCATCAGCATAGATTTCGAGTTCGGGTTTGGTATCAATTTCCGCGTCGTCAGACATTAGCAGATTGGCATTGGATTGCTGAGCATCGATTTGCTGGGCATCTTTATGGACGACTACTTTACCGTTAAAGACTGCGCGTGCTTTTCCATCAAGAACGCCACGATAAGTTTCATCACTGCTGGTATTTGGCATATTGTGATCAACTCGGGTGTGGTTGTCGATGTGCTGATTGTTACCAGCAATATACAAACCATTCAGACCGACATGCGCACCGCGACCGGCTAGTACTGTATCGATATCGTTACGGACCAATAAGCCACCGAGTGAGATCGAATGTGAATCCAGACGACTGTCCTTATGGCAGTGGGCGTGCAGGTAGCCAATGTGATAAGCCAGATCGCTTTCCTGCTGCAGCTTGTAATGCTCAAGGTGAGCACCCTCGCTGGTTATAATTTCAGTAACCGTATTCGTACAGTACTCGGCATTATCAAGACCAATGTAGCTTTCGATAACTGTTGCACGGGCATTGCTACCGAGAATGATCAGATTGCGCGGATGGGCTATAAAAGAACTATTCTGTTTGTTCGATATAAAAACCAGATGCAGTGGTTTATCGATCTGCGCATTATCGGCTGCGTGTATGAAAGTGCCATCATTGAGAAAAGCAGTATTGAGGGCAGCGAAGCCATGCTTGTCGGTACTGGCGTATTGATTCAGATATTGTTCAATTTTTGCGCGAACGTCATCGCCAGCTGTGGAAATAGAGCTGACATTTATCGCCTCGCCACTTGCAGGCAGGCTTGAAAGTGCAGAATTAAAATGTCCGTTAACAAACACCAGTTCATAGCAGTCCAGATCGGGAAAACGAATAGTTTGCATCTGTTCAGCACCGACTGTGGAATCATCTGTATCGACGCTGATGAAATTCTGTTTCAGTAAGGAGCGAACATCAGTGTATTTCCAGGCTTCATGACGCGTACTTGGAAAACCCTGACGGCCCAGACTCTCTAGTGCTGACAAACGTTGTTTTTCTATCCAGCCAGCGCTATTGTTTGACAGACGCTTATGTTCGGCAAGATAGTGATCAATAGCGGCCTGCGTCATGCTGCTTCGGCCTCTCGCATAACCTGCTCATAGCCCTGTTCTTCCAGTTGAAGAGCCAGTTCACTGCCACCGGACTTGATAATACGGCCATTCGCCAGTACATGAACAAAATCAGGAACAATGTAATTGAGCAGGCGCTGATAGTGTGTAACCAGAACAATTGAGCGTTCTTCATTACGCAGATGGTTGACCCCATCCGCCACGATTTTCAGTGCATCGATATCAAGACCAGAATCGGTCTCATCGAGTATTGCGAGTTTCGGCTCAAGTACTGCCATCTGGAAAATTTCGTTACGTTTTTTCTCACCACCAGAGAAACCTTCGTTGACGCCACGGCTCATGAAGTCCTCTTTCATTTTAACCAGCTTAATTTTTTCCCGAACCAGAGCGAGGAATTCAACTGCATCCAGTTCGGTCTCACCACGTGATTTGCGAATAGCGTTGACGCCGGCTTTGAGCAGGTAAATATTATTTACCCCGGGTATTTCCACCGGGTACTGAAAGGCCAGAAAAATTCCTGCCCATGCACGTTCTTCCGGAGACATCTCCAGTAAGTCCTGACCTTCGTAAGTGACACTGCCACCGGTTACATCATAACCGTCGCGTCCGGCCAGTACATTTGCCAGGGTACTTTTGCCGGAACCATTCGGTCCCATGATGGCGTGAACTTCACCCTTGTTAACCTCCAGGCTCAGCCCGTTGAGAATTTTCTTGTCATCAATCTGACTGTGTAAATCGTTAATACTTAGCATGATAATTTCTGAATAAATAAAAAATAATTAATTGGTAATCTGGCTCTATCCAACAGCACCTTCCAGTGTGACGCCGAGAAGCTTTTGTGCTTCGACTGCAAACTCCATCGGCAACTCTTTGAACACGTCCTTGCAAAAGCCATTGACGATCATGTTCACGGCATCTTCTTCAGAGACACCACGCTGGCGACAGTAAAATAACTGATCGTCGCCGATTTTTGAGGTGGTTGCTTCGTGTTCGACCTGTGCGCTGGAGTTCTTTGCTTCTATATAAGGGAAGGTATGCGCTCCGCACTTATCTCCCATCAACAGAGAATCGCATTGAGTATAGTTTCGTGCGTTGTCGGCACCCTTTGAAATTTTCACCAGACCACGATAGGCATTTTGTGCAAAACGGGCTGAGATTCCCTTGGAAATGATGGTGCTACTGGTGTTCTTGCCGATATGAATCATCTTGGTGCCGGTGTCAGCCTGCTGATAATTGTTGGTTACGGCGACGGAATAAAATTCTCCGACCGAGTTATCTCCGCGTAACAGACTGCTCGGATATTTCCAGGTGATGGCAGAGCCGGTTTCGACCTGAGTCCAGGATATTTTGGAGTTCCTGCCGCGACAGTCCCCGCGTTTGGTTACGAAGTTATAAATACCACCTTTGCCATTCTCGTCACCGGGATACCAGTTCTGTACAGTAGAATATTTTATTTCAGCGTCATCCAGAGCAATCAGTTCGACTACGGCCGCATGCAGCTGATTCTCATCACGCATTGGCGCTGTGCAGCCTTCAAGATAGCTGACATGACTGCCTTCATCAGCAACAATAAGTGTGCGTTCAAACTGACCGGTGTTGGAAGCATTTATACGGAAGTAGGTTGATAATTCCATCGGGCAACGAACACCTTTTGGAATGTAGCAGAACGAGCCGTCGGTAAAAACCGCAGCATTCAAAGCAGAGAAATAATTGTCTGCAATAGGTACTACTGAGCCAAGGTATTTTTGTACCAGCTCAGGGTGTTCCTGAACAGCTTCAGAAAAAGAACAGAATATAACACCAGCGTCTGCGAGCTTGCTTTTGAAGGTGGTGGCAACCGAGACACTATCAAAAACGGCGTCAACGGCGACACCGGCCAGCATTTTTTGTTCGTGCAAAGGAATACCAAGCTTCTCATAAGTCTCCAGAAGTTTTGGATCAACTTCATCCAGACTTTTGGGCATATCGTCTTTCGATTTCGGCGCTGAATAATACGAGATAGACTGGTAATCAATGGGTTCGTAATCAACATGCGCCCATAATGGTTCTTCCATTTTCAGCCATTGACGATAGGCTTTCAGTCGATAGTCGAGCATCCAGGCGGGTTCATTTTTTTTCTTTGAAATAAAGGAAATAACCTCTTCATTGAGGCCCGGTTCAATAGTGTCGCTATCGATATCGGTAACAAAACCGTGTTCATATTCCTTATCGACAAGTGATTCGACGTCTTCGGCATGCGTTGACATAGGTTTGGTGCTCTAGTTAGTTTCTTCTGAAATAGTAAAACTTTCTCCACAGCCACAGGTGGCCTGGACATTGGGGTTGTTGAAACGGAAACCTTCGTTAATGCCTTCCTTCACATAATCGAGCTCGGTGCCGGAGAGGTATTTAAAACTCTGATCATCAACAACGATTTTAACTCCGAAAGATTCGAACAATTGATCGCTGGCATTGATGTTCTCGGTCGCTTCAACAACATACTGATAACCGGAACAACCGGTAGGTTTCACACCGACCCGTAAATTAATTTCGTCGTCCTGTTTGGCGAGGAAATTCTTGACGTGATTCGCTGCTCTTTCAGTTAAAGCAATATTCGATTTGTTCATGTTCTTAGTTCCATCTGGATCAGAGCGTGTTCCTGTCGCTCTGATACTGTTTTTACAGAGCCTCGCTCGACCAGAGAGGCGAGGCTAATGCTGCTGAGAAACTCGGTAATCTGCCCACTTAGTTCTTCCCATAAATCATGGGTCAGGCAGCGGTCTTCGCCATGACAGTTTTTCTTGCCATGACAGCGGGTAGCATCGACGGTCTCGTCCACTGCTCGAATAACGTCCGCTACCGAAATTTCCTCTGCCCCTCGTCCGAGTGTATAGCCTCCACCGGGGCCGCGAGAGCTTGATACCAGACCTTGCTTACGCATGCGAGAGAACAACTGCTCAAGATAGGAAAGTGAAATACCCTGACGCGATGAAATATCCGAGAGGTTGATGGGACCCTGACCCTGATGTAAGCCCAGATCCAGCATTGCGGTTACAGCATATCGACCTTTCGTGGTTAGTTTCATTTGTGGCAGTCCCCACCAAAATCAATGATTGTCGGGCGGGCAGAATCACATATCTGACTATTTTAGTCAAGTATTGCCAGCAGGGATGGAGAATGGGTGAGAAAATATATAAATAACAAGTAGTTAATAAGTGTTGTGAGTGATAAAGAGGACCGTTTTTCAAGTGATTTGAGAGCAGCATTGCTGAGCTGAGCGACAAGCCAGATTAAGGCGGTTCGAGAATTGGGGCCGCCGAGTTAACATAGCCTCTGCTAATCCCACACAGAGACCATAAGGAAACTGAAACAATGCTTATTCGCTTACTCTTTTTATGCTTGCTTGGCTCACAATTTACGGTTTACGCGGATGTGGCAGACAGCGTTTACCTTAATGGCCGGGTGTACACAGTTAATGACAAGCAGGTCTGGGCGCAAGCTATCGCCGTAAAAGACAGAAAAATTGTTTTCGTTGGCAGCAATGAGTCCGTCCGTGACTGGATTAGTGAGAAGACCAGAGTCTCCGATCTGGCCGGCGCTATGTTGATGCCGGGTATTCACGATGCGCACAGCCATATGGTCTGGGGCGGCTTAAACAAATTGTTTGAATGTCGCTTACCGCTGGGAGCGCCGATCGAAGGACTTATCGCCAAACTCAAGGAGTGCGAAAAAGGTTTGTCTGACTCTGAATGGCTGATCGCCGGGTCAGTCTGGTCGGAGCAGTTGCCAAACGGGAAGTTTAATAAGGCCCTTCTTGATAAGGTTTTTGCAAACAGAGCGGTTTATATCGTTGAAGGCTCTCAGCACCATGCGTTTGTAAATTCGAAAGCCCTTAGTCTTGCCGGAATAAATAAGGCAACGGCCGATCCTGTTGGTGGCCGGTTTGTCAGAGATGAAACGGGTGAACTGACCGGAGAACTGGTGGAAACCGCCACGGTCCTGGCGAGCAAAGATTTCAAAGCGGCATCATTGCAGCAGCGTCTGCAGGCGCTTGAATGGGCCAGCAAATTATTCAGTCAATTCGGTATCACTTCCACTCAGGAGGCCTCTGGTAACGAGGCGATGTTGTCGACTTTCAAACAAAGTGATCTGGCTGGCAAGCTGAAACAGCGTGTTGCCGCTCATATTATCTGGGGTAGTCCGAAATTTGCGCGCGCCAGTGATACAGAAATGGAAGCATTAATTGAGAAACGGGCGCAATTTGCCAGCCCTCACCTGGCCGTGGATTTCGTGAAAATGTGGGTTGACGGTTCGCCAACTCCTCCCTATTTCACCGAAGGCAGTATTAACTTTAAAACGGAGGAGGTCGATTTGACTAATATTTTAATTCCTCCTCCGGCATTAAATGATTTCATGGTCAGAATGGATCGCATGGGCATCAAGGCGAAACTGCATGTTGCTGGTGCCGGCGCTGCCCATGTCGCGCTGGATGCAGTGGCCGCAGCACGCAAAGCCAATCCCAATTCAAAGATCATTCACGAACTTGGCCATACCAATTTGTTGATAGAATCAGATTTTCCAAGAATGAGTGAACTGAATGTCGCCGGTGATATGTCGCCAACAATCTGGCATCTCTATGGCCCGACTCTGGGAAATCCGCCCTTACCGGCCTGGCAGTTCAGAACCCTGTATGAAAACGATGTGCTGATGACGATTGGTACCGACTGGCCTGTTACCGACGACCCGAATGTTTTCCCGGCGATTCAAGGCTTGCTTGATCGCGGCTATGAGTCGCTCGAGCTGGATGTGGCGATTAAGATGCTGACGCTAAATGGCGCGATTTCTCTTGGCTGGCAGGACAGCGTGGGCTCGATCGAAGTCAATAAGCTGGCTAATTTCATTGTTCTTGACAGGAATTTATTTGACATTCCTCCGACTGAAATCGGCGCGACTAAAGTTACACTTACGGTTTTTGAAGGCGAGGTCGTCTACCAGGCAAAGACTCCCTGAACTCGGGTGGGTATTCGTAGTGATCTGATTGATCTGATTAACCGGGTCAGTGCAAAGTTTGAGATACCGGTAATACAACAGATTTTTATGCCGGAACCGACACCATCACCTGATAGGGATTCCGAGTTTGGTATTGTCGTACTGGAAGATCAGTCCGCAGGACTTTACTACGCCTGGATGGGTGAGTCGCAAGTAGGGATGAACCAGCGATATAAAGTAGAAGAGTTCATTGGTCTGCATCCTTTGCAAGTTGTTGAGTTATATCGAAGTGATGACGAGGCAGATCGTTCTATTGGACTGGCTGCGGTGAATGCCATCAGTCAGAGTGTTATCAGGCAGTCCCGGATCGAATTACCATCTGCTGCCGATTCAATGGGAGAACTGGATTTACAGCCAGGTGATCATCTGGGCATGGTTGGTTTCTTCCCATCGCTTGTGCGTAAACTGACAGCAGAAAATATTCAGTTGACGATTATTGAGAAGAAAAAGCATGTGATCGAATCGCACACGGATCTGAATATGACTTCAGAAACAAGTGCACTCCGGCATTGCAATAAAATTCTGTCAACTGCTTCAACACTATTGAATGACAGTCTCGATGAAGTTCTGGCACACAGTAAGGCTGCAGAAATTGTGGTGGTAGTCGGACCCACCGCAGGCTTTCTTCCTGATCCTTTGTTTGCACGCGGTGTTAGTGCTATTGGTGGCTCTCAAATAGTCGATGTGGAAATCGCCATTCAAAGGTTGAGTCGCAAGCAGGCTCTGGGGGATGCAGCAAGAAAATACTTGCTGAGGAACAAGCGTGATTCCATTATAGTTCAATAGATTTTTTTATTAATAACGGGGGGAAGATTATGAGTGATGATAGACATGCGGGTAATGTATTACTTTTGAGAACAGCCTGTATTACTTTGCTGATTGGTCTGGTTCTGGCCTGGTGTCTGGTGGGTACTCACGCGATGAAACTGCCGGTGGCCCTGGAATTTTTTCCAAAGCCGGACAAACTATTGTCCTCTCATCTGGATTTTTTAATGATGACAATGCTCCTGTTTGGTATCTATGCGTCAAAAATTACATTACCAATATGGGTTCAATGGCCGATGGCGATTGGCTCCATTACCAACCCGACTGCTTTTCTGATTGAAGCCGTTGGCATTCCGAATAACCCGGTGGTCGGTATTGCTATTATGATCAGTATTACACTCACTACATTTGGCTATGGTATGGCGGCGATAAAAATCTTCAGGTCGAGTCTGAAATAGTTATTTTCGTGTCGTAATGCCATTTAGTTTTCGCAATACCCGCAATCAATATGGACTGGGTGGACGAATACTACATTGGACCAGTGTCACACTTTTACTGACGCTGATTCTGACGGCAGACGGTTTTCAGGATCTGGGGCCCGGTGCAAACAGAGCACTTTTGGTAAAAACACATGCCTCCTGGGGCCTGTTGTTTTTACTTGTCATGGCAATGCGCGTCGGCTGGCGATTATCAAATCTTAACCCGATTCGTTCTTATAGTATCCGCATGTGGCAGAAGACAACTGCCGTGTTTCTGCACTGGACCATTTATATTGTGGTAATTACACAAGGTCTGGCAGGTCTGCTTAACCTTGTTTATGGTGGTTCAAGTATTGCATTTTTTAGTGTGTTTGAATTAGCTGCAGTGATGGATAGAGAAGAGGGTTTGTATGATTTATTCAGGATGATTCATTACGTTTTGTCAGTAGTGATCTATCCGCTTTTTGCAATTCATATCAGCGCTGCGATTTATCATCAACTATTCGGCGTTCTGGATGATGACTAGACTGTTTACCCTTAAAAAGCCCAAGTAAAAAATAATAACTTGTTATTATGCTCGAGCCGGTAGCGGGAGTCTTATTGGCTTTTTTATTCTTTACCTGACGATGTCAATTTAATCATGCCCAATTACGTAATGAATACCAGAGAGTGGAGTTTGCTTGTGCTGGTTTCTGTCATCTGGGGCCTGTCTTTTTTCTTAATAGAGATTGGACTCAGAGAACTCGGATCGTTTACGCTGGTCCTGTATAGAGTCGGTATTGCAGCATTAGTGGTGACTCTGATTTTGTATTTCAAAGGTGGTCGACTACCTTTTACGATTCAAGCGTGGCGGAAGTTTTTTGTGTTGGGATTTTTTAACAATTTTCTACCATTCGCATTAATCAGCTGGGGACAGATTTCTATTGATAGTGGTCTTGCCTCGATTCTCAATGCCACGACACCGATGTTTTCTGTCGTTATGGCTCATTTTCTAACCAGCGACGAACACATGACTCCTAACAGACTCTTTGGAGTCATTCTTGGTATTGTCGGTGTGGCCTTACTGGTCGGCCCGGAAGCTTTGCACGGCATATCAGCAAACGTACTCGGACAACTCGCCATTCTTGCTGCTGCCGTCTCCTACTCCTGTGGGGCAATATATGCCCGCCACCTGAATGACATGCCGATTCTGGTGGCTATTTCAGGCACTCTGATAGCAGCAAGCATGATGTCATTGCCAGCCGCTCTACTACTTGAGTATCCGATTAAAATAAATATGGCATTGCCGACAATTGGCGCAGTACTTGGTCTTTCAGTTCTGGGTACCGCATTTGCCTATATGCTCTATTTCCACATAATCAGGACGGCAGGCGCAACCAACACCTTACTGGTCACCTTTATGGTACCGGTCACGGCCTTATTGATGGGAGTGCTTGTGCTCGGTGAAAGCCTGAGTCAATTTGCGATTCTCGGTATGCTGGTAATCTTTGCAGGATTAATTTTTGTCGATGGTCGCATTATCCGGTACCTGCGTCGCGACAGATCAGGCAGTAATTAAATTTCTTCTTTGCCTTTTACCTGCTCTTTCAACTCATTCATTTCACTGTCTACTTTATGCATGTGGTCGAGCATCGTGTCCAGAGCATTCTGAATCGGATCGGGCATGTCCTTACTGGCACCATAAGCATCGAAACCGATTTTTTTCGCCATCGCCTCCCGTTGCGCCTCTTTGGAGTCATTACTATCATCCCGCATAGCGACGATATGACCGGGAATACCAACCACTGTAGCGCCATCGGGTACATCTTTGACAACCACAGCATTAGAGCCGACACGTGAGCAAGCACCGAGTGTGATCGGACCCAGGACTTTGGCTCCTGCACCGATGACAACGTCGTTTTTCAAAGTCGGGTGACGCTTGCCCTTGTTCCAGGTGGTACCGCCGAGCGTGACACCATGGTAAATCGAGCAGTCGTCACCAATTTCCGCGGTCTCGCCGATGACAATACCCATTCCGTGATCGATGAAAAACCGGTGGCCGATTTTTGCGCCAGGATGGATCTCAACGCCGGTAAAAAAACGGGCCAGATGAGCGGTAATACGGGCAAGCAGAGTCAGGCCGTTTTTCCAGAGCCAGTGATTCAGGCGATGAAACAAAATCGCGTGCAGACCTGGGCAGGCCAGCAGGGTTTCAATACTGGATCGTGCAGCCGGATCGCGGTCAAAAACAACCTGAATATCTTCCTTAATGGTTTCAAACATAAGCCTTAGCGCGCGCTTTTATTTGTCAGCCAGTTTACTGATGCATTCATGTTGTGCCTTTAATTTTTCCATAGTCTCTCTGGTATCGAGCAGGCGCTGCCTTTCTTTATTGACAACAGCTTCTGGTGCCTTATCAACAAAACTGGAATTGGCCAGTTTGCTTTCTATGCCTGTAAGGACATTCTCCAGCTTATTCAGTTCCTTTTCCAGTTTTGCCAGCTCGGCCGCAGGGTCAATCAAGTCCGCCAGCGGAACAATAATGGTCATTTCACCAGCGAGGGCGATTACAGCATCGTCCGGTGCTTCTGCCACTTCAGCGATGGCTTCGACCCGGGTCAGGTCGTTTATGTAAGCCTTGTTCAGCTCTAACCAGGTCTTTTCATTATCACTACCACCTTTAACCATAATGGATAGGGGTTTGCCGGGCGCGATATCACGTTCTCCGCGAATTCGACGAACGCCGAGGATGAAGGTCTTCAACCATTCGATTTCAAGTAGCGAGGCTTCATCACGTGGTAATTCGTCTGCCTGTGGGTAGGCCTGTAACATAATGGAGGCCGCCGAGCGATTTATCAGTGGTGATACTCTCTGCCAGAGTTCCTCAGTAATAAAAGGCATTACCGGGTGCATCACGCGCAGTAATGTCTCGAGAATAGTTATCAGCGTTCGTAAGGTGCCGCGCCGACTTGCTACAGAGGCAGAATCGTCATTGAGAGTCGTTTTTGATAACTCAAGGTACCAGTCACAATACTCATCCCAGGTAAATTCATACATGGCCTGTGCTGCCAGATCAAAGCGATAAGATTGCATCCCCTCCGTGACTTTTTCGATCGTTAATGCCAGACGTGTGTTGATCCAGCGTTCAGCCAGACTGAATTCGACTTCACCTTCGTTAATGTTCAGATCCTGCTGGTCAACATTCATCATTACGTAACGCGTGGCGTTCCATAATTTATTGCAAAAATTACGGTTGCCCTGAATGCGGCCGACATCAAAATTAATGCCACGCCCCTGAGTAGCCAGTGCCGCGAAAGTAAAGCGCAGTGAGTCGGTACCATAGGACTGAATGCCTTCCGGAAAATGCTTACGTGTCGATTTTTCGATTTTCGGTGCCAGTTTGGGTTGCATGAGACCACTTGTTCTTTTTGCAACCAGCTCTTCCAGTTTGATGCCGTCAATCAGGTCGATGGGATCGAGAATATTGCCTTTCGACTTGGACATCTTCTGACCTTCGCTATCGCGAACCAGACCGTGGATATAAACTTCCTTAAAAGGCACATCGCCCATGAACTTGATCCCCATCATGATCATGCGTGCAACCCAGAAAAATATAATGTCAAAACCGGTAACCAGTACACTGCCCGGATAGAAAGCGTTTAGTTCAGGCGATTTTAGCGGCCAGTCCAGTGTCGAGAAGGGCCAGAGTGCCGACGAAAACCAGGTGTCCAGTACATCCGGGTCCTGCTGTAGTGGCAGCTCTTTCGATAGTTTGTATTTTTCCCGGATTTCAGTTTCACCGCGACCGACATAAATATTGCCGTCTACGTCATACCAGGCCGGAATACGGTGTCCCCACCAAAGCTGGCGGGAAATGCACCAGTCCTCAATATTGCGCATCCATTCAAAATAGGTTTTTGACCAGTTCTCCGGAACAAAACGAATATCACCATCTTCAACAGCCTTGATAGCCGGATCCGCCAGTGGTTGAATTTTTACGTACCACTGATCGGTCAGATAGGGTTCAACAACTGCCTGGGAGCGATCGCCGCGCGGAACCATAAGTTTATGAGGTTCAATTTTCTCCAGCAGTTGCAAAGCATCCAGATCAGAAACGATCAACTTACGCGCCTCATAGCGATCCAGACCCTGATACTTTTCCGGTGTGCTCTCGTTGAGTGAGGCATCAATAGTAAAAATGTTGAGCAAAGGCAGATCATGGCGTTTACCGACGACGTAATCATTAAAGTCGTGGGCCGGAGTAATCTTTACACAGCCGGTACCGAATTCGGGGTCGACATAGTCATCTGCAATAACCGGAATTCGACGCCCGGTGAGAGGCAGTTCGACTTCTTTGCCGATCAGATCCTGATAACGGGCATCTTCCGGATGAACCGCAACCGCCGCATCACCCAGCATGGTTTCCGGGCGGGTGGTTGCGACAATAACAAAACCCTTAGCGTCGCAACGCGGGTATTTCATGTGCCACATGTGACCATCTTCTTCTTCTGAAATAACTTCGAGATCAGAAATGGCGGTATGTAGGACCGGATCCCAGTTGACCAGACGCTTGCCCCGATAAATCAGGCCTTCGTCATAGAGCTGGATAAAGACTTCCATAACCGCTTTTGAAAGTCCTTCATCCATAGTAAAACGCTCACGCGACCAGTCCATGGACGTGCCCAGACGACGGGATTGGCGGGTGATGGTGTTACCGGAATTTTCTTTCCATTCCCAGACGGCTTCGGTGAATTTTTCACGACCAAGGTCGTGCCTGGAAAGCCCTTTCGCTTCAAGCTGTCTTTCCACCACCATTTGCGTCGCGATTCCCGCATGATCGGTTCCACACTGCCACAGGGTGCTGTCGCCGAGCATGCGGTGATAACGTGTGAGAATGTCCATCAGCGTTTGCTGAAAGGCATGGCCCATGTGCAAACTGCCGGTGACATTGGGTGGCGGTAACATGATGCTATAGTTTTCTGCACCGGGCTTCGGTGCGAAATAACCCTGCTTTTCCCAGTTTTGATACCAGTCGCTTTCTATGCTCTGCGGCTCGTAGGTTTTATCCATTAGTTTCGATTTTTTTATGCGATGAAAAGTTAAATGCCCAGAGGCGATATTATGCCTTGCGCAGATGGTGAATTAACAGGCTGAATTACATTAAGTTCCGGGCTTTGTGGTCTTAATGGAAAAGGCGGCGACTAACTTTCTGAATCAATATCCTTTTTGTCATGTTTATCATCGAGGTTAGCCTGAACGCGTAATTCTTCTACAATACTGCTCTTGAGGTTATCTTTGAGCAGGCGAACCAGTTGGTCCAGCTCACCTGAGAACTTATGCTCCAGTTTCTGAGCAAGATCTTCAATCTGTTCTTCAACCAGTTCTGTGTCATCTTCATCGCCGGTTTCGGCTTCATTAAAGTCCTCTTCAGTTACCAGATCGTCGAGTACGGGCACCTGAATTTTTCTGGCCGGGGCCTCCGCTTCGCTTTTCTCAAGAAGCTCTTCGAGCTCTTCGAGTTTATTATCGAGAGCGTCATCCGGATTGTTATCAGTCGGATCCATAACCTGAGTTCAAGTCGTGGTTATGCATATCAAACCCGGCATCACGATAATGTTTGTAATGCAGGCGGGCTTGCTGACGCGAGGACTCCTGCGCCGGAACGATCTCCACTACCCGTTCGAATGCATCAGCGAATTGCGGTATTGAGGAGCTGAGGTTGATCAGTACCGACTTGCTTGTACCGATATTGTCATTCCAGCCAATAGTCAGCTGACTGACGCCCTTGTCATCTTCAAGCATTGTGTGCGGCAGAAAACTGGTGTCCTTGAAAGTCCAGAGCATGGTATCGAGTTTTTTTGCCTCATCTCTTGAAGCTGTATGGATATGTATATCCAGCTCCTGCCGGCGTATCTTGCTGGCGAGCTCGCAGCTGAATTTTTCTCTATCGCCCTGTTCCGGCAGGATGTAGAAATCAGCCCGTGGCACGCTTACTTCTCAGCCGGCGCGATCGAGCAGAAAACGTGTCAGCAGTGGCACGGGCCTGCCTGTGGCACACTTGTTTTTACCACTGTTCCAGGCAGTACCGGCAATATCAAGGTGAGCCCAGTGAAACTTTTTTGCAAAACGCGAGAGGAAGCAGGCCGCGGTGATGGTTCCGGCTTCACGTCCGCCAATATTGGCAAAGTCAGCGAAGGGGCTGTCGAGCTGTTGCTGATATTCATCCCAGAGAGGTAGTTGCCAGGCCCGGTCACAACTGGTTTCACCAGCGTGCAGAAGATCTTTGGCCAGTGGGTTATGGTTGCTAAGCAGGCCCGTTGCATGACTACCAAGTGCCATTACACAGGCACCCGTCAGGGTGGCGATATCAACAACGGCTTCGGGGTTAAAACGCTCGCTATAGGTCAGCGCATCACAGAGGATCAGTCGACCTTCTGCATCCGTATTCAAGACTTCGATAGTCTGACCGGACATTGTCGTAAAAATATCGCCGGGTTTTGTTGCCGTGCTACTGGGCATATTTTCAACCGCAGGGACGACACCGACAACATTAAGAGCAAGCCCCATATCCGCGATTGCGCACATGGTGCCAATAACCGAAGCAGCACCGCACATATCGTATTTCATTTCATCCATTGCCGGTGAAGGTTTGATTGAAATACCGCCGGTGTCAAACGTGACGCCTTTGCCAACCAGCACGATCGGTTTGGCATTTTTCTTGCCGCCATTATGTTCCATGACGATGAGCTTGGCTGGCTCTGCGCTGCCCTGACTCACGGAAAGCAGGGAATTCATTTCCAGCTTTTTCATGGCTGCTTCTTCGAGCACTTTTACTTTCAGGGACTTGTAGGTTTTTGCCAGCTGCTGGGCCTGTGTGGCGAGATGAGTCGGGGTACAGATGTTGGCAGGCCGGTTACCCAAATCTCTGCTCAGCTTCACGCCTTTGGAGACGGAAACGGCTATTTTGGCGGCCTGATCTCCGGATGTTAATTCTCGTCGGGATGGCACCGTCAGAATGAATTTCTTCAGTGTTTTTCGCGGTCGCTTATTCTTGCTTTTGAATTCCTTGAACTGGTAGAGAACATGATTGATGGTTTCAACGCCGAGGCTTATTTTCCAGTTATGATCCCGGCCTTTTACATTAAGCTCTGAAAGATAACTGACAGCATCGCTGGAACCGGTGGTGTTTAATGCTTTGATACTGTTCTCGATAATTTTGCAGTACTGGAGTTCGTCGAGATCCCGCTCCCGTCCACAGCCAACCAGTAGCACCCGGTCACATAACATGCCGGGGACATTGTGCAACAACAGGGATTGTCCGATTTTGCCTTCAATATCTCCACGCCTTATCAGATTTGAGAGGGCTTTCTTACTTGCCGCGTCAATGGACTTGGCCGCTGCGCTTAATTTGCGCGGTTCATGAATACCGACAATGATGCAGGCTGTGCGTTGTTTTTCGGGGCTACCGCTTTTAATGCTGAATTCCATATTATTCTGTACTATGTAGTTGATTAAATTGATTAGTATTACATTACACTCGGGAGTTATACCAGTTCCGAATGCCTGGCGGCCATACTACCAAATGTGTTCACTTAAAGCTTGTGGGATGAGAAAACCGCAGCAGCCACTGAATATTTATGATCCTTGAACGCTATATCTTTCGCGAGATTCTGCAAAAATTGCTGTGGATAATCGGACTGTTGCTGCTGATCCTCGCCAGCAACCGTTTTGTCGGTTTTCTGGCCGATGCCGCTGAGGGCAAAATTCCCGGTGAGCTGGTCTTACAGATGCTAAGCATGAAAATGTTAGCGACGCTGCCTAAATTACTGCCAATCTCACTTTTTATCTCAGTTACGCTTGCCCTGTCGCGTCTGTCTCAGGACAGGGAACTGACCATCATGTCCGGCACTGGACTGTCGACCACGTTTCAGCTGAAAACCGTATTCAAGTTTGCCGCGATATTTTCTATCCTGGTATTTATCTCGAGCTTTATTGTCGGACCCTGGGCGGAAAATGGCGTAAGCACACTCAAAGGCCGGGCTGAACAGGAATCGGATATCAGTGGCATCGGCGCAGGCCAGTTTAAGGAATTCAGTAAAGGTGATCGGATTGTCTATGTTGAACAGATGGGGTCCGGTGGTGAAGAGATGGAAGGTGTTTTTCTACAGGTACGTCAGCAAAATGGTCTCGGGGTTTTGCGCTCCAGTACAGCCAGATACGAATTCAGCGAGCGTACTGGTAGCCGTTACATTGCTTTTAAGCAAGGTCATCGATACGTTGGATCTCCCGGCGAGATGAATTATAGAATCACCCGCTACCGGACTTATGCCGTTCTTATTGAACAAAATGAAAATGCAAAAGCCGTGCTTAAACTTGAGGCAGTCCCCAGCCTGAATTTACTTAAATCTGAATACCCCGAATACAAAGCAGAATTTCAATGGCGATTGTCTTACATCTTTGCCACATTACTACTACCTCTACTGGCAGTGGCTCTGAATGGCCTGTCTTTTAGAGAGACACGTTATGTGCCTCTGTTTATTGCCATCATGGTGTATTTTATTTACAGCAATTTACTCGGTATATCGAAAACACTTATCAAACGCGATGATCTGACTCCGCTGATAGGCATGTGGTGGGTTCATCTCTTACTCGTTATGACAGTAGTAGTGATATTGAAATACCCCGAGATTCGACATTGGCGACGACGGGATACCAGTCAGCAGCTGTTAGCCGGAAAAGCAGAGAGTAAATAGTGAAAATAATTCAACGCTACTTCACGACAACGCTGGTTTCCTACTCGATGCTTGCTCTTAGTGTACTGGTCGCCTTGTTTTGCTTTTTCTCCCTGATTGACCAGTTAGAGGAAACCGGTAAAGGTAGCTATGGTGTTACTCAGGCGATTACCTATGTAATTCTGACCGTGCCAAGGCTGAGCTACGAGCTGTTTCTCATCGGTGCCGTTATTGGCAGCATGACCTCGCTTGGAATAATGGCTCAGCATAGTGAATTGGCGGTGATCCGTACTGCTGGTGTGTCCAAGCTCAAACTCAGTCTGATTTTAATTAAATCCGGATTGTTGCTGGTGCTTATTGCCCTGTTCATTGGTGAGGTTCTGGCGCCGATCTGCGAAGAAAAAGCGCAGCACATGCGTTCTATGGCTCTCACCGATCAAATTGCTTTAAAAACAAAATTCGGGTTTTGGGCACGTGATGCCAACAGCTACATCAATATTAGAAAAGTGTTGCCAGATGGCAAGGTAGAGGAGGTTTATATTTATGAGTTTGATGAGAATGATGAACTTCGCAGTAGCATTCACGCTGAGAGCGGTGAATATGGCGATGGTAAATGGTTACTTGAGAACATCAGTCAGTCGACCATTTCAAAAGAATCGGTTAGCAGTCAGCACATAGAACTGGCGAGCTGGGATTCCTTGCTGGAGCCGGAGATGTTCAATCTGTTGATTGTTAACCCCGAATACCTGACGTTTCTCGGTTTGTTAAATTACATCGAGTTTCTGAAACAAAACGCTCAGGACTCGCAGCGTTATGAGCAGGCACTGTGGGCAAAACTGGTGCGGCCATTATCCATACTGGCGATGATTGTATTAGCTGTGCCTCTGGTGCGGGGGACAGCGAGAACCACCGCCGTCGGTCAGCGAGTATTTATCGGTGCCCTGATTGGTATCGTTTTTCATATTATTAATCAGATGAGTAGCCATCTCGGCGTGGTTTATAATATTCCGGCGATTTTCAGTGTTACCGTGCCTACTATAATTCTCAGTGCTCTGACCTTGTATATGCTACAACGGCAAGGCACCTAGTTTTTTGCCAGTCCAAATGCAACGAATGTCGGGTATTGCCATCTAACTCGTGATCATGTCCATATTCAAAGTTCCAATCATTTTATTGTTTTTGCTCCTGCAAATAGTAGTCTCTACGTCCACCTATGCCGGAGGCGCATTAAGAGCTGATGATTTGACTCCACCAGGGCAGCTGGTTGATGTGGGAGGTCATCGTATGCACATCTATTGTCAGGGTGAGGGCGAACCGACGATTGTTCTTGATTCCGGGGCAGGCGGTTTTTCACTGGAATGGAATACGATTCAAAAATCGATTTCATCTGAGACCCGTGTTTGTGCCTATGACAGAGCAGGTTACGGCTGGAGTGACATGGGTCCTCTGCCACGTACCAGCCTTCGCATTGTCAAAGAGTTACGTAATCTTCTGCGAAACGCGGAAATCCCCGGACCTTATATCATGGTCGGTCATTCCTTTGGTGGCTATACCGCACAATTTTTTGCCCGCAATCATCCGCAGCAACTTGCCGGAATTGTACTTATTGATTCATCGCACCCTGAGCAAGTTCTGCGTTTACCGAAAACCACAAAAAAAGTATCTGCACGACCGGAAAACAGCCGGACTTATAGCATCACGCGGCCGGTCCTGCACGATCATTATCCAAAAGAAACCGGCGCGCGGGCCTACCGCCTGATGTCATCCTGGAAATACAGGTTTACAAGACAGGAAGAGATGTTAAATCTGCCACGTAGTGCCGAAGAACTAATGCAGGCGGTGCCGTATAAAACGGTTCCCTTAGTGGTGCTGACCAGAGGAAAGCGAGTCTGGCCGCATACCTCCTATGGTAATGAAATGGAAAAGGTCTGGCGCGAATTGCAGGATGAACTATCGGCCCTGAGTCAGAATTCGGTACATCTTATTGCAGAGAACAGTGGTCATTCCATCCATCTTGATCAGCCGGAGTTAGTTATTTCCGCCCTCAGAAATCTACTCCGGCAATAGAACTAAATTAAATCAAAAAAAAACCCCATCGCTCTATAGCGATGAGGTTTTCCAACTGATTTACTGTTGGTCTGACTATCTGGCTTTTTCAATATAAAGAAAACCGATACCGGCAGAGGCACCTAAACCTTTATTGGTTTCGATTGCGACAGGTTGCAAGCTGAAACTCTGCGACCCGGCACCAACCAGTACTTTAGCACCAAGGCCAACACCTGCTGAGGCAGCAGCCTGGCCACCCACATATTTGCCGGTTAGGGCATAAGCGCCTGGCGTGGTATCAGATGTGGCAGCAATCACGGCGAAAGCCATGTTTTCTTCTGTTTTAAAACTCAGATCAAGTCCGAGAGCGATGCCGGCTTCACCCTGATAACGTTCCAAGGTTCCACTATTATTGAATGTGCAGCTGACGTCAGCGGTAGAACGGATAAGCAGGTTGACACGTGAACCGGGAACAACACTACATTTCAGCACGCCTACTTCGAGTCCAGCACTCTCTGCGGATACAGCCGAGTTAAAAGACAGGGCAAAGGCGAAAGCCAAAATTGCCGTAATTGATTTAAAATATCTGGGGTTTCTCATTGATACACTCCTTCCTTCTTTTTTCTTTCAGTTGTGGGTTGATAGCTTATTGTAAAAAAACGTAAAAATACATTGATATATTACTCTTAAAACACTTCTTAATTATTAAGGTGAGGCGCTCGACAGTGTAAATCCGCCAGCACCTGTGAATGGATCACCAGTCACAATCCTATATACCACTCCAAGTTCAGCAGGTACGTTGCCAATTGACGACGAAGCATCACCGGCAAATACTGCGCCGATATCAGCTGTGCAAGTTGAGCTACAAATAATCGAGCTGGTAGCTTCCGCTGCGCCGAAGAAACCGGTTTGAGTGGTAGTGGAACCTGCCAGAGGAGACGCAAAAGGAATTCCGATTGAACCGGATGACGGTCCGGTGACCGTAAACAATTCGGCATCATGTATCAAAGTAAAATTGGGAAAGGCTTCAGCCGTGAAAAAGTTAAGCTGAATAGAACCGCCATTTATCCCGCCATCGGCCGTATCAGAGCCAGACAAATGTGTAGTCAGTGTTTCTGAGCCGGGAATGAAATTGTAAGTCGCTGTACCGCCCGGGGAGCTTGACGGGAAACTGCTATTTGGGATTCCTAGCGCGAAATGCACGCCTTGATCGGCATTCAAGCTAAAAGTATTCGGAGTTGTATTATTAAACACATCCTCAACGTCGCCATTACTCCAGCGCGTAATAAAAAGCGTACCATCATTATAGGTTTCAAATGATTGTGCAGTGATAATAGTCAGGACATCCGGGAATATGCTACCGCTAAAATCGGAGCGTAACACTGAATCCACTACAGTCACGGGATCGCCGGTCAGAACAACATCTGCCAGTTGATTGATGTTCGGTAATGTTCCGGGCGCTGAGACACCGACAAGAGTATCCATCAGCAATTGTTGTTGAGGGGTTAATAGACCTGTAGGTGTGGTAAATCCAGCTACGCCGGTAATGATGTCTGTTTCCAGTATTTCATACTCGATGCCAATATTTTTCGGTACATCCGGAGAACTACCGAAATTGGGTCCGGCGAAGCCACCATCGATTATTGTGTTACAAATCGGATTACAGGCAGAGCCGGAGGTTGAGGTTGAAGCAAACACAGTATTCATATCAAACAGAAACTCATTGTCGAGCTGCAGATTACCGAATACAGAGTACAGTGAGTTATTGTGGTCGACGTTCATGGTAATAGAGGCATCGGCATTGGCGAAGTTAACCGCAATGGCTCCGCTGAGCACTCCGTTTCCGATCGTTGCACCACTGTTTGAGGTTGAGGCCGTGCCATCGGCAAACTGGTATATGGCACTACCACTAGCTGGTATAGCACCGGGTGCTTCACCGTAAATAAAATGAATACTTTGAAAGCCTGTTAAGACATCAACACCGACTTCATCGAACTGGTCGGTATCAAAATTTTTGATAATTGAAAGCACGTTACCGTTTTCCCAACGACCCAGTGAGAGGCCGCCACTGGTGGTGGAAAATTCACCGACGCTGGCCGGATTGGTGAGAAAATTGTCTAACTCGGACTGAGTGGCGAACTGCAGAAAAATGCGTATCAGATCGGTCAGTGATTCGTCTGTTGCGCCGAGTGCTGCGGCCGGGTCGATGGTGGCAAAGGTTTGGAATTTCTGGAAGACACCCTGAACATCATCGTCATCTTCTTCAAAGCCAAAGAAGGCGATAGGTTGACCGGAACTGTTTTTAAACACAGTCGTGTCAAAAAGAGCGGATGCTTCCCCCTCCAAAGCATTTGGATCAGCTTCTGGTCCGACTGCGATAACGGACAGACCACCGAAAGTCTCTGAAAATGTCGGCGGCCCAACCGGGCTTCCTATTACTCGTTGCACTTCATCATCATCTACGACAATGTTCTGTAAACCGTCTTCACCTGACCTCTGTTCACCGGTGCGGGCGAGCTCATTTGCATCTTCTTCTTCCTGCTCTTCTTCCTGTTTCTTCTTTGTCGTATCCAGCGCTGTTGCGCTGTCAGGCTGGCTGGTCGATTCAATGTCCGACTCGCTGTCTTCAACATAGACACCGTTGCCGGCAGGCACGTCTGCTTTATCTTTCTCATTCTCGACCGTGGTCAGACCTTCCCAGGTGCTATGGTACAGGCCGTCTTTTTTCCCAGGACAATCACCGGCGCATATACGGGTATTATGGCCAGTACCACGAATTCCAATTGTTGCGACTGCGGTATTGACCTTATAAGCATCGCGATTACGTTTACCGATGTACCCGGTTACCGCGCGAATCCCGCCTTTCAGCAGGCGGTAGAAAGCCCGCTCAGTGCCGTCTTCTTTTCCAGAGTAATTGTAATCTTCAATCTTATATTCGCTTGCCGGTTGCACCGAGACATAGGCGCCATCAGCCAGGCTAACCTGCAATCGACTTCTTGCTGCGGTTTGCAGACTGTCACCGGAAAAGATTTCGCTACCGCGTCGTAACACTCGCGAGTCACCAGCGTCATTAACCGCTCTGGCTGAGCCAGTCGCAAAAACAACTTTACCTGCCGCCGCCGCTGCCACGTATTGCGAATTTAAAAACAGTGTGCCAAGAAAACTGCTGAGAATCGCGAAGCGACGAAAGTGTCTGTTTAATTTAGTCATACGCATGCCGATTTTCTCCCTAAAACTGGTTTCGAACAGTGACAAGAGTCTGCCAGCGGTCAAAATCGTTGATAACTATGTTTGAATTGTTATTCGAAAATTGAATTTCCGGTCGGATGGTCCAGCCAGCGAACCAGCTGTAGACAAGCCCCGTTCGCAGTAACACAAAATCGTCATCACGTTCGATCAGAAACAGGGGATCAAGTCCACCGTGATCGCTGCGTTGATAGCTGACACTGCCATGCATAACAAGCTTCTCGTTAAGTGTGTATTGACCACCTACACGCAGACTGATAAAAGTTTTGCCAATATCCGGACGAGAACCTCGAAGCTCTGCATCCGTGCCACCTGATAATGAGGCAAAGATAATCGGATCCCCCTTACGTTGCAGAGCATGAACAATACCAATACCGCCGGTGTATTGATTAAGGTTTCTTACTCTCTGGCCGGGGAAACGTTGCGTATTTACTGTACCGAACAGAGATACCTGTGTGAATTCACTATAGGAGTGCAACCATTGCAAATTAACCCCAAGCAAATCCCTGTTTTCATCACCACCTAACCAATACTTCTGCCCGCTTATTGAAGCAATAAAAGCGTTTTTGTCTTTCTGATAACGCAGACCAACCTGTCCGTTAAGAGATCGTGTTTTGAAATCCGTTTCGCTAAAGGTAATACGTTCACGCAGATTGATACCACCAAACAATCTCACATCTTCTTTTTCCAGGAAAGGCGTAGAGAAAAAAGTGCCGGCACCAAGGCTTAAAAAACCACTGTCGAGTTCACGACCGGAGTTATCAAGGGTGAACTGGAGATTACCAAATGCAGGAATGGCAACCAGAGATGTGTCGGTGGCGCTGTTGACGTTCGAGTCGTAACCCGCAGTGGCATCAATGTAGACATCGATTCTAGTGCGTTGTGAACCCAGACGTAAATCAATGGCAGTCAGGTATTTATCAATCGTGCTTGCCATGCTGCCGGGTAACTCTTTCCCTTTTACTTCGGTAAATTCTTCTTTCGCCGCCTCGTTTTCACCCATTTCGTAATAGGCGCGAGCCAGCTCTGCTCGAGCCCAGTCGTTATCCGGTTCAAGAGCCAGTACTCTTTCCAGAGCAAAGACGGCCTGAGTCGGGTGGCCTGCGTTAAGAGCAGCGATACCCAGCAACAAATCAAAACGAGGTGTTCCCGCATGCTCTTCATATACTGCAAACAACAATTCGTAAGCTTGCTCAGATTTATTCTGTTTGATTAATTGTTCCGCGTCATTTAGCAGCTCGCTGGCATGCGCAAAAAAGGAAAAAGCAATTAGATAAGTAAGTGCGACGATTTTTATGACATGTTTTAAAAACATTACAGCTCCTGGCTTCTCTACGAGACTGGTAATTATCCGTTTATTCTGCCGCATACAACAAACAGCATATTAGACCCTATTGACCGATAAATTGTTGTGAATTGAATCACAGTTTATGGCGCTCCCTAGGGGACTCGAACCCCTGTTTCCGGCGTGAGAGGCCAGCGTCCTGGGCCACTAGACGAAGGGAGCCCGAAAAACAATGGTATTATACGCATCCTCAGGTCTCAGACAAATCCCTCTTTTATGAAAAACTCTTTATAAATCAATGAACTCGGATATTCAAACGGCGAAAGTTTCCGTTCTAAAACCGAAAGCCCGCGTGATTTCGCGCGAACATCACTGTATTTCACGGGCGAATATCAGCGATGCGGCGCTGAAAGTGCTGAATCGATTAAGCAATGCCGGATTTCAGGCCTATCTGGTTGGTGGTAGTGTGCGCGATCTTTTACTTGGCCGCGAGCCCAAGGATTTCGATGTGGCGACCAATGCTCACCCGGAGCAGATACGCGAGCTGTTTCGCAACAGCCGGATTATCGGCCGGCGTTTTCGATTGGTGCATATTCATTATGGACGTGGTCGTGAGCAGGAAGTGATCGAAGTGTCGACTTTTCGTGGCTCACATGTGAATGACGCCGACCCTGCTGGTGAATCGCTTGAAGGCAGGATTATCCGTGACAATGTTTACGGCACAATCGACGACGATGTCTGGCGGCGCGATCTTTCAGTGAATGCCCTGTTCTACAACATAAAGGATTTCTCGGTCGTTGATTACGTCGGTGGTATGGAAGATATTCTTGCCGGTCGTATTCGCATGGTTGGAGATCCGACTGAACGTTATATTGAAGATCCGGTGCGCATGCTCAGAGCCGTTCGTTTTGCGGTGAAACTGGGTTTTCGAATTGAACCGGCCACGGAAGCGCCGATTCAGAAACAGGCACACTTGCTGCGCGAGATTCCGGCGGCAAGGCTGTTTGAAGAGGTGCTTAAATTGTTTCTGAGTGGTTATGCGGTGCAGAGCTTTGAACAACTGAGGCATTACGGCTTGTTTGCTGAGCTTTTTCCACAGACCGAGGCGGTGCTGGCAACGCAGGAGGGTGGTTTTCCACATACCCTGCTGATCCATGCGCTGGAGAACACCGATAAGCGTCTTGCCGAGAACATGCCGGTGACGCCGGGCTTTATTCTGGCAGCCCTGCTCTGGGAACCGATGCAGGAACTGGTGCGCGAATACATGGCAAAGGGCCAGCATGAACATGAGGCTTTCAAACTGGCAGCAGATGTAGTGATTTCCAGACAGATTGCGACAACGGCGATGCCCCGGCGCTTCAGTCAGTTTGCGCGTGAGGTCTGGCAATTACAGCCACGTCTGCCTCGACGAGGGGGTAAGCGGCCACATAGACTGATAACGCATCCGAGATTTCGTGCGGGCTATGATTTTCTGCTGTTAAGGGCACAGGCCGGTGAAAACGTCGAGGAACTGGTGCAGTGGTGGACAGACTTTCAGGAAGAGAATAGCGAATTAATGGCTTCAGCACGCAAGACGAAAACGACACACAGACCCCGCCATGTGCGGCAGGCGAGACGTCCGCGTAAGCCGAAATCCTGATGCTGGAAAGCTATATTGGTCTCGGCAGTAATCTGGCGCAGCCAGTTGAACAAATAAACCAGGCCATCAATGAACTGGCAGGCTTATCGCATTGCCGTCTTCAAGTCGCGTCTTCATTGTATGTCAGTAGGCCAATGGGCCCGCAGGATCAGGATGACTTTGTTAACGCCGTGGTACAGTTGTCTACAGCTTTAAGTGCGCATGATTTACTGGACCAGCTGCAGAATCTGGAGAAGCGTCATCATCGTGTGCGCGAAAGGCACTGGGGGCCGAGAACCCTGGACCTGGATATCCTGCTTTATGGCGATCAGATTATTCAGGATGAACGTTTGTGCGTCCCTCATACTGAAATGGCAAAACGAAGTTTTGTCTTATATCCCTTGTATGAGATTGCGCCAGAACTGACAATTCCGGGAATGGGCAAGCTTAAAGAATTAAAGGAAAATATGGACGGCGGTGATTTAAAAAAACTGGATTCTAATGAATATCGGGCTCAACAATCGTAGGCTCAAGTACGTCGTAGTTGAAGGACCGATCGGTGTCGGCAAGACAATATTGGCGAAACGACTGGCCAACACCTTTAATACAGAACTCATGCTGGAAAACGCACTTGATAATCCTTTTCTGCCACGCTTTTATGAAGATCCAAAGAGTGCGGCGCTACCGACGCAATTACATTTTCTGTTTCAGCGCCTGAAAATAAGCGAAGTCCTGCGTCAGGCCGATATGTTCAAACCAGCCCAGATTTCAGATTTTCTTATGCAGAAAGATCAGTTGTTTGCCGAGATCACACTCGATGACAGCGAGTTCGATTTGTACAATCAGGTTTACCAGAGGCTGATGCCAGAGGCACCGGTTCCCGATCTTGTTATCTATCTGCAGGCTCCGGTTGATGTTCTTCTACAGCGTATCTATGCACGTAAGATTGCCTTTGAGCAAAAGATCGAAGACAGCTACCTGAAAAAAATCAGCGATGCGTACGTGCAGTTTTTTTACCATTACAATGATTCACCAACTCTGATAGTTAATACGACGGATATTAATCTTGTTGATAGCGACAGTGATTATGATTATTTACTTAATTACATTCGTGATCTGGGACCCGGTAAACATTATCTGAATCCACAATCCTTATGATTGAAAAAATTACATTTCAAGAGCTGTTTGCAATGAAAAAAAAGGCAGAGAAGATTGTCAGTCTGACTGCCTATGATGCCAGTTTCGCTGCCTTGCTTGATGCAGCCGGTGTTGAAGTCGTACTGGTTGGTGACTCGCTCGGTATGGTTTTGCAGGGAGAAGCAAATACGCTTGATGTCAGTATGGATGACATGGTCTATCACACCAGACTGGTTAGCAAAACCTGTAAGCGCGCCATGCTGGTCAGCGATTTGCCTTTTCAGAGTTATGAAACGAAGGAGCTGGCTTTGCATAATGCAGAACGTCTTGTTCAGGCGGGTGCCAAAGTGGTCAAGCTTGAAGGCGGAGTAGAGATGCAGGAAGTTGTCGAACATCTTTGCGCCAATAATATTGAAGTCTGTGGTCACGTTGGTCTGCAGCCGCAGTCGGTGGAATTATATGGTGGTTACAAAGTACAGGGCCGCGATGAAAACAGTGCCAGACGAATTATGAATGGTGCGCTGGCTCTGCAGTCAGCCGGCGCGAAGATGGTTGTGCTGGAATGTATTCCGGCCGATCTGGCAGAACAGGTTACCGCGGCACTGAATATTCCGACTATCGGAATTGGCGCTGGTGTGGCTTGCGATGGTCAGGTTCTGGTACTCTATGATTTGCTCGGAGTTTCCATCAAATCGCCGCATATGGCGAAAAACTTTCTTGCAGAAAGTGGCAACATTAGCGATGCTATACGCGACTATGTGAGCGCGGTGAAGTCGGGGGACTTTCCAGCCATCGAGCACAGTTTTAAATAATAAAAATAATCCAGCCAATCAAGGCGTTCAACACGCATATAGAATTCAATAGCTATAATGAAAGCATCGGTATTACATGACACCCGATCGGGAGGCAGTATGGAAACAGTATTCGATCTGGCTGGTTTACA
Organism: Gammaproteobacteria bacterium; assembly: GCA_012103475.1. Taxonomy (GTDB): domain Bacteria; phylum Pseudomonadota; class Gammaproteobacteria; order Eutrophobiales; family Eutrophobiaceae; genus WLWS01. Next base: position 391,905 of record WLWS01000001.1, on the reverse strand, counting down.
TCGAGTTGTTAATCAATGGAAACGGGAAGGGGCAAGTATTGCTTTTGTTCCAACCATGGGAAATCTGCATAAAGGCCATTTTTCCCTGCTCGAACGCGCAACTGAGCTGGCGGATAAAACTGTCGTTAGTATTTTTGTGAATCCTATTCAGTTTGGTAAAGGCGAAGATTATGAGAGTTATCCGAGCACACTTGAAAAGGATAGCGCGGGTCTTGCCGATAACAATCTTGATCTGCTTTTTGCACCTGATTTAAAACAACTCTATCCGGGTGGAGTCGATACTGATACCAGAGTATTTGTGCCTGAACTGAGTAATATTCTATGCGGTCGTTTCAGACCCGAGCATTTTTCCGGTGTTGCTACAGTAGTCACCAAATTGTTGATTAACACACAGCCGGATTTCGCTCTGTTCGGTGAAAAGGACTTTCAGCAGCTACTGGTGATAAAGCGCGCTGTTAGCGACCTATGCATGCCAATTGAGATAGTGGGTATGCCGGTAATCCGCGAAGAAGATGGTCTTGCCATGAGTTCACGTAATGCTTATCTGAATATGACAGAACGTAAGCAGGCTCCACTTATTTACCAGCTGCTGCAAAGCGCCGCGCAACGTTTACGACACTCACCCGATCAGATACCTGCTATCGAAGCCGAAGGAATGAAAGCACTGGAAACAAATGGTTTCAGACCGGAATACTTCAGTGTACGCAGAACTGACGATCTGGCCGAACCGAAAGCTCAGGATTTGCGCCTGTCTATTCTCACCGCGGCCTGGCTCGGCTCCGCTAGGTTGATCGACAACGTTAAGGTACTAATCGACAGCTAAGGATACTTTTTCCCTTAGTGAAATTTTACCGGGCGCTTGTTCAATTTGCGCTGTAGTGTTCGTCGATGCATACCCAGTTGTCTCGCTGCAGCAGAGATATTGCCATCGCAATCTGCCAGTACTTTCTGAAGATGTTCCCATTCCAGTCTTTCCAGTGACAGCGGTTTATCCCGTACCTGTGCTGAACTGTCACCACTGGCATTGGCAAGTGCGGCGATAATTTCATCAGCGTCTGCCGGCTTGGTCAGGTAATGAATAGCTCCGAGTTTAATGGCTTCAACTGCGGTTGTGATACTGGCGTAGCCGGTGAGAACAATGATGCGCATGTCCTGATTGACCTTGAGTAACTCAGGTATGAGTTGCAGGCCGGAAGATTCCGGCATGCGCAGATCAATTACGGCATAGCCCGGCTTATTCTGCTGAGCAAGTTGAAAGGCCTGTTCGGTGTTGTGCGCCGTCAGTGTTTGTAGTTGTCTTGAATTCAGGGCACGTGTGAGTACCTGACAGAAAATTTCATCGTCATCGACGACGAGTATCGTATTCTCGCTGCCCGTGTCTGGCATTGTCTCAGTCATCGCTGGCAAGTAGCGTCTGTAGAGGTAATTCGATTTTTGCCATGACACCGTCGGGCTGCAAGTTGGTGAAATCTATCCGGCCACCGAGTCGCGTCAATGTCGTTTGTGCAAGATAGAGCCCGATGCCGAGGCCTTCCGTTTTCCCCTGTAGAATTTCCTGACCGATGGCGTCCTTTGTTTCTGACGACAAGTTTTTACCGTCGTTGCTGACGCACAGTGTCAGTTTATCCTCGGTCCAGCGTCCGTTTATTTCTACTGATTTTGCTGAAGCATCAGCGGCATTATCAAGTACATTAACAATGGCGTGGGTCAGTGTTTGATCGGCAATAATGACAGGCACGGGGCGGCTACCCTGCCAGCTGATTGAGACATTCATCTGGCTACGCAGAAGTCGCCACTCATCAGTAATATCCTGCAGATAATTGTCAATAGCGATGGCGTGTCCCGCGATAGCCTGAAGTTGTCCTGCATCGGAAGACATCTTGTTGAGTATTGCCTTGCAGCGATCGATCTGACTTCGAATCAGGTGTAAATCTTCGGCGATATTTTTATCCAGAGCTTCAAGTTCCAGTTCCTTAATCAGAATTGCCATTGTCGAGAGAGGCGTGCCCAGTTCATGCGCGGTGCCTGCCGCAAGTGTCCCCAGCGTAACCATTTGTTCAGCCCGCAGTGCTTCTTCACGGGCTGTTGCCAATGCGGCATCACGCTCGCGAAGTGTTTGTGCTATGCGCGAGACATAGTAGCTTACCAGACCGGCACTGAGGACGAAGCCATACCACATGCCCCAGATGTGCAGCGCTATGCCACTGCTTTCTGTGTGATGCTCGGCAATCGGCACATGGAAAAACATAAGAAAGGTGTAGCAGGTGACGGCCGTTAAAGTCAGCACCGCGGTCAGAGCGGCTCGCATACTGGCAGCCGCAAAAATAATGGGCAGTATGAACAAAAATATGAAAGGATTTGCCGAGCCGCCTGTGTAATAAACCAGTAAGGTCAGAGCTAGCAAATCGACCGCAAGCTGAAAGGTAAAGCTGCTTTCGGACACCTCACTGACACGACGATAGTAGTGCCAGGAAACAAAGGTAAACAAGGCCAGAGCAAACAGGATTGTGACCACCGGCATCAAGGGTAGTGAAATTCCAAAAAACTGATGCATGGCAACGAGAGCTAGCAACTGGCCAGTCATGGCAATCGTGCGAATGGAAAGGAGATAGTTAAAATTGTTTTGCATGAAACTCCCTGGCTACTGGCTGGCCGTCTGAACAGGATTATATAGAGGAAACAGTCTCAGCTGTTGCGACAATTTGTCACATTATCGTGCAAAGCCGCATCTGTTAGAGTGCGCATCGCGAATACATACAGGAAAAAGAGATCTTGCGTATTTTACCATGCCTGTTGGCATTTTTTGTTCAAACAGCGTTTGCCGATGGAGGCCATCAAAGTCATCCGGACATGCACGCACCGATCGGTGTCATGGGCGATCATATTCATAAGCAGGGTGAATTCATGTTTTCCTATCGCTTTATGCATATGGACATGTCAGGAAACCGTAAAGGCAGCGATCAACTCAGCAGCGCGGAAGTCTTAAACGATTTTCTTGTCAGTCCACTCGACATGAGTATGGACATGCACATGCTGGGTGGCATGTACGCACCGAGTGATAATCTTACTTTGATGGCCATGTTGCCTTATGTCGAATTGAGTATGGATCACCTGACCCGCATGGGTGCGGAATTCACGACGACGGCAAAGGGCATAGGCGATGTCAGGGTGACGGCGCTGTATCAGTTTTTTCAACAATCCGGACACAAAGTTCATCTAAATTTCGGGCTTGCACTGCCCAGCGGTAACATAGACGAACGTGACGACACCCCTCTGGGCAATGTGGTTCTGCCTTATCCGATGCAGATAGGTTCGGGTACTTACGATTTACTCGTCGGACTGACCTACAACGCCAGCAGGACAGACTGGTCATGGGGGGCACAGGTAAATGGCACTTTCAGACTGGAAAACAATGATGAAAATTACTCGCTGGGTGATCGTGGTCAGCTGAGTGCCTGGCTGGCAAAACGCTGGAACCCTTATCTTAGTACTTCATTGAGACTGGATGGACAGGCCTGGGCCGGTATTGAAGGTGCGGATAATCGTATCGGTCGTTTTAATCCAATGGGCGTGGCAATCGTACCCACTGCACAGCCTGATCTTCGGGCTGGTTCCAGGATTGATTTATTACTTGGCTTCAACCTGCTTGCTCAGGAAGGTGTACTGAAAGGACATCGACTGGCCTTCGAAGTGGGCGTACCTGTGCATCAGAATCTGGACGGGCCTCAATTGGAGAGCGACTGGTTGATTACGCTAGGCTGGCAGAAAGCATTCTGAATCGGAGTAGCTGTAGTCGGCCAGGGATGGCTCCTGTTTTTTTCACCCCCTGATGCAGCAGAGCCCGGACTTGGTTACACTGCGCTGACACTTTAGCAAGAGACAGATGTGAGCGAAGACAGCCAAGCCTGCCTTATCATAATTGGTGATGAAGTTCTCTCCGGCCGGACTCAGGATCTCAATCTTGCCTACATCGGCAGGCGTTGCGATGAACTCGGAATCACACTGGCGGAAGCCCGCATTATTGAGGACGATGAAGATCGAATCGTCGCCTGTGTGAACGAGTGCCGGGCCCTCTACACCTATGTTTTCACCACCGGCGGCATCGGCCCGACTCACGATGACATTACCTCGGCCAGTATTGCCAAAGCCTTTTCCAGAAAACTCATCCGGCATCCCGATGCTGTCGAAGCAATGGATGATTACTATGATACCGGCATGCTCACCGAAGCAAGGCTGAAGATGGCCGAGGTGCCGGAAGGCGCGAGTCTGATCGATAATCCTGTAAGTGCTGCGCCCGGTTTTCAAATTGAAAACGTTTATGTCCTGCCGGGTGTGCCGATGATTATGCAGGCCATGTTTGAAATTATCAGCGATACCCTGCAGGGCGGTGAGCCGATGCTCAGCGAATCCATTGCCAGTAATCTGGGTGAGAGCGTGATGGCACAAGCGCTTGCCGGACTCCAGCAGCAATATGCCGATGTAGCGATTGGCAGCTATCCTTATTTTAAAAAAGGTAAGCTGGGTGTGAATCTGGTGATGCGTTCACGGGATGCTGCGCGACTGGCGGAACTTGGCCGGAGACTGCAAAGCATGATCGTCGATCTGGGTGGTGAAGTCGTCGGTTGAGCCTGGCAGGCTCACAGTCTGAATTGCAGCCAGTTTGGCCCGATAAGTAGATATTCAGCGGCCGAATCTGTATATTTTCCCGATAAATTTAATAATGGGTGCAGGCTCAATGGCTTAGCACTCAAATCAAACTCCAGAGAATTTTCCATGTCATCAACCCTGAGCCCGCCGGAACCAGCCCGCACTGCGCCTGTCAGTGCTGAAACTCGTCAGCTGGGTATCTGGTCTGGCGCCGCAGGGGATCTGAACTCAGCACCATCGGCAAGACTGAGTGTCATAAACAGTTTAGATAAAACTCTTTATATTGTTAATGATAAAGGTAAGCATGCATTCACTAACAACGGCAATGCGAAGCTTGGCGTAAGTCCGGGTAAAAACGAAACGGCACTGCTGGCTTATGCGCCACCCTTGCAGCCAAAGCGGCTGGGCGATGCTGGTTTTTGTGGTGATCATGGTATCAGGCTGGCTTATATGAGCGGTGCCATGGCCAATGGCATTGCCTCGGTGAGACTGGTCAGGGCGATTGCTGAAGCCGGTATGCTCGGCTCATTTGGGGCGGCCGGGCTGATGCTGGATGAAATTGAAAAGGCCATTATCGAGTTGAAATCAAGCCTTGGCGGGACTCCCTTTGCGGCCAACCTGATTCACAGTCCGAATGAGAAAGGCCAGGAAGAGGCGGTGGTCGACATTTATATTCGCCATGGCCTGCAACTGGTCGAAGCTTCCGCCTATATGGCACTGACGCCAGCCGTTGTGCGCTATCGCCTGCATGGGATCCATCGCGATGAGCAGGGAAGAGTCATTACGCCAAATAGAATCATCGCCAAAGCCTCAAGAATCGAAGTCGCGGAACGCTGGTTTTCACCTGCCCCGGCGAAAATTATTAGACAGCTGCTGGATGCCGGTCAAATAACCAGTGAGCAGGCTGAACTTGCCGGGTCTGTGCCGATGGCGCAGGACCTGACTGTGGAAGCCGACTCCGGTGGGCATACCGATAACCGGCCGGCGATTACCCTGATTCCGACCATCATTGCGCTTCGTGATCGCTTGCAGAAGAAATTCAACTATCAGCAGGGTCTGCGTGTCGGAGCCGCCGGTGGTATTGCCACGCCAGCTTCAGCGGCAGCGGCCTTTGCTATGGGCGCCGCCTACATTGTGACCGGCACAGTTAACCAGGCCTGTGTCGAATCCGGTAGCAGTGATCTGGTCAGGCAAATGCTGACCGAAGCCCGCCAGGCCGACGTGGCCATGGCACCGGCAGTGGATATGTTTGAAATGGGTGTGAAACTGCAGGTGTTGAAACGCGGAACCATGTTTCCCATGCGCGGCAACAAACTCTACGAACTGTATCGGACTTACGATCGAATTGAAGATATTCCCGCTGCCGAGCTTGCCTCAATTGAAAAGAGCATCTTCAAGGCACCGATGACGGAAATCTGGCAGAATACGCTGTCCTTTTTCCTTGAGCGCGACCCTGAGCAGGTGCAAAAAGCCGAGGCCGACGCCAAGCATAAAATGGCGCTGATGTTTCGCTGGTACCTCGGACTCTCTTCACGCTGGGCCAACGCCGGCGTTGCAGACAGACAGGTGGATTATCAGGTCTGGTGTGGACCGGCGATGGGTGCTTTTAACGAATGGACAAAAGGCAGTTTTCTGGAAACCGCGGAAAACCGCAGCGCGGTGAATGTGGCACTTAATATTATGTTCGGCGCGGCACTGGTGACACGCCTGAACATGCTCAAGCTTCAGGGCGTAACACTGGAAGCCGATGAGATCGAACTCAGACCGAAAACAGATAAAGAACTAGAGAGTTTGCTGTGAGTAAAAAAGACAAAAGTGACAAGCAGGAAGGCGACAACGCAAAGGCCGTGCCACTAGCCATTGTCGGCATCGGCTGTCTGTTTCCGAAAGCGAATGACGCCGCGAGCTACTGGCAGAACATTCGCGATGGCGTCGATGCCATCACTGACATTCCCGACAGCCACTGGAAACCCGAAGATTACTTTAATGAAGACCCGAACGCGCCGGACATGACTTATGCCAGACGCGGGGGCTTTATTGATGAACAGGATTTTGATCCGCTGCTTTACGGACTAAGCCCGAATAACATTGAAGCAACCGATAGTACTCAGCTACTGGGTATGGTGGTCGCCCGTCAGGCGCTTCTTGATGCGGGCTATGCAACCGCAAGTGATATTAACGACGGCCGCCAGTTTGATCGTGATCGCACCAGCGTCATTCTTGGTGTGACCGGTACACTGGAGCTGGTGATTCCGCTTGGCGCTCGTCTTGGCCATCCAATCTGGCGACAGGCGCTGAAAGATGCCGGTGTCGATGAAGCTACGACAGAGGACATCGTTGAACGCATCAGCGAAGGTTACGTGCCCTGGCAAGAAAATTCATTTCCCGGCTTGCTTGGCAATGTGGCAGCTGGTCGTATTGCCAATCGTTTTGATCTTGGTGGTACCAACTGCGTTGTCGACGCGGCCTGTGCGTCTTCTTTAAGTGCCGTGCACATGGCAGCGATGGAGCTCTATGCCGGTCGTGCAGATATGGCTATCACCGGTGGCTTTGATACCTTCAACGATATATTCATGTACATGTGTTTCAGCAAGACCCCGGCGCTTTCACCAACGGGTAACAGCAAGCCCTTTGATGCCAACGGTGACGGTACCATTCTTGGTGAAGGACTTGGCGCGGTTATTCTGAAACGACTCGATGATGCCGAGCGTGACGGTGATAAAATCTATGCGGTAATAAAAGGTATCGGTTCATCCAGCGATGGTCGTGGCAATGCTATTTATGCACCGAGCGCGCAGGGTCAGACCAAGGCCTTAAAGAATGCCTACGATCAGGCCGGTGTGAGTCCGCTCAGTATTGAACTGGTGGAAGCCCACGGCACCGGCACCAAAGTCGGTGATGCGGTGGAAGCCGAAGCACTGTCAGGCGTTTATCGTGAAGCAAAAGATGACGCCACCTGGTGCGCAATTGGTTCGGTTAAATCCATGATCGGCCATACCAAGGCCGCCGCAGGTGTCGCCGGTCTGATCAAAATTGCGATGGCGCTTCAACACAAAGTCGTGCCGCCAACCATCAAGGTCGACAAGCCGCTTGAATTACTGGAAGCCGGTTCTGCGCCAGTGTATGTCAATGCGGAAAAACGCCCGTGGATATCGGCTACAGATGAACCACGGCGCGCCGCGCTTAGTGCTTTCGGTTTTGGCGGCAGTAACTTTCATTGCGTGCTGGAAGAAGCCGAGCCTGTTAAGAAAGACATTGAATGGGATGGCAGGGTTTTACTGTTCAGTTATAGCGCGGATGAGGTAAATGAATTGATGGAGAAAATCGCGCGCCTGGAGCAGCCACAATCCTGGTCTGAACTAAGAGCTACGGCAGCGCGTTCACGACAGAATTTCGATCAATCACAAAGTTGTCGGCTGAGCTGGGTGCTGACAGAAGAAGACGATCTTAAAAAGATTATGGAGGGTATTGTCGATGCCATCAGGAAACAGCCTGAGAAAGGCAGCTGGACCACACCTTCCGGGATTAGTTTTTCACGCGAGAGCACTGACAGTAAACTGGCGATGCTGTTTCCCGGACAGGGATCGCAATACACCAACATGTTACTGGATCTGGCCTGTCAGTTTCCGCAGATGCAGGGCAGTCTGGATAAGGCACAGGCGATCAAATCCAATGAACAGGGTGGTGAGGCTTTAAGCCGCTTGATCTTTCCCATCAGCGTGTTTGATAAAGCCGCAGGCGAAGAAAACGAGAACACCCTGCGGCAGACACAGAATGCGCAACCGGCCATCGGTGCCTGCAGTATCGGCGCCTTTAATATACTGCAGCACTTTGCTGTAGAGGCCGAGGCAACTGCCGGACACAGCTTTGGTGAACTCACGGCGCTTTGTTCAGCAGGAATCATTGACGAAAAAGATTTACACCGGCTTGCCAACAAGCGCGGTGAATTGATGCGCGCCAAAGATGGCGATCACGGTGCCATGCTGGCAGTGTCGGCATCGGCAGCGGTGGTACACGAATTCCTCGAAGCCGAACCACTGGATTTGATTATTGCGAATAACAATGCACCAACTCAGGTGGTTCTGTCCGGCTCTTCCGAACATATTGATCTTGCGCTTGCACGGTTTCAGGAACGTGGTGTCGGTGCAAAGAAGCTTCCGGTTTCAGCCGCCTTTCATAGTATTTATGTCAGCGATGCAGAAAAACCCTTTGCTGAATATCTTCAGGACATTGAATTCAATAAAGGTGAAATCGGTGCCTATGCCAATACCACATCAGAGTTGTATCCGCATGACAGCTCAGAGGCGAAAGCATTACTTGCCGGTCAGCTGGCGAAGCCGGTTGAGTTTGTCGCTCAAATAGAAAATATGTATGCCGCCGGTGTGCGCACTTTTCTAGAAGTCGGCCCCGGCAAAGTGCTGACAACGCTGGTGAGTGCCATTCTTGGGGAAAGAGAACATCAGGCCATTGCACTTGATGCCTCAAGAGGACGACGCAGTGGGCAAAGAGATCTGGCTATGTTGCTGGGACAACTTGGCGTGGCCGGACACAAAATTGATCTGGAAAAATGGGACCCGGACTTTCTGACCGGTTTCGAAGCCAGTAGTAGTGAGAAAAAATCTTTAATGACGATACCGGTTGGTGGCGCGAACTATGCCAAAGCCCGTACACCAAAATCACCTGCCACAAAACCGGCAATAATCAATCCTGCACCGACAGCCGCACCGCTAAATCAAAGACCCGTGGCGCCGACAGCAGCTACATCGACTCCTGCGACAAATAGCGCAAGCATCATTCCTGCAAACAGCGCCTTGCAAGCTACCCAGCAAAGTATTCTCGCCCTGCAAAAAATGCAGGAACAGACCGCGCAACTGCATAAGCAATATCTCGAATCACAGGAGCAGGCACTGGCGAATATTCAGCAACTGGTGCAGCAACAACATCAGCTGCTCACTGGCGAAGTAATCAGCGCTCCAATGCCGACACCAACACCGCTTCAACACACTGCTTTAGCAGAGCCCGTGCAAACACCAGCACCGCACGTAACAGTACCCGAAACGGAGGTTCCGCTACAAACAGCGGCACCTGATAGCCATGTTGAGTATGAAAGCTTGTTACTTGAGGTGGTTGCCGATAAAACCGGTTACCCGGTGGATATGTTGAGTATGGATATGAGTCTTGATACTGATCTGGGTATTGATTCCATCAAGCGTGTTGAAATTCTTTCTGCGCTGCAGGAAAAACTACCTGGTGTATCAAGAGTGCAACCGGAAAATCTCGGCACCTTTCAGATGCTAAAGCACATTGTCGAGTTTCTGGCGGCCGATGCGGCAAAGCAAACACCGCTAAGCAGTCCGAGTCCGGCTACAAAAATTGAATCGCAAACAACCATCGCCGACGACAAACTGCAAGCGGTGTTACTGGAAGTGGTTGCTGATAAAACCGGTTATCCCGTTGATATGCTGAATCTGGACATGAACATGGACAGCGATCTGGGTATCGACTCCATCAAGCGGGTCGAAATATTATCTGCCTTTCAGGAACGCATGCCCGAAGCGCCAATGGTGAATCCGGAAGATCTGGCGACTTTGCAAACCCTGCAACAGATTGTGGATTTTATGCGGAGCAGTGCGCCACTTGCCATCACCAGTACAGCCAGTGTTGTTGAGCCGGCGCGTTTTCAGGAAGTCCTGCTGGAAGTGGTTGCGGATAAAACCGGTTACCCGGCAGAGATGCTGAATCTGGATATGAACATGGACAGCGATCTGGGTATCGACTCGATTAAACGGGTAGAGATTTTATCCGCCTTTCAGGAACGCATGCCCGAAGCACCGCTGGTCAATCCGGAAGATCTGGCTACATTGCAAACACTGCAACAGATTGTGGATTTTATGCAGAGCAGCGCGCCGACCATTGCCGCCAGCGCAAGCCCGGCCAATGATAATTTGTTACAGGAAGTCCTGCTGGAAGTGGTTGCGAATAAAACCGGTTACCCTGTAGAGATGTTGAATCTGGACATGAACATGGACAGCGATCTTGGCATTGATTCGATCAAGCGGGTAGAAATATTGTCCGCCTTTCAGGAACGCATGCCGGAAGCACCGGCGGTGAACCCGGAAGATCTGGCTGCGTTGCAAACCCTTCAACAGATCGTTGAACATATGGCGAGCGGCGCACAACAAGCCAGCCCGACAGCGCCGCAAAGAATAGAAACTACAGCAGAAGAAAGCAATACGCTCTATCGCAGCGTGATAGAACTGCAATCCTTGAATGATGTGCAGAGGAAGTCGATTTCGCTTGAAGATAATGCGTTGGTTGTTATTACAGACGATGGCAGCGATTTAGCGCCAAAGATAGCCAGCGCTCTGCAGAAACGTAAATTACGAACGGAAGTTGTCGAAGCCGGCCAGGGTGTTCCTGAGGACACAGCCGGACTGTTAATACTCGCTCCCATGCAGGCACAGACAGACTTCCTGCTTGCTGCGTTTTCAACATTACAAAAAGCGTCCACCGTTCTGCGTCAATCAGCCGAACGAAAAACCGTAATCGCAGGAATCACCAGACTCGGTGGTACCTTTGGTTTTGAAAATTTGTCCAAGGCAGATCCCATCAGTGGCGGGCTTGCCGGAATGATCAAAACTGCAGATAAGGAATGGGCGGAAGTGCATTGCAAAGCCATTGATATTCCTGCCAACCGCAGTTCGATAAAACTCGCCAAGAGTATCGTCGATGAACTCCTGTTAGAAGGGCCACTGGAAGTCGGCGTCATCGATGATGAACGCAAGGCACTGGTGTTGAACACGCAGGCGTATCGAAGCGAGGCCGTAAGCGACAAAGTTTTTTCCTCAAATGATCTTATCGTTATCAGTGGCGGCGCCCGTGGTGTCACGGCAGAAGTCGGTGTCGCTTTTGCGGAAACCTACCAAAGTAATCTACTGCTACTGGGTAGAAGTCCCTTGCCTGCTGAAGAAGCTGAGTGTTTCAAGGGACTGAAAGAAGAGGCCACCTTAAAGAAAGCCATCATTGAACAAAGTGAGACCAAGCCCTCATTAGCGGAAGTGGAAGCGCAGTACAAACAACTCCTCAATATGCGCGAGATTAGAGGCAACATTGAACGTATGCGTGCGCATGGCGTTGATGTTTTATACGAATCTGTGGATGTACGCGATCAAAAAGCCGTATCTGGACTGTTAAGCAAGGTACGCAAAAAACTCGGCCCGATCAGCGGCATCATTCACGGCGCAGGTGTGCTCGCCGATCGCCTGATCGAAGACAAGACCACGGAGCAGTTTGCCGAGGTGATGGCAACCAAAGTGAAGGGAATGCAGAATCTGCTGAAAGCCTGCAGGAATGACAAACTTAAACTATTAGTGAGTTTTTCATCTTCCACCGCCAGATTAGGACGCAAAGGCCAGATTGATTACGCCGTTGCCAATGAAGCATTGAACAAGATTGCCCAGCAACAACAGGCACAACAAAAAGATTGTCGCGTGCTTTCTGTTAACTGGGGTCCCTGGGACGGTGGCATGGTCACACCTCAACTGAAAAAGTTATTTGAGAGTGAAGGCGTTGGTGTCATCCCGCTACAAGCCGGAGCGACTTACCTGATGCAGGAAATCGCGAGCCCCGGATCTGTTGAAGTGGTCTTGCTGGGTTCCGAAATTAAAGACGAGGCAAAGACCTATCTACAGAGCAAACAGAGGAGTGATAAAAACTTACATCTTGTACTTGAACGCAAAGTCACTGTAAAAGATCACCCGGTGTTGAGCTCGCATGTCATGAATGGTAAAGCCGTTTTACCAGCGGCATTGATCGCCGAGTGGCTTGCGCACGGTGCTATGCACAATCACCCGGGACTCAGTTTTCTGGGTTTTAACGATTTTCGTGTTTTAAAAGGCGTGGTGCTGGATAGCGAAGATGAGCTGACATTAAAGATAATGAGTGCGCCAGGTGTTATGGACGGCGAAGAAGATCGGGTTTACATGGAACTGCGAAGCGATGAGCTCTTGCATGCCAGTGCAGAAGTTGTACTCGGTATGTCTTACGCTACAGCACCCGCGACTAAATTGAATGGTATCGAGGGCGACTACCCGTTCAAACAGAAAGAATACTATCGTAATCATCATCTTTTTCACGGCCCGGATCTGCAGTGCCTTGAGACGATAGACGCCTGTTCAGCAGAAGGTATCAGCGGCCAGGCCAGCGCCGCACCGCATCCTTCAGAATGGATGAGCCAACCATTGCGTTCCAGCTGGCACGGCGATCCGATGATAATAGACGCCGCCTTCCAGATGATGATCCACTGGAGCATGCAGGAAAACGACAGGCCCTCACTACCAACCCGTTTTCAGCGTTATCGCCAGTATCAACGACAGTTCCCGAAAGACGGCGCCAACATTCATATTCAGATTGAGAAAACATCCGAACACGCTGCCACGGCAAATATTCAAATAAGAGACAAAGCAGATAAATTAATCGCCAGCATTGAAGGCTATGAATGCGTCATTGACGCTTCGCTAATTGAAGCATTCAAACGCAATACTCTTGAGCTATCAGCACAGGTTTAATTATCGTCAATAGGCGAACGTACGCTGCGGCCACCTTTCTTTACGACATGGGTGTAAATTTCCGTAATACTCACATCAGAGTGCCCGAGCAACTCCTGAATTGTGCGCAGATCGTAACCATTTTCCAATAAGCGTGTGGCAAAGCTGTGACGAAAGGTATGCGGAGAGACTTTCTTTCTTATATCACTTTTCAATACGGCTTTCCTGACAGATTTCTGAATACAACTTTCATGTATGTGATGGCGACGTTCAATTTGAGATACCGGGTCTACAGAAGTTTTTGAGGCCGGGAATACATACTGCCAGCGGAATTCAAACTCCGCACTTTTGTACTTTCTTGATAGTGCATAAGGCAAATACACCGAACCATAGCCATTGGCCAGATCATAATCGTGAGTACTTTTCGCCAAGGCAATTTGCTTTTGCAAGGGCTCCAAAAGAACAGCAGGTAGTACAGTCGTTCTGTGTTTTTTGCCTTTACTCTCCCGAACAATAATTTGTTTCATGGAAAAATCTATATCCTGCACACGCAAACGACAACATTCCATTACACGAAGCCCACTGCCATACATTATCCTGGCCATGATTTGGTATTTCTTATCCATTTCATCAATGATTTGTAAGGCTTCATTATGACTAAGAACAACGGGAACCCTTTGCGATGGGCGAGCATACTGAAAATTCAGTTTTCCCAGTTCAATCTTCAGAAATTTACTATATAAAAATACCAAAGCATTAAGAGCAATACGCTGGGTTGCAGGAGAAACATTTCTAACAAGTGAAAGATGAGATAGGAATTCATCAATTTCAGGAGACCCCATTTCTTTAGGGTGACGCATCTTGTGATAACGAATAAAGAAAACGATCCAGTGCAGATAGGTTTTCTCGGTGGAATAAGCAAGACCTCTTTTGCGAATAAACGAACGCAGGCGAGGTATAAATCTCTGCGAATTCAAATCAATTAAGACAGGTATATCATCCATGATAAGAGTCCTTTCAAACAAAAATATTGTATATGGCAGTGTATCCTATCTAGTAATCATAAAAGGCATCAAGATAAATCGCAGGTGAAAAACGGACAAAAAAATCAAAATTCGTAAGTTATTATTTGGGAAAAGAATTTCCTCCCTATATCAACTAAACCAATTTGTGGAACAAAAGCCAAGTAAAGAATATTCGCGGGTTATTTTTAGACATAAGAAACGGAATTATCTAAACATATGGTTTACTGTAGATTATTAACACTATTTCAGCTATACCTATTCCTATGAACAAAAGCCAAGTTATACGGCAGTCGCCGTAGAATAAACTGTTATGCGCAGCAAGTATTGATTAATGGATATTAAGAGTGAGCTGTTAGAAGGCGCTAGTCCTTTCGTAAGTGTTTTTACTTACGATGTGCTAAAACGGGAAATCATTCTCATTCTTGTAGATAATCCAGATCAGGCGAATAATGCAAAACGAGTCATTATTCCGGATGTTCTACGATATGAAGAAGAGATCGACGAGTTAGATGATGAACTAATGGAAAGTATTATTGGAATGCACTGGATTAATGACGAAACACTATGCATTAAACTAGAAAATAGAGAGATCATCGTAAACACAAATGGTAAGCCTTATTCAGAAAACGTCGCATAACAAGGCAGTCAACCCGTCGCGCTTTTTAGTGAGGTCGCTGCGCGATAATTATTCTGGCGCGGGTTACCGCAGACGTTAAATTGCTCGTTCCCTTTTTGGTGTTGTGTAAATCGAGTTATACTTTATTCACGGAGTAGCGGACACACAGGAGAGGTGCCGGAAAGAATGGAAACAACCCAAACATTACAGGCTTCGTTTTGGCGAGCCTTACGGACAAAGCTAGAGCTGGCCTCATCATGAGTGCCTCTGCCAGCAGTCATTCCCCAAGCATCAGCCTTCACTGTCGTTCCGGCAACCTGCCTCGGTTTATCGACAGAGATTCGCAAATTAACAAGGTGCTGCAACCGACCGCTTACAGCGGCGGCTGAGCACAACGTTAGCCTCCAGGGTAAATCTAATGGAAGATTCATATTGGCGATTTGTTGAACCGATTTGGGAGTCTGTAAGCATTTATGATGGAGGTGAAATTTTCCTACAAGAATTCCATAAGGCTACCGACAAACAGAAGCATTTATTCGCCGCTCATTGGGCACAATCTGAGATCATGAATGGAGGTTTAGGACAGTTTTTCTCAAATAGCACGGGTGTATTAGCACCGGAAGCTGTAGTGGCATTTGAGGTGATTGGTATGCCAAATTGTGCGTCAATACTAGCTTCAGCAATGAATTTTTTCGGAGATTCTTATCCTAGAGATCGAGATACGAGGGAAATCGTTTTTGAAAAGTATTGGGAACAGAATGGAGATGACGCAATCCCCATCGAAGAACAAGAAGATTTGATGGCGGTGGAAATAGAAGAAGAAAATGGCGGTTTTGAAAAAGCTGCGAATAATTATGCAAACAAAGGCTAACAAGTGGCTCAACGCCGACGCCGTTAAGCGTAGTGGCGCTTCGCGAATATTCTCTCGGCGGCGCGGGTTAGCCAGACGTTAGCTGCTATGAGTAGATTTGGATATAGGCTTAACTTCAAAATAGTTCAAAGTGAACGCGGGTCAAATGGGCAGACATTTGGGCTGCGCACGGCGATAGGAATATTTGGACTTGGTTATATTATATTAGGCTTCCTAATGAATTACCCTTTTTGGGTATTACTTACCTTTTGCACGTACTATTTGCTTGATGAATTTTCTGATAGTTGGCCGAGTCTGTTTCCTCGATTAATATTTTGCTTATCACTATTAATGCTCATACCAATACCTGTACTCATATTATTAGAACCGGTGAATTACGAGTATTCCGATTTAGTAGTACTAAATGCAATTTATTCATTTTTAGTGTTGATGTCTGTGATTGTTTATAGTTTGAGAAACAACGCAGCTAACAAGGCACTCCATCCGACCGCTAAAAGCGGCGGCTGAGTGCGACGTTAGGTATCAATGATCACTACCGTTAATCTTCGTGAGCTTAGCGATAATGAAATACAGGCCGAACTTAGCAACTTAGGAGACTCAACTGGTTGGGGTACGGAGTATCGCAATGATGTTATGGTAACTATGGAGGGAATTGTCAGAAATATTATGGCATTAGTTGAGAACCATGGCTCATTCCCTCTCGGGGTTTCGCTCGAATCAGATTATTGGTTTTTGCTTAGAAAACTGAGCAGTGGTGAGTACGAGTTATTGGAGCATTGGGAACGTGCGAACTTCGTTGTAGAAACAGATAAATGGAGTGGCAATGAGCTTGAAAAATTTACAAGGCAACTTGCCTGGCCTATGTTTAGGAATCACTTGAATGGTATTAGGGTCATTGGTGGTAATGATACCTAACAAGGCAGTCAAACCGTCGCGCTCTTTTGTGATGTCGCTGCGCGATAATAATTCTGGCGCGGGTTACCGCAGACGTTATGCCATCAGGGATTGAAATATGAAGCTTATATCGTTGAACGTGATTATTGTCATTTTTCTAGGAGCCTGTGCAGTAGGTCCATATCATGACCAGATATATGAAGAGGTGAAAGAATCTCGGTCATTTACTGGAGAAAATGAATTTGCCATTTATATAGTGGACGGAAGCAGAAATGAAGGTGAAGAGATAAGACCTCCATATAAGATAGGGATCTGGTTGCTAAGTAACAATGCTCCTTTTAAAAAAATCACTATTGATGAGATTAGAGTCTCATTAAATGGTGAAAATATTGAAGATGTAACTTTTAAACACATCAGGTCGGATAGTAAAGTAAACATTCCAGGTCCAGTCGCGCCAATAAATCCAGCGCCGTGTTGTGGTTTTATGATAATTTCAAAAGAACTACCTATTGAGCATATGGCTGGGGATCAGCTTGATATTTTTATATCAGTTACAACAGATTCCCTAAATAAAAGTAGTGGCTATGTTACTTACAAAGCAACGATTAAAAAGGGCTTTATCAAATCGGTTACTTTCGTGTGATGAGTAAGAGGGTTAGGCATAACAAGGCAATCAACCCGTACCGAAATGAAATAGGGTCGCTTCGCGGTATTGCCTGCCGGGCGGGTTATTGCAGACGTTATGCAGCTTATTGATTACTGAGTAAACGGATAGAGGGACTCTAGTGAAAGTAAAGGAACTACTGAAAGAAATTGAAGCGGATGGCTGGCAGCTAGTCAGAACCAAAGGAAGTCACCGTCAGTTTAAGCATCCAACAAAGCCCGGTACAGTAACGATCGCAGGGAAACCGAGTGTTGAGGTGCCAAAAGGGACATTAAATGCCATACTTAAACAATCTGGATTGAAGAAATGAGGATAGAAATATGAAATATGCCGTAGTAATTGAACAGGGCGAATCCAGCTATGGTGCGTATGTCCCAGACTTACCTGGCTGTGTTGCAGCCGGAGAGACGCGCGAAGAAGCAATAGAACTTATCCACGAAGCTATCGAATTCCATATTCAAGGACTCAAAGAAGATGGAGAAGTTATTCCAGCCCCCAGCTCCAGCATCGAGATCATCGAAGTCGCTGCATAACAAGGCAGTCAACCCGTCGCGCTTTTTTATGGGGTCGCTTCGCGTTAGTAATTCTGGCGCGGGTTATCGCAGACGTTAGGCACCTAATAGTTAAAGATTAGAAATGTCAATTGAAGAATTCAGAAATCTAGCGCAGGGCATACAAGCAATTGCTATTTGCTTAGGCGTAATTATAGGGGGAGGATGGGCTTTATATCAATTCACAGTCTTACGTTCCGTTAACCGAGCGAAAGCTGAGTTAGAAAAACTATCAAACGATTTGAAGTCTAGTAGATCCGTAAAAGTGAACTTGTCACCAAGACTTTTAGGAGATCCTGATGAAGGAGAAGCATTTATAGCAGTAGAAGTTGTTGTTACTAATGACGGTTCATTGATTGAGCACATAGACTGGAAAGAAAGAGTAGCAACACAAACTAGAATTGATTCATCAATTGAAAAAGAGAAGGAGAATTCAAAAAATATTATTTATGGAATAGAAAAATCAAATATCTATAAAGTTATAGATTTCATTCTCTATCCTAAAGAGAGTCTAAATGCTGAAATACTTTTCCCTCTTGACAGTCACGGTCTATTTTTGATCGAAGTTTATATTGATCGAGATGTCCGAGCACAGGATGACGTTAGACTAGAATTTGAAGCAATTGGTAAATCACTTGGAGAGAATGGAAAACTGATGTCCTATGGGACAAAGTATATTGATACACGAAAGATGAATTATGTCTAACAAGGCAGTCAACCCGTCGCGCTCTTTTGTAATGTCGCTGCGCAATAATAAATCTGGCGCGGGTTACCGCGGACGTTATCTAATATTTAATTAACACAGGAGAATACTAATGGCAGTTTCATTACCTTTAGACAAAATGTCACGTGAAGAGAAAATACAAGCGATGGAGGTTCTCTGGGAAGATCTATGTAATTCTAATGATGGGGTTCACTCCCCAGAATGGCATAAAAAACTATTGAAAGATCGTGAAGAAGCGCTAGAACAAGATGATGATGAATTCACAGATTGGGATGAAGCAAAAAAAGAGATAGCAAGTAGAATTTCATGAAAATAAAAATACTTGGCTCTGCAAGCCAAGATTTAGTAGACGGATTTTGGTTTTACGAAAGCCAAGTAGAAGGGATTGGACAGTATTGTTTAGATACTCTTTATTCGGAAATTGAAGATCTCAAAAATGACCGTTGGAATACACCCCATTCATTTCGAAAGTTACTTTCGAATGTTGTCAAAGAAATTTCCTTTCGCAGTATATTATCGAGTGCTTAATAAAACGGCTTATATTTACGCTGTTTTAGATTGCCGTAGAGACCCAGCATGGACAAGAGAACAGTTAAAATAGAAGATAACAAGGCAGTCAACTCGTCGCGCTCTTCTATGATGTCGCTTTGCGATAATAATAATGGCGCGGGTTACCGCAGACGTTATGTGGTTTGAGCAATTATGAGTCGGGATGAAATACTTCTTGTATACGATAAGGAGTGCCCTGCCTGTAACAATTACTGCCAAGTAGTTAGAATTCGAGAAGATGTAGGTGATTTAAAAATAGTAGATGCTAGGGAAGATAGCGCCATAAGAAATGAAATTACAGACATGGGATTAGACATAGACCAAGGAATGGTTTTAAAGATGGGTGGTCAAATATATTACGGCTCCGATGCAATCCACGCGTTAGCACTGATCAGCAGTCGTTCTGGAATTTTAAATCGACTTAATTACTGGATGTTCAAGTCCAAAGTAATATCTTCATTGTTTTACCCTGTATTACGAGCCTGTCGTAATCTATTATTAAGGGTACTGAATAAGACCAAAATCAATAATCTAGGTGTCGATGGAAATGAGAAATTCTAAATTACCACATAACAAATGCCTCCAGAGCGACGCCAAAAAGCGGCGCGCCTCATCATGACGTTATGTGCTTTTGCATATCGGGTTTATTGGGAGTATGCTTTTTCGATGAGCTCGAATCTTAAACAACTGCCTGTAGATGAACGAATTCGTCTTGTAGAAGATCTCTGGGATAGTATTGCGTCAGATCAGAGTACGATACCGCTTACCACAGAGTAAAAGAAGGAACTGGATAAGCGTCTCGATGCTTATGAAGCGACTGGAGATCCCGGTCGTCCAATGGACAAAGTCATATCTGAAATACGCAACAGATTATGACTAAGGAAATCCGACTCAGAGAAGAGGCGGAAGCAGACCTGGAAGAAGCATCAGTCTGGTATCAGCAACAACGAAGAGGGCTTGGCTATGAGTTTCTCGATGAAGTGGTAACTTTACTGCACTCTATACAGCAGAATCCAGTTGCCTACCCAATTGTCCACCGCAACACTCGCCCTGCACTAACGAAAAGGTTCCCTTTTGGAGCATTTTATCGTGTTGAGTCCGAACATATTGTCATTGTGGCTATCATGCACGCGAGTCGTCATCCCAGTAGATGGAAAGTACGCACATAACAAGGCAGTCAAGTTGGCGCCAAAAAGCGGCGCGACTGAGGCAGACGTTAGGTGTTCTAGATGAACAAGCTCTCTGGCTCGACCGTCTATTTCAAAAAGGTTTTACCTGCTTTTTGGTCTGGATGCAATTCAACAGCATCGCGGCGCTTCGCGGCATTTCTTCGGTCGGCGTAGCAAAGGGCGAACGCTAAATATTCATGCCCTTTAGAATATTAGTGTTTCTGTCAGCCGCGATATTACTCAGCGCTTGTAGCAGCACCAGCCTTAAAAATAGGGTGCTCGGTAAATCAAACTTGGAAATATTAAGTGAAAATATCATAGTAGATGAAAGTTCCGCTCGCGCTGGGGAAATTCTTACTGTTAATGCCGGAGTTCATGAAGTTGTCTTTGAGGGAGAATTAGTTTTTACAGAATTGATTCCTAATGCGGGAGCGGACCAAAAGCCGAAAACTTCAATGGATGGTTTAGCGTGTGCAGCGTTTCTTCCACTATGTCTACTTAGCAAAATTGCATCAACAACTAGAACAATGCCGAAAAAATCTGTTTCTAATTGTATAGCCAAACTTGTCTTCATTGCTGACGCTGGTCATTCTTATTCAGTGAAAACGGCAACTTCAAATATTGATGTGCCACTATTAGTAGTAAGGAGAGATACACATGAAAGATTCGATGTGGCCACGGAAAGTATGAAGTGTGAAAAAAGAGAATATTAACAAGGCTCTCCAAGCGCCTGTTTGCAGCGGCGCTTGAGAACAGACGTTAGGTATCATGTATAAGACCATTATGTCTGTTGTATTGATACTGATGGCTTTGCAGTGTTGGGGCGAGGAGAACCGGGGTCTTCTCGCAACACCATTAGAGGAGTTCGCACACCGTTCAAATGTAAATATCATTTTCGCTCAAGAGGCTGCGCATATTAGTAGTGATAAGACTTCCGTAACAATAACAGCCATTGTTTTGGAAACCGAGGAGCAGCCTATACAGGAAATGCGAGGTATCAGGGTCAATCTGGCAAATGAAAAATCTACAGATCAAGTTTACCTCGATGCTCAGGGCATATCAGAAGTATTAAGTGACGTTAAGCTTTTGAGACAGGCGATAATTTTGGAAGGGTTGGAGAATGAAGAAGTTTATGGAATGAAAATTAGAGGTACAGGTTCTCGCTGGTGTTTGCACCCAAAACCTTTAGTACATACTTTATGTCCTGAGTATTATAGGACACAGGAATCTTCTGGCATCATGATTCGTCCAGTGAAAGGAACGACGAACGTTCCGTGGTTTCTTCTATCTGGCCACAAACCGGTAGAGTTGGAAGACGCTATTAATGCAGGGGTTCTAATATTAGACAATATAAAGTGAATAGGCTATATCTGCATATACAGATAATACCTAACAACTTACTCAAATACGCTCCACCGGACGCGCATAAAGCGCGTGCTGCGTAGAATGACGTTATATTGCCTAAGGAGAGAATATGGAAAATCAGAAGACAAAGTATGGTTTCATTGGAATTGGACTTGGTTCAATCGCGTTGTTGACAGCACTTTTTCATTTCTACGCAGGCCCATTTTCTCCACAACCCTCTGTCGAGGATATTGTTGCTGACAAAGCCGTCGCGATTCGAGATGCGACTATAGCTGCATTGAAAGGAGAGGAAAGGGAAAGAAAATCAGTTGTCTCCGAATATGATCTGGATGATGGAACTCAGATAGCAATAGCCTTACTGGGTGGGCTAGCAGTTATTTTCGGCATAATTGGCTATGCTAAAAAGGAGCCAATCCGTGTTGCCGGAGGGGCAGCAGTTTTGGGAGGCGGAGCTATTGCGTTTCAGTTCTTAACCATCGCACTAGGAGTGCTGGTTCTCGTAATTCTGATTGGCGTGGTTCTTTCTCAAATAGGAATTGGCTGACGAAGAATATTACAAATCGTCCAGGCTAATAATTTTTTGCCAAGTGTCTAGTATGTGAGATATTTGATATGGAACAATTTTAATGTCTGTTGAATCACCCTATGAGACACCAAAAAGCTCTTTGATTGATGTACTGCATGATGATATATGTCGAAATGGCCGCTATGTAGTGATTAGACCTGATGTGGAATGGCCTTCCAGATGCTTTAAATGTAATGAAGATACAATTCTGAAAAAGGAAGTTAAGCTTACATATATTAACCCCTGGATATATCTATCAATTTTAATTAACGTACTTATAACAATTATATTGGCTCTAATATTCCGTAAAAAATTCACAGTGGATTTACCCTTGTGTGAGCGGCACGTTAAAAGGCGCAAAAACTTCCTGATATTTCAATGGACTATGGTGGCTGTTATTACGGCAGGAATTATCATAGGTAGCCTAACTGAGTTAACGTTCTTTCTTGGTATTTCTATGCTTGTTCTTCTGATGGTTCTTGTTTCAGCTATATTTGGACGGCTGGCGTTCGCTGCGAAATACAAGAATGAATATATATGGGTTACTGGGGCTGGCAAAGAGTTTCTGAAAAGTTTGCCAGAATTTGTTGCTTAGTCGATGCCCTGACAAACCCAATAAAGGCAATTCTTCCGACAACAGGAAGCGGTGGCTAAATACAACCTTATGGTGTTCTATAATCGATAATCAAGGATAAAAAAATGTCTTATGAATTCACACTCGTCACCGAGTTACCCGGTAGTCCAAAACAAATATATGATTCCTGGTTGTCCTCAGAAGGTCATACAGCCATGACAGGTGGCGTAGCGCATGTTACAGATCAGGTCGGAGACTCATATGATGCCTGGGATGGATACATCACCGGGGAAAACCTTGAACTAGATGCAAATACACGCATAGTTCAATCATGGAGAACCAGTCACTTTGAATCCGGGCATAGTGATTCGATTATAGAGCTTACTCTTGAAAAAGTAGAAGACAGGACGCGCCTGAAGTTGCGACATAGCAATGTACCCGATGGGCAGACCAACTATGAGGAATCTGGTTGGACTGACCATTACTTCACTCCGATGAAAAGGCGATTTGAATGGTTGCAAATGAATCTGGCAAATAGTGACTAGAAAAATAAACTATACAAAAAGGATCAGCGAGCGAGCGTTATGTACCTTCAATGTAATCCATTGAATAGCAATGTAGGGTTTCGCGATGAGTATTGTCTGGAATAACCGAAAAAACTGGATAAAGAGCGCACATAACACAAAATGGTGTTTGATTGGTTGTGCGGCCGGGGATTTTGGCACCATAGCCTATTTTCAATTTGCGGAACATAGCCTTTCAACACTCACAGTGATGATGCTTGCAATGTTCAATGGACTTCTAAGCAGTATTGCGCTTGAAACCGTGATATTAATTAGGTCTAATTTCAAATTACGTGATGCAATTAAGACAGCCTTTGGTATGAGTTTTATATCCATATTGGCGATGGAAACCGCAATGAATTTGACCGATTATATTTTTACGGGTGGAGCCATACTGACCTGGTGGGTTATTCCGATTGCACTGTTTATGGGTTTCATTACTCCCTGGCCTTATAATTACTGGAGATTACAAAAGCACGGGAAGTCCTGTCATTGATCCGATTCAGAAAGTTTGATTAGTAGTTGAGCCAGCGGGAGACGTTATGTGGGATGAAAAATATGATGGAGCTGAGTACATTTATGGTACGGAGCCAAATACTTTTTTGCATGATAACTTTACTGCAATGCCGTTGGGTAAGGTGCTTTGTCTGGCCGAGGGAGAAGGACGAAATGCCGTTTTCCTTGCCAGACAGGGTTATAAAGTTACTGCTGTAGATTCCTCAATTATTGGCTTAAAAAAAGCCGAGAAACTGGCTGATGAAAATGACTGCACAATAGAGATTGTGCATGCAGATCTAGAAGATTTTGACCCCGGTTTAAAAAAATGGGATGGGATCGTTTCCATATTTTGTCATATTCCTTTGCATATTCGGAAAAAGCTACACAAGAAAATCGTACATGCACTCAAAACTAATGGCGTGTTTTTACTAGAAGCTTACACTGCAGCTCAATTGGCACACGGGACCGGTGGCCCACCGACAGAAGACTTAATGATGTCAGCTGAATTACTGCGTGAGGAATTGAATGGTCTGGAATTTAAACAGCTGCAGGAGCTAGAACGTGATGTAATTGAAGGCAGCTATCATTCCGGCCGGGGTGCAGTAGTTCAGGCTATTGGCAGGTTAGGATAATAATTGCATTCAAACACCTATCAGTTTCGTAAGATGTGAATAATCCACCTGAGTCAGAGACCACGAGTTCGTTGGTGTTTCGTCCGGATCTCCAGGGTTTACGTGCCATTGCAATCATCCTGGTTGTTCTGTCTCATGCAGAGTTCCCTTTTCTGACTGGCGGTTTCGTCGGCGTCGACATATTTTTCGTACTCTCCGGTTTTTTGATTTCAGGCTTGTTGATACGCGAATACGAACGGAATGGGAGAATCAGTTTCAGTCGTTTTTATGCACGACGCCTGAAACGTCTGCTGCCTGCCCTGTTATTTGTTCTTGCTGTAATGACCGCTTGTGCGTTCTGGCTTTTGTCGTTCACGGAAGTGAAAGCGCAACTGGGTTCGGCAATTTATGCTTCAACCTGGACCAGCAATATTTATTTCGCTCTTCGCGAACTTGATTACTTTGATGAACTGGCTGTGAACGATCTTTTTCTGCATACCTGGTCCTTAGGTGTCGAGGAACAGTTTTACCTCGTCTGGCCATTGCTACTATTGTTTGCCTTAAAGTTTCACAGGAAAAACCTGCCTGTAAACAAGCAGAAGCCAACACTTGTTTTTCTTGGTGTCGTTATCTTTGCCAGTCTCAGTCTTTGTCTTTATTTGAGTACAAGCGCGGTTCAGTTCGCTTTCTATCTGATGCCATCAAGAATCTGGCAATTTTCTTTCGGCGCCTTAGTTTATGTGCTGTTCACAAAATCCAGTATCGCTGTACGTCAGAGGGGCTTCGTTTTTTACAGCGGTCTTGTATTGGTTATTGGCAGTGGCATAGTTTTACATTCAAATCTAAGGTACCCGGGTGTATGGGCAATTTTGCCTTCCCTAGGGGCGGCGCTGATCATTCTGGCCGGTTCCGGTCAGACCGATAACTCAACTAACCCTCTGGCCAATCCTGTTTTGGTATGGATTGGTGATCGTTCTTATTCCTGGTACCTCTGGCACTGGCCTGTATTGATTATTG
Source organism: Gammaproteobacteria bacterium (assembly GCA_012103475.1). Lineage (GTDB taxonomy): Bacteria > Pseudomonadota > Gammaproteobacteria > Eutrophobiales > Eutrophobiaceae > WLWS01. The sequence continues at coordinate 366,456 of WLWS01000001.1, read as the reverse complement.
GTTTCTCTCTGGGGTTTAAAAATCAGCCCTGGCAGATCGCTGGTCTGGTTTCATTATCCCTGTTTTTGGCGACGCTGAGCTACAAATATGTCGAATTACCGTTTTGGAAAGGTCGCTATAGTCAGTTAAAGCCGGGTCGCAGCCTGCTCTTCGCTATACTGCTAATGCTGCTGGTAGTGGCTGCGTTCTTTCATCTTCTTCGTTCAAGCTCTGAATCAGAAATGTTAGACATGCAGAGCAATGACTGGCGCCTGGATGTGCCGGGAATTTATTCCGCATCTTGCGATGCCTGGTATCGACATGCGCGAGTCGAACCTTGTCTTTCAGGAGATGACGATGCTGAAAGGAATGTGGTAGTGCTGGGTGACAGTATTGGAATGCAATGGCTTTCGATAATTCCTGCAATTTTTACCCAACCGGACTGGCGAACAGTGGTGTTGACCAAATCCTCGTGCCCGATAGTTGACGAGGATATTTTTGATAAATACATCGGCAGGGTGTTCGATGTTTACAGAGACTGGCGCAATCTGGTTCTGGAACTTATGCAAAAGCTAGAACCCGATATTATTGTGCTGGGCAGTTCAGCGACTTATGACTTCAGTGAAACACAATGGGTCGAAGGTAGTGAAAGAATATTTGAGCAACTAAGTGAGTCAGCAGGCTCAGTTCTAGTGATTGCTGGTACACCAACTCTTGGCTTTGACGGTCCCGGTTGCATCACACGACACCTCTCAGAGTCACCTGATGCATTTCCGGTCGAGGAGTGTATAGCTGAAGACCGTAACGGGCCGGCCCGGACTGTCGCGAATTATCTGTCCGAGGCTGCTGACCGTTTTCCAAATGTTTATGTGCTCAATTTTAACGATCTGGTTTGCCCGGAGGGTACATGTCAGGCAGGTGATCCAAATCGTATCGTGGTGTTCCGTGACAGCCAACATCTTACCGACTCTTTCGTGCGTTCTCTGATTCCAGAAATCAGGCAGCGTATCAATAAGATGAACATTCTATTGGATACGCAGTGACTGGCATTGTCCTGTTTTGACAAAATGTCTCACATAGTCTTGCATTTTCTCGCACCGGCGATGGTTACTGCTGTGTTCTACAGAGAGATGTGGAAGTTTGCTTTCTTTACAATGACAGCAACGATGTTGGTAGACATTGATCACTTTCTGGCGGTACCGGTTTATGATCCAAACCGTTGCAGTATTGGTTTTCATCCCCTGCATGAGCTTTGGTTTATCGGTCTGTATTTCGCGCTCTGTTTTCATTCAAAAACACGTTTGATTGGTCTGGGTTTGTCCTTGCACATGCTTCTGGACGCCTTTGACTGTCAGCTTACAAATGGCATCTGGTTTATCTGAGGATGCGCAAAATATTGCGTAAAAACAATTCGATACAAATTTTAAACTGTGAAAGATTCATAAAGAATGAGCTCTTGGGAATAATCTCTGTTTATATTTTTGATCCTTTTATGAGCGCAGAGCACTATACTATTTGGGTAATCGAGCAAGTAGCAGGAGAGTGGCAATGGCAAGTGGTTGGGCACCGGAGGGTGCTGTCCAGGAACAAATCGATGCCAGTATTGAGGACGCAGTGAAAGAGGCGAGGGCAAAACTCGCCCAAGGTAAAAGTTTAAGCCACTGTGAAGAGTGCGAAGCCGTCATTCCGGAACAGCGTCGATTGGCACTCCCGGGCGTACGTTATTGTGTCAGCTGTCAATCTGAGGTGGAAAAACTTGATGTTATATCCAGCAGTTTTAACAGACGTGGAAGTAAGGACAGTCAGCTACGCTAGTAGCTGGTTTGACCTTGAGTTAGTGAATTTGGAGAAAACCATATGAGTAAAGAATTCGTCCTGATGTTTACCGGAGCAATTGCAACAGTTGGCGTCTGGCTTGCGGTACTTCATATTCGCTTCGTTAATCTTCTGGAAAATAATCATGAGGAAAAATGGAACAATCTGGATAAGCCGAAAATCGTCTCCAAAACAATACGAGCCGAACGTAACCTCTTTCGTTTTCTGTTTTCTGACGAATACAGGGAGTTAAAAAATCCGGTACTGACTATGGTGGGTGATGATTTGAAATTCGCACATCGACTGTTTTTATCTTTAATTGTGCTTAGTTTTCTTTTTAGCGTTTTTGTCTGATTCATTGGAGTAGTGTCGTAAGGATTTGGGATGAGTATAAAAGCTGTAATAATGTCAGAGGAGCAAATTAGAGAGTTCCTTGAAAAACCACGTTTTGCCATTGTTGGAACCAACAGAGCAAAAGGCCCGCCGCAACAAAGCCCGGTCTGGTATCTTTACGAAGATGGTCAGATTTACATCAATATTTACACACGCAGTGCCAAGTACAAAAATCTCAGTCGTGATCCTGCAATAAGTATTTGCGTGGCTGGCGATCCTCCGGATTCACGTGCAGTAATCATGACAGGTGAAGCGGAAATAGTGCAACGTGCGAATACGCCGGCTTATGATGACTTGAGCTGGAGACTGGTTCGTCGTTACTACGACAGTGATGATGAAGCACATTCGTACAATGAAAGTGCCGGAAACGGTGCCGACAGTGCTTTAATTATGCTAAAGCCGGAGCGAGTATTGGCACAGGACTACAACTAGGTTTTCCCCGAGCAGTTTAATCTGATCCCTTCGGATCTGCCGTTCAATATCAAATAATATCTATAAAAATTATCCGGAGAGAATGATGATTAGATCCGCAATCAGTGATGAGGACATAATAACCTGTTACGAAGTGATGTCGGAGTTGCGACCGCATCTGCAAAAAGACACGTTTCTTGAGCAAATACGGGAAATGGAAAAGGAAGGTTTTAGAATGGCCTTTGTTGAGGATGATGGAGACATTGTCGCGGTCGCAGGCTATCGAATATTCAACAGTCTGTTTATGGGTAAAAATCTCTATGTTGATGACTTGGTCACCAGTGCAGTGAGGCGTTCTAGTGGATTTGGGAGTCAACTTATGGACTGGTTGCGCAAGTTGGCTAAAACAGAAGGATGTCAATATCTGCATCTGGATTCCGGTACGCAAAGGGAGCAGGCTCACAAATTTTATTTCAGAGAAGGCATGACAATTTCGAGTTTTCATTTTGCTGAATCATTATCAGAAACCAGGGTGACATGAATATGCATAAGCATGATGACAATTTTATCGCTGAATTCTTCAAGATGGAGTCGGCTGGCGGGATCATTTTGTTCCTTGCTGCGACTCTGGCGATTATTTGTGCCAATACCCCCTTACTGACTTATTACGATCTCCTGCTTTCGACTCCTGTCGAAGTTCGGATAGGCGCTCTTCAGGTTGCCAAGCCTCTTTTACTCTGGATAAACGATGGTCTGATGGCCGTTTTCTTTTTTCTTATTGGTCTTGAGTTGAAGAGAGAGCTGGTTGAAGGTGAATTGTCGGATAAGCGGAACATCATTCTGCCCGGCGTTGGTGCAATTGGCGGTATGCTGGTGCCCGCGCTTATTTATGTCTATTGTAACCAGGATGACCCAGTTGCTATAAAGGGTTGGGCGATTCCGGCGGCAACGGATATTGCTTTTGCTCTGGGCGCACTTGCCTTGCTCGGTTCCCGCGTTCCGACTTCTTTGAAAATATTTCTAACATCACTGGCAATTTTTGACGACATCGGCGCCATCCTGATTATCGCCTTTTTCTATACAGCAAATATCTCTTTTACAGCTCTTATCGTAGTCGCCTGCTGCCTGCCTTTTCTGTGGTTATTGAACCGAAAGAATGTCGAATCACGCAGTGTTTACATTCTGTTTGGTTTAATTATGTGGGTGGCGACCTTGAAATCAGGTGTACACGCAACATTGGCCGGTGTCGTTCTCGCTATGTTTGTACCCTTGAAGTCAAAAGTGGAGGGCGGTGCCTCGCCTTTGAAAAGCCTTGAGCACGATCTGCATACTGTTGTGGCATTTTTTATTCTGCCGGTCTTTGCTTTTGCCAATGCCGGGATCAGTTTTTCCGGTGTTGGAATTGAACAGCTAGGGCATGAGGTGTCGACCGGTATCGCTCTGGGCTTACTGGTTGGTAAACAGGTCGGGATTTTCGGCTTGTGTGCTCTGGCGATAAAAATGGGTTTTAGCTCCTTGCCAAAAGGAATGTCCTGGATGAATCTTTATGGTACAGCTGCTTTATGTGGTATTGGCTTTACCATGAGTTTGTTCATCGGCTCTCTGGCATTTGAAAACAGCGGTGTGGACAGAATATTTGATGAGCGTCTGGGTATTATTCTGGGATCAGTTGTTTCCGGTTTGCTGGGTTATTTTATTCTGGCGGCGAGTCTGAAGAACAAGAATATAAACGACGAGATTGCGCAGGATTCTTAGGAAAAGAAATGTATATAGATGGCAACTGGGTTGAGACGGGTAGTACCTTTGATGTGTTTAATCCGGCAAACGGCGAGAAGATCGGAGAAGTAGCCGATGGTGATGCGAGTGATGCGCGTTTAGCAATTGAGGCGGCGAGTAAGGCTTTTGCGACGTGGTCAACGACTACGGCTTATGAGCGCTATGAGAAATTGCATCGTGCCTATGAACTGATGATGGAGGAGCAATCCTCATTAGCAGAACTAATGACCCGCGAACAGGGCAAACCCCTGAAAGCCGCTATGAACGAAGTTAAGTATGCGGCTGATTTTCTATTGTGGTTTGCCGAAGAGGCAAAGCGCCTGTACGGTGAAACGATTCCTTCCGCCCGCAGCGATCAGCGTTTTCTGGTTATGAAGCAGGCCATCGGTGTGGTCGCGGCAATAACACCCTGGAATTATCCGGTATCAATGATTACCCGCAAAGTGGCACCAGCCCTTGCCGCAGGCTGTACTATCGTACTGAAACCAGCGGAAGCAACACCGCTTTGCGCCATGGCTGTGTTCAGGATTCTGGAAAGGGCCGGGTTTCCGGCTGGCGTGCTTAATCTGGTGACCTGTGATTCGCCTGCAGCAATTGGCGAAGAGTTTTGCAGCAACTCAGTAGTGAAAAAGCTCACCTTTACCGGCTCAACCGCGGTAGGACAAAAATTATCTCAGGCAGCGGCTCCGCAGTTAAAACGTGTGTCAATGGAACTGGGTGGTCATGCACCTTTTATTGTTTTTGATGACGCTGATCCTGTGCATGCAGCAAAAGGCGCGGCACTGGTCAAATTTTTGAATACCGGTCAGGCCTGTATCAGTCCCAACCGGATTTTCGTTCAACGTTCAATTCTAGAACCTTTTCTCGAAACACTGCAGTTTCGAATTTCGAAAATGAAAGCAGGAGATGGGATGCAGGAAGGCGTGGCTATTGGACCGCTGGTGAATCAACAGGCCATCGATAAAGTAGACAATCAGGTTCGCGATGCCATGGACAAAGGTGCCAGTCTGCATTGTGGCGGAGAACGTTTGAGCAAGGGAGAGCTGGATAAAGGTTTTTTCTATTCTCCGACTTTACTAAGTGAGGTTAATAGCAGGATGTTGATATATCGTGAGGAGACTTTCGGACCTGTTGCGCCGGTGATTGTGTTTGATACACAAGAAGAAGTTCTGGCAATGGCTAATGACACACATTATGGACTGGCCGCTTATGTGTACACTCGTGACATATCACGTGCCCTGCGGATGTTTGAAGGTTTGCAGTTTGGCATTATCGGGATCAATGATATCAACCCGACCAGTGCAGCCGCGCCTTTTGGCGGCATGAAAGAAAGTGGTCTGGGACGGGAGGGTGCACGCGAAGGAATTGACGAGTATCTGGAAACCAAACTTGCGGGTATTAGTATTTAGTCTTTTTATTCTAAGCTAAGATGTGCCTATGAAAATTTACGGGGATTCACTTTCCGGCAATTGTTATAAATTGAAACTGGCGTGTTCTATTTTACAAATAGAACACGAGTGGGTTCACGTCGATATACTCGCCGGAGAGACTCAGAACGAAGATTTTCGTAGAAAAAACCCGAATGGCAAGGTGCCTATGCTTGAATTGGAAAATGGCGAGTGCCTGAGTGAATCTAATGCCATTCTGAACTATCTTGCGGCTGGCAGTGCACTCCTGCCTACTGATCCTTTTCAATATGCCCGCGTCCTGCAATGGCAGTTTTTTGAGCAATACAGCCATGAACCTTTTATTGCCGTGGCACGTTTTATCGCCAGATATCTTGGTTTACCTGAAGACAGAAAGGCCGAGTACGAAGCCAAACAGCCGGGTGGCCATAAAGCCTTGAAGGTGATGGAAACACAATTACTCGAATCAGACTATCTCGTCGATAATAGCTTCAGCATTGCCGATATTGCTCTTTATGCTTACACGCATGTGGCCAATGAAGGTGGGTTTGATCTTAATTCTTATCCGGCTATTTTAGCGTGGATGGAAAGAATAGTTGCCCAGCCGGGCTACTGCGCTATGGAATAAACCGGGTAGAAGATTGATACATAATTATGACTAAGCTTGTGCCAATGAGCGAGCAGGTTTTTGCTGAGTATCTGAGTCATGCCGTGGCTGGCTATGCTAACGATAATGTCGTATCAGGCCGGTGGACGGAAGAGACAGCGCTGGCTCAGTCCAAAGCGAGTTTTAAAGAATCCTTGCCAGAGGGTTTACAGACACCTGATCAACATCTGTTTGAAATCACTGATGATGAAGGCAACAACTCGTTTGGCTATTTGTGGTTTGCTGTAATCGAAAAACATGGCCTTCGCTCTGCATTCGTTTACGACCTTGAAATTAGGGAAGCGCATCGGAGACAGGGACATGCTGAAGCCGCTTTTCATGAGGTGGAAAAACGCGTACATGATCTGGGACTGAAAAGTATTGGACTGCATGTTTTTGCTTACAATAAAGGCGCGCAGCGACTCTATGAAAAACTTGGTTATCAGGTGAGTAGTCTGAATATGCTCAAACACCTGGGACCCTAGAACGCAACAGTAACAAGCAGAGGAGACTGTTCTGGAATTAATTATCGGCAATAAGAATTATTCAAGCTGGTCTCTCAGAGCCTGGTTATTGCTGTCGGCTTATGAGTTGCCTTTTAAAGAAACGCGGGTGCCGCTTGGAGCTAAAGACGCAACGACGGCGCTGGCCGACTATTCTGATGCAGCTAAAGTACCTGTTCTGTATGACAGGGATGCGGTTATCTGGGATTCACTCGCGATATGCGAATATGTTTCAGAGCAATACCTACAAAATAAAGGCTGGCCTGAGGACGTCATGAAGCGGGCAGAAGCGCGCTGCTGCTCGGCGGAAATGCATTCTGGTTTTTTTACTATCCGGGAAATGTTGCCAATGAACTGTCGTGCTTCAAAACGAAGTGTTGAAAGTACCAGTGCTTTGGATAAGGAAATTCGCAGAATAGATAATTTATGGTCAGAGCTGCGACAAAAATACCATAGCGATGGCCCCTGGTTGTTCGGCAGTTTTTCAATTGCCGACTGCATGTACGCACCAATCGTGATGCGATTTTTAACTTACGATATTGAGGTATCAGAAAATTCGCGAGCTTATATGCAGAGTTTACTGACTCATAGCAGTATTCAGTCCTGGATAAACGACGCGAAGGCTGAAACCGAAACCATAGATTCCGAAGAAATTGGTCTCTGATTCCAGCCCGGCCTTGCTTTACTTGTTAGCCAAATGCTCGTAAAGCGGCTGATTTCTCTCGGCAACCATTCCTTTGACTCTTTCAACAATTTCCGCTGGTGCAGTCTCTGGCGAACCAGTGTTGAACGGCGGTTGTGGACGATATTCGAAAATCAACTGAATGGTTTGCGCCAGTTCCGGAGACACGACTTCGGCAACAACCGTTAAGGCAAAATCAAGACCGGCGGTAATACCACCGCCACTGATTCGGTTTCTATCTACGGCGACGCGTTCATCAACCACTTCAATTTCCGGATACTTTGCCAGTTGATCGATGTAGGCCCAGTGAGTGGTTGCACGATGGCCATCGAGAAGACCTGCCTCGGCCAGAATCAGAGCACCGGTACACACCGAAGTAATGTATTTGGCTTTTGCACCACTGTCTTTCAGAAAAGCCTGTACCGTTGCATCGCTCATCTGTCCGAAGACATCGCCACCGCCGGGCATGACCAGAATGTCGAGGGGAGGGCAATCATCGAAGCCATAGTCCGGTGTTAATACCGTATTGCTGTCGGATCTGACAGCTTTACCTTCCTTACTAAAAGTGAAGGTATTGAATTGTTCGACAAAGGACAGAATTTGCAAAGGTGCATAGCCGTCCAGCATGGTCATCCCTTCAAACACGTAAATACCAACATTCATTTTATCTGACATCGTTTTTTCTCCATTAAATATATTAGTGAATATTTGTCTGTTGTCGTCGTTCGAAGCGGCGACGATAATCGCTCGGGTTCACACCGAGTCTTCTTATGAAACTCCGGCGCAGTCTCTCACCGTCGCCCATACCGCATTCGTCCGCGATAATCTCGATCGGTCGCGAACTCTCTTCCAGGCTACGGCGTGCCGCTTCAATGCGTACGGTTTCGACATATTTGGCGGGTGTGATACCGGTTTCACTTTGAAAAACGCGGGCAAAATTGCGCGGACTCATGGCAAGTCGCGAGGCCAGCGCAGTGACGGATAAATCTTCATTGAGGTTTTCCATGATCCAGAGTTGCAGCTCGGCAATATTGTCGCGCTCACTGGCTTTTTCCGGCAGCAAAGCGCTGAACTGAGATTGGCCACCGGGTCGCTTCACATACAACAACCAGTTACGCGCAATGGTCAGAGCGACATCCGCTCCGCGGTCCGCCTCGACCAGATGCAAAGCCAGATCCATACCAGAGGTAATTCCGGCTGAGGTATAAATATTGCCGTCATTCACAAATAGCGAATCTTCCTCGACAATCGTTTTCGTATAGCGCCGGGCAAATTCATCAACTCGCAGCCAGTGTGTGGTGGCGCGCCGGCCATCCAGCAAGCCCACCTCTGCCAGTAAAAAGGCGCCTGTGCAGACGGACACTATGCGGCGAGCGCGGCGGGCATTAGTCTTGATCCATTCAAGCAAAGCTGGCCGGTTGAGCGCGTACTCCATGCTGTAGGCGCCGGGGACAATAAGCGTATCAATTTTCTTGCCGGCGATGCTTTCCATTGTTTCTGTATGAATCGTGATACCGCTGGGTTCAGTGGTAACCGGACCGCCGAATTCAGAGACAATGATGGATTTCTGGCGACGGGAAAGATCAAATCCAGCCCCCTCAACACAGGGAGCGACACCAAGAATGTCGAGGGGACCCGCGATATCGATGATTTCGGCACCGGGAAAAGCCAACATAACAACGTGTGCATCTAGAGCAGGTTTATTCATGTGGGCTATAGTGCCTGAAACACGAAGTTGTCTGCAATAACAGTATAAACTGTCTACCTAAGTCGAGATTTTCATAAATGCTGAAGGAAAATGGGAAACCGCTTTTGATGGCCTCTACACTAAAAAGTAAGCTGAACCCATTGTAAACGCCGGAAGTCTCCCTGTTCGGCCATTCCCGTCGTTTTTTGCGACGAAGCGTTCTCTTTCTGCGGTGAACGACCGATATGGCTTAACTCCTGTCTCTATAATGTCATCCTTGAATCTGCTTATTAAACAACAGGGGTCACATTATGAACAAAACTGTACTCGCCAGTTTTTTACTTACAGCCATCGTCTTATCTGACCCCGCTGAGGCCGGCACGGACACTTTTTCTGATGTTTCATTAGTTTCGCCTGAAACCTCTACTTCGTCTCCCATACTTTTACCGTCAAAGTAATTGAGTACTGCGACGGTAATTTTTTTAGTGATAAACTAATCTAAATCTATTTTGCGAACCGGCTTTTATTGTGAGCACTTATTTCTCCAGCGTATTTTATGACATCATTAACAGTCGGCGACGACTTTACTGGTTGTTGCAGACGGTCGGCTGGTTCGGTTACGCCTTTTTTGTTCTGGCCGGAGCTGCTTTCTGGGATAAAGCCGACTCACTCAAAGTAATCTATACGATCATAGCAGCCGTCCTCGGCTTGTTGATTTCGATGGCTATGCGTCAATCTTTTCTACAGGTGTGGGAAGCTCCTGCCCTGAGAAGATCGATACAGACGATAGTCACGGTGATGCTGTCCACGGCTGTGTGGGCTTTCTGGAAGTACTATGAAATGATCGATCTTTACAAGCACAAGGAAATTGAAAATTTCTTTGGTGAATATGTGTATTGGTATTCCTACTCGTTTTTTATTCTTTTGAGCTGGACCGGGCTTTATTACGGCATTCGTTTTTATCAGGAGATGCAGGCTGAGCGAGAAAAGAACCTGCGCATTGCCACCAGTGCCCATCAGTCGCAATTGAAAATGCTTCGCTACCAGTTAAACCCACATTTTCTGTTTAATACCCTGAATGCAATCTCTACACTTATTATGGAAAATAAGGGCACGGTGGCCAATGATATGGTTTCCGCGCTGTCAAGGTTCCTGCGTTATTCGCTCGATAACGATCCGATGCAGAAGGTGAATCTGGCTAAGGAAGTAAAAGCCATGCAGCTCTATCTGGGTATTGAGAAGATTCGTTTTGAAGAGCGCTTGAAGCTGAATTTTGAACTTGAGGAGGACGCGAAGCAGGCACTGGTACCAAGTATGTTATTATAGCCTCTGATCGAAAATTCTATCAAATACGCTATTGCGAAAAGCGAGACGGGTGGCACAATCAGCCTTGGCGCGAGAGTATTTGCCGGTAATTTATTGCTTGAGTTGACCGATGATGGTGAAGGCATGGTGCTGGATGAAAGTACGCTGGGAAAAAGTAACGGGGTCGGCTTGACCAATACCCGTGAACGCCTGCAGGAACTATACGGTACCAATCACGCTTGCACTTTCTCTAAGGCGGAGCCGCAGGGTTTGAAAGTGAATATCCAGATTCCTTTTGAAAAGGAGGAAGACTGATAGAGATGACTATGATCAATACTCTGATTGTCGATGATGAGGCGCTGGCCCGACGTGGTCTGCAGTTGCGTCTTGATAAGTATGAGGATGTAAATGTGGTCGGTCAGTGCAGTAACGGTCGCGAAGCATTGACTGCTATACCTGAACTGGATCCGGATCTGGTTTTTCTGGATATTCAAATGCCCGGTATTGATGGATTTGATGTGGTACGGCAACTGCAGGGTGACGAAATGCCGCTCGTGGTATTCGCGACAGCCTTTGATCAATATGCCATCAAGGCTTTTGATGTGCATGCGATTGACTACATTCTAAAACCTGTCGACGAAGAGCATCTGGAACGGGCTCTGTTACGCGCACGTGAACAACTCACACAGAAAAACAACGCCAGTGATAAACAGCGGTTACTGGATGTGATTGGTGACATTACTGGCAAAGCACCGGCAGAGATGGAGAAGTGGCTGGAAAAAGGTGAAGAAATCGTCAGACCTTATCCGGAGAAAATTGCCATCAAGGATGCTGGCGATATTACCCTGGTGCCTGTTGCTGATATTGAATGGGTAGATGCTGCTGGTGACTATATGTGCCTGCATGCGAACGATCAGATCCATGTAATGCGCATCACCATGAAACAACTCGAGGAGCAGCTCGATCCGGGCCTGTTTCAACGGGTTCATCGTTCAACTCTTGTGAATCTGGCGCAGGTTGAAAAAATCTGCAGTCATATTAATGGTGAGTATCACCTTATTCTGAAAGGTGGGGAACGCCTGAAAATGAGCAGAACCTATAAGGACAAGATTCAGAAGTTTTTCAATTAGTTGGTAACATTCGCCGGTATATCCAGTCCAGTTTCAGTTTATGAGGTCAGATGAAAAATTTCTGATACATGTCGTTCATCGCAGGCAAACCTCAGTTCACCTCAAAACGAACGCAGAGTATTTACCGTCAATGCTATAAATCCCCAATTCATTTCCGGGATACGTGAACATGGCTTTAGATGAGCAGAAGGCCAGAGAAGTACCTTCCAACGCCAGTAGCTGGATGAGTCTGACCACCAGCGTCCTGAAGAACCCGGCAGGGGCTGCTGCCATGGTCGCGATTGTTGTTATCTTCGGTCTCTTCAGCCTCAGTAAATTGCCTGTACAGCTTTTCCCCGACGTTGATAACCCCAAAATTAATATCCAGACTCAATGGCGCGCAGCCTCACCCAGCGAAATGGAAGCTGAGATCATTGAGCCCATCGAAGAAGTGTTGCAGGGTCTGCCGGGAGTGAAAGAAATGGAGGCTACCGCAAATGCGGGTTTCGCGTGGATTAACCTGACCTTTGATGTAGAAACAGACATGCAGAAAACCATGGTTGAAGTCATCAGCCGTATGAATCGCCTGCCACCTCTGCCACGTGATGCGGATCAACCGATAATCAACCTCGGTGGCTGGGATGGCGGAACACCTGCACTGACCTGGTTCTTCCTGCAGGTACTACCCGGTAATGATAAAACCGTTGCGGATTATATTGCTTTTGTTGATGACGTTATCGGCCCCGCCATTGAGGAAGTACCGGGCGTGAGTCGCGCCGGAATACAAGGAGCAGGTCAGCAAAGCGAAGAAGTTCAGATTATTTTTGATCCCTATCGAGCGGCTGAGCTGGGAATTGAATTACCTACCGTAATTCAATTACTCGGACGCGCCGACAATATATCCGGTGGTCAGGTAGATGTCGGACGTCGCAAATATACTTTGCGCTATTCTGGTCGTTTCGATCCTGATTCTCTGAACGAACAACTACTCGAATGGCGTAACGGCCGGCCGATTACTCTGGGTGATGTTGCCGACATAAAAGTCGCTCTGCCGGATCGCACCTCATTCGCCAGTCAGAATGGTAACCCAGCGATAGGTATTCGCGTGGATCGCGAGAATGGCGCCAATGCCCTGCAAACATTGAACAGTGTAAAAAAAGTAGTTGAACGTTTGAATGCCGGCCCCTTGAAAGATCGAAATCTGACCATGATTCAATCTTTTGATGCATCGGTCTTTATTTATCGGGCCATTAGTCTGGTTAGTGGCAATCTGATTATTGGTGTATTGCTTGCAGTTGGAGTGCTGTGGTGGTTTCTCCGGCGTTTTCGCGCGACCATGATCATTGCGCTGGCGATTCCGATATCTCTATTAAGTACTTTCGTAGTTTTGCATTTTACCGGCAGGACACTAAATGTTATCTCACTCGCGGGTCTGGCCTTTGCCGTCGGTATGGTCCTTGATGCCGCAATTGTGGTACTGGAAAATGTACTACGCCATCGTGAAAAAGGTTTGAGTGCTTACGAAAGTGCGGCACAGGGGACCAGTCAGGTTTGGGGTGCTTTGCTGGCGTCAACAGCGACGACAGTAGCGATTTTTATTCCGGTTGTGTTCCTGAAAGATATTGAAGGACAGCTATTTGGTGATCTGGCTCTGACCATTGCCATTGCTGTGACTATTTCTCTGCTTGTTGCTATATCAGTAATACCCCTGTTAACTAGTAAATATCTGGGTGATAGTAAACTCACCGATCATCACGAAAAGTTGTGGAACAGGATAACCAACAGAGTAATGGTGCTTACCAGTACTCCGAGCAAACGTTATTGTCTGATTTTCATTTTACTCACTACTCCGATTTTTCTGAGTTGGCAGTTAATGCCGGAACTCGACTATCTGCCACCGGTCAAGCGTGATGCCATTGACAGCTTTTTTCAACTGCCACCCGCCACCAATATCGATACCATAGAAAAAGAAGTTGTGAAAAAAATGGAAGCGCGATTACAAGCTTACATGGACGGCAGCAAGGAACCAGCATTGAAGAATTATTATATTCTTATCTGGCCAGCAGGCGGTACTATGGGTGTTCGTGTCAAAGATCAGTCTCGGGTTAGCGAACTGAAGAAAATTATTAACGAAGAGATTACGGCGGATATACCAGATTTTCTTGCTTACAGTGATCAGGGAGATTTATTTGGTGGCTTTGGCGGTGGACGCGATATTCCGGTTCATATTCAGTCCAACGACTCGGAGGCTCTGGCCAGCGTCAGCATGCAGGCTATGGCATGGATTAAAGAAGCACTACCAAGTGCCAGTGTTCGCCCCGAACCCGGCCTGCAACAAGCGGAACCGGAGCTACGATTGGTTCCAAACGATCGAAGTATTGTTGAAAAAGGCTGGAGCCGGGCCCAGTTGGGCTCGGTAGTACGGACTCTTGGTGACGGGCTTTATGTTGGGGAATATTTCGATGGTGTGAAAAGAATGGACATTATTTTCAAAGCCGAGAAATGGAAAACACCCGAAGACCTTGCCATGTTGCCGGTTTTTACTCCCGCCGCAGGAGTTGTTCCACTCGGGGAGTTAGTTGATATTAATCGCACCGTTGGGCCGGATCAGATTCGCAGAGTTGATCGAAAACGTACGATCACTCTAAGAGTAGTGCCTGCGGAGACGATGAGTCTTGAAAAAGCAATTTCAATAATCCGCACTCAGGTCCAGCCAAAAATAGAAGCCGCTTTACCGGCCGAAGGTAATATTCTTTACGGTGGCAGCGCCGATAATCTTAATAAAGCCATCATGACCATGAGTGAAAATTTTGCCATGGCACTGGTTATTCTGTTTTTGTTAATGAGTGCCCTGTTTCGTTCAGTCAAGGATAGTCTGTTGGTGGTGCTTGCCATGCCCCTGGCGACCGTAGGTGGGATTGTTGCCTTGTACCTTCTTAATCTTGCCAGTTTCCAGCCACTTGATCTATTGACCATGATTGGTTTCGTTATTCTTCTCGGTCTTGTTGTGAATAATGCCATATTGCTTGTTCATCAAACCAGAAGCGCTGAGCGGAACGGGCTCAATCGTCATCATGCAGTAGAGCAGGCCTTAAGATTGAGACTTCGACCGATATTCATGAGCACGCTTACCAGCATATTTGGTATGTTGCCTCTATTGCTGATTCCGGGCGAGGGCAGTGTGATCTATCGTGGGCTGGCCGCCGTTATCGTCGGAGGAATGTGTGTCAGCACCCTGTTTACACTTCTGTTGTTACCCTGTTTTTTGCGCATGGGAGAAAGCCAACCGGTATTGCTGCCTGAGATTGAGTCTCCGGACAATCCTGAAAAACCCAAACTGGAATCTGTTGCCTGAGTATGGAAAATACTATGAAAAGAGAACTATCAGAAATATTATTTATCGCATTTTTCTTATTCGCTTCAATTCCAGCGAGTGCTCAGGAAAAACAAGCTCAGGCAGTGGAGACCTCCAATGCGCGTACTGAAATGCTTAGTCCGGCTATCTGGGTTCCGGGTACCGTGATCAGTCGTTACGATTCTCGTATTGCGGCAGAGGTAGCAGGTAAGCTCATTGCCGTTGCCGAAGTTGGTGAACGCTTTAAAACCGGCGACACTTTAGCGCAAATTAATGATCGTGAGCTGCAATTACAACTACGCAATAATCGTTCACAAAAGCAGCGCCTGCAATCACGTTTTGACTATCTGCAAAGACAGGTAAAACGGTTGGGACGATTGGCGAAATCGAATAGTGCGGCCGAGGCCGAGCTCGATCAACTGAGTGCGGAGCGTGATATGCTGACACAGGATCTGGAAACCGCAAACGTGGCTATCGCTCGTACTCTTTATGATACAGAACGAACCAGAATCGTTGCCCCTTTCGACGGAGTGGTTGTAGAGAGAATGCAGCAACCGGGTGAGTATCTGTCTCAGGCAAGTGAAGTTGTACGTCTGGTGAATACTGATGAACTGGAAATTCGAGTACAGGCTCCGCTGAAAGTTGCCCGTCATGTGAACGCCGGTGATCGGGTAGAAGTAAAAGGTCGTGAAGACTCCATCGTGACTGAAGTACGCGCTGTCGTGCCTGTTGGTGACGATAACTCACGTATGCTGCAACTACGACTTCACATGAAGAAAAGTAAGTGGATCATAGGAGAGGCGGTACGAATTGCTCTTAGCAATGGGCAGGCAGTAAAAACCTTGACTGTCCCACGCGACGCACTGGTTCTCCGTAATGGAGAAACTTATTTGTTCACCATAAATCAGGATAATCAGGCCAGACGTGTTCCGGTGTCTTCCGGAGAGGGCGCCGGCAGCTATGTCTCAATTACAGGAGATGTTCGCGAAGGAGACACAGTGATTGTACGTGGTGCCGAGCGCCTTCAAGATGGTGCGCTGGTCAAAATTATTAAGACTGATATTGCCTCACATTGAAGGGCCGGAAAAAATACTGCTGATTATCCTGATCTATTGATTCAAGCAGCTATTCTTTTATTGCTCCCGCCAGCCTGAGGGGGCAGAATGTTTCACTTATCCTGTCTCAGCTGATAATAAATTAATTATGACCGGCCAGCCTGTCTCCGACGCCAGCCCCTCTGCCAAGCGTACTCACCCGCGTGGTTTGTCCACGCTATTTTTCACGGAGATGTGGGAACGATTCAGCTATTACGGAATGCGCGCTTTGCTGGTTTTGTTTATGACGGCGACGATAGCTGATGGCGGGCTTGGTTTTGATGATGTGACGGCTACGGCGATTTACGGTTTGTATACTGCTGCTGTCTATCTGGTCTCTCTCCCCGGTGGCTGGATTGCTGATCGTCTGATAGGTGCGCAACGCTGTGTCTGGTATGGCGCTATCGTCATCATGCTTGGTCATTTCATTCTGGCAATTCCGGCAGTGCCGACATTTTTCATCGGTCTTATTTTTGTTGTGCTCGGTACTGGTTTGTTGAAACCGAATATCAGCGCTATCGTTGGCAAGCTATATCCGCAAGGTGGTGCCGCCTGCGATGCCGGCTATACCATTTTCTATATTGGCATCAATCTGGGTGCGATGCTGGGGCCACTGGTGTGCAGTACTTTGGGAGAAAGCGCCAGTTTTGGCTGGCACTATGGTTTCGCTGCTGCCGGTGTTGGTATGCTAGTTGGCATCATCCAGTTTAAACTGAGCAAGCATCATCTTGGTGAAGCCGGTCTGTATCCGGCACACTTACAAAGCGGTCTGGATAAAATCAGTGCGCCACGCTACGGCTGGCTGTATGTGAATACGGGACTGGCGCTTATCGCGCTGGTCACGGCTTTGATGTTAAGTGGTGTGATTCAGATTGAGGCACTGGCGCTGGCCAAGTCTGCGACTTATGTGATTGCTGCACTGGCGGCCGGGTTTTTTGTTTATCTTTATCTCTTCGGGCAGCTCGACAGCACGGAGAAAAAGCAGGTTGCGGTTATTATGATACTGGTTGCCTGTGCTGCAGTATTCTGGTCAGGCTTCGAACAAACCGGCTCGTCAATGAACCTGTTTGCCGAGCGTTACACTGAGAGAAATTTCGGCGGTTTCGAAATACCGGCGGGCTGGTTTCAGAGTATTAATGCCACCTGTATCCTGATATTTTCCCCCTTTCTCGCCGCTCTCTGGATCAACCTGGCAAAGCGAAATCTTAATCCTTCTATCCCGCTGAAATTTGCACTTGGTCTGATTCAGCTCGGTCTTGGTTTTCTGGTAATGGTATTTGCGGCGAAGCTGGTTGTTTCAGGTGAAACCGTACTGCCGACCTGGCTGGCGATGACCTATATGCTGCACACAATGGGCGAACTCTGTCTGAGTCCGGTCGGCTTGAGCGCTATCAGCAAGCTGGCACCAAAACGATTTGCCAGTCAGATGATGGGCATATGGTTTCTCGGTTTCTCCCTCGGTAATTTACTGGCCGGTCTGCTTGCCGGTCGCTTTGACCCAAATCAGATTGAACACATGCCGGCTTTGTATCTGCAAATCGCAGCCATGTCACTTGCTGCGGGCATACTGATGATTGTTTTCCTGAAACCGATAAAATCGCTGATGGGCAAAGTCGAGTAAGCACACGACTAAGCCCATCGACTGGCACTACTTTAGATTTGCATCAATAACGCCGAGAAGTTGTTCAACACTAGGTCGGGTTTTGTAATCGAGAGCGACGTGTGACCAGAGTACCTGACTGTCTTTGTCGATCAGAAAAATCGCCGGAGCTGACATTTTATGATGCTCAAGTCCGGACCAGGCTTCAAGATCGACGCCGAATTTTTTGTATTTTTCATAACTGCTGCTGTCGAGTTCGATAATCGTATTGAAAGACTGATGCGCAGCAAGATTGGAATCACTGAGAATCGGAAAGGGAATGTCATAAGCTTCCTTCACCAGCATCGCACCATCCGTCTTATCGACACTTATCAGTACCGAAGTAACCTGACGTTCCTGAAACTGTGAAAAAGCCTGAGTAATTTGGCGTACCTGAAAATTACAGAAGGGACACCAGCCACCCCGATAAAAAATCACCATCAGCGGGCCCATTTCCATCAACTCTGCAGAGGTGACATTTTCCCCTGCGTAAGTGTCTGACTCAAAAGCCGGTACTTTTTCACCTACTTTCAGGCCAAGTCCATTCTCGAGCACGCCAAGATCAGCCGCGTCGGTTACCGCATTGGCTTTCGGAGTCGCTGCAATAGCCAGTTCGGCGCTTGCTGTCTGGTTAAAACTAACAATGGTCAGCAGTGTCATTACGATGATACGGATTGATTTGTTCACTATGTCCCCCTTGGGCGCTTATTAACATGGAATTTGGTTTTGAACTTGCGCAGTTCGACCTGCCTTTTGGCGAATAATTCAGGTTTCCTGAAAATTATTGTCAACCAAAACGACTTTTGAGCGTTCTAAGCTTTGAACATGGATAAAAAGTACTATTAATGACAACGAATACAAAAACTGTAATTGCCAGCAACCGTTTTGGTTTTGGAGCCAAACCGGGCGATCTGAGTCGCATCGGGACTTCGCCCCGAGAATGGCTGCAAAGGCAGATCGAAAGGCCCGCCGGATTGTCAGCCAATAGAGCTGATCTTAAGAGCAGTCGGGAGGCTGTGCAGAGCTTTCTGAGTTTACGCGACAAAAAGCGCGAGAAAGATGTATCTGCCGGGGTGATTCGAATGGCTAGATCCATGCGTCCTGTGTACATGGATTTTGTCATGGCCAGAAGTATTCAGGCTATACAGAGCCCGAGTCCGTTCTACGAAAGGCTGGTGCATTTCTGGTCAAATCATTTTGCAGTCTCTGCTGACAAACCTCAGATGCTGGGTCTGGTCGGCACACTCGAATTCGAAGCAATACGACCCCACGTGAACGGGCGTTTCAGTGAGATGCTGATGGCAGTTGAAAAACACCCGGCGACGTTGACCTATCTTGATAATTTTCAGTCCATCGGTCCGAATTCACTTATCGCCAGACATGCCGGTAAGCGTAAACGCGAACGCAAATTTGGTATCAATGAAAATCTTGCTCGCGAGATTCTCGAATTGCACACCCTCGGTGTAAACGGCGGTTATTCTCAGACTGATGTGACGAATTTTGCCAAAGTTATTACGGGCTGGACCTATGGCGGGGTTTTCAAAAACCGGGCTGATCGTGGCAAAGCAGGTGAGTTCGTATTTAATGAGTTAATGCATGAACCCGGCAGTCAGCGAGTGATGAACAGGTCTTATACACACAAAGGCATCAAGCAGGGTGAAGCGGTACTCAGGGATCTGGCGAATCATGAGCAAACTGCCGCGCATCTTGCGGGCAAACTGGCAAGGCATTTCATCAGCGATACGCCTTCGTCCGAATCTATCGGCAAGTTGAGTCAGGCCTATTTACAAAGTGACGGTCACCTGCCAACAGTCTATTCGACTTTAATCGGTCTGGATGAGGTATGGGATCTAACCTTCAGTAAGTACAAAACGCCGAATGACTATGTCTACTCCGTGTTTCGAACTCTTAACTTTATTCCTGAAACGCCAGAGCAGATAGCAGGACCTCTGAGTGTACTCGGACAGGCACCTTTTCGTTCTGGTTCACCGGCTGGCTGGCCTGATACGGCTACAGACTGGACGGGCGGCGAGGCACTATTCAAGCGGGTTGAATTTGCGGTATCGGTCGCAGATAAAGTGGGTAATCGTATTGATCCACTGGCTTTGTCAGAACTCATACTTGGACAGACCCTGAGTGAACAGACAAGGCAATCTTTGTCACGAGCCGAATCCGGTCAACAGGGTCTGGCGCTGCTGTTTGCCAGCCCGGAATTTCAGAGGCGATAGCACATGATAAAACGACGCGATTTTCTAAAACACAGTGTGGCAGCGTCAGCCTTGTTCGGACTTCAGAGTCGTCTTGCTTTTGCCAGGGCACAGACGGACTCGCGATTCGTTTTCGTTTTACTACGCGGTGCGATGGACGGGCTGGCGGCAGTGCCGGCTTACGCTGACAGTGCTTATCGAAAGCAACGCGGCTCCCTGGCGATTGCGAAGCCGGGTTCTGTCAATGGCGCGCTGGATATGGATGGCTTTTTCGGGCTGCATCCGTCTTTGCCGGAATTACATCGCATGTATCAGCAAAAGGAAGTCATCGTCGCTCATGCTGTGGCCAGTTCTTATCGCGAGCGATCTCACTTTGACGCACAGAAACAGCTTGAAAATGGCACGGGCTGTCCTTTGGGCGCAAAGGACGGCTGGCTGAATCGTGCCTTAACAAACCTGTCGGGGTCCTCTATGGATGCCATTGCACTCTCTCAAAATATCCCCCTCGTGTTACATGGTGATGCAAAGGTAAACTCGTGGTCCCCGGCAGTTCTTCCCGAAGCGGACAGCGATACTCTCGCCCGTATAGCCAGGATGTATGAAAGGGATGACTTTTTCTTTGAGCAGTTTGAAAGCGCGCTGAAGACACGTGCGATGGCAGGAGAGCCGGATAAGAGCGGAATGACTGGCAGGCGAATGGGACGCGGCAAACAGAGCATGGATGCTTTCGTCAGGGCAAGCGGGCGATTTCTACAGGATGAAGACGGGCCGCGTATTGCCGTGCTGGAATCGAACGGTTGGGATACCCATGCCAATCAGGGCGCACATACGGGTCAGCTGGCAAATAAATTTTCGCAACTGGATGCCAATCTGGCTTTATTAAAAAAAGAACTGGGCAAAGTCTGGGAAAACACCGTTGTTGTGGTCGTTAGTGAGTTTGGCAGAACCGTCGCGGTAAATGGTTCAAACGGTAGCGATCATGGTACCGCTGGCGCCGCCTTTATTCTCGGCGGCGCCGTCAATGGTGGCAGAGTGGTGGCTGACTGGCCGGGTCTTGGCAATTCGAATCTCTATCAGAGACGCGACCTTAAGCCGACCCTTGATGTGCGTGCCATTTTCAAGTCTGTACTGCACGATCATCTGCAAATATCCACTAAGGTTCTGAACAAAACTGTCTTTCCAGATAGTGACAGGGTGACGGGCTTACGCGATATCATAATTGCCTGAGGACATATATTTACTAGTGAAGGCGATGCGCGAGAAGAAATCAGAGGAGTGAATGTTCTGCCTGCCTGCGCTGACATCGCCTTTAGCTGCATGATGTAAAAGTCGTAAAAGATCGAGTGTTTTCGGAAAATCCCATTCCATTACAGAAACCAGGCCATGCATTGCGATGAGTAATTTATCGACCGAGGATTCTGAAGTATGCAGAATGCTTCGCATGTGAGAAAGTGCAGTGGAAAATCCGTCTTCTTCATAAACGGAAAGAATATCAACACTGTTTTCTTCGGCTGTGACTTGTCTCGGTCTTGCTTCAAAACCAAGTTGTTTTATCATTGACTCGGCTACTTGCCAGACTGACCATGGGTTCTGCCCTGTCACCAGTTTTCCATCGACACTCACTTTTTCAAGGTAACGTTCCCCGCCGGAAAAGTTCGCTCCCTGGGCGATTAGCTCTTCCTCAAGCAGGAAAGGAAAGACGTTTCGCGCGTCCGGTATCAGGAACAACTCTTCTTCATTGGTAAATGCGCTGACTTCTTTGTTAGCAAGCAGTTTGCTGCCATCGTCAAGCTGCACATTGAGTAAAGCAGCCGGACCGTGACAAACGGCACCGATGACAGCATCGGACTGGTAAAGCTCACGCACGATATCTTTTAACAATACATTGTCCGGAAAATCGAACATGGCGCCTTTACCACCGACAAAATAGACGGCTGCATAGTTCTGTGCAGATACATCAGCCAATGACAGGCTGTTATTGACTTTTGACTGTGCAACTTCATCATTGAGAAAAGCAAAATCAAAAGCACCCATGTCATCACCATCAATCACCACTGCTGGCTGACCGCCAAGCGGGCTGGCGATATCCACTTCGAAACCGTTTGCGCGGAACACATAATAGGCACGGGCCAGTTCAGTCAATTCGTAACCGGTTTTTTTATCACTGTTTCCCA
Organism: Gammaproteobacteria bacterium; assembly: GCA_012103475.1. Lineage (GTDB taxonomy): Bacteria > Pseudomonadota > Gammaproteobacteria > Eutrophobiales > Eutrophobiaceae > WLWS01. The sequence goes on along the minus strand of WLWS01000001.1, from coordinate 344,275 downwards.
TTGTAGAACTACTGGTTACTACCGCGAGAATCCTGCCCCGCGTCTGTGCCAGTCCGTTCTGAATATATTCGATATCGCCAGCCTGTGTTTGCGCCAGTAGCTGCTTTTGTTCGGGGTCGGGCAGGAAAGAGCTAAACCAGAAGCCAAAAGCGAACACACCGAGGATTAGAATTGAAAGTGATACGAGTAATTTTTTCCACATTTTTGTTTACCTCCGTTAATCTTGTCTGCAGATTAATCGTCGGTAAGTAAAACGGATGTGAAATTACCGGCTTATTTTTCCAGCTGTCCGGGAAGTGTCGGAATCAGAATGAAACAGTAGCGGTCCTCTGTGCTGGCGATTTCATATTGCCAGTTCAGGGCATCGACAATACGGCTGACCAGATACAAACCCTGACCCATACCAGAGCTGGCACTCTGTTTGACGCCTGCGATCGTAATATTGTCGGCTGGTGCTGTATCGACCTGATTTTCGAAGCGTATTTGATTATTCTCCAGACGAATGCTCAGTCCGGGCTTACTCGCATGCTGCATCGCGTTGTTGAGCAGGTTGGATATGAGCAGACCAAGTAATTGTTGGTTAGCTTCGACACGAAAGCTGTCATTGAGCTGAAGCTCAATCGGGAAGTCGAGTTTTTCGCTCAGGTCATGGAGCTGAAGAATGCAATCTTCCATCAGCGGGCGCAGCGGGAAAGATTCCCTGGTGATGGATTCGGCCCGTGCCAGTGCCAACAGAGTACTCAGTATTTTATCCAGCTTGTGTGCTGAATCTTCCAGTTGCGTCTTCTCATCAGCTGTCAAGTTTCTGCTTTGGCTGAGCGTAAGCACATTTTTGATTACAGTAAGTGGTGTTCGTAGTTCATGACTCACATCACGATTAAAGTCACTCTCTCGCTGTACGGCCTGCCTGAGCTGATTCAGGCTTTGTTCGATAGTGTCAGCCAGATAGGCGATTTCCCGATCGCTGTGAACATGGGACAGGGCTATGTCAGCATCCAGCATGCGTTGATTCATTAATTCGCTGCTTAGATCTTTAACAGGTCTGATGGTTCGTTGGGAAATTCGATAAGCCAGAAACAGGGATAATGTCAGGGTGGTAAGCAGTGCGCAGATCAACAGGATCAAAATGTCTACTGACATATTTGAGACAATAAGCAGGGGCGTCACTTCCGCGACCAGAAGCGGGCGATGATTTTCATTCAGATTCACATACTGAACATGATAATGAGTGCCGGTGTCGGTAAAAATCTCTCTGCGTTCGGGAGACTTTCTGAGAATAGAAGAAACGACAGCAGGCGCCTGATCGGATGAGGCGTAGATTCTGATGTAATTAACTCTGGGTTCGGCCAGCTTGCCTGTAGCGCTAAAACTGCTTTTTATATAGTCGGCTTCCAGTGACAATATTTTTGCCAATACGGCATCTTCGACTGCGTAGGCAACCATAATGCTGATGCATGAATAGATCAGTGAGATCAGTAGTGTAAAACCTCCAAAGGCGATAAAAACACGTCGTGATATTCCAGCTCTTTTAGTCATCAGTCTGCGTCCAGTTTAAAACCCACATTAGTAATGGTTTTCAGCATGGCTTTCTCATAGGGTTTATCGAGTGTCTGTCGCAAGCTGTATATATGACTGCGTAACGCGTCGGTATCAGGAGGTTCGTCGCCCCAAAGAGCATGTATAAGCGAGGATCGACTGACTGGTTGCGGGTAGGCTTCGGCAAGCATTGTCAAAATAGAAAAACCTATACCGGTCAGTTTCAGCGGCTGACCCTGACGATGAGCCTGATGTTGGCGTTTTTCAATAACGAGATCACCGACGCTGATACTCTGACCAAGATGTAATTGCTGCCGACGCGCCAGAGCCTGACAGCGCAATTCCAGTTCCCGTAATTCAAAGGGCTTGGTGACATAATCATCTGCGCCTTCGCCAAAGCCGCGGGCCTTATCTTCAAAGGCATCACGTGCAGTCAACATGAGTATCGGCGTATTGGTTTGTGCCTTATCTTTTATTTCCCGGCAGACACTTAGCCCGTCCACATCAGGAAGGTTGAGATCCAGCAATATGACATCGTATTCGTTTTCCAGAGCAAGACTGGTTCCAAAACGTCCGTTGTCGGCATAATCTACATTCCAGTTGTGACCCTCAAGAAATTCGCACAGCTGCTGCGCGATTAGCTGATTGTCTTCGATAAGCAGAATACTGAGTTTTGACACTGTGCTTTACCTGATGATATGGATATTTCGCAACACTAAGTAACGGGGTGTGAAATAATAGTGAAGCTTTCAATATAATACACCTAGCAGGGCCAAATCGCTTTCGGCCTGTCGGAATAATAAAAAATCGAATCAATTCTTATGGATAATTATGGTCTGATTACACTCCTGCCTACCGTTGTGGTGATCATAACGGCGATAATCAGCCACCGTCCTGTTGCTGCTCTGCTGGCCGGCGTGTTTATCGGTGTTGTCCTGCATAGTCCGGGAAATATTATAGGCAGTATTGCTGAGATCAATCTCGAAGTGATGCGGGACGAAACCGTCGGCTGGATAATTATGGTCTGCGGTCTGATGGGCAGTCTGGTTTATCTACTCATTCGCACTGGCGGCGCGAACGCCTTTGCTCTGAGTCTGGCGAAACGCGCCAATACCCGAAATAAATCCCTCTTGACCACCTGGTTTCTGGGCATGCTCATTTTTATCGACGACTATCTCAATGCCATTGCGATCGGATCGGCGATGAAGCAGGTTACCGACAAGTTCAAGGTATCCAGAGCCATGCTTTCCTATGTAGTGGATTCAACCGCTGCGCCAACCTGCGTGCTGGTGCCAATTTCAACCTGGGCGGTATTCTTTGCCGGGGTGCTGGAAGCGACTGATGTTGCTGAAGCCGGGAAGGGTATGAGTCTGTATATTTCAGGTATTCCATTTATGGTCTATCCGATCATCGCCCTGCTGCTGGTGCCGCTGGTTGCCACCGGGCGTTTTCCTTTACTGGGCCTGATGAGAAAAGCCGAGACAAAAGCGGCCGAAGGCGTGTTGGCGCTTAATCCGGTGATTGCACTGGAAGCCGATGTCCCTGAAGGACTTCAGCAGAATAATCCCTGGGTTTTTCTCGGACCGCTGATCGCACTCATCGCATTTTCGATATATTTTGATATTGATTTACTGAAAGGCATCATGGCGACACTGGCACTATCCATCCCTGTATTTGTCTGGATGAAATTGTTGAAAATGAAAGAAGCACTGGATTGTGTGATGGAAGGTTTCAAAATCATGATTCCGCCTCTTGCTATTGTTGTCGTCGCTTTTATGTTTAAGACAGTAAACGATCTGCTTGGTCTTCCTGAATTTGTCATTCAATCGGTGCAGCCCCTGATGTCGCCTGTGCTCCTGCCTGTGATTACCTTTTGGACGATGGCTCTTATTTCTTTTGCGACCGGGTCGTCCTGGGGTGTCTTTGCTATTGCGATTCCTATTATCATGCCACTGGCTGCAGCACTTGGTACGCCAACACCATTGGTGATCGGTGCGCTACTGTCAGCAAGTTCATTTGGTAGCCATACCTGCTTCTATGGTGATGCAACGGTGCTGTCTGCGCAGAGCAGTGGCTTGAGTGTGATGGAACATGCCCTGAGTCAGCTACCTTATGCTCTGGTCGCTGGAGGACTGGCGTCGCTGGTTTTCCTTGGCCTGGGTGCCTGGTTTTAAGAAATCTTTACTGGAGAACTCGCTTGCTCAAAATTAGAATCTTTACGGTTGGTGGCACGATTGACAAGATTTACTTCGATGCGAAAAGTCGCTACGAAGTTGGGCCTCCGAATATTGCAATGGTATTAGCCGATCTGTCTTTGAACATGGATTACTCTGTTCGTTCGCTTATGCAAAAGGATAGTCTTGAAATGAATGACTCTGACAGAGATCTGATTTTGCAGCATGTCCAGACTGCTGAAGAAGATAAGATTATTATTACTCATGGTACCGACACCATGACTCATACAGCGGCCGCTCTGGCAACAGTTGAGAATAAAACTGTGGTACTGACCGGTGCTCTGCAACCCGCATTATTTAAAAACAGCGATGCCATGTTTAATATAGGTTGTGCTATTGCCGCCGTTCAAACGCTGCCGGCGAATATTTACATCGCCATGAACGGACAGATATTTACTCATGACAATGTGTGTAAGGATCTTAAGCAGAACCGGTTCACTACTCTTCAATGATGAAAACAACGACAGGTAAGAAAATGAAATTATGTGCATTTGCAGCCAGTAACAGTAAACAGTCTATCAACAAGGCCCTCGTCACTTATGCCTGCTCGCTTTTGAGCGATGTCGAAGTTCAGATACTCGATATCAATGATTACGAAATGCCGATTTTTAGTATCGACCGTGAGCAGGAGTCAGGGCAGCCGCAGCTGGCCACCGATTTTCTTGCACGCATTGCCGCGGCCGACGCGCTGGTTGTTTCCTATGCCGAGCATAATGGTTCTTACAGCGCGGCTTTCAAAAATATATTTGACTGGTGCTCACGCATTGAGAAGCAGGTCTGGCAGGGTAAGCCCATGGTGCTGCTATCGACTTCTCCGGGATCGCGTGGTGGCGCAACCGTACTGGAACTGGCACAAACATCGGCTTCCTATTTTGACGGGAAAGTAAAAGCCACTCTGGCCGTGCCCAGTTTCCATGAAAATTTTGATATGGAAAAAGGGCAGATGACAAATGAGGCACTCAGGCAAGAGTTACTAAGTGCCATGCAAAGCCTATAGTTTGATCGTACCGCCATCCACCGGAATAGTCTGTCCGGTAATGAAAGCGGAATCATCACAAGCGAGAAATGCCACGGCTCCGACTACGTCTGCAGCTTCCGCAGGTCGTTTTATATCCTGCCAGTCGAGAACGATGTTAAAGAGCTCATTGTCTTTGCCAAAATGCTCTTCCGCTCCTGCGGTACGCGTCAGCATGGGCGCTACGGTATTGGCGGTAATACCGAAATCGGCATACTCGGAAGAAAGCACACGATGTAATCCAATCAGACCACCTTTACTGGCGACATAGGCAGACATGGTGCCTGGTGCAACGTGAAAGGTGTTGGAAGAAATACCGATGATGCGCCCCCATTTTTTTTCTTTCATACCCGGCACAAAAGCTTTGCATAAATGAAAAGCGGAATCGAGATTGACACTAAGGACTTTCTTCCAGAATTCGAAAGTCATATCTTCAAAAGGACAGTTGGGAAAAATACCGGCAGAATGAACGAGAATGTCGCAGCCACCGAGTCTGGAGTCGACTTCTGCTTTCAGTGCGGCGATGTCCTCAGCTGAGGTAATATCGCAATGCCGATGGACTATGTTTTCAGCATCTATGCCACACAATTCAGCCGTCTCTCCACAATCGAGAATATCGGCCATCGCAATTTTTGCGCCGTCATCAGCGAGACGTTTACATATTGCCTGTCCCAGGCCCCTTGCGGCACCGGTCACCACGGCCACCTTATTATTTAGTTTGCTCACAATTAACTCTCCAGTTTCAATAATTAAGATTATTCTTTTTCAGGTAAGAGTGCTTCTTCCCGGGCAATGGCCCGTGCCAGTGCATCTCTTCCTCGACAGCGTTCGAGATAATCCAGTATGGATTGTTGAGACACTTCCTGTTTGAAGTTGATGCCCCATATCAAGGTATGAGAGATTAGAATATCGGCACCGCCAAAACTGTCGCCTAGAATATAGGGCTTGTCTCCCAGACCTGTTTCGAGAATAGACAGGGCTTTTTGAAACTCCCAGCTGGCGGTAGGCATGATTTCCGGTACACGTTGTTCTTCTGGTAATGCAAAACGATGCTTGCCCAGTGTCCACAGCGGCTGCTCCAGCTCGGCCATGACGAAATGCGACCATTGATAAAAAAGTCCGCGGGCGGCGGTGCCCAGTTCGGGGATCAATTGTTTCTCTGGCCATTTGTCGCCAAGGTAATTAAGAATGGCTGCCGATTCTGTCAGCAGCAAATCGCCATCTGCCATAGCCGGTACTTTTCCGGCCGGGTTGATGGCGAGGAATTCCGGGCTTTGACCACCACCGTTAAATAGATCGATCAGGACGAATTCGTAGTCTTGTTCGAGTTCTTCCATCATCCAGGTTAGACGACGTGAGCGAGTTTGCGGGTAGCCATAAATCTTTATCATTGTTTCAATCTCTGCCAGTTGCGGGGTGTGGGATTATAGTCTTCTCGGCCCGATTGTATGAATTAGCCTGAGCATTTGGCAAATATCCGGTGCCAGATCGCGGCCCGGGCTGATTTTCGACCTGCAAAGACCCGTTTTATTGGTCTTGCGGACTTTTCCTCTTCTGCACTTGTGCTAGACTCTGCAACCCCCGTTAATAAAGTCTAAAAGTGGATAAGAATCAAAGCATTGCCATTGTCGGTATCGGCGGCGTATTCCCTGGCGCGAAGGATTTGACGAGCTTCTGGGAGAATATTGTGTCGGCGCGTGACTGTGCCCGCGAGCCACCGTCGGGACGTTGGTTGCTGCCGCTTGAAGATGTCTATGAGGCCGGTGGCCCACAGCCGGACAAGGTCTATTCGAAAAGAGCCTGCTTTGTTGATGACTTTCAGTCAGATTTGAGTGGACTGAATATTGATCAGGATGAACTGACCAGTCTTGATCCCATGTCGCACCTAATTTTGCACGCGGCTGCGCAGGCCTGGCGGGACAGCGTTACCGACAGGCTCGATCTGCAAAAAGTGGGTCTTGTTATCGGCAATATCGCCCTGCCCAGTGATTCCGCGTCAAAGCTTGCCGATGAACTGATCCTGCCGGTTTTTGAAAAACAGCTTGGTCTGAATAACCCTTCTGATACGGAAGTAAATGAACTAAATCGTTTCGTTGCCGGATTACCTGCCGGGATTCTCGCCAGAGCGCTCGGCATCGGTGGTGGTTCTTATACCCTTGATGCGGCCTGTGCCTCTTCCCTGTATTCGCTTAAATACGCTGTTGACGAATTACAGTCCGGTCGACGTGATGCCATGTTATGTGGTGGTTTATCCAGACCGGATTCCCTCTATACGCAAATGGGTTTTTCTGCTCTGCATGCGATCTCTGCCAGTGGTCGGTGTTCACCTTTTGATGCAAAAGGTGACGGTCTGGTGGTCGGTGAAGGTGCGGGCATTCTTGTATTGAAACGTCTGCAGGATGCGCTCGATGATGGTGACGATATTTATGCCACCATTGCCGGCATTGGTTTATCCAATGATATTGAAGGCAATTTGATGTCGCCTGATACGGAAGGTCAATTACGGGCCATGCGCGCGGCTTATAAGATGGCAGGCTGGCAGCCGAACGAAGTGGATTTGATTGAATGTCATGGTACCGGTACACCGGTTGGTGACGGCGTGGAGTTCAACTCTCTGCTGAATCTCTGGGGTGAAAGTAAAAACAGCAGCGACTGTGTGATCGGCTCTGTAAAAAGCAATATCGGACATTTATTAACTGCGGCCGGTGCCGCCGGTTTGATAAAAGTATTACTGGCGATGAAGCAGGAAAAACTGCCACCGACTGCAAACTTCGAATCCGCATCCGTAGAGCTGGAGTCCAGTCCTTTTACTGTCTTAAGCGAAGCTTTGCCATGGCAGCGGCGTTCTACAATAATCCCGCGGCGTGCGGCGATCAGTGCCTTTGGTTTCGGCGGAATCAATGCTCATGTTTTATTGGAACAGTGGGATGGCACTGCAGCGTCAGGTACCTCGGCTGCAGTTGGTGTCGAACAGAGGAGTGATGCCATTGCCATCGTCGGCATGGACGCCTGTTTCGGATCGTGGAAATCTCTGACAGATTTTCGTCAAAGAGTGTTTGGTTTTGATAGCGCGCATCAGGCACAGGAACTTAAAAACAACTGGGGCAGGACTGAAACAGTAAAGGGCTTCGCTGTGGGAGAAGTCGAAATCCCGCTTGGACGGTTTCGCATACCACCTAAGGAACTGAAGGAATTATTGCCGCAGCAGTTACTCATGTTGCAGGTGGCTGCAAATGCGATAGATGATGCCGGGGAAGCGGAAAAACTGTTCCTGAAAAACGCCGGTGTCTATATCGGCATCGGGCTGGATTTAAGCACGACGAATTTTCATTTACGCTGGAACATGCTGCTGAAGGCAAGACAATGGTCCCGGCAACTGGGTCTGGATCTCACTGAAGCTGAGTTGAGAGACTGGGTAGAACAACTCAGAGAGCTCAGCTGGCCGGCGATGAATGCAAACCGGACCATGGGTGGACTTGGAGGCATTGTTGCCAGTCGTATCGCTCGGGCATTTTCGGTAGGTGGTCCCAGCTTCACACTTTCCAGCGAAGAAAGTTCAGGTTTGCGTGCACTTGATACCGCTGTTGGCGCTCTGCGACGAGGTGAGATTTCCAGTGCCATCGTTGGTGCGGTTGATCTTGCTTCTGATATTCGCGCTCTGGCAGGTGTCGATGAAAAGCATATCGTCGGTGAAGGTGCAGCGGCGCTTATTTTGAAACGGGAACAGGATGCATTACGCGATGGCGATCGAATTTATACCCTGATTAAGGGCGTGGGCATTGCCGATCAGGACGAGCTGGCTTTGCAGCGGGCCCTGCAAGAGGCAAAGACTGAGGTGGATTCTTTGGGACTTATGATGCTTCACGGCGGCAACCCCGATACCAGCCCTGCCGCAGAAGAAGCCGCGCTTGTGCAATTATTTAAAGCAAGAAAAAACAAGATCCCCTGCGCGCTGAGCGGAGTCAATGACGATATCGGACACACGGGTGCCGCTGCCGGAATGGTGGCTCTGGTGAAAACCAGTCTGTGCTTGTATCACCGGATTGTTCCTGAAAGTCAGTTGCCGGACTCGGCTTTTAGTCAAGCTGAAAAAAGCAGCACATTATTCAAGCCGAAAGCGACGCAGTACTGGTTACGCGATCGCGACAGGGGTCCACGGCAGGCTCTGCTTAATAGCAAGAGTACTGAGGGTAATAGTTTGATTGCCGTACTGGAAGAAGCTGGCAATCAGGATCTCGAAATTCATACTTTGGAGACGGCTAATCGCGAGAGTTTGTTTTCCCTGTGTGCGAGTAACAAATATGAATTAATCGATGCGATTCAGAGACTACGCGCACTCGCCGCGGATGTTCAGTCTGGCGATCTGTCTGAACTTGCACGGCAATGGTGGCAGTTGGAATCTACGCGTCAGGATAAGGAACTGGCTCTGAGTATTATTAGCGAATCGATTGATGAACTTGCTGCCCTGTTAAAGAAAGCTCAATCCAGTGTTGATGCTGACGAGGCGATATCGACAGACAAAGTATTTTATTCGCCGAAACCCCGTTTTAAAGACGCCAAACTTGCCTTTGTGTTTCCCGGATCGGGTAGTCACTTCATCGGTATGGGCAGAGAAATGAGTGCTCGCTGGCCCGCAGTGCTGGAAAATCTTGATAAGGAAAACCAGAAACTCGCGACTCAGTTTGCGACGTCTCGTTTCTGGACAAAAGAGGAGACAAGGGACTTTTCTCACGAAGACTTTATTTTCGGACAGGTATGGCTTGGCACCATGGTTAGTGATGTCATCGCCAGTTTCTCAGTCAAACCGGATGCCATCATCGGTTATTGTCTCGGTGAAACTGTCGGTCTGTTTGCAACAAGAACCTGGGCGGATCGGGATCTTATGCTGGAACGCATGCAGGCAACGCCATTGTTCACGCGTGATCTGGGCGGCTCTTGTGATGCGGTAAAACAAAGCTGGGGGCTCTCGCAAGAAGATCGTGTTGACTGGCAGCTGGGTGTACTGGATCGTAACGCTGATGAAGTCCGGGAAGCGCTTTCTGGACGTAGTAGGGTGTATTTATTGATTATCAATACACCGAATGAATGCATCATCGGTGGTGAACGCTGTGAAGTGGAAAAACTCGTTCAGGATTTACATTGTGCTTATCACCCGCTGGAAGGGGTGACAACAGTACATTGCGAAGTCGTCAAACCCGTCGAAAAAGCTTACCGTGACTTGCACCTGTTTGAGACGACGCCACCTGAGGGTGTGAGTTTTTACAGCGGTATCGCCGGTAGCCAGTACGGTGTCAATACAGAAAGTGCAGCCGATTCGATCACCCGACAGGCGCTGGAGACATTTAATTACACGCGGCTGATTAACACAGCCTGGGATGATGGCGTCAGAATCTTTATTGAAATGGGACCGGGCGCGAGTTGTTCACGGATGATTGGACAGATACTGGGTGGGCGTGAACACATTGCGCGTTCAGCCTGTGTAAACGGCCAGAGTGATGTTGGCAACGTATTACGAATTCTCGCGCAATTGAACACGGAAGGTGTGCCACTGGATTTATCTTCTTTATATGCACAGCCAGAAGTTGTGAACTCATATAGTGAAAACGAAAAAATTGCCGTGCAGGTGGGTAAGCATGCTTTCATTGTGCCCTTGCCAGAGACAGATCAGAGAAAAGAAACCGAGATGCCTGTCGATGGGACGCAGGCCGATGTTCTTATACATCCTGCAAGCGCCAGTCAGACACAGGGACTGACAGAAATAATTGAGCAAATGGCGGCAACTGAAGTGGTAAAAGCGGAAGTAGAAGAGGCGTTTTTACGCGTAGCAAACGGAATCAACACATCACTGTCGCAGGCCATTTCTACGCAAATGCAGTTATTGCAATCCTTGCCGGGCGGAAGTTCACAAACAACAGGCCTGGCCAGCGTGGTGACTGCAGCGCAGAAACCGGCTGCAGCTTTTGATCGCGACATGTGTATGGAGTTTGCCATCGGTTCAGTTGCGAAAATACTGGGCCCGGTTTTCAGTGAAGTCGATAGTTTTCCCAGCCGCGTGCGCTTACCGGATGAACCATTAATGCTGGTTGATCGCATTATTAAAGTTGAAGGTGAGATGGCTTCGATGACTCAGGGTCGTGTGGTGACTGAACACGATGTGCATGCCGGTGCCTGGTATCTGGATGCCGGTCGCATACCGACCTGTATTGCTGTTGAGGCCGGTCAGGCAGATTTGTTTCTGTCCGGCTACCTTGGTATTGATTTACAGACCAGAGGTCTGGCGGTTTACCGTTTGCTGGATGCCGAAGTGTGTTTTCACGGGCCTTTGCCAAAGGCCGGACAGGTGATTCATTACGACATCTACATAGATCACTTTTTTCGTCAGGGCGATACCTGGTTGTTTCGCTTCGGTTTTGACGGAAGTGTCGATGGTCAGCCACTGATTACCATGCGCAATGGTTGTACCGGTTTTTTTACTCAGGCTGAACTGGACGCCGGGCGTGGTATTGTACTCACCACGCTTGAGCAACAGGCGCAGCCAGGCAAGTGTGCAGCAGACTGGCAAAGTCCCCTGGCAATGCAAAAAGAATCATTCAGCGATGCACAAATTGATGCACTTCGAGCAGGCGATTTGGCTGCCTGCTTTGGTGAGCGCTTTGCGGCCTTGCCTCTGCAAAAACCAATGGGCTTACCGGGCGGCAAGATGACCCTGGTGCATCGCATACTGTCACTGGATCCGCAAGCGGGTCGTTTCGGTCTGGGTATGATCACCGGTGAAGCCGATATTCACGAAGACGACTGGTTCATCACCTGCCATTTTGTTGATGATCAGGTCATGCCGGGCACACTGATGTATGAATGTTGTCTGCACACCCTGCGTGTTTACCTCTTGCGCATGGGCTGGGTTGGTGAAGCGGATGAATTTGTCTACGAGCCGATAATTGATATCACCAGCAAATTGAAGTGCCGGGGCCAGGTGCTGGCGAGCACGAAGAAGGTTGAGTATGAAATCAGTATCAAGGAGATCGGTTATTCTGAGTCTGATGGCACCCCCTATGTCATTGCGGATGCACTTATGTCGGCAGATGGCAGGGCTATCGTACAGATGGGGAATATGTCATTACGACTTAGTGGTCTGACGAAGGAACGCATCGAGAGTATCTGGACGGGAGCAGAACAGGAAAGTGCAGGTGAGTTGAAACAACGTGTTGAACCCTTATTCGACTATGCCTCCATTAATGCTTTTGCAGTTGGTAAACCTTCAGACGCATTTGGTGATAGATACAAAATATTCGATGAGCAACGTACCATCGCGCGTTTGCCCGGACCACCATTTCAATTTCTTGATCGCATCATATCAATTCGTGATTGTGAACAATGGCAATTGAACGCAGGCGCGCTAATAGAAGGGCAATACGACGTACCCGCTGATGCCTGGTATTTTGCTGCCGACCGGCAGACACACATGCCTTTTTCAGTCTTGCTGGAGATTTCCCTGCAACCCTGCGGCTGGCTGGCGGCTTATCTTGGTTCGGCACTGACCAGCGATATTGAACTGTCTTTTCGAAATCTCGGTGGTCAGGCGCGACAGTTGCGCCGCGTGGATACGGGCAGCGCCACCCTGACTATCAAAGTAAAAATGACCAATGTGTCTCTGTCCGGCGGCATGATCATTCAGAACTACGATTTTGAAGTGCGTGATCAACAGGGAGTTGTCTATGCAGGTGACACCTATTTCGGTTTCTTTTCAAAGGCGGCACTGGCCGATCAGGTCGGTATTCGTGAGGTTGAGCTGTATGAACCGAGCCCCGACGAGAAAGCGAGAGCGACGAGCTTTGGTTATCCGGAGCAGGCGCCATTTCCGGATGCGCAGATGCGCATGGTGCACAATATTGACTGTTTTGCCCCCGACGGCGGACCAGAGGGTCTGGGTTTCATCCGCGGCAGCGCCAGCGTAAATGAAGATGCCTGGTTTTTTAAGGCGCATTTTTATCAGGATCCGGTCTGGCCCGGCTCACTTGGACTGGAATCTTTCATGCAATTACTGAAAGTAGCAGCCATGCAGCGCTGGTCGGGAGACGAAAGAACCGAATTTGAATGTATGGCGCTGGATCAAGCACATAACTGGCTTTATCGTGGGCAGATTATACCCCGCGATGAGAAAGTCACGGTACAGGCCTGCATTACTGAGGTCGATGATGAACAGCAAATCCTCCACGCGGACGGTTTTTTGAGTGTAGATGGCAGAATTATCTATCAGATGACTGACTTTGCCCTTAAAATGCTCAAATCATGAGATATCGTAATGTTCACATGGAGTCGATTGGCTATGAATTGCCCGCTGAGGTGGTCACTTCTGACGATCTTGAGGCACGTCTGATGCCCATGTACGACGCTCTGCACATCGCTCCGGGGCAGCTGGAAGCCCTGACCGGGATTACCGAGCGGCGCTGGTGGGATGCCGGCCATGCCCTCTCCGATGGTGCGGCGGCAGCAGCACGCAAGGCGATTGCCCAGTCCAATGTTGAGCCCAGCGACATCGGTGTGCTCATTTATTCCGGTGTTTGCCGGGAAAATTATGAACCTGCCACGGCCTGCGCTGTTGCCGATAAGCTCGGTATCCGGACTGATGCTTATATCTACGATATTTCCAATGCCTGTCTTGGCACCCTGAACGGTATTATCGATATAGCAAATCGAATCGAGCTGGGACAAATACGTGCCGGCATGGTGGTGTCCTGCGAGTCTGCGCGGGAGATTGTTGAAACCATGATTGATCGCATGGTGCGTGACAAATCTATCGAAATGTTTTCAACTTCATTGGCAACACTTACCGGTGGTTCCGGTGCGGCTGCCGTTTTGTTGACGGATGGCTCGTTTGATAATGATGAGACCCATCGTTTGATCGGAGAGGCAACCCGTACTGCGCCTGAGCACCACAGACTTTGTCGTTGGGGCATTACCTTCACTCCGGCAGAACTGGGTAAATTAATGTTCTCACCAGATAAACTAATGAGTGCACTTGATGAAGTCATGCAGCCCGATGCGATACCGACGGCGATGAAAGAGTTTATGACCAGTGAAAAACTGCCACCGGTGGTGGCCAATCTAATGCCTTCTGAAACATTGCCGGCAGCGATGAGTGAGTTCATGTCTACAGATTCGGTGTCAGTCTTAAAACACGGGGCCAAACTGGGTGTTGGCACCTGGGGTGCTTTCCTGAAGAAAATGGGCTGGGCAATCGATCAGGTCGATAAAGTGATCTGTCATCAGGTTGGCGAAGGTCATCGCGATACCATTTTGAAAGAACTCGGCATCTCGCCTGAAAAAGATTACAGCACCTTTAAGTATCTCGGTAATATGGGTACGGTGTCACTGCCAATGACAGCTGCTATTGCGCATCAGCGTAATTTCTTGAAGTCAGGCGATCATGTTGGTTTTCTGGGTATCGGCAGTGGTCTGAATTGTCTGATGATCGGCTGGGAATGGTAAGCACTGCATTGCCAGAAATTTTTGTTTTGCATTAACACTATAAATATCTTTTTCTTTTTGCCTTTCCGGCTATCCAACTTTTGCTAATGATGTTTCCGGATTATCCTTTTGACAGCCATTTTGCGACAGTGAAAGATCTGCGCATTCATTATCTTGACGAAGGAGCGAAAACGGCAGCGCCTGTCATCATGCTGCACGGCAATCCGAGCTGGTCATACTATTATCGTCATCTGGTAAGTGTTTTATCAAAAACCAGTCGTTGTGTTGTTCCTGATCATATTGGCATGGGCATGTCCGATAAACCTGCTGCGGCTGATTATAATTTCGATCTGGATCGGCGCGTCGATGATCTGGAAGCTCTGCTGGATAAACTCAGAATCGAGGACAACATCACGCTGGTTCTGCATGACTGGGGCGGTATGATCGGAATGAGTTATGCGCAGCGGTATCCGCAGCGGATTAAACGTCTGGTGATTCTTAACACCGCAGCGTTTCATTTGCCTGCCACAAAGAATCTTCCCTGGCAATTGATACTAAGCAGGCTTCCTTTTCTTAACGCCATACTCAATCAGGGTTTTAATGCGTTCTGTAAAGGTGCAGTTAAATACTGTGTGACGCGGACAAAAATGGAGCCTGATGTGGCGATGGCTTACCTGCATCCATATGATAGCTGGCACAATCGTCTGGCCGTTAGAAAATTTGTTGAGGCAATACCACTTAAAGTCGGGGATGAAGGTTATGCAACAGTCGATGCTGTTGATAAAAATCTGCAGCAGTTTTCTGACTTACCCATGTTAATTTGCTGGGGTCTGAAAGATTTTGTATTCGACGAGCATTTTTTGCAGGAATGGTTGAGACGTTTTCCAGAGGCCGAAAGTCATCGTTTCGAAGACGCCGGACACTATATTCTTGAAGACGCGAAAGAAGAACTTTTGCCTCTGATAGAGAATTTTCTGTCAAGGCATCCTCTTGCAGAGGCAGAGTAAGCAAAGCACTCAGATGAATTCCGCCAACATTGCTTCCTATCTTCCAGCCATGGCCGCCAGCCAGGCAGAAACTCTGGCTGTGGCCGTGCAGTCTGGCACAAAGGATTACCCTCGTTATACTTATCATGAGTTGAATGAGATCAGCGATACACTCGCGCGCGGCCTGCAGGACCACGGAATTGGTAAAGGCACGCGGACTGTCTTAATGGTCACTCCGGGGCTCGAATTTTTTGCGTTTGTTTTTGCCTTGTTTAAAGTGGGTGCCGTAATGATTGCGGTCGATCCCGGCATCGGTAGAAAGAACCTTGGTCAATGTCTGCAAGAAGCAGAGCCCGAAGCCTTTATCGGTGTGCCAAAGGCGCATCTGGCCCGCCTGTTATTTTCCTGGGCCAGAGCCAGTATCAATATCAATATTGTGGTTGAAGCGAAGCCACTGCTGGGTTTTTTCATGAAGGATATGTCAAAGCTACTGGAGTCCGGCAGACGGTCGCAGAAACCGGCTGTCAATGAAGTGGATGCTGAAGACAGTGCGGCGATATTATTTACCAGTGGCAGTACCGGTGTGCCAAAAGGCGTCGACTATAGTCATCAGAATTTCACTGCACAGCTTGAGGCCTTGCGTGCGCTCTACGATATTCAACCCGGTGAAGTTGATCTGGCAACGTTTCCCCTGTTTGCCTTATTCGCTCCGGCACTCGGAATGACCTCGATCATCCCGCAGATGGATTTCACCCGACCCGGTGAAGTTGATGCTGCAAAAATTTTTCAGGCAATAGAGCAGTTCTCAGCAACGAGCATGTTTGGATCGCCAGCCTTAATAGACCGTGTTGGTAAATGGGGTGTGGAAAATGGTAAACGCACGCCGACACTTAAGCGCGCTATTTCCGCCGGCGCACCTGTTTCTGCTGCCGTTATTCAACGATTTTCTTCATTTCTCGAAAAATACGTGCAGGTTTTTACGCCTTACGGTGCCACCGAAGCCCTGCCTGTGGCATCAATTGGCAGTGATGAAATACTGGGTGAAACAGGCAGAAAAAGTGCCGAAGGGAAGGGTGTCTGTGTCGGCAAAGTAGTTGCTGATCTGAATGTCAGTATCATCGCAATTTCTGATGACAAACTAGAGGACTCGAGTCGGGTCGAGCTGGTCAAGCTTGGACAGATAGGTGAAATTACTGTGCAAGGTGCGCAGGTAACTGCGTCCTATTACAACAGACCTGAGTCGACAGAGCTCGCCAAGATCAAAGACGGTGATAACTTTTACCATCGTATGGGTGACCTTGGTTATTTCGATGAACAGCAGCGTTTGTGGTTTTGCGGTCGCAAGAGCGAGCGGGTTGAGCTGGCAGACACAACCCTTTTTACCGCCTGTGTTGAAGGCGTGTTCAATGCGCATGCGAGAGTAAGGCGTTCAGCACTGGTTGGTGTAAAAAAGGGTGAGCGTACTGTGCCCTTTATCTGTATAGAACTGGAAGCAGACAGTCAGCATACTGATCAGAGAGTATTAACTCAGGAGTTGCTGGATATGGGCAGTCACTATGAACAAACAGCAATGATTCAGACTTTTCTGATTCACCCCGGTTTTCCCGTTGATATTCGCCATAACGCCAAGATTGCGCGTCCACAACTTGCCGAGTGGGCACAGGAACAAATCTAATGCGTGTTCTGGTGACCGGTGCCGGCGGTTTTCTGGGTGGCGCGATTGCCAGAGCATTACATCAGCGTGGTGACGAGGTTATCAGTTTTCAAAGAGGCGACTATCCCGGGTTAAGGACGCTGGGTATTCAGACCTATCGCGGTGATATCGCTGATTCTTCCCAGCTTAATGAGGCGAGCAATGGCTGTGATGCGCTGATTCATGTTGCTGCTAAAGCCGGAGTATGGGGTGACTATCAGGAGTACTATCGTAGCAACGTAACTGCGACACTAAAGGTGATCGCAGCCTGCCGGAAGAATACTATTCCACGATTGGTATACACCAGCTCGCCGAGTATTGTTTTCGCCGGTGAAGATGAAGATGGTATTGATGAGTCAACACCCTTTCCGGAGCATTACCTGACAAACTACCAGCGCACCAAGGCAGAGGCAGAAGAGGCTGTGCTTGCAGCGAATACTGCTGATCTCGCTAGCGTGGCGCTCAGACCGCATCTTGTTTTCGGACCCGGCGATCCACATCTTGCACCACGCATTATTGAACGTGCCCGTAAAGGCCGCCTGCGTCTGGTCGGCAATCGTGAAAATCTGGTCGATATTACTTATATCGACAACGCTGTTTCTGCTCACCTGCTCGCGCTTGACGCCTTACAGATAAATGCCAGCTGTGCCGGCAAAGCCTACTTCATCAGCAATGGCGAACCATTGCCGATGGCAGAGATTGTGAATCGAATTCTAAAAGCCGCTGATTTGGATGAAGTAAGAAAATCAATTTCGGCAAGAAGCGCCTATATCATCGGCAGCATCATGGAATTCGTTTATTCTTCATTAAAAATAAAATCGGAACCGGTGATGACCCGGTTTATTGCCAGACAACTGAGCTGTTCGCATTGGTACGACATCAGCGCGGCCCGGCGTGATTTGAACTATGAACCATTGATCAGCATTGATGAGGGTATGGAAAACCTACAAAACGCATTACGGAACGGGCATGAAATGGCATAAGCCACCTGTTGATCTGATACTGAGTGAGAATCACATTGATGTCTGGCGAAGTGATATCGATGTATCAGAAGAACAATTAGAAAACTATCGCCACACTCTTTCTGTTGACGAGCTAAACAGAGCCAGCCTGTTTACGTTTCCCGATAAGGAAAAAGAATATGTTGTTACCCGTGGCTTACTCCGGGCAGCGCTGGCCTGCTTGCTAAACGCCCCTGCGCACAGCTTCGAATTTTGCTATAGCAAAGAAAAAAAACCAAAGCTGGAAAATGCAACTTCGAGTGGTCTTGTCTTTAATGTTTCTCATTCACACGGACAGGCTCTAGTGGCAGTCTCGTCTAATCGCCAGCTTGGAATTGATATTGAATGTATTCGAAAGGACGTGGATTTTAAAAAACTGGCCAGGCGGTTTTTTTCTGAAAATGAGTATAAGTCTTTACTGGACTATGAAGGCAATGTGCTACGCGCTTTTTTTACAACCTGGACGCGCAAGGAGGCTTTTGTCAAAGCGATAGGTAAAGGTATTGCTTTTGGTCTGGCTGAATTTGACGTCAATATTGATCCCGATGCGCCGGCAGAAATGCTCGCGACCCGCTGGCAACGGGAAGATGCAGAGAAGTGGCAACTGGCGACTATCGATTCTATTGATAACTACGTGGCAACGCTCGCTACTGACGGGGATGAATTCAAGCTGAGAACGTGGCAGTTTCATCAAGATAATTAGTGATATTAAACTTGAATTAGTGCATTTAACTAAATGATATTTAAGTAATTTATTGATTTATTCTTCAGAAGCAGCGAAACTACTTGATGCTCATGAAGAATAAATCAATAAAATCATACACTTACCTTTATCTCTTTGGGTTTTCTCTGGTCCTGAGTGGTATTCTGAGCCTGTCTTTTCCGGTTCTGGCTCAGCAAACAGAAGATTACGAGGTATGGGATCAGATCTCCGAGACCATGGGCCTGATAACAGAAATGGATTATCAGCTGGAAGATAAGGATGAGAAGAAACTGTTAATCCGGCTTGGCGTGATTGGGGGTATTGCTCCGGAATATCGCGGTGCTGATGAATATCGTTTCAGTTACGCACCGAATATTCATATTGTCTGGAATGACTGGTTGTATCTTAAAGGCCGGAAGTTGGGCGTCGAACTGTTCGATAAAGGTGGTTTTTACGGCGGTGCTTTTGTTCGTTATAACGGCGGTCGCAGTGAGAACAATGATGGTCTTGAAGGTCTCGGCGATATCAGCCGCACATTTACCAGTGGCGCTTATCTGAACTATCGTTACCAGGGGCTGCGCCTAAAAAGTGAAGTACGCCACGATTTCCTGAATGAAGGTCATGGCACGCTGGCCATTTTTCGCCTGGGTAGTCGTCTGCCATGGAATGATCCCTTGTTTTATCTTGGTGTGGAAACCACCTGGGCAAGCAGGGAGCACATGCGTACTTTCTTCGGTGTTAACAACCTGCAGGGCCTTGCTTCCGGCCTGACAAGGTATCAGCCTGATGCCGGTATGCGCGATGTGTCTGTGAATCTTAGTTCAGCCTACAAATTTTCCCAGCACTGGTCAGTTGCTGCGCAATTGCGCTATCAGTATTTACTCGGTGATGCCGCCGATAGTCCGATTGTACGTGCATCAGGTTCACGTCATGGTCTGGTTGCCGGTATGGGTTTAAGTTACGAATTCTGATTGAACGTTATTGCCCTTTAAGCTGTCGAATTCAAAAGTTCATTTAAGGGGTGCTTCGTGTGAAAAGGAATCTGACGGGATTTATTCTTGGCCTTGCCAGCGTTTTTTTAATTTCCCAGTTTGCTACTCCCGGTTTCGCCAGAAACAAAATTACGCCGAGTATCGCGCCTGAGTTTACTCATTCTGATGAACAGGACTGGCTGAACTCGAAACCTCTGCAGCTTGGTGATATGCGTGGGCAGGTGGTGCTGGTCGATTTCTGGACTTTTGATTGCTGGAACTGTTATCGCTCATTTCCCTGGCTCAATGATCTGGAGAAGCGACTGGCTTCTGATGATTTTCGAATTATTGGTGTGCATACGCCGGAATTTGAGCACGAGAAATTACGCGGCAATATTGTTGCGAAAATCGAAGAGTTCCAATTGAAACATCCGGTGATGATCGATAATGATTTTTCTTACTGGCGGGCGATGGGTAATCGTTACTGGCCGGCGTTTTATCTGATTGATAAAGATGGGAAAATGGCAGCGTCTTTTTTCGGGGAAACGCATAAGGGTGATCGGCAGGCTAAGGCTATTGAAAAGGCCATTAGTAGTTTGTTGGCTGAAACTGCCAAGTAGTAAGTTAAGCTGTGGCTACCTGTATGTGCTGAAGACTGACACGCTGTGAATACGTCCCTGTACGCTCGACAGCGGCATCCATGCCGCTAACGGTCTGTGTTCAGCACATACAGATAGCCCGACGTATTGAGTTAGAAGTTTATTCTGAGTCTGCCCATTATTTGTCTTGGGGGGATTAGTTCGTCTGAGGTGGAACCGACACCGAAGACGTCGGTGAAACGGGCGTTCACGCCATTCTTGTTGAAAATATTCATTGCCAGAAAATCCAGTCCCCAGCGTTCGTTGCTGGCGTCAAAGGAAATCACTGTGCTGACGGTTTCGTAGGATGGGACTTTGTCGGTTGTCGGGTTGTTGAAGATGCGTTGATTGAATTTTCCGCGGTAGGTGATTTGTAGCGTACTGCTGAGTGTGCCCAGGTTTGAAAGTGGTGTTTCATGGCGAAAACTCAGATCCGCGGTGACTGCCGGGGCTTTTGCGAGGTCATTGCCTTGTACATCAAGAATCGCGTTTGCCCTTGCCACCTGAATTTCGGGGCAGAACAGGTTGCCGCCGCAGATGGGGAAGAGCAGGGCATTGGTGGCTGCATCGGAGCGGACATTATCAAGTGCCAGAAAACTTTCGGTAATGTTGGTTTCCAATAGTGACAACTTAAAATCCATGCTTAGTTCAGGTGTGAGCGAAGCCAGCATTTCCAGTTCCATGCCATAGCTTTCCGATTGTGGAATATTACCTACTCCACCTTCAAATACTTCAGGATCTGTCGCCTGAAACTGTAGATTAGTATAGTCATAGTAGAAGGCAGCCAGGTTGGCGCGAATACGGCCGGAGAGAAAGTCTGTTTTTATACCGAGCTCAAACGCGTTAATTTCTTCATCTTCAAATACCGGCAGTACGACTGCGGGGGCAATCTGGTTTTCCCGGCCGAAAGTAAGGTTAGTGCCGCCGGGCTTGAAACCGCGGGTCCAGGATGCATAGATCAGGGTGTCGTCACGTAAGTCGTGTTCCAGAGCAAAACGACCTGTGACAGCATTGCTTGAACGCCTCAGGTTCTCAGTGCCACCGCGGCCGAAGAAATTGGTGACAGCGCTTTCAATTTTATCGTAGGTTAAACGTGCGCCACCGATTGCTCTTAGTGTGTCTGAAATATGATAGGTGCTCTGGCTGTAGACCGAGATCGATTCGCGTTCTGGCGCGGAATCTGTAATAAAACCAAAGTCACCATTGAATGCAAACACGTCGGCAGTGGTGAAAGGATCGAATACCCCGTCGAAACCAAAGTCTATGCGTTCTCGAATGGACACATCGAGTTCAGAGTTGAGATAGAAAACGCCTGCAATCCAGTCGATATTGCCAAACAAAGCCTGATTGGAAATGATGTTGAGTTCCTGAGTGATAGTACGCTGCTCGTTAATTTCCGGATCATAGAAACTGGGTAGCAGAGTAAAAGGCGGAAGCGAATTGATATCTGTTCTGTCGTTATCGCGCATGATAAATATTTCGTCGCGCTGGTAGCTGCTGAGTGACTTAATACTGAAGTCATCGAGATCCCATTCGGCGATTACACTATACACCTGTGATTCAAGCTCATAACTGGCTGGCGAATCCTGTGAAAGACGGCGGGCACCTGGTGTGGTGTCTAGTAAGCCTTTTTGTGCCGCACCGTTGGCGTCTTCTCTGAAGTACTGAGCGCTTAAATGTAATCTTAGATTGCTGTTGGGCTCATAAAGAAAACGCAGGCGAGCAGCAAGATTATTCGCATCATCAAGTTCCTGGTTAAGGACCAGATTGTCGCTGAAGCCATCATGATTATAGTAAGACACAGAAGCACGCATGGCGGCACTGTCATTAAATGGGACATTAACCGAAGCGCGTGTTCTTACGGCATTGTATTCACCATAAGAGAAATCCGCCTTTCCGTAAAACTCATCAGTAGTAGGCGTACTGGTTATTACATTGATAGCGCCGCCGGTAGAGTTTTGCCCGAACAGTGTGCCCTGTGGCCCGCGAAGTACTTCTATGCGTTCAAGATCGAGAAAATCAGTCTGAATTGAAAAGGGTGAAGCAATGTAAACACCATCAAGATGGTAGGAGACCGAGGGATTCGCAAGGGCATTCTGGTTTGCTTCATTACCAAGTCCGCGAATGGCAATGACGGTTTTGAATCCTTCATTTTTAGTTATCGTTACGCCCGGAGCGATGCTGCTTAAATCGACAAAGGAAATAATATTCTTCTGATCGAGTTCATCCTGCTTCAGTGCGGTGACCGCCTGAGAAAGATCCTGCAGGCTTTCATTGCGTTTCTCCGCGATAACAACTATTTCCTCAAATACCGTTTGTGCAGCCAGTTCAGGAAGGTCAAACAGGATTAAAAGAGTTACTAGAAATTCAATTGTCCGGGAATAGAGTCCACTTTTCATTGTTATATTGCCCAACCCCCAAGATAGAAAACGGCCAGGCCAAGGCTGATAAGAGTAACGCCGACATTTAGCTTACGCCATTCCCCACTCATCAGCCGGCCCAGAAGATAAGTATTGAAGCCCAGCATAATGCCGGTGACGATGTTTGAACTGAGTACGATAAAAACTGCACAAACAAGTCCAGACATGGCGTCAACACGATCGTCAAAATTCAGCTTAACAACATTGGAAAGCATCAATAAACCGACGTAAATCAGAGCCGGCGCCGTGGCGTAAGCTGGCACCAGATAGGACAGCGGTGCCAGAAAAATGATGGCCACAAAACCGAGTCCTACAACAATGGTACTTAATCCGGTTTTGGCACCAGCCGCGGTGCCGGCGGCAGATTCGACATAAACTGCTGCCGGTGAACTACCGACAAAACCGGATAGAACACTACTGAATGAGTCCGCTAAAAGCGCTCTGGAGCTGTTTAGGATCTGGCCGTTTTCATCGATAAGTTTTGCCTGTCCCGCTACTGCTCGAATTGTCCCGGTGGCATCAAATACCGCTGTCATAACCAGTGCCAGGACCACGGGTAAAACAGCCAGATCAAGAGTTGCTCTGAGATCCATTTTTCCAAGTAAGGAATATTCGGAAAAAAAGTCCGGTAGCGCGAATATGCCCTGATATTGCACGCTGTCATCGAAGAGCAGGCCAAAAAGCGACAAACTGATTATTACCAGAAGAATAGCTCCCGGGATACGGCGCGACTCGAGTGCGATGGTCAATGCCAGACCAATAATCGTTGCAATGACCGGAAGTGAGTTGATGTCTCCCAGAGTCAATGGTAATCCGCTTTCGCTGGGGAGGACGAACTTAACGCTACTTGTCGCAATCAGGATCAAAAACAGGCCGATACCGATTCCGGTACCTTCGGCAATTCCTGCTGGCAAATTGTTCAGAATCCACTGTCGCAGACCAGTAATGGTGATCGCAGAAAAGAGTAGTCCCATGAGGAAGATAGCGCCGAGGGCGACAGGAATACTCATGTTCTGGCCGAGCACCAGGCTGAAGGCGGTGAATGCGGTCAGGGAGATGGCACAGCCGATAGCCATCGGCAGATTTGCCCATAGTCCCATTAATAAGGATCCGAATGCGCTGACTGCGCAGGTCGCAATGAAAACTGCAGCAGGGTCAAAGCCCGCTGTGGCAAGCATATTAGGTACCACAATCACCGAATAAACCATGGCGAGAAAAGTGGTTGCCCCGCCGAGCACTTCCTGCGAGATACTACTACCGCGCTCAGCCACCTTGAAATAGCTATCAATCCGGGCTTTCAGCAAAGAATCAGCCCTCACTCTCAAAAGCCTCCCGGAAACGACCGTAAATTAAAGAAATTATCATATTTGCCGCAATAAACATGGGTAATTAAAACAAGATTCTCCAGAAAAACCATAAAACATTATTTGCGGATAAACTGAACATGTTTAAACATGGCAAACAGCTTCTTGTCCTGGCACTGAGTAGCGCCTTCCTGATGTCGATCATTATGATGGCCTACGTACTTGTTCAACAGGATATGAAACAGCAGGAAAAACTACGCAAATTACATGCTGCGAATGTTTCGTGGATTCTAGCACATGTGCCGAATGTCCTGATAGATGAGGAAAGACTGGATAAATCCATATTGGCTCCGGGATTCGAGACCGAGGCCATGTCAGAAAAACCTGATGAGGTTCGAGTCAGCTACAAAATTCCCGAACTTAAAAATGCACCAATTTGGTCATGGACAATCCTTTTCCTGGCCCAACCACTTTTGCTCGTTGTAATTTTCGCGTATCTGCTGCTGAGAAAGGAAATGCAGGCCCTGCAAAAGGCGAATGAGGATATTTGTGAGCTTATCATGGAGCAGGATAACTCCTCTTACGCGATTGAAACTGAAGCGAAGCCACAAAGTCTGATCAGAAATTTGAGTCATTATCTGGACTTTACGCAATCCCGACTGAACGAGCTTGAACTGGAAAGTTCGCAGGCAAAAGTCTCTACTGGTCTGACGGCATACCACAAGCGGCAACTCGAAGCGGTTTTGCAGACCATACCTGATGCATTTGTGGTGCTCGAGGAAAGTGGCGCCTGCACATTCGCCAATCAAATGATGGAAGCACTCCTGGGAGTAGAAAAGGAAGACATTCTGGGCAGAAAACCAGCCGACTGGTGTCATGATCAGAATTTGTTGTCGTTATTGGAACGTTATCAGGGAAATGTTGTGCCCTTACATCGAAGTGATGTAACAAACTGCCGTCTCAGTGACAATTCCGGCAAAACACTTTCAATCAATGCCTTTCCTTTGTTTTCCTCTGAAGACGCCTCAATGGTTCTCGGCACCGTCATCGTGTTCAAAGATATTACTAATGAAATACAACTGCGGGAGTCGCGTGATGAATTTATCTCGCATGTCTCTCATGAGCTGAAATCGCCTCTGAATATCATGCTGCTACAGACCGAATTACTAAGCGAAGTCATCACGGATGAATCAACTGAAGTAATTGAGAGTATCAATATAATTCAGGATGAGATTGAGCGGCAGTCTATTCTCATAAACGATTTACTGAATATTACCAAAATAGAATCCGAGAGCGTGGTCATTGAGCGCCAGCGAGTAAAAGTGCAGGACTTTCTAAACGACACCTTTGAATCGGCAACCCGAAGTGCCGTGAATAACAGTATAAAAACAGAGTTGTATATTTCAAGAGCACTGACAACGGTAAATATCGATAAAGAACTATTTCGAGTTGCCCTGAATAATCTTCTGTCCAATGCCCTGAAGTATTCAAACCCGGGTGACACAGTCTCTCTCAATGCAGAGCTGGTTGATGACTATATCGAGATTCAGGTAAGTGATAGCGGTATTGGAATATCGGAAGCAGACAAACCCCGTATTTTCGATAAATTTTATCGTTCAGAAAGCGATGAAGCCAGTAGCCGACCGGGTCATGGACTTGGTTTGTCACTGGCAAAAGAAATTATTCATCTTCACAAAGCCGAAATCACGGTTGAGAGTCAGCCTGGAAAGGGAACCACTTTCACCATACGCCTGCTGAAAACATCGACACAGCTAAAGGAAGCGAGTTAGTTATGAAGAAAATATTACTGGTAGATGACGAGCCGCATGTCATCAAGGTGCTGAAAATATTTCTTGATAAAAACGGATATCAGGTAGCCGTAGCGCACAATGGTGAACAGGCCATGGCCAGCATTAATAATCAGATGCCAGATATCGTTATCACTGACATACAGATGCCAAAAATGACCGGGCAGGAGTTGTGTGAAAAGATAGCTATTCAATACAAGGACTCGGCACCGCATCTGATTATCATGACGTCGAGAACTGATGCGCAGCTACGTGAATGGGCTGAACAGAATTCGGGTATCGAATTCCTTGAGAAACCGCTTAGTCCCCGGAAACTGGTTAATCATCTCAGACAGCTCTTCGAGGAAATGGAAGAAGTGAGTGTGCCGGCATGAGCTTTAGCTATTACCACAAAGATCGATTCGAACAGTATTCGTTATTGCTAAGTACCCTGATCGGTATTGAATGTCGTATAGACCTAATTCCCTGCGCTGCCGGTTCCGCGACCCATTTATTGCCACTTTACGAGCAACTGGATAACAAGAATCGCCCTGATGCATCAGAATTATGCTGGGACCGGGTGGATGACAAAGTAGATCTCCTCGTATTCAAAGAGACATGTTTGTTATTTCGTACTTGTGTCCACCTCGGATCTGACGAGAAAGAGTTCTGGCTGTCATTTCTCGTAGTGGAGAAAAGTAATTCTCAGATAACACGGACTATTCCACAGCTGACAAAGATGCTTCATCTCATTGCCAGATTTGTTTGCGATGACTACAACAATAATCTGATGCTGGATGGTATGGCACACGAACTGGCCATTCGTTATGAAGAGTTGAATGTGTTCTATGGTCTCGACGAGTTGAATAGCGGCGATGAGGACGACAGGCAAAATGAAGAAAGTGCCTTATTGAACCTGATTGAGAATTGTCTTGATTATCTGTCGGTAGATCTGGCGGCAATTATTGTTCCTGCAGAAAATATAACCATATTCAAACCTGAGGATCATTCGGAAATAGCAGAAAGTAATACACTATTGGAAAAATTTTCGACAGAAATTCTTCAGTCGATAAAAGAGTCCGGTGAAACCCTTGTTATCAATCAGGATGAGGTTACAGACTGGACCGAAGAGTACAGTAAAATACCGGTGAAATTTATCGCTTCTCCTATTCTCGATATAAAAGATGAAGTATACGGGATACTGGTTTTTTCCAATGCCATGGATAAACTCAACTTCACCAATAGTGATCGAAAACTATGTGACGTTTTCGCAATTGAAGTATCCAATCTGCTAAAAAGAAAACGTGACAGATTAACGGCATTGCTAAACAGAAGAGGTTTTGAAGCAATAGGCAGTGATGTATCGAATAAACTGGAATCAGGTGAAGCAAATTACTGTGTTGTTCATATTGATCTGGATCAGTTCAAAATAATCAATGATACCAGTGGCTACGAAACCGGAGACAGGTTGCTGCAGCAATTCAGCGCTGCTCTGAGAACCCTGCTTGCTGAAAACACAATTCTGGCAAGAACCAACGCCGATGAATTTAGCATTCTATTGGAAAACTGTGGTCTCAATGAGGCAGAAAAAATTTGCAATTCTCTTCATGAAAAAATAAACGAGATGCAGTTTTTCAGTAAAGATAAAGTATTTAATCTCAAGTTCAGTACAGGGATAGCCGAAGCCGGTAAGGAGATAAAGAATTTTTCTGAAGTGATAAAGACTGCTGAAATGGCCTGTTCAGTGGCGAAAAAGATGGGTGGTAACCGGTTCCGAGTTTACGATAAATCCGATAAGGATGTGCAGAAAAGTCTGAGTATTATGGCCGGCGCAAATCATATTAGAACGGCTCTTGAAAGGAACAAATTCGTGCTTTATGCGCAGGCCATCGTTCCGGGTAGCAGTGACGAATCACAATGCAATCACTATGAAGTGTTGATTCGAATGCTTGATGACAAGGGTGGAATCGTGCCACCTGGTCTTTTTATTCCTGCTGCAGAAAAATACAAATTAATGAGAGAGCTGGATCAATGGGTGGTCGATAAATCAATCACTATGTTAGCGGATTTTAATGCGAGTTCTGGCGATAATTCTTTAGTTCTCTCGATTAACCTTTCCGGAGAGTCTATTGGGGACGATCGTTTTAAGACTTATGTGGCCAAAGTAATCTCAGCGGGTAACGTCAGACCGGAGCAGATATGTTTTGAAGTAACGGAAACAGAAGCTATCGAAAACCTGTCCGAAGCGCTGAGTTTCATCGAAATCATGAGAGGGCTCGGTTGTAGTTTTGCACTTGATGACTTTGGCAGTGGTATGAGTTCCTTTGGTTACCTCAAACACCTGCCAATAGATTACCTGAAGATAGATGGTGGTTTTGTAAAGAATATCAATGAGCAAAATATAGACAAAGCGATGGTGGAGTCCATAAACAGCATCGGCCATGTGATGGGTTTGAAAACTGTAGCGGAATTCGTAGAGAATGGAGAAATACAGGAGACCCTGTGCAACATCGGTGTCGACTACCTGCAGGGTTACGGTTTACATAAGCCAGAGCCGCTTGAATCGGTTTTTAGCCAGCTACTGACAGCCGATACTGCTGTGCAAGTCGCTGGATAGATTAAGGCTTTTTCAGGTAATTATCGATGCCCCAGATCCTCAGAGAACGCAGTAGCAGTATAGCCGAGCTGCTGCCACCGGAGACTCTTGTTAGCAGTTCTGATGTCAGCAAGCTGGAAGAGTCGATTCAGGCCTGTATCAAGAATCGCCAGAACCGGATTGATATCGATTTTGAGAACGTAAGCTTCATCGGCAGTGCAGCACTTGAACTGTTGATGAGTTCTCATGAGAGTCTGTATGGGAATGGCGGTGGTATTCGTATTGTGAATGTCAGTAGTATGAATATGGATGTATTTCGAATCAGCGGCTTGCTATCGAAGCTCAATATAAGCTCCCTCGACGAGCAGAATGTTGCCTATTTCCACAGTGTCAGTAGTGACAGTGGGCCCAGACGAAGGCTGGGAGAAATGCTTGTCGAAGCGGGTCTGACCACGGAAGACAAGGTGCAACAGGCGCTGCAGTTACAATCTCAAACCGGTCGTCGAATGGGACAGATTCTGGTCAGCCGTGGCTGGGTCAGTGAGAACGATATGCTCGAGGTGCTCAGTCATCAGCTGCACTTGCCTTTTGTCATGTTGAAAAACGGCTTGTTTGATCAGAATCTCGTCAGTCTGATTGAAAAGAGCATGGCTCAACGTCTTAAAGTACTACCCCTGTTCAGACTTGGTAATGAACTGATGCTGGCAACCAGTGATCCACAGGCAATCCCCAGTTTTGATGAAATCGAAAGAGTCACTCGTTGCACAGTACGTCCGGTACTGGTGCAAACGCGCGAAATTGAAGAATGTATCGACAGCATGTATTCAGGGAATACCAGCCTGGATGAGTTCAACACCAGACCTGATGAGGACTTTGAAGTAGTCGATCAGCTTGTTCAGGATGATCTCGAAGCGATTGATGAACTTGCTGCGGGCAGCCCGGTCGTTAATCTCGTCAATGCCATTATTCAACGGGCGATCAGAGATGGTGGTAGCGATGTGCATATAGAGCCGGGTCGCCAGCAAAGCCGGGTTCGCCTGCGCATCGATGGTGTCCTTTATGAAATCATGACTCCGGCCAGCGAAATGCATCCGGCTTTGGTCTCGAGACTGAAAGTAATGGCCAATCTCGATATCGCCGAACGTCGTCTGCCACAGGACGGCCGGATTCAGGTGAGTACCTCTGGTCGTGTTGTCGATCTACGTTTCAGTTCGCTGCCCGGTATATTCGGTGAGAAAGTAGTACTTCGGGTACTGGATAAAAATCAGAGTATTCTTGATATTGACAAAATCGGGCTCGCCGATGTGGTTAAAAAAGAGTTTCAGGAACTATTGCATAGGAGTCATGGACTGATTCTGGTCACCGGACCGACAGGCAGCGGTAAGACAACCTCTCTGTACGCGGCTATTAACTATCTCAATTCAAGCGAGAAAAGTATTGTCACCATTGAAGACCCGGTTGAATACCAGATTGATATTATTAATCAGAATCAGGTAAAAGAGAGCACCGGCTTAACATTCGCACGCCTGTTACGACATGTTCTCCGGCAGGATCCGGACACCGTCATGGTCGGCGAAATTCGCGACCATGAGACTGCTGAGATTGCTGTTCAGGCGGCTCTCACCGGCCATCTGGTATTGTCTACCTTACACACAAATGATGCCGTCGGTGCGATAACCCGCCTGCTTGATATGGGTATAAAACCTTATCTGCTTTCATCCGCTTTGATAGGCGTGGTGGCGCAAAGACTAATCCGTAAAGTTTGTACAGAATGTAAGACGTCTTTTATTGCGACGCCGGATATTCTGCAACAGTTTGGCTGGCAGGAAGATAAACGTCTGCGACTGACGAAAGGTCGAGGCTGTCCGTATTGTTATGACTCAGGTTACAAGGGCCGAATTGGTATACATGAACTTATCAGCCCGGACGCTGAGCTACAAAAGCTCATGATCATGAATCCTTCACGCGATCAACTTGCCGAGTATATTGAACAGTCTCAATTGCGAACTCTGTTTGATGACGGTATCGAACGAGTCAGAGAAGGGTCGACAACCATAGAAGAGATAGAACGCATTACTGCGTTTGCTTAAAACCTATGGCGATGAATATAAACAATCCGCTTGTTGCATCGAGTAGTAATGTCGCGCCCGAAAAAAAGTCTTATCAATTCGGCTTTAACAAAGTAAGCGCTCGCGATCGGAAATTTTTTACGGAACAGCTGTCGTTGTTAATTGAAACCGGAAATAATCTGGTTGGCAGTCTTGAAATCATTGCTTTGCAGGTAAGCAACCCCACTTTCAAAGCAGTTATTGAAGACATCTGTGAACAAATCGCCGGAGGTAAATCTTTTTCTCATGCCTTGCAGTCCTATCCCGATATCTTTTCATCAACCTTTGTCACTCTGGTCAGCGCCAGTGAAGAAGGTGGCTATATGGACGAAGTGCTCAAACATATTATGGATATGGAAGAGAAGCGCGAGGATCTGCTGAATACCCTGACTTCAGCCTTTACCTATCCGGCTTTTCTGGTGGTATTTGCCGGAGCGGTGATTGTTTTTATTCTTGCCTACGTTTTTCCGAAATTTACGGTACTGTTTGACAGTATTCACGATCAGCTACCCTTCATCACATTGAGTCTGATGTGGATGAGCGACATATTGCGAAATTACTGGTGGGCATTGCTCAGTCTTTTAGTGGGCACTGGCGGTTTTCTTAGCTGGTGGCTGAGTAAGGAAGAAGGCCTGAGAAAATTGAATGACATAGTTTCCAGCTTTCCTCTGCTTGGCGAGTTATTGATGCAGATTTACCTGATTCAGACTATGCGCATGGTGGGTCTGTCCCTGAATAATGGTGTATCACTGGTGGATGCCATCAACTCCTGTCGTGACATGGTGCGCAATACGCATTTTATTCGTTTTATTGATGATGTAAATCATAATGTAACAAACGGACGAAGTTTCTCCGCAGCTTTTAGTGAAACCGATTTTATTCCTGATATGGTCAAGCAGATGGTAAAAACCGGGGAAGAAAGCGGGCGTCTGGCACTGGTGTCTTCCAGGGTAGCGGATTACTATCAACGCGACTTGTCCCGCCGGCTTGGCAATCTGTCGAAAATGATAGAGCCGATCATGTTACTGATTATGGGTGTGGTCGTCGGACTCATAGTCAGCTCCCTGATATTGCCGATTTTCAAGCTCTCTCGTTCGGTTCACTAGGCTGGCAAGCATTTTCTAAAGAAGCCGAAAAAACGGCCGATAATCCCTCTAGACATGAAAAAAATCGCTATAAGAGGAGTCATGAAAATGAATATAAGTAAGTCTGTGTCAGCACACAATCAGACTGGGTTCACGCTGATAGAATTGCTAATTGTCGTCGTAATTCTAGCCATTCTGGCTGGTATTCTGGTACCGCAGTTCAGCTCTGCGACAGACGATGCGAAAATGTCATCGCTGGATACCAATCTTTCCAATACCCGCTCAGCCATAGAATTGTACTATCAACAGCATGGCCATTATCCCGGTTCCGTGACCGCGATTGGTACTGCCTGTGCTGCTGGCCCCGGTGGTTCAACGGGTACTGGCGCTATCAATACTGAAGCGGCTTTCCTGAGTCAGATGAGTCTGTATACAAATATTGCAGGTGAGGGTTGTACTCAAGCTGATTCGACTTTCAAATACGGCCCTTACATGAAAAAAGCCGCAATGCCATCAAATCCCTTTACCGATGTGTCAACAGTCGCTATATCGACGACGGGCGCCCTCGGGATGACTTCATCGGTGACCAATGGCGGTTGGAAGTATGACATCAAGACGGGTCAGTTTATTGCCAATCACAGTTCTTACGACGACAGGTAGTGATATAAGAGTACAGTGCAGGGACGCACGCCAGAGTGTATTGATAAAGGTGATGACTAATGCGCTTACTGAATGGATACACTCTGATCGAAATGATGATCGTAGTCGCCACGATCGGCATACTGGCAGTAATTGCACTCCCTCCACTTTCTTCCGGTAATCCAGTAAAGCTGGATCTGGCAGCAGCCGAAATCGCGGCAGCCGCCAGATTTGCACGCACAGAAGCTATTCGAACCGGTACAGCTCACGGCATCAATACCAGCAATATCAATGAACGTGTCCGGGTTTATAGTAAGCCGGGATTGCTGCCCAATTACGATGTCCGTCATCCTGTTGATAAAAAACTCTATGATATCGCGCTCGATGACGACTCGCGTATGGCAGGTGTGGATCTAAGCAGCGCCAGTTTTAACTTTGAAGGTTCATTCAGCAGTTCGAGTTATCTGGGTTTCAGTGCGGAAGGAATCCCCAAATACAGCGTTCTGGGCACTGACTACATGTTGCAAAACGCGTCCATCACTTTGACTATGGGTAACGATCAACGAGTCGTTGTTGTTGAACCAATGACCGGTCGGGTAAGCATTCAGTGATGGTGAAATTCAAAAGTAGGTGTGAGCAGGGATTTTCCTACGCAGAGGTTCTGGTCGCCAGCGCCCTGGTCGCGATTACTCTGGTACCGGCGATGCAGGCCTTGCAACCCGGTATCCAGGCCAGCGGCATACAACAACAACTGGCAGAAGATCGCTATCAGAGCTACGCGCTGATGGAGCAGGTGCTGGCCGAGCCTTTTTCGGCCTTACAAAGTGCCGCTGCGGCAGCAGGTAGTGAGACAGTCAGCAGCTCTTATTCAGACAGTGTCACTTATTCCAACGGACGTGTGCTTAACCGACTGGTCTTTCTTTCTGCTTATGATGCAGATAACAGTGATGCCGATAACGATCCCTTTACTGGTACTGAATCCGATTTGATATGGATAAAGGTGGAAATCGAAGGAAGCCCTCATGCGCTCGAAAGCCTCAGCGCCTTATAGAAAAAACTTCAACAGGCAGTCACTGTGTGCACAGGTGCAACAGGGCATGAGTCTCATTGAGCTGACGGCGGCAGTCACCATCGCATCCTTGCTGATTGCGGGACTAGGTGGTGTGGTAGTGACGGCACTCAAGGCAGAACGAGTTGTACATAGTAATAATAATCTTCAGCAGCAGGCCAGATTTGCCATGCAGCAGATGGTCAAGGCGGTTAGTCGTAGTGAGAGGCTGATACTGCCTCTGCCGGAAAATACAAATACGGTCTGGAGTGAGTCAGTTCGTGATCCTGGCGTTCTTGCAGTGACGCTGGCTTCTGATCTGGATCGTAATAACGATGGCTGGGCCGATGGCAATAATGATAAAGACTATCTTGATTTGAATAACAATGATTCACGTGATTCCAACGAACCTGAACTGATTGACGAAGACACTGGAGATGATAGTAGTAATGACTCAGCTTCTGGAATTGTAAATATAGATGACAATGGTGATGGCATTATCGATAACGGATTAAATTCCAAGGATGATGACGAAGATGGCGATTTTGATGAAGACATCGCCAACGGGCTGGATGATGATAACGACGGTGCAATTGATGAAGATTTGTCGGATGATAATAGTGCTGACAATAAAGCAGGTGTGATCGATGTTGATGACGATGATGAAGATGGTAGCAACGACGAAGACTGGCTTGATGCGGTGGTGTTTTATCAGAGTGGCAGTACTCTTATTCAGCGCATTCCGAATATAGATCCTGTCGATGGCAATGACTACTCTGAATACACACTTGCGGATAATGTCAGTGAATTTCGTGTCGAGCGCATCTTTCAGGCTTCCGCACGGGCGGTTCTGGTTGATCTGATTCTAACCTTAAGTAATGCAGATGGTGAATCAAGCCGTGTAACAACCCGGATTCGAGTGGGTGGTAGCCTGTGAGTGGAGGTCAGCTAAAACAGCCACGGGGATTTATATTATTACCGGTGGTACTTGCCATCACCCTGATTGCCGCGATTGCCTTTCTAATGAACAGAAGCGGTGCGATCCAGATAAATATGGCAGATGCTGAGTCTCAGGCAAGGGAGGCGCAATATCTGGCCGAGGCGGGCTTACAGCACGCTCTGTGGATGGCCAACAATAATAACTGCGAAAACTATGCCCTGGCGTCGACTAACTTCGGCGATCACTCCTATAGCGCCAGTTTCACACCGACAAGCGGCTCTCCGGTAACGCTCTCCGCTGTTGGCACTCTGACTAATGGCGTAACACGAACGCTAAGTCGAAATCTGGTTTCCATTTATCAGCCTTCAGAGGTTCTGGTGCTGCAGCCGGATGCCAGCGATGGCAAAGATGCGGAAGTCTGGCAGCAACAACCAGCTAACAACTACGGTACAGAAGACGTGACGTGGGTATCTCGTAATGGTACCGACGTGACCCGGACCCTGCTCGAGTTCGATGTGAGTACAATACCAGGGTCAGCGAAGGTGTTAAGTGCTACTTTATCTCTGCATCACAAAAGCGGTTCCGGTTCCGGTGTGCCTGTCACGGCCCATCGCATCACCAACTCGTGGAATGAAGATTTTGTCAGCTGGAATTCCCGCGAGAATGGAACGAACTGGGCTACTGCCGGTGTCGACTTCGACTCTACTGTGATCGCTACAACCAATGTGGGGCCAGCCAGTAACACACGCTACGAATGGGATATCGCCAGTCTTGTACAGGACTGGATCAATGGTGGCTACCCGAATCATGGCGTCGTACTTAGCACGGCGCTCGCCGGGGCTGCTGGTGAACAATTCGAAACCAGCGACCATAGCAATGCTGCACGCCATCCGAGTCTGACTATCACTTATGCCTGTGAATGTGGGGTGGTATGCACGACGGTATCAGAAGTCACCAACGGCAATGTTCTGTTCCTCGTCGATAAAAGTAACAATTTGAGCAAGGCGGAAACCGTCCGACAGAGCTTGCTTGAAAGCTGGGGCTACACAGTGAACCTGCTTTCTGACGACAGTTCACAAACTGATATTGACGCTGCGCTTAGTGAAAATGATGTGGTTTATATATCGGAAACAGTCCTCGCTGACACTGTAGGCAAGAAGCTGAGTGCGGCGAGCATTGGTGTGGTCTATGAGGAATACAGACTGGACGAAGAATTCGGTTTGTCTGATGCAAGCGTAAGCTGGCCGGAGTCTGATTTGATCATTACCGACAACAGTCACTACATCACTCAGCCTTTCTTAACTGGTGCCCTGACACTCTTCGATAGCGTAGACGACGCTACTTACCTGTATGGCAATCTGGCCAGCGGGCTGCAAACTCTCGGGACCTTTCAGGGAGATCCGGGTCTGGCTCTGGTGGAAAAGGATGCCAGTCTTCTAAGCGGTACGGCTTCGGGCCGGCGTGTCCAGCTTCCCTGGGGCGAGTCGGATGACTTTGATTTTGAAGGTTTGACGGAGGATGGCGAAACGATACTCCGGCGTTCGCTGTTATGGGCGTCTGAAAATCCTCTGAGCTGTGAAAACGAAAGCAGTGAAACTATTCGTATCAGCACGGGCAGCGATGATGCTGAGGAGTATACGACTAATCAGAACATGTATCTGGACAGTACTGACCTTGAGTTTGGTTACGACTCGGAATTTTCCAGCGACATGATTGTTGGTCTTCGTTTTGATAGTGTGAATATTCCACCCGGCAGTCGCGTGATTGGTGCCTATATCGACATGGTTATCGACGAGACAAGCAGCATAGCGACCAGTGTCAGTTTTAGCGCCGAGGCAAGCGACAACGCTCTCACGTTCAGTTCTGTTTCTTCCAATCTGAGTTCCAGAATCAGGACCAGTGCCTCAATTGACTGGTCTGAGGTGCCGAGCTGGTCTTCTACAGGTGATTCTGTGACCAGCCCTGATCTTGCCGGAATGGTACAGGAAGTTGTTGATCGGCCCGGCTGGGTTAAAGGTAGTGCCATAGCCATAATCGCTGAGGGGAGTGGCCTACGCACGGCAGAAAGTTATGACGGTTCGTCGGGAAAAGCACCGGCCTTGAGGCTATATTATTGTTCAACAGAAGCGGAGCCAGAGTCACCGGAGCCGAGTCTGGATCCGATTGCACACTGGAACCTGGATGAAGGCAGCGGAACGACAGCAACAGATTCCGAAGGTGGGCATGATGGAACATTGACTAACGGACCTAACTGGACATCTTCCGGACAAGTTGATGGCGCAGTGGATTTTGACGGCAGCAACGATCGTATCATTGTTCCGCATAGCACAGAATTGTCGATAAGTGATGCGATCACTATTAGCGCCTGGGTCAATAATCAGGATAGCTCCCTGTCTTCTAGTTATCGAATTGTTAGCAAAGAGCAGAGCGGTCAGAATGATGGCTACTGGATGGCACTGTCGGGTAGCACGCTCTATCTGGGTATCGGTGGAAATTTCTTTTCAGCATCGACCTCTGTGAGCGCGAATCAGTGGCATCATCTGACGGCGACATTTGATGATGCTGCCAATACCGTCGCATTGTA
This sequence comes from Gammaproteobacteria bacterium, assembly GCA_012103475.1. Taxonomy (GTDB): domain Bacteria; phylum Pseudomonadota; class Gammaproteobacteria; order Eutrophobiales; family Eutrophobiaceae; genus WLWS01. The sequence continues at coordinate 307,519 of WLWS01000001.1, read as the reverse complement.
TGTAGATGGTATCGTGGTGAGTACTTCATCGACCAGTGCGACTATGAATACTAATACAGCACAACTGGAAATTGGCAACAACTGGGAGAGCAGCAAGCTCTGGAATGGTTTACTTGATGATGTTCGCATTTATAACAGGGCTCTGGATGGAAGCGAAATCAGCGCACTGGTGAGTGGTGGTGGAGGTAGTGCCAGCGGTGTTGTTTTTGAAAGCTTTAGTGACAATACACTGGGTAGCAATGGGACCAGTTTGACAATTGATAAACCGAGCGGAACACAGGCGATGGAATTACTTATCGCTTTTGTGGTGACGGATGGAAATACTGCCTCTGCGCTCGCTGATCAGGCGGGTTGGGAAAAGATCGAAGTACTTGATGAAAGTGCTGCTATAACTTTTGGCTCATGGTGGAAGTTGGCAGGTTCATCAGAACCTGCCAGTTATACTTTCAGCTGGTCCGGGAGTCAGGAGGCCTATGGCATGGTCATGCGATTCAGTGGCCATGATAGTTCGGATCCACTAAATAAATTTGAAAAAGCAACAGGTACATCCAGTCAGCCTTTGAGTCCCGAGATCACGACGGACGTTGCTAATACCCTGATCCTTCGTCTTGGAGGGTTTGATGATGATGATATCAACTCAGGTAGTACAGGTTTGAGTGCTCATACCGATATCGACATGGCAGAAAGCAGAAGCGGAACCGGTACGGTTTCCGGTGGTGCCGGCTATACCACACAGAGCGAATCCGGCGATAGCGGTATCGAGAACTTCTCCCTTACCGCCTCCGAACAATACATAACGTTCACTATAGGTATTGCTCCAGAACCCTGAAAAAGCCCTGTTATTACAACTAAAGATCAATCGGTATCTGCCGCTAAGTCACTGAGGGTTGGAAAAATTTCAGATTCTATACAAGGTGCGCTTCGAGGATGGTTAAAAATGTAAAAAGTTTCAGATCGCTCTGGTCAACTATCGATTTCTCCGACCCGGAGTTATGCAACTACGCCAGTAGCCAGTTACTTGACGAAACCCGACGTGGCCTGAAAACCATGAGTCTGTTGTTTTTTGTCTTAATCGTGATCGCAGCGCCAATCTACGTCAAACTGGATTTGAGCCCTATCTATTTTTACACCTACAGCCTCGTAGCCGTTCTTTGTGCGCATATTTATATATCTGCAAATCGCCCGGAAAGTGTCAACGATTTATATGTTCTGGGCATTACCCTGTTAACCGTTAGTGCCACGGCCTATCTTTCAATTGCGCATCAGACAAGTTCCTTCAACATTATGCTTTTCGCTAATGTCGTATTACTTTTCATGGCGGTGCCCATGGTTCCGTGGGGAGTTCGTGAAGCCCTGATCGCTGTCAGCCTCATTTATTTTATGTTTACATTTTCAACCACTGGTATGACAACACGCTTTGGTTCGGACACGCTTCTGGTTCTGCAGTTCTTAATGCTGGCGACGGCTTCGGTCAGTCTCTTACTGGTTGCCCGGAATGTCAAAATCCGCAAAAAGGATCTGAATACCCGTTTTGATCTGGAGAAAACCAGAAATCATCTTTTTCTTCTTTCAAATGTTGATCCGCTTACCGGGGCCTGGAATCGCCGTTATCTGCAGACTGCCATTAATGGTCTGCTTGAGGATTTTGAAGGCAATTCGAAGAGTTTCCATTATGCAATACTCGATCTGGATGATTTTAAAATATTGAATGACACTTACGGTCACGATTTTGGTGATGAAGTCCTGAAAGTGATTAGTTCGATGTTCATTTCTGCATTGCGTGATAAGGGATATCTTTTGCGCTTCGGTGGTGACGAATTTGTTTTGATATTTGTCAGCGATGATCCGCAAAACTTTGTTGATGAGGTTATTCAAAATATTGAGAGAAACTTCAGAGAGTCTTCCATTTGCAGTAACCCGGTTACCTTGAGTTATGGTCTGGTGAGTGCGCCTCTGTCCTCGGAGATCACCAGCACAGCGCTTTACCATAGCGCTGATCAGTCCCTTTATCGCAATAAGAATGCAGTGCACTCACAGGAAGCCTTGAACCCTTCTGCTCTTTCCATTCAGGATCGCGAAGATGAAACGATTACCGCTTTCTACATTAAGCAAGCTGACATCGACAATCAGAACCGGCCCGATTGGTATCGATTTTGGTACCCAGCGCCTCAATCTGGTTCAATTTGAACAGAGGCAAAATAGTAATCAGATCATAGCTGCCTCCTCGATGCCTTATATGAAAGGACGTGATGAGTTACTTGGTTCCGGCGAAGAATTAAGGTTTTTTATTAACAGGACGCTGAAAACTCAGGCATTTCGTGGACGCGAAGTAGTCGCTGCATTACCACCAAATAAATTTCAACTTTTACATATTAACTATCAGGTTCACAAGAATGACGATCATGACGCCATGCTTGTGCGCGCAGTCAAGGAACGCTTCAGTGAACGTCTTGGCAATGCGGTAATTGACTATTTACCGATTCGACCGAAGGTAGATGATCAAGTTGATCGGACAGCGCTGGTGGCCATTTCAGATCATGAAGAACTTGTTGATTTTCTGGAAGCCCTGCGTCGGGCCAAACTTAAGGTAAAGGCACTGGAGGTTGGTTCCGTGGCTATTCAAAGGCTGCTGAGTAGTCTGCAAAAGCAGGACAATCATCAGAGCAAATTAATGGCAATCAATTTTGCCTCGGATCGTACCTTTGTCACGGTCATCTGGGGTGGCGAGTTGTTACTTGATCGGGAAATTCCGGTTGGTCTGGATTCGATGTTGGGTGCTATATGTAGTTCCCTGGGTATGACTGAGGACAAGGTGGTTCAGATGCTCGAACACTACGGCCTTTCCGAGTACGATTCCCAGTTCAATCTTGGTAAGGATTTGAATCCCAATGAGGATATCAGTTCAAGCCTGTCGCAAATACTCTCGCCGAGTTTTCAAAAGCTGACGAAGGAAATCAAAAAAATTCTGATCTTCACTGCTGCAGAAACACAGGGTGGCGCAATTGAGGCGGTCTATTTACTTGGTAGTGCCGCTCGCTGGCCCAATTCGGATAAGTACCTGTCACGACATATAAAACTTCCGGTAGTGACGCTTGATCCATTAATTGGCCATTCACCCAAAAGCGGGGAATTAAGAAAAGACAAACTCGAACCGATTAGCGGCTTATCGGTGGCCAGCGGGCTCGCCCTCAGAGGTCTGGTAAACAATGCATGATCTCAATTTAATCCCTGAAGACTATGTGCAAACGCAAAAGCTGCGCGTTCTGCTGAGCGCATTTTTAGTAGTCCTTGCCTTGCTCCTGTCAGGACTTGGTGTGGCCAGATACATACTATCGGATAAATTAAGCAGAATTGAGAATGAAATTTCGAAATACGAGTACGATAAAAATACGCTCCATCAGCAACATCAAACTCTACAAAAGCTGAGTGAAGAAAAAAACCTTCTGGAAAACAAGGTGGCAGTGCTGCGCACATTGCGAGACGGACTTCCTGCACGGCAGATGTTCATAGTGATGAATAAGGTTCTGGATAAGAGCATCTGGTTTAACAATTGGTCATTCAGGCGTGCTGGTGAATTTGGGGACTACGACGATCAATCCGGCAGACCCGAGCTCAAGGCACTATTACACGGTAATCAGAAATCACTGGCGGAACGCGCGTGGAAGCTGAGTACGCATATGGAAATCAACGGACGCACACTGGATCACACTTATCTGGCCAGTTTTGTAAATCGACTGATAACACAGCCGGAGATCGAAGACGTGAAGGTACTGAGAACCTCAACCATCAGACAGAGTGAGACAGATGCAATTGATTTTAATCTTGCTATTACTGTCAACAACATGAATTTGCTTTGATTATGATCGATAAAATAGTCAATCATGTGTCTCCGACTTTTGCCCCGTGGCTGTTACTGGGGATGCTTTGCCTGATGTTAACAGCCTCCTATACCTATATGTTCAAGGCGTCGCTGAAAAATTACGCTGCCTGGAAAGTGACGCTGGCCAAATTGCAGGAGGATCACGATAGCAGTCGTCCTCTGGACTCTGATATTAAAAACATGCAGGAACAAATCGATTCTCTGGACAGGGAGTTGAACGGAAGCGGACCCAAGTTGCCGGCCAACCAGATGGTTGCCCACGTAATCGGACAGCTGGATGAAATTGCAGAAACTCATAAAGTCCATTTATCTGGTGTTCGACCCGGCAATATCAGTGACGTTCTCATGTTTAGCGAAACGCCGTATCACATCAGTATTCAGGGTTCCTACTTCAACTTGTTTGGCTGGCTCCATGAGGTCGAGCGCTCTCTTGGTCCACTGGTAATCAAGGAATACGAAATTGAGAATGCGGAAAACAACAAGCTGAGACGAATGAAGCTCACCATGGTCTCCTACCGCATAAAGGATACGAAGACGTGAAGATTTACTCGAAATTAAAGTTTTTACTTGGCACTTTGCTGGTACTCCTGTGCACACAAACAGCCGAAGCGGTGAATATGGCACCGAAATTGCATTTTGATCCTTTTGAAACACCCGAGATGCCAGCACGGCAAGAAATTGAAGAAGGTAAGGAGATTATTCTCGAACCCCTGGCCTGGCAACCTCGATTGAAGGCAATTATGCGTTCAAACAGGGCTGTCATGGTGAATATTGACGGCGAAATTATCGGAATCGGAGAGGAATTGAATGGCTTTCGCTTACTTGAGGTGCAGGAAAGAGCGGCAACTTTTGAGAAAAACGGAAAAATATTTCCGGTTTTGCTCGATGATGCCCGGGATCCGGAGCTTCGCGAGCGAGGGAGGTAAATCTTTTCAGCGAGGCTTTCTTAAGGTCTTCATCCTGATTGTTCTACCAGTTTTCAATATTGCCAAGGCCACTGAAGTGGAAACGATCGCCGCCGGCAAACTTTCCATTTCTGTCCAAAGCACCGAAATTGCCGAAGTATTTGAGATGTTATCAAGGGAAGGTAAAGTGAATATTCTGCTTGGACAGAATGTAGAAGGTGAAATTTCTGTCAATCTGTATGACGTCGCTCTGGAAGAGGCGGTACGCACCATCAGTGCAGCGGCTGGCTTTGCCGTTGAGTATGTTGATGGCAGTTATTTCATCATGGCCTATGAAGATGCCGGTAAGGACATGGCCGGTGGTTTGACTTCTTTGAAAACCTTCAAAGCACAGTACACAGATGTTGATGCCATCGCTGGCATTCTTACCAAGCATCTTTCCCGCTATGGCAAAATCACCACACTGCCGGATAGAAATTTGATAGTGGTTGAGGAAATTCCCGCCTTTATGCAACGAATTGAAATGCTGCTTGCCGAGGTCGATCGCCGACCAAAACAGATTCTGATAGAAGCAAAAATACTGGAAATATCACTTGATGATTCCGAGACTTTTGGAATCGACTGGAACGGTCTGTTTACGACGAAAACCGATACTATCGATGAAGGAGTGGGCATTCTAGGAACTCAGGGTTTGAGTGCACCGGGCAGTCCGGGTTTTTTCTTCAGTTTTATCAGCCCTAACGTTACCGCAGCACTTAATGCGCTGGATGCGAAAGGACGAGTGCGCACGCTTTCAACACCAAAGTTGCTTGCGCTGGAGCATCAGGAAGCTGAAGTGGTAATCGGCGATCGCACCGGTTATCGGGTCACCACCACGATAAATCAGGTCACCACTGAAAGCGTGGCATTTCTCGAATCGGGTGTGATTTTGAAAGTTACCCCCTTTGTTGATCAGAATGGACAAATCATGATGGATGTTCACCCTGAGGTCAGCACGCCAACCATTTCTGATGGCATACCCTCTCTGACAACTACAGAGGTAACTACGCAATTTCTGGCCGATGACGGGCAGACAATTTTTATTGCCGGTTTAATGAGAAACTCAGTTGGTAACCGGCGTGTGGGTATACCTGTGCTGGGGGATATCCCTGTCCTGGGCAGATTGTTCAGCAATACAGAACGATTGGCGATTAACACCGAAACGGTAGTGCTAATTACACCCAGAGTCGTTGAATCCACATTGCATAGATTCATGTCGAAAGAGAATGAACGATTGCAGGAGATCGATCGTCAACTGGGCGACAAGATTAAAAAAATCGAGTCAAAGCTGGATCCGAAGCTGGGCTCAAATACACCGCTGGACGAGAAAGATAATATACCAGAGGAGGCTCAGATAGCGCGTATTGCCGCGATTGTCGAAGAGCCAGTTACGCAAGAGTTGCCGGTGATGGCGGCTAATTCAGCTTGTTCCCTGAATAATACCGATATTATGAGTCTGGTTGAGCAATGCTGAGTTAATGTTTGCCCGGTTTTTGCCGATATGCTGACTATATAGTTTGAAAAGGATTGGATAATGTCTACAGTCAATCAGTTGGTCGATGATGTTGGTGAGCTTGTTTCCTTGCCGGAAGTCTATATCAAGATACAGCAACTCTATGCCGATCACGATGCGAGTATGGGCGACTTTGAACGAGTCGTTTCCACAGACCCGGCACTTTGCGCCAAAGTTCTGAAAATCGGAAATAGCGCCTTCTTCGGCTTTGCCACGAAAATTGATAGCGTGTCGCGTGCGCTCATGATCATGGGCACGGCGCAGTTGCATGATCTGGTATTGGCAAGCTCTGCGATTAGCGCCTTTGATGGCATTTCGAATAATCTGATTGATATGAAAACTTTCTGGCGACGCAGTATTCAGTGCGGGGTACTTGCCAGACTGCTGGGTAGCCAGTGCAATATTCTCGATACCGATCGTCTGTTCCTGGTTGGCCTCTTGCATGACATAGGACATCTCGTGATGTACTCGCAATTACCAGAGCAGGCGAAGCAAACATTAGAACGCTCGCGCGAGGAACACAGACCTGCTTACCTTCTGGAACGTGAAATTATTGGCTTTGACTATGCTGAAGTAAGTTGTGCCTTAATGAGAAACTGGTCGCTGGCTGACACAATTATCAATCCGCTTGAAAATCATCTGACTCCGGGGCGGGCGAGCCTGTATGAACTGGAAACCTCAATAATTCATATCGCGAACAGTCTTGCTATTAAAGATGAACTGGGTGAACAGGCAGGTACGCAGGTTCCACCGATAGTTCCGGTCGCCTGGCAAACCACCGGTCTTACTCTAGAAATCGTGCAAGCTGTTGAGAGTGAAAGTCGACAGCATGTTGAGGAAGCCGTTTCATTGTTTATACCGGGCCCGGAATTGAAAGTCGCCTGAAAGCAATTCAAGTCAGCGGCATTGACATACCCAAATCTTTCCTGATTTTCATTCAGCAATTTACAGTTTTTTTTCAGAGTAACAGTTACTGAACTTTACATGGTTGCGTTGCAATGTTTCTGAAGGTAGTTCACCGAACTGTTTTTTATAATAGCCAGCAAAGCGACTGAAATGCATGAATCCACAATCCAGTGCAACGTTCGTTACGCATATGGAATCGGAAGACGCAGAAGCCAGCGCATTGTAGGCAAGTTTAAGTCGTTCTCTATGCAGGTATTCCATTGGAGTCATAGCGTAAAACTTGCCGAATTCAGCGTATAGCGACGTTTTAGCTAGTTTCGAGACCTTGAGTACGTCATTAATGTTGATATCTTCACGGGCATTCTTACGGAGAAATTTCGCCGCGGTTTCGACCGCAGAAGTAGGCTTGATTTCGTCGACTTTAGCAAGCTTGTCACTGTAATTGTTAGGTATGCGTAGTAATAACATTGAGGCCAACAAGACTCCCAGTTCTCTCCCAACAGCCGCGTAAGATATCAGTGAAGAATTCGACTGGCATTCCTGCCAAACCTGCAACGCAAGGTTTCGCAGGGGTTCCGTTCCATCATTAAGAGCTTGCGGGTGAGGTATGAATTGCACAGCCTCATTTGGTCGTTCGCCAATATGATTTACTAGGGCATTGTCCAGCGCGTTCTTGCTAATTCGCACCGCGACATTACGATAATCGCTCGATAACTCAAGGGTAACGGGGCAATCAGGGTTAACAATGGCAATGGAATCTGAACTGGCTTCGACTCGTTTACCTGCCGTTTCAATAGAGTACTTGCCTCCCATTGGCAAGATTACACAATAGTTTTCATCATCAAAATGGTCAACACTGTCGCGTAATTCACGACCATAGGCGAACTGATTAATACAAACGTCTGCTAACCAGGCAAAACTATGCTCAAAATTAATTTCATTGCCTTGATCGGCGAGTTCGATTCGATGAGGACCGAACATTCTGGTAATGCGCTCAATGGCAACATCAATATCAGAGGTATGAAATGACGGTATAGCTGAGAAAACTTCAGGGTCGTGTTGAGAAGACAGGTGACCGGGTGTAAACATGGTTTAGTTCTATCTATTTAGTCTGTAGATAGGATTCGAACAGATCCAGACATACTGAATCCTTTATAGGAGCGTCTACCCCCCAAAGCTCCTGCGCAGTAAACCGTACTGTATAAACATGTTCGGGAATATCCGGTCCGTCATGAGCTCTTGTATCCGGCAGAAGAAATATTCCATTATCTTCCACTACCACACCTCTTTTGTTGCGTGCGTAACGGGGGATGCGTGTATGGTGTGAGGGATGCATATTTCTGGACACAATAATGTCACCGGGTTTGAATCCGGGCTTCGATTCCAAATCAATTTTTGATTTACTCCGTTGTTTCGCTGCAAGCTCAAACAACTCAGCCGGGACAGCGGGTCTAATATTGCTACCTTCAGTACGACTAGACTGACCATTCTCAATTTCGTCGAGGGTGAGTATGTCTTTTTCCAATGCGATCATCTCGATAGCATAAAGCCATTTTTCATAGTAGCGGGTATCAAGGTAGGTGGCCGGAGGTATCAATTCTACTATACGACGGATCTCATCCATATTGCAGTAACCAGCTGGTATAAGAGCGATAAACAAGGCAAACATACTGCGTTCCCAGTCTTCATGAAAGACGGGTTCATTTGCTTCGTCTACGACAGACCCAAAATTATCCATCCCGCCCATGTCATGAAATCCGTTCATAGTTTCACCTGACTCTTGCTCAGGATACGGAAACCACTGCTGTACCAATCATCGCATTACGAGTGACAAGTGCAGCAAGTTCATCTTCGGATAGATTTTCACTACCTTCTGGACGCAAGGGCAGAACCATGTAACGCATGTTGGCAGTGCTGTCCCAAACACATACTTCAGTATCTGTGGGAAGAGCCAGACCAAAATCCATCAGTACGCCTCGTGGATCACTCACCGCACGGCTACGATAAGGAAAACTCTTGTACCAGTTTGGAGGCAGACCAAGTACAGACCATGGGTAGCATGAGCATAAGGTGCAAACAATCATGTTGTGAACCGTTGGTGTATTTTCTTTGACCACTAGTTGCACGTCCAAAATACTACCCATCCCCAACTCCGCAATCGTAGCAGCGCCATTACTCAATAATCTGTTTTTAAACTCGGGATTCGTCCAGGCTCTGGCGACAACTTTAGCGCCGAGGTGAGGACCGACACGGTTCTCGTAAATATCGACAATGGTATCCAGAGTATTCTGATCAACTACGCCTTTCTCAAGCAAGATGGATTCAAGTGCCTTCACTCGTAATTGCACATCGCTTAAGGGCTTACTGTGTTTTGAATTGATCATATTCAAGTGTTGACCAGAAAATACTTCTAAAAAATTTAACATAGCGCAGACACGATAGCTATGTCTATTGCTCACCAGAAGAGTGAAATTATTTTTTGTAATTACTAATCTTGAACGGGATTTGCCACTCTTATGTTAGCCATCTAAGCTAATACAACGAATCAATTCGTATAATTGTTAAGGAGAAATGAAATGAATGTAGAACACGTCTGCCCGGATACCTTGTTTGACAGTCGCGACTATGGGTTTACTCATGTGGTAGTTAGCAGCGGTGAGCGCGTTGCGTATATATCGGGTCAAACACCTCAGGATAAGGATATGAATTTTATAGGAAAGGGAGACCTTGCCGCTCAGGCAAAGGCTACCTACGATAACATTGGTCTGGCCCTTAAAGCAGTAGGTGGAGGCCCTGAGAATATTGTAAAAATGACTGTTTATGTCATGGATTTCAAGCCTGAAAACCTGCAGATAACAAGCCAGGCAAGACGCGATTTCTTTGGTAGCCTGCCTTTGCCAGCATCCGCCACTGTTGGCGTTACCTGCCTGGCTATGCCAGATTACCTTATTGAGATTGATGCAATTGCCGTGCTCGACTGACACGCGAACAATCAGGATAGCGTTTGTGAAGTAACTGGATAGTCGGTAGCAGCGAAAGTTATTAACAATGCATTTGCAATCCAAACGTACAGGTTGAACCAGTGGGTAATATGCCAGTTATTGTTCAAACGAAGATGACACGAAGCGATCAGTTTCGTTGTTTCTTTTCAAATCGAAGTGACGGGGGTAAGTCTCAGGCACTCGTGGATACCAGACTTTTCTTTTGAGAAATATTTCCATAATTGGTGCAGGTCAGGCGGGCTTACAATTAGGGTTTGGATTACTAAAAGCCGGTTACAAGCCCACCGTCTATTCGGACATGACGCCGGATCAAATTCTCAACAGTTCAGGACGCCCAGTTACCATACAATTCGGTCCGTCATTGAGACTCGAAGAAGAACTGGATCTCCGTTTCTGGCGGGAGAATCGCTACTGTGAAGTCCAGGATGTCTACTTTTCCGTATTCTCACCAGAGGGTGAAAAACTTGTCGATGTAAATACTAATTTTGATAAGGCGGCTCAGTCCATTGACCTGCGCATGAAGTTTGGGAGATGGCTGGAAGAGTTTGAGAGGTGGGGCGGAAAAGTGGTTATCGAAAAGTGCACTATTGATTCGATGGAACGTATGACACCTGAATCTGATCTCATTGTGGTTGCTGCAGGTAGAGGTCAGTTTATGGACTTGTTCGAAATCGACGAAAGTAAAATGGAGTTTGAACAGGCTCAGCGACAGGTAGCGATGTTTTATGCGGATAAATGTGATCTGCATAGACAGTTAGAGGGTCTCCCTGATGTCAGGCAAAGACAGGTTACCAGGTATTCGGTTATAAACGGTGTGGGTGAGGTTATGATGGCACCTTACCTGACTCGTTCGGGTGTTGAGAAGCAATACATTCAATTCGAAGCAATTCCCGGCGCGGGCATGGATATTTTTAATCGAGATGAGGATGTAGGTGCGCAATATGAAAAGGCGAAGAACTGGTTAAAGCAACATCAGCCATTGATATATCAACTTGTGGAAGAATCCACAACTGCTCCTGAGAATGAATGGGTATTCGGCAAGATCCCACCGACAGTTCGTAAACCTGTAGCTTATTTACCAAGTGGCAAAGCGGTATTCGGTGTTGCCGATGCGGTAATTGTAAATGACCCCGTAATAGCACAAGGCCTCAATGGAGCATCTAAATGGATGGGCCTGTTGCTAAAGCAAATTATCAAGCATGGGGAGAAACCCTTTACGTCCGATTGGATGCAATCGTGTTTCGATGAATACTGGGAGACCGGTCAGTTTAATAACAAACTTACCAATACGGCTCTTCGTGGACCAGGCCCATTGCAGTTTAAAATTCTAAAGGCTGCCAGTAAGAATGAGCGACTCGCGCACATGTTTCTCAATTGTCTTGGCGAGGCCTATAAACTGGATCCCTGGTATTGGAACGAAGTCGAAGCAGACCGTTTACTAGACCAATACGGTGAACTGGACTCTTGAGATCAGCATGCTAATTCTTCAATAAAGATTTTGTAATGGTGCCGAGGGCGAGAATCGAACTCGCACTTCCGAAGAAACCGGATTTTGAATCCGGCGCGTCTACCAATTCCGCCACCCCGGCAATACATGGACTGCAGCTTGAAAAGGCCGGCAAGTATAAGGAATCTCAGCGGGTTTTGGAAATACCTTATGCAAGCAGCTGAATTAGCGGATTTCTTCTATTGACCAGAGTGTGTTTCTGGGGGAACCAAAGCCGATGACATGCTGGATTTCCATTCTTACGGCCCCATCCAGACGTCTTGGTATGCCGAAACGGATAGTACCCTGATTGCTTGTCCATTCGGTGATTCTGAAAAAACTTTCATCGTTTACATCAGAGATTAGCTGATCACTGAATTCGCCTTCTTCAAAGGTTCGGCTTGGATTACCGAGTTCCTGAATCAAAGCCTGACGAATTCTCTCGTATACCTGCGCATTGCTGTCTCTGTTACCGACATCATCAAAGTCGATAATCACCGCACTGCGACGCAGGACATCAGCCGTGTATTCGAGAACCAGTCGTTGACGTCTGAAGACTTCCGGAAATACCGAAGACTCGTAGACCGTGAAGCCTGTCTGTTCTGTTCCGGCATTGACTTTGGCCAGATTCAACTGCTGAGTAACGAAGGACGCTGGTGCCCCGGGCCCTAATTGTGCCAGTTCCAGAGTTGAGCTTTGCACCCCATCCGTCGATGCGGCTGCGCCAGTGAAACTTTGAGCACCTCGTGCAGCCAGCGAGACGGCTGGTCGATCAAACTCCATGGTCCAGAAGGCAGAAATACGATAGGCCTCGGTAGTCTCGCCCGGTTGCGGATCGCGACCGCGGATGTTGGCTTCCAGACCAACAGTGTGCTGTTTGTGGCGATAGCGATAGTCCATGTTGAAGGTATGTGTATTGACATCAACTCCGCCAAGACTGGTACGACGATCCTGTAACTGCGAACCGTAATTCATATTCAGTGAGTGCGCATTCTGGTTCATGCGCATCGCCAATGCGGGCCGAATATCTTCACTGTCGTTGTTACCTTTTCTGTTAATCCGAACGGTAATTCCGGGTGTTATATATCCACGCCAGCCACCAATATTAAACGCATGATCAGCGCCCAATGTAAACTGACGGGTAAGAATGTCGCCGGATCGGCCCAGACGATTACGATTGTTCTGTACGAAAACGGAAAGCCGGCCGGTCCAGTCGTGTGGCAGTGGTGCGTTAAGGTTCAGGCTAATGGTCTGGTTGAGCGCGCTGGTTGTGCGCAAGGAGTTATTGCGATTTTGAATGTAGGCATCAAGCCGACCATTCAATCCCGGGTACCAGTTAGTTAACAGAGGACCGGTAAGGTTCACACCATAGGTGCGTGTCTGTAAGCGGTTAGTTGTTTCAAAGGCATCCTGAAAAAGCTGTGCGCGGGCACGTAGTCGAATACCGGATTGGAAACGCCAGCCGGAGTGCAATTCAAAGGAACGTCTGTCGTTACTGACCACCGCACCGCGCGGTCGAAAATCCTGACCGTAGTGTTCGAAACGAAAACGATAATCCCAGGGCAGACTGTTATGGTTTCCACGCATTTGTACCAGATAGCCGTTATCGGATCGGTTCTGTCCGCTAAGGGCACCGCTTCTGCCATTGTGATCACCACTAAAGTGTGCAGCTTCTGCTTCGATGTTTAGCCGATGTGTAGCCAGTTGAAACGGTACTTCTCCGGAAACACTGAAAACGAACTGTTCGCGGTCGAGGGTACCCGCTTTGAAAGAGTTATCACGATAGTTATGAGTAAAATTCAGACTCCAGCTGCCCAGCTTTCTGTCCTGCATTAACCAGGAGGTACCATTAAAGTAATCATCCTGAAAGGTGAGATCGCGCCAGTTGCTTTCGTTCGCACCGGAGGTCAGTACGATGGAGTGTTGTTGATTGCTGCTAACGAAGGGTTGCAACTCCAGTTACACACCTTTTAAAGAGCGTTGCGATGTTAAAAAGCTGTAGTAAGCAAAGAAATCACCAACCTCGGCACGAAAGGGTAAAGAAGATTCGCCATTTTCCCGCGTCAGATTGATACGTTCCGGTACCAGGCCAAAATCCTGTGATCGATAATCATCATTCACATTGTAGAGTCCGGTTATCTCGCCCTGCCATGACTTGTACTCTGAGTCATCTTTACTGAAATACAGGCTCAGCTCATCAAAGAACATATCCCCGGTAAACGGATAAGGACTGCCGTTGGCTGCGCCGTTAACCTCATAGACACTAGCACGCAAAGTATTTGAGCCGCTGATATTCCAGTCGGTAACAGCCGCCGCATTCGTGAGGGAAAAAAGCAGTAATGTAAAAACCAGGCTACGAATAATCATTGTGAGACTGGCTGAGTAACTTTAAGAACGAATTCGTTAACACCCGGAAGACGAACAAAACCCGATTCCGGATCGTTATACTCAAGCTGCGTACGGACAGTGGCGGAGACAATGCTGACCATCGAGTCACCATCTTCACCCGGCATAATAAACTGTTGCAGTGTTTGAATACCCTGAACCGACTGTATGGAGAGAGTAGCGTCGCGCGGGGCAATGTTATCAACCGCGTCCGTCAGGCGGGTTTTGTCGAAAAAGGACTCTGAGAGGACCTCGGACAGATTACCCGTATTCCATTTTGACAAGACCTGATTTACTGCGTCTTTTACTTCTTCACGGCCAAGTTCCCTTGGTTTCTCTATGGCCACGGCACCCTCTGGTAAAGTTGCAGCGGATTTATTCGGCGTAGCGATTGGTATGACCTGTCTGAATTGCCGCGCGTGTGTGTTCATCGAGGACGTAGCTAAAAGCAATACGCAGATCAATAAAATGACAGCATGCAGCGTCTTATCAAGGATTATCACAATCAAGCTCCTCAATTTGAATCGCACTGGTATCAATTCCGTACCCACATTGACCCGGATCCGGGTCGGTAGCCATCGATCCGTCGCAGGCTGTGGCAGTACCGTGGTAGTGTGGGGAAAGACAACCGGTTGGTGGTGGACCGGGATCCAGAGGATGTGCGCCGACCAGACTCAATTTACTAACCGGTATAAACGTCGCCCCAAACGGTACTACTGTAATAAGATTAGTAACTTCATTCGTCACCGGCACAGATACTGAAGCCGTTTCGCTCGTTACGCTATCGCTAATATCGGCCGTGACATTACCGGTTCTGACTGTGGTCGCTGCAGACGCACAATTGAATTCAAAATCGATGCTGTGGGAGGGCAAAGGTGTACTCATGCTTGGCGAATCAGCTTCGACAAAACCATTGATGGCCCCACTAACCATGATATTGGAAACCGTAAAATTATTACCGCTGGCTAACTGAACCGTGACTGAACCCATCGGGTCATTACATGGGCTGGTGCCGACTACGTGTCGATCCTGAATCATCATCGGATTGAAGGTCACCATGATGGGCGGAGTCATTCCACCGCCTCCGCCGGTACCGCCACCACCAGTTCCGCCGCCAGTGCCGCCACCAATGCTGATACCACCACCGGTACTCTCGCCGCCCGAAGATGAACCGGTTCCACCAATTGTCGCCTCAGAGGCTTCTGGTGCCAGCGGGTCAACTGGGCTGAAGCCGTTATTACCAACAACGTTCTTGACATCAATCACTTCAACCACGATGGCATTACATTTATTTCTGATGCAGTCGTTTAATTCACGTCGACGCGTGTCGACTACGCCGGTCGTACGTCTGGCTTCTCCAATCAGCTCGTGAAAACCTTCTCTTTGATTCAGTTCGTGCAGACCGTCAAAGCCGGCACCCCAGGAGTCACCGAATTCCTGTACATAGGCTTTCTGCAGATCCAGAACTCTGTTTATTTTATCGGTCACTGCATTCGACTCAGCTATGGCCTCGTTGAATCTCGCTTCCTCTGGTTTACAGGGAATACAGGTTCCGGAAGCGGGACTCAGTTTGGGGTAATGTTCCCAGCGACCGCTGGTGCAATTTTTTGCTTTACAGGCGCTCAAAGCTCCTTTTTTTGCTTCGATGACGGCTCTTTGTGGATCCAGAGTGGCTTTGAAAGCCTGATATTGTCGAAAGGCGCGGTTACCTTCAATAGTGCCATATTCCAGTCGTTTCGAGCTTTGATACAGGTCATTGGCCGGTTTTATTGCGGCGTTATAGTCGGCAATCAGTCCGTTCACTTCTTCCATTAAGGGTATGCATGGCTCACAGTCTGTCCATGTTTCCCTAATATCCTGAAAGTAACCGATATCGATAACACCTTCGCCAAGGTCGCAGTCTTGTTGTTCACAAAGAACAAAGGCATCAAACGCTCTTTCCCCACTTGCTTCTATGGCGTCCAGATTCTCTTTCATTCTGGCCCAGCGCGAGGCTTTTGCGGCACGAGCCGTCGATTCGTATTTATCCTCATAAATCTCGTCCGCGAGCGCGTCCATCGTTCGCGCGAGATCATTGAATCGATTAGAAATTCGATTTACCGCTTCTAGTTTGGGTTCGCAAGCCGGGCATTGTACGCCGGTGGCCATGCGTTTGACGCCCATCTTTGGCAGGCGCAAGGGGCTTTCTTCACGTTCGCCGTCCTCGTCTTCTTCTGAGTCATCATCGTCGTCGTCTTCTTCCTCGATAGGAGGAGGCGGATACCAGGTATCCCCATCGCCTTTAACGCAATTGCAGTTGGCAGAAATGCTGAGTGTGGGAAAGCTGGCACTGATGAGTAATCCGCTTTTGTCTTTTTTTGCTTGCACGCTTACCGTGCCGCGTGCAACGACAGTCCATTCAGCCAGTCGAATTTTGTTACCGCCAATCCATTGGTCTCTAACTTCATTACAGTGGGAATTACCGGTAAAAAATATGACGTAAGTTCCGGCAGATTTGTTCCAGACGGCGCGCACGGCCTGCTCACCGCCGTCGAATGAATAAGTGTTTTCATAGACGACGGTTTGCTGATCCTTCATCGCATCGGCGATTTTATTTCTTATGAAGCCTTCTGCCTGATTCTGGAGAAAATCAGCGATACTGCCACCACCGAGGGTGATCAGGCGCTTTTCAATATCCCAAACCATGTCGGCCGCACCACGCAGAACTCTTGCTTTGCTTAATTCTCCGGCGACGTTATAAGCTTGCGTAAAAGCAGCCCCACGGCAACGTCTCAGACTCCGATCGGATTTGGCTGAGCTTATGAATTTGTCGTAAACCTTCTGGAAAATGACGTCCATACCGGCATCGACCTGTGACCCGAATACCGCATCCTTGAAATTATTCTCGATGTGATCCTTTATCCATTCCTTTGGATTAACGACACCGACGCCAGGTGCGCCCTTGTTGAGTACAACTTCAGCAAAGGTCTGCTGGCTGAAGAACAGCAACAGAGCAAAAATAGCGACGATTGGTGACTGTGTTATGTGTTTACTCATTAAATAAGGTAATGAAGCTTAGTAAAAGGCATCTGCGTTGAGATTATTTTTATTATTAATCAGTGCTTTATAAGTGAAATGCTGTTTGTGTGAAGCTTATCACAGCCTTGCTGCAAAAATCGTACATCAAATGATGTACGTTAAAAGCTTATTTATGCCCAGACTAAACACAGAATTGATAGGAAGCATCTACGATGCCTCACTGGATAGCACTCAGTGGCAGTCGGTGATGAACAGTATCTCCAACTTATATCATGCCAGTGTTGGTGTGCTGATGTGTCACGATCATTTCTATCCTGCCCATGATATTCATATCCATGTCAGAAACCCTGAGGATATTCAACAGTTGTACCAGCAGGAATATTTTCTGGATGGTGATCTCTGGTATCAGATTGCTAAACGTAACTGGCCGGCGCAAACAGTGACACTGGGCGAAGAACATATCAGCGACACGCAATTACGCAAAACAGATTTTTATAATGATATTTTGAAACCGGCAGATTGCGGACAGCAGTTGAGCGGATCAATAAGTGCTGATTCAAGATCAACAAAAGCGATTGCGCTTTCGCGGCCTTTCAATAGCAAACGTTTTTCTCAAGAAGATAAAAACTCCATGCGCGATCTTGTTGGGCACCTTCGACGGGCATTTAGTATTCACGAAAAAATTTCATCAACAGAAAAACAACAGAAACTGATTGAGCGTTTGTTCTCGATGACTACTATGGCAGCAATGGTTTGTTCAACGACTGGCAAAATTGTTTTCAGCAACGAACTTGCAGACAACATTTTGTGTGAAGGAAATGGATTACAGGTATCTGGTGCTCAGCTTATTTGTGATGATCGAATTGCCAATGATGCCTTACAGGCAGCATTGAAAAATATTGACGGGAATGGTTCAGCTGTCATAAAAGTAGAAAAAACCGGTAGTGCCGATTTTTATCAGGTGATGGTTTTTCTGATTGATAACCGTAAATACGATATAAATGGGAATGAAGTTCTCGCCGGTGTCTTCATTAGCAGTACGAGACAGGATGCAAGGCCGGACGCTAAACTCCTGCAGGAACTATACAACTTAACCAATGCTGAAGTGAGCACGGCACAACTGCTTTACATGGGGCTTAGCCCTGTAGAGTTGGCCCGGCACAAGCAGGTGAAAGTATCAACAGTGCGTACTCAATTACATCGGATATTCGAAAAAACCAACACTCGCAATCAGGCCCAGCTAGTGCGATTGATTGCCGAGAATATTGCCTGGCACCGCGTATAGAATTTACCTTGCTAAACGAGCCTGCTTATTCGGGCTGATTTTTGTTACTATCGCGCGCCATGCAACGTCGTGATTTCAATTTTGAACTACCCGAGACCCTGATTGCTCAATATCCACCAACGCAACGTGGCGATAGCCGTCTTTTGGTTCTTAATCGGCAGACAGGGGAGTATCAGGATAAAAAATTTCTCTGTCTATCTGAACTTGTCTTCGAAAATGATCTGCTCGTATTTAACGATACCCGGGTAATTCCAGCACGTTTGTTTGCGCGAAAAGAGTCAGGTGGGAAAGTGGAAATTTTACTTGAACGTGTTCTTGATGAACGCAACATTCTTTGTCAGATACGATCGAGTAAAAAACCGAAACCAGGTTCTGTAATTGTGCTTGAAGACGGTACACAACTTGTTTTAATAGAGCGGCAGTTAAATTTTTTTCAACTTCAACTCAGTTCAAATACTGGCGAATCTCTATTAGAGAAAATTCAAATACTTGGTCATATGCCATTACCTCCCTATATTAAAAGGAGTGATGAAAGTATTGATCTTGATCGCTATCAAACAGTATACGCAAAGCAGGCTGGAGCGGTTGCTGCCCCGACAGCCGGGCTGCATTTTTCCGAGGAGATGCTTGAAACTCTGAAAAACCGAGGTGTAGATAGCGCCTTTGTTACTCTGCATGTAGGCGCCGGTACTTTTCAGCCTGTGCGTAGCGATAAACTGGAAGATCACAAGATGCACAGTGAGTGGTTTAATCTCAGCGAAAGTGTCTGTGAAAAAGTAAATAAAACCCGGGCTACCGGCGGGCGCGTGATCGCAGTTGGTACCACCAGCGTTCGCTGTCTCGAGTCCGCAGCAGCTGAAAATCAGAAACTCAAGCCTTATGAAGGTGAAACCGATATTTTTATTTATCCCGGGTTTGAGTTTAATGTTGTCGACGCCCTGATCACGAATTTTCATTTACCGGAGTCCACCCTCTTGATGCTGGTTTCTGCATTAGCAGGTCGTGAACACATCATGCAAGCATATAAGCATGCCGTAGATGAAAGCTATCGTTTTTTCAGTTACGGTGATGCCATGTTTATCAGTTAATTTATTGAGTACGACTTGTGAAATTTGAATTATTCAATCAGGACAAAAAAGCCAGAAGAGGGCGCATGAGCTTTACACGTGGCGTGGTTGAAACGCCAGTTTTCATGCCGGTTGGCACTTACGGTACCGTCAAAGCGATGACACCGGAAGAGTTAAAAGAACTGGGTAGTCAGATTATTCTTGGTAATACCTTTCACCTGATGTTGCGACCAGGTAGGACGATAATTGAGCAGCATGGTGGTTTGCATGAGTTCATGAATTGGGCAGGCCCCATTCTTACCGATTCTGGTGGTTTTCAGGTATTCAGTCTGGCCGAATCCCGTAAGATAACGGTAGAGGGTGTGCATTTTCGATCACCGGTAAATGGCGATAAGATTTTCCTTGGCCCGGAAGAGGCAATCGCTGTTCAACATAGTCTGAATTCGGATATCGTGATGATATTCGATGAATGCACGCCTTTCCCGGCAACTGAAGCGGAAGCGGAAAAATCCATGCACTTGTCTTTGCGTTGGGCAGCACGCAGCAAGGAGGCGCATGCTGATCACAGAGGTACCCTGTTCGGCATTATTCAGGGCGGCATGTTTGAAAATCTGCGCCGGACTTCCTTGCAGGGGCTAATCGATATCGATTTTCCCGGATACGCTATTGGCGGCCTTTCTGTTGGTGAACCGATCGAGCAGATGTACGAAGTACTCGATTATCTGGCAGTCAGCATGCCTGCCGATAAACCGCGTTATCTGATGGGCGTGGGTACCCCCGAAGATCTGGTTGAGGGAGTAGCCAGAGGTATCGATATGTTTGATTGCGTGATGCCAACGCGAAATGCCAGAAATGGCTACCTGTTTACCAATACAGGTGTTGTCAAGATCCGTAATGCGAAACATAAAACCAGTGAGCGAGCACTGGATGAGACTTGCAGCTGTTATAGTTGCCGGAATTATTCACGTGCCTATCTGCATCATCTAGATAAAACTGTTGAAATACTTGGTGCGCGGTTAAACACTATTCATAATTTGCATTACTATCATAGTTTGATGGCGAAGATGCGTGAGGCGATCGAAAATAATCGTTTCGAAACATTCAGGGCTGACTTTTATGAACAACGAAAACAAGATTGATTACTCAGGGAGAATCACATAATGAAAGTAGGCTTGCTACTTGGTTACTCAGGCAAAAAACTGGCACCACCTATGGAATTGATTCTGCAAGCTGAAAAGCTTGGCTATGATTCCGTCTGGATTGCCGAAGCCTATGGGTCTGATGCCGTTACTGTTGCGGCCTGGGTTCTTGGTCAGACCAGTACCTTAAAAGTCGGCACCGCTATTATGCAGGTTCCTGCCAGAACTCCGGCGAATACGGCAATGACGGCGATGAGTATGTCACAACTATCGGCTGGCCGATTTATTCTTGGTCTGGGCGCGTCAGGACCGCAGGTAGTGGAGGGCTGGCACGGTGTAGGATATGACAAGCCGCTCACCCGTCTAAGAGAGTGTATCGAAATTGTTCGCGATATTTTCAAGCGTGAAGAGGCAGTTGCTTATGACGGAGAGATTTATCAACTTCCTTTCAGGGGCGCGGGATCCGTTGGCCTTGGTAAGCCACTGAAATCCATCCTGCACGAAGAAAAAGACACGCCAATCTATACGGCATCTTTTACACCGGCTGGTTTTCGTCTCGCCGGTGAAGTTGCCGACGGTCTGTTTCCTGTATTTATGAGTCCGGACAAAATAGACTTGATTACAGATGAAGTTGCGAAGGGTTTCGAGTTGGCAAATGGACAGAAATCATTTGATAACTTTGATATTGCGCCCTTCGTTACCGTCTTAATGGGAGATGATATCGAAGTTTGTCGTGCGCCTATAAAGCAATTCCTTGCACTTTACATTGGTGGTATGGGTTCGAAGACGAAAAACTTCTATAAGGATTTTGCGACGAAAATGGGTTATGCCGAAGCGGCAACAAAAATTCAGAAGTGTTACCTCAGTGGTGATAAGGAAGGGGCGTTTGCGGCCGTGCCAAATGAACTGGTGGATGAGATTTCCATCCTTGGTGACAGCGATCAAATTCAACAGCGTGCGGAAAGCTGGTTGGAGAAAAGCGACTACATCAAGACAATGATATGTACGGTGACTCAACCTGAAGTCCTGCCACTGTTAAAAGAAGTTCTCTCTGCGAAATAACAAAACCCGAGCTGGGATTTGCTGCCTATTCTGTTAGTCTAATACAAACGGTGATTTAACTTTAATCAATACTAATCAGGGTGATATTAAAAATGAGTGAGAAGGTATTTAAACTTGCGGTTGCGAAATTTGGCTGTATCGGCGCGGCACCGCTACTGGATCTGATTCTTGATGAACGTGCAGACCGCGAAGACCTCGAAGTACGCGGATTTACCAGCGGAGCGAAGCTGGATCCGGAATCCTGTAATGTGATTGTTGATCAGATTATCGCTTATAAGCCGGACCTTGTTGTTATCGTGAGTCCGAATGCTGCTTTACCGGGTGCGAGCGGCGCGCGCGCGACGCTATCGAAAGCCAGTCTCCCGAATATCACAGTGTCAGACGGTCCGTCGAAAAAAGCTTTTATTGGTAAGGATGATGAGGGTAAGAAAATATTCAAAGTGGAAGATGGACAGGGTTTTATTATTCTGCCGTCCGATCCGATGATTGGTGCGCGACGGGAATTTCTCGATCCCACCGAGATGAGTTTGTTCAACGGCGATGTAATCAAGGTGCTGGCCGCCTGCGGGGTGACACGTTTTATTCAGGTAGCGCTGGATACAGTAGTTAACGCTCTTAAAGCAGGGCAGAGCGCAGAGATGCCCAGACTGGTAGCCGATGCCGATGTTGTGGTTGCACAGGCTGGTTTCGATAATCCCTATGCGGCCGCCAAGGCAATTGCTGCATTGACGATTTCAGAAACCGTGGCAAAACTGACCACCAAAGGCTGTTTTATGGAAAAAGACGCCGCCAGATATATTCCGCTGGTTGCCGCCGGACATGAAGCGCTGCGGGCAGCAGTTATGCTGGCGGATGAATCCAGAGAAATGGAAAAGAGTACTGATGCAATTCTCAGAACGCCACATAGTTCGGCAGGTGAGACTCGAAGCAAGAATCGACTGGCTGATAAGCCAGGTTAGGATTTTTCAGGCAGGCAGTATCGCTCGGCAGAGCGAATTTACAATCAACGGGAGCAGTTATGAGTGAGAACAATGGTTTGTCCGACTCTGAAGTGAGTGGCCAGACAGAAACTGAAACCTTATACCATAATTCGTTTAAAGACATGATGAACGATGTGGTAGACGCGGGAAGTTGCTGTGAATGCGGAAGTTGTGTTCTGGTTTGTCCACATAATGTTATCGACTATGTCGATAACAAACCAAAGCAGGTAGCCAAGGAAAGTAATCCCTTCGATTTCTGCGGTATCAGCGAAGGGGTTGGTTGTGATGTCTGTGCCTCCGTTTGCCCTCGTTTGTGGCCGCGTGAAAACCATTTTCGTGATGCAGTTTTCAAAGATCAGCGCCCGTATGAAGATATATTCGGTGTCTACCGGCATATTTTTGTTGCCCGCACCAAACGCGATGACTTAAAAGAGAGAGTGCAGGATGGTGGTATCGTTACCGCTTTGTTGGCCTGGGCAATAGAAAACGAGCAGATAGATGGTGCGGTGGTCTCTGCAGTAGGCGAACAAGACAAGCCCTGTTTCCCGACACCTAAGGTCGCCACCAGCGTAGAAGAAGTGCGCCAGAGCGGAGGTAGCTGGTATACCTATTGTGCGAATAACCTTGCTCTGCGAGAGGTGCAGGAAAAGGATCTTAATAATGTCGCATTCGTTGGTGTGCCCTGCCAGATTACACCCCTGCGAAAAATGGAAGCTATGGATCCGGCCTTTCTGGTTACAGAGAAAAAACGGGCCAAGGCGATTACCCGACAAAGGAGTTTCCTCAGAGGTTATGCGGAACGAGTGAAATTTAATATTGGTTTGTTTTGTACCGAAGTTTTTACCCCCGAACTCATGACCGAACGTATTGAAAAAGAGATGGGTATTCCGCTTACTGAGGTGTCCAAGTTTAATGTGAAGGGCAAAGTACTTATCCATAAAAAAGACGGCTCTCTGGAGACGATTCCATTACAAGAGGCCATGGATGAATATCAGCGGCCTGAATGCAAACATTGTGCGGATTTTTCAGCAGAACTGGCCGATATCGCCTGCGGCGGTGTGGGAACCGATCAGGCGACTATCGTCGTTATTCGTACTGAGGCGGGTGAGCAAATCTGGCGCGATTTTGAAGCCAGCGGTGATGTTGAAGTGATGCCGATTGAGGACAACAAGCGTGCCTGGAATATTCTGCAGCGTCTGGCAAGACGGCAACGCAATCGAGTTCCGAAGGGTAGTAAACGCAGTGGTACAAGTGAGGGGCTACCGCAATTTTATGGCCAGATATGCAGCGCAATTTGAAGAAAAGAAACTTTCCGACAGTGCCAAAACTGAAGAGGAGCTGGCCGAGAGTTATGCAGCGGCTTATGTGGATGAAGCCAGACCACTTGAGGCGATACGTTATATGGCCGGCCAGCCGATTCCCGGTGACCCCGGCGCACCAGCCGAAGGTGAAAAGCGTGCTCTTCCGCCACCACCTTCACCTGAGCAGGGTGGTGCTTCTCCCTGTTGGACTGGAGATTAATCCAGCTACACTAATTCCTTAGCGGAGTAGGCAAATTGCCGGCAGATAATATTACCTATCAGGATTCTTCCACGATCAGTGGCGGCCGCCTGCAGGACGTAAAAGCGGATCAGCGAGAGGGTGCACTGAAAGGAGCACAAATACTGGCTCGTTGTCTGCAACTTGAAGGCGTGGATACCGTCTTCGGTTATCCGGGTGGTGCTAATCTTGAAATATTTGACGTGCTGCCTCAGTTCAACATTCGTTGTATTCGTGTTGAGCATGAACAGGGTGCGGTTCATGCAGCACAGGGTTTCGCCAGAGCGAGTGGCAAAGTCGGTGTCTGTCTGGCTACATCTGGCCCCGGTGCTACCAACCTGGTCACCGGAATCGCCGACGCAAAAAGTGATTCGACTGCGATAGTTGCTATTACCGGTAATGTGCCTTCTCACTTACTTGGAAAAAATGCTTTTCAGGAAGTTGATATCGTAGCTGTCACCAGGCCAATAACCAAACGTAATTACTTAATTGATCGTGTCAGTGAAATACCGGAAGTAGTTCGCGAAGCGTTTACCCTGGCTGCAGGCAATCGACCCGGACCTGTCTTGATCGACATACCAAAGGACATACAGCAACACTACCCGAGAGATCCGGAAGGAAATTATACGCCACCGCGTATGCCTGCACAGATAGGCCCGCCGGAGCCAGTCATAGAAGGATTGACAGACAATCAATTACAGGAGTGTGTAAGGCTAATCAGCGAGGCCAGACGCCCGGTAATTTATGCAGGTGGTGGCATTAGTTATGCACAATGTGAAGACACTCTGGTGCAACTGGCGGAAAAACTGTCGTGCCCTGTAACGACAACTCTGATGGGCATCGGTAATTTCCCTCCGGCTCATGATCTCGCCTTCCATGCGCTTGGTATGCATGGCAGTAAATACGCCAATGTTGCAGTGAATGAGGCCGATCTGGTTCTGGCACTGGGAGTTCGTTTTGATGATCGTGTTACCGGTAATGTCAGTGAATTTATCAAAGAGGGTAAAATTATTCATATCGATATTGATCGTGATGAATTGAATAAGAATAAAACCGTGACGATGCCGGTATGCGCGGATGTCAAAACTGCTTTGCAACAATTAATTGCAGTCGTCAATGAACGTAAAGTGGATGAATGGAATACATACCTGAGCAAGTTGCGTTCTGATTTTCCCTTTGCAGTTAGTGAAGGCGATACTATCAAACCTCAGTATGCGATTCGCCTGTTGAGTGATATGACAAAAGGCGGGGCAATAATTAGTCTTGGTGTTGGCCAGCATCAGATGTGGGCTATGCAACACTATCAGGCCGCGCGACCCCGTTCATTTCTTTCCAGTTCCGGTTTCGGCACCATGGGATATGGATTGCCGGCGGCGATAGGTGCCAAGATTGCCTGTCCTGACAGAATGGTGATTGATATCGATGGTGATGGCAGCCTGAATATGACTATACATGAGCTCAGTACCTGTCATCGCTACGGCATCGGTGTAAAAATCGTCGTCATTAACAATCAATGGCTGGGCATGGTCAGGCAATGGCAGGATATGATCTACGCTGGTCAT
This sequence comes from Gammaproteobacteria bacterium, assembly GCA_012103475.1. Lineage (GTDB taxonomy): Bacteria > Pseudomonadota > Gammaproteobacteria > Eutrophobiales > Eutrophobiaceae > WLWS01. The sequence continues at coordinate 281,751 of WLWS01000001.1, read as the reverse complement.
CGAGCCTGCTCCGATCTGGCCGATCCTCTGATGCAGGTAAAAAGTGAGAACGATGAGGATATTTATCCGGACTTTCTGTCAATTGCCAAAGGCTACCGAGTAAAGGCGGAGCGTGTACTCGACAAGAAAGACCTGACGGCAGCTTTCGAAAGGATGTTAAGCGAGCCCGACGAACCCTATTTGCTTGATATTATTGTCGAGGCAGACGAGAACGTTTATCCGATGATTCCTGCCGGGGCCAGTTACCGGGATATTATTATGGACGAGGATCAGATTAATGATTCAAAAGATAATCAGGGTTCGAATATTTAGGAACGGGTTATGAAAGCGGATTTTTGTGTTATTGGCGGCGGCATAGCGGGGCTGTCTGTAGCTGCAGAACTGTCACGTGAACATAGTGTGATATTACTGGAACGTGAGCAGGATCTTGCTTATCACACCACTGGCCGATCAGCAGCCTTGTATTCAGAACTCAGCGCCGACTCTATCGCGCTTAGTCTTTCAAAATTAACCTGACCATTTTTCATTGATCCGCCAGAGGGTTTTAGTGACTACCCTTTGTTTGAGAATATCCCCTGCATTTTTACTGCGACCAGAGACGAATCGGGATTAATTGATGAGAATGCAAAAAAACTTTCGGATCCGCAAATCCTTACCGTCGAAGATTTGCTTGAGCGAGTACCAGTACTACGCACAGGAGCTGAGCATATTTGTGGTGGCCTATTAGAGAAAGATTCCTTTCGAATCGATGTTGCCGCACTGGTTCAAGGCTTTCGAAATCTACTCAAAAAGAATAATGGGCAGATTATTTGTGATGCAGAGGTTATGAAACTCAAGCAGGGAGGCGAAAGCTGGGAACTGATTCTTGCGAACGATGACAAAATGACATGTAGCGTTGTTATCAACGCCAGCGGTGCCTGGGGTGATGTGATTGCTGAGAGAGCAGGTCTTGGAAAACTTGGCCTAACGCCACTACGACGCAACATTATTATTTTTGATGGACCCGGGGCGATAGACTTTTCTAACTGGCCAGCCATTGCCAGTATCGGGGGTTCCTATTACTTTCTTCCTGAAGCGGGAAAACTAATGGGTTCAGCAGCGGATGAGGTTCCTTCAAAACCCTGCGATGCGCAGCCGGAAGAATATGACATCGCGCTTGCTGCGCATAATATTGAGAGTGCGACGACTCTAGAGATAAAGACCATCGAGCATAAATGGGGAGGTCTGCGCACTTTTTCACCGGACAGGCAGTTAGTGGCTGGGTTTGACAGTGATAAATCAGGTTTTTTCTGGTTCGTCGGCCAGGGTGGTTTTGGTATTCAAAGCTCAGCTGCTGCGGCAAAAGTAGCAGCTCAGATAATTACAGGAAGTTCACTCAATACAGAATTTATCGATGCAGGAATAAACGCAGCGAGTCTTTCACCACAAAGATTTTTCAGCTAGCCAGTAGTACCGCAATATTTGCATCAAGCTGTGCCTGTATCGTGTCATCTTCACTAGCCTTAACAGTAACAGAAAGCCTCGCTTTGCCCTTTTTCAAAAGTTTATTTTTAAACTCCAGAAAACCTGTCTCTTCGAGATGAGCATGGGCGATGATATTTTTTAGAATCGGTTTTTCGTATTTTATTTCAGCCTGTGCAATGACAACTTCGGCTTTTATTTCTTCCTGCAACAGACGATTATGCACAAGTCCCCACGCAGTCAGTGCGCAGGCACTATATATACTCCCGGCAAAAGCAGTGTTGTGAATATTGCTATTGATGCCGGGCACCGGAGCTTCGATACGAATGGAGTTCGCGTTCAGTTCAGCGACCTGTAGTTGAGAAGCTTTACCAAGTGGGATGGTGTCATAAATAATTTTTTGTAGTTGCACTGCCATTCTGGAATCATTTTCCATAGCCACCTCCGCCAGGGGTTTCAATCATAATGATGTCACCAGTTTTTACTTTAACTTCGTCATTGCCTTTTAGTTCGGTGACTGTCTGCTCCTTAATCAGAGTATTCCTGCCTCTTGCTCCGGCTTTGCCACCATTCAAGCCGTAAGGATCAGTTTGCCGATGAGAAGTCAGTAGCGTTACCGTCAAGTCACCCAGAAATCGAATTTTTCGACGAGCACCATTACCACCAGAATATCGTCCCTTCCCACCTGATTCATGAAGAATAGAAAACTCTTCGACCCTGACCGGGAAACGCCACTCCAGCACTTCCGGATCAGTCATGCGGGTATTGGTCATGTGACTTTGTACCGCATCCGTTCCATTGTGATCAGGACCGGCTCCGGTACCGCCGCAAATGGTTTCATAATTCTGATACTGTTCATTGCCGTAGACGAAATTATTCATTGTCCCCTGTGAGGAAGCGAGCACGCCAAGGGCAGCATAAAGTGCGTCGGTAATACATTGAGATACTTCGGTGTTACCAGCGATGACAGCGGCCGGATATTCCGGATTGAGCATGGACCCGGGGGGAATGGTCAGTCGTAGTGGCTTCAGACAACCTTCGTTAAGTGGAATGTCATCATTTACGAGGGTGCGAAACACATAAAGAATGGCGGCCTTGCAAACGGCAAGCGGCGCGTTGTAATTGGCCGTATCCTGAGCCGATGTTCCGGTAAAATCTATTGTGGCCTCGCGCTTTTGTTTATCCACGGAAATTGCCACATTAATGACAGCACCATTATCCATGGGATAGCTGAATTGACCGTCTGACAAATTTTCAATGACGCTACGTACGGCTTCTTCGGCATTATCCTGCACATGAGTCATATAAGCTTGCACAACATCGAGTCCGAAGTGATCCAGCATCTTTAATACTTCATTGACACCGGTGGCGTTCGCTGCGATCTGTGCCTTAAGATCAGCGATATTGTGCTCCGGTTTGCGACAGGGGTATGGCCCTGAGTTAAGCAGGGTTCTTGTTTCCGTTTCCCTGAATTTACCTTTCTCCACCAGCAAAAAGTTGTGAATCAGGACCCCTTCTTCCTCGACTGAAGTACTGTCCGGTGGCGTTGAGCCTGGTGTTCGGCCACCAATATCCGCGTGGTGTCCGCGCGAACCAACATAGAAAAGAACGCTTTTTTCCGTCTCATCAAAAACCGGCGTGATGACGGTGACATCCGGTAGATGAGTGCCACCGTGATAAGGATCGTTCAGCATATACACATCACCGGGATGCATTGTTCCCTTATTATTCTGGATAACCTGTTTGATCGATTCGCCCATCGAACCCAGATGCACTGGCATATGAGGTGCATTGGCGACCAGCCCTCCATCGGGATCGAATATGGCACAGGAGTAATCAAGTCGCTCCTTGATGTTTACCGAGTAGGCGGTGTTGGAAAGCGTAGCCCCCATTTGTTCGGCAATAGACATAAACAGATTGTTGAAAACTTCCAGTAGCACGGGATCGACCTGAGTGTCTGCACTTTCCTGTTTAAATCTAGGCTGATAGCGCTGCAGAATAGTATGTCGGTACTCATTCATTTGCGCTTGCCAGCCATCCTCAACAACCAGAGTACTGTTGGAGTCGATGATCAGGGCCGGACCATTCAAGTACTGACCGGGAAAAATTTCTTCACCTTTGTACAAAGGAACATCGCACCAGGCATCATTAACATACATCTCAACATGTTCAGTCGGTGTAAGGGAATCGTTGTCAGCCAGGACTGGTGCTGCTGGTTCTGAGAGTCTGATACTTTCGCCAACGGACTCGATACTCACAGCTTCGATCAATACCTGTCGCTCGCTGGCGGTAAAGCCAAAACGCCGTCGATGTGCCGCTTCAAATTCCTCACGCATTGATACACTGCTGTCATGCAAAACAAGTAATGAGGTGTCACTTCCTTCATAACGCAGATGAACCTTTTCGACAGTCCTTATCTGTTCCTTCTGAATATTCTGTTTTCCTAATTCAGCCAGCGTTTGCTGTCCGAGTGCATGGCAGACTTGTGTAAGCTCTGTTTCAGATTCTTTTGCAAGAGGAAGATCGAGTTGTTTTTCGCGTATCGCGCGAACGTCTGCCAGACCCATGCCGTAGGCAGAAAGTACCCCTGAAAGCGGATGTATGAAAATCATTTCCATACCCAGAGTATCGGCAACCAGACAAGCATGCTGTCCGGCCGCACCACCGAAGCAGTTGAGTGTGTATTCGCTGACATCATAGCCGCGCTGTACGGATATTGTTTTGACTGCGTTGGCCATGTTTTCGACTGCAACACGAAGGAAGCCCTGTGCAATCTGTTCAACAGATTTGTGTTTCGCTGCGCCATGGTTAATTTTGACGGCTAAGTGCTCAAATTTAGTTTTTACAACCTTCTTGTCCAATGCCTGATTTGAATCCTTGCCAAAAACTTTCGGGAAATACTGAGGCTGCAACTTACCGAGAGCAACATTACAATCAGTTACTGTAAGTGGACCATCATGGCCATAACAGGCTGGTCCCGGTCTTGCACCGGCTGAATCAGGTCCGACCCGATAGCGTGATCCATCGAAATGTAATATTGAACCACCGCCGGCCGCAACGGTATGAATTTTCATCATCGGTGCACGCATACGCACACCGGCTATCCGGGTTTCAAAACTGCGTTCATATTCGCCATTGAAATGAGTCACATCGGTCGAAGTGCCGCCCATATCGAAACCGATTAATTTCTCAATTCCGCATATTGCTGCGGTTTTGCTCATCCCGACGACACCACCAGCGGGACCAGACAGAATCGCATCCTTCCCCTGAAATAGATGGGCCTGAGTCAGACCTCCATTGGATTGCATAAACATCAGGCGCGTTACCATGGATTGAGAAGGATCCTGTTTTAGCTCTGTAAAAAGTTGCTCTACATAACGCCGTAAAATAGGCGAGAGATAGGCATCGACTACGGTTGTGTCTGCACGCGAAACCAGTTTTATCAATGGGCTCACTTCGTGACTGACAGAAACCTGTGTGAAGCCAGTCTCCAGGGCAAGTTGTTTCAGGCGAATTTCGTGAGTCGGATAGCGAAAGCCATGCATTAGAGCTATAGCAATTGAACGAATACCGGAATCGAAAGATTCCTGCAGATAATCTCTGGCTTGTGCCTCGTTTAGAGCGATAACAATATTTCCATGTGCATCGATACGCTCGTCAAGTTCAAAAACACTTTCATAAAGTAGTTGTGGAAGTATGATGTGGCGTGCAAACAGCTCGGGTCGGTTCTGATAGCCGATGCGGAGCACATCAGCAAAACCCTTGCTGGTCACAAATACAGTTCGATCACCTTTCCGTTCAAGCAAGGCATTGGTAGCCACAGTTGTGCCCATTTTAATGCTGGAAATACTGTCTTGCGGAATATCCTGATCTGCTTCTAGTTCGAGAAATTGACGAATACCCGCAACTGCAGCGTCGCGATACTGCTCAGGGTTTTCTGACAATAATTTGAGTGCTTGCAGAGAGTTATCAGGTTTGCGTGCGACAATATCCGTAAAGGTTCCACCGCGGTCAATCCAGAACTGCCATTGTGCCTGCTTTTCAGTCATTTGCAGAATTCTAGAGTAAAAGTTGGGAGCAGACAGGTAAATCTACAAGATGAATATAATAATTTCGAATAGAAAGGTGAAACCTGATTAATTATCAGTCAGAATCCCTGCTGCAAACTATTAATACCGGAATGAACTTGGCATTAGAGATTGAAAAATTACCAGCACTTGGTCTGGGAGCGAGCCTGAGTCTTTCCTCCCTGCCTGATCCGGTAAAACTGGTTGAGGCAAAGGGTGGTCCGAGTTTCGTTGAGTATGCCGGTCAGGTCGATGTTGACAGGGTTATATCTGAAGTAGAACGCGTTAAGCAAACCGGAGTGCCGGTTTTATTTCATCCTTCCTTCATTAATTTTTGCGGTTCCCATGTCAATAATACGAGCTGGCTTGAAACTACAGCTGAACAGTTACGGGCAGTGGCTTCGCCCTGGTTTGCGCAGGATTGTGCCTACTGTTTCTGGGAAGGCGGACCGGGTTATTCAACACAGCTTGGGTATTTTATACCGCCTGTTTTAAACGAACAGTCTCTGCAAAGAGCTATCGAGCGGGTAAAGGAAGTACAGTCTGTTGTGCCGGTAAGTGTTGCAATAGAACCTCCTCCCTTGAGTTTCGTTGTTGGCAATATGCATTTGTTAGATTTTTTTGGCGAGCTTGCACGTGCATGTGATTGCGCCATTCTGCTTGATATGGGACATCTTGTTTCCTACGAGATGGCCAGCGCTCGAAAACTGGTAGAGGCATTCAATGGTTTTCCCTTTGAACGGGTGGTGGAAGTACATGTGGCCGGTGGAAAACTGAGAAAAGGTGAGACAGGTCCGATCTATATTGACGCGCATGAGAGTAGTATTCTCGATCAAACCTGGGCCATGCTGGATAATATTCTGCCGCGACTGCCGACTGTCAGGGCGGTCTGCTATGAATGTGAAGGTGTTGACGAGCCGACCGTTCTGAACACACTTGAACGTATTCGAACTGTATTGTTAGCTCAGTCTGTCAGTCCTGAACTTCTGCTTAAGCTGCAGGAAAAGCAATGAGCTTTCAGGAGCAGGAAAGAGCCTTATTCGATCTTCTGTTTGATAGGAGTTTGCGTGCGCATTTTTGCAAAGACGCGACTCAGGCTTTGTCGCCTTACGATCTTGGTGTAGAGGAGTTGGCGGACTTTCAGGCAATCCGTCCGGATGCCCTGGAAATTGATGCCAAAATGCGTCGGGGTTTTATACTCACACATATCTGCCGGGCGTTTCCACTCAGTTTTTCTCTTGTTTGCTCGCTTGATGGTGGACGCGACATTCTGAAGGATCTCATCGATAGTGAAATGGTGCGCGCAAACATGCTGGAGCGATCTATTCTGTTCGGCACACGATTGCGTGAGCTCTTACTTGCTTACACCTTCGAACGAGCCAAAGAACAAACTACGTCGATCGCAATTCTTGAAGCAGAATTAAGCATGGCCATGATTGCTTCTTCACTGAAAAAACAGGTGCTTGATAATTCTTATGAAGCGACGGACCCAGCGGAATTTGGCGCTGACTGGTCTGACAAGCCGATTAAACTTGCCGCGCATGTTGCTGCGGTGATTGTTCCTCAACCGTATGCCGATATGAAGCGCCTACTCTGTCCGGTGGCCGATACCGAATTATGGTCCCACCTCGCTCAAAACCCGCCTGGCCGTGCGCAGCGTCGACGTGTGCTGGAAAACGAGAATCGCCGGATATTTTTTGCCCGGGCCCGTATCAATCAATTTTCTCGCTGCGACCCGACAGTTGATTTTCAAACTATGGAACTTAGCGATGGATTTGCACCTCTGTTTCAGCACGTTGATGGCCACAACAGCAGCGATGTCATTCTGAAGCAACTGGCTCAGGCCGGAGCCGATGACAAAATACTGTCAGGTGTAAAAGAGGGATTTCTCAAACTTCTACAAAATGGCATGCTGGATTTTAGTATGCCTGCCTGAGTATTCGCCTGTATTTCAGTCTTGGTTGTCGTAAAGGCAATAAAATATCCTTGCCGAGGTTATTGATCAGGTTTATCAATCTTGTAATCTATCTGACTGATGCAGTGAGCTGTGGAGTAGCAGTGCGAGTTTTAGTTGCCTGTTCAATACCGTAGTGACGAATTATTTTCTTGATAAGCGTTAATTTAATAATCTCTAATACAATGAAATATTAATATGAGTAATTCACATCGCCCGGTTATACCGGATGACGACAATCCGAGTCTGTTCGAAGCACTATTCCGCTTTATCCCGATGATATTTCTTTACGCTGTTCGACATTTAACTATTGGAACCATGGTTCGTCGTAAATTGAAAAAGCTTGAGCAAAAAGGAGAAAAATGGATCGTGGAAGATAATTTGAATTAGAAATACAGCATATGAAACTAAAATCACAGCCACCAAAGGAAGCCACAGTCACTTATCGGGAAGCTCCTTGCTCCGGTAACGAGATAAACGGACTGGGTGAAAAAGAATTCAGGCGGGCAAAGTATATTTATCATTCCAATGGCAAATCAGGTCCTCTGCCGTTTGATAAAATGCAACACGTTTTTCGTTATAGTGTTCCGGCGAAAATGCTTCCCAGAATAGTTCGTGGCGCCTGGGCAACATTCAGACCACATGGAACAATTAGTGATCACAGGTTTGAAGTGTCTGATGCAAAAAAAATGACACAGCAAATCAAAGCGAAAGCCCTGGATCTTGGTGCTGGTGTGGTTGGTATTTGTGAAGTAAAGGATGAATATCTGGTAGAAGGTGCGGTTAACAAGTATCGCTATGCTATTGCTCTGGGTTTGCCGATGGACAGAGAGAAAATGTTGACAGTCCCGGGGCACACCGCCGCCATGGAGGTTCAACGCGTTTACACACAGGGTTCTTACCTGACCGTTGATTTGACGCGCTACATACGTTCACTGGGCTGGCCGACCAAGGCTTTACCTATCAACAGTAGCAGTGAATATCTGCATATACCCATCGCCATCGCTGCGGGTATCGGAGAGCTGGGTAAACACGGTTCGCTTATTTGTAAGGAATACGGTTCAAACTTCCGACTTACTACCGTCTTAACGGACCTGCCGCTTGTTCCGGATAAGCCAGTCGATATTGGCGTCGAAGACATCTGCGCCACCTGTCAGGCCTGTACCAGAGCATGTCCCCCGGATGCTATTTTTTCAGAGAAACAATGGGTCAGAGGGACAAAAAAGTGGTACGTGGATTTTGACAAGTGTGTGCCTTATTTCAGTAGCACCTATGGCTGCGGTATTTGTCTGGAAGTTTGCCCATGGTCAGAGCCGGGGCGAGGGCCGAAGTTGTCGGAAAAACTATTGAACTTACGCGAAAAGAAATCGGGCTAAGCGTTATTAATAGCGTTTAATCCTTTCTCTACCAGCACGCCGACCATCTGACGACGGTAGTCACCACCCGCACGAAAATCATCGATGGGACTGGAGTCGCTAATTGCGGCTTCGGTGCAAGCACGTATAGTCTCGTCATTGAGAATTGCACCTTGTAGAATTTTCTCGGCCGTGGTGGCACGTATGGCGACAGGTGCAACTGCTCCCAATGAAATGCGTGATGAGGCTACCTTATCTTTCTCAAGTTTCACGATCATGGCAAGGCTGACAATGGAAATGGCATCGGCCTTTCGCTTACCTAATTTGTAATAAAAGCAACAATCATCGGCATCCGGTCTTGAAAAAGTAATTGCAGTAAGTAGTTCATCTTTACGCCGGGCGGTCTTACGCACTCCCTGAAGGAAATCGACCAGGTTTAGTGTTCGTATCCCGTCAGAGGCGCTTTGTAATTCAACACTGGCATCAAGTGCTACCAGTACCGGCGTTAGATCGGCTGCTGCGGATGCATCGCAGACATTGCCGCCTACTGTGGCAAGATTGCGGATTAGTGGTCCGGCGAAAGCACGACACATGGGCTGCATTAAATCTTCAATAACGCCACCTGGTTTCCAGTTTAACAAATGAGAAAAAGTAACACCTGCACCAAGACGTATACAGTTATTTTCTTCACTGATGGTTTTCAATTCATCAAGCTTGCTGAGATCAAGCAGACATTCGGTTTCAAGCGGTGCACGTTTCATGTTCACCATGACATTGGTGCCACCGGCAATCGCCAACACATCGCTGTTTGCAGACAAAATGTCCAGTGCTTCTGTCAGACTCCGGGCTTGCAGAAAATCAAAATCGTTAATCATGACTGTCTAATCCTTATGCGGGCACTTACTTCTTCCGGTGTCAAGGGTAAGCGCGTGACATCAAGGTCCAGTGCATCAACAAGCGCATTGGCAACGGCCCCGGTTGGAGGAGCAGTGGGGGGTTCGCCAACTCCCTTAATTCCAAAAGGACCTTCTACTGCCGGCTGCTCGACAAGAATAGTTTGTGTTGGCGGCATGTCCTCGGCGGTAAGCAATAGATAATCTGCGAAGCCCGGGTTCATTACGCGACCCTTATCTTCACGAATTTCTTCCATCAGAGCCATACCCAGACCCATCGCCACGCCACCTTCTATCTGCCCTTCACAGCCGGTAGGATTAATCGCGTTCCCCACATCATGAACTGCCGCGTAGCGTTTCAAATCTATTTCACCGGTACTGTCATCGACGCTCAATTCGACTGCGTGGGCACAGAAACTGGCTGCAGGAAAGCCTCCAACAGGGTGTTTCTTTGTTGTCGGAGTCGGATCATCCAGTACCGAAGACACTCCTACCATCGGGCCACCATGTTTTTTGTGTCGTTGATAACAAAGTTTTGAAAGTAAGACGTGACTGTCAGGATCGCCCTGAACTTGCACACGATCTTTTACCAGTTCAAGATCATTGACCGATGCTTCCAGATCTCTAGCCGCTTCTTCAAGCAATTGCTGTTTGATATCTTCGGCCGCTTCGAATGCAGACTTACCAATAGTAAAGGTCATGCGACTGCCACCGGTACCATGATCCCAGGGCATACTATCTGTATCGCCTTGCACCAGTGTGATTGAATCCACCGGTACCCCCAGTCCCTGAGCTGCGAGTTGCAGCACGCTACTATTTAAACCACCCGGACCCATGTCCACAGTACCTGTGATCAATCGAAAGGTGCCGTCTTCATTGGATTCGATCAGGCTTTGCGTGCCCCAGGTGCCACTTACCCACCAGTTGGCAGCGATGCCTTTGCCTTCACCCAGCTGTCTTGGTTTATCCCAGTCGATCGCATTGGCTGCTTTTTGCAGGCATTCTTTCATACTCACTGATTCAAGCTTCTGCCCGCTGCAGGTATAGTCGCCATCTTCCCAGGCATTTTTCAAGCGCAGAGCAAGCGGGTCCATATTGATAGTTCTGGCGATCTTGTCGATATGCGCTTCTACAGCAAATGCCATCTGCGGGCCTCCGGGACAACGAACAGAACCACAGGGTACGTTGTTGGTATAGGTCACCAGCCCGGTAATACTGACATTGGGAATACGGTAAGGACCAGTTGCCATTAGACTGGCAAGGGCCGCGGTATTTGGTCCATATAGACCAAAGGCACCAGTGTTAAATAACATTCGCACACTGTGGGCAACTAAGGTGCCATCTTTTTTCACGCCGGTTTTCAGTTTGACCTTTGCCGGATGTCGCAACAGTGTCCCATACATTTCTTCTTCACGGGTGAGTGTCATCTGCACAGGTCGATCAGCGCGTTCCGCCAGCAGAACGGCGTAAGGTTCCAGACAGGGAAAAAGTTTACCGCCAAAGCCACCGCCGATCTGGGTTGGGATCACTTTGAATGTGCTGACAGGTCTCTTTAAGGCCTTCGCCAAAAAGCTGCGGAAGGCAAAAGGCTTCTGGGTCGTCGTCCAGACGGTAATGCGGCCATTCGCATCAGGCATCGCGGTAGAGCTATGGGGTTCAATTGAACCCGGATGCGCTTCCGGTGTTTCATATTCCGCCTCAATGATTTCGTCAGCTTCAGCGAAACCTTTTTCTATATCGCCGTCATCAATTTCCAGTCGATAACACAGGTTTCCGGATCGTTCTGTTTCCCAGTCGAGTGCATAGGCAGAGCAATCATCATGAACCAGAGGCGCATCGTCTGTCATTGCTTCTTCCGGATCGAAGACAGCAGGTAGTTCTTCATAGTCAATCCTGATTTTTGACGCGGCGTGTCGGGCTATATCAATTGTTGTCGCGGCAACAGCGGCGACCGGTTCACCACGAAATCTGACCTTGTCGACAGCGAATACCCGGTAGTCCTGCAGTTCATAGCCAAAGTAATCCATCTCGGTGTCACGGGCTGAGACAATCGCTTTAACACCAGCTATTTGTTCAGCTTCACTGGTATCAATTGACAGGATTTTTGCATGGGCATGGGGACTACGAAGAACAACACCGTAAATCATACGAGGTAGCTGCACATCTTCTGCGTAGACTGCCCGGCCAGTGACTTTTTGCTCAGCATCGATTCGGGTCATACGCGAACCCAGGGCGCCGTTTTTGTTTATTGCCTTGTCAGCGTTTACTTCGCCGGCTCCGAGAGCTCTGGCGGCTTCGATAATCTTGGTATAACCGGTACAGCGACAAAGGTTACTGGAGATGGCCACCCGTACCGTTTCTTCATCGGGATTGGTTTGCTCATCAAACAGAGACTTGAGAGACATCACCATACCAGGTGTACAAAAACCACACTGTATACCGCCCTCCTGAACCATCGCCTGTTGCACAGGGTGCAAATTACCAGGCTTGCCTACGCCTTCGATCGTCGTTACTTCACAACCTTCCACTTGCAAGGCGGCGACCATGCAGGAATTAACGGCATTGCCGTCAAGAAGCACCGTGCAGCTGCCGCAGTCGCCAGTACCGCAACCTTCTTTGGTTCCCGTCAATTGCAGATTACTACGCAGGGCATCAAGTAGTCGGGTGCGAGGAGTGACTTCTATGGACTCGGCCAGCCCATTGAGGCTGAAATTCAATGTTTTTGTGTTCATTAATTTTAGTAAGTAGCGCGAAAGGAGGCTAACTTATAAGGTATTCATATGTGTTTCAATAACAATACATTATCAATTTCATTGCGTTTGGTGCAATTTATAATTAACCTTGGCTTATGTTAAGGAGTTCAGCATGATTAGTGATATTCGCCTACGTTATCTTTTTGAGTCTGCCCGACTGGAGACAATGCGAGCCGCCAGTGACAAGCTGGATGTGGCTACTTCATCGGTTAGTCGCCAGATAGCTGAACTTGAAAAAGAGCTGGGTATCGCCCTCATTGAAAAAAGCCGTCGACGCATCAAGCTGACCGAGGCCGGGGAAGCCGCGTATCTTTACTACCGCGATAAGCTATCTCAGGAAGAAGCCTTTCAATCAAAAATTGAAGAATTGAAAAATATGCGCTCTGGCGATGTCCATCTGGCCATGGGCTCTGCCTTTATCTCTCAACAGTTCAGCGAAATGCTTCAGGCGTATATGGAACAGCATCCGAATATCAATATTCATATTATTACGGATACTACCGCCACTTTACTGCAGAAAGTACGCGACGATGAAGCTCACATTGGTCTGGTGTTTGCTATGCCCCGTGATCCCAAGATTAGAGCCAAACTAACACTGAAGCAGCCACTCAAAGTCATTGTAAACAGTGAGCACAAACTAAGTCGCAAGAAGATTATAAAGCTGACAGATCTCCTCAATGAAAAAATTGGTTTGCCGGGAGAAGATTTTCGTATACGCCAGATCATCCGCAGCGCCGAACAGGAAGAAGGTGTTTTCCTCAATGCATCAATGACAACGAATTCACTGGATCTACTTTCTGATTTCGTGGCATCGGGTCGTGGAATCAGTATTCTACCGGAGCTGGTTGTTCAGAGAGGGATAATGAGTGGTGAGTTAAAAGCGATACCGACTAATAACAATCAATTTAATGCAACTGAGAGTGTCCTTATCACTCGAATCGGCCGGCAACTCCCCATAGCAGCGCATCACTTCTCAATGAGAATTGAGTCCTATCTTAAAAATACTATCAAAGCACTTGATGCCTCTCCATGATCAAAGTCAACTGACCGGAAATACTTTACGCTATTTTAACAAGGGTATTACTTCAGAGCTGAATCGTTCAATTTCTTCCAGAGTGGGATGGAACTGCAGTAGAAAAGTTTCAATTCCCAGCGATTCAAACTCATGCATACGCTCAGCAATTTGTTCCGGTGTGCCGACCAGACCTGCCACGGTGCCACCATTAGTACCTACTTTTTTAACTTCGCTTAAGTACTTGTGCATTTCGACTTCTTTATCACCACCCTTAATATTTGTGTGAAGGAGTCACAGTAGTCTTTCGAACTCAAGCCGGGCTGCGGCTTCCGATTCACGACAGATAACGAAAGCAGACATACCAAATTTCAATGTTCGTTTATTATCTTCAGCGCGTTGTTTCACGTTCGTGACAATCTCATTAATCTGATCTGGCGGCCTGCCGTTAATAAGAAATACATCGGCTACTCTGGCACCTAAAGCTCTACCTTGTTCAGATTCACCACCTACATAAACAGGTATATGGGGTGTCTGTACTGCTTTTGGTGAAATAGAAGCCTGTTTAATATCGTAGAATTCTCCGGCGTAGGAAAAATCATTCTGTGTCCAGAGGCCTTTCATCACTTCGATATATTCAGCAGAACGCGCATAGCGAACATCATGGCTCAGCACGGGTGCACCCAGCATTTCGTATTCCGGTAGCCACCAGGCCGAAACCAGATTCACAGCGAAGCGACCCTTACTTATCTGGTCGATACTTGTTGCCATTTTCGCAGTGACCCCCGGGGCACGCAGGCCCGGCTTTACTGCAGCAATGATTTCTATTTTTTCGGTTAAAGCAGCAAGTGCCGTTGCAGTAGTCCAGGCATCGACAAGATCCAGTTTTTCACCATTTGGGTGTATAAAATGTTCTGCCAGTAATAAAGTATCGAAACCACAGCGATCCGCAAGTAGTGCGGTATCTTTCACATAGTCATAAGATCCGATACCTTCTTCAGGATCATCTGTCATGATCCAGTTGCCATACACCGGAGGCCAGAAACCTAAGCGCATAAATATTCTACCAACATATTATATATAGCAACTGTGAACATGAATTGTTCGTAATGCTTATTCAAAAGTCTGACTTCTACTAATTGCATCACGAAAGATTGACATCTTCCCGTTCTTTTCATGGTAGAGGAAAGCTTTTTTGTAACTGTTTAATGCTAATTTGTCGTTATTCAGTAACTCATAAGTTTTTGCCAATGCCATATGTAAATGACCTGCTTCCGGATAAACATTTAACATCATTCTGATAACAAGCTCAGCTTCACGATATCGTTTCGAATAAAGCAGGTTGTAGGCAATATAATGATTCAGTTCGTGCTCCTTTATACCTTTTTCTCTGAATTCGCCTGCCAGCGTTTCAATATTTTTTTCGAAGCCATTCGTCCCATACTTTTCGAGATAATTATTTACTTCTCCCTCCAGAATGAAATGCGTTCGTGAATCAGACTCCTGCTTTAGAATCTTCAACATATCCAGTTCCAGTGTCGTCACCGGAGATTCCACGATGCGACCAATTTCCTGATTGTTTCTTTTTACAATAATGGTGGGAACGCGATAAACATTCATGTCTTTTTCAGCAAGTCCATCCGGGGTCTTGCGAAACGTCTCAGGTCTGATATCCACTGCATGTACTGACATTCTGGTTTCATCGAAATCAAGTTGGTCAAGAATTTTATACAGGCGTGGCGTTTGCTTTTTACTATCACTACACCAGGTGCCCATGAACACGGTGATTTCCAGATCATCAAGATTGGAAATCCGGTTCTTTTTTATGTTTTCGATTACGTTCCTGTTTGGTAGATAGTCTTTATATTCAGACAGAAACCAGTTCGAATAGGGTGCTTTGGAAAAGCCATTTCTATCGACTGCACCAAGCAAGTTTACATCGCCATACCAACTTCCCTGGCTCGCATGTGCGTAATTACGTTGACTGATGACCGTGTCTGCCAGGCAGAATTGATGACAGGAAACACAAAGAATAAACTGGATTACTAAAGTGCTCTTCAGGTTCAGGTACATTGCGTCTCGTCCGCTCGTGTCTCAGGCCACTAATGCTTCCTGGAATACTCGTTGGAAATTCAAGCCGAGTATTTTAAGCACCACGTCTTCAGAATGGCCTCGGGAAAGCAAACCCCGGGCGATGGTTTTATAGCGCCACTCATTATCGACGGCTTTTATGAAAGGTGGCCAGCGAACTTTTAGCGTACGTCGTTCTTGCTCCGAATATATTCTCAAATGGTCTACCCACATTTTGTCTCCATCGACACCCGGATAGCCTGTCAGTTCGAAATCCGATCCTATACCAACATGTTCAGGGCCTACCAGATTGATGACATAGTCGTAATGGTCGAGAAGATCATCAAGCGTCGATTTCGGATTATCACTGACAAACCAGTTAAAGTTAGAAATTCCCATCACGCCACCCTTTTCAGCAAGGGCTTTGATTTGATCGTCGGTTTTGTTACGCGGATGCTTGCACAAGGCCATGCAATTTGTGTGTGAAAACACGATCGGTTTGTTTGAGATTTCAATAGCATCGAAAGTGGTTTGCACACCACAGTGGCCAACGTCGACTATAACCCCGAGTTCATTCATTTTCCTGACCAGATCCACACCGAAGTGGGACAGACCGGCCTGAGTGCGTTCGGTACAGCCATCGCCAACCCAGTTTCGTAAATTATGGGTAAGTTGAATCTGTCGTACGCCGAGACCATAAAACAGATCGAGCCTGTTAAGATCGGTTCCAATAGCCGTACTGTTCTGGAATGCCGGCAATATACCGATACGGGAACTTTTTTTTGCTTTTTCAATATCGGAAAATTTACTAATTAGTGAGACGTGAGAAGAACGTTTATTGACACCGGCATTCAGCTTGGCCAGTCGCGTCAAGGATGACTGATAACTTTCTTCTGCAACAACGGAACCGATTGTGGGCACAGCAATAGTGATGCCGGAGTTCTTTCCAATATCGAAGTCACCATCAGTGGTATTTACCCCGGGTTTGAATTCACACAAATCATCAATAATGATGGAGTTGGCTATCAGTTGCTCAAGTTTTTCCTCATCAACTGAGTTTGCTCCCGGTCTGGCACGAGTTTGCGGGAACGCTGCCACAAGGGCTGCGGCTGTCATACCACTGAGCACCTGTCTGCGGGTTTTTTTCATGCAATAAGCTCCGGGGTGCCAGGCAGGTTATTCAAAAAATAGTAAACTACCGGCTTTTAAAATACAGCTCCACAAGCTACTCTTAATTTTCCAGTGATTCAAGGTCTGCTAATAATGTTCAGAACGGTCAAAATTTATTTCCTGTTATTTCTTTTCTTCGCGACCCTGGGGCAGCGTGTTTATGCTGTTTCTGATATGGAAAAACTTGGCGAGACCTATATTGAGAACTGGATCGATTTTTATCCAAGCGAAGCTTTTACTTATGGAAATACCGGGGCCGCCTGGGAATTTGAAAATTTTTCTGAAGCGCGAGTAAAAAACTGGCTGAACTATAATACGGAATTATACCAACAGTTAGTTTCTTTCGATTCTGATCTTTCTATTGATCAGGCCATTAATTTACGTGTCTTGCGTCGTCAAGCCCTGATGGAACTCGAACGATGGCAGTACGACAGGGTTCTTGAAAACCAGGCGATATATTATGCAGAACTGATTTCCCAGGCTCTTACATACGTACTGGTAAGAGATCAATTTACGCCCGAGAAAAAGAAAGATATTTTGTTAGCACGTTTAAAAGGCGTGCAGTCACTTAGTGAACTGGGGCTCGACTTACTAAAAAACGGGAGTCAACAGAGAACCCGACGTGCAGTAAAAATACTCAGACAAAGTGTTGATTTTTACGAAACGAATTTGCCCGATCTGGCTGCTGAATGGACGAAGGGAAAGGAGACGGATGAAGTCAATCAGCAAATCCGCTTAAGTGGGGAGGCAATAAAAAAATTAATAAAACATGTTAATGAACAGGTATTACCTGTCGCCTCAATTCCGGATAAATTTGAATCAGCAGACTACGCGCGTAAATTAAAAATTTATACAGATAGTGATTTGAGTCCTGAGCAATTAAGGCAAAGCGCTTTAAAGGACATTAATGAAGTGCGAAAAATCATGCACAGCATGGCATCGAGCTGGTGGCAGGGAAAGTATCCGCAAAAACAATTACCGGGCGGTGATAACGAATTACTGCAGGCCGCGATGATAGCCATGGAAAACGACCGTGAGAATAATCGTGAAGACTTTCTGGATTTTTTTATAAAATTAACTAATGAGGCCGAAGCCTTTGTTATAAAGCATGAACTCGCTACAGTGCCACTTCCACGTACACTAAAGGTCGCTTTATCACCGGATCACTTTTCCGGTGCGGCTTATGGTGGAGTGTATCCGACTGGCCCTTTTGATCCTGATGCAATCACTCTTTTTTACCTTCCGAGTATTCCTGATGATTCACCTGAAGATCAGAAAATCGGTTTTTATCGTTCTTTCAACACCCACTTCAACACCATGATTGTTGCTCACGAGATGTTGCCCGGGCATTACCTGCAGTACAAAGTAGGTGTGAGCACTGCGCCTGCCGCGCGTTCGCTTTTTGCAAATGGCGTCTACGTAGAGGGTTGGGGCACATTTAGTGAAGAATTGATGCTAAATGCGGGCTGGGGTGCAGGAGAAAAAATGACCCGTCTGGCACATCTTAGAAAACGACTGGAAAATGCCACACGTGCCTATGTGAGTGTGATGGTGCACTATGAAGGTTGGGACAAACAGCAATTGATCGATTTTTCGACCAGACGCGGCCTACTCGCACCACAATTCGCAATCAACCTGTGGAACAGAGTCATGAACAGCCCTTTGCAGATTACTAATTATTTTCTGGGTTTTCATGCCTTCAGGGAGCTGTGGGCAGAGCAGAAAGCACGGCTCGGTGATGATTTTGTAACGCGAGACTTTGTAGACGGCATTTTACAGGCCGGACCAATCTCAATCGATGCCCTTGGCGAGACTCTTAAGTAAGTTATTGAATATTCAATAGTTATCTCGCTATTTTGCTTGTGTTGTGGTTCGAGACTCTATTGATTGCGTTTGACGCAATCAAATGAGCCCAAGCCTGTTATTGAAACAATCATCTAAATCTAGTGAAATTGGCATTGGCTGAAGTACCTTTGAAGTGTTGTTAACGAGGGTTGGACCTGGGAAGTCTGTCTTGTCGTTGATTATGAAACGACACTTGTTAACGAGTCAGCAGATAATTTTTATATTTAATTTTTTAAAGGTAAGGGAGAGGCATGAATACAGTAGGACAATTAATCAATCGATCTCAAACTGTTACAGGCGCCAGGCGTATAATCGTGGCACTGTTAACGCTGACCATAGGATTTTCGAGCAACATTGTTGTTGCGCAAGACTCACTCGAAGAAATCGTTGTAACAGCACAACGAAGAGAACAGAGCCTGCAGGATGTACCTATCAGTATCAACGCTTTCAGTTCCAGGGACATTGAGGCGAATATGTTTGACGACGTAACAGATTTTGTCACTCGTACTCCCAATATCAGCTGGTCTTCAACCGGTTCCAGGTCGCGACGGGAATTGTCCATACGCGGCACTACCAACTTCCTCAATGTGAACTCCACCCTGCGCTCCAACACCTTTGCGTTTTATGAGGATGATTTCAGTATTGGCGGCAGCTCTGGTAATCCCCCACTGATGGACATCGAGCGTATCGAAGTACTACGTGGTCCACAGGCCACCTATTTCGGTAGAAACGCCATGGGTGGTGGTATCAGTGTGACCACGAACAAACCCAATGCAGAAGAAATTGAAGGGTCCATCATGTTTGATTACTCCAATTTCGACACCAAGGATGTGGAAGCGGTAGTCAACGTTCCCGTTATTGAGGACGTTCTGGCCCTGCGCGGTAACATCAAGTATTACGAGACAGATGGCAATATCAAAAATATTCAACCCGACGATCAGGGTAATGACCAGAAAAACAAGTATGCCAGACTGGCGGCCCGCTGGACCCCGAACGATGACCTCACCGTAGACATTATCGCTTCGGTAGGCTCCGAAGTCACCGGTATGCGTCAAGGTATCGGCTCGGGCGTACTGTCTTTCTTTGGTGAAAGGTTATTCGGGGGGGATGCGACAAACGGCTTCCCCGACGCAGATGGTAATGGTGTTAACGAGGGCTTGCCAGATGGCGTTGGTTTCTTTCCCAACAACACCAACCGAACCAACTTTGGCGACCCTCAGGAAGTCGGACTGAATTATCGACAGATAGTCGGGCGTATTGATTATGAATGGAACAACCTGCTCTTCACGAGCATAACCGGTCATATTGACTCCAATTTCTTTCTCAACGGTGATATTGACGGCGTCAGTATCAATGCCTTCCAGGAGTATCGGGATATCAAACGTGACAGTGTCAGCCAGGAGTTCCGTATACAGAACACCGACGATGGCAGGATGAGATGGAGCATTGGTGGAATCTGGGCAAAGGACAGCGGCTTTTTTGACAGTGAGACCTTCGCCGGCCCCGATAATGCCTTTGGATTACCAGGCGGCACAGGCGGCGAGCAGATTAACCAGGGTTTTAACTTTCCCAATAACAACACTGACGAGTCCATCGAATCGATTGCTATCTTTGGTCAGTTTGAATTTGACTTCACCGAAAGACTTACTCTTTCCGTGGGTGGACGCTGGGCCGAGGAAGACCCTTCTTATGTGGAGATAGCCGACGACGGTACGATCGTTTCTGACGTTAAGTCAAAATTCAAGAGCTTCTCGCCCCGCTTTGCGGTTAATTATGCGATGACCGAAGACATCAATCATCTCCAAGGGGTTCAAATCTGGTGGCGTGACCGGCCTTTCGAATGCTGTGGTGCCCTTTGATCCGGAAGTTGTCTGGAACCATGAGATTGGCCTTAAGGCCACGCTGTTTGATAGCAGACTGCAACTCTCCGCCGCCTTGTTTTACATGAACTGGACCGACATGCAGGTAGAATTCCTGGTTCCCGTGTTGACCACGGGTGGTACCGGAGGCGATGTCATCAGCAACGCCGAGAGGGCCACCTCGAAAGGTGCCGAGCTCTCCCTCACCGCCTTGCCCATGGACAACCTGATAGTGAATTTCAACCTTGGCTATCTCCGGGCGCAAATGAACAAGGCCACTATCTTCATTCGGAACAACCAGTGTGACCACGTGCCGCCATCCCAGGAGTGTAACCAGGTGCTGGATGGCGCAACCACACCCATGTCACCAAAGTGGACCGCATCCGCGGACGCCGAATACACCTTCCCGGTGATGGACAAGTTTGAAGGTTTTGGCCGTCTGGAGTGGACCTTCCGCGACACCGTGTCCCGGACTCTGGTGGAAGGCCTGGTTCAACCGGATGCTTTCCCCTGGAAAGTACCGGCCTATAATTTCTTCACCCTTCGTGCCGGTCTTCGTAGTGACGCATGGTCTGTAACGGCCTACGCCGAGAACCTGTTTGACAAAAATTACTACCAGAATGCCTACGTAAAAGCCTGGGGCAGTGCAGTACCCGCGTCATCCCACCCAAGAGAGGTAACTGAAATGAATACTATTCGCTATCGGCTCCACCTGCTTTTCCCGCTTCTATTAATATTGTTCACTCAAGTGACTAATGCCGGCACTACCGCCATTGTCGGAGGGACCGTCGTTGACCTTGATGGTAAATCACCAATTCAGGATGCTGTCATCCTTGTAGAAGGCGATAAAATAACGGCGATTGGCAAGGCTGGTGATGTCAACATCCCTGCTGATGCTGAACGCATTGATGCCAGTGGCAGCTGGCTGATTCCTGGTCTGATGAATATGCATGTACATCTTGGACTCATCCTGCCGGGTAAAATGAAAGCGGAGCTGGCGAACGAAAGCGAAGCGGCTCTGGCCCTGCGTATGGCCGACGGGGCGCGTGGCGTACTACAGGCGGGCGTTACTACCATTCGACTGCCAGGTGATACGGCACATGCCGACATTGCTCTGGACCGCGCCATAAAAAAGGGTCAGGCAATCGGACCACGTATTTATAGTGCTGGAGAAGCGGTGACCATTACCGGTGGGCACGGTTCAAAGAAAGATGGCAAAGCCAACTTTGATGGTCCTTATGAACTGGTCAAAGAGGCGCGCAGGCAAATAATGGCCGGGGCGAAGTGGGTCAAGATCCTTATATCAGGTGGCATCGCCACCGACGGTGGTGGCCTCGCTGCAGCACTGATGACACCGGAAGAAATAAACGCGGTGGTAGACGCCGCCCATCGCTTTGGCGCCAAAGTCACTGCGCATTCAGGTTCGTCGGTAGCCACCAGTATTGCTGTTGATGCTGGAATCGACTCCATAGAACATGGCTATTTCCTTGATGAAAAAACCCTCAGGAAAATGAAAAAGCACGGCACTTACCTGGTGCCGACTATCGTCGTCAGCCAACCAGCTACCGAACCCTTTTTCAAAAAGATAGGTTCTCCTGACTGGTACCTGAAACGACGCAATGAGGCCGGCAAGGCCCATTTTCAGGCTTTGAAGACCGCCATTAAGGTGGGAGTCAATATTGCACTCGGTACCGACCAGTTACCGCATGAGCCCAACGATGGTACGACCGCTACCGCTCGCGAGGCACAATACTATGTGGAAGCTGGCATGACACCTTTGCAGGCCCTGCGCTCAGCCACCATTGAGACTGCAAAACTTCTGGGAGCTGAGGATCAGATTGGCTCTCTTGAAGTTGGCAAGTTCGCCGACATTGTCGCAGTGGATAAGGATCCGGCTGAGGACATCAAAGCTTTGCGTAACATACAATTAGTAATGAAAGGCGGCGCGGTTTATCGTAACAAGCTGGGACAATAATTATTCGGCCTGGGAGATAGGCAATGAAAAAAGCGTTTTGGGTAATTATTGTATTGCCGCTATGGCTGCTGGCTTGCTCAGGCGAGCAGCCCGAGTCTGCTGATGAAGTTGTAGTTGAAAGTTCAGCGGAGTCTCCCGACGAAATTGTCTCCTCCAATGTAACAAACGCAAGTGGCGAGCTTCTCATCCGTGACGTCTCCCTGATTGATGGCACCGGAGCCAGTCTTCAGTCTCATGTCGACATTCGCATATCGCAGGGACAAATTGTTGAAATCGCTTCCGACCTGTCTGCTGCGAGCGGCAGCGAAATCATTGATGGCAGTGACAAGTATGTGATTCCAGGTCTGATCGACGCCCATGCCCACCTGGATGCGCCTGTTGTATTTCAGCTCACGCCGGATGAAAAGGCGCAGATTATTGAACATACCCCCAAAGCATTTCTGTATAACGGTGTCACCACCGTCCTCAATGTTTCTTCGGACGCAGACTGGATATTCGAGCAACGCCAGGCTGAGCGCGACGGTAAAATAATGTCCCCAAGGATCTATGCCATGGGACGTTCTTTGACTCCTGAAGGTGGTTGGGGCAGTCGACATGGCGGTGGCCTGGTTGATACAGAGGCAGCCCTTGCACGTGCGCGAGACTTAATTAGTCGTGGCACAGATGGTTTCAAAGTGATGATTGAAGATGGTCTGGGTGCCTCAGGAACTTATACTCGAATGAGTGAGGAAATGATGATGGCCATTGCGGGCATCGCTCAGGAGCACAATGTCCCCATCTATACCCACGCTATTAATCTGGATGAATTTCACTCTGCGGTGACGATATCTTCGAAGGCGATTATTCATGGCCTCGAAGACCCAATCCCGGAAGGCGACACTATTTTGCAGGATATGGTAGAAAATAATGTGGCTATGGTACCGACTCAGAGTTTGTGGGAAGCCTTTATCAGACACGACGAGGCCGCAGCCGATTTAAACGATCCGATCTTACGCGCCAGTGTTCCTCATTTTCTACTGGATAACATGCAGGATCCGGTTTACCGGGCAGAAGAGACCAAACGATTTCTCGCGGTTGCCAATATGTTGGTTTACGAATGGGCGGAAGCAAAGATTCCTGTTTTTATGGAGAATATAAATAAAGCACACAAGGCTGGTGTTTTACTCGCCGCCGGTACGGATGCGGGCGGACCTGTAGGCTTCAACTTTCAGGGATACAATTTGCCCTGGGAAGTGAAACTTTTTGTTCAAGCCGGTTTGAGTCCAATGGATGCACTGCTGGCGGCAACTCGAAACGGTGCCAGAGTCATCGGTGTAGAGGACAAATTGGGTACCGTGGAAGTTGGCAAGCTGGCGGACCTTTTGCTACTGACCGCAAATCCACTCGAGGATATAGAGAACATCCGCAAAATTGAGACAATCGTCTATAAGGGTACGGTCTATCCCCATGACCATTTCGCCTATCTCGCACCCGGTTCCTGAGCCATTCAGGATTGCAGGACGCGAAGGTTTATTTCAATCAACCTGGAAAATAAGCATGCCCTATTTAAGAATTATAGTAACAGTAGTTACGCTGCTGATGACATCGACGCTGTCAGCTCAGAATCAACTGGAAAAAATGACCTGGAAGGAAGTCGAATCGGCTCTCAAAGAAGGCACAGATACCGCTATTATTACTATTGGTGCGACCGAACAACATGGACCACAACTGGCTCTGGCCAGCGACTCGGCCTCAGGTGACTGCCTGGCCCGCGAAATTGCTGAACGAGTTGGAAGAACTCTTATCACACCAAATATTCGCCTCGGTATTTCTCCTCATCACATGCATTTCCCCGGCACAATTGCCGTGCGCAGCGAGGTACTCAAATCTCTGGTTTACGAATACGTCCACAGTCTCACCTGGCATGGTTTTCGCCACATTTACATTATCCCGACCCACGGTACCAACTTTAAAATGGCCGGAGAGTTAGAAGGTGAACTTCGGCAACTCTATCCGCATACAAATATTTTTTCATTTTCCGATCCCAATGCCTACATTGCGGCACTGACCGACACCTCGAAACGTTTGGGCATCGATCTTGCCGAAGCCGGTTCTCACTCTGGTCTATCAGAAACAGCTATGATCATGGCTTGTCAACCGGAGCTTGTTCGTCTGGATAAAGCAGAAGTGGGCTTTATGGGTGATGCCTATGCCATGGGTGAAAAACTCAACCGGGACGGCACCCACTCAATTTCGCCTATAGGCGTGCTCGGTGATCCGCGAGGCGCGACTGCGAATGCAGGAAAAGAATATTTAAACAGTTTAGCCACACTGCTGACTGACTATCTCGAAGAAAGGCGTTCCGGGTGGAAAGCGATGCTCGCAGATGATTTGCCTAATGGCGGTCTGGCTGCACCAGAAGGAGAACTTGCGAAAGCCATCAATGTCCGTCGCAGCGGAGACTTCGACAAAGCGCGGAGTGTGCTTAAAAAGAAACTCCGCAAACAAGCGGGCGACCCTATGCTTATTCTGGAACTTGCCAAGACTGATACGCTCGATAATAAGATTGACGTCGCGAGAAAAAGTCTGGAATCACTTCTCACAAAAACCAATAATCACGAGATTCAGGAGGAAATTCACGACGAATTAGCACTGATTTCTCAATATAGCGGTAGCTTTTCGAAAGCGACAGAACACAAACTGGAAGCTAAACGTCTTCGGGCATTAGCGAATGATCCAGTGGGCGAAGGGCTAAAGCTTTTCTACGTCGCGTATTATCAGGTCGAAACCGGGCAAATCGATGCGGCACTTGCCAGCTATCAGCAGGCGCTCGAACTGGCCCCGGATGTGAGTGCGATTAATCTGGATATTGAACATTTGGCCGGACTAGCTCTGGTAAAGTCAGGACGCCTGCTGAATGCGGCTGAGCGACTTCGGGTGATTGGCGACGCTCTTCGCAAACCCGAATTTAAATCGCAACTTCGTCGCTTCTATCATTTAAATGGTGAAATTCTTCTGCAGCTTAAACGCCCGGAAGACGCAATTATAAATTTTCAATCCACTATCGGTATATATGACCACCCTTTATATCGTGAAAGTCTGGCACGCGCACTTTGGCAAAGTGGTGATCTCAAGGGTGCTATTGCAGAGCTGGAAACGCTGGTTACTCTAAGCGACGCCAGACTCGATGTTCCCATTCATTATGTAAAGGCCCATTTTCAACTAGGACAGCTTTATGAAGAATTGGGTAACCAGAAACAGGCGCAGAAGTGGTACAAACGCTTTTTAAATTTCTGGAATACGAGTGATCGGGAGCTCGAAGAAATTCGTATTGCCCGGGAAAAGACAGCCATGTGATCTGTTGATACTTGTCTAGCCTGACAAGGTGAAAACATTAGACATGAAGAACCGTATTAAAACTATATTAATAATTCCTGCTATTTTACTGGTTGCCAGTAGTCTTACCATGGCACAGGAGCTGGCTGCTAACCTTCCAGCTGATGTATCGGCGGATAATCCGGTACAAAACTGGTCGTCCTACGGCGGTTCTCCCGGTGGTGGTCAGTACTCTGCACTCAATCAAATTAACCGACAAAACGTTTCAAAACTTGAACAGGCCTGGGTATATCACAGCGGTGATGTGTCTGACGGGGCGGATGGTACAGCCAAGACGCCTCTCGAAGTCAACCCGATACTGGCTAACGACAAACTCTATATCTGTACGCCGTTTAATCGCATCGTTGCCCTGGATCCCGGCAATGGCACTGAGCTTTGGAACCACGACCCTGGCTTAGACAGAAAAAACACTTACTCCAAGGGTGCCTATTGCCGCGGCGTCGCTTATTGGAGTGAGTCAAACTCAAACAAAGCTGGGGAGACTTGCACTAAACGGGTGCTGAGCGGTACCGGTGATGGACGACTGATTGCTGTTGATGCTAACACCGGCAAACTCTGCAGTGACTTTGGAAATGAGGGGCAAATCGATCTAAATTCTTATGACTATCACGGTGAAGGTACTATCTCCCAGACATCCCCACCGGTTATCTACCAGGATGTCGTGATTGTTGGTTCCACCATATACGACAGTAAGTGGGCAAACGCCCCCGACGGGATTGTCAGAGCCTTCGATGTTCGTAGCGGCGTCGAATTATGGAACTGGAACCCGATTCCGGAACATTTACGTGACACTGTTGGCGCTGCAAACGCCTGGGCACCGATTTCTATTGATACTAAACGTGGCTGGGTATTTTTGCCGACCGGGAGCCCCAGTCAGGACACATACGGGGTGCAACGTTCTGATCCTATTCCCTATGGTAATGCGGTGGTGGTGTTAGACGCCTTGAGCGGTGAGGAAATCTGGTCGTACCAGACCTTGCATCACGATCTCTGGGATTACGATTTACCATCGATGCCGACTCTGGTTGAAATAAGTCATGACGGTGAAAAGGTGGAAGCCGTTTTACAGGCGACAAAAACCGGGTTCCTGTTTGTACTGGACAGGTTGACAGGTAAACCGCTATTTCCTGTTGAAGAAGTCACAGTTGCCCAATCCGATGTGGATGGCGAAAAATCATCGCCAACTCAACCTGTGCCACAATTTCCTCCCCCCTTTACACCGCAGTCTATAAAGCCGGAAGATGCCTGGGGACTGACGTTCTGGGACAAGAAGCAATGCCGTAAACAGCTCAGTGCACTGAAAAACGAAGGCCTCTACACGCCACCTAGCATTAAGGGCTCGGTACTTTATCCGTCTGTTTCCGGTGGTAGCAACTGGGGTGGGCTTGCCTTTGATCCCGAGTCCGGCCTGGTAATTATTAATTCTACGAATATAGTTACCTCGCAAAAGCTGGTACCGCGTGAGGGTTTTGAATCATCAGCGGATGCAAAGAAAAAGTTCGGGAAATCCATTTCAATGATGTATGGCACACCCTATATATCAATACGGGAATATCTGGCGTCCAGTTTTGGCATTCCCTGCAATCCTCCTCCCTGGGGAAATCTGACTGCAATCAATACCGTCACCGGCAAAATCGAGTGGCAAATCCCGTTCGGACGCAAGCCCATTGCGTTTGGTTTGCTACATACGCCAAAGGGCTGGGGCTCCCCAAATCAAGGCGGTCCTATGATTACAAAAGGTGGACTTGTTTTTATCGGGGCAAGTATCGATAAAAAAATTCGCGCCTATGATCTTCATACAGGTGAACAAGTATGGAGTGAAAAGCTGCCGGCACCGGGAACAGCAACACCCATGACTTACCTGCATGAAAAGAACAACAAGCAATATATTATTATTGCAGCAGGTGGTTACCCTACCTTTGGCACTGATCTAAGCGATGCTATTGTTGCTTTTACGCTGAGAGAATAGCGACTGTAATTTTCCTGATTTATTTTCTTATATCAAAAATCATCCGGTCTTCAGCCAGGACGACCGGTCCATCGTATTGCTTTTTCATTGCACTGCTGAATGCCGTCCAGATAGATGGCCCGGGACTTTGCCCCAGGTAAAGACTGGACATCTCAATAGCGGCAGGAACGCTGGTATAAGGTGCGAGGTGATAGGCAATTAGTTTCTTCACATTGGCATCCTGTGCCAGCTTACCCAATTGACTTGGGCTGGTGTGACCGGTCTGTGGGCGCTTTTTCATCAGCTTGTCACTGTGAAAATCTTTGCTGCTGAACTTGCCGCCGCCAGGTGTCATGCCAAGATCCGGTTTTACGCATTCATGCACCAGGATATCGACATCTTTTGCCAGCTTGAGCATACCGTCAGAAACGCCGGTGTCACCACTAATAGCAACCGAACCGTAATCAGAGTCAACCCGATAGCCGAGGGTATGCATATTTGGAAAAGGCAGATGGTCTGTCTCAAGACTAGTTACCTTGAAACTGTCTGTTTCAATGATCACCCCGGGCGACACATCTTTCACAGTAAAGGGTGGTTCCTGAGTTGGACGCTTTTTCATATGCGGTGGCCAGTAGCTCAGTATTTCATGAACAAATTCATAGTCCATAGCATGCATGTGCTTTATCGCACCCTCTGACATAGCCTCGGTTCGTTTTGGTCCATAAACATACACCGGCTCCTGCCTGCCTGCTATCCAGTTGCTGATAACAAAGTAATCGTAGTCGGCAATGTGGTCAAAATGCAGGTGCGTAAAAAACAGATGATCTACCTTCATCGGGTTAATGCCAACCAGCATCAGGTTTTCCAGAACCCGGCGGCCACAATCGAACTGGAGGACGACGCCATCGACCACGACAGCACAACTGGCACCACCACGAAGAGGATCCGGGAGTGCCGATCCAGAACCGGTAATAATAAGTTGCATACCCTTTTTATTCAGATCGACACCCGTATTAACAGACTGTTCTGAGCCAGAAGTTTCTCTGGCCGCAGCCTGAGTCTGTTGCCCGGCCAGGGCCGCTGCGCCAGTCAGTGCTCCGCCGGCCAGTGCAGCCAATACGGTTCTCTGATTGTTATCGACCTTTTCTGTATCGTCATAATCTGACATAGCAATTTCCTTACTTTCTTTATAGTAAAAACTGAGATTAATATACGAACTACATAAGAATTAGGTTACCTTATGAGCAGATTGATTCAATCAGGTTAGAAACTATATTTTGTTGCTCTATAGACAAACTAGTTAGCTGAATCTACACGCCGGTAATGGCTTAGCAGATGAACGGACATGCTCATAACTGAGATGCAAAAAAAGAACAAAGCTTACCTCGAGGTGCCGATATCAAAGCATTCGAATGCGACAAAATTGTATGCGGATTTTCTTAATAAACAGGAGAAAGTCAGAGAGTATTATGGCCCTACCTTTGATGATGACGCGGCACTTGGTCAATTATATACACAATTAAAAGAACGTGATTATCCGCGTGAGGAACTGGCGTCGGCCCTGGAAGAACTGGCGGTGGAGATTGAAGCTCCGGCTGGGGCTAGAAATCAAATCGAAACTTTGCGCAATAAGGATTCGTTCACCGTTTTTGCTGGTCAGCAGCCCGGTCTCTTTAGCGGCCCTCTTTATTCTGTTTATAAAGCACTTACGTTAGAACGTTGGGCGTCTGAATTATCGGACAAGTTTTCATTCGCAGTTATTCCCTGTTTCTGGCTTGCTTCGGATGATCATGACTTTGCCGAAGTTAATCATATTAATCTGCCCGACGAAACGGATATCAACACGCTTACATACAGACCAAAACACACCACATTGGATTTGCCAGTTGGACGCATAAAACTGGATGCCAGTATTAAATCGTTGATAAATGAATTGTTCGGTTATATTCCCGCGACTGAATTCAGACAGGACGTGCTTGATATTCTTGTGAAAACATATAGTACCGATGTCACCTTTCCTGTTGCGTTCGCCCGTTTGTGGTACCGCATGTTTCCACAAAGTCAGATGGTTTTTGTGTCTCCCTGTCAGCGGCAGTTGAAAAAACTTGCCTTACCTCTTCTGCAACAGGCACTTCGAGATACCGCTTCTCTTTTTTCTCTTTATGAAGAAACTTCCAGACGATTGGAGAACGATGGTTATCACAGACAGGTTTATAAAAAATCTGAACAAACGTTTGTATTTTATCAACAAAGTAGGCGGCACAATATTCATCGGCAGAAAAACAATAATTACATTCTGGCAGAAGGGAAGTCAGCCACAATAGATACTCTTTGCGAAATGCTGGAAGAGAAGCCGGAGGATTTTTCCGGAAATGTTCTGTTTAACCCAATTTTACAAAATGCCTTATTTCCCACATTAGGTGTGGTATTGGGTCCCTCTGAAATTGCCTATTATGCACAGATCGGTGGTTTGTATGACTATTTTGACGTACCGCGCCCGACTATCATGCCGAGAACCAGCGTGACTCTTGTTCAAAAAAATTTTAACAGATGTCTCTCTCAAAATGACATTGATCTTAATGCCTTACAGCAGGATGCCAGTTATGAGATTAACCGGATACTAAAGACAACACTACCGGAAGAGCTAGATACCAGTTTTCAACTTGCAGAACGAAGCATTGAAAAAAGTTTTGAAGAAATTCAGGCCATCGTTGAAAAATTTGAACCTGGCCTGAATAAGACCGTCCAGTCTGCGGCTATACGCTTACAGAGGGAATTGCAGCGCCTGACCAGAAAAACGCATGCGGCTCATCGACGAAAAGAATCTGATACAGAAAGACAGCTTAGTCGCCTGGCATTGCATCTTTTTCCGAAGGGTGAACTACAGGAACGTCACTTTAATATCGTCTATTACTGGACGCGATATGGCCCAGAATTTCTTTCCAGCTTGTATGAAGATTGGCCGGTGGGCTTACGAAATCATCTTCTATGGGGTCTGGACTAATTGATAACTGGTACTCGACTTAAGATCGGTATTACCGGTTATCCTGTTCCGGGTGGTTCGGGAGTTGTTGCAGCTGAATTAGGTCGATTGTTAGCGAAGCGGGGGCACGAAATTCATTTTATTGCTTATGCTCCTCCGTTCCGGACATCGGTATTCGATGAGAAACTATTTTTTCATGAAGTGGATGCAGCTCGTTATCCCTTGTTCAAATACCCGCCTTATACGCTCACACTCGCTGCGAAGATGGCAGAAGTGTCGCGACAATTTGAACTGGATATTCTCCATGTTCACTACGCACTTCCGCATGCCACCGCTGGTTTTCTGGCCAAGTCTATTATTGGTAACTCTGAGCGCCCGAAATTGATAACGACCTTGCATGGTACTGACATTACCCTCGTTGGTTCTGACAAGTCCCTTTATGATATCACCTGTTTTTCCATACGCTCTTCGGATTCGGTCACTTCTGTATCTGAGTACCTGAACCAAGCAACCAGAGAGACCTTCCCTGAATGTAGTAATACGGAAGTAATCCCTAACTTCGTTGATCTGACTGTTTTTCATCCAGGCACCAATGATAAACAACGTGCACGTTTTGCAGAGGAAGATGAAATATTGTTGGTTCATCTATCCAATTTCAGGCCGCTTAAGAGGCCTGTGGATACTGTACGGGTACTGGCAGCTGTCAACGAAAAACGTCCTGCGCGTCTGCTGTTGATTGGTGATGGACCTGAGATGGCTGAAGTATGGCAGGAAGCTGAGCGATTGAATCTACGGGGGCGTTTGCATGTGCTAAGCAACCAGAACCATTTGCAGGAGTTGCTGGCATGTTGTGATGTATTTTTGTTACCGTCAGAAGAGGAAAGTTTTGGTCTGGCCGCTTTGGAGGCGCTGGCCTGTGGTGTACCGGTTGTCTCTTATGATGTGGCTGCCCTTGATGAGTTAATAATCAATGGTGACAATGGTTATCGTGTTCCTCTGGGAGACATCAACGCTATGGCAAATAAGGTACTCGAATTAGTCCTGGATTCTGAATTTCGTAGCCGCCATCGTAAACAAGCGCGGGAAAGTGCCTTACGATTTGATGCGGACCGTATCATTCCAATGTATGAAGCGCTTTATTGGAGGACCATGATATGAATACTGTTGATGTGCTGGCGATAGCCGCGCACCCTGATGATGTTGAAGTCAGCTGTAGTGGTTTATTGATGCGCATGGCTGATCAAGGATACAAAATCGGTATTCTCGATCTAACCCGGGGAGAAATGGGTAGCCGGGGTACGGCGGAGCTCCGAACTGAAGAAGCATTACTCGCAAGTAAGATAATGGGTCTTTCAGCACGGGAAAACGCAGAGCTTCCGGATGCCCGACTCACTCTTACTGAGAACAGCCGTGAGGTAATTGCTTCATACATACGCAAGCTGCGGCCAGCACTTGTGATACTGCCAACGGGTGGACAGCGACACCCGGATCACAATGCTACTGCCGAAATTGCTTACGCAGGAATCTTCGCAGCGGGATTAAAAAAATTTCCTGTGCCCGGAGATATACACCGACCGGACAGAATACTTTATTCCACATCGTTCCAACAACAGACCCCATCTTTTTATGTTGATATCACTGCGCAGATCGATCGCAAACTGGAAGCCGTAGCTGCATACCGATCGCAATTCGGCGAAGCTGGATCGACAAACCCGGTCACGAAACAAGATATGGAGTCCTACATTTTGAACGGGGCTCGTAGTTACGGACTACAGTGTGGAGTCGAATATGCTGAACCCTACTGGATAAAGGAAGCCCAGAGAATTGATGATCCAATCAAAGAACTGCGACTTAATTCAATCTGAGCTCAAACAATAAATAGAGAGTACTGGATAATGATATATGTCTGAGCGTCAGTCTTTGCGTTCAGGCGGTGCGATTCCCTGCATGCGTAGCATCATATAAATCTGACCACGGTGATGAGCCTCTTCCTGTATGATACTCCAGAGCAACCTTTCTATTGTCATCATTTTACGGAAGGCGGGTATTTCCTTTTTTAAATCTTCGATCGTTAATGTTTCATATGCAGCTTTTGTTCCCTCGTGCACTTCATGCATCAATTTTATAACATCGTCGTGAGTCGGATAATCTTTTTCAGGGAAGAGTGTGCCAGGCAAGTAATCCTTGGGTGTTCCATCAAGAATTACTTTTTCAATAATGTAGTATTCCACATACGCCATATGCCGCAAGGTGTCGCTTATACTCCGGACTCCGCCGCCAGGAATCCATTTAAAAACATGTTCGACCTGTTCCGGACTTCGTTTTTGTCTTAATTCCCCAACTATTTTTTCAAGACCGTCAAACAGCATGTCGCGCTCGCGTTTCCAGTATGGGTATAAATCGTATAATTGCATATCCTTCACCTAATCATTTAAAAAATTTTTACTGTCTGGAGTAGTGAGCATCTTTACTATTTTCTCGATACGACGAAACTTTGTAAATTGTGTCAACCTGATGATTTTACTTTACTAACAGCGTGTAAAATTTATGCTAAATATTTTTTGCACCAGTTGATACCACATATTACATAATTACCCATAACACTTACATGCGATGCAGTGCCTAGTTAATTGCGTAAAAGACAACGAAATCTGTTTTAATTGCTGTTGAACCTCTGTAGTTCACAGGTATCCTTAGCTGGAAAGCCTTATATTAACAAGCTGTGACCACACATCTTTTAAGGTTGGAGCAGATGACTGATTTTTATCGACACAGTATCAACTCTAGGGGAGCGATGATGAAACAATGCTTATTGGTAATATTCTTGCTTAGCCTCAGTTTTTTCTCCAGAGCCGAACAGACAGGATCTCCAGCTACGCCGAACCTGGCGATTATTGGCGGGCAGCTAATCGATGGTTATGGTGGACGACCCATGCGAAATGCCGCCGTCCTGGTTGCTGGTGATCGTATTATTAAAGTTGGCCGGCTTAGTGAACTCAGTATCCCGCCAGGAATAAAAACGCTCGATGTAAATGGCATGACCATCATGCCCGGCCTGTGGGAATCTCATGGCCACCTGTTCCATGCCGGTGAAGGCGATCCAGCAGATTTCCCCAGGAGATTTGCCGAGCAGGCAGATTCAATTATGGCGTCGGTGGCAAAGATTTCACTTTTCTCAGGTATCACTTCTTTTCGTGACACAGGCGGGCCTATTGAAAAGCAACTCGTACTAAAGGCTGAGATAGAAGCTGGCGAGCGTTCCGGTCCAAGATTGTTTCTTGCCGGCCCGATTCTCAGACAACGAAGCCCGGAAGCAGCCGTCAGGAAAAGTAAATATACCGCCGCTTCGCCAAAAGAAGCGAAACGCCTGACAGAAAAAGTACTGGCGATGGGCGTTGATCAAATCAAGGTCTATGGGTTCTGGGATCTTGAGATCCTGCAAGCGATAACTGATACGGCCCATGAAGCCGGAATAGGTGTTGATGCTGATGTTCGACATATCACGGCATTCCGAACTGCAATTGAAGCTGGAGTGGATCGTCTGCACCATGTTTTTACAGCAGATGCCCTGTCTGATTACAGCGATGATGATATTCGTCTACTGGTGCGTGGCCTAAAGCCGGGCGCAAGTGGACCTATGGCCAATATTCTACGAGGTCCGTACATCTTACCCACTATCGAAATGCGCAACGCCTATGTACGTGCATTTAAGTTTCGAGAAATCCTCGATCACCCGAGAATCAAGCAGCAATATCCGAAAGAAGTCTATGAAAGTCTGCGCGAACACTGGACTTATCCGGAATCAGTTCCCTGGGGTCTGGGTGCGCCGGAACGTATAAAGGTGGCCAAGCGAAAATTAAAACACTTTATTCAGGCAGGTGGTCGGGAACAACTTGTGGCGGGCACAGATGCCGGTGCGCCGTTTAACCTGCACAGTCCGTTAACGAAGGAAGTGGCTAATTTGCTGGAAGCAGGATTGTCTCCGATGGAGGCTATCCAAAGTGCGACTCTTCGACCTGCACAGATGCAGGGTGTCGAACAGGATCTTGGTACCGTCAGTACTGGCAAATACGCTGATATTATTATAGTAGACGGTGACCCATTACAGGACATTAGCTTACTGCAACACAAAGTCGTACTGGTTATAAAAAATGGAGAAATTTATACGCCTGATAACAGTGTTAGATTCTGAGCATTATTCTGTCTTTAGATTATTGAGGTGATAGTAGTATGGACCTGGAAAAACTTGTCACTGAATTAAAACAGAATTACGCCTCAATCAAGGCACCACGGATGGGAGCAGGTAAGAGTCCTGCCTTATTGGTCGTGGATTTCGTTGAGGGATTTACAAACAGCTCGTCTCCACTAGCAGGCAGTTGGGATGACGAAGTTAATAATACGGCAAATTTATTAGAGGCAGCCCGATATAAGAATTTGCCGGTAATATTCACAACAGTTGAGTTTAGTAGCAGCGATTTAAAATCAAACCTGCTGTATTTAAAAACACCCAGAATCGAAACCTTGCTGCAGGGCTCCAGCTGGACAGAAGCCGACCATCGATTACCCAGGCTTGAGCGGAACATCATTATCAGTAAGAAATACGGCTCAGCTTTTTTTGGCACAAGTCTCGCCGCACAGTTGCAGGTCTTGAAAATTGATACCCTGTTAATCTCAGGTTGTGTAACCAGTGCCTGCGTTAGAGCCTCTGCTGTTGATGCTGTTCAGAACGGTTTTCGCCCAATCATAGTGAGGGAGACTGTTGGTGATCGCTCCGTACTGGCCCATGAAGCCAACCTGATAGATATTGAACAACGTTATGGTGATGTGATTTCTATGCAGGAAGCATTGCAGTATCTGGAATCTGATTAGCGGCTTTTTGATCAACACTACGAAGAGGAACTAAATTATGCTTCAGCTTCAACTACGATCTTTGCTATTACTCTTTGCAATTGCGTTATTGAGTGCTCCTGTTAGTGCGCAGGACATGTCAAAGTACTATACCGTAATGCACCCTGAGGAATTTACTATTGACTGGACCGGGTTTTACAAGGCTAATAGCAAAGCGACACTCAGGGTACGGAATAGCTATCCGCATCATCTTGATCTCGCATTCGGCTCCGATCCCAAGCAGGCCCTTGATCTTTATCTGCCTCTGGGAGAGGTATCTAATGCCCCGTTTTTTTGTTTTTACACGGTGGTGGATTTCGCGAAGGTGACAGAACACATTATGGTTCTATTGCTGAGCCTTTTCTTAAAAAAGGGATCATTACTGCTGTTGCCAGCTATCGTCTGACCACAGACGGATTTCATTATCCCGCGCAATCGGATGATGTGAAAAGTGCCATCAACTGGATACACAAGAATATAGCCTCTTACGGAGGCAAGACGGACGCCATTTATGTCGGTGGTCATTCAGCTGGAGCAATTTTATCCGCTGATGTGGGTGTTGATCGCGCATGGATGACTGAGATGAATATTCCGAAACAGGCATTGAAGGGAATTATACCGATTAGTGGTCCTTACGATATGCGTAAAAAGGGCCGGCCCGGAGAGCAGTCTGCTTACGCGCCGACAGCGGAACTACAAGCTCAAGCCAGTCCGATATTGCATATAAAAGATCCGGTCCCAACTGCTTTGGTGGTGGTGGGCTCTGTAGAAAAATATCAGGAATCATCCATTGCTTTTACAGAAGGACTAAAAGCAGCGGGTGTAGACGCGTCTTATTTATTAATGGAGGGTGAAGATCACGATGATACGGCCTTCTCTCTGGCAAATGAAGATAGTGCACTATTCAAACGTGCAATTAAAATGATCGAAGGCTCTTTTTAGTAAACCCTTGCGATTTCATATTTAAGCCAGTATGAAGACAATCGCAAATTGCCGTTGGTATGTAGTTGCCCTGTTATTTACCGCGACCGCGATTAGTTATATTGACAGGCAGAACCTGGCAGTAATCGCGCCTATGCTTCGCGATGAACTGGGCATATCAAATAGTGGTTATGCACAGATTCTAACGTCCTTTCTGCTGGCCTATACAGTGATGCAGGCCTTTACCGGCTGGTTAATTGATAAACTCGGCACACGTAATGGCTTCGCTCTTATCATGCTCTGGTGGTCAGTCGCCGCTATGTTGCATGCCTTTGGTGATAGTGTTGTCTCCTTTTCAATATATCGTTTTTTACTTGGTGCCGGTGAAGCCGGAAGCTGGGCCGCCTGTGTAAAAGCAGTGTCTGAATGGTTTCCCAAAAAGGAGCGCGGAATAGCCAACGCATTATGGGGCGTGGGCACCAGTGCGGGTCTTGTTATATCGGTACCGATTGTCGCCTGGCTTGCTCTGGTGTTGGGTTGGCAGTACTCCTTCGTTGCAACAGGTTTATCTGGTTTTGTCTGGCTATTCATATGGATGAGATTTTATCGATTGCCTGAAGAACACCTTGCTATCAGTGCCAGGGAGCTAAAACATATACAAGACGGACAGGGCCTTGACCCGGAAAATAAGCAGCTAAAAATTCCTTTTTTCAGCTTGTTGAAATCCCGCAATGTATGGGCGGTCATTCTGGCAAGAGTGCTGGCCGATCCGTGTTCATGGTTTTATCATTTCTGGATTCCTGAATTCTTAAAAACTACGGCTGGCTTTAGCGTCGCAGATATCGGTAAATATGCCTGGATACCTTTCCTGACTCAGGGAATCGGGATCCTTCTTGGCGGTTTACTGTCAGACTGGCTCTATCGTCGAGGAATGAAAATTATCTCTGCGCGCTTTACCGTTATGTTTGTTGGTATGTTGTGTATGTGTTGCGGGTTACTGGCGGCATTTGAATTCAATATAGTCATTGTGTTTTTCGCTATCAGCACGGCGACATTCGGATTTGGCTTGTGGGCACCGAACATGATGACTCTTTGTGGAGAAGCCTTTCCGCGTCATGTTGTTGGTTCGGTGACAGGCCTTAGCGGCATGGGGGCCGGCTTTGGTGGAATGGCGTTTACACTGCTTACCGGCTGGACTCTGGACAACTTCGGCTATAGTCCGGTATTAATGGCAGCCGGTATCATTCCGATACTGGCTGTACTGGTGCTTTATTTTCTGTTTGATAGAAGATTAGCAGAAGATATTTCGAATGGTCGTCAATCCAGCCTGTTTCCCGGCTAAACATGTGAGGCTAAATGAACTCCGGAATTGAACAATTTCTTGCTCTGGTTAAAGAAAGAAGGACTTCCAGGGGCTATCTGGATAAACCTGTTTCAAGGGAGGCTATTATCAGCATTCTGGAAGCCGCCCGTTGGGCACCCTCTGCGGCAAATACTCAACCCTGGGAGTTTATTGTCATCTCTGATCCAGAGATTAAAATCAGGATTCAACAGGCTTTCCTGAATGAAGCCCGGGAACATGAAGATCAAAGATATCGTAAAGTAAGCGAACAACAGGCGACGCTACTTTTAAAACCAGTATTGATAGCGGTATGTGGTAGACCAGCCAGTCGTGAACGTTATGTCAATACGAAAGAACTCGCGGATCGTAGTCAGGATGAATTGTATTTACTCAGCATGGGAGCCATGATTCAAAACATGCTGTTAGCAGCAACAGCATCAGGACTGGACAGCACCTGGATAGCAAGGTTGGCTCGTATTCCTCAGGTCGCTGAAATACTACAGCTTGAAAAGGATCTGGAGCTGGTTGCTTTCGTCGCTATCGGGAATAGCTCGCAAAAACTCGCGGCATCAGACGGTCGCCGCGCTCCTGTTTTACAGAGGACATATTTTAACTGTTACGGGAAATTATACTAATATTCAGAATCATATTTCTGACTCAGGTAATATCAAAACGCCTGTATTCGTATAAATTTTGTCAGGGTTGATTACCCACAGAGGTTCTCAACTTGTTCATAGTCTGTTTGATTTGCCTTTGAGAATTAATCGACATTTGTACTGTCCGGCAGACTTTTCTTTTGATTCTGGAGCCGATTGGCGCCTCTTTTCTGCACACTACTTTATATTTGTCGTTGGACTTGTTTTTATTGTACTGATTCTCGGCTTCACCCAAATCGCCGTCGCTGGCTGCCGCGTAGCTTATGTTGCTTGTCATTCCCAGAGCAAGCGCGCATAAGTAAATCGCCAGTAGTTTTTTAATCGTCATCATTCAACTCCTTTGCGTCTTTGCCAGATAATAACATCAAGAGCCTGAGTCGGCCACGCAATGGCGATTAGGGCAGGAATCGATTAGTATTCATTGACTTACGAATTACCCGAATTCACGTATCAGGAGCGTTACAATGCAAACTTTGATCATTTTGTGGGAACCGAGCGATAAGTGGGTTGCACTTTCGGAAGACGAGCGCAAACAGTATCTTCATTCTCTGGATGAAGCAGTCAATGAAGCTCGTCGTCATGGGGTCATGACTCTGGGCTGGAGTAAGATTGATCGTAGTCTACCAAAAGCACCAGCAGAAGGTTATGTTGGAATATTTGCGATGACTAATGCCGAGCAGATTCATGAGCTGGACAAAAATATTCAGGCGTCTGGCTGGTATGATTATTTCGATTCAGTAAATGTCAGTATCAATCCGGAAGGGGGAACTAATGCAAACCCCAGTGAAGAATATGCACGTATTCTGGAAATGTCTTTGTAAACTCGGAGAAATATTTCGCGATAATTGCTTTATACACGTTATTATCATGATGACACCGCGGCTAATTATCGAAAATAATGAAATCGAATTTTTAATACAAAAAATTCGTATGGCGCTGGACAATGTGGCCAATCATTTTGATTCAATTTGAATTTTTGTTAGCACAATTATTTTAAAGAAAGGATAATCCAACATGAACATAGCAATCTTATTATACGATGGCGTGACGGCACTTGATGCAATTGGTCCCTACGAAGTGCTGGCATCAATGCCAGATGCGAAAGTAAATTTTGTAGCGAAGACGCCGGGTGTAATTACCACGCATAGCGGTGTGCCCGGGCTGCACGCGGATACAGCGCTCGCAGATATGCCATCGCCTGATATTTTTTTGATGCCTGGTGGACCTGATGTATCAGCTGCTGCCGGGGACAAGGAAATTCAGGCCTGGGTGAAGAATGCCCATGAGACATCAAGATGGTCTACCTCGGTGTGTACCGGTGCCTTGATACTAGGTGCGGCAGGAGTCCTAGATGGTCTGACCGCAACAACTCACTGGATGTTCCATGAGGCCTTAAAAGACTTCGGTGCAACACCAACTTTACAAAGAGTGGTACGTGAAGGCAAAGTGATAACTGCAGCCGGCGTGTCATCGGGAATCGATATGGCATTGACGCTTGCCGCTGCAGAATACGGTGATGATATTGCTCAGGAGATTCAGTTGATAATAGAGTACGATCCGCAACCACCTTTTGATTCGGGTTCACCGGCAAAGGCACCACAACATATCATTGACTCATTGCAGCAAAAGTACGCACATCTATCGGCCTGATCATTACAGGGATTAAAATCAATTATGCGCATCTGGTATCAGAGTTTCGCCGACAGGGAATCTGCACCCAGCTATTTACGCGAGCTGGATAAATTTATTAATGCAAATGCGAGTGAAGGAACGGAAATAGTTTTCAAGGAAGTGACTCCTCCTGATTCCTATGCACATGCAATCAGTGAATGGCGTTGTGGCCGCGAGGCGATCGCCAACGCCATAAAAGCGTCTGATGAAAATTACGACGGCTTTTTAATAGGACATTTTCAGGATTCAGGTCTTTACGAAGCCCGGGCTTCGGCCTCTATACCGGTAATTTCGCTCGGTGAAGCCTCAATGTTGTATGCATGTCAGTATGGCCAGAGAATCGGGATCATCACTATGAATCCGCGTTTTATTCCTTTTCATAAACATCAAATTCAAAAGTACGCTTTACAGGATCGGGTACAGGATGTGTACGCGATGCAGTTCAACCCCGGCGAAATACTTGCTGCATTTGATGATGAAGAAAGGTTTAATGAGGTGATACGACAATTTGAAGCGCAGGCACTGCCATTAGTGGAAGCCGGTGTTGATGTGTTGATCCCGGCAGGTGGCATTCCAATGCTCTTGCTCTCGCGCATGGAAAATCAACGCGTAGGTGATGCACCGATAGTAAATGGTTTGCCAATCAGTCTGAGAATGTGTGAGATGGCGATCGAAATGAAACAGAAGTTCGGTCTTGAAGTCAGCCGGACCTCAGACTTTTTCCATCCACCCCGAGATGTACTTGATGAATTTTTGACTAACCCGAAACTATCCTGAGGAGGGTGAAACATGACTATCAAGGGAAGCTGTCTTTGTCAGTCGGTAAAGTATGAATTATCTGATGCTGAGTTTTATCCGGTAACCAATTGTCATTGTCCAAATTGCAGAAAAGTCTCCGGCGTGGCTTATGGCACCTATCTTGCGGTTAAACAGGCGAAATTCCGCTGGCTGATGGGGGAAGATCTGGTTACGAAATACGAATCTTCACCCGAAACATATCGTAGTTTCTGTAGTCGTTGCGGATCACCTCTGGCCGCTTTTGATGGCGAGGATATTCGCTGTATCACTCTGGGTTCTACTGATGGTGATATAGGTAAGCGTCCTGAGTCTCATATCTACGTCAGCGACAAAGCGCCATGGTTCGAAATAACGGATAATCTTCCTCAGCATGAATTACGCAGCCCCGATACAAGGCCACAATATGATCCATCGAGTGATTGAATGAGCAGGTTTCTTAAATTGGGAGCACTCGCTTTTTTTTGTGTCCTCACTATTTTCTCTTCGATGGTCCCGGCGGAAACGATTTCGATAGATGAATCCGAGATTCGTCGTGCCAGGGATGTATCAAATCAGGCTTTGTTGAACAAGGACGCAGAATTATTAGTTACCACTTTAAGGCCTGACTATCATGTGGTCACCTCTACCAACCTGCAATTGAGCGGACATGATGACCAGCGTGAAATGATGGCCAGAATCGCGAGTAAGTATCCCGATGCTGTCTATGTTCGTACACCGCTAACTATTGAGATTAATCTGTCGGCTTCAAGTGCCGCTGAAACAGGTACCTGGAAAGGTACCTGGACGGAAGCCGGAAAAATGCTTGAGCTGCAAGGAAGTTATTATGCCAAATGGACAAAGTCAGCAGATGGCTGGCTAATCCAGGCAGAAATCTTTGTCATTTTATAGATACTGATTACGTACTATCTATTTTTCTTCTGCGTTCTGATTTTTCTTTCTCGCTCCATGATTCGCACGTAATGCTGCCTGATCATACACGCCAGCCATTACAGTAATTTTATCCATCAATTCCTCCATGTAACCCGGCTCCCGGGTAAAACTATTGAGAATACGAATGAGAATGTCCCGTCGAATTTCCGCATAGCGTTCGGTTTGCTCCTGACCTTTCTCTGTAACCTGATAACGAGTTTCGCGCTTTGCCAGTCCGGCCACTTTTTCAACACATCCCGCTGATTCGAGTTTACGCAGCGAATATTGAACTGTAGAGGGGTCTTCACGACTGAGGAAGTGGCTTATTTCGGATATGCTTTTCGCGGTATCTCTAAAACGAACCACATGTAAAACCAGAGCATCAAGCATACCCATTTCATTTCCGCCAACCTGCTGTGAACAGGACACAATCCAGCGGCGGAAGGCTTCGGAAAGACACAGAAAACTGAACTCAAAATCTGTGACCAGCAGTTCTTCCTCGGTCGTGGAAAGGAATGAATCTTTAACATTATTGGTTTTCTCAGCAGTCATAATCGCGATTCTTATGTTTGTTAAAAGATATTTATCTTATTAATACAGTTATTTAGGACGCCCTGTTTCGATTTTTAGCAAGCGAAGATCAGGATATTTTCCTGATCATCTTTGGTCTATAGATTCTGTATTGTATGGTATAAAGTATTGGATAATATACACATATACATTAGCAGAGCGAAGCGGGAGGATGGTTAACATGTCTGAGTTCGTCAAAGCACCTTTGGAACCGATGCCCTTATCGGATTCTATTTTAAATATACTTTCGCAACTTGATGCATCCACCGGGGATGTTAAAGACGCCATTACCATGCCACCTGAAGTGTATACCTCAGAAGACTGGTTTGAATTTGAGAAGCGCGCTATCTGGGATCGCGACTGGATATGTGT
This sequence comes from Gammaproteobacteria bacterium, assembly GCA_012103475.1. Lineage (GTDB taxonomy): Bacteria > Pseudomonadota > Gammaproteobacteria > Eutrophobiales > Eutrophobiaceae > WLWS01. Next base: position 238,905 of record WLWS01000001.1, on the reverse strand, counting down.
CGGTCACACCGGTCTTATTCCAGAAAAAGGGGATTATGTGTCGATTACCATTAACGACGATCCACTGCTTGTTTTACGCGATAAGGAAGATCAGATTCGTGTGATGTCAGCGGCTTGCCCGCATCGCGGAACGGTGATAGGAGAGGAGCGTGGCAACACTAAAAATACTTTTGCCTGTCCTATGCATGCCTGGACCTTTGATCTCCAGGGCAAACTTTGCAGCGCACCGGAAATGGAAGCTCATGCCTCGCTTGACGAACTACGTAAAGATCATTGTCTGCCTGTTATTCGAACCGAAATCTGGAATGGCTTTATTTTCATTAATCTTGATGGTGAGGCGAAAGCGCTGGCACCACGTCTAAAAAGACTGAGTGCCGAAGTAGCCAATCATCACCTTGGTGAAATGGGAGCAGTACCGACGATTGACTGGGCCGATAATCCCTGGAACTGGAAGTATATGCATGAAAATGCGATTGAGCCTTACCATACGCGTTATCTACATAAAGGTGTGCATGATTTCGCACCCTCAAAACTGGCAACTTTTGCAGAGTGGGATGAGGCCGACGATGGAGCAGTGTTTCATCCGACGGGTTTTCTCGAGCTTGATGGCAATTTTACTGAATCCTACAAGAGTCTGTATCCGACCATCGAAACCCTGAGCGAAAACGAACGCAAACGCGTTATGTTTGCCTGCGTTCTGCCGAATCTTTTCTTCGGGGCCGTTCCTGATGGTTTGTTGCATTACATAATTCTTCCTCAGGGTGCTAACAACATCACTCTACGAGTTGGTTTTCTTTATCCCAAATCGACTATGGCTTTGCCGGATTTTTATGAGACTCTGCCGAAAGTTGTCGACGGTTTATCTATTTATAATGATCAGGATGTTGTTGCCAATAAACTGGTGCACCGGGGGCTGAAGTCTCGCTTCGCTAATCGCGGGCGCTACGCACCGAAAGAAAAAACACTGCCACAGTTTAATCAATGGTTAATCAAACGTTATAAAACCTATGCTGATAGCCTGAGCAAAAATTCAGAGAAGAAACGTACTGTTGCCTGATGAAGGGGAGCTGATGTTACCTGCCAAATTTAATAAATTGAAAATCTACTCTGAGTGGATTCTCGAGAACGAACAGGCGCGCAGGAATAAGTGTGATAACTCAAGTATGGATGACATACGTACTTTCTACGATGCCATGTTAGCTTCGCTGGAGAATATACTTGAGCACCTGAATGGCTACCAACTGGATAACATGCCCGCTGCGGAGCAGAACCTACTCTCATTAGTTCTGAGTTATGTCGAGGCAGCTATGTCTGTTGAAATGTTTGAACAGCCTGAAATTCCTTTCGGTGTGTCAGTTGAACGCTTCGAGCCTCTGCATCACCTTGTTCCCTGAACTCTGTCCAAGGAAATAGAAATGTATTGCGCAAAGATTATTTACCCGAAAAGTGAAGAGTCTTTCTTTGATTTTGATCACTATTTTAAAGTACATCTGCCACTGGCTCTGAGTTCAATCAAACCTTATGCCGAGGTCGTTAAAGTCGAGGTTGATAAAGGTGTAGGTGGCATGGTTGGCGAGGAGGACATGCCTTACCATTGTATCTGTTCGGTATTTTTCAATAACTCTGACGGCATAGACGGGTTTCGTCGATTATTTGCTACTCCTGAAGATGGTCAGCCTGTCGCAGACGACATCCCGAATTACACTAATAGCCGTGTTGAGTTTCAATTCAGTCAAACTCTAGAGCACAACTAAAGATGAGTCAGTCAGACGAGTTTCGCTACACCCACGAGCATCCGCAGTTGGGAGTGGAACCTCTGGATACGAAACGCTATTACAGCGAAACATTTTTTGAACAGGAAAGAGAAAAAATATTCAAACATTGCTGGCTGAATATAGGTAGAGAGGAGGAAATTCCTGAGCCCGGCGATTACATCGTTCGCGAACTGGAAATATGCAAGACTTCGGTTTTAGTTGTGCGCGGCAAAGACGGCCAGATACGTGCATTTCATAACATGTGTTCGCACCGGGCGAATCCGGTAGCCTGGGATGAGCGTGGACACTGTCCGGGCGTTTTTGTTTGCCGCTTCCATGCCTGGAGTTACGATACCGAGGGAAAACTCGTCAGTATTACCGACAAAGATCGTTTCTTTGATGTGAAGAAAGAAGAAAACGGATTGACGCCGATATCTCTGGATAGCTGGTCCGGATTTATCTTCATTAACCTTCAGGCTGAGCCTGAGCAAAGTCTGGCGGAGTTCCTTTCACCGGCTGATGAAGCCATGAAAGGTTATCCTTTCGACAAGCTTTCCTATACCTATTTTTACAAGATAAAAGAGAAGGTAAACTGGAAATTGTTGCAGGAAGCACAGCAGGAGGGCTGGCACCTGCCTTACCTTCACAAAAACACATTGGCAAAATCGGCGACCAACAGCGGCGAATTATTCCGACATGCGGCAGTCAAGTGCTACGGTAAGCATGGTCTGGTTTCCTCGCATGCACCGCGCGATTATAAACCTTCTCCAAGCGCAGCTGTCAGTATGAAGTTTGGCACAGGTACTTTTGATGCTTTTGCGATAGAAGATGAGAAGGATGAATCGGCAAATGACTTTGTCTGGCATGGTGCCTTTGATCTCTATCATGTATTTCCGAACATGTTTATAGGTTTGCTCAGGGGCAGTTTTTTCACCTATCACATTTGGCCTCTAAGCGTTGATGAGAGTATTTGGGAGGTCAGATTCTATTATCCGAAAGCAAAAAACGCTGGTGAACTGTTTGCACTGGAATATGGCAAGGCTGGCCTGCGCGATGCTCTGAGAGAGGATTCCTTTACTCATGAAAAAGTGCAATCGGTCATCGCATCCGGGGCGAAGGAAGTCTTACATTTCCAGGATGAGGAGCTGGTGTTGAGAAACTTCAATCATTTTGTCGATGAATACGTGAACAAAGTTTAGAGGACAAAGTATTAACTAACCGGGGTGCTGCTATGAGTAAAGAGTTCGAAGAAATAAAACAACTGTTAACGGGGATCAATCAAAAACTGACGCATCTGGAAGATGTAGAAGCCATTGAGCGATTGATAGTCAGTTATGCACGTGGATGTGATGAAGGTAATAATCCGGAAAAAATCGGTCCATTGTTTACTGAAGATGGAACCTGGGAGTGTAAAGGTTTTGGTAAATACATCAGTCGCGATAAAGTGGCCCGTGGTTTACATGGAATAGCCGGTGAGAAAATCTGGTGGTCATTGCACTATATGATTTCACCACAAATCGATTTTGATGAGACTGGTGAATATGCCAAGGTCTTCTGGTATTTATGGGAATCGGCAACCGTGCCGAACCCTGATACGGATGAAGCTGAACCTCACTGGATCGGCGGCACCTATGACGTTGAAGTCGTGAAAATTGACGGGGAATGGTTTTTCAAAACCATGGAGTTGAAACTGAATATGGTCAGTCCCTATGGAGACGGTTGGGTTAAGTCCAAATTTCTTGGCGGCAACCGGAAAACACCTTTCCTGCTCAACCTGGATGCAGGTAAATATTACTGGTGTTCATGCGGTAAATCAGAAAACCAGCCCTTCTGCGATGGCTCACATAAGGATACCAAGCGCACACCGATAGAGATTGAATTAAAGGAGTTTCAACATGTTGCGCTATGCGGCTGTAAGTATTCGAAAACCAAACCCTATTGTGATGGATCTCATTTAAAACTAGGACTTGATTGAACAAAAGAATCTGTTAGCTTGTCACTGCTAACTCCGAACTTTATTTATTGATGAGAAATGCTGAGTAGAAGAGTATTCCTGCTATCTGCGTTCGCTGTCTCCGGATTGCCGCTACTCACATCAGTGGCATCAAGTACAGGCTATAGCTCAAAAAAAGTGCTGGTGCTAAGCGAGAATGGCTGTAGCGATAGTAGTGCTTTTGCATCCTGCCTTCCTGTTAAACCAATCGAAGCGGATCCCTCATTACTCCTGCAGGAACTTGATAAGAGCCTGCGAGAAAAAGAATATGAATTCGTTTTTGGCCTGAGCCGAGATTCAAACTTTGTATTAATCGAGCAGTATGCTCAACAGAATGCTTACCGCTTGCATTATCACGGAAGCCATCAATATCAGAGAAATACGCTCACACACAGTGTGCGGGGAAACAAAGAAATTCTGGAATCTTTATCCTCACAACTATCAGGAAATGAGTCGTGGACAAGCGTGCTCGGTCAAATTCCCACCTTATCCGATTATGCAGACGAAAGTATGCTAAGCGGGAAAATTGAATCAATAAGAAGTGCTCCTGCTAACAGTTCCGGTCATCTAGTTTCCTGGCTGTTTAAAGTCAGACAGGCATGAGTGATAAAGCGTTACCAGAGTCACTGACTCTCGAACAGTTTGAATCCGCAGTCGCGGAGTTACGGGAAATACTGGGACAGGATCGAGTCTACACTGACGATATCAACGAGTTGCGTGCTTATCGCGATGTCTATGCAACGACAAAGGACGAGCTGCACATGCCTTCCGCTGCAATTGCACCGGAATCAGTGGAAGAAATACAAAAGATTCTTGCCGTCGCTCGCAAATATGTTGTGCCTTTATGGACTATCTCTACCGGAAAGAATTTTGCTTACGGTGGCCCGGCCCCGCGTAAAGCCGGGTACGTGGTGCTCGATTTAAAACGCATGAACCGTATTATCGAGGTCAATGAAAAGTATGGCTATGCAGTTGTTGAGCCGGGTGTCAGTTATTTTGATCTGTATAACTACCTGCAAGCGAAGAAGAGTAAATTATGGATCGATCCGGCGGCACCGGGATGGGGGAGTGTGCTCGGCAATCTGACTGAACATGGCGCAGGTTATACGCCCTATGGCGATCACTTTCTTATGAACTGTGGTATGCAGGTTGTGCTGGCAGATGGCAGCGTGGTGGAGACCGGTATGGGCTCGGCCTCGACGAGTAACACAGCACACTTACACAAATACGGACACGGACCGGCAGTCGAAGGCCTGTTTACACAATCGAATTTTGGCATTGTCACAAAAATCGGAATCTGGTTAATGCCTGAACCGCCGGGTTATCGACCTTACATGGTGACCTTTCCTAAAGAAGAGGATCTTTATCAGATTACCGAAGTGGTGGCTCCGTTAAGACTGAATATGCTCATCCCGAATGCGGCAACCACAGTTGGTTTAATCTGGGATGCCTGCCAACGTGTCACCAAAAAACAGTACTATCTGGGCAAAGGGCCGGCACCACCCAGCGCCTTGAAGAAAATTGCCGAGGACTTGAATATTGGCATGTGGAATTTCTATGGCGCCCTCTATGGCCCGCCACCACTTATGGACAATAACTGGAAAATTCTGGAAGAAGCTTTTCGCAGTATTCCCGGTGCAAAGTTTTATTTTGAAGGTGATCGGCCTGACGATCCTGCATGGAAATACCGTGCTCAACTGATGCAGGGTATCCCGAATATGGCCGAATTCAGCATCATGAACTGGGTTGGTAGCGGCGCACATATTGATTTCGCCCCGCGTTCACCCGCAACCGGTGAAGATGCTATGAAACAATTCACCACTATTCGCGATCGTGCGCATGAATACGGCTTCGATTACATAGGTGAATTTCTTGTCGGCTGGCGTGAGCTACTGGATGTTTTCATGCTGGTTTTCGATCGCACAGACGATGAAGAGCGACAACGGGCACATGAGTGTTTTGGTAAGTTAATTGAAGATCATGCGAAGCTGGGCTATGGCGAGTATCGCGCACATCTGGATTTCATGGATCAGATTGCGGCCACCTATAGCTGGAACGATGGTGCATTGTGGAAGATGCATCATCGAATCAAGGATGCACTCGATCCGCAGGGGGTTCTGTCTCCGGGAAAAATGGGGATATGGCCAGAGAGCTTGCGGAAATGATGAAGGCAGGTGTTTTTCGAGCATTGCTGGTTACTTTTATAACTTGTTTACTCTTGTCTTGTTCAGAGAAACAGAGCGTAGACACAGTCGCTGTGGCAAAAGCGGAAGTGCCAATTGACGGTGCAGAGCTGTATAAGCAGTACTGCATAGCCTGCCATGCCGAAGGTCCCGGACATCCCGGAACCATGAGACTCGGAATACGTCTTGGTGAAGATAAGGCCGTACTTACCAAACGCACTGATTTACAGGCCGTGTATGTGAAAACAATAGTTCGCCAGGGAATACTGTTGATGCCACCATTTCGACCCTCAGAGATTAGTGACGCGGAGCTGGAAGCGCTGGCCGAATATCTCAGTACAATTACAAAGACCTGATAGGAAATGGCAGGAAAAAATAAAAGCATCTCGTCACAAGCCAAAGCGGTAGCAGAGCGTATTCACTGTCTGCGTGATTACCTTGACCTGTTGTCCGAGCATGGGCAGTTTATCAAGTGGCCGGAAGCGGTTATGCCAGAACCAGACATTCGTAAAATTGCGGTGGCCTCTGGCCGGGATTCTATGGGCGCGCCGGCAATCATGTTTGATAACATTCGCGGTTACCCCGGCAGAAGAATGGTGTTTGGCGTACATGGCAGTTTTAGCAATATTGCACTATTACTTGGCTACCCCAAAGGTACCAGTATTAAAGAATTATTTTACGAACTGATTGGTCGCTGGGGATCAGATAAACCGCTTATCGACAGGATTAAGGCTGAAGATGCTCCGGTTAACCAGAACCGAATCGAATCTGATATCAATCTTTACGATGTAATTCCACTTTACCGGGTGAATGAATCGGACGGTGGTTTCTATATTGGCAAAGCCAATATCGTCAGTCGCGATCCGCTCGATCCTGAGAATTTTGATAAACAAAACGTTGGTATCTACAGAATCCAGGTGCATGGACCGGATCAGTTCAGTCTTCTGTCCGTTCCTTCGCATGATATGGCACACATGATACGTGCGGCGGAAGCCGAAGATCTGCCATTAAAAATTGCGGTGATGATCGGAAACCATCCGGCTATGGCAATGTTTGCTGCTACTCCGATAAATTACGACGAATCCGAATACGGCTATGCCTCGCAAATGATGGGCAGCCCGATTCAATTAACCACATCCGGTAATGGTCTTGATATTCAGGCCGGTGCCGAAATAGTCATCGAAGCCGAATTGATCAATAACAAGCGGACACTGGAAGGACCTTTTGGCGAGTTTCCGGGTAGTTACAGTGGTGTCCGTCATGTGCCGCTTTTCAAAATCACGGCTATATCTCACCGTGATAATCCGATTTTTGAAAACATTTATATTGGTCGCGGATGGACCGAACACGATACGCTTATTGGTCTGAATACCTGCGCGCCTGTCTATTCGCAGTTGAAAGAGAGCTTTCCCGAAGTGGTAGCGGTGAACGCACTTTATCAACATGGATTGACGGGTATTATTTCCGTGAAAAATCGCTTTGCCGGTTTTGCGAAGTCGGTAGCTTTACGGGCGCTGAGTACTCCTCACGGTTTAATGTATTTGAAAAACCTTATCATGGTTGATGAGTTTGTTGATCCTTTTGATCTCAACGAAGTGATGTGGGCCCTGTCAACGCGCACTCGAGCAAGCGATATTCACGTGATACCGAATATGCCTCTGGTGCTAATTGATCCCGCTGCTGAAGTCCCGGGCAAAGGGCATCGTCTCATTATAGATGCAACCAGTTTTATGGCACCGGATCCAGTTGGCGCTGACTCAAAATTAGTCATGCCGCCTTCCGGAGCTGAAATCGATGAGCTGGCACGAATGGTTCAGGAATTGCAAAGACGGGCGGAAAAATCATGAGCTGCCCACGTTGTCAGGCTGAAGAAAAACATTGTCGGCTCGAGCACGAAGGCAGGGAAGCAGGCGAAATTATCTGGAAGGTGTTTTATTGCCAGCGCTGCGCTTTTACCTGGCGTGACAGTGAACCAACTGAATCGATTGACTATGAAAAAAGAGACGAGTGGTTTCAAGTAGACCCGGATCAGCCGGATCAATATCCGCATAATATTCCACCAGCGAAACTGCATAAAAACAAATGAGCGAAAAAGCTGACGAAAATTTGCCCAGATTGGCTGTGATAAGCAGAGAAACAGGTGAGTCGCGATATTATCGCAACCAATACGGTGAAAATATTCTGGGTGTCACCGCGCCGGAAAGTCTTGATCAGTTAAGAGAACTTCTTAAAGAAGCAGCTAAAGGCAATTTCTCATTGCATGTGCATGGTCAGAACCCAACTGGAAATCAACAATATGATAACGTTGTTATTGTCGATTTAAAGAATCTGAATCAGGTTCTCGAAGTGAACACTCGATCTGCTTATGCTCTTATAGAACCTGGTGTTACATACAAGCAGCTGTATGAGTATCTTGAAAGTAATAACACCGGCCTGTGGATCGATTGCGACAGGAATCAGTTGAATTCAGTGTCCGATAGCATAGCTAATCACGAATTCGGCTATACCCCATATGGCGATCATATGATGATGCAATGTGGTATGGAAGTTATGTTGGCAGATGGTGAACTGGTAAGAACTACTATGGGTGCCTTGCCGGGGAATAATATCTGGCAATTATTTAAATGGGGCTACGGCCCCTGGGTGGATCCGATATTCACCCAGTCGACACTCGGCATCATCACTAAAATCGGATTATGGTTGATGCCGGCGCCACCAGCGTATAAGCCCTTTATGCTGAGTATGCCGAATCAGAGTGATATTATTGCCGCGGTCGAGATCCTCAGAGATCTGAAAATAAACGTTATTGTGCCTAATTCCGTTGTGATCAGTAACCCATTGCTGGATGCCATTCCCTATATTAAGCGTGAAGATTATTCGGGCTCCCAGGCTCCGGATATGAATAAATTGAAAGCGGATTTGAGTTTAGGTGAATGGAATCTTTATGCTGCTCTCTATAACACGCCTGACAATGTGGAATTATTGTGGCCTATGGTAAGTGAAGCACTGAGCAGTATTGAGGGCGCCAGATTATTTACAGATGATGACCGAAAAGGTGATCAGATCTGGATGAGCAGGGAAGGACTTATGCGTGGCAGACCTGCAGATGGCTTCGATAACTTGAACCACTGGCGAGGTCGCTATCGATTTGATCTCGGTATAGCCTGCCCACCAGATGGGAAGGAAGCACTGCAGCTGACCAGGATAATTACCGGAGTATTGGAGACACATGGCTTCGATGATTTGAGTGAATTTGTTGTAGGCTGGCGATCAATGATTAAACGAAATTACATACTGTTTGACGCAGAAGAAAAACTACAGGTCGAGCGGTGTATCAATGAGATCATTGGAAAGGTAAGGGAAAAAGGTTACGGTATTACTCATGCCAGATCCAATTATCATGATGTTCTTGTAAATTCGGAATTACCTGAGGGAATGGCCAGACTGGGAGGACTGTTGAAAGACGCGCTCGATCCTCAAAAAACTTTGCTATAAACTGGAGATCTAGTACCTGATATAAAAGAGGGAGTATTTGTCATGGAGTTAGATAAATTGAAGGAGTTAAATCAGGGTCGTCAGGTAGATCGCTTTACTATTAAATCCCGAACGGGTACGAGCACTCTTTCAAATAGTTACCTGGCATGTGATCAGCATTCAAAAGATTTCCTTTTAACTGAGTATTGCCCTCATTCTATAGTTGAACGAGATGAATTGGGTATGCTCGTGCTTACTGATAGTCAGAACTCCGATAGTTTCAAACAAGGTATAAAGCGTTTTGAGTCTACTGCCAATATATTAGCTGGAATCAATAATCCCAATATACCTCGTATAACAGACCTTGTTTTTGCAAATAATACCGCTTATCTGGTTGAAGAATTCGAGGAGGCATTCGAGCTAGCTGAAGTTCTGTCACACTCATCAGTACTTGAATATGAAGATATCAAGAATATTATTTTTCCACTGCTTGATGCCTTTCGAGTTCTTCACAAAAATGATTGTTTGCACCTGAACGTCAACAAACAAAGTATAAAGATTCGTAAAGATGGCTCTCCAATACTTTGTAATATCGGTTCTCTCTACGCAAACCATAAAACAGGAGAGGGTGTTAAGGCATTAGCCAGAGATAACTACACACCGATTGAATTCTATTCAGATGATCCAGAGTTTATCGGGCCCTGGTCTGATGCTTATTCCATTGCTGCTGTTCTATATGAATGTATATGTGGAGAAAAACCACCGACTGCACTGGAGCGTTATAAATCGCAGAAACAGTACGGGATCGATTTAGTAGAGACATTGGTAAAACCTTCAAATGACAAGTACTCCAGGCAATTACTCTGCGCTATTGACCACGCTCTGAAACTAAAACCAAATGACAGACCGAAGTCGATAGGTGGCTGGCTAGGAGAAATACTGGAGTTATCGTCAGACGAAAACAGAGATAACGAAAGTGCTGGTGTAGATCTCGATAAAACACTAGGCATTAAGATTGCTTCCAGCGAAAGCGAGTCTTCATTGAATGAAAGCGATACTCTAGAAAACAATGAAACGAAGTACAAACTAGCCAGATCCTATATTGGTGGAAAAAGACAGGCTTACTATATGTCAGCTTTCATGCATCAAGATGAAAGAGCTTATATACCACGAATTCGCCTGAATTATGGTGCCCTGCTATTCAGTATTATCTGGATGGTTTATAGAAAAATGTATCTAATGGCGTTTACTGTCATGCCTGTGATAGTAGCCGGTTTTGTTTTTTTCTTTCATCACTTCAGTGCAAATAACCTGAAAAATAAGGAATTCCTGCTAATCAGTCCAACAATAGATTTCACGGCGATTGCCAGTTTACTGGCTATATCTTTGTTTTTGGCACTGTTTGGAAACTATATTTATTATCTCAATATCATGAGAATGATCGGAAAAGCCTGTCGTAAGCATCCTTCAGTTCGTGAGCAGAGAAAATATTTATCGAAGGTCGGATTTGTTTCACAGAAATCAGCCATTGTAGCTTCAATTTTGCTGGGTGTTCTCTGTTATGGGTCTTATATCAGCCTGCTCGAAAGAGAAAAAATCGCAGGTGTTCAGATGGAGGAGGCTCTTTTTGCGGTGAAGGAAGTGAGCCGATTAGTACATAAATACAAAACAAAAAACGGTAACTGGCCTAATGATATTAGTGAGCTTGTAAGTCAGAGCAGCAGAAAAAATTATAAATATGTCAAAAATATTTCTGTTATAAAACAGCTTATTGTTGTCACTTTTAGAAATGAGGAAGAAATTCTGCCACAGTTGGCAGGGCAATCATTCGCACTATATGGAAGTGAAGAATCAGAGACAGGTTATATTAACTGGATATGTGGTTCTATTAGTCTTGGACTGGAACATCTTCCCGATGAGTGCAAAAGATATTTAAAATAGCCGCTTAGGCTGGTTTTGGTGGACGTTCTACTATAATAATTTAACTAGTTCGTTGAGCTCCTCTCCTCGTAATTCTATTATTTCCCCTATTTCTTCACTATATCTGATCATTTCACGTAAGCCATCTGGTGTGTAAACCTTAAGTGGCTGATCAGCTAATGAAAAATTATTATCAGACTTATTGTTACCGACAGATGTTATTTCATTGGCGGCTTTTTTCACTTCTTTTTTATTGTCTGAATACAGCATTATCCTTGCCTCTATTCCTTCAGGTGGCGGTTCCATACTAATGATGGTTACCGAGCCGGTTGTTTTCCATATATATAGCTTACCGGTATTATCGGAGCTTGATTCAGTGTTGCTAAGATAAACTATGTTTGTACTGCTTTCGGGATCAAAACTGCTGAAACGCGATATAGTGCTTACAGTGTGTTGAGAATTATTCTTCTCAGAAGGAATCGTATCTTTCTGTTCTACTTCAGGCGTTTTGCTTGATCTTACTGTATCAGTCTTATCCAGTTCCACGATATTGTTTTCCTTACTGTAAATGGTCAGTAAGTAGGATAGAGATAACAGGCTGAATAGAAAAAAGAACAGGCGATACATAAGGCGACCACGCTTAACTGTCTAACACTGAATTGGATATTATATTCATCATTTCGAGAATGTCACCCATTGTCAGTTTCTGCAGGTGATGTCCTGTTTACACAATACTTTCAACAGGTTTTGATTTACATCAAGGAGTTCTGTCCAGTTCACTATATTCTAGGAATCAGGTAATTGGCATCTTACCTTCGATAAGTTTGCCGTTTAATAAATTGATAATTTGGGTGTTTGCGATGAGTAGTGACGATTCTCAACAGAAAAAGAAGGAAATGCATGCTTTTTTGTTCCTTACGGTGATTGTCGCACCCTTGATGGCTGTCGCTATCGTTGGCGGATATGGTTTACTGATCTGGCTATATCAATTGATTTCCGGTCCACCAATAGCTTAGAAAATGAACGGGAAACACACAATAAATGAGAGTCGGCGGGCATTTCTCAGGGGGCAGCTTGCCAGTAAGACTGGTATTGACAGTAGTTGCCTGAATTACAAGGGTGTTTATTGCACATCTTGCAAAGATGTTTGTGAAGAAAGTGCAATCAAATTCAGTCACGTACAAAACGGAATCTCAGTACCAACCATCAGTCTAGACCACTGCACCTTATGCCGGGACTGCATTGACTGTTGCCCAGTTGGTTCAATCACGATAAGTGAGCTAACAAAAGTTTAGCTATGGAAAATGACATACACATTGTCAGCCTGATTATTCAGGTTAAACCGATATACAAGAATGACGTAATAGATAAGGTCAGCGCTTTACCAAGATCCGAATACTATACGGATGAGGGAGTTTGCAAAGTTGTTCTGGTTCTGGAACTCGACTCGGAATCTGAACTGGTTTCGATAATTGATGTAATAAACAAATGGCAAGGGGTTCTATCGACACAACTTTGTTATCACCATTGTGAATCAATTGATTCACTGCAAGAGGAAATACACTATGCAAATAACCCGGCGTGATTTTATCAGAGCCAGTGCAGCCAGTTCCGCAGCAGCGGCAGCAGGAGTAGCCGTTCCGGTCTCGGCAACTAACCTGATTACTGATTCGGAATATACACGACTAAAGTGGGCCAAAGCACCCTGTCGATTCTGTGGAACGGGATGTAGTGTTAACGTTGCTGTGAAAGATGGCAAAGTCGTGGCGACCCATGGCGATATTAAATCTGAGGTTAATCGTGGTCTGAATTGTGTTAAAGGCTATTTCCTGTCAAAAATCATGTATGGAAAGGATCGTCTGACGCAGCCTTTGCTGAGAATGAAGAATGGCAAGTTTCATAAGGAAGGTGATTTCACTCCGGTGAGTTGGGAGCAGGCTTTCGATATCATGGAAGAAAAATTTAAAAAGGCATTGAAGGAGAAAGGACCATCTGCCGTTGGTATGTTTGGATCCGGGCAATGGACGGTCTGGGAAGGGTATGCAGCTTCCAAGCTGTACAAAGCAGGTTTCCGCTCAAATAATATTGATCCAAATGCACGTCATTGTATGGCGTCCGCTGTGGGTGGCTTCATACGTACTTTTGGCATCGATGAACCAATGGGCTGCTACGACGATCTGGAACAGGCGGATGCATTTGTTTTATGGGGCTCAAATATGGCGGAGATGCACCCCATTTTGTGGACAAGGCTGACGGACCGTCGTTTAAGTGCGCCACATGTCAAGGTCGCCGTACTATCAACTTTCGAACACCGATGCTTCGATCTGGCCGATATTCCGGCCGTATTTACTCCACAAACGGACCTCGCAATCCTTAATTATATTGCGAATTACATCATCAAAAGCGGACAAGTAAACAAGTCCTTTATTGATAAACACGTTAAATTCAAGTTAGGTAACGATGATATCGGTTACGGTTTGAGACCAGAGCATCCTCTGCAAAAGGCCGCGAAAAATGCGGACAAGGCCGGTGGCGCGAAATTAATTGATTTTGATGAATATGCGAAGTATGTGTCGACGTATGATGAAAAGTACGTAGAGAAACTGTCCGGCGTTAAAGGTGAGACTCTGCGAAAAATAGCAGAGCTTTATGCAGATCCGAAGACTAAAGTTACCTCGTTCTGGACCATGGGTTTCAATCAACACACCCGAGGCGTGTGGTGTAATAACCTCATTTACAATATTCATCTGCTAACCGGGAAAATCTCTACTCCCGGAAACAGCCCGTTTTCACTAACCGGACAACCTTCGGCCTGTGGCACAGCGAGGGAAGTAGGCACGTTTTCTCATCGTTTGCCGGCTGATATGGTGGTAACAAAAAAAGAACACCGGGATATTGCCGAGAAAATCTGGAATATTCCGGAGGGAGTTATTCCTGCCAAACCGGGTTTCCATGCTGTATTACAAAACCGTATGTTGAAGGACAGTGTGCTCAATGCTTACTGGGTGCAGGTAAATAATAATATGCAGGCCGGGCCCAATATAAACGAGGAAGGCTTGCCCGGTTATCGTAACCCGGACAACTTCATTGTTGTTTCCGATGCCTATCCGACGGTTACTGTGGAAGCGGCCGATCTGGTGTTACCGACAGCAATGTGGGTAGAAAAAGAGGGGGCTTACGGTAATGCAGAAAGACGTACACAATTCTGGCATCAAATGATCGATGCACCCGGTGAATCCAAATCGGATGTCTGGCAGGTGGTTGAATTTTCCAAGCGTTTTAAGACAGACGAGGTATGGCCAAAAGATATCCTGGAGCAGAACCCAGAGTACAAAGGCAAAACGCTTTATGAGGTTCTATACAAAAACGGTGAAGTTGATAAATATCCTCTGTCGGATATAGATGAAGGCTACTCGAACCATGAATCGAGTGACTTTGGTTTCTATCTGCAAAAAGGCCTGTTTGAGGAGTATGCGCGTTTCGGTCGAGGTCATGCTCATGATCTCGCTGACTTCGATACCTATCATCGCGAACATGGATTGCGCTGGCCCGTGGTAAATGGCAAGGAAACGCGATGGCGTTTTAAGGAAGGCAGTGATCCTTATGTTACAGCGGGAACCGGTTATCAATTCTATGGGCACAAAGACAACAAGGCCGTTATTTTCGCCTTGCCATACGAACCGCCAGCTGAAGCTCCGGATGATGAGTATCCATTCTGGTTATCGACCGGGCGTGTACTAGAACATTGGCATTCAGGCTCTATGACGCAACGCGTGCCTGAGCTTTACAAGGCTTTTCCCGATGCTGTCGCTTTCATGCACCCGGATGACGCAAACAAACTGGGTGTTCGTCGTGGTAGCGAGATAATAGTGGAGTCAAGAAGAGGTAATATCCGGACACGAGTAGAAACGCGTGGTCGAAACAAGCCTCCCCGGGGATTGATTTTTGTGCCCTGGTTTGATGCCAGCCAATTGATCAACAAAGTAACACTGGATGCCACTGATCCACTTTCCAAACAAACTGATTTCAAAAAATGTGCAGTAAGAATAAGAGCCGCATGAGGATATCGTCATGAAAAAGTTACTATTACTCATATTTTTTATTCCTCTTATCACGGTCGCCGAACCTTATATAGCCAACTTACGTTCATCAGATATAGCGTCGGAACAGGAGGCTCCGCGTTTGGGTAACGAAGAAAATAAAGACCTTAAAAGAAAGCGCAACTATCCGATGCAGCCACCGACGATCCCGCACAAGACACAAAATTATCGTGTCGATTTAAACAGCAATAAATGTCTCTCCTGTCATAGCAGAAGACAGGTGGTTGACTCACAGGCACCCATGGTGAGTGTTACTCATTACATGGATAGAGATGGAAACTTTCTGGCCGAAGTTTCACCACGGCGCTATTTCTGCAATCAGTGCCACGTGTCACAACAAAGTGTCAAACCTCTGGTCGAAAATGATTTCCAGGATATTGATGCAATTCTGGATAACAAGGCCGTAAAAAAATAGCGCATGATTAACAAGCTCAAAGAACTCTGGGGCACGATTCGTCAGCCCAGTCGATATTTCAGTTTAGGTGTTTTGACAGTAGCGGGGTTTATTGCCGGAATTATTTTCTGGGGTGGTTTCAATACCGCTCTGGAAGCGACCAACACCGAAACATTTTGTATCAGCTGTCATGAAATGAATAACAATGTGTATCAGGAGTTGAAATCAACGATTCACTATACGAATCGCTCGGGTGTACGTGCTACCTGTCCAGACTGTCATGTACCTCATGACTGGACCGACAAGATTGCAAGGAAAATGCAAGCTTCAAAAGAAGTCTGGGGCACCATATTTCGTACAATTGACACACGCGAGAAGTTTCTGGCTAAACGGAAAGAACTGGCTTCTCATGAATGGGACAGACTCAAGGCTAATGATTCGCTTGAATGTCGAAATTGTCACAATTTTCAGTATATGGATTTCACCAGACAAGGTAAGCGTGCTGAGCAAGCCCATTCAGCTGGTCTGGCAACTGGCGAGAAAACCTGCATTGATTGTCACAAAGGAATTGCTCATGAATTGCCCAACATGGCGGGAGTAGAAGGCTGGCAGTAAACAAGGCCGAGGATATTCAGTTGTTGTTCTCGAGTAATTTGAGTTTCAGGGCTAGTTCATCGTATTTTTTTAAAGCCGCGTTGATTCGTTGACGAAGAACGGGAAGCTGATTGCTGTGAATCGTCATCAGTTCTTTGATCTCCCAATATTCCAGTTCGTGTTGAAGTTCAGGGCTTGCCTTGCCTAGTTCATTAAGGCTGTTCCGCATTTTCGCTATCGTAGCGGCTACTTTGTCTCTACACCAACTGCGTCCATCACCAGCGTCAACAAAATTTGGAGCAGAATGTGCTATTCCGTGCTTTGCGCTGTTTGCACGTATTGCCAGCCACGTACTTTCGTTTATCGGCAATTCTTCTTTTAGAGAAAGGGTTTTTTGATGATTCCGGGCATCAATAGATTTTATGACCTTGCCACAACTAACTAACTCAAGAGTTTTAATGTCTTCATAACCTGGATTCATTTTGGCTGCTGCTTCCATGAAAACAGTATTGCCGACATTGCGCTCTAGTTTTGAGCCCATTTCCATACCGTCTATCGTGAACTCAAGAAAAGGTCCGGTTGTAACAAAGGTATTGCCGGCAGCAAGCGCGTCGAACCAGGCATTTGCACTTGCTCCATTTTCAATTCTGGCATAACTACGTACGGCGCCGGGCTGGTCAAAGTAGGGAAAGTCGGAACCGGCGACAGGAGAAACTTGATAACCGAGATTAAGAAAATCGTACCAGATTTCTGTTCGTAGTGAGCCGCTTTGAAGAATTTCCACAAAGTCGACTAATCCAAAGGGTACATCCAGCGCCAGTCCTCTGGATGCAAAAAACTCTTCAGAGCCGACGTGTGCATAACCACTGATCGCTCCCTGCACAGCGTATTTCTCCAGAAAACGGTGATACAGGAAATAATTATTTTGAATGGGGAGGGGATTTTGAATATTCAGGTTAAGAACATGCCCTCTTAATGCTGTTCGTGGAGACTCAACACCCGGGATCAAAAAATAATCGGACTCTTTGTATCGACCTGAATCACCCCACGCGTACTGCCGGAAATGAATGTTTTCAGTATTATTCATCTCCAGAATATTTCCGAAGTGCACATCTTCGGCCTGCATAAACCGGCTGATTGATATGTTTTCAGTTTTATCTCGACCGATATGGATATGGACATCGCCCGAATACCAGTTGCCAGCTGGCATATTTATCCAACGGGTCATTTCGATGGTCAACTCAGTAGTGTTTTCAGACTCTATGCTGAATTTCATTTTTTTTATTTCATACTCGGGTCCTTTCGAGGCAATCAGCAGGTAGTTACCGACAGGTAATTCATCCCGGTATTGTCCGTCAACATAAAAAACATAGCGATTCGGGCTGGGCCAATATTGTTCCCATTCCAATCCCGAATTGAGTTTCAGGTTTTTTACTTCATCGTCGTAGAACTCAATACTGAGTGCGTTATCAGAGGGCAATATACTGCGCATACTCTGATCGTATATGCCCAGTCGGACTGATGTAGGAGAGTGATTCAATTCATCCAGAAAACGAAGGTCCAGCCGACCCTTTTTATCGCTCGTTTGGGTGGAATACGTTCTCTTTATTTTGAGGCCGCATAGTGTGAAGCTGGAGTCTTCATCTTTCTCCCCTGGAAAATAACTCCCTCTCGCCACCAGAGCGATGTCCGTGCCAGCCATACCTCTGTTGGCAAAGCGGGCCCGCTCCAGTTGCACAACAACTTTTTTCAGACCATTTTTACCAATTCTTCCCGCAGTTAAAGTGGCGACATCCTCTGCAATCCCGTTTTTATCATAAGCATAATTAACGACAGCCTTGTCCTGGCTATCAAAGAGCAATTCAAGTTCTACGCTCTCGTCTATATCGAAGGCAAATTCATCACTTACGTCGAAGGCGAGAAAACTGCTGTTAATACAATGAAGACCGGCAACCCTTGATGGTGTCGCAGATTTCCTGTTGGTAAAAGCAAACAGGCCCAGAGAATCCGGGTAGCCGGCAGTCACTACCCGCGAAATGTTATTCAAAGGCCAGTGAATCTCAGTAACACCACGCGAATTATCTTTTTCGTGCGCTGCCAGCAAACAAGAACTAATAAAAAGCAGAATAAATGCGAAACATTGAGTGGCGATTGCTTCTACACTAGAATTTTTCACTTAATTCACAGCCATATTGTTCACCGAGCTTACAAGCCATTAGCGCATCATCTCTGGCTTTTTCGCGGTTACCCGCGTGAAAAAAAGCGCCCCCTCGTTCAAGGTAGGCACGCGCATTATTATTGTTGCTTCCAATATATCGATCCCAGTGACGTGTGATTTCCTCAAACCGAAGTTCTTTTGCAAGTATGTGGTCAATATGCAAAAACGCATCAAAATAGCTAACATCGATTTTTGTGGCGTGTATGAAATCATTCAAAGCGGACTGACTTTCTTCAAGTTTAAGATGAGCCAAAGCGCGGTAGTAATAACCTTCCTTGTTATTCGGGTTTGTCTCAATATAGTTTGAATACAAATCTATGGCTTGGTCATAGTCTCCGCCCTCATATGCCGCGTAACCAGAGCCCAAAGAAAAATCAGCATCCCCCAAATGATTGTTTGAGGTAATCTTTTTTGAATAGAGTTCAATGGTAATAAAACTAATGGCGATAAGTAGTAGCAGAAAAAAAATACGAGTGAAAGTTGAAACTGTTTTGTGCAGGTGTATGCTCGTATCAGCGTCATTACCAATAAGACCTGTGTTGAAAAGCGAGTGAATATTTTTTGCCTGTTTAATGAAAATCGGAATTTCATCAGGTTTTAATCGTTTGTTGGCAAAATATATCAAGATACTGGAATGACAGGATTCAACTGAAATCCCAGAGTGTTCTTCAAAATAACTTAGTACAGGCTCTGAGAACAAATTCGATATCAGTCCGCCGCCATCTTCTCCTTTTAGCAGGTACTTTTTAGAGAAAATAGGCCGTTCAGGAAAATCAATATCTTTCACACCGAACATGTCGCCGATTTTGTGAAGAATATTTTCTGGCCTCAGTTGAAAATCCGGCAATGACTTCGTATGAGCCAGCCATGCAACGGTCTGACTATATGTGCTGGAATTCCGACCGGAACCGGTCGTATATTTATAGCCGAATATTACTGGTTCATTTTTACTGAGAGACGAATGCATTTTATTAATGACTCGTCTGGAACGACCCTGGTTCAACAAAGGGAACTGATCGTGATCAGGAATGGAATCTGGTGTATCGCTTTCAGTGAAGTCAAAGTAAAGTTCTTTGGCCAGTTGCGCAAAAGACTTGCTACGCTTTTTCTCCCTTAACCAAAAGCCAATCCAGAAGCATAGCGCTAATGCAATGAAAGCAAGAAATAGTTCAAAGTCTTCCACTTTTCTATCCTTATTTGAACACTAGCTCACAATGGAACCCCAGTGATCCGCAATATAACGAGAAGACTTCATCGCAGTCGCGTGAATGGTGTAAGTCGAATTCACACAGGAACTGGTCGGGAAAATTCCGCCACCACCGAGTACCAGGTTAGGAATATCGTGGCATTGGGCATTTTCATTGGTCACGGATTTCTCTGGATCTGAACCCATGATTGTGCCGCCCATAATATGTTGTCCGCCGGGTGGGCTGTGCCAGGCCTGTGTCGCACCAGCGGCTTTGACAATTTTCAGGCCTTCTTTTGCGGTGTCGTGAAATAACTTGCGTGTTTCCTCGTGCCAGGTGTGCTTCGCAAGAGCCAGCGGCATACCGAATTTGTCCTTTTTGCTGGAGAGCTCGATACGGTTTTCAATCATAGGCTGATCTTCAACCACGGCGACCATTGAGGTCATACTGCGAGACGCTTTTTTCATAAAACTGTGCAGATCACTTCCAAACAGATCGGCACGACTCATGGCGATACCGAGCAGGTCATTGGGTTTGAGCGCCAGAGCTACTTCCCACTGCTGTGAACCAAAGGAGCCTTTCTCTTTTGGAAAACGATCCTGATTAAGTAGCTGGCCACCGGTAGCGCCGATGTGATTCTGTGTTTCTTCTTCAAACATGCCAAAGGCGGTTACTGCCGGATGCGACATAATGTATTTACCAACCATGCCGCTTGAATTACCCAGCCCGTTTTTGTGTTTGGAGGTTGCTGAATTCAACAAGATGCGAGGATTCTCAATGGTAAACGCACCGAGTACCACAAGGTCAGCATGTTGCACATGCTTCACTCCTTCGCTGTCATAATATTCAACACCATTGGCGCGTACGCCCTTGTTGTCCATCAGCACACGAGTGACATGACTGTCAGGTCGCAGGCTTGCGCCGGCTTTCACAGCTCTCGGAATATAGTGAACCAAGGGATTGGCCAGAGCACCGGTCGGGCAACCGGCATCGCACCAGCCGTCCCAGATACAGGCCTGCCGACCCTTATAAGGCTGAGAGAGTATCGCCATGGGGATGGGTGAGGTGTGCATGCCTAAAGCTTCAAAGCCGCGCGCTAACACTTTGCCATGATTACTGACCAGAACCGGTGGCAGCGGATAGGGATCGCCGGCTGGTCGCCAGATTTCTTTTTCGGCATCGCCTGACATGCCTACATCCATCATCACTTTGTCGTACCAGGGACGAAGTTCATCGTACTCATAGGGCCAGTCCAGGGCCTGCCCGTAAAGAGAATACTCTTTCATGTCTTCCGGATGGTAGCGCGGCCAGACAGCGTAATGGTGAATCGCAGCGCCGCCATAACCATGACCGGCATTAAAGTTGTACCAGATGCTGTCCTTGCTTTCTTCCATGACGTGCGGTGTTGCCCATTTCAATCGTCTGGCCCAGGTCTGTGAGCTGTAGAGGTCGGTGAGTTTTCTGGCCGTGCCTTTTTCCAGCATCACCACACTTTTACCGGCTTCCGCGAGTAGAGCTGCGTAAACAGAACTGGCAGCACCGGTACCGACAATGACGACATCGACTTTTTCATTTGTTTTCATGACCAGCCCTCCGGTGGCAGGATGTGCTCCATATAGGGTACACCCAGTTTTTCGAAACCTTCCGGTGTGCCATAAACCACATCAACGGCATCGTTGCGTAAAGCATGATAGGCGAGAGGTGCAGGTGGTGCCTGCCAGCCTTCCGGATTGGCATCTCGAAAAGACTCAACCAGTTTACGTCCTTCTTTTTCATCAAGGTCGCTCAGATTTTTATCAAACATACTCTGGCTTAACTTCGCGATTGCGCTGACTACCGGACGGTAAAAATCGAGATAGGGAGGTGGAAAACCGAAGTATTTAAGTACCAGTAAACTGTCATTCGGGTCGGCATTCAATTGATGATCAATAAAGTGCGCGACACCGGCTTCTTTTGCGCCCGGTACCAGAATCGAGCAAATGGCGTTAATATTGTTAACTTCCTCATCTGACAGCACTGAAAAAGCAATACCTTCTGCATAAGCGTCAGCAGGACTGAGTAATTTAGTGGTGCCAGCCACAGCGAAACTGAGAGCAAGACCACTTTGTTTAACAAATTCTCGTCTGGATAAAGTCATAATGATGTCCTCGTCAATCGAGCTGACATTATAACTTATTCGTTAAGAAATCTGACTCTTCGGCAGTAATTTAGCGGTCGTGGTAAAATTAGTTGAAATAAAGGCAATCAGGCTTCGTTCAGATAGTGATGAAACAGGCCTTTGGGGTCATATTTCGTTCTTAATTGTTCCAGTCTTGCCCAGGCCTCTTCTGAAAAACACTGGCGCAGTCGACTTGGGTCAAATCGGGGTTCAACTTCATTGGCATATCGCCCTTTCATGTAGGGATCCATGATTGGCGCGCATTTACTTAACCATTCGAAGTTGGCGTCATCGTCTTTTTCATGATCCCAGATGGCGTAACAACCAACATAAGTCGTAGCCAGTGAAGAAAAGCAGGCATCGTCGTGGTGTTTGATGTTCAGACCCATTGCCGCGAGTACATGAGCATGATGTGAGGGAGCTTTGCGGAAATGATCAGCCAGATCGTGCAGTACTTTTGCCGGTTCATTAGTCATCACATTGTCCACCTTATAGCGGGCCATCATGCCGGCCGGTACCTGTAAGCTGAAATACTTGTTGTAGAGACCTTCATAGGAAAACGGCAGGTTTTCTTCCTTGTGCACACTCATCTCTCCAAGCCCGGATGCCGTAATTGGTTCAAGTAACTCAAGAGATTCTTTTTCACTGTCGCCAAAGGCAAAGGCAGTAACGAAACAGATTTTTGCCTGTTCCGCAGGTGTGTCTGCGGGTATTACCGGGTTGTGGGCGAGCAGGTTAATGAACTCTACCCGTTTATCCAGACTTTGATTGACGAGTTTGTCACTGATTGCCGTAGTTTCATCAAGTCGGTCCAGAGGAATAATGTAGTTACTGGCGTGAATGGCTTTTGGCAGTGGATAAAGATTCAGCCACAGTTTCGTCACCACACCAAAAAAACCCGGGCCTCCACCACGCACCGCCCAGTAGAGATCGGGGTTTTCATCAGGACTGGCATGACGCAGCTGGCCGTCGGCTGTGATAATGTCTGCAGCGGCAATGGAAAAACAGGCCATGCCTTCATTGTTGCCCCAGTTCCAGCCCTGACCACCACCCATGGTAAAGCCACTGATGCCGACCGTAGGACAATGTGGAGTCGGAAAACTCAGCCCTTTGCTGCGCGCGGCCGCCATCAACTGAATGCTCCTGACGCCGGGTTGGCAAATCGCTAATTTGTTCGTTTCGTCTATTTCGATATTCGCCATGGAGCCAACATCCAGCAACATACCGCCGTTACGCAATGACGAACCCATCGCGTTATGTCCGGTGTTGTGTACAGAAATCTTCTGACCATTGTTTGCGGCATGTTTCACAGCAGCAATCACATCAGCTTCAGTCTCGGCATGCACCATCACATCAGGGTAGCGTTTGGGTACAGAATGATGCCAATGCATGGACAGACGACGCTCTTCATAGTTGGCGTCCTGCTTGGCGATGATACTGCCCTGAAAACCGGGAATGGCTTGATTGCGTGCTGCAAACGCCCCCGGGCTGCGCAGCATGTTTACGGCGCCGAGCGCGGTCATTGAAGCAAATTGTTTCAGAACTTTACGGCGTTTATAGTTTATTGAGCTCATAGTCATCCAGGTTAATTTAGGTACAGTTCATTCAAGCAGAGTTCAGCTTGAAGCACTATCCCGAAAACGAAAACAACGGAGTAATTTGCTAATCAGGGACGCAATACTGGTTTAATTACTTTACCGGCTTCCATATCTTCAACGGCACGTTGAACATCATCAAGTGGGTAGAATTCGATCAATTTATCAAATGGAAACTGACCCTGTTGGTAAAGATTGATTAATTGCGGAATAAATATATCCGGTACTGCATCACCCTCGATCACGCCAGTTACGGTGCGGCCGAACATAATGCTGTTCATGTCCAGAGTGACTTCTTCACCTGGTGCAGCGGCACCCACCAGAGCACAGGTGCCGGTATTGTTCAGACTATCAACGGCCTGGCGAAAGACCGCAGGTAAAGCGGTGCATTCCACCGTGTAGTCGACTCCATCACCAGTTAGTTGATGAATTTTCTCAATCACGTTTTCTTCAGTCGGATTGATAGTCAGAGTCGCGCCCAACTGTTGTGCCAGTTGAAGACGCTCATCAATTAAATCGATGGCGACTATATGCGAACAGGCAATGGCCTTTGCAGCCATTAAGGCGGCCATGCCGACAGAACCACAACCAAAAATAGCAATACTGGAACCCGCAGCGGGTTGCAGAGTGTTGAGTACGGCTCCGGCACCGGTCTGGATACCACAACCCAGCGGACCGAGCATTTCAAGTGGTACTGCCTTATCAACTTTTACCGTGTTCTGCTCATTGGCAATGGCGTATTCGGCGAAAGAAGATTGAGTAAAGAAGCTCGCGTGAATGTTGTTGTCAGTGCTGCTGTAGGTGAGTGAGCCATCATGACGACAGCCAGTGAAGTTACATTCGAAAATTTTCAGGCAACGCGAAGGGACACCCTGCAGGCAGTTACGGCATTCACCACAGGCACCAAAGCTGAGTACGACGTGATCGCCAACGCTGAGTTTACTGACATTATCACCAACTCTTTCCACCACACCGGAACCTTCATGACCGAACACACAAGGTAAGGGAACCGGGTAGACCTGATCGCGGGCAATCAAATCGGTATGACAAATCCCCGCACCGCTGATTTTTACCAGCACTTCATCTTTCTGAAGTGGGCCTAACTCGAGTTCCTCGACACAAAACTCACCTTCAGACTTTTTAACTACGGCTGCACGGGTCTTCATGATACCTCCTCTATCAATAAACTAACCTGAAGTATTATGAACGATAGCGGTGCAATTAAAACAGTCCTGATTTTATTTTTCGGTGAGGTTTCTCTTTGATCAGTTTCATGTGTGCACCGACCATGCGTTGAAAAGGCACGATGGCCCAGAGATGGTTATACATGGCACCATATTTTTCTCCCGGATCGCGAATCAGGTTATATAGTTCATAGTTAGGTAACCCCCCTTTTGAACCCGGGACGATAACCAGTTTATGATCTTCCATGCGAATCGCTTTCAAATCATTGCCGCTATAATAGAACATGTGTTTTCTGCGGCCATTACCTTCGCCATTCAGTAAGAGCGGAAGTTGATCGATGCCATCGACGACTCTGTCGGAAGGTATTTTGTTTTCGACACCCGCTATACGTGTAGCCGTCACAAAGAGGTCGGTGACGGAAATCATGTCCATAGGTTGCTGACCGGCTTCTATCATTCCCGGCCAGACAGCAAAACCCGGTGTGCGCATGCCGCCTTCATAAACTTCACCTTTTGCACCACGTAACCAAGAATAACCGGCGTCTGGCCAGAAGGCATACATCGGCCCGTTATCACTTACCCAGACAATCAGCGTGTTTTCTTCGATACCAGCGTCTTTCACGGTATCCAGTAATTGCTGAATATAGTCGTCGTGCTGTGCTAACTGTGCGCTTTGATTATTAACGTAATCCTGACCTTCATTGAAACGATACTCGCGCGGTGATGAAGCCATCTGCTGCGCGTAAGATGCCCAGTAAACGAAAAAAGGTTTATCTGAATCAGCCTTGTCCTTAATGTAACTTTTAATCTTATTAATGGAATCTTCTTCCATTTCCACCATCGACTCCGGACCCATCGATTTGATTTCTTTGCGGCCTTTTCCCTTCTTTCCTTCGAGCGCACCGAGTATCTCGATGCCATATTTGTTTTTGTAATCTTCAAAGGTGCCGGGGAAATCGTAAAAGTGACCGACACCATCGATGGTTTGCTGTTCGTAGAAATTCTTCTGGTTTACCCAGGAATAGATGGCGCCGTTGTACAGGCCATAGTAGGCATAATCAAAACCCTGATTTTCCGGCGCATGCTGTTCCAGATCGCCGACGTGCCATTTACCAAACATAGCGGTGTCGTAACCGGCTTTTGACAGCATTTCAGCGACGGTGACTTCTTCCGCTGCAAGCCCCTGTGTTTGTCCGGGCCAGAGCACAATATCGACACCGGTTCGAACAGGATGTCGACCCGTTAACAGTGCAAGCCGCGTTGGCGTACAGGAAGGTTCTGAGTAATGCGATAAAAACTGCATACCTTTTCGGGCCATCTTGTCGAGGTTCGGCGTTGGCGTACCGCGTAATTTGCCACCGAGATAGGAACCGAGTTCACCCCAGCCGATATCGTCGGCGAGGATATAAATAATATTGGGCTTTTTACCAAAGCGTTTTTCAAGCTCTGCCAGTTTCTTATCTATCGCCCTGTCTTCTTGTTTCCAGACTTTCGCATTTTCTTTCGCCGCTTTCTCATGTGCCGCATCAGGCTGATATGCGAAACTAGCACCCGCGACAAACAGGCTCAAAACAAAAGCAGCAGGGCGAACAGATCGAATAGTACTCATAAGTTATCTCCACAAGTTGAGCGAAAGTTTTTTCCTGTGAGACACAGGCTGATACGAATATACTGGATTTTCCACTGTACGACTTGAAATGAAAGCTCCTGTGATAGCGTAAAAACGCAAAAACTCGAGCTATTTTTACTGGATTGTGCTGTAGAGGAATCAGGAATTATCTCTAACTGCATGAATTAAAAATAAAAATATTACTTTTCTGGAAATAGCCTGTTGCTATTCCCTGCTATGTTGTTTTAATGAATTTCACCGCATAATCAAAGCACATTCTTTAGAAACGTTATGAACGAATCATTTTAAGATGACTGCCTTCGCCACCTTTCCTTCCGCTTTACCATTTGCAAACAATCTTGCGTTCGCCAGCGTTGATGTAGATGAGCTGGAGGGCTTTCTCGATAAGGGCGATTTACTTGAGAAAAGAAGGCTTACCTTGTTAGATAAAGCTCAGACCGTGAACGCTCATTTATCTCAGGCGCGCTTCACTCATCTGGAAATGTTTGGTGTACATCTGGGTGCCAATGTCATTGCCCGTTCAGTACCCCTGCGTGTCGCGCAGATTTTAATTCCTATGCAGGGGAGTGTCATAGACAGAACTCAAGGTGGCGAGATTATCGCTGACAGTGGAAGGGCCGCCATTTTTCACATGCCTGACGCACCGGTTGAAGTGCAGTGGCAGGAACATACCTCTGCGCTGGTTGTCAGAATTCCTTCTGCCTATATCAAGGCAATCTACGAAACATTGACGGATAATGAAATTCCCATGGATTTTCAGCTGCAGGCCGATATTGATCTGACCAATGGTCATGGTCTGAGTGTTATGAATATCGTCAGAAACCTGATCGCCTTAAGCAACAGAGGAGGGGAGCAGGCTCAAAAACAACGCCTCACCGGTTTGTGGGAAGAGTTACTGGTGACAACACTCCTGACTTCGGATCCGTTGACCAGTGAAAAAGTATCTCATCGAAAACGCGCTGTACCGGTTTACGGTTATGTAAAACGAACCACGGATTACATTCTAAAGAATATTCGCAAGCCATTTGGGATTGACGAGCTGGTACAACAATCTGGCGTATCCGTCAGGACACTGCAGAACGGTTTCAGGAAAACTCATGAGCTGGGCCCGATGGCTTTTGTGCGGCAGAAAAAACTGAACGGCATATACAGAGAGCTGCTCAGAAGTGATGGCTCAGCTACAAAAATTTCCGAGCTCGCCAGACAATGGGGTTTTGAGCATGCCAGCCACTTTACACGGATATACAAGAACCAATTTGATGAGTTGCCCTCAGCAACACTGGCGAAGGGCGTAAGTAACACAAGAATTTGTGTGCAAGACAATTTAAATAATGTCGTTAAATAACAACATTATTATTATGTCTACGTACAAGATTTTTTTGCTCATTTGACCTATTATCGATAACTAATCAAAGTATTACTACTTTCTGGGGGAGAAATAATGCGTATATATTCACTTCGGTCCCTTACCCTGCTGTTCGGGGTATGTGGCTTTTTTACTACTAGCCTGTCAGTTCAGGCGCAAATTGAAGAGGTTGTAGTCACTGCACAAAAACGAGCGGAATCTCTTCAGGAAGTTCCAATCGCAATTTCTGCTTTTTCCGGCGAGAGTCTGAATAAGTTCGGCGTCAACAGTGCCGAAGAGATAATGGCTTTGATACCGAATGCCGGAATCATCGCTCAGGGTGGTTCTAAATACAATTTTTTCCTGCGTGGAGTTGGTACCAATGATTTTCATCTAAACGTAGTGGGTGCAGTAGGTGTTTATCTTGACGACGTCGCACTTAACTCGCCCTTTCAATTAGCCTTTTCAACCTTTGATACTGAGCGAGTGGAAGTTCTTAAGGGTCCACAGAATACACTGTTTGGGCGCAACACGACGGGTGGTGCCGTTAATTATGTTAGCCGCAAACCCGTCATTGACGATGGCATGAATGGCTATATAAAAGCTGGCTATGGAAGTTTTGACCAGATTGATGTCGAAGGTGCCTTTGGTATGGCTCTTGGTGACACGGCCGCCATGCGTGTTTCTCTGGTCAGTAACAAGCGTGACGGTGTATTTGATAATCTGACCACCGGTGAAGATGTTGGTGAGACTGACAAACAGGCTGGTCGATTCCAGCTTCTTTGGGAACCAAATGAGGACTGGTCTTTTCTGGCGAATGTGCATGGTGGTGTTAATCGTGGCGATCCTTACCCATTTAAAATGGTAGGAAAACAGGATCCGGCCAACCCACTGGTCCCCTGTGCGGTTCCCCTTGATCAGCTGCAACCGCAAAACAATCCTAATTGCGTAGATTCAACTGGTTTCAATTTTCAGGCGAATGACTGGGAAGATGTCTATGGTGGAACGCGTCATCGTGAGAATGCCGACATGTGGGGTACCGGTCTAAAGGCAGTCTGGAATGTGGGCTCGCTGACAGTAACCTCGATAAGTGCCTACGACTCTGTTGAAGTTTTGTATCTGGAAGACAGTGATGGCGGACCGAATGTGGCTTTCCAGTTTATGCAGGAAGGTGAATATGACCAGTGGGCTCAGGAGGTTCGGGTGCAGTCAGCAGACGATCAAAGCTGGCGCTGGATTGCTGGTTTTTACTATTTCTTTGAGGAAGGTCGTTTTTCCTCAGCGGTCAGACGTACTCCTGCGCCGCCAGCACCGTCTGCGGCTAATTTTTTCAAGATTGTACCGAATACGATTGTTGATCAGGACAACGAGGTGTTTTCCGGTTATTTTCAGATCGAGCATGATTTACAGGACAACTTGACAGCTACCGTAGGTCTTCGTCATACCAAGGAGACCAAGCAAGGCTATAACAACCCATCCGTGCGCTGTACGGGTCAGCTGCCCGGTCCGCCTGCTTCACCACCTTTTTGCCCAAATGTCGGTGACAATGCCCATATTGGTTTTAATGCAGTAGATTTACCTGGAGTTGCTTTTCCTCCGGTTGAAGTTCTGGACGGAAATTTTAGTGAGTGGGGATCTCGATTTGCTCTGGACTGGCAAGCTACAGAGGACATGCTCGTCTATGCCAGTATCTCGCGTGGTTTTAAAGGTGGTGGTTTCAGTCTCGCTGCCTTACAGGCACTGACCGGTAATGCCGCACAGGGTGTGGAACCTGAAGTCCTCTGGGCCTATGAGCTGGGTATCAAGTCAAACTGGATGGATAACTCGCTGCAATTGAACGGCGCTGTGTTCTATTACAACTGGGAAAATATGCAAACTTTTCAGCCCCTGTTTAACCCTGTCTCAGGGTTTGCTGTACCGCAGCTACTCAATGTGCCTGAGGCAAGCATGCTCGGCGCTGAATTTGATATACAGTGGATACCCGCTGAAGGCTGGTTGCTTACTGCTGGACTGGGTTTGCTCGATGGAGAAATTGATGATCCCGGGTTGATTGTTGGTGTCGCCAAGGGTAACTCTTTACCTAATACGCCTGATGTTTCCTTTACCGGTGCTGTGCGAAAAGAATTTCAGCTGGCAAATGGCACGGCGGCGATACAAACCGATTGGCGTTACCAGGATTTCGTCACTTTTTCCGTTGGTAATGAACGTGTCCTCAGTCAATCCGGATACTGGTTACTCAACGCCAGAGGCTCTTATGCTTTTGGTTCCAGTGAAGAATACGAGGTCAGTGTCTGGGGTAAAAACCTGACTGGTGAGGAATTCTGTAATTCGAAAACCGATCTGGCTGGACTCACGGAAGCTATAATTTGTGTTCCGGGATTATCGGAGCCGACTTTTGGCGTAACGGCGTCGTATAACTTTAACTAAGTCTCAGCTCATATAATTAAAACCCCGTTAACGCGGGGTTTTCTTCTAGCTTTCAATACCAGCATGGTGGTTCCATAGCGGTGCAATCAATCTCCGTTTGCCATCGATAGTTAAGGGCGTCTCATCAGTAATATCTTTTCTATCCCACAACTGGCAGGTGACCTGCTTGTGTTTTTGATCCAGACCTTCGCAGTAATTGGTAAATTTACATAAATTAACTTCATCGCCCAGACCTGATTTTATTTTGTTAAACCAGTCAGGGTCAGCCAGACTCTGTCGAGCTGAGCCGACTATATCAGCCTGACCTTTTTCCAGTATTGCTTCGGCCTGATGAAATTCATGAACACCACCGATGGCAACTATTGGTGTTTGAAAACCAGCTGCACGAATGCTTGTTCTTATTTGTGCGCAGGGTTCGATGTTGCGACCGAAAGGCCCGAGTTCATCCGAGATCACAGCCGGCATGCATTCATAGCCACTGGGTCCGGTGTATGGATAGGCTGCTGCGCCAACCTGTGGTTGCTTGGCATCGTCGAATTTGCCACCTCGTGACAGGGAGAGGAAATCCATACCAACACGGGCAAACTCAGTACCAAAATAGAGAGCATCTTCGAGCTCACTGCCGCCGTCTATGCACTCCTCGCTCAGATAGCGACAACCCACAGTGTAGTCATCGCCGACTCTTTCTCTGACTCGTTGAAACACCTCGAGAGGCAGACGTACACGGTTTTCGCGTGTGCCGCCGTAGCCATCATTACGATCATTTCTGGCAGACAGAAACGAGGCCATGGTGTAGGCATGAGCATAGTGCAGCTCAACACCATCAAAGCCAGACTGTTTCGCTCTCAAGGCGGCATCGGCAAAGAGATCGGGCAATACCTCAGGTAGTTTTTGAATATGTTCAAATTGCATATCGGTGACGCGTTCACGTGCACCCATGCGCAGGGATTCAAGTTCGCGTTCGCTGAGTATGTCGTCAAGGTCATCATCGGCGATATTCGACAGATGCTCGCGAATGCGTTCTTCACTCCAGTCCTGAGCTGCCAGGGTCTCGCGGTGTGCAGCAGTGATAGTAAGGTGTCGGCTGAAGAATTTTTCCGCCGGCGGGCGACGGCGAATACTGAGAAAATCAATTAGTTGGATCAGTAATCGGGTTTGACCTTCACTGGCTTCATTAACGGCAGCTGTCAGTTTTTTCAAGCCCGGTATAAAACGATCATCACCGATGCGCAGCAAGGGTCCGCTGGGCATGTCACGAATACCAGTGGCTTCTACGACGATGACTCCGGGTTTACCCAATGCGAAACGACGATACCAGTCAATTACATCTTTCGTCACAAAGCCGTCTTCGCTGGCACGCCATGGCACCATGGCAGGAACCCAGGTACGCTGTTGTAATTCAATGCTGCCGATATTGATTGGGCTGAACCAGCGCGAGTTTTTGGCCTTCTCAACATCAGGTGAGACGCCGCGCTCTATTTTATGTTTGATTCGTTGCGATGGTTTCCACATGAGCTTGCTGCTTAGTCGTCTGCAGGAATCACGGCAGTGGATTCAATTTCGACTTTGGCGCGGTCTTCCATCAGCGCTACGACCTGAACCATGGCCATAGCCGGGAAATTCTTGCCGATTACTTCCCGGTAGGCGGCACCAACTTCCCTTAAGGCGCTCAGATACTCCTGTTTGTCAGTGATATACCAGGTCATTCTGGTCAGATGCTGCGGGCCAGCCCCGGCTTCGGCAAGTACCGCGCAGGTGTTAAGTAAGGTCTGGCGTACTTGTGCAACGAAGTCGTCACTCTGGAACTGACAGTTTTCATCCCAGCCTATCTGACCGGCCACATAAATCACCTGGCCCTGCGCCATCACACCATTGGAGTAGCCCTTCGGAGCAGCCCAATTCTCAGGGTTTAATATCTTCATTCTGTTTTAGTCCAGTCTTTGATAAAATGAGGTAAAACTATTTTAACCTTAAAATGTTTAAGATTAAAACAATTTTCAGAGGAGAGCATTTTTGCGGCTAAAACCGCCATTTTTGATGGCCTTAATAGCGCCTGGAAATGATATTATGCGCCGTTGAATCGAACATTCCGGGGACAGGACAAGAAATGAATTTTACTACTAAGAACACTTCCAGTTTGCCTTTCGTATTCGTAGTGCTCCTTACAGTCGCTGTTTTAAATGCCTGCAGTAAAGATGAACCTGCAGACAAAAGCGGTTCTGCGACAGGTCCGGCTAAGAAAGTTGCGGCCGAGATCGCAGAAACAGCCTATATGAATGGCCGGGTTTATACCGTTGATCAGGATAATTCCTGGGCCAGAGCAATTGCAGTTTCCAACGGAAAAATTATTGCTGTCGGCAGCAATGCTGACATAGCAAAACATGTTGGAGAGAGCACCAAAGTTTATAACCTGCAAAATAAAATGGTGATGCCCGGCATACATGATATGCATGCGCATCCGATGCAGGCAGGGGAGAAATATAATTTTCAGTGTGCATTTCCTTTTACACACACGATCGATGAAATCGTTGTCAAGCTGACTGAATGTGCTGCCAATACACCAAAGGGAGAATGGATTATCGGTGGGCAGTGGGAAATGGGCTACATGGAATCAGACACTGTTCCGCATAAAAAAATACTGGATGCGATCACCACTGAGCATCCGATTTATCTGGGTGACTCCACGGTGCATGGTGCCTGGCTCAACTCAAAGGGTCTTGAGGTACTGGGAATCTCTGTCGAGACTGAGGCGCCCAATGGTGGCGTCATTATCAGAGAAAAAGATTCAAATGAACCTACCGGCGTTCTTATCGACAATGCCGCTTACGATGTCTTAAAGAAACTGCCGGTACGCAGCGATGAGGATTATCAGACTGCGCTGGACTGGGCAACCAAAGAAATGAACAAAGTCGGGATCATCGCAGTTAAGGATGCCTCGGTTGATCGCCATGCGATGAAAGCTTATCGCGCGCTTGATGAAGCCAATAAACTGAGTATGCGTATCAGTGCGAGTCTCAATTGGAAAATGATGTGGACTGATACGCACGAAGGGGAAAAGAAGAACATTGAGGACCGTAAAGAATTCGCGACAAAAAATTTCGACACGGAGTTTATCAAGATCATGCTCGACGGAATTCCACCCACACGAACAGCCGGTATGCTTGACCCCTATGTGGCGGACGAAAAACATGGGGACAAGTTTCTCGGTAAGCTGATTCATACACCTGAAGTCTTAACAGAAGACATGATTGCGCTGGATGCGCAAAATCTGACGGTAAAGATCCATGCTACTGGTGATCGAGCAGTACGTGTTTCTCTGGATGCGATAGAAGCCGCGCGTAAAGCCAACCCGGATTCCAGCATGATGCATGAAATCTCACATGCCGAATTGATCCATCCTGATGATATTCCGCGCTTTAAGGAACTGAACGTTGCCGCTGAGATGTGCCCGATTTTGTGGTACCCGACCCCGCTGGTTGAAGTGATGACACAGGTGGTAGGCAACAACGTCGAAAACCGTTTCTGGCCAATTAAAAACCTTCACGAAGCAGGTGCGCATCTGATTTACGGTTCTGACTGGCCCTCTGTGGTTCCCGATCCCAATCCCTGGCCGGGAATTGAAGCGATGGTAACCCGCCGCGATCCCTACGGTGTTCGACCCGGCGCACTATGGCTGGAGCAGGCGATTGATCTGGAAACGACGCTACGAATCTTCACCATCAACGGCGCGGTTGCCGGAAAAGTGGAAAAGCAAACCGGTTCTCTGGAAGCAGGTAAGTCTGCAGACTTTATCGTGCTTGATCGAAA
Organism: Gammaproteobacteria bacterium; assembly: GCA_012103475.1. Classification (GTDB taxonomy): domain Bacteria; phylum Pseudomonadota; class Gammaproteobacteria; order Eutrophobiales; family Eutrophobiaceae; genus WLWS01. The sequence continues at coordinate 204,942 of WLWS01000001.1, read as the reverse complement.
TATCTTTCAGGTGCCGATAGAGGACGTCAGTGATACACAGGTGCTAATGACGGTACTTCGTGGTCAGCCTGTGCATTCACAGTAAGTACAGATATAGGAACTCAGGAAAACTCCAATGAAAATAATCCTTGCCAGACTGGTCTTGTTACTTTTCGTTTTAGTAATGACGGGCTGTTCAAAAGAAGAAGCAGAAAAAGTCAGTTCAGTATTAGCGAAAGAAACAGTAACAAGTAGCGAAACCGAATCTGATACAAAGGATAAACGCCCCAATGTTCTGCTGATTGTCGCTGATGATCTTGGCTTTAATGATATCAGTTTGCATGGCAGCGAAATTCAAACACCCAATATCGATCAGTTAATAAAGGAAGGTGTGTTCTTCAGTGATTTTCATGTGGCGCCGAATTGTTCACCCACTCGGGCAATGCTGCTCTCCGGGACAGATAATCATATTGCGGGGCTGGGCAATATGGCTGAGTCTCTGGCACCGAATCAGTTAGGTCGCCCCGGTTATGAAGGGCATTTAAATTTCAACATTGCTGCTCTGCCCGAGCTGTTTCAGGATGCCGGTTATCACACCTACATGACAGGTAAATGGCATCTGGGATTAACTGAGGAAACCAGCCCGACGGCCAGAGGTTTTGAAAAGTCCTTTATCCTTGCTCAAGGCGGTGCAGGTGCTTTTTCCAACATGTTGCAACTTTTCGGGCCGAACAAGGCGATTTATCGTGAAAATGGTAAAAAGCTGGAGTCCCTACCGGAGGACTTTTACAGCACACAGTTTTATACCGATCGCATGATCGAATACATCGATGAAAACAAAGCAGATGATAAACCGTTTTTTTCCTATCTGGCTTATACCTCGCCGCACTGGCCCTTACAGGCGCTGCGTGAATCAATTGAAAAATACTCTGGTGTATATGATGACGGTTATGAAGCACTCAAGCAGCGTCGCTTTCAAAGTCTGAAAGATTTGGGTCTGATTGAGGAGGATGCCGTAGCCTTTCCGCGTTTCTCTGACGAAGCCGGCTGGGACACGCTTAGCGAGGAAGAAAAGAAATATCAGGCCAGGTTAATGGAAATCTACGCTGCTATGGTTAACGATGTCGATGTCTATATCGGTAAACTCATAGAACATTTGAAAGCGATAGGCGAGTACGACAATACCTTTATCTTCTTCCTCGCTGATAACGGACCCGAGGCACACAATCTTGAAGAAGCCTGGGAAGGTATGTCCGAGTATGTGGCCTCCTGTTGTGATAACAGTTACGAAAATATCGGTAGTGCAAACTCCTATGTCTGGTACGGACAAAACTGGGGTCAGGCCGGGAACACTCCCAGAAGAATGTATAAAGGCTTCACAACTCAGGGTGGCGTACAGGTGCCTGCCTTCGCGCACTATCCCAAGTCGCTACCGCAGGGGCTGCGTAATAATGAAATTCTACATGTGATGGATGTAATGCCGACCTTACTTGAGCTGGCTGGAATTGAACATCCCGGGACAAATTATCGGGGACGTGATGTCGCTGAGATGAAAGGTGAGTCTATGCTGTCGATGCTCACCGGTAAAAGTGAGAGAGTGCATAATGAGGAATACGTGATTGGCTGGGAGTTGTTTTCCAAACGTGCGGTACGTAAAGGCGACTGGAAAATTGTCTATGAGCCTTTTCATAAAGTGCTTGAACCCAGAGTCGCAGGAATTCAGACTGATAAATGGCAGCTTTATAATCTTGCACAGGATCCCATTGAGCTTAACGATTTGTCAGAAACTCATTCTGAGAAACTCGCAGAAATGATTGCTTACTGGGATCAGTATGTGGCTGATTCCGGTCTGGTGATTCCTGATTCCTGGGAAGGCTATTAATTTATATAGAATCATGCAATGAGTACTGATAAAAAACATACTTTTGTTCTGGTTCACGGCGCCTGGCACGGCGCCTGGTGCTGGGAGAAGATCGTTCCTCTACTGAGTGCTTCAGGACATCAGGTCCACACGCTTGATTTGCCTGGACTGGGCGAGGATAAGACACCCATATCTGAAGTCAGCCTTGATAGCTATGTTACGAAGGTGAGTGACTTGATTATCAGTCTTGCTAAACCAGTAGTTTTGGTTGGTCACAGTATGGGCGGCATGGTGATTACTCAGGTAGCAGAAAAAATTCCGGACAGAATTGACACGCTAATCTATCTCACCGCATTTTCGCCCAAACATGGTGAAACACTTCTGCAATATGCTTTGCAAGATGAGTCAGATGTGGCGAAGTATAAACAGGTATTTGAAGATGAAGGATATTTCATCGTTCCTGATGATAAAATTCAAAAATGTTTTTATGATTTATGCTCTCAGGAAGACGTTGATAAGGCGATGCAGCGCTTGCGACCGCAGGCACTTGCACCTATTGCCACACCGCTCAGACTGAGCGAAGAAAATTATGGCACAGTGCGTCGCTGCTATATCAAATGCAGCCAGGACCGGGCGATAACACCGCAGATGCAGGATATTCTCTGTGCTAACGCCAGACTGGATAGTTCACTGACACTAAATACCGATCATTCGCCTTTTTATTCGTGTCCGCAGGATCTGGTCGAGGCTTTTATTTCTCTGGCTCAGTAAGATGTATCAGATAAGCATTGAAGATTCGGACGAGGTGTTTGATTGTGCGGCCGACAGGAATGTACTCAAGGCGATGGAAAAACTCGGCCGCAGTGGCATCCCGATAGGTTGCCGTGGAGGTGGTTGTGGAGTTTGCCGGGTTCAGGTCCTTGGCAAGGGACAGTATCATACGGGTAAGATGAGTCGGGAACAGGTCCCTGCCGATGATGAGAAGAAAGGTATCTGTCTTGCCTGCAAGTTAATACCGGAGAGCAACTTACGCTTGAAGGTGTTGGGAAAGTGGCAAAAGCACTTTTCTGACAATAGAGTTAGCGAAAACCAGAAGCTTGGTACTTAACATATAAGTAAAAGGAGAAAATTAATGTCATTTACAGGTGTGATGAGACCGGGACACGCGGCTATTCGAGTTCTTGATATGGCTGAGGCCGTTGAATATTACGTTGAACGGGTTGGCTTGATTAAAACCGATGAGGACAAGCAGGGTAGGGTTTATCTGAAAGGCTGGGATGAGCTTGATTGTTTTTCTCTGGTGCTGCGTGAAGCGGATTCTCCCGGTATAGACTTCATGGGCTTTAAGGTCTGCAAAGAATCCGATCTGGATGATTTTGAGGCAAAATTAAAGGAATACGGTCAGAACGTTGAGCGCATGCCAGCAGGTGAACTAATTAAGTGTGGAGAGCGGGTGCGTTTTGATTCACCCTCAGGTCATACCTTTGAGCTTTATGCAGAAAAGGAGTATCTGGGTGACGGGCTGGGACGACTTAATCCCAACCCCTGGCCGGAAGGTCTGAAGGGCATGCAGGTACACCGTTTCGATCATTGCCTGCTGTACGGCAGTAATGCTATTGGTACCGTCAATCTGTTTCGGGACGTTCTTGGTTTTGATTTGACTGAACAGGTTCTTAACCCTGAAGGTGAAATAGCAGCGGCATTCCTCAGTTGCTCAAATAAGGCCCATGACATTGCCATACTGGAACATCCTGAACCGGGCAAACTACATCATGTTTCTTTTATGTTGATGACCTGGGAAGAAGTTCTGCGTGCTGCGGACATTATGAGTATGCATGATATCGCAATTGACATTGGTCCGACGCGTCATGGCATCACCAGAGGACAAACCATTTACTTTTTTGATCCTTCAGGAAATCGTAACGAAGTATTCTGTGGCGATTACACCTGGTACCCGGATCGTGAACCGATCACCTGGCAACCGGAAGAACTGGGTAAAGCTATTTTCTATCACGACAGAAAATTGAATGAAAACTTCCTCGGGGTGGTTACCTGACAGGATAGGCAGGTGTTAACTCTATACACCCATCCGATGTCGCCTTGCGCGCAAAAGGTACGCATTGTTCTGTCCGAAAAAAATCTCGACTGGGACAAATACGATGTCAATCTTCCTGAAAAGGAAAACCTGACGGCAGAGTATCTGAAACTTAACCCACTGGGCGTGGTGCCGACGCTGGTTGATGATGGTAAAGCGATCATTGAATCTTCCATTATTTGTGAATATCTGGATGACAAGTTCCCACAACCGGGCTTGCGACCAGCTGATGCTTTTCTCATCTCCCGTATGCGCTTCTGGATGAAGCATATTGATATCAAAGTGCATCCGAGTTGCGGCGCCTTACAGTGGCCTCTGGTTATGGCGCATAAGTTAAAACAATTACCGCAAGCGGAGCAGGATGCGATTATCGATAAAGTCATTGAGAAGCCCCGTCGTGAGCGACAACGACGTCTTCTGAAGATGGGCTATGACGCGCCGGATGTGAAAGATGCTGTAGCGACCTATGAGAAGACTATTGTTGATATGGAAAAAGAATTGAGCAAGCAGCCATGGCTGGCGGGTGAGGAATTCAGTCTTGCTGATGCGGCGATGGCGCCATACTTTCAAACGCTTTATCAATTCGGCTGGGCGGACTGGTACAAATCCCGCAGTCGGGTAAACGACTGGTATGAGCGCGTTGTCAGCCGGGATTCCTATAAAAATGCCGTAAGTGTGGACTTCGATGAAGCTAAGTTGGCGGATTTGAATGCAAAAGGCAAAGAAGCCTGGTTGAAAATCCAGTCTTATCTGAAGGCGGGCTGAGATGGAAAAAAGCATCGAAGAAAAAAATATTAGCTGGCAGGCCGCTCATGCTCTGGTCGAATCAGTAGTAGAGGCTGCCATTGAAATGGATGTAAAAGTGAACGTTGCGGTTGTCGATAGCGGCGGTCATCTGGCTGCATTTCTGCGTATGCCGGGTTCTGCTTTTCATTCTGTCGATATTGCCATTAACAAAGCTTACACCGCAGCCAGTTTTGGTTTGCCAACTTCGGGCTGGCAACCAGTAGCAGACTCTATGTCAGCGCTTAGTCAGAACGGATTATTTAAGACTGAACGTTTAGTGCCCTGCGGAGGTGGTTTAGCGATCGAAGATGATGGGCAGCGTATCGGTGGTATCGGCGTTTCCGGTGCCAGTGAGCAGGAAGACGAACAGCTGGCGCAACTGGCACTGGATACATTGAACAAAAATTAACAAGAGTAGACGGTACTAATGCAAACAAAAGTAAACAAGCAAGAAGCGATTTGTCATTTTATCAATGGTGAATTTGTGGGTTCAGCAAGTGGAAAAATGTTTGATACCTATAACCCGGTTACCGGCGAGGTTTATGCGCAGGTACACGAAGCTGGCCGCGAGGAAGTCGATGCCGCGGTAAGGGCAGCCAGTGATGCGCTGAAGGGTGTCTGGGGTGAGATGCCTCTGGAAAAACGCCTTGCTCTACTTTATAAACTAGCAGATGGAATTAATGCGCGCTTCGATGATTTCCTGCAGGCAGAATGTCTTGATACGGGAAAACCCTATTCACTTGCCAGTCATATAGATATTCCGCGCGGCGCTGCCAATTTCAAAGTATTCGCCGATGTGATTAAAAATGTCGCGACAGAATCATTCATGCTGGAAACGCCGGATGGCGCAGGCGCATTGAATTACGCTTTGCGTGTGCCTAAAGGTGTGGTCGCGGTTATCAGCCCCTGGAATTTACCTCTGCTTTTAATGACCTGGAAAGTCGGTCCCGCGCTGGCATGTGGAAACACTGTTGTGGTAAAACCTTCTGAAGAGACACCTGCTACAACGACTTTACTCGGTGAAGTAATGAATGAAGTCGGTATCCTGCCCGGCGTGTTTAATGTAATACATGGCTTCGGTCCCGACTCAGCCGGTGAGTTTTTAACTCAGCATAAAGATATTGACGCGATTACCTTTACTGGCGAGACGGCAACCGGCACTGCAATTATGCGCGAGGCCGCAGTTGGAATGCGGGATGTGTCTTTTGAGCTGGGTGGTAAAAACGCAGGTCTGGTGTTTGCCGACTGTGATATGGACAAGGCCATCGAAGGCACCATGCGCTCAGCCTTTGCCAATTGCGGACAGGTTTGCCTTGGTACCGAGCGTGTCTATGTTGAACGAAGTATTTTTGATGAATTTGTCAGCCGCCTGAAAACGGAAGCTGAGAAGTTGAAGCCTGGATTGCCCGAGAACAAGGACACAAATTTTGGACCCATGGTCAGTATCCAACAACGTGACAAGGTTATTTCCTATTATGAAAAGGCGCAGCAGGAAGGTGCGACAATAGTCACCGGTGGTGGGATTCCGGAAATGCCGGAGGAATTTAGTAAGGGGTTCTGGATTGAACCGACCATCTGGACCGATCTGCCAGAATCGTCAGCGGTGATACAAGAGGAGATCTTCGGTCCCTGTTGTCACATACAGCCTTTTGATAGTGAAGAAGAAGCCATTCGAATGGCAAATGATACGGATTACGGTCTTGCTACTGCCATCTGGACAGAAAACACCACACGCGCCCACCGTGTAGCTGCGAAGATTGAAGTTGGTATTGCCTGGGTAAACTGCTGGTTTTTACGCGATCTGAGGACCCCCTTTGGCGGTTCAAAACAATCCGGTATTGGTCGCGAAGGTGGTGTCCATTCACTCGAATTTTACACAGAAATGCGCAACGTCTGCGTGAAACTCTAAAACTGGTGAATTACAGATAATGGATAAAGAAAAAATATTTAGCTATGGCGATAGTCTGTATGACTGTCTACGAAACCGGACGACTATTGATCCGATAACTAAACAGGAAGCGGATATCAGCATTGAAGACGCTTACCATATTTCCCTGCGTTTATTACAGCGACGACTTGATGACGGTGAAAAGATAATCGGTAAGAAGATAGGTGTTACCAGCAAGGCTGTGCAGAATATGCTTAGCGTGCATCAACCGGATTTCGGGTTTTTGACCGATAGTATGGTTTGTGAAAACGATGGTGAGATAGCGATTAGCTCAACGATGATACAGGCGAAAGCGGAAGGAGAAATTGCCTTTATTCTTAAACATGATCTGAAAGGACCGGGGGCCACTAACGCTGACGTACTCAGAGCGACGGAATGTGTTATGCCCTGTTTTGAAATAGTCGACTCACGGATTACCGACTGGAAGATAAAGATTCAGGATACCATTGCGGACAATGCCTCCTGTGGCATGTTTGTTCTCGGTGACAGTAAAGTCAGTCCTGACAAGGTGGATCTGGTTACTTGCGGTATGGTGCATGAAAAGAATGGCGAAGTGATAGCGACTGGAGCTGGTGCGGCGGCACTGGGTTCACCGGTAAACTGTGTTGCCTGGCTGGCCAATACACTGGGCCAGTTTGGAATCAAACTCGAAGCGGGAGAAGTCATTTTATCTGGATCGCTTGTACCATTGCATACGGTAGTACCCGGTGATGTTATGAATTTGTCTGTGGGTGGCATTGGCAAAGCAGGTGTTCGCTTTAGTTAAATCGGCAGAGAGGAAAAACGTATGAAGTTAAATGCAGCGTTAATCGGATCGGGCAATATTGGTACCGATTTGATGGCAAAGGCTTTACGCAGTGAGTGGATTAATCCGGTCTGGATGGTTGGTATTGATGCAGACTCTGATGGTCTGATAAAAGCCAGAGAGCATGGACTGAAGACTACGCACGAAGGTGTTGATGGTTTGTTGCCACATATGCTCGAGGACAATATTCAGATCGCTTTCGATGCCACATCCGCTTATGTACACGCGGAAAATTCTGCAAAATTGCAATCCGGAGGCGCAATGGTGATTGATTTAACCCCGGCTGCGATTGGCCCCTTTTGTGTGCCGCCAGTGAATCTTTCCGACCATGTCGGTAAGCGTGAGATGAATGTCAATATGGTCACCTGTGGTGGTCAGGCCACGATTCCAATGGTTGCCGCCGTCAGCAGAGTACAGGCTGTAGACTATGGCGAGATAGTTGCCACAGTCTCCTCAAAATCTGCTGGTCCCGGCACACGTAAAAATATTGATGAGTTTACCCGCACCACAGCCGGTGCAGTGGCTGAAGTTGGTGGTGCAAAAGAAGGCAAGGCAATCATTATTTTAAATCCGGCGGAACCGCCGATCATGATGCGAGACACGGTTCACTGTCTGACTGAAAGTGAGCCGGATCAAAAAGCAATCACGCAATCAGTCCACGAAATGATCAAAGAAGTACAAAAGTATGTTCCGGGTTATACACTGAAAAATGGTCCGGTCTTTGATGGTAAGCGTGTCTCCATATATCTGGAAGTCGAAGGCCTGGGCGATTATCTGCCAAAGTATGCTGGCAACCTCGACATTATGACGGCTGCCGCCTTACGCACCGCAGAGATGTTTGCCGAAGAAATTATCAATGGTGATATCACCCTGGAAGCAGTGAACGCCTGAGGAGAAAGAGATGGATTTACGTGGAAAAAAAGTTACTTTGCACGACATGTGTCTGCGTGATGGTATGCATGCCAAACGACATCAAATTAGTGTTGAGGAAATGGTCAGTGTGGCAAAAGGTCTGGATGAAGCCGGTGTGCCGTTGATAGAAGTGACTCATGGTGACGGCCTTGGCGGTGCATCTATTAACTATGGTTTTCCCTGTAATACAGACGAAGAATATCTGGGGGCGGTCATACCGGAAATGAAGCAGGCGAAAATATCGGCTTTGTTATTGCCCGGTATTGCGATTGTTGATTATCTGAACATGGCTCATGAAATCGGCGTACATACGATTCGCATTGCGACCCACTGCACTGAGGCCGACGTCTCCGAGCAACATATTTCTTCCGCACGCAAACTGGACATGGATACGGTAGGTTTCCTGATGATGGCACACATGAGTGAACCCGATGCTTTACTCAAACAGGCCAAGTTGATGGAAAGTTATGGTGCCAACTGCATTTACTGTACGGATTCGGCTGGCTATATGCTACCGGACGACGTCAGTGCACGAATTTCGACACTGCGTGAGAACCTGAATGCCGATACCGAGCTGGGTTTTCACGGGCATCATAATCTTGCTATGGGTGTCGCCAATTCATTGGCCGCGATTGAAGCCGGCGCTAATCGAATCGATGGTTCGGCTGCGGGTCTGGGGGCAGGGGCGGGCAACACGCCACTTGAAGCATTCAACGCGGTTCTGGATAGAATGGGCGTTGAAACCGGTGTCAATGTATTTAAATTAATGGATGTTGCAGAAGATCTGATCGTGCCTTTGATGGATCAGCCAATTCGGGTTGATCGTGATTCACTAGTGATGGGTTACGCCGGTGTCTATTCATCATTTCTTTTACACGCAAAACGGGCAGGCGCTAAGCACGGTGTACCATCAGAGAATATATTGATTGAACTTGGGCGAATGAAAACAGTGGGTGGACAGGAAGATATGATTGAAGATGTGGCACTAAATATGAAACGCGATATGGAGGCAGCAACACAATGACACTTACGGACGAGCAAATTGCCAGACTCGCTGAGCATGTGGAAAACGCAGAGCTGAATAAACAGCCGATTACCAAGATTACGGATGATCATCCTGATATGGACTGGGAAGACGCTTACGCCATTCAATATGCCATCCGCCAACGCAAACTGGATAGGGGAACGAAACTGGCCGGTCTGAAAATGGGCCTCACATCCTTTGCAAAAATGAAGCAGATGGGGGTTGAGACACCGGTTTTCGGGTTTCTGACAGATTATGGTACTTACGCCGATGGCGCTGAAATTGATACTTCTGCCTTTATTCATCCGCGTATAGAAGGTGAAGTAGCGGTGATGATGAAAACGACATTGAAGGGGCCTGACTGTGATATTACGAAGGCATTGACCGCCATCGATTTTGTTATGCCTGCAGTCGAAATTATAGATTCGCGTTACGAGAATTTTAAGTTCGATTTAAAAAGCGTGGTTGCCGATAATACTTCTGCTGCTGGCTTTGTTACTGGCAGCAATATGAAAAAGGTCGAGGATCTGGATTTACCAACCCTCGGTGTTGTGCTCGAGAAAAACGGTGAGATTGTGGAACTTGGTGCCGGCGCGGCTGTACTCGGACATCCCGCGGCGAGTGCCGCCATGCTCGCCAATATGCTGGCTGCCCGCGGTGAGGAAATTCCGGCAGGAACTTTTATTATGACCGGGGGGATCACCGCGGCTGTCGCTGTTGAGAAAGGTGACAATATAAATATGCGTTGCCAGCACCTCGGTAGCGTGTCGATGCGCTTTATATAAGTAATTTACTATAAAACAGAGAATAAACCTGATGTCAGATAAAGCTGAACTAAAAGTATTCTTCAACTTCAGGAGCCCGTATTGTTATCTGGCAAGTAAAACCATGTTTTCCCTGATTGATGATTTTAATGTGGAATTGCTTTGGCGACCTTTAGGCGCATGGGATGGTCGTTCGCCTCCGGAGCGGGCAAAAACCAAGATGCCGCTGGCCAGACAGGACGTTGCGCGCTGGGCCAGGCGAATGGGTATTCCCTGCAATCCACCACCACCAACAACTGATCCGACACCAGCAGGAATGGGTTCTCTACTCGCGGAGCGAAAAGGACTGTTGAGAGAATATGTAAGCGAAGTCATGAGAAGCGAATGGGCCGGCAGCAATGATATTGGTCAGCAGGATATACTGATTCCTATTGCGGAAAAAATCGGCCTCGACAAAACTGAATTCGAACTTACACTGAATGACAGCGCCAGTCAGAAACAACTGGATGATAACTGGAAGGAAGCTCAGGAACTGGGTGTGATTGGTGTGCCGAGTTTTGTCATAGATGATCAAATATTCTGGGGCAATGACAGAATAGATTTTCTTGAAGAATACCTGATGGAGCAAAGACTCCTGAGAATTTAGCACATCAGTGTCTGAATACCACTTCGGCCTAATGGCCGGCAAACCTTTTCTCCGGAATTAGTTATATAAGCAAATGGTGGAGTTGTTCTCTTACAGTTTTTCGCCACTTGATCTGATGATACTGATTTCAGTCGGACTGCTAATTGGTATGGCCAAGACCGGCGTTCAGGGAACAACGATGATTGCAGTGCCTATGCTCGCGATTATTTTCGGAGGCATGGCGTCGACCGGGATTATGCTTCCCCTTCTGATTTTCGCGGATGTATTTGGTGTCAGACATTATCATCGGCACGCAGCGTGGCTGCATCTGAAAAAACTGTTACCCCCGGCCTTTATTGGTGTCCTTCTCGGTACCCTTACCGGCAGCTATATTGACGACGCTGTATTCCTGAAAATCATGGCTCTTATCCTGTTCCTGACTTTATTGAATATGATATGGCGAGAGCAGCGCGAGATCGATATTCCGGAATCGCCAGCGTTCGTTACTGTCATAGGAATAGCGGGAGGCTTTACCACGATGGTGGGTAATCTCGCAGGTTCTGTTATGGCTATTTATTTACTGGCCATGCGTTTTCCAAAAAACCAGTTTATTGGTACTGCCGCGTGGTTTTTTCTTATCATAAATTTATTCAAAGTACCTTTTCACGTACTGGTCTGGAAGACGATAACAGTCGAGAGTTTTATCCTGGATATTCTATTGATTCCAGCGATCGCTATTGGCGCGTTTACAGGAATAAAAATTACAAAAACGATAGAGGAAAAAGACTATCGGATTTTTGTTATTGTAATGACTGCCATAGCTTCATTGGCTATGATTGTATAACTGTCGGCTAAAACAAAACTGAGAAACCAATATGTATGAGCTATATACCTGGTCTACGCCAAATGGGCGAAAAGTCTCTATCATGCTTGAAGAGTTGGGCCTTGAATACACAGTGCATCCGATTAACATTCTTAAGGAAGAACAATTTGCTCCCGAGTTTCTGAAAATCAGCCCGAACAATAAAATTCCGGCAATTGTTGATACGGAGAACGGACAGACCCTGATGGAGTCCGGTGCAATTCTTCTTTATCTGGCGAACAAACATGACAGCTTTCTACCAGAGGACGAGGCTGAGAAATGGAAAACAATTGAATGGCTGATGTGGCAGATGGGCGGTTTAGGTCCAATGCTTGGTCAGGCACATCATTTTGTCCATTTCAACCCGGAAAAGTCTGATTACGCAAAGCAACGTTATAGCAGGGAAGCGGCGCGACTTTATTCTGTTCTTGATAAACAGTTAAGTGACAAGAAATACCTTACCGGCGACACCTACACCATTGCCGATATCGCAACATGGCCATGGATTTCACGTTTCGAATGGCAGGGTGTAAATTTTAAGGATTATCCAAACGTCTTACGCTGGTATAAAGATATTGCCGCCCGTCCGGCAGTACAAAAAGGTTTCGTTATTCCCAATCCTGCTGACATTGTTGTGCCTGATTAATGCGGGTTTCCAGACTATCAGGACCTTTCGGCGTAGAAGTAGCCGGGTTCTGTATTGACAAGAATAGTGCTTCCAGTGATATATCAGAATTGAAATCACTTTTGTATGAGCACGCTGTAATCTGTATCAGGGACCAGAACATAGAATCACATGAGCTCGCCGCATTCGGTTCTCTTTTTGGCGAGGCGATAAAACACAATGAAGAGAACCTGCGTCTTGACGGCCTTGAAACGGTTATGTCTCTCTCCAATGCGGACAATCGTGATGAACGTCAGCTAAACGGAGGTGCCCACTGGCATACGGATCTGGTCCACTCAGAGGAACCAGCCAGTTTCACCATGTTGCATGCGGTCGCAGTCCCTGTAACAGGTGGTGGTACTTTATTTGCTAACCAGATCATGGCTTTTGATAATCTTGACCATGAATTCCTGGAGGAGATTCGCGATCTGCGCATCATTCATTGTTACGAAGGACGTACTGACGGTAGTTATCCTGAAATCATTCACAAATTAATCAGAAGTCATCCGGTTAGTGGTAAACAGGCAATTTATGGGGCGGCTGACACAGGCATCGGAATTGTCGATATGAATAGAGACGAAGCACTGGCGCTGTATATAAAAATAGGTAAGTACGCAACGCAAAAGCAATTCGTCTATAGACATCAATATCAGTTGAACGATATTGTCATCTGGGACAACGCACAGTTACTGCACTCCGCGGAAGTACTCGAGCGTGCTGTATCGGAAGAAGACAGGCGTATTATGCACAGGGTTTCCGTTCGCGGTTGGGATAAACCTCTGCTCAGCTAATCAGGACTTCTGAACACCCCAGACTTCTTCCAGTCGTTTGTCTCGACCACAGCTATAGCGATAATAACGGTAGCGAATAGGGTTTTTCAGATAATAGTCCTGATGATACTCTTCAGCAGGATAGAAAGTTGCCGCTTTTAAAATTTCCACCTTTAACATATCGGGAAAAGGTTTGTTATCCATCAGCATTCTATTGGATTCCAGGGCAAGGTTTTTTTGCTCAGGGTTATGATAGAAAATGGCAGGCCGGTACTGTTCGCCCCTGTCACAGAATTGTCCGTCCGATCGGGTCGGATCGATGTTCTTCCAATAGACTTTTAACAGATCTGAAAAGCTTATCTTATTCGCATCATATTCAATCTGTACGACTTCTATATGACCGGTTTTACCTGAAGAAACCTGCTTATAAGTAGGTTTCTCTGTGTGCCCGCCTGTGTAACCGGAGGTAGTTGAAAGTACGCCATCGAGTTTGTCAAAGGGTGGTTCCATGCACCAGAAGCATCCGCCAGCGAAAGTAGCGAGCTGAATATTCTTATCATCAGATTCAGCGTTTATATTGATGACAGCTGTCATAAGAAACAGAATTGCTGTTATTGATTTAAAAAAATTCACGATCTATCTCCACCTATATTGATTGTCTTCTATTTGCTGTGTGATTCCATGGAGTGCGAGTCATTACCCTTGTCGAGAGTCGCCTCCATGCTATGTGATTCCATAGAGTGCGAGTCATTACCCTTGTCGAGAGTCGCCTCCATGCTATGTGATTCCATAGAGTGCGAGTCATTACCCTTGTCGAGAGTCGCTTCCATACTGTGTGATTCCATAGAGTGAGACCTGTTCTTCTTTCTCGTAGTCGCCAGTTTCTTTGTAGGCTTTCCTTGATATTGTCTCGGATCGACCAATACCGTTATATTTCTTGAGATGCGTTGAGCATCCGTATTCACATCAAGAATGAAATCCAGATAGAGTTCGCGAACGGCTGCCTTACTACTTAAGCGCAGGTATTTTCCGTTTTCTGCACTTTGATGCAGAGTGATTTCAATGTCTTCCAGTAATGCACTTCTTTCCAGACCGGCACTGGCAAAAGCAAATCTGTCAGCAATATCAATTCTCAGACCATCCGTATTTTCTTTATATGCTTCAATAAGAGGGATCGTTGCCTCTAATGGTTCGTTGTAATAGGAATCAATTCTGATCTGACCGAGGGAGAGTGCGTGTACGCCTGTAATAGACTGTATCGTTAATAGCGATAGGAATAGTGTAGTTCTCATAAGAGTCTCAATTTGATGTATTAATAATTAGATTTTTTGTCTCGATGCAGCAAGTTCCTGTGAGACTAGTGCGCTCGAGTTGGTTTGTTGAATTATGCGGCTGACACGAAAGCCAACGTTGTAATAGCGAAAATCCTTGGGGTCGGTACCGCGTTTTGCGGCTCTGATCAGGTCGGGGAAATTACCCCAGGAACCACCACGGTAGACACGATTATCGCAGTTGCCGTTTAATCTGGGCTGACCATTTTGTGGCAGGTTGTCATAATTATCGTTCCAGCAATCAGCGGTCCATTCCCATACATTACCAAGCATGTCGTTAAAACCAAAAGCATTTTCGTCGAAGCTTGCTACCGGTGCTGAATAGGCATAGCCATCTTCGCAGACAAAAATATTCTCAGGAGAGCGACTCAGGTTACTCATCTGAGCCCTCGTAAGATCCGATACGTTGGCGAAACGACATGCGTTTGTGTGCTCTTCTTCCCAAAATCGAGCCTTCTGACTTCCGGAGCGGGCTGCGTACTCCCATTCGACTTCAGAAGGAAGGCTGTAAAGCTGGCCGGTTTGCAGAGACAGCCAGTCTATATAAGCCAGAGCGTCATCCCAACTAACACAGACCACCGGATGCTTGTCACTTTGCTCGTAACGATGTTCTTTCCAGTTTCTGCCTGACTCCCAACGCCAGCCATCGTCAAATATGCGGCAACCACGTTCAGGGTTTCTTTCGGCCTCGGTAACATAGCCAGTTGCTTCAACAAACATTCTGAACTGGCCGACAGTCACTTCGGTTTTGCTGATGGCAACAGGCTGACTAACTTTTACTTTCTTTTGGGGACCCTCATTGCTACTACGACCATCTTCGTTGATTTGACTACCGATATTAAACTCACCAGTTGGCAGTACAATCATCGATGGTCCGCTAATACCAATTTTCAGACGGTCACTAAATACAGCACCTGGTTTGTGAACTTTAGCGATGGCTTGAACACTGCTCTGAAATGAATCACGTGAAGACTCATCGGTGTTGTTGATCTGATCTTTTGTCTCTGTATTACTGTTGTCAGCCACTGTTGTAACATTCTCAGAAATATCTGCTTCTTCTGAAATATCAATATTAAGAAACACAAAACCCAAAACAGCTGTGAGTACGATAATAGCAGCGATGGCCAGGCCTGAAGTTGTTCTGTTGGTATTCTCCGGAATCGTGATTGGATCGTGTGTGGTCGCCATCTCCTGAGTGTCGCCGATGCTATGTGTGATTTTTCGTCTGGCGTTTGCCTGTTGCTTGATATCTGAAGATATTCTTTGAGAAGGTGTCGTGCCGAGTAACTCGCTGGTCCATTCAGATATGTTTTTTGGTCTTTTGTTTTCGTTGAATTCAAGGGCGTGGTCTATCGCTTCAAGCAATGAATCACTATATCTGCCTGCTCCTATATCAGCTGCAGAAACAAGTGGATCTTTCTCCTGTTTGATAAGAGCGCTACCACGGGTAATCGCATCGACAGGGTTTCTACCGCAAATACACTTGTATAAAGTAGCACCGAGACTGTAGATATCTGTCCATGGCCCCTGAGCTTCAGCTTGCCCGGTGTATTGCTCATGTGGGGTAAAGCCCGGTGAAACCAGTGTGGTGACCTGCTTGGTAGTCTTTTTTGTGTCGTGAGCAGAACCAAAATCAATTAGTACGGGGTTTCCATCTTCACGAATCATGATGTTTCCGGGCTTGATATCACGATGGATAAACCCGGCCTCATGTACCAGTTCCAGGCCTTCAAGAATAGGGACGATAATTTCTAATAACTGATCTTCGCCCAGTGTCTTGTTTGTTTTCAGAAATTCCTTTAAATCCTTACCGCGTTCATAGGCCATAACCATGTAGGCGGTTCCGTTTTCTTCAAACACATTGAGAACTTTAACCACATTAGGATGATCAAACTTGGCGATGGTTCTGGCTTCACGAATGAAACGTTTGAGTCCATCTTCATACTCATTAATATAGTTGGGTTCTGCAACGACACGATCACTGTCTTCCCGGGTAGCCATGTCGGACGGTAGATACTCTTTTATAGCAACTTCTCTGTCCAGATTGATGTCGGTGGCAAGATAGGTAATGCCAAAACCGCCTTTCCCCAGAACATGCTTGATTCTATACCAAAGGAAAAGACTCCCTTCCTCCAGCGTATCACGGGCAAAATTATTATTACTCACTGAAAATTCACTCCACCATTGTGCTGATTTATTACCAAATGTAACTCCCCGAAAGAACCAGAAGACCCTCAGTTCAAGTACATTGACTGGCTAAATATTGATCAGTTCAAAACAAAAAAGAGATATTGTTATAACTTTGAGAACTATCGAATACGGGGGAGGGGGTAATTCAGTGCTGAGAGCACCAAAAGCAGTTAGAATCCGTCATTCGGTGTAAACATAGAGAATATAATGTCCGCTCCTGAAAAGCGTTTCCCCCTGTTTTTTGGCTCTACTGTGGTGCTAGGTTGTTTTCTGGGCATGATGGGAAGCTCCGGTTCTATGCTGTTTACCAGTATTGGTGTGTTGATAAAACCGCTCTCTGAGGAGTTTGGCTGGGCCAGAGACGAAATATCCTATGGTGCGACGCTGATATCTTTTGGCATTGTTTTTGGTCTGCTGACTTCGGGTTTTCTGATAGACAAGTTTGGCGCCCGTCGTGTACTTATAGTTTCTGTTTTATTGTCAATATTCGTAGTAGCGACTGGGCCGCTTTACATTACCGCTTTGCCTCTGTTCTATACCATGCTGGTTCTGGCATCAATCGTAGGTGGCCCGACAAACACCAGCGGCTATGCAAGGGTTATTGCAAGCTGGTTCGATCGACGGAGAGGCCTGTTTATCGGTATCAATGCCTGTGGCATGGGCCTCGGTTTTTTTCTGGCGCCATTGATAACCGATATGGCGGTAAACGCGGCTGGCTGGAAAGCAGGATACTACTGCATAGCCCTGTTTATGTTTCTGGTCGCCCTGCCATCAGTATTATTTCTGGTTATAGATAAGCCTCAGGATGTTGGTTTAGAAGTTGATGGAGACAAGAAACGGGGTGTAGATAAGGAGTCGGTTGAAGAACAAAGTACCAGCCTGAGTTTAAAACAGGCGGCAAAAACGCCGGCATTCTGGTTGATGATTTATATTGTTCCCGCTCTGGCATTCGCTCTACAGGGAACGCTTATTCACATGGTCCCTTTGTTGATCGATCGCGGTATTGAGTCTTCTACCGCGGCAATTGTTGCTTCATCAGTTGGCCTGAGTATGGGCGCATCGAGACTAATAGTTGGTTATTTTCTGGATTATGTATTCGCACCGCGACTGGCTATGGTGATTTTCAGCTTCGCATCCTTAAGTATTCTTCTGATTATTTTCACGAACTCTCTGCCGCTGTATTTTCTCGCAGCCGTTTTAATCGGCTTTGGTCTGGGAACAGAGGGTGATCTGATGGCCTACATGGTTAGTCGTTATTTCGGTATGAAAAATTTTGCCTCAATATTCAGTACTATCTTCAGCTTTTACATACTGGGATCTGGTGCCGGGCCGGCATTTTTTGGTCGGTCTTTTGTCGCAAATGGTGACTACACACAAATACATTTTATTTCTTTCGGTTTGATGATCAGTGCAATTGTACTATTTGCTTTTCTTGCCCCTTATGATCGCTACTTAGCTACTGGCAAAGAAATCGATAGCTAGTACCTGGGCGTGGTCATTAAAGGGCATTTTTCTTAAGAACCATCAGAAACATAAGCATAGCGGTCAGAGTCAACATCGCTATGCCAATCCCAATTGCCGGATACCCACCGCTAACAATAAGGTAACCCGCACAGACCGGCCCGATTGCATTCCCTGTCAGGTTACAGGCGTTCGCAGCGACCATCGCGCCACCACTTTTGTCGAGCTCAGCATTTATTCCGAACAGGTAGGGAATGGCAAAACCATAAGCGAATAGATATGACAGTTCTGCCGCAATATAGATTGCAGGGTTTTTCGTTACTGTTATCAGTAAATAGCACATTGCCATCCAGGACATGCTGATCGCCACAGGCAAACCCTTACCTAATCTGTTACCAATCACCGCAGATGTCGCGGCACCTAGTACGCCACTGATTAGTGCAGCGCCGAGCACCAGGCCAATGGTCGCCTCTTCCAGTCCGAGCGATCTGGCAATACGTTCCTGAAAAGTCCATAGTGATGAATCACTGGTGCCAACCAGCATCATTGCCAGGACGGTGGGCAATAACAGGATTTTCCAGTCAATGCTGATTATTGTGGAATGAGATTCTTCTGCATGAGATTGACGCCCGGGCAAGAGGGTCAGGAAAAAAAGCATGAGACAGGTCCAGCCAGCGAGAAATCCGTAAGCACCGCTATGTCCCCAACGAATGGTGAATTCGGGCATGACAAACAACAGGCAGGCGGCTTGCAGTTGACCGACCGTCAAGACAACAGCAAACAGACGTTGAGGATTGATGCTTGCGGCGACAACGGCATTACCGGCAGCCAGAACCATACCCGCACCGATTCCAGTAAGAACTCTGTAAATCAGGAGTGTTGTGTAGGAATCAGAACTGGCAGACAGGCTGTGGCCGATGATCACCAGGCAGACACCGACCATCCCAAGTTGACGTTTACTGTATCTAGCGATTTTCGGTGCAATAACAAAAAGCGAAACGGCCAGGGCTATTAGTTCGCTTGTGGCAATTACTCCAGCTTCAGCTTCGTTCAAGCCTAGTGACTCGATCAAGGCGCCAATTTGCAATGGCATGAGCATATAGGACAAGTAGCCGACACCATAAATGGCGGCAAAACTACTCAGGCAACTACGCAGGTCGAGTTCGCTTTTCATAGACTAATTACTGGTTATTGGCGCGTAATAGTTTCCAAAGGTGCTGGATTGACTTTAGCATATAGTCGAGTAAACTTGACTAATTATTTTCACTCACCCCGTGAAGAGGGCCTGATATGGCAAAAGTAAACGACGAGCGTCTGGAAAAATACAGGCTGCTCGACAAAAAGGCTTTCGATTTCAGTAACAAGGCAATTACCGGCTTTTTCGAACGAGCGACACCACAGGGTTATAACCTGGATACGACTGGTTTTTTAGCCCACCCGGGTTTTTTTCAGGCCCCTCACAGGCAGGACCTTGATAATGTGGACATCGCCATGGTCGGCAGCCCACTGGATTTGGGTGCTATTGGACTGGCTGGCGCGAGGCACGGACCAAAAGCGATACGTGAATGCTCGCGTAACTATGGACCGGTCAACGATACCACTGGTCATATTCCTTTCGAGCAGACCAGCATTATCGACTACGGTGATGTGCAATGGTCAGCTACGGATTTGACAGTGAGGCTGGAAGATATCGCAGGCGTCTTTCAACAATTGGGCGAAGCTGATTTGTATACCTTAAATTGCGGTGGCGAGCACACAACATCCTTTGGTGCCTTAAAGGGATTGTCTACTGCCCACGATGACAGTTTTGGTCTAATTCATATTGATGCGCATTGCGACACCATGGCCACCTGGGGTGGCGATACGGTGAATGATGGCTCTTTGTTTCGACATGCGGTTATTAACGGCTACATCGATCCTGAGCGAACGGTTCAGATCGGTATTAGGGGACGGTCGATTTTTCTCTGGGAGTTTTCTCACGACAGCGGTATGACAGTGATTACTGCCGACGAAGTTTTTGATAAAGGCACGGCTTACGTCATCGACAAAGCACGCGAAGTTGTGGGTAAGGACAAAGCCTATATTTCCCTTGATGTTGACGGTCTGGATAGCAGCGTAATGATGGGTACCACCGGTCCAGAGCCTTTCGGACTAATGCCGCGACAAGTAAGAGATATTATTCATGGTGCACGTGGACTCAACATAATCGGGGCTGATATGGTTGAATTGAATCCTAACCGGGATCCAGCAGAAATCTCTGCACATACAGCAGCAGCCCTCTTTTTTGAATTACTTTGCTTACTCGCCGATTGTCGAGTTGAGCAAACAGGAAAATCCAAACCAACTAACTGGTAGAAAGCGAATAATCACCTTAAGTAAGGAGAACGGCATGTCCGACATGAGCAACAATGCGAAAGAATTATGGGAAATGGATAAGGATCATGTAGTACATCCTTATACCAACTTTTCTCAACAGGGTACTGAAGGTAGTCAGGTAATTGTCAGCGCCGAGGGTGCATATATTAATGATGCCGCAGGAAATAAATTACTGGATGGTATCGGCGGTCTCTGGTGTGTGAATATCGGTCATGGAAGAAAAGAAATGGCAGATGCGATTCATGCCCAGATCATGGAAATGCAGTATTACAATCCTTTTGGTCACACAACAAATGTCCCCGCAACGAAACTGGCGAAGAAACTGGCCGAACTGACGCCAGGCAAACTTAATCATGTGTTTTTCGTATTAGGAGGTTCAGAAGCCAACGATGCTGCGATCCGATTTGTGCATTACTACAATAATCTCCGGGGTAAACCAGCCAAGAAAAAAATTATTTCGAGAATTGATGCCTATCATGGCGCTACCTACCTCGTTGCAAACCTTACTGGCATTCAAGGTACAAAAATTGGCTTCGACAATATTACCGGCGATCTGATACATCACGTTTCAGCTGCGAATATGTACCGTCGCCCGCCAGGAGCAGAGAATCTTGATGAAGCGGGCTTTTGTGATTTTCTGGTAAACGAGTTTGAAAACCGGATTTTGCAACTTGGCGCAGATAACGTTGCGGCCTTTATCGCTGAACCTCTGATGGGTGCAGGCGGTGTGCTGGTTGCGCCGAAAGGCTATCACAAACGCATGCATGCTATTTGTAAAAAGTACGACATGCTCTATATTGCCGATGAGGTGGTAACCGGATTCGGCCGCCTCGGCCAGATGTTCGCGTCAGAAGCCATCTATGACTACACACCCGATATACTTTGTATCGCAAAAGGTCTGACTTCTGCCTACATGCCTCTTGGCGCCACCATTATATCTGAGGAGGTACACAAGGTGATTAGCGAATCGCAGGAAGATGGTGCACTGGCAATGGGTTATACCTATACGGCTCATGCCAGTTCCTGTGCCGCTGCACTTAAGAATATCGAGATTATTGAACGAGAAGGCTTGTGCGAGCACGTCAGAGAAATGGGACCTTATCTGGAGAACAAGGCAAAAGAGTTGCTTGATTTGCCTTTGGTAGGAGATGTGCGTGGTAGTCACTTTATGCTCGGTATTGAATTAGTTGCCGACAAAAAGAGCAAGGAATCTTTTGATCCATCCGTGGGCATTACAAACCGGGTCTTCAAGTATGGTCTGGAAAGGGGCATTGTTGTCCGACCTGTTGGTAATACGATTGTGCTTTCACCGCCTTTAATATTGACGCAGGAGCAATGCGATACGCTGATTGATGTTTTAAAAGAATGTATATCACTGACCGCAAGTGATGTGCAGGATGAAGGACTGATTGCAGCCTGATCATTGAACTGGTGGAGATAAGTAAATGAGTAAATCCGATCTATATCGTCTCCCGACTAGCGGTGGCTCCTATGAAGAGGTGCTGAATAAAGTGAAGGCTTTGCGTAAGGATATGACCCCTGATCAGGCAGGAAAGTTAGCGGCCACCACTTTCCAGGGCCATGACGAAATGAAACAAGTTACCCATGATGCCTTTGCTGAATTCATGGACTGGAATGGCTTGTTTACGTTTCGAGAGCCGCCAGCGGCAAAAATGGAAAATGAGGTGCTGGATATTTGCGTCGATTTGATGAATGGAGGTGACGCAGGCAGAGCCAATCTCACATCAGGTGGAACAGAAAGTAATTACAATGCACTGCATGCCATGCGTCGCTGGGCACGGGAAAATAAACCTCAGATCAAAGAACCGGAAATCGTCGCACCTTACTCCACACATTCCACTGTGCACAAGACTGCAAAGTATCTGGATCTGAAGGTGGTTACCGTTGCACAGCTCGGAGATCGTTCAGTAGACATCGAAGGGATTAAAAATGCAATTGGTCCTGACACAATAGGAATCGTCGGTTCTGCACCGAACTGGCCCTATGGCACGGTAGATCCGATCGAGGAATTTTCGGAACTGGCGATAGAAAAGGAGCTATGGTTGCACGTAGATGCCTGTGTGGGTGGCTATATCCTGCCTTTCTTTCGCGAGCTCGGGGTGGACATGCCCTTATACGATTTTCGTGTCGCAGGAGTACGTTCTATCTCGGCGGATTTACACAAATACGGCTACGCGCCGAAGCCCTGTTCTACCGTTCTCTGGCGTTCCCAACAAGAGCAAGCCTATCACTTCATGCCAATCACCGAGTGGGCTTGCGGCTTATATTTGTCACAGGGTTTTGTCGGCAGCCGTACCCTCGGGCCAGTCGCCGGTATCTGGGCATTGATGCATTACTGGGGCAAAGAGGGGTATCTTGATAACGCCAGACGCATATTGCATGTTAAAAACAGCATTATTGCAGCCTGTGAAAAAATCGAAGGCATCCATAGCTGGCAGACTCATGGCCCCTTACTTATGCTCGCATCAGACAGTTTTGATATTCAGCTTTTACTGGGAGGCATGGAGGCAAAAGGCTGGTGTTTCCTCGGTGTACAAAATCCACCAGCTATTCATTTGACGCTGGATGTGCTGGCAGATGAAACGCTCAATCAGCTGCTTGCTGATCTTGATGAGGTTTGTGCAGATATTCGTGATGGAAAAATAGACAAGGAAGGCTTGCTGACTTATGGCGGGGTAGGTGCGGTGGAGACAGCACCCAAGTGGTTACTTAGCGCCATGGAGATAATGGAGAAGAATCCAGCCGATGAGTAGTTCCGGGTTTCGTATCACTGAGTACACGAGTGCGAGTCTGCGTATGCAGGCAATGATTCATTACGAAGGAAAAACGGCGGAAGAGGTTTTTACCATTATGGGCGATCCGGAACAAATACCGGAATGGTATTTGCTGGCGAAGGATATTCGCATGCATCCGGCGAAGGAAAATGAAGAAGCGAGTTTTAATGTGGTATTTACTTTCTTTGGAGATGTGTACGAGGAAGTTTTACATTGGGATCCACCTCATCGTTATGTTTATCTCGCAAAGGGAGAAGACTTTCCTATTAAGGACTATGTTGCAGAAATAGTTGTAGAAGAATCAACCGAGGGCAAAGGCACGATGATCTGGAATGTATATTGCGATGTAATCGAAGGTGATCATTTTCAAAAAATTCTGCCAGTCATACTACCGCCTATCAATGAAGTCAGTATGCAAAAACTTTCACCGCTGATTGGTGGTACCCACTGCGAAGTAAAAAGTTATTTCGACGCTTAATAGCTTATATGTCCACGTCTCCGACACGTCAGGAAAATATCCGCTTTCTTTATTACGCAATTAAACGTGTATGGATGGAGGCTGGTGCAAATGAAGAGCATAG
The DNA here is from genome assembly GCA_012103475.1 of Gammaproteobacteria bacterium. Taxonomy (GTDB): domain Bacteria; phylum Pseudomonadota; class Gammaproteobacteria; order Eutrophobiales; family Eutrophobiaceae; genus WLWS01. The sequence continues at coordinate 181,113 of WLWS01000001.1, read as the reverse complement.
CCACTACGTCGCCGATGCTATTTGTTTCGCCCATAAGCAGGGCAAACTGAATCAGGGACTAGGTGTTTATGAAGCTATAGATATTGCTCTGCAAATGGAATTACTGGATATCAAGGCAAAACCTGAGGTGATCGATGAAGGGCCGACCTGGGCCACCATAGATGGGCATCGTTCGACGGGTTACTGGTGTTTGAATATTATGGCTGATATGGCCATCGAAAAAGCCAGAGAAATGGGTATCGCAATTATCTTTGGTGGTAATCACAATGACGCTGGTAGTTTCGCACGATATGTTTACAAGGCCTTTGAACAGGACATGCTTGCCTTCTCTTCTAATAATACCGTTCCTCTAGCGGCGCCCTATGGTGGCATGGTGAATAAGCTGTCATGCGCTCCCTTCGATGCAATCTCACCAGCGGGAGACAAGTCCCCTGTCTGGGCCAGTGTCGCGCTTGCAGAATTCTATGATGCCGATGTTGCTGAGGCGGCAATTTATGACAAGAAGCTAAAAGGTAAGTGGCTAATCGACCCAATAACAGGTGAACTGACTGACGATGTTAAGCCCTATGCTCAGGCTCTTGAAGGATACGGCCGGGTCTGGGACTGTTCCGCAGCTGGTCAGATTGAAACACCTCGAACCTATGCCTTGAATATGTGGAATGAAGCGATGACGGCGATTATTAATCCTCTCGGAGTTCCTTCAACTGAGTTACCGACGGTAGAACAGGTTGCCAATAAAGAATCAAATAAACCGACGGTGGGGGGAAGTTATTATCTCTGCATTAACCCGGCTAAGTTTGGCTCAATCGATGCGGTGAAAGCGCGATCGGACGCTTATGTCTCAGCAATAGAAGTGTGTCCGGCCAGACCAGGTCATTCTGTTCGAGTACCAGGAAGCCTGGCTTACGATTTTATTAGCAGAGAAGAGGAGTCAGTTGAGGTACTTGAGAATCACTGGGCACCTTTCTTTGTCAATATTGCAGGTCGATATGGCTTAAGCGAAGATCAACTGCGTTCAGAGTTTGAGGATTTATAGTCCTGCCGCCAGACCACCAGCAACAGGTAAGGTGACACCGGTGATATAACTTGCAGCCGGGCTGGCCAGATAAGCGACAGCATCGGCGACCTCTTCAGGTTCTGCAGCCCGTTTCATAGCTATGGCTTCATCTTCAAATTTCTCTGCCTCTTCCAGGCTGATATTCATCTGCTCAGCAATCCGTGTCAGAGCGTCCTGACGCATACCAGTATTTACGACACCCGGACATACGGCATTACAACGAATATTCTGGGAGGCAAACTCGAGTGCAATGGATTTGGTCAGTCCAATTATCGCGAATTTAGTCGCGGTATAGCTGGCGGGGATGGCTTCAAGGGCGCCTAGACCACAGAGCGAAGAGTTATTCACTATGATACCTGCTTGTTGTTTCGTCATAAGCGGTAATATAGCGCGACAAAAATTTACGGTGCCTTTTATGTTCACGTTGTAGCTGAGATCCCAGCTAGCCGAATCAATCTCAAGAAAATTCGTGCCGCTACCCGCAACACCTGCGTTATTGACTAATATATCAATCTGTCCAAATTCCTTGAGCGCAAATTCTACGCATTTTTCAATTTCCTCTGCCTTTGTCAGATCACAGAAAAACCCCATGCTGTGAGTGTTGGTGCTCTTACTAATGTCTGCCGCTATGGTTTCGAGTTCCGTCGAACTCTGTAGATCGGTGAGAATAGTATTGGCACCCTGCTCAGCCAGTTTCATGGCAATGGCGCGCCCAATCCCCTGTTTCTGACCAGCTCCGGTGATAATGGCGATCTGTCCCTGAAGGTGTGACATAGTGTTTTCCCAGTTGCGCGGATTGGCTTTAATGTTGAATAGTCAAGTTTACTCGAGTATTATTTGCTGTCAACAGGACTTAATCAGTTTCGCGAAGGATTGATACTATATGGTAGCCAGAGAAACAGTTGGTTTAAGAAAAAAGAATACTGGGGTACGCAAACGCGGCAAAGAAAGACGAGAGCAGCTCATCAAGGCAGCCTACGACTTACTCTGTGAGCAACCTGTTGAAGCTATAGCGTTTATTGATATTGCAAAACGCGCCGCTATCCCCGAAGGTTCTGCGTACCATTTTTTCTCCAATAAATATGACGTGTTCTCGGCTCTGGCGGAAGAGTTAACCGAAGAATTTATCATCTCTCTTAAACGTCCTTTCAGAAAAGACCAGATAACAAGCTGGCAAGACCTTGCCGATCAGTTTGTAAAACGTGGCATTCGAGTCTATCGAAATAACCCACCTGCAGGGCAACTTTTTCTCGGTGGCAAAACGCCACCTGAAATCAAATTGCAGGATCGACTTAATGACCGAGCCGTCGCTGAAGCGATGCTGGATGTACTCAATGAGCATTTCGTCTTACCGGATATACCCAACTTTCAAAACATACTTTATTATTTTATCGAGATTACTGACCTGATGTTGTCTTTATCCATACTTGAAAACGGGAAAATTACGGGTGAGATGATAGAAGAAGCGCAGCGTGCTGGCAGGGGGTATCTTTCCAGTCATCTTCCAGAGAATTTGGTAAAGCGGCGTAGAACCGCTTGAAACTCATGCAAGAAAAGTCCTTCTTTTCACTTGAATCCGAAGTGGCGGTGATCACCGGTGGTGCTTCGGGCATCGGTCTCGAGACAGTGCGCCGTCTCGCTGATGCCGGAGCCAAATTAGTGATAGCAGATTTACAGGATGCTTCTTCTTTAGCAGAGGAAGTTGGCGGTATTTTTCTCAAAACCGATGTCAGCGATGAACAAGAGGTTCTGTCTCTACTACAAACTGCAAGGGAACATTTTGGAAAACTCGACATATTAGTTAGCAATGCTGGAGTGTTTGCTGACTACAAACTCCTGTCAGAAAGTAAAGCGGAGGATTTTGATTTCTGTTATTCAGTTAATACCAAGAGTGTGGCCTGGGGACTTAAATATGCAGGACAGTTTATTAATGAAGGGGGTCGAATAATCAATACTGCATCATCCGCGGCAACACAGGGAGTGATTTCTTTGGCCTCCTACGTAGCCTCAAAATATGCAGTTATAGGACTTACAAAAACGGCTGCACTCGAACTTGCAGAGAAAAATATACGTGTTAACTGTATCTGCCCGGGGACCGTGGATACTCCAATGGCTAACGAAGGGGAGGGTGACTACCTTCTGGATGCAGAGAAGACTCTGGTTCCTCTGGGTCGGATTTGTCGGGCGGAGGAAGCAGCCGCACTTATCCATTTTCTTGCTGCGAAGGATTGCGACTTCATCAATGGCCAGGCCATTATGCTGGATGGCGGATTGTCCGCAGGCATCTCGGAAAAAACTTTCGAAAAATTATCAGCTAGCTGAGCTTTCCCGACCCTTGTGTGCTCCTGCCGATAGAAAAATAAGTAAGCCTATCGCGCTGGCTATGCACAAGAATGCGAAAATGTGCAGGTATAAATAACTATCACCACTTATCAGCATGCCAGCTATTGCCGGGCCGAGCATTGCGCCCAGCGCTAGTGCCGAGGAAATGAGTACTGTAAGATTTCCTGTCTTATCAATCGATGCAACGATTCCCATCTGGTAGGCCAGGGAGTAATTCCAGAATCCGGACAGGGCGATACAAACGAAAATAAAATTCGTCAGCGAAAAGTTACTGTTCAATATAAATAAAACAAGGGAGAGTGTCAGGATAGACAGGGTAAGTGGAATGACTCGTCCAAACCTGTCTCCAAATAGAGCGGCTGCAAAAGCACCGAAAACTCCGCCAATAAGGCCAAAAGAAAGCGCCTTTCCAATATCAACGGCACTGATGGCATTCTCATCGGCCATACGTTCGATAAAGGCCCAGACTCCAGAAAGCCCGCTCATGAATATCATCAGAGCCAGCAAACCCAGACATACTGCTCGAGTCGATTTTTTACTATCATTAATCGACATTACTTCAGATTTATTGCCTTTCGAGGGAAGCCAGATAGTTGCGAATCCCAGAACACAAAAAACGATCGTCAGTGTGACACCTAATCCCGTATATCCCCAGCTGTCGATAACATAGAGTGGTAGTAAATACACTAACAAGGCCGCCAGAATCTGTTCGGCGCTTAGCTTTATGCCAAAACTTCTGTCGGGATTGTCTGTCTGCCCAAGTATATTGATACACAGACCGAATAAAATACCACCGCCACAACCAGCTATGAAAAAGGATGCCAGTATTGTGTTGTATTGACTTGTAGCGATAGCGGCAAGTATGCCTATTACAAGTAAAGCATGGCCAAACACTGAAATAGTGCGCCAGTTAAGGCGTTGGATCCAGAATACCGCAGACAGACATATCAGCAGATAGCCGGCAAAATAACTTGAAGCAATAAATCCAGCCCGTTCGCTGGATAAATTCAATTCTTCAGTGGCAACACCTATCAATAGTGGCATGATCAGGAATATCGCCGATGCAGAGGCGGAAATTACTGAAGTTGCAATAATCGTCGGTTTGCTATTTATAGTAATAGTGTCAAGATTCAATTTGCTATTCATAAGCTTAAGAATAACATGCCATCAAGCAGAAACGCTTGCCTGGACAGAATGCAACTATCACGAGAAACGATGAAGAAATGAAAAGACTGTTTCAACGCTATTTGTTGCCCGGATTTGTTTTTCAATCGGTCGTCATTGGTGGTGGTTATTCAACCGGTAGGGAACTGGTAGAGTTCTTCATGAGTAAAGGACCTCTGACTGGCTTGTCCAGCATGCTCATTACGATGATTATATACAGCATTATCCTCGGATTGACCTTTGAGTTTGCACGGATTCATCAGGCTTATGATTATCGAACATTTTTTCGTAGTCTGATTGGCAGAGGCTGGATTTTATTTGAGTTTTCGTTCATCGCGGTCGCGATGCTGGTACTGGCTATTATCGGTGCGGCATCGGGTGTGATTTTTTCCGAGATGACTAACTTGCCGGAATTTATTGGTACTTTGTTGATGATGTTGGCGATAGGCATACTCGCTTTTTATGGCACATCACTCATTGAAAAAATGCTCTCGTTCTGGTCTTTTGTTCTCTACGCGGCCTACATCACTTTGTTTGTACTGGCCTTCCGCGGCCTTGGTGGCGATATTCAGCTGGTGATAGAACAAAACAAATCGCTAAACCCGGATTGGCTGAGCGCATTAAAGTATTCCGGTATAAATCTCGCTGCTGCCCCCGCAGTTCTGTTCGCAGTCCGACACATTCAAAGCAAAAGAGAATCTATTGCTGCCGGTATCCTGGCCGGGCCTATTGCACTGTTACCCGCCATATTTTTCTATTTTGTACTGTTGAGTCAATACCCGGAAGTACTTGAGCAGAAAGTGCCCCTGTTGTCTTTACTCTCGGCAATCGATTTTTCCGGATTTACCTTGCTTTTTCAGGTTGTTATATTTGGCACCTATATTGAGTCAGGAGTCGCGTTGGTACACTCCATTAATGAACGTATAGCAGGAATGCGTCGGGAGCGTGATAAAGAGATGCCTCAGATGCAACGTGTCATCGTTGCCTTTACGCTGTTAATAATCTCAATTTATCTGGCTAGTGCGATTGGGATAATAGACCTAATTGGAAAAGGTTATGGCACCCTGACTTATTTTATACTGACGATATACGTATTACCCCTGATAACCATTGGCATGAAACAGATACTGGGAAAATGACAAAGAAAATAGGCATTATCGGTTATGGCTTCCTTGGCGAGTCATTATACGAATACTTGAAAAAAACAGATATCAAGGTATGCGCCATTTTTAATCGCTCCTCAGAAAAAACACAGGATTTGCCCGATGCTCTTGCTTTTACCGAGATGCGAGACTTTATGTCGAAAGTTGATGGACTTGATCTTGTCGTTGAACTGGCTCATCCGGATATATCCAGAGACTGGGGTGGTCAGATTCTGGAGAGATGCGATTATATGCCATGTTCTGTTGCGGCACTCGCGAATAAGAATCTGAAAGAGAATCTGAAAGAGAATCTGTTGAAAGCCGCGAAATCTGGATGTACTCGTTTACTTGTTCCTCACGGCGCGGTTGTTGGTATTGATAATATTTATGAAGCCCGGGAAAACTGGCAGGAAGTAACTATTACCTTTCGTAAACCACCGACGGCAATCGATCTTGATAATGAACTGGAAGGTGATGAAACTGTTCTGTTTGATGGCCCGGTTACCGAAATAGCCGAAAAGTATCCACGCAACGTAAATGCGATGGTGGCTTGCGCTCTGGCAACAGTCGGTACAGATGCTGCAAGGGCTCGTTTTGTCGCGGATCGTCGTATGAATAATATGTTGCGCGGTGAATTCGAATTTAAGGGCAAAGACGGCTCGACCTTGTCAATTGTCAAAGAAGAACCTGCCGTCGGCGTTTCCAGTCCCGGTATGGTCACTTCCATTATAGGGAGTGTTTTACGTGCCCTTCAGGTTGATGCAGATGGTTTGAATTTTGTTTAATACGCAATAAGCCCGTATTCAACTGACGATTTTGAGATCCGGGTTACTCGCTATTGGTGCAGGCATACCAACGCTATAACCCTGAGCAAAATCTATTCCAAGAGTCTTTACTTTTTCCAGTATTTCATCTGATTCGACATATTCGGCGATTGTACGTTTACCGAATACATGACCTAGTTCATTGATACTCTTCACCATTGCCATATCGGTCTGGTCATTCAAAATATCACGGATAAATGACCCATCTATTTTGATGTAGTCGACAGGTAGTTTTTTCAGATAATTGAATGATGACAAGCCGGTTCCGAAGTCATCGAGTGCGAAGTAAAATCCTCTGGCTCGAAGCCGCTCCATGAATTTGCTTGCGTTGGGGAAATTGGAAATTGCTGCTGTTTCGGTGATTTCAAAGCAAATTTTTGATGGAGGGATATTGTGTGCGTCAACGGTTTCTTCAATGAATTCGAGAAACTCCATATCAGTAATTGAACGCCCCGATAAATTAATACTACACAAACCAATTTTTTTGAACGATACAGAATTAGAAAGAATGGTGTTACAGGCTTTTTTTATCACCCATTTATCAATATTCGTAATCAATCCAAAACGTTCTGCAGCGGTAAGCAGGGCGGAGGCAGAAACCAGTTCACCTCTCTTGTTATGAATACGCAGGAGTAATTCGTAAAAACCAGCACCGCTTCTTTCTTCACTTAGAGCCGCAATCGGTTGTGCTACCAGAAACAATTCATCATTGTTTATTGCATGATTAATTCTGGTAGCCCATTTCATTTCAGATTGCCTGGCAGTTGTTTCTTCATCAGATTCTGCATACACCTTAATACGGTTCCGGCCCTGTTCCTTAGCCAGATAGCAGGCATTATCTGCGGCCTTTAACAGGTCATCGCTGGTACCGGCATTATGGTCTATGACAACAATACCCATACTGACTCCAACGCTTACCACCGTATCATTCCAGACAAATCTAAAATCATTAATGCTATTTCGAAGATTCTCCGCGGTTAGTAAAGCGTCTTCTATCTGGCAGTGATCCATTAATAGGCCAAACTCATCACCACCCAGACGCGCCAATGTGTCACGGCTTCTAATGCCGGACTGGATCAATCCGCATAATTGTCTTAATAATTCATCGCCGGCCGCGTGACCAAAAGTGTCATTAACGAGTTTAAATTGATCAAGATCCATATAACAGAAAGTGTGGACAGCGGCTCTTGAATGAGCACTATCTATCATTTTATTGAGTCGTGATTCAAATTCCCTGCGATTAATTAAATCTGTCAGACTGTCATGACTGGCCTGATAGCTCAATTTATCGGATAAGGTTCTTTGCTCGGTAATATCAACACCCTGTATGATTAAATACGATGGCTTGTTATCGGCATCCCGGATTAGATTACAGTGCAGATCTACCCATATAAACTCCCCGCTACTGTGGCGAAAGCGTCTAATTACGTTATAGTTGTCGATATCGCCACTGGAAAGTTTTTGAAGTCGTTCCTCGCTTTGATCATGTTCATCGCTATGAGTCAGTTTATTCATTGGCATGCCAATGGATTCATCCCTTGAATAGCCCAATATTTTTGAAGCAGATTGGTTTATTTCCAATATAGTGCCATCCAGTTCTACCAGAGCCATCCCGATCGGCGCATTATTGAAGGTGTGTTTAAACTGGGCCTGCGATTGGCGCAGTTCATTCTGGATATCAACCTGATCGGTAATATCCTGAGTTGTACCAATATATCGAAGGACCTTTCCATCAGCATTAAAGATGGTTTGTGTTACTTCCAGCACATGACGTAAGTTGCCATTGGCAGTGAGCAGACGATACTGGATTTCACTAACTTCATTTTTGGAGGCGACTTCAAGATAATAATCTTCATATTTTTTCCGATCATCCGGATGAATGGTTTCCAAATCCTTTTTGTAGGATACGGAATGAGACAGACATTCTTCTACGGTTTTCTCATGTATTCGTGCAAATTCGTCAGACGCGTAGACCAATCTATCGTCCACTTCATCCCATTCCCAGTGTCCCAGGCGACCCAGTTTCTCAGCTTCTTTAGAACGAAGTTGTTGTTCCTTGAGTTTGAGCTCGACGATCTTACGTTCAGTAATATCCTGAACGGTACCGAATGAACGTATTACTTTTCCATCCTGATCAACTTCAACATCTCCCACCTGTAGTAAATAACGAAGCTGACCATTCGCATCAATAATGCGGAATTCAATGTTCAGAGTTGATGCGTTCCTCAGGCTTTCCAACTCGGCGCTTTTCAGCTTACTGCGATCTTCCGGGTGTACATAGCGATACTCCCGGCTGACGGCTTTAGAACCACTGATAATATCTTCCATAGAATGCAGTCCATAAATTCTCAAATACTCCGGCGAACAGGAAGAAAGCCTGTTCTCCAATTCGTCCCATTCCCAATGGCCTATCCGGCCAAGTTTTTCTGCTCGTTCAAACATCGATTCACGCTGAAGTCGTTCCAGTTCTGCCAACTTCCTGTCAGTGACATCCTGCAGAGTTCCGAATGACCTGATTACCGTCCCTTCAGAATTTGTTTCCGAATCTCCAAGCTGGTGAACATACCGGACTTCACCTGAATCAGTGATTAATCTGTACTCCATATCAAAGGGCGTAGCACTGGTGTAACATGCCAGTTCAGCCCGCCGAACATAGTCGACATCATCAGGATGTATATCTGACAGGTCATCCTCCTCAGAACCTGAACGGGCCAGAGTTTCTTCTACACTCAAACCAAGAATTTCGGCATATTGTTGTGAGCAGTAAATGAGTTTGTCTTCCACTTCGTCCCATTCCCAATGACCAACTCCGCCCAGCGATTCGCTGCGCTCGAACATAAGCTGTCGTTTTTCCAGTTCAATTTCTGCCAGTTTTTGTTGTGTTATATCCTGTACGTGTGCGATACGATATGAGGGCTTGCCGTCGGCATCAGTCACCACGGCCACGCTCAGATCAACCCATTTTGTACTGCCTGACTTTGTTAGCAACTGTCGTTCGGCACGATATGAATTAAGTTCGCCCCGCATCAATTTTTCATGTAGTTCTTTCGAGGATTCCAAATAATCGGGATGAGTCACATCCATAAAGCTTTTTGTAAGCAATTCTTCTCTTGAATAGCCTGACATCTGACATGAGGCTTTATTAACTTCAATGATGGCACCAAACTCATTGAGCAAGGTCATTGATATAGGTGCTTCATCGAAAACAGCTTTGAACTTTGCAGCGTTCTCGACAATTTCGAATTCTGCCTTTTTTCGCGAACCGATATCGCTGGCATGCATAACAGTAAATTTAAGATCACCATTTTTATCTTCTATTCTGGACGCGCTCAGGTGAAACCACAGATGTTTCCCGGATTTATGGACATATTGCTTTTCCATCTGGTACCCGCGTATGGCACCATCATTTAAGCTTTTCAGAAGTTCATCGTTACCTGACTGGTTTTCATCAACAGAAATATTTCCAAGATGCTTACCGGTTAAATCGGATTCGCTATAACCAAGCATCTCACAAAATTTCCTGTTTACTTTCAAAAACTGGCCATTCACGTCACCAATAGCAATGCCATTGGGTGCGCTGTCAAAAATAGTGCCAAAACGAATCTCACTTTCGCGCAATGCGCGTTCAGCCTGCTTTTTTTCTGTATTATCTCTTATGGCGCAAATCACACAGTTAGTGCCATCAATTTCCTCTATTTCTGCAGACAATTCGCAATCAAGTACCTCACCCGACTTGATCACCAGTCTGGCCTGAAAGTCTCTAATCAATTTATGTTCCTGTATTTCAGAAACGAACTTCTTCTGTTCGATGGAGTCGTGCCAGAAACCCATATCGAATATGGTGCGTTTGGAAAACTCATTTCGTTCATAACCTGTGATTTTGCAGGCGCTATCATTGACGGCTATAAATTTTCCGTCATGAAAGTGAGTAATGACAACTGCATCAGGAATGGAGCGGAATACTTTTTTGATTTTTACCAATTCAGCATAACTGGCATTTTGAGACGCGTTTAAATCATCGTTTTTCAGTTCAAGCCTGATCCGTTGAATAGAATTATTTTTCAGGCGATTTGAAAGGAATAGAGCAATCAAATAGAAAATTACGATTTCTAACAAGGCTAGTCTGCTAGTGTTGGCATGCATGCTGAAGCAATAAATTATTGCACTGGCAATTGGAATGTTAAAAGCCAGAAAAAAACTCAGAAATGAAGACGCAGTAACTATAGTAAACGCGGATGTTGTTGCGGCAAGAAGGTAGACAATATCACGTATATTCGCAGGTAAACCATGACCAAAATAAACTACTGCGACACCCCAACTAAGACCTGTTAAGAAAAATGCCAGAATGAATCTGATTTGATGATAATTATAGTCAGTCACCCCTCCTTCATTCTTTTCATACCAGCGCATATGATAGATACGCAAGAAATAAGCGATACTAAGCATTGAGAGCCATGCCAGAATTGGAAATAGCCCGTATGAAGATGAAGCTACAACAGCCATTGTTGCGGCTCCCGCCGCATAACTGGGCAAGATGGTTCGATGACTTGCAGCGTATTGAAGCAGTCGTCTGCTTCTGATTATTTGTTCTTCGGTATCTGGAGCCAGATTATCAGGCGAGCTCATGATGGAGTTCCTGTGGCGGTTAAATGAAAGAATAAAAAAGCATGATGTATTACAGGCATATTTTACTGAAAAAACAGCTTAATGTAAGTGATATGCCGTCTAAATGCCCAAATCAGGAGGTGTAGGACTGTATAGGGCAATTCGCTGAATTAAAGGCTGAAACCCTAATCAATATGCTCTGATTCACTGTATTCATTACTCATCTGACAATACAATAGCCAGTTCAGAGAATCTAAACAGGTGAATCAGGAATGAGTAGTGCGATAAGAGAAGATATAGCGAACCCCGCCGAAGCACTTTTACCAGAAGTACTGGCATTCAGAAAACGTTTCCCGATATTCAAGGACAAGGTACATCTGGCTAATAATGCCATGGGTGCGGTATGTGACGTGATGGAGCAGGCTCATCGCGACTATCTTGATGATCGAATTAATCTTGGCGCTAGCTGGGAAGTGGCAATTCCCAAACACGAAGAATTACGAGCTTCTTTCGCTGACTTTATTGGGGCCAAGCAAAATGAAATCGCCATTGCCTATGCTGCGACACAAGCGCTGGGTACGCTCACTACCTGTTTTGACTGGAAAGACAAGTCTTCTGTTGTTGTTGATGATTTTAGTTTTCCTTCGGTTGCACAACTCTGGCACGCTCAGGCTCAGCGAGGAGCGAAAGTCAGACGCGTAGCGGAAGATGAAAATGGACTCATTCTACCTGAGTATTTTGATGAACATCTTGACGGAGATGTGAAGCTCGCTTCAGTGGCTCAGGTTTGTTACAAGAACGGTCACTTGCTTGATGTGGCTGAAGTAGGTAAACGTGTTCATGATGCCGGTGCCCTATATGTCGTCGATAGCTATCAGGGTTGCGGAAGTCGGGAGATTAATGTCAGAGATCTGGATATTGATATCATGGTCGCCGGTACGGTGAAGTATATGCTGGGTTCTCCGGGAGTTGGATTTATGTATGTTAAAGAAGAACTTTTAGATCAACTTCACCCAAGTGTAACCGGCTGGTTCGGTCAGGCAACACCCGGTGCGATGTACATTGATAAACATGAAGAAGCACCTGATGCGGTAAAATTTCAAAGCGGCACTCCAGCTCTGTCTCCGGTTTACGATTCTCTGGCCGGGCTTGAGTTACTTAAATCGATTGGCATAGGAAAGATCGAAACCTGGATCAACTTCATGACCGCCAGAGTGATGGAACGTCTACTTGAAGAGGGATATGTTCCAGCGACACCCACAGATCCGAAATATCGAAGCGCGCAGGTTGCAATTAAGGCTAAAGATGGCGATGCGGCAGTCCGGGAACTGGCAAGCAAGGGAATTACCAGTACAACGCGGGATAATAACGTACGCACCGCATGGCATTTTTATAACACACCAGATGATATCGAGGTATTGATAACAACCTTGAATGATATTCGCCACCTGATGCTGACTGCTGATTAGTTAATTCTGAGACATCCAAATTACTCAGACCCTTCGAAAAGATCACCAGTCAGTATTGTGTCGTCTGAGTTTAGTTCGCTATGGTGTTTGATAGAACCGTCAGCGAGGATATGTCGAATATCGATAGAGTAAGTGTCGAGCTGTTTCGCAACTAGAAGGTTGCGATGACAATTCATGGGATCCTTTTCCGCACACATCATGGCAACTCGCATCTTTTCTACCCCATCAGTGAGTCGTTGAATGCCGGAAAGAAAAATAGGTAATTGACTTACCAGGCGATAATCAACTTCTCCGTCACTCCAGCATTCCTGTTCTTTACGTCGTGCCCCAGTTCTTTGCCAAGGTATACATAAGCGATACCGCTTTCCTTTAATGACTGTTGTAACTCGTCCTTGTTAAACTGAGGGTTATAGCGACTATATGGAGCCGAGCGAATATCGGCAATGGCCTCAATCTCATGCATGCCTAACAGAGCAACAAATTCAGTAATCTTATGAGTGGAGTGTCCTATTGTGTATAGAGTTTTTTGACTCACAGTAATAATGTATTTTTCAGCTCGGTAAGAGAGATGCTATTTCTTCGTGAGGATTTCCGGGAGATAGGTTTTTAAGTAACTCTTCGTCGCCCGTCTGGTCTCTTCCAGATACGCTTCCGTTATGGTGCCATTTTCAGTTACAGAAAGGGTAAAAATGGTGTCAATCAACTCGACAAGAATATAAAAGACACGCTGATTGTTTGGTATGTCCGGCATAACAAAATGTTTGTTAAGTATTTGTTCAATATTCGAACCGATTTCCTTATCCCCTTTTCTATCAAGTAATTTTATTTCTGGCGGTGTCTTCCCGCTGTAGAAAAGTTTTCTGGCTACATCACGGTTCTCAAAATACTCTCGTGCTCGCTCAATTATTTGATCGATGACATCCATCCAGGTATTGACTAATTCATATGGGAAAGGGCGGAGTACGAATTCATTTACTTCTTCATGATAGTAGGCAACCAAAGCCGCGAGCAGGTCATTTTTATTTTTATAAAAATGATAGGCAGATGCGGTCGGAACCTCGGCGTCTCTGGCAATTTCGACAAAGGACACCTGGTCGATTTCCTGTCTGGAAAACAGTCGTATTGCCGCATCTAACAGCTCCTGACGACGAATATCACCCCGTTCATGGGTGTAGCTACTGCGTCGATTGACCGTGCTCTGGTTCATAAATTATCGCTAAGTGAATGAAATAGTTTGATTTATACACGATATAAATTGAGTATAAATGACTTTGACAGACATCATTGAAATAAAATTAACATAATACTCGACATATATCGAGTATTAAAATATGATCTTCAGCCTTTAGAATAATACGAAGATATATCAGCAAGGGGGAGCGTATGAATTCCAGAGTAGTGCCGACTGTATTAAAAGTGCTGTTATTAATATATTTGCTCCCTATGGCAGCCTGTACGGGTGAGGAAAATCAGCCCGCCTCTCATGAAGCCAGCGTAGAGAAATCGAGCTCTGCATCTGATTCTGCTAATTCGCACACAGCCGATATTTCGAGCGAAGTAGCTAGTCCTCAATCTCAGGACAATTGTGACCTGTCAGGGACGAGGCAAGAGCAGCTTGCCCGCGCAAGAGAAGCAGCCGAAAGAAAACATGAGCCTGATAGTCTTAACTGTGGATCTTTGGGGTTTTTAAGGCTGTCGAAATCTCAATCTGGAGATTTGGAACTGCAGATGGAAGCTGCAACAGTAGTAGAAGAATCCCTGTTTTTTCTGCGTGTCATTCAAAGCCTTGATCTAATGGGGGTGAACAAAATCAACACCCAGCGAATCGCGACTATTGGATGGCTTATTCCGATCTTGCCAGTGCTACTTACGCTTCGTTTCCAGACGATGCCCGGGTAATTATTCATAAAGGCCTCGCAGCCCGAGAAGTCGAAGGTGCATATGACACCACGCTTCTGCAACAAGCCATAGAACAACAAGCAGATGCTCTGGCAGGACTGGCTCAGGTGCGTCTAGGTCGAATGCTATTTGAATTGCCATCCATTTTAGGGGGCGATTTTCAGGCAGCGATCAGCCTGTTTGAACAGGCAGTGGAAATTGATCCACAAAATATGCAGGCGCTTTACTATCTTGCCGAGGTTTATGAGCAGGAACTGGAAGAAGAGAAGGCCGCCGCTACGATGGCAAGGATGTTGGCAGTCGAACCCGCAAAAGCACAATTACAAATGAGTGCTGATATGTTGCGCCTGGCGGGTGGTTTGGCACAGCGTATAAATAAAGTTCAACTGTCAGCCGAGCTAGTACAAAAAAGAAACGAGTTGCTGGCAGCTAATACGGCGCTGATGCCACGCACCAGTGTTGCGGTGGGCGGGCATGGCGGTGAACACCCTTTGACCGGCGAGTAAACAAGGTGCGTTTTAAGAGTTTGTCGGTAGTTACTGTGATATTTACTGTTCTGTTGGCCTGTCATGGAACCGTAATCGCAGCAGAAAGAATTACCCTGTCATCAAAGTGTCCTCCCAGTTTTGAAAAACTTGAGAATGGACTCTGCGAACTCAGGTCACTGTATGAATTCTATAACTCACCAGCAGGCTTCGGCGGTCTGAAAACTCCTTTGCCAGAGCATCAGGGTGGCTATTCAGCTGAGCAAATTGACCTGGGCCGTTACCTGTTTTTTGATCCGCTACTCTCTGGCGATAAGACAAAGGCATGCTCATCCTGTCATCAACCTGGCAAGGGCTTTAGTGATGGTCTTGCACGTAGTGTGGGGATAGACAATGAAGTACTGGAACGCTCTGCGCCCAGTTTGTGGAATGTCGGATTCCTGAAGAGTTTGTTCTGGGATGGGCGCGCGAAAAGTTTGCAGGAACAAGCAAAGGGGCCTTTGTTTGAAAAGAAGGAAATGAACAATACCATTGAGAACCTCGAATTTTCTTTAAATAAAAACAAGACCTATAGGGCGCTTTTTAACATTGCTTATCCAGAAAGTCGAACGATAAGCGTCAACGAAGTCAGTCATGCGCTGGCTGCTTTTCAATCAAGTCTGGTCTCATTGAATAGCCGTTATGACCGTTATGCTCATGGCGATCAGGAAGCACTCACAGAGCAGGAACGAATCGGACATACCGTGTTTCGCTCATTCGCTGCTCGTTGTTCGCAATGCCACACGCCTCCTTTATTTACCAACCAGCAGCTCGCTGTGACTGCAGCACCAGAACCTGAGGGTAAGGAGTTTGATGTCGGCGCTGAGAAGATATCGGGACAAGCTTCGCTACGAGGTGCTTTCAAAGTACCGACTCTTCGCAATATCACTCTCAGTGCGCCATTTATGCATTCCGGGGCATTGGCCGATCTTGAATCTGTGATTTCTTTTTATAATAACGAACGCGGTCACGCTGTTGCTGATCAGGAGCTGCAGTTGCATTGGCACCTGGTTAATCCCCGCTTAAACGAAGACGATGAATTTGCCTTACTGGCATTTCTGAAGACTCTGGAAGATGAAACGACCTTACCTCGTGTTCCGGAAGTCTTACCTTCTGGCTTGCTACTGAAAGAAGCACCTATGTATACGGCACAATCAATCCCATGAGGACTCCTGTTATGAACACTACAAAATCCGTCATTTACTCTTTCATGCTATTCAATATATTGAATATTTGTTCAATCAATGCCGCAGAAATTCTTGTTAATGACGGAGAGCTTATACAGGATGCTATTCGTAAGGCCGGTAAAGGTGACACCATCAAGGTGATGCCAGGTACCTATAAGGAAACGCTGTATATAGACAAAGAGAATGTCACCCTATCTGGTGTCATTATTAAAGGCCGAAGGCCATTACTGGATGGTGAGAATACTCGCAATGACGGCATACTGGCCTCAGGTCATGGTGTGGTGATTGAAAACTTTCAGATTCAGCATTACAAAGCCAATGGCATCATGACCCAAGGCGCCAATAATTTTATTATTCGTAATAACATTGTGATTGGCACCAGCGTTTATGGCATCTTTCCCCAGTTTGGTAAGAACGGCCTTGTTTCTCATAACATCGTATCAAAAGTAGAAGATGCCGCTATCTATGTTGGTATGTGTGACAACGTAGATATTGTCTATAACGAAACCTACAACAGTGTTATGGGTATCGAAACCGAGAATTCTCACGACGTGCTGGTTGAAGGTAATTTTATGCATGATAACGCAGTCGGTTTTGTTGCATCTCTGGTACCCGGCTTACCAATCAAAACTGCAAAAAATACGATAGTGCGCAATAATTTTATCGTTAATAACAATATCGATAATTTTGCACCACCCGGTGCCATCGCTGCCGGTCTTCCTTCAGGTGTTGGTGCGTTCATTTTTGCCGCCGATGAAGCCCGTTTCGAAGGTAATATCATCACCAATAATGTCAGCGCCGGTATTGTCTTTGCCGACCATGCCTCACTCGGCGCCAGTGCACCGCCGGATCCGGCAATGGACCCACGTCCCGATAAAGCGCAGGTACTGAAGAATGTTTTTGTAAATAACGGTCTTGGCCCAAAGGATGATATCGCGGCTTTATTGGAGGCAGCCGGTATTAAGAAGGGACCGGATGTACTGTCGACGGGCAAGGGGAGAAAAAATTGTATTCAGGAGCGCAGCACAATTACCGAGGCTGGAACTGAGCGTTGGTCAGAGTGCGATGCTGATGTGACGACCGTGAACGTAAGAAGCTATAGATTGGAGAAACCGATTGAAAGTAAAGCGCTGACTTTGGAACAAAAAGGAAGAATTACTTATTTATCAGTCTGCACCGGTTGTCATACTTACGCCACGACAATAATCGGACCGCCAATTGCTGCTGTTCAGGCTACCTACAAAGGTAAGCCGGAAGAACTGGTAAAATACATAAAGAAGCCAGTGAAAAAATGGCCGGGTTACCCGGAAATGCCGCCACAGGACTACCTGCCTGATGATGTCTTGCTGGAGACAGCAAAGTATATTCTGGAACTAAAACCATGATGCTATTTTTTCCATGCACACTATTGAATTCATGCTAAATTAGAACAGGTGACTATTATGAAAGGCCTACACACATTCTTATCTTACGTATTATGGCCCATCTTTATAGTATCGAGTCTGATGGCCTTAAAGGTTCTGTGGGACAGTGGAGTGGACCCAGAGCTGGCTACTTTTTATGTCTATGTGGGATTCTTTCTGGTGCTTCTGGTAACAGAGTTTTTATTACCATACAAAAAAGCCTGGTTGAAAAACATCGATGGTCAGACTCCTGTCGATTTAACTCTAACCGTACTTTACTTCGTTGCCAACGGCATCGCTATGGTGTTTATTCTCAAGGTCTTAGTCTGGGCAATAGACAATTATCAGGCTCTGGTTTCGCTGAATATATGGCCAACAGAATGGCCGATGTGGGCACAGTTGATAATCGGAATTATTGTTACCGACCTGGGTAATAACATGGCTCATCGAATGGCTCATGAAGTGCCGGTGTTATGGCGTTTCCATGCAGTACATCACAGTGCACCCAGACTTTCCGTAATTAATACCGGCAGATTCCATCCTGTTGATGTAATTCAGTCAATGATTGTTGGTGCACCCATACCTTTTTTTCTAGGCGCTCCGAGCGATGTCATAATCTGGTATTCGGCTATTAATGCTTATCTTGGAATCATGACACATTCCAATATAGATTTTCGCTGTGGTATTTTTAATTACATTTTCAATACACCAAATGTGCATCGCTGGCACCACAGTCGTCTCATTAGTGAAGGTAACAATAACTATGGTGAAGTTACTATTCTCTGGGATCGTTTTTTTGGTACGTATCTTTACCCAGATTCAGAAGGCCGTGCGCCTCCGGTCAACGTTGGTACCGAAACTAAGGTACCAAAAACACTTCTGGGTTTGTTACTTCGACCTTTGTCTATAAAAGGTTATTCTAAGGAAGATGAAACACTAAGCGAATTACCTGCCACTGCTGAGTAGCACATAGGAGAGTCAAATGAAAAAAGCACAACTGCTGGTAAGTATTTTTATACTCCAGTTTATAACTTTCGGTGTTTATGCCGATTCATTAAACGGACAGCTCATGGTATACGTGCCAAAAGCCGAGATTATGAATGCGGGAGACAGCCCGGATCATTCATTATTACTTGCTCAGTTAATGGGATTGATGACACTAGAGAATGGTGAGGTAGCGACACTTACAGGTTCTGAAGTTGTCGATTATAATGCTGGGGAAAATACTTTTTTTGGATACATGATGATGAAATTCAAGGATGAGTCGACAGTGTCCTTTCGTTTTGAAGGCGAGGAAAACCCTGATACTGGTGCTTATCAGGGTTCACTGTTATTTACAGCAGGTAGCGGGCGATATACAGGTATCAAAGGAAAAGGAAAAATAAATGGCCAGAACTATGAAGAAATAGCCGGTTCGCACGCAATTATTCGTTCTACTTACAAGATTAAGAAGTAACAGTATTATTTATCTGATGCTTTCCCTGAAAAGTGAATCAATCCATCAATACTGAGTAGAATGATGGCTAGACCAATCAGAATATAGGTGAGCCACTCTCTTGCCTGGATAGTCTCTTTGATAATTAACACGGCTGCCAGGAAAATAAGAAAGGGTTCTAGGTAGCCGAGCAGACCTAGCAAAGACATAGGTAAACGTCGGCTGGCGAGTAACCAAAGCGACATCCCAGTGGCACCAATTACGGCCACACCTGCTAGTTGTGCCATTAGAAGCGGTGGGTAATCAAATGGATGGGCAACTTCACCAAATATCAGACAGGCCCAAATCGCCGCCGGAACCAATAGCAGGCTTTCAACGAAGAAAGCGCTCAAGGGGGGCAAAGGCTGCACGCGACGAAGTACGACATACAAGCTAAAGCTGAAGGCAACCACCAGTGCTATCCATGAAAACTGGCCGGTATTCCATAGGCTAAAAGCAACTGCGAGACCTGCCGTAATACTAGCCATGGTTTGCCAAAAACTAAGTTGTTCCCGGAACACCAGTAAACCAACAAGAATCAGCACCAGTGGACCGAGAAAAAAACCCATGGCCACGGCCAGTGTCTCGCCGTTCAAAGGCGCCCAGACAAGAAGGCCCCAGGGCAAGCTGATGAGGAAAGAGCCACAGAGAAGTCCGGGCCATTTTTTTATTTGAAAAAGAGGGCTGATGGCCCAACGAAAACGTCCTGCTAACAGAAACATTATCGCCATAATAATAGCTGTCCAGATGATTCTATGACCTACTACGACAAAGCTACTCAGTGATGAGGGCAACCATTGCAGATAAACCGGCATAAAAGCGAACACGATCGAAGACAGCAGGGAATAGGTGATGCCAGTATTCATCTGATTTATTACTTTGGCATCGGGGAGTCAGGCAGCTCCCTCCAGCTTAATTTAATGTCTTTGATAAATAATTTTTCCGTCGAAAATCGTCATATCGACCAGAGTTTCATTAATACTATCTGCCTTACCCTGTTCTGCAAGTTCAACCACGTTTTGATTCAGGACTATTAAGTCGGCTGTTTTTCCAACTTCAATACTGCCGAGTTTGTTGTCATGACCCATCAGGCGTGCACCATTAATTGTGTAGGCGGCAATAACATCATGGATTGAAATTCTTTGCTCCGGGTTTAGAACTTGTCCGTCGGCTTCTCGGGTGACTGCAGCTTGCATGCTGGGAAAGGCCAGCGGATCTCGACTGCCTACGGGCGCATCACTACCCCATGTGAGAATCCCGCCAGCCTCTTGAACGGAGTTTACAGGGTAGGCATTTTGCATGTAATAATGTTCTGGATTGTATAGATCAGCAATGCCATTAACCTTATCAATAAAGGGGATTACCGTCATATCGTATTCAACAGTTGGGAAGACCCAGACATAAGTGAAGGCGACGTAAACTCCCAGCTCACCGATACGTTTCACATCATCGGGGTGAGCCAGTTGTACATGGGTAATACTCTGCGTGAGACCTTGTTCGTCTGCCATACTTTTGACCGCGGCAAAAGCATCCATGGCGACGCGGATACCTTTATCAGACAGGGCATGTATGTGAACATGAAATCCCGCTTCTGTCATTTGACGAACATACTCTTTTATGTAGGCTTCACTGTGCTCGAGTACTCCGCCAGCCTTCTGACACTGCGCCGGATGATAGCCATGTTTGTCCAGGAAGGCGTTAACATCCCGAGCATCTTCGTATGAACCCGGATCGGCGTGAACTTGCTGGCAAGTCTTACTGTCTTGATCAACATAGCCAACGACATCAAGCTGATCACTATTGGGATCAAGAGAAAAAATTGGCTGTTTGAAACCGTCCAGAACTGCTGCCACCGGTAAACTTGGCGGTTGTGCATAGGGGTTGCCTTCAAGTACCGCATCGGCAAACAGTTTTACCCCATTTGCCTGCACATATTTGAAATTCTGTAATTTATCCCGTGTTTGTTTGAAGTGTTCCACGTGCATGGAGATTTGCTCAAGACCACTGTCCGAATGAGTATCTTCAGCGGCTTCAAATAATGCGGTACGAAGTCGAAAAGTCATTTCTCCGCTGTCAGCCAACCAGTGGTAATACTTCTCAAGGTTTTTATCAACCCAGGTGTCCTGTATCGACGTCACGCCGCTGGCTGCCAGCTTGGCATTGACGCCCGGCATTATAGCCTCCGGTCCTTCCCATAGGCCCTGAATATCCTTATTAAATGTTTCTCTGACTAACTTGCGAGCGTTCTCGCTGATATTGCCATCGGGCTCTCCGCTTTCATCAACACCAATCATCTCCTTGTACTCTGCGAAAACGTCAGAGAGAGTCGTTTTGTTTATACCGACTACTTTACCTTCTCGATTCTTTGCGCCGGCGAGTGCGAGGCTGTTGGCAGCGGCATGATGACCATCGTCACCGAACATCATTATCGGGTGTTTAACTGAAACAGCATCAAGCGCCGCGCGCATGGTCGGCAGGCGCTCACTAGGTTGGTTACCATAAGAAAAAGGCCATTGCAGAACAATCAACCATTCATCTTTCTCTATCTGGTAGCGTTGTAGACAATCTTGCAGGAAGGGAACCATGTCTTCTAGAGAGTACGGCTGTCCTTTAAAGTCGCACATGTCCAGTTCGACGATACCGGCTGCGTGTATGTGCATATCGTGCAAGCCAGGCATCAACATACGACCTTTCAGGTCTTCAATTTTCGTTGAATCGCCAATGAACTTCTGTACATCCTGTTCATCGCCAACATAGATAATTATTTCGTCTTTTATAGCAACAGCCTGTTTTACGCTTTTATCATTATCGATTGTGTATACGTAGCCATTTGTCAGCACAATATCAGCAGTCGGAGTGTTGTTCACAGGTTGTATGTTTGTTTCCTGTTGGGCTTGTTCGGAACAGCCGCTCAAGAACAGGAGTGAAAGAAAGGCGTATAACAATGACTTGATTAATTGAGACATAGAGGGCTCGCAAAAATAAAAAAAGGGCTACCAGCGATGGTAGCCCTCTTGTCAAAATGCTGCAATAAAAAGGAGAGACAAACTACTGATAGGCAGCGGGGGCACCGTCTGCCTTACTCACCTGGCACATCAGGCCTTTGAGATTGGTTGACCCCGATTCCGGGCCGACGTTCTTATCATCGGTCAGAAAGTTAATATTGCAATCTTTGAAGCCATAATCCGGTGCTTTCATTTCCGGATACCACCAGGCAAATTCGGCAGCGACAACTCTTGCATCAATGTCTTCTGTGATACTCGCCTTATGCTTAACTTTGCCACGTGGACTCTCGATGTATAGCCAGTCGCCATCCTCAATACCACGTTCAGCGGCGGCTTCGGGATGAATTTTTAATAAAGGGTAAGGATGCATTTTTCTCAATAACTTACTTTGCCGGTGTTCTGAACCAAAGTACTCAGCAGTCCTTGTACCGGTAGTTAAGACCAAGGGAAATTTTTCCACAAACTCTTTCTCACGAGCCGGACTTTCCGGTGGTTCCTGATGATGTGGTAGAGGATCGTATCCCCACTCCGCATTCTGCTCGATATAAAAATCGAACTTGCCGGATTTTGATTTGAATCCTTCCGTTTCGTATTTTTTGAATTTCGGTTCATTTCGCAGGTAGTCCATCTTTTTGAACTCTTCCCAGGTGACGCCCGCCGGTTCGAGGATGTAATCCAGGGAGTCTTCATACTTGTCCCAGAACTGATCTTCAAAACCGAGATACTTGCCCAGCTTATTAAGCATTTCTACATCGCTGATAGCTTCTCCCGGAGCGTCAACAATCTTCGGCCGTGGGAATATGTAACCGTGGGATTTCCAGTAATCGGCAATATTATTGTGTTCCATCCAGGTAGCTGCCGGTAGCACGATGTCTGCCATTTCCGTCGTCGGGGTAGGATAGATATCCATTACCACCAGAAATTCGAGTTTCTTCAATGATTCGTAAACCCGGGAAGTATTGGCTCGCACGGCGAGTGGATTACTGCCATTGATGATCATGCCCCTGATGGGGTAGGGCTCGCCGGTTTCGATGGCATCCCAGATGACATGAGGGGTAATGCGATTGATGGAAGCTGCCAGTCGGTACCTGCTTCCACCGAGCATTTTGTCGACATTATCATGAAAATTAGTACCACAAAATTCCATCCGCGGCAGACCCGGAGGTGGGCCGAACATGACATTGCCACCTTTGGTATCAAGGTTACCCGTCAGTGCAGACATAAAAATAAGTGTCCGATCCGAATCAGCGCAGTTAACGCCATGCTCGATTCCGACGCCCCACTGTATCGCAGCCGGTTTAATACTGGCGAACAATCTGGCTGCTTCAATAATTTTCTCTTTCGGTACCCAGGTGATTTTTTCTGCGGCTTCCGGTGAGTACTCGTCCAGTCTTTCACAAAACTGCTCAAAGCCGGTGGAATAATTTTCGACAAAATGTTTGTCGTAAAGATCCTCTTTCACCATCACATGCATCATTGCCATGGAAAGCGCAACGTCAGTACCAGGTCTGAGTTGCAGATGTATTTCTGCTTTCTTTGCCAGATCAGTTTTTTGTGGATCAACAACGATATAACGTGGTTTACGTTTCAGATTGAGACCCAGATTAACGCCGATGTATTCATCAGCGTTAGACTTAATGGTATTGGAACCCCAGGACATGATGCACTCGGGATGATTGTCATAATCCACTATCGGTACTGACATACCGAGCTGTTTGGAAACCGCGAGTCTCGGTAGGTAACACACGTGGCCGTTGGCTAGTACATTCGGTGAACCAAAGGCGTTAGCGACTCGATAAACAAAGCGATGATGACTACGGCCGGTACCGTGACCGAAAATAACGGATTCCGGTCCGTCCTCTTCTTTTATCTGGTTAAACTTTTCCGCGATGGTTGTCAGTGCTTCATCCCAACTGATGCGCTCCCATTTGCCTTCGCCTTTCTCGCCAACGCGTTTTTTCGGATAGAGCAGACGATCCTTGTGATATTGCATGTCTTCGATAAAGCCCCGGGCTTTTCGACACAAATAGCCTTTACTGATTGGGTGTTCCTTATCTCCCTGAATTTTAACGGCCTTACCGTCTTCGAGGGTGATGAAGGCACCGCAACCGGCATGGCCGCAGGCGCGACAGTTAGTGTGGACTACTTCTGTGCCACTTTTCTTAAGGTTTTCTTCAGTCGTTTTGGTGTCCATTTGCTGCTCCGGAATTTTCTGAATAGGTGGTAGTTTCAATTTTAGTCGAATTCTATTTGCCGTATATGCTATATTTCGTCAGATTATGTCGATTTCCCGCCAAAATATGCAACGAGACCGTCATGGTGATGATCAGGATCCCGCCAAGCCTGTCATTGCTGTCGGTCATGATCGACCGGAAACCTTTGAAGTACCGGCACATAGTCATTATCGCGCGCAGCTCGTTTACGCTTCAGAGGGAGTGATGAGAGTGCGAACCGAATCGGCAACCTGGATCGTGCCGCCGCAACAGGCCGTATGGGTGCCACCGGGAATAATCCATTCCGTTATTAATGAAAGTAGCGTGGCATTTCGGACACTCTATTTACATCCGAATATTTCTCTCGACCTGCACAGAGAATGTTGTGTCGTCAATGTTCCTTCATTACTCAAGGAACTCATACTGTCTGTCAGTAATAAGGAGCAGGAATTTAGCCCGGTTTTTCAAGCGAGGTTAATGAACCTGATTCCTGAATTACTGGCAAGACTCGAACCAGAGCCACTGCAATTACCTTTACCCGGTGATCGTCGTTTAAAAATGATATGCGATGCTTTGATGGAAAACCCGGGTGACGAAAGAACTTTGAAGGATTGGACTATAAGCGTTGGTGCGAGTGAACGGACTCTGGAAAGACATTTTCGTAACGAGCTGGGTATGAGTTTTCGAAAGTGGCGCCAGCATCTTCGACTTTTGTCAGCGGTAAAATTATTGTCAGACGGAATGCAGGTTACCTCGGTCGCCTACGAATTGGGTTACGCCAGCCCTTCTGCGTTTATTGCCATGTTTCGGGATAAGATTGGTCATCCACCAAAGCGTTACCTGCAAATCCAGTCCGCTTAAGTCAGATTTAAATCAGACTCGTTCATCGAGCATATACTCCTGCCACGCCTGAAATTCATTTCTGAAAGTCATCTCACTGGTTCCTGAAGACTTTCTTGTACCATCGCTGTTGCTTATATCCTCATCAAGATTCCGGTGTTGACTGACCCACTCTAAACCCTGTGTTTGTAAACCATGTTGAATACGATGATAGGCTTCATAGTCATCATGTGCAGCAATTGAACTGGGAGAGAAGACCAGCTGGTTGTAGCGAATCGAATCTTCAAACAGCTCTTCAGGTGCCCCTTTAAGCTTATATGTCCAGGTTTCCTGAATGGTTTTGTCAACCGCCAATGGTCGATAAACACGAATAGTCTGCATCGTGGATTTGAATGCAATACTTGGATAAATAATGGTGTTCTGTCTGCTCATATTTAGTATTTCACGTGTCTTCTTCAGGCCATGAACTTCGATGAGACCGCTGACATATTTCGATTTCTCATCATGAGAAGAGCCGGATGTAATAGCCCCATCCGCGTAGCAGTGACCGTATCTGGAAGTAATATAATTTGCGCTATCGGCCACCTCGTAACTCGAACCAAAACGTTCAAGCATCTCAATTTCCAAAGGTTTGTCTTCGGGCTTAAAATTTTCACCGACCATTCTGGCTGGTTGATAGGCCGACTGATGTGTTACCGGTGCATGCATGTTGTCTGAAACATTTTCCAGCAGGATTTTCCAGTTCGCATCGTGTAAATAGCGTAAACGTCCTCCGCAAATTTCAATTTCTCCAAGCGGTGATCTATCAAGGATATTATCGAACGAGCTGATGGTCGGTCCGAGCCAGGTTTCCAACTCGTCTCCATCGGCTGTAAGGCTTGCAAAGACGAAGCCACGATAAATTTGCATGCGCGGGACTTGGCGGATATTAGATTCTTTTTTGCCCTTGCAAAAATCACTGCCCTGATAGCCGGCTTCCTGTGGAATATGCGCCAGGATGCCGTCGGTTTCGAAGACATAGCCATGATAAGGGCAGCGGAACTGTGCTACGTGGCCTGCATCATCACCTACAAGCTGCGCGCCTTTATGAGAACAGCGGTTGAAAAGTACATTAATGTTATTACTTTTATCGCGGGTCATAATGACCCCTTGCGTACCAATCGATGTGGAAAAATAGTCTCCGGATTTTGGCACCTGACTTTCATGTCCGACAAATACCCAGGCTCGTCCCCACAGTCTTTCCATTTCAAGATCAAAAATCGCAGGATCGGTATAAACCCGTTTGTGTACCCGATCTCTTTCAACTAGAGCGTCTAATTCTGTATTGCTTATTTCAGTTAACATCAGCCTGTCTACATAATGATTAATAAAACGATTAGTATAACTATACGCGAGCTCACTTGCGGACTCAAAAGACCGACAAGGGTAATTTTGACTAGTAAAACGGATTCGATTCCGCCAATTCTCCTGTCCTTGCTATACTGAATTATCGCACCTGCAAAGATGACAAAAGAGATTTGTTCATATGAAAAACACTCTAGCTCCCTTTCGAGCCGACATGGTTGGCAGTCTTCTGCGTAGCGAAGCGCTTAAGCAGGCCCGGGAAGGTCTCTCAGTGGGAAATGTTTCTAAAGAACAGCTGAAGCAAGTGGAAGATGAAGAAATACGAAAGATTATCTCCCGGCAGGAATCAATCGGTCTGCAGTCAGCCACGGATGGTGAATTTCGACGTTCGCAGTGGCATTTTGATTTTTACTGGGGCCTTGAAGGCATAGAGAAGGTTGATCGTGTTATTGAATTTAAAGGAGTAACAACAAGTAGCGATAATGTACGTGTTACAGATCGGGTTCGTTTTAAAGGGCATGCCATGCTCGATCATTTTCGTTTCCTTCAGGACAACACGAATTTAACCGGAAAGATGACTATTCCATCACCAAGCGTACTTCATTTTCGTACCGGCAGAGATGAAATCAGTAAACAAGCCTACCCTGATCTTGAATTGTTCTTTGAGGATCTTGCTCAAACTTATAAAGATGCTATTAAGGCTTTTTATGATGCAGGTTGTCGTTATCTGCAGCTGGATGACACCATCTTTGCGCATCTATGCGATCAGGAACAAAGAGAGAAATTACTGGCAGAGGGGGTCGAACCGGATCAGCTGGCTCAGATCTATACCGGGACTATTAATAAAGCACTGGAAGGTCGGCCCGAAGATTTACGTATCACTACTCATTCCTGTCGTGGTAATTACCGTTCCAGTTGGTTCAGTCAGGGTGGCTACGAGCCGATTGCGGACATCCTTTTCAACCAGACAGATGTCGATGCGTATTTTCTTGAGTATGACAGTGACCGTGCAGGAGATTTCCAACCACTACGATATTTACCAAAAGGAAAACAGGTAGTGCTGGGACTTATCACAACTAAAACCGGTGTTATAGAGCATAAAGATGAGATCAAACGCAGAGTTGACGAAGCCTGTCAGTATGTGGAGCTGGAACAGATATGTCTCAGCCCTCAATGTGGTTTTGCAAGCACCGAAGAAGGCAATCTCCTTGCTGAAGAAGAACAATGGAGAAAACTGGAGCTCATCGTTGAAGTTGCCGAAGAGATATGGGCGTAATACTTAATAGAATTAGTTTCTACCGGAGTGGAAAGCAGTACACAAATGCTCTCCGCGATTCTCTTTCGCCGCAGTTCGTAGAATGCTCATACCTTAAGGATGGAACTCGAACTTTGAACCATCGATAAATCGTTCGTAACGATAAGGGGAGACGTCGATTCGGGTTTTCTTGCCAGTGATCATGTCAGCCAGCGCTTCACCAGTCGCGGCACCCGTGGTCAAACCATAGAGCAAACCGGTTCCCAGGTAGAGGCCGGGGATACTCTTTACAGATGAAATAACCCCGAGGTTGTCCATCGAGGCAAACAGAGATCCGGTATAGCGTTCTCGAATTTTAACGTCAGCGAAAGCAGGTATGTATTCACGCATGCCTTCGACCATTGCGCTCGAGGTATTACCAACAAACTCTGGTTGTAGAATACGATGTTGCTCATAAATCGACAGGCTATCCGCGGCCTGTTTACGGTTCGCTTTCATTTCCCTGAGAAAAGTGGACAGGCTCAGTGCGGGTAATATTTCCTGATCCACATCAGTTGGCATCGACATCAGGTCTCGCAAATTCTTGAGTATGCTCGGTGTGATGGGAATGACGCCAGCGGCAGTACCAAACGAATAACCGCCATCAGTTTGTGGGCGAAAGTATCCGGCAGGTGTCATACCGGCAATAGCAGGGCCATCGCTGAGTGGCTCGACACTGATCATTTCTGCGAAGATCATCAGCTGTGGTAGTTTCAGATCCAGTTGCGCGGCGAGACTGGAAGACCAGGTGCCGCCTGCAATAACGACATTGGATGTTTTTATCTCACCTTGTTCGGTAATAACACTGTGAATTTTGCCAGCTTGTCGTTCAATCGTGCGCACGGCACAATTCTGAATGAGCTTAGCGCCTTTTTCTTGCGCTCTACTTGCTATCGCCGGAGCTGCAAGACGCGGTTCAATGGCCGCGCCATTCGGTTGGTAGAGAGCGCTGTGCCAATCGGAACCCAGCGCCGGGTCGATGCTATTAATTTCATTAGCGGCCAGCATGCGCGCTTGCATAGCGGTAATCCCTTGCATCGAATCAATCCATTGTTTCGCAGCAAGGGCAGGTTTTTCATCTTTATAAAGAGTGACCAGACCAGGCCCTGTATAGCCGATATCGGCATTCACTCTTTCTGGCATTTCCCGCCAGAGTTCCATCGAACGGGCAATCAGTTCCATCTTTATAGGCGAGAGATGTTCGTATTCAACTAAACCGGCTGCACGTCCGGATGCTTCACCAGCGATAGCGCCTTTTTCGCATAAAGCAACAGAGACGCCACGTTCGGCCAGGTTTAACGCTGTGCTACAACCTATGAAGCCACCACCAATCACCACTACTTCGACTTCATCAGGTAAGTGATTATCGGTCTCTATTTCTACAGCGCGCGAGACACCGGGGGCGATGCCACCACCTTTAAATTTGATCACAATTATTGAAAAAATTTCTAGGTCGTAGCACGCAAAGTATCGGTTTTTTTAGAATCAAGAACGGCAAGACTACCTGAAATATTTATCGCAACCTTGTAAACATCTCGTGCATCATCAATCGAAATTCGTTCATCCCGAACATCGGCTAGCACTTGTTCCGGATCGCGAGACAGTGGATCGCCCCAGCCACCACCGCCGCCACTCCTCATACTGATGACATCACCGGCTTTGAGTTTTCCCGGATAAGGCCCGCGATCGTTTAATACAAGTTCATCTTTTTCTTTTGGGTTGATCACACCTGTGCAGGGCCACCGTCACCGCCGCTGTCCGCTCCTTCGGCGAGAGTCTCGCGAGTATTTTCCAATGCTGAAAATAGTGTCACGCCATCTTCGAGTACTCTGTAGTCGCGGTAGATTCCTGCGCCACCACGGTATTCACCATGACCGGCGACTTCGTTGCGTAATCCAAAACGTTCGATACGGAGTGGGTAACGCATTTCTACTACTTCAACAGGTGAATTAGGCACATCACCCATGACGTTAATAGACATGGTAGGCGCATCGGCATTCGGACGCGCACCATTGCCGACATCAAAAGGGTCACTCAAAATAAATGGTCTGCCTTCACGTGGATCGAATCGAGAAATAGTCGGCATACACAACGTTGCGCCGCCGGCTATGCAACGTTCCGGTATTGCTTTTGACATAGCACGTACACATAACTCGTAGGCTGCGATACAAACATAGCCATAGGAATCTACGGGTGCCGGGCGTTGTGGACTGATTACCAGTCCGGGTGGAATATCAAAAATAATTGGTTTGAAATCGCCTTCATTGGACGGCTCGATTGGAGATATTACCCCTTTTATCGCTGCACGTACTACACTCCTAACCGCATACTCCGGGGCGTTGACTGGTCCGGCTCTCGTTTCACTTGTTCCTGCAAAAGACACATGGATTTCTTCGTCTTCAACTCTTAGCTGAAGCTTAATAGGAAAAGGCACTGCGGCTACGACGCCATCATGATCCATCATCTGTTCGGCGTCGTAAGTTCCATTGGGAATGTCTCGAATATGTCGACGGGTATCTTTCTCGGTACTTTCAATTGCAAGATTCATAGAATCACGCACTGTATCGAAACCATATTTACTGCAAAGTTTTTGCAGTCGTTCTGCCCCCTGACGACACGACGCTATTTGCGCGCGCATATCGCCGATAACAATATCAGGATAGCGGGTATTACTTCTAATGACTCCCCAAAGCCCTTGGACTTCGTCGCCGGCAGCCACCACTTTCTCGTGAGCAAAGCAGATACCTTCCTGATAAACATCCACTGAATCCGGGCACCAGCCACCCGGTGTCTTGCCACCGACATCGGCCCAGTGTGCTACCGAGGCGGTAAAGGCCAGAAGTTTTCCGTCATAGAACACCGGCATATAAATGGAGACATCGGATATGTGATTGCCTGTGGTATAGGGATCATTAGCAATAATGACGTCGCCTTCTGCAAAACCTTCTATACCATGAACATCGATTCCTGAACCGACGGTATGAGGCAGGGCACCGACAAACACTATCATCCCGGGCGCCTCCGCCCAGGTTTCACATTCTGCGGAAACTATAGCCAGACCATAGTCCTGAACATCATAAAGCAGAGGGTTGTAAGCGGTGCGCACCAGGGTAGTGCCCATCTCCTGGGCTGCGGCAATAATGCCGTTTCGGATAACTTCGGCGGTAATGATGTCGGGTTTGCTCATTGTGATTGGCTCCGCTTATGAAGATTGAGTAAGAATAAGATTACCGATCCTGTCGACAACCAAATTCCAGTTAGGGGGAATGACTGTCGTCGTTGTCCATTCTTCGACAATCGCCGGTCCGCTAATTTCCTGATCGCAAACCAGATCATCACGATTGAACACGGGTATCGTGCTGGTTTTTCCCAACACAGAAAAATAAGTATCGCGAGTACTATGGGCTTTTGCAGCTTCGCCATGACCGTAAAGGCGACGATGCAACTCGACAAAGCGTTCGCGTACACCTTGCAGCAACTCTTCTTGCTTTGTAGTCCATTTCTCGTCAATGGCGACGGTGACTGTGAACTCCTGGCCGGCGTAACGTACGTCGGCACGCATATCCGATTGTATAGCCTCACTATCAAAACCATGTTCTTGCAGACGTTCGAGGTTTTCTTTTTTTAATGAGGCAAGCACATCCAGTATCTGTGGCAAAGTCTCGGCAATCAATGGCGAGACATAAGTATGCGAACTATCCTCCCGATAGTCTGAAGTGACAATACCCCAGGCGGAGAAGTTGGCTGGTGCACGAGGCACAATCACCGACTTCACATCAAGCTCGTCACTTACAGCAGCGGCAAACAGACCGCCACCGCCACCATAGGAGAGCAGGGAATAATCTCGTGGATCAAGACCTCTCTCTACAGTAATGGAGCGAATGGCGTTGGTCATGTTGGTGCCGGCAATTTTCAGTACACCACTTGCGGTTTCTTCTACGGATAAACCGATTTTGTCAGCGAGGTTTTTCATCGCTTTCTCTGCGGCCTGCATGTCCAGCTTCATACGTGAGCCTAGAAAAGTTTCAGCATCAAGACGACCTAATAGAAGGTGACAGTCTGTTACTGTGAGCTCTGTACCTCCATGACCGAAACAGGCAGGTCCCGGTGACGCGCCAGCACTTTGCGGGCCGACGCGCAAGGCACCACGATGATCTATCCAGGCAATTGAACCACCACCTGCGCCAACAGATGAAATATCAATAGTTGGACCCATTACCGGTCTACCCGCGACCTTGCTTTGCGAACGTTCGATAATTTCGCCGTCATCAATAAGAGCAACATCTACTGTCGTACCACCAACGTCAAAACAAATAAGATTCTTTAAACCGGTTTCAGAAGACAAAGCTTCTGCACCAATTACGCCACCAGCGGGCCCGGATTCCAATGTCATCACCGGACGTGTCGCGGCACGACTGGCGGCTACCACGCCACCATTGGATTGCATCATTGCCAGCGGTGAGCTGTAGCCATCCGCCTGTAAGCGTTCTGACAGTTTCTTCATATAATTTTCAAACTGTGGTTGCACATAAGCATTGAGAACAGTTGTTGATGTGCGTTCAAATTCGCGCCATTCGCCAATCAACTCATGTGAAGCGGCGACCGCTATCGACGGATGAAGTTGTCTTACGCGTTCAGCGACCCGTCGTTCGTGTTCGTGATTGCTGTAACTGTGTAGGAAACAAATCGCGATAGCCTTACAACCTGCCTCAACAAGTTCTTTTGATCTGGCTTCTACGACATCAAGGTCGAGTGGGATCACTTCTTCACCATTGGCGCTTAGACGACCGGGAATTTCATGACGAAGATAACGGGGAACGAGACAAACCGGGGCGGTGTATCTTGGGTTATAAATCTCAGGCCTTGAGCCGCGCCCAATCTCGAGTACGTCGCGAAAACCCACTGTGGTTAACAGACCCACTTTTACGCCTTTTTCCTGAACGATAGTGTTCAGTGCCACTGTTGTGCCGTGAAATATTTTGTCTACATCGGCAAGATCAACCGGTAGGCGGCCAAGACCGGTACCAACTTCTTCGACTATGTGCGCAGGAGTTGAAGGCTGTTTTTCCAAAGTTATTTCACCTGTACTCTCGTCTAGTAGAACGAAATCCACGAATGTACCGCCAACATCAATCGCAATTCTGTGGCCTTTATCCTGTTTAGTCATTATTTTTGTATCCTGAATGTGTCATAGCGCAATTTCCCTGGTATTTTCAGTTACTCAAGTACTGAAATAATCGTCGAGATTAATTTCGTGTTCTCCCGGTGTGCTGGAACGTTTCAACTTCGCGTCGAGCGACATGGTGGCGTCAATACCCAGATAACCGCTGAACTCATAGTTCGTGTTTTCCACATCGGGAAGATCGGAAAAAAGATGTGTGCGTGTATCGATGTTACCGCGTGTCAGATAGGACCACCACACAGATTCGAGATCATGAATGTCAATGTCCTTATCGACTACGATACACATACGATTATATAAAGGATTGAGTCTGAATACGGCATCGATGACATCACGGGGGTGCTGTTCGCTCTGCTTGTCTATCTTGATAATGCTGCCGAAGAGAGTTGGGTTAATGGTGACGTCAAGTATGCCGGGAAAATCATCGACGAGATCTCGATAGATACGATTGCCCCATGATACCGCCAGCGCAGTCAGGTCTTCACGCGATCCACAGAGCAAGCCATGATAGTAAGCATCTTTACGCCAGCGCACATTTTTGATATCGAGCACATAAGCGCCCTTATTCACATCGCAGTAATAACCGAGGAACTCACCGAAAGGGCCGTCTTCGACACGCTCATTTGCACGGATTGTCGCTTCAATAACGATTTCACTAGCTGCAGGTACCAGTAAGTCAATGTGTTCACATGCATACATGTCGAGTAGACCGCCGGCGATTTGTGCAGCTAATTGAAGCTCATCCTGTTTAATCGGCAGCGAAGCCACAGCGGCGAGAAAAACAGGTGGTGGTGCGCCAATTAGAATAGCGACTTCGAGAGATTCATTATTAGCCTCTGCTGCTGACTGATATTTTGCCAGGTCGTGTGGTGCATCAATACAGCAAAACATCTTGCTGTCATCATTAAGCATCATGCAGCGACTAAACGATAAGTTTGGTGTGCCAGCGTCGGGATTATTCGCGAGAAAAACACCGGCCGTAATATAGGGGGCGGCATCTTCTTCACGCCATGTAATAGAGGGAAGTTCACTGAGTTTCCCGCTTTGCAAATCATCTGGCTCAGGAACAATATTTATATAATCGTTATTTGTCTGAGAGAAACCCTTGAAAATGCTAAGCCACTTTTCGTTCAGACCTTCTTCTTTCGCCCCGACCATCTCAGCCATACGACTGAAACTTCCGTAGATATTAGCAATAACCGGGAACTGACTTCCCTTTACGTTTTTAAAGAGGATGGCTTTATCGCTTTGCTTTTGTGACTGGCTGACCACAGCCGCGAGCTCGTACTTTGGATCGACTTCTTTTTCAACCACCTGCATCTCCCCACGCGCTAACAAGGAAGCGATATATTCATGCATGTCGGATGAACAAATTGATGCCATTATCGAAATAGTGGTTTAATTTAATCGTCATATTATGCATAATATTATGCATAATCAATAAGTATTTTTATCTCGATATGAAAACAGCGACGAAACCAGCCAATGCAAGTGAAGAGTCGATTGATTCTTTACTACGCAGGGGTATACGCGAAGGCAGATATATTCCCGGTCAACGTCTGGTAGAGATAGACCTGCAACAACAATTGGATGCCTCACAAAGACAGGTCAGAGATGCCTTACGTCAATTAGAGAATGAAGGTCTGGTGACCATTGAAAAGAACAGAGGGGCGATGGTCAGAAAGATTAGCCGTCGGGAGGTTGAATGTATTCTCGACGTGCTCGACAGTCTGTCTCTACTAGCTGTAAAGCAGGTGACCGGAAAGATTAAAGAGGCCAAATGCAGAAAGCTAATTGAGGCCTCGCTGAAGTCGACGCAGCAATTTCGCAAGAGATCATTAAACGAAACAAGAGTGCATAAGTTTCTAGATGAAAATGTCCGCTTCTGGGACTCCATTGCTACGGTCGTCGATAACCCTATTCTCTGGGACATACGGGAACGCCTGGAGACCTTACTCTATCGACTTGCGGTGCAGGGTTTAACGATTGATTCCAATCCTGATAAATGGATTACACATCATGAAGAAATACTGAGCGCAATTCTTGAGCAAAATGAAAAGCGTGCTGAGAAGCTGGTACTCAAGTCTTCAACAGATATTCGGGATATGATTCTGTCTCTCAAAAATGATGTCTTTAACTGAATTTCAAGAGTTAAATAAAAAAGGCCGGGATAACCCGGCCTTTTTGTTTACTACTAATTACTGTTATTAGAAAAAGTTATAGCGAACACTACCACCGAACCAGCGCGGTGCTGGTGCCTGTTCGATATTGGTGCCTTGAATACCCGCCAGGTCAAAAACTGTAGGGACGTAATACTTGTCCGTAAGGTTTTTAACGTAGAGTCTGGCTTCCCAGTGGTTGTCTTCTGAGACCCAGCTGACGTTGGCGTTTAAAATAGTATAGTCATCGCCAATAAGTGATGGATGATCGATTCCGTTTAATGTGCGGCTATCGACGTACTGCCCGTCAAACTGCGCTGCCATCATACCTTTCATCATTGGCCACTCGTAACGTATTAATCCATTGAAGCTGACATCAGGAGCATTGGGCATTTGGCGATCCCTGACTCCACCTGGGCCATCAAAATCTAACTGTTGTGCATCAAGCAGAGATAAACCAAACAGAAGATCCCAACCTTCGGCAGGGTTGAGCGCCAGTTCGATTTCTGAACCGTAAACTTCAGCATCGATATTGGATAAAAACAAACTCAAACCGACCTGGGTAAAAGTTTGAAAGTCCTGGTAATCGATGTAAAAAGCGGAAGCACCCAGACGTGCCTTGCCACCCCAGAAAGTGCCTTTTGCGCCAACTTCATAAGTAAGAGGTGTTTCACTACCAAAAGCTGTTTCTTCAGGAAGGAAGAATGCGGTGGCAGCTGCATTAAAGCCACCAGCTTTGTGGCCACGTGAGATCTTGAAATAAGTCAGCCAGTCTTCATTTGGTCGATAATCTAACTCAATATTACCAGACCAGTCGCCTTCGGAAATAGTTTGAACATGACCAAGCTCCTGAACGATGGGTCCGAAAACCCCCTGGCAATTGGCATTGCTAATATCCGCGAGGCCGGACAAGAATCCACATTGTGGTACAAAGTTCAGGTCTTTTTCATCCTCAGTCCAGCGAAAACCACCAATTACAGTAAATTGATCATTAATATCAAATTCCAGTTGACCAAAAATAGCGTAAGTTTCGGTTTCCAATGTATAGAGGTTATCCAGGCTGATGCCTATTGCGCCCAGAAAGTCCTGATCTGTCGGCGCGCCACCACTGGTCTGCGTACCTGCACCATCAACACCGGTGCGATAACTGCTATCAATGTTGAGATAGTAGACACCCGCAGTCCATCTCGTACGATCTGTCTCACCTGCGATACGAAGCTCCTGTGAAATCTGGTTGGAATCCATATCCTGGAAAAAGTCGAATAGCTGCAGCGGCGAGCTGTCTGTGTCTTCCAGGTAGCGCTTTTTGAAATCCTGATAATCCGTAATAGAGGTCACTTCACCGATGCCGGTATTCCAGGTCATGGTTCCGCTAATGCCATAATGGTCTCTATTATAAAACCCCTCAGTGTTTGCTTCTGTAGTATAAGGGTTGCCATCATCAGTATAGCCAAAGCAGTTTGTACTACCGAGTACGGGTGCGAATGACAGTACGCCCACCGAAGCCGGTGCGCCCTGACAGTAGGCCAGATGCTGGGCTGGCGTGCCTTCCTGAATAAAACCATCGCCAGGCAATCCTGGTATGCCACCAACGTCGACCAGCGAACGATTAATGTGATAATTACCACCGGTGATGTCATCAGTGCTGTAGCGGCCATTGATCAGCAGGGAAAAATCCTCATTAGGTTCAAACAGCAATTGCGCGCGAGTACTCCAGTTATCAATCTGATTGTGATCATCCACATTCGGATTCGTGTTCTCTGTATAACCATCATTGCGTTCACGATACATAGAAACGCGACCACTGACAGTCTCACTCAAGCCACCCCCAATGGCAGCCTCAACAACGTACTTACCGTATTCACCACCTCCGGCTTCGACATAGCCTTCAGTTTCCTGAGTAGGTCTTTTCGATATCAGATGAACCACACCGCCTGTGGCGTTACGTCCGAAAAGAGTGCCCTGCGAACCACGCAGGACTTCGATGCGGTCCATATCAAAGAAGTTAAAACCAACACCGGCCAGATAAGAGTTATAGGCGCCGTCAACGTAGACCGCTACAGGTGCTTCCTGTTGATCGGCAAAGTCGAGCTGTTGCGAACCGCGGATGTTAAAGATGGTTGTAACACCACCGCCATAACTCGTCACCATCAGGCCAGGTACCTGTTCATCAAAAGTATCGGTATTGGAAAAACCCAGTTGACGTAATTGATCACCGGAAAATGCGGTGATGGAAATCGCTACATCAGAAAGATCCTGTTCACGTTTTTGCGCCGTAACCGTGACTTCTTCAAGAAGAACCGATTGCGCCTGAACTGAAAAGGCAATTGAAAAGATCAAAGTGATCTTAATGCAAGAAAAAATTGATGACTTCATTTAGTATACCCCCAACGGTATTTAAATTTTTGTGTCGTACGGATAGTACAACTTAGTAGCAGTGGTTGACGTCATCACATCCAACGACAACTTGATAAATTACCCCATAAACTGCCGAAACCGCGCTGATTATGAACGGAATTATTTTTTTCTACAACAAAAAATACGACACTTGACCTAATTCCCCTCAACAACTGTTGTATTACTGAGACATAAATCACTCAGCGAGTCGGGAAACCTTATCGGTAGTCTGCTCAGGTCCCATAGCCATGTAGCCGCAATCGACGGCGACATCTGTGCCGGTTATACCGGAAGCCTTTTCTGAACAGAGGAAAGCGACGGTATTGGCGACTTCCTCTGCATCCACAATTCTGTCGAGCATATGCAACGGACCACCAACTTGATCGGCCTTGCCCCGGTCGTTTCCGCTAAAATCCCGAATCGGGTTTGACCAGACCCAGCCCGGCGATACGGAATTCGCCCGAATCTTCATTGGCGCAAGGTGCAGAGCCATATTACGGGTCATCCCGATGAGAGCGGCCTTGGAGACCGAATAGAGCATCCGGCCCGGTTGAGCAATCTTGCCGCCAATGCTACCAAAGAAGACGACAGCGCCGCCGCCGCGTTTTTGTATATGGGGGGCAACTTTTTTAGTAAAGATGCCAGCGCCGACAACGTTGGTGTTGAGCGCATTCATCCAGTCGTCGCGACTGGAGTCGAGGCCGTTGTCGAGGTAGGTGGCCGCGACATTGATTAGATAGTCTACGCCACCAAAGGCAGAAATAGCTTGTTCTATACAGTTGTCTATGTCGGCATCATTAGTGATATCTGTTTTGACAAATAGACCATCTTCGCCCAATTCATTGATAAAGGCTTGACCGTCTTTGGCATTGATATCACATACGACCACTTTGCAGCCATCACGGTGAAGGGCTTGCGCGACTTTCTGTCCGATTAATGTGGCACCACCGGAGACGATGGCTACTTTTTGATTACTCATAGGTCGGTCCTTATACATAACGTGTGAATTAGAGACTGTTCATTATACGCCAGCTTTGTTTTCCTACACCTTGAATAGTGTTAGATTCGATAATGGTTTTTCCATTTTGTATTGTGATGTCTGGAGCGCTCTTATGCCTGTATCTGACTATATTAAACGCAGTTTTCTTTGCTTGCTCTTATTCTTCGGGTTTCATGCCGGAGCGGAATCTGTGTTGCCTGTCTATCAGGCAGTGACCGACGCTCGCCTGCAAAACCCAGAGCCAGAAAACTGGTTACAGTGGCGTGGTAATTACGCTGGCTGGACTTACAGCCCGCTAAATCAAATTGATAGTGAGAATGTAAAAGACCTGAGTGTGGCCTGGGTCTATTCCACTGGAGTCAAAGGCGGACACGAATCGCCACCCATTGTTAATGACGGTTATATGTACGTCACGACACCAGAGCATCAGGTTATTGCTCTGAATGCCAGAAGTGGATACGAGTTGTGGCGATTCAAGCGTGAGTTGCCGAAAGATCATTTTGCTATGCATCGTACTAATCGTGGTGTGGCTTTATACGATGACAAAGTGTATTTCTCCGGTTTGGACACCTGTGCCATTGCTCTGGATGCGGTGAGTGGTGAGCAGATATGGGAAAACTGTCTGGCAAACTGGCGACAGGGTTTTCACATGACCATCGCCCCGCTAGCGGTAGAGGGTTTAGTTATATTCGGTGTGTCCGGTGCCGAATATGGTATTCGTTGCTTTCTGGTCGCACTGGATGCGCAAACAGGAAAAGAAGTCTGGCGTACCCATACCATTCCCGCTGAAGGTGAGCCGGGTAACGACACCTGGCCTGGAGATACCTGGCAATATGGTGGTGGTTCTATCTGGGTGACGGGTACTTATGACACCGACTCAAAACTAGCGTATTACGGTGTCGGTAATGCCGCTCCGTGGCTGGCTGAAATGCGCAAGGGAGATAATCTCTACACCAACTCGGTGTTGGCTATTGATATCAAGACTGGCGCTATTCGTGATCATCATCAGTATCACTGGAACGGCGCCTGGGACTGGGATGAAGTTTCTCCGCCCTTGCTGATCGATATTCCGGGCAAGAGCGGGAAAATCAGTAAAGGACTGGTGCGAGCCGGACGTAACGGCTACCTCTGGTTTCTTGAAAGACAGAATGATCAAATAAATTTCATCGATGCCTTACCTTATGTAAAGCAAAATGTATTCAAGAGTATCGATCCACACAGCGGCCGACCCACTTACCATGAAGACAAGATTCCGGGCATCGGTCGCTGGGTTACCTTCTGCCCGTCCCTTTGGGGTGGAAAAAACTGGCCACCGGAATCCTATAGTCCACTGACCGGTTTGTTCTACATACCGGCGGTGGAAAATCTTTGCAGTAGAATGCGCGGCGTTGGCATTGAGCGTAAGGACGGCGAGGAATACATGGGTTATGAATTCGAAGAACTGGCGAGCATGATCCGTTTCGATAAGGAAGCCTTTGAAGGAGATAATCCGCATATTGGGGAAGTACAGGCATGGGATATCAAAACACGAGAGAAAGTATGGACCTATCCGATTAAGGAAATGAATGTGGGTTCGGTGATGAGTACGGCCGGCAATCTGGTTTTCTCCGGTGGCAGCAATGACAGGGAGTTTCGCGCGCTCGATGCGAAGACCGGGGAGAAACTCTGGAGTAGGCGATTGAATTCCGGAACTAATGCCGTACCTTCTTCCTACATGCTGGACGGTGTTCAGTACATTGCCGTGCAGGCTGGCTGGGGCGTGGATGCAGAAGTGATGCAAGCGACATTCAATAATGTAAGGGGCGAGAATACCTTCGTTCCGAATGACGGTGCGATTTGGGTTTTTGCACTAAAAGAGAAAAGCCCGAAATAAGAAAGCGCCGCAATTCTCAGCGTTTTTTAGCTATTATCTTTGACCCGACTGTTTTAAATAAACGACTTATAAAATGACTGACTCTGAAAAGCTGAGTTGCTGTATCACTTTTGATTTCGATGGTATGTCCAGCTGGATTGGTTCTGCAAAATCCAGAAACCCGAGCATGATATCGCGTGGTCAGTTTGGCGCCGTTGCCATTCCACGAATTCTGGATCTACTGGATCGTTACATGGTGCGTTCAAGTTTCGCCGTGCCCGGTCACACCGCTTATGCCTATCCCGGTCTGGTACAAGACATATTCGCGCGTGGTCATGAAATTGTTCATCATGGTTGGGTGCATGAAAACCCCGCCGACTTCGATGAAGCAGGTGAACGGAACCTGCTCGATCAGGGGTTGGAGGCCTTACAAAAAGTTGTCGGTGTCAGACCCTCCGGCTATCGTTCACCTGCATGGGATTTCAGTGAACGAACCGTCGATCTCCTGATTGAATATGGTTTTGACTATGACTCAAGTTGCATGGGACATGATTTCTATCCTTATTACTTGCGCTCTGGTGATGAATGGGACACAGACTCAGCTTATCGCTTCGGATCGGTGACTGAGCTGGTCGAGTTACCGGTTTATTGGGGGCTGGATGATTTTCCATTGTCCGAGTTTGTGATGGGCTTGAATGAAGGTCTCAAAGCGCCCTCAGCGGTAGAAGAGATGTGGCGCGGTGATTTCGATTTTGCAAAGCAGAATTGTCCTGCTGGACTGTTCACACTGACACTACACCCGCAGACTATTGGACGTGGTAATCGCATGCTGATGCTGGAACGTTTGTTACAGTACTTTAACGAACATGGTGCGAAGTTCGAAGTTATGGGCGATTACGCCCAGCGCTGGAAAGCCGCTAACCCTGTTGAGGACTGGAAGCTTGTCAATCCGGAGCTCAGTGGAGAGTCAGCGATAAAGCCCTGATGGCAGACTTACCCTACATAGTCTGTAGTGGTGATGCGAGAGAACGTGGACTTGCTCACGGACAGCAGCTTAAAGACCGTATTCATTCAAGCTACCAATTCTATGAACAGGCTATTTTTCATAATAGCGCACTGAGTACAGAGCAAATTCGCCAACGCGCCGATCAGGTAGTCGGCTTGATTGATGAGTTCGATAACCAATTTACCATTGAGATTGAGGCAATCGCTGAGGCGGCGGAAATAGATGCCTGGAAAATATATCTGCTCAACGCGCGGACCGAAATTTTGAATGCGCCGATTGCAGAGTGTACCTCGCTCTATTTTCAGGACAGTGCTTTACAGGGACAAACCTGGGACTGGATTCGTGAGCTTGAAGAATTGATCGTAATCATGCATTACGAGTTTGAAGATGGTCGCTACATTATTACGCTGACTGAACCGGGCATGCTGGCGAAAATAGGTCTGAATAATTCAGGACTGGGTGTGTCTCTCAACTTTCTCGCCTCCGACAATGAGCTCGATGGGGTGCCCGTGCATATTCTGTTAAGAGCTCTGCTCCAGTGTGCTGATCTGGAGCAGGCGCGCAAAAAAATTGCCGGGTCTGGCATGGGTAAGTCGAGTCACTTTCTTGTTGGTGATGCGAATGGTCAGTGTTTTGGAATGGAATTCGCCGAAGGCAAATGCTCTGAACTAGCAGCAACTAATGGTGTGCTCGTACATACAAACCATTGTATTGGTAGGTCAATTGAAAGTGCGATATTATCGACGTCTGCAGAACGACTATCCTGTGCTCAGCGACATTTGCGGGCAAGCGATGGTTTTGATCGAGAGCAGATGGAGAAAATATTGCTGGACGATAGTAAGGGCAATGATTCAATTCAAGCCAGCTATCATGCAGAAGAAGCGCTCGGCGGACTCGATGTGGGTACTTGCGCCACGGTCATTATGGATTTGCCGATGCGGCGATTTTATGCGCAAAAAGGCCCCACTAACAGAAGCAGGTTCCAGCTTTATCAGTAGCTAGAGGAGAATTTGTTATGACATTCACTCGTCGTGAATTTATTGGAGCCGCTAGCGCTAGCTCAGCCCTGTTAGCGAGCGCTTCAGCCGTAAACTCAGCGATTACTAAAGATGATCCGCTTGGTGTTCGCGCGGATTTCCCGGCAGTTGAAAATACGATCTTTTTTGATTCAGCCTATACATCCCTGTCACCACGTCAGGCTATTAAGGCCGCACAGCAGTTCATTGCAATCAAAGCTTACAGGCCAGCCAACGTACCGGAGATGATCGCTGAATCAGTCATAGTCCGACAGCGTTTTGCGACGATGATAGGCGGCAGAAAAGAGGAGGTCGGTTTACTTTATGCTACCAGCGATGGCGAGAATATCGTCACAGGGTCACTGGATTTAAAACCCGGCGATAACGTAGTGATTGATGATCTTCATTATCGCAGTAGTTATGTGCTCTACCAGAAATTGAAAGAAGAACGTGGTATTGATGTACGTATTGTCAAACACACACAAGGAGCGGCGCCCGTAGAAAAATTTGCAGCTCTGGTAAATAAGCGAACAAAATTAATATCCGTTTCATGGATATCCCATTACAACGGTTACCGGCATGATTTAAAGGCACTGGCTGATCTCGTCCACGCACAAAAAGGCTATCTTTATGTAGATGCGATCCAGGGTATTGGTATTCTTGATATTGATGTGAAACTTGCTGATATCGATTTTCTGGCCAGCGGTTCGTACAAAGGTTTACTCGCCGGCTATGGGCTTGCCGGTTTTTATGTCCGTGAAGATTTAATGCCGATGATCAAACCGGATCGGGCAGGCTGGTTTCAGGTGGATAAGGCTCTGGAAGATCATCAGTTTGAACTTCACACGGACGGGCGTAAATTTCAGTACGCTACGCTTTCCTTCGATTCCGTTTATTATCTTAATGCTGCTCTAAACTATATTCTTTATGTTGGAGTAGCTAACATTGAAGCGCACACTGTCCGACTCGCAGACAAATTGAACCGTGGACTACGAGCTCAGGGCTTTGAGCTGAATACTCCATTGTCTACGGCTTCTTCAATTGTTAGTTTTCAACACGGACGCAGTGGTAAGGAAATAAAGCAGATGCTGGAAAAAGCCGGGGTTTATATTAGTATCAGTGATAAGCAGACTTATTTAAGAGTTGGTCTGGCTCTTTATAATAATGAATCAGAAATCGATGAGTTTCTTAAACTTAGCGCTGGCTGGATTTAACTAAGTCTTGTTGAATTACAGAACACCTGCTGTCCTTGCAGGATTGTTACTCTTTCTGATTGCGGCGGGTGTTAGTGCTCATGGTGTCAGCGGTGCTGATGCCCGTTTTCTAAACGATGCAGAAGGTTTTCACTTTGTCGTTTATCTCTACCTCGGTGCCAAGCACATGGTCACCGGTTATGATCATATCCTCTTCCTGTTTGGTGTCATTTTTTATTTAAGTAATCTCAGAACGGTTGCCCTGTACGTCAGTCTGTTTGCACTCGGCCATAGTATTACCCTGATAGCCGGAGTATTGATGGACCTTCATGTTAACGTCTATATTATTGATGCGATAATAGGTGTGTCCGTGATTTATAAGGCCTTTGATAATCTTGGTGGTTTTGAAAGATTGTTTGGGGTCAAGGCCAACAACCGAAGCGCGGTATTCATCTTCGGTTTATTTCATGGTCTTGGGCTGGCGACAAAACTGCAGGAACTGCAACTATCAGAGCA
Source organism: Gammaproteobacteria bacterium (assembly GCA_012103475.1). Classification (GTDB taxonomy): domain Bacteria; phylum Pseudomonadota; class Gammaproteobacteria; order Eutrophobiales; family Eutrophobiaceae; genus WLWS01. Next base: position 137,005 of record WLWS01000001.1, on the reverse strand, counting down.
AGGCCTGTTTGCTAATCTGCTCTCATTTAACCTTGGTGTCGAAATCGGGCAGCTGCTAGCTCTGATGTACTTGCTTTTATTATTGAAACTGATTCAACGCTTTACAAGCACAACAATGGTTGGTATCAGTATAAATTTTCTAATCATGACAGGTGGGTTTGCTCTGACTGCCTATCAGCTGTCACTTTACTTTTCGTCTTAGAAAAACGGAGATTTTATGTCCACACCACAGCCCTCTCTCAGTACCCGACAACTAGTTCTTAGTTTACTTGTCGCCATGTTACTGGGCGTGGGGTTGGCAATGTTGATCGTCTTGCCTGCTGAAAAGGGTGAAGATCCAACGGGCTTTGGTGCACTCACCGGAGTGGACAAGTTGTCGGAGCCGGAAGTTGTAGACGAGATACCTCTAGTGTTAGCTCCGGTAGAACCCGTATCGAACGAAGACGCTTTGTATATACGTATTGATCCGATAAAAAGTAAGGCGGTAGTCAATGAATTCGGCGAGCCCCAACCTTTTGTCGACGGTGCCAATATTCGCCAGCATGAGCAACATTACAAAGGTCAATTGATCGAGATCAAAATTGATACAGATGAACAGGTGGAATATAAGGCTCTGATGGAGGAGGGCGATGTGCTGCTTTACTTTTGGGAAGCAGATGCTGAGTTGTATTTTGACTTTCATGCGCATCAGGACACAGGTGATCCGAATTTTTTTACTCGTTATGCTGAGGGAGAGGGTAAGTCCGATCATGGTAGTATAGTTGCCCCTTACTCAGGTCAGCATGGCTGGTACTGGTTGAATATTGCCGGCAAGCCCGTCACGGTTCAATTGGGCGTGAGCGGATATTATGATGAAATAATCGAAATCGATATGAAGGCAGAGGCGGAATAAATTTTGGAATTCGTAAGTTGGGTAGAAAACAGTGCGCTGGGAATCTGGATGATCGATTCTATCTGGGGCTATCCGATTGTGCTCTCCACGCATGCCGTGGGCATGTCCATTGTTGTTGGTACGGTGCTGATGATCGATTTGCGCGTATTGGGTTACGCGGGGGATGCGCCACTGCCTTCTTTCAAAAATATGTTCTGGGTAACCTGGTTTGGAGTCTTTTTAAATTTCGCTTCCGGTGTTGCCTTGTTTGCCTCCGATCCTGCGAAGTTTTTGTATCACACGGTTTTCTGGACGAAGATAGGACTCATGGTGGCGGGAGTTTTATCCGTGTACCTGCTTTGGGGAAATCTGTCTGCAGCTGGCGGAGCGGCAACCGACACTACGAAGGTAAAAAATCTCGCACGAATTTCAATGCTATTGTGGATCGGAGTGATTGTCGCCGGCCGTTTGATAGGTTACATAGAGCTGGAGTAGGCTGGTGAGCATCAATGATATTCTCAGCTGGATGGAAAGTTCTGCGCTTGGCCAAATGATGCGGGACAGTTCCTGGTTGTTTCCCGGTGCAGAAATACTTCATTTTTTCGGCTTATGTTTGTTGATTGGTTCGCTAATGGTGGTCGATTTGCGACTGCTTGGTGTCATCAGGGAGATGTCCTATCAGGCCATATACCGTTTCCTGCCAATCTCAATGATCGGCTTTGGTCTTAATCTGTTTACCGGCACTTTGTTTTGTTTCACCGATCCCTTTCGTTATTACCCCAACATTGCCTTTCGACTGAAAATGCTGCTGGTCATGCTGGCGGGTCTCAATGCACTTTGGTTTAAACTGCAAATCTATCCTTTAACAATGAACAATCCTGAACGCGCCGATGCGAGTAAACTGGCAAAACTGGTCGCCGTCCTGTCCCTGCTGTTCTGGTTTGGCGTAATTATTATGGGCAGGATGATTCCCTACCTGGAAGAGTAGTAGCGTTGTAATTAAAACTCGCCGGTGATTGCCTCGCACACAAATTCATCCAGTTCCCAGTCAGGTTCATGCAAGGAGGCTTTCAGACCAATGTATGGTTGTTTGAAGTGTATCGGATCAATAATTTCCCAAATCAGATCCAGTCGATCTCCATTACGCGTATAACGCTCTATCAGTTTCGCATCGCTACTATGACGAATGTAACCACCGGGTAAGCTGATCAGAGCCGGTTGGATATGTGTTGTTTCAATAATGAGGGTCGAGTCGTCATAGTGACCGTTTGAATGGCCAAGCCGAGTTGGTTTCGAATTGGCGGGAGGCTTTCTATCATCAAGGTAGACAGTTCGAACCGCTTTCCAGTATTCGTAATTAATGACTACTCTGTCGTCATATTGATCAATACGGATTGGTAAGGGTGCAGTGATTTGATGACGTAGTCCATCACCGTCCGGATCACAGTCTACAGCCGGGTCCTTGCTGACATCGAATTCAGCCTGCTTTTTTTTGGCCAGTGGTGTGAGTAAAGTGTCTAGATGTTGTTTTCCATGCACCTGAGCTTCAGTCAGTAGTTTCTTTATCGAGCGATCGTTATTCTCAGGTCTGGCCAACAGGGCATCCAGATATTCGTAGGCGATTTTTGAACACCAGCCGCTACAGGCCAAATCGGTAATAGTCCAGCGTGGGTCGTTGAGAGAGACGTAACTTGTTTTCCAGACACCCTGCAGATCAGGTGGTCCGGCGAGTGCAGAGCAGACATTACAAATAGCCAACAATGTTATTGCTAAGCGCATGGCAGACATATTATGTTTCGACGGTTTACTCTTTGTTGTTCTGTTTACGCCGGCGTTTTTCTAACTCGTCGAGTTGTCTTTCGCGTTCAGCTGCAACAGTATTACCACCGTGCAGTTCCGTGCCGTCTTCAAGAACAATCAATTTCCAGTCCATCTTGGGACCTCCGTCTTTGGCTGGATTTCCGGAAATTGTAATGACATCACCTGGCTGCAGGGTCTTACGTGTCCAGCCACGTCTTTTCAGTATGGCCGAGGCATTTCCTTCAGCAAGCCACTTCTGAACTTCGCCCGATTCGCTGGTGACATCAAAATAGATGCGGGCATGAGGGTTGATTAAGCGAAACTTGGTGACCACGCCTTTCACAGTGACCGACTTGTCCATATCGTAGTGTGAGGCCGGACTATGGTGAGACCAGATTGGTGAACTGCAAAGTAGACTGGTTAATAGAATGATAAGCTGTCTTCTAAACATAGTTAATTCCTCAATATTCTCCGGTAATGGCTTCGCAAACAAATTCATCCAGTTCCCAGTCAGAGGGAGCGGGTAAATAACTTCTCTGATTGCCATAGGGCTTACGAAAGTGGACTGGATCAACAATAGTAAGTTCAAGATCCAGCCTGTTATCTTCAGGATTAAGTGTATAGCGTTCGACAAATTTCGTATCAGCACTCGGAGCGAAAGCACCACCGCCCGGAACGCCTGTTACATTTGGTATGACATTTGTTGTTTCAATAATAAGAGTTTGTCCTTCGTAACGGCCGAGAGAATGTCCAAGTCTTGTTGCTGGTGTACCCTCCGGATAGCTTCTCCCGTCAAGATACACAGTACGGACGGCATTCCAGTATTCGTAGCGAATAATAATCCTGTCTTCTAGCTGTTCAATGTGCATTGGCACGGGTGCTGTAATCTGATGACGTAAACTATCTCCATCTGGTTTGCAATCAAGTGCGGCACCGTCTGAAGGCTTATACTCCGCCTGTTTTTTCAGTCCCAAAGGTGTCAGCATGTCCTTGTTAAATTCTTTTTCGTAATCCCTCATATCAAAAAACAATTCTTTAACCGAGCGCTCTGCATTTTTCTCATCATTCAGCAGGCTCTGCAGATAGATAAAACCCGCCAGAGAACACCCGGTACGGGCGCAGGCAATATCTTCTATACGCCAGCGTTCATCTTCCGGTGTTAACAATGCATTGGCCCACAGGCCGTTTAAATCGGGGTTTTTCTCACGGGTGGTGTGAGCACCAGTAGCAACGCTATATGTTGTTAATGCGAAAACCAGACACAGGACAGAAGGGAAAAGAATACGGACTTGTCGCTCAATACCAATATACATACTCATTATGTAAAATTCGTCTACTCAATTTGAATGTAAAGTAAACGATCGACTTTTAAATAGGAAGTACTTTATAGAGGTCTTGATAAGGTATTTTGGGGAAGAAAACCTATTTCAAAAGAGTTTTTCAGTTAGCAGGAAAATCAGAGCAAGGTGCAATCCGATTCTTTTCCCTGCACTACTTATCAGAACCGATTAGTGATTCATGGATTGAGAAATTCTGCTCTGGTATGAATATTTTTCTTGAAGCATCCGCCCAGAGAAGTCGTGCTTGTCTGAGAGTTATGATCCATAACGCCGCGTGATTTAACACAGTAGTGAACGGCATCAATGCTAACAGCCACATCATCCGTATTCAGCAGTGTCTGCATAGCAACCAGTATCTGTCCTGTTAGTCTTTCCTGTACCTGGGGCCGTTGAGCAAAGAAGCGAACTACCCGGTTTATTTTTGAGAGTCCGATAATTTTGTCTTTTGGTATGTAGGCGACTTTTGCAACACCATCAATAGTCACAAAATGGTGTTCGCAGGTACTAATAAGATCAATATCTCTGATCTTCACCATCTCGTCGGTTCCCATTTTGTTTTCTATGAGCGATAACTTTGGGAAATTGCTGTAGTCCAGACCTGAAAAAATTTCATTAACGTACATCTTTGAAATTCTATGTGGTGTCTCGCACAAGCTATCGTCTGACAGATCCAGACCGAGAGTAGATACAATATCTGTCATCAGGTCCTTTATTCGTTCGTATTTTTGTTCAGTACTAAGACCATTATCAATGAGTGGTGTTTCCAGTCCCGCCCTTATCAGAGCTTCGCGGACTGCCTCTGCTTCCTCGCTTATACTCGGACAGGGCGAAGTGTTGACGTGTGTCGATAATGGAATCGGTCTGGTGCTCATGATGCTTTCTCCAGAAGGGCCAATGAATTCGTTTTGTCAGCGGTGTACTCAAGAGACAGTGAAACGGAATCAGCGAAGCGCAGGGCATGTGGTTTATCAATAGTTACCTTTGCACTGGTCACACCAGGGTAAGTTGTGCAGATATCAAGCACATCTGCCACCAGTTTCTCGAGTAATAGAAAATGACCATCTTCTACAAATTCGATGATATTTTTGCTTATCGCTTTATAGTCAAGAGCATATTCGACCCGGTCTTCAAGTATTTCCGGGTTCAGGGAATAAGAGATTTCGATATTAATAACCAGATCCTGTTTTTTAACTTTCTCTTCAGGATTAAAGCCAATGTAAGTTCTTAAGCGCAGGTTACTGATGTTTATCGTCGCATTTTTCACAGACATAATTTTTACTTCCGTTCTGAGGTAAGTTTTGTGCTTGATATCGTATAAAGAGGATAGTGTGCAAAAAGTGATGCAGACGTCTATTTGATGTGAATGTTGTGTGAAAACGGACAAATATCCCGACTTTCACGTAATAATCACATGCGGTTTCCTTTAATATTCGTTATCTGAGAGAAACAAAGCAGCGAAATATTATGAACGGCGAGACAAGCGGCACTATATTACTTATCGAAGATCATCACGATATCGCTGATATGGTCTGTGAATTCATGGAAAGCCATAACTATCTGATGGACTATGCGGCTGATGGAATTACCGGTTTGCATTTGGCCGTCACCGGAGAATACGACGTCATTGTTCTGGATCTGATGTTACCCGGTATGGATGGAATTGACCTGTTAAACAAATTACGTAAGGAAGCACGTAAGGCGACACCGATCTTGATTCTTAGCGCGCGTGACACGCTTGATGACAAGCTCACCGGTCTCGGTGCCGGTGCTGATGATTATCTGGTAAAACCTTTTGAAATTATGGAACTGGAGGCGCGGGTAAGAGCGCTAATCAGGCGTGAACGTGGTCAGGCAACACCGGAAACCCTACAGGTCGGTGATCTCAAGTTTAATACCGGTACATTGGAAGTAAGCAGAAATAGTACAGCCATCAGACTGGCTCCTATCGGTCAGAAGATTTTGCGTATATTGATGCAACAGTCACCGCGTGTCGTCACCCGCAGAGAGATAGAACGTCAGATATGGGGTGATATTCTACCGGACAGTGATACCTTGCGCAGTCACATGTATAACCTGCGAAAGTGTATTGACCGTCCTTTTGATGTTCAGCTGTTACATACCATACAAAACTCAGGCTATCGTATAGTTGCCGGACATGAAGAAAGCTAGCAGCATTGGTCATCGCCTCTGGCAGGCTTTTATTTTTCAGGCTCTATTGATAAGTATCACGGCGCTGGCTGGCGTCTATGCTGCTCGTTATGTACTCGGCGATATTTTGATCCATACTGCGCTCGAAGATGAAGCTGCGCATTTCTGGAGCAGCTATGAAAGAGACAAAACCGTATCTTTACCAGCGACCTACAACCTGACTGGTTATCTACTCCCGGATGATGCCGATCGTCTGCCGGCAAAATTTGCCAACATGAAACCCGGTTTCCGGGAATTGTCGGATCAGGACTCCGGGTTTCTGGTGGTGTATGCCAGTAACAAGGGAGATAAAACCCTGGTGCTGGTTTTTAATGGTCAACAGGTGGGTAAACTGGTGTTGTTTTTCGGTATGCTGCCACTCTCGGGGGTGTTAATTGTAATTTATTTGTCCAGTTGGCTGGCCTATCGGTTTTCCTCCAGGGCAGTTTCTCCTATTATTAAATTAAGCAAAGAGGTTGAGGAACTGGATCCGGGTAGTGATGATTTTTCCACCGATTTAAAAATCGTACTGGCGGATTACGAGAACATCGATCATGATGTCAGTACGCTATCCGCAGCACTTTCGAAACTATCTGATCGCATTGAAGCTTTCGTTTTACGAGAACGTAACTTCACTCGGGATGCCAGCCACGAACTAAGAAGCCCGATCACAGTAATCAAGATTGCGACAGATATTCTGCTTGCTGACGAAAATTTGAGTACGAATAATCGCCGAACTATTGAAAGAATCAAGCACAATGCTTCTGATATGGAAGAACTTATTCAGGCATTGTTATTACTCGCCAGAGAATCCGATAATGCGCTGTCAATTGACACTGTCTGTGTAAACGATGTTATTAAAGAGGAGATGGAGCGTTCTGCGAATCTTCTTGATGATAAACCGGTTAAGATCAATTTCACTTCAGAGAAAAAGTTACTGGTCACGTCTTCAGATAAAGTATTGTCCGTTTTGATTGGCAATTTGATTCGTAATGCCTACTCATACACCGATGAAGGAAGTGTTGATATATTGGTAACAGACATTGGCTTTTCGATACGTGATAGCGGTGTAGGGATGAGCGCCGAAGAAATGGACAGGATGTTTAAACCTTTTCAACGTGGTGGAAGCAAGCCCAGAGGTGGCTACGGTGTTGGTCTGACAATCGTGAAAATGCTTTCTGATCGCTTCCATTGGCCAATCATTATAGATAGTGAGCTACATAAGGGCACTACTGTCAAAGTTGATTTCCTGTCTAAAGATAGTTCCGAAGGGCGTCCGAATCGACTAAATTTCTAATATTCACCTGATTTTCACATCTGCTATACCCCTTGTTCACGGCTTCCTGATTAAGCTAAGCGGATGAATTCGAAAATTAACTCAGATCAGCCAGTGGTTTCTGTTCTCAGGTCTCTGAAGAGCTGGCTATTAAACGACGAAGCTTTTTACAGCAAAACCGAAGACGGTGATTTCAATAATCTCGATTATTTCCGGTTGTCGGTTTTTGTACTGATTCATCTGGGTTGTCTGGGCGTATTCTTTGTCGGTTTTAGTTGGGTTGCTGTGGCTGTTGCTGCTGGTTTATATCTGCTTCGCATGTTTTTTATTACGGCCTTCTATCATCGTTACTTTTCACACAAGAGTTTTAGCGTTTCGAGACCTATGCAATTTGCCATGGCAGTGGCGGGATGTACTGCCGGTCAGAGAGGACCATTATGGTGGGCCAGTCATCACCGTGAACATCACATCACATCGGATACTCAGGCTGATCCTCATTCCCCAAAGTACGGATTTCTAAACAGTCACACACTCTGGTTTTTGAAAAGCTCAAATTTCCCAATGAGAAAAGAGCGCATTAAGGACATGCTCAAGTTTCCGGAGCTGACGTTTCTTGAAAGAATCGACTGGCTACCATTTATCGCTCTGGCGGGCTTCTGTTTGTTGTTCGGTTATAGTATTAACAAGTTTTATCCCTATCTGGGGACCAGTGCCATGCAAATGCTGGTATGGGGTTTCTTTGTCTCAACCGTTGTTCTTTATCACGCTACCTACACAATTAACTCACTTTGTCATCGCTTTGGTCATCGTCGCTTCGATACCAATGATGACAGTCGAAACAATTTCCTGCTGGCATTGTTAACCCTCGGTGAGGGATGGCATAACAATCATCATCGTTATCCGATATCGACCAGACAGGGCTTTCACTGGTGGGAGATTGATTTTAGTTACTTCATACTCTGGCTGATGTCTGCTATTGGCCTGGTGCATAACATGCGACCCGTGCCGGTTCAGGTAATGCTGGAAGCCAGTGAGAGGAAAAGTCTGTGAAGATAGCAATTATCGGTAGCGGAATTTCCGGTTTGACAGCGGCCTATACTCTAAACAGGAAGCACGAAATTTCTGTTTTCGAAGCGAACAATTATATTGGTGGTCATACCAATACCGTTGATGTTCACGAGCAGGGAACAGGAAGAGTCATTCCTGTTGATACCGGTTTCATCGTCTTTAACGAGAAGAATTATCCCAATCTTTGTCGTCTGTTCAACGTACTGGGCGTCGAAAGCCGCGAATCTGATATGAGTTTCAGTGTGCACTGTCAAAAGAGCGGACTGGAGTACAACGGAACCGATTTGAACAGGATATTCAGCCAGAGGCGTAACCTGGTAGAAGTGCCTTTCCTGATAATGTTGCGTGACATTCTTCGCTTTCATAAGCAGGCACCCATTGCCCTGCAGAGAGATATCAGTGATTCCATAAGTGTCGATGAGTTTGCCAGAATAAATAGCTACGGACATCGTTTCGTTGAGCATTACCTGGTTCCTCTGGGAGCCTCATTGTGGTCCTGCCCCGCGGAAAAATTCCGTCAGTTTCCAATACGATTTGTACTGGAGTTTCTCAATAATCATTGCATGTTGCAGGTGGATAATCGGCCACAGTGGCGGACAGTAAAGGGCGGTTCCCGGGAATATATCGAACCACTGACGGCTACATTTTCCGGACGCATACAGCTGAATACAGTCGTCAAAAAAGTCAGACGACGCGCAGGCTATGTTTTAGTGTGTTTTGCTGACGGTTCAGAGCAGACTTTTGATGAAGTTATTCTGGCGACGCATGCGGATCAGAGTCTGTCTCTGGTGGACGATATTGACGAAGAAGAACGAAATATTCTGGAAAAATTCCCCTACCAGGATAATGAAGTCGTGTTGCATACAGACACTGATTTGTTACCGAAACACAAACGAACCTGGGCCAGCTGGAACTATCGTATTCCCGAAGATCAGCGTGAGCATGCCTGCCTCACTTACAACATGAATATGTTGCAGGGCATTGAAAGTGAAAAGACCTATTGTGTTTCGCTCAACCAAACTGCTGATATAGATGAGAGTAGTGTGATTCGAAAAATAAACTACCATCATCCCGTGTTCTTACCAGGTCGCGATATTGCACAAAAAGAGCAACATAAACTGATTCAACGCAGAGGCCTGTCTTACTGCGGTGCCTATTGGGGCTATGGCTTCCATGAAGATGGTGTACGCAGCGCGCTTGCCGTATGTAACGCGTTTAATCTGGAGATCGCTGCGTGAAAAGTGCTATTTATTCAGGTCGTGTCGGACATTATCGACTACAGCCGCATCGGCATGGGTTTAATTATTCACTGTTCATGATGTACCTCGATCTGGATGAGTTACCGTCCTTGTTTAACTCTTTTCTACTCTGGTCTTCATCAAAACCGTCATTGGCCTGGTTTCGGCGCAAAGATCACATGGACGATGAAAAAATTCCTCTGAAAGATTCTGTTCAGAAACTCATTTTGAAAGAAACCGGAAAAGTACATGATGGGCCCGTACGCTTGCTGACCCATCTACGTTATTTCGGTTACTGCATGAATCCGGTTAGTTTTTATTACTGCTGGGATAAAAAAGACAAGACGCTCGAATTTATCGTAGCGGAAGTTCATAACACGCCCTGGGCCGAAACGCATTGTTATGTCCTCGATTGCCAGAGTGTTGACGATAACGAAGACAGCTATCGATTTTCGTTTGACAAGCAGTTCCATGTTTCCCCCTACATGGACATGTGTCAACGTTACGATTGGTGTTTGTCAACGCCTGGCTCCAGATTGATGGTCGATATGAATACTTACGAGCAGAGCTCAAAAGTATTCAATGCTTCTATGTCTCTTCAGCATCAGACCATTGACCATACTTCGTTAGCCCGGATTCTTGCGAGCTATCCTCTCATGACCTTAAAGGTCGTTAGCGCTATTTACTGGCAAGCTCTGATTCTGTGGTTGAAAAAAACACCTTTTTACAGTCACCCAAAAACTATGCAGGAAGAATTATAACAATGAAGTCACCAATTCTGACAACACAGGCTCCTGTCAGGTTTCTGGCGCAGAGCCCTCTCTATGGTTCAGCACGTACCCTGATAAGAAAACAGCTTAACGATTTGTCTGTGGGCAACATCGTTTTACGAGATGAGCTCGATACAGAAGCAGTGGCTTTAGATGAAAACGCTATCATTATAGATGTCCACGACATGCGATTTTATATCGATGTTTTAATTGCAGGCAGCAATGGGGCGGCGAGTGCTTATCGCGATGGGTACTGGTCGTGTAACAAACTGACCGGACTTTTTCAGTTGATGGTACGTAATTTAAGCACGCTCGATAGCATGGAAAGAGGATTTGCTAGTATAGGTAACTGGTGGTTGAAGCGGAGACACAAGGCCAGAAACAATACCCGCAAGGGAAGCAGAGAAAATATTCATGCTCACTATGATTTGGGTAATGAATTTTTCGAATTGATGCTTGATCCGACCATGACTTATTCTTCCGGTTTTTTTCAAAACGCGGATTCCAGTATGGAAGAGGCGTCTATTGAGAAACTGGATCGAATTTGTCGTAAGCTTGATCTAAAGGCAAACGATCATGTGATTGAAATCGGCACCGGCTGGGGCAGTTTCGCCATTCATGCTGCGAGTTACTACGGTTGTCGTGTGACGACTACAACAATTTCAAGAGAGCAGTTTAAACTTGCGAATCAGCGCATCAGAAAGCATGGTTTGCAGGACAAAATTGATATTCAGTTATCTGATTATCGGGATTTGACTGGTCAGTACGACAAGTTGGTGTCAATCGAAATGATCGAAGCTGTAGGTAATCAATTCCTGCCAGGCTATTTTTCAAAGTGTTCGCAACTTCTTAAGGAAAACGGACAGGCCTGTATCCAGGCAATTACAATGCCCGATCAACGTTATTCCCAATATTTGGAAACCAGCGACTTCATTCAACAGTTTATTTTCCCGGGTAGTTGCGTACCCTCTTTATGCGCCATGCAGAATGCCATCACGGAAGGTTCTGATATGCGTATTACCAGTCTTGAGGATTTTGGTTTGCACTATGCCCGAACACTTGACGAATGGCATAGACAATTCAGAAGTAATCTAAACGCTGTACGTGAACTGGGTTACGGCGAAGATTTCACCCGCTTATGGGAATACTATCTTTGTTATTGTGAGGCGGGCTTCAGAGAACGCTATACGGGTCTGGTACAAGTGGTTCTTGACAAGCCAGCTCATTCACGGGAAGCGCTTAAACGCTGATAAGCGCATGCTAAACATAGTCAATTTTTTTACCTTCCAGTTTGCCTGGATAACGACAGTATATTTTGCTGCGATCGGGCGACCTTACGTAGGTGTCTTAATCACCTTAATCTGGATATTCTGTCATCTATATGCAGCTGGTACCCATAGACTTGCCGAACTGCATCTTTTGTTGACAGCAGCGGTTATCGGCTACCTTATCGATTCTATGCAGGTACTTTCGGGCAGCCTGTCTTTTCCTCTACAGACTCAACTTGGTGGCCCGTCTCCATTGTGGATGGTGGCCTTGTGGGTAAATTTTGCAGCGACTCTTAACTACTCAATGAAGTGGCTTCATGGGCATCTGTTTCTGGCTGCTTTGCTGGGCGCGATTGCAGGTTCCTTTGCTTACTATGCTGGCAGTCGTCTCGGGGCAATCGAAATTAAGGGAAAACCGGCCCTGATAATGATAGCCATACAGTGGCTCATCGCCACACCGCTGCTGGTTTGGTTTGCTGCCGCCCAACCGTGGGTAAATCGAGCTCCATTAACTTCAGGTAATTCAGAGAATAAATAGGCTATGAGTATATCTACAATATTCCTGCTGGCCTGGGCGGCCTCGGGACTGCTTATGTTTCTGTTATGGTTGCAGCAAGTCCGTACGAGCAATGCCGGTGTTGTCGATGTGGCCTGGTCTTTCCTGACTCCGCTGGTCGGCTGCTGGCTCATACTTGCTGATGATATTGAGAACGGTGCAAGACAGTACATTATCATCCTGATTGCTCTGGCCTGGGGCATTCGTCTTGGTCTCTATCTGCATAAGCGTGTCAGCAGTGAAATCGAGGACGGACGTTATCGCTATATGCGCGAATATTGCGGAAAGTATGCGCAACCGGCCATGTTCGTATTTTTCCAGTTTCAGGCGACATGGACTTTACTGTTTGCCTTACCTTTCTGGGCTGCCTCACGCAATGCAGCTACCTCATTGAGCTGGCTTGATTACGCAGGCATAACTGTCTGGATCATCGCTCTGACCGGGGAGTGGATGAGTGACAGACAGCTGGCTAATTTCAAGAAAAAGAGCAGAGATCGTTCTCTGGTGTGTCAGGAAGGACTCTGGCGTTACTCAAGACACCCGAATTACTTTTTTGAGTGGTTACATTGGTGGGCTTACGTATTGATTGGTTATGGCAGTGATTACTGGATTCTAAGCTGGAGCGGTTTACTGGTTATGTATGTATTTATAACCCGCATAACAGGTGTGCCCTATGTTGAGCAGCAATCACTGCGTAGCAAAGGAGATGCCTATCGGGCTTATCAGCGAACAACCAGCAGTTTTATTCCAATGCCACCGAAAAAACTTGTGAGTAAAGATTTCCAGTCTTCCAACGGGCGACCGAGCACGTAAATATTCATGATAAACAACCAGACCTTGACGATTCGACTCCTCGCGATATTCGCTGGTATCGGCTTCGTCCTGATGTTCGGATCAATTATTTATGCCATCTTGAATGGTGATTTACCCATCGAAGGTGCGCAATTAATGGCAATGCCCTGGGGTATTGTGTCTCTGGTGGACATTTATCTGGGCCTGCTCTTGTTTTCCGTCTGGGTAATGTGGCGTGAGCAAAACAGTCTTAGCGCTATAGTCTGGGTCTTATTGGTACTGAGTCTGGGTAATCTGCTGTCATGTTTATATATTCTTAAAGTTGTTCTTGAATCTCAGGGTAGCGCCCAACGATTCTGGCTGGGAAAAAACAGTGGAGAAAACAGATCTGATGTTTAGAAACCTTCTTGTATTGATTTCGATACTTTCATATCAAGCCACTTTTGCCGAGAACGATCTGACGCGAGTGGGTTATGCCTACGATCTGGAAGATAAAGGACTTTTGTATAGTGAATATCACTATGAAAGTATAAATCAGGATCTGGTTCGTCAATCCAGTGTTATTTATAAGGACAGCAAAGGGGAAGTGTTTGCCGAGAAAAAAGTAAACTTTGAAATCAGGCCTTTTTTACCGGAATTCAAGTTAATGAACGAAGCTACTGGTCATCTTGAATCAACTGCCTACATCAAGAATGAATACAAAGTTCGTTTTCTGGAGAAAGTGAATGACAAACTGAAAGAAAAGTTACTCAACTATTCAGAAGATGCGATTAGCGATGCAGGATTTGATAATTTCGTCATGAGTCATTGGCAGCAGATAATCAGTGGAGAACAGTTTACCCGGGACTTTCTGATTCCTGGCATGTTGCGTTTTTTTAAATTCAGAATTTACCAGAAAGAAATAGCTGAGGAAGCTGGAGAAAAATACCGGGTGCTGGTTATTGAACCTGACAGTTTTCTTATCCGTCAGTTTACCCGTGCCAGCCGACTCTATTACGCATTTGACAAACCTGAACTGAAGCGCTTTGAAGGTATTTCCAATATGCGCGATGCGGAAGGAAAGAATTACACAGTTTTGATTAAATATGAAACTTCAACAAAACTGGCCTCTGCGAAAAACATTGCGGAATAAAACTATAAAATATCTATTCTTGGTTCTCGCCCTGCAGGCAGGGACGATCGTCGCCGACGAATGGTTAATGCCCAAAGGCAAACATGTGCTATTCGGAAATTACCGTTTGTATTATCACTGTGAAGGCGAAAATACGCCAACCGTCATTATAGATGGTGGTATTGGAGACGCGTCGGCCAACTGGTTATCCATTCAATCAGAGCTTGCCACTGATATGCGAGTCTGCCTCTATGATCGGGCGGGTTACGGTATGAGTGATCCGGGCCCCGGACCGCGCTCGACAAGCCAGATTGTCGAAGAAATATATCTCATGATGAAAACGGTCGGTATTCCAGGACCCTATCTCATTGTCGGACAGTCTTTCGGTGGGTTTACCGCACAGCTTTTTGCAAAACGCTACCCCGTGGATACGGCAGGTATTGTGCTGGTTGAATCATCGCATCCGCGCCAGAGTGAAATGCTGGATGATCTCGATAGCTTATCCTCTGGTGAGAGGAAGATGGTTGCAGGCCGTCAGTCTTATGAATTCGTGGAAAGCGATCCATGGCGTAAACAATGGCTTATTTTGAATTCAAAGCGCAAAGCGGTATTCGCACAGATGGAGGAGCTCAAGTATTTCCGTCAAAGTGAAAGCGAAGTGCTCGCTGCCGGGGATATGCCAGATATACCTGTCGCTGTTTTAACCCGGGATCAGCGCTTGTTACCAACAATGAAAAATGAACATTCGATGGAGGATGTCTGGCGTGAACTGCAAAGGGACCTGGCAAAATCGAGCTCGCAGGGATGGCAGGAGATAGTCGAAGGAAGTAGTCATAATATACATCTGGATAACCCTGAAGCTGTTATTGAAGCCATCCGCAAGGTAAATAAGCTTTCCAAAACCAGGTAATCAACACACTTTCCCGGCCTGAGAACCAGCAAAACCGCTAATTATTGCCAGTCAAAATTACCTCAGTAAAAATATTTTCAATTGTTTGCATCCAAAACGTGCTCTCTGTGCATCTAAGTTGGTAATACATCAATTTACGAAAGGAGAGCAGCAAAATGAAAATATTGAACACATTACTAATTAGCGGCCTGATGACATTTTCAGTAAGTAGTATTGCAGCGGATTATGAAGAGCGCAGCGAGGAGATAAATCGTATTTTGCAGGAGCGAATCGAGGCCAGTATTGATCCGGGTAAGCGGGGAACTCATTTTAGAGCAGAAAAACGTCTGAGTGCAGAAATCCAGACCGAAATTCTCAAAGTGTCCTTTCATCCGGAATTACCAGCGCATCGTTCTTGATTCAACGCATTAAGTGTATTGGTTGAAAGGGCATCGACTGACCATTGTAATCATGGTCAGTCTTTCGCTTGCCACTCTTGTTTTCCTGAGTTGGCCAACACCTGGGCGGAGCATTGTTGTTGATAATGTCCCTATCAAACTCGCAAGCAGGGATATTGAAAAAGCTAATGCCCATATCGGTATCTGGCCTGCTATTGGTTTTCATCCGCTTGGTTTTAGAGTTGCCGATCTTAGACGAGCTCAATATCAAAACGATCGATTTTAGTGCGCCATGGAGATTTAAGTTTTATAGAGTTTTCATATCAGATAAAATCTTCTCTTTTCCTGAGTAGAATCTACGATGAACGACAACAGCACGCTTCGTCTGGCCATTATTGGTGGTGGTCAGCTAGGTATGTTTCTTTGCGAGGCTGCGAATGGGCTGAACATATATACCATCATAATCTCACCTGATCCCTCAGGCCCTGCTCTGGTAAAAGCCGATCACGGTATCGTGGCCGAGTTTGACAGCAATGATCTGGCGGCAGACATTGCCAGTCTTGCGGATATTGTAACCTATGAACTTGAAGACGTGCCTGAAAAATTATTGAATGAACTTCAGCGTGAGCAGGACAAAGGCACTATTCAGGTAAGACCGGCCACCGGTACGCTAAAGCTGCTAAAAAACAAAGCTAGTCAGAAACTCTGGCTCAGAGAAAACAATTTTCCGAGCTTGCCTTTTATTATTGTTGAGCGACCTCTCGCAGAACCTCAGCTCTTGCTCGATTTTGGTTTGCCATTCGTTCAGAAAGTACAAACGGGTGGTTACGATGGCTATGGTGTTCAGATCATTGAAAGTGAGTCGGATTTGCAGAATTTGTGGGACGTACCCAGCATGATAGAACGTTATGCCCCACAACCACTTGAACTTGGTGTAGTCGTTGCGCGTTCTGCTTCAGGCGAATTACTGAATTACGAAGCTGTTCGAATGGATTTCGTCGCTGAACAAAATGTCCTGGATGCTGTGGTTTTGCCAACAGGCCTTGATTCTGTGATCAATACTGAGGCTGTTGAACTGGCCCGTACAGTAATCGACAGGCTTGAAGGTGTAGGCGTATTCGCAGTGGAGATGTTCCTGTTGCCTGACAAACAGATTCTGGTAAATGAAATATCACCGCGAGTTCATAATTCGGGACATCACACTCTGCAAACCAGTAATGTCTCGCAGTTCGAACAGCATGTTCGTGCTGTTTGTGATCTGCCTCTGGTCGAGCCCGGGCCGGCATCTTCGGCAGCGGTTATGCGAAACTTGTTGTACACTGAAAAACTGGAATTTTTAATGAACAACGCCAGTGGCATGATTTCTTCTAATGATGGCGATGTGTTTTTGCACTGGTATGGGAAGAAGGAAGCAAGGATGGGGCGTAAAATGGGGCATGTTACCTGTCTGTGTGCGAATCCTGATGAAAGCAAGCGACGTGTACAACAATTTCTGGAAGACAGTGCCGAAGTAATGAGAGGAGAAACGGTTTGAGTGCATTAGTTGGCATCGTAATGGGAAGTGATTCGGATTTACCGGTAATGCAGGCGGCCGCCGATATACTGGATTCCTTTAATATTGAATACGAATTGACCATAGTCAGTGCGCATCGTACGCCGGACCGACTGTTCGATTACGCCAGGTCCGCAGAGACACGCGGATTACGGGTAGTCATTGCCGGCGCTGGTGGCGCTGCACACTTACCAGGCATGATTGCCTCACTTTCAAATTTACCTGTTATCGGTGTACCTGTTAGTGCTACCTGCCTGGCTGGTAACGATTCTTTACTTTCTATAGTACAGATGCCTGCGGGTGTGCCAGTTGCGACAGTTGCCATTGATAACTCCACTAATGCGGGGATTCTGGCCACTCAAATACTGGGCACTGCGGATGCCGGGCTTCGGGTTCGAATTGGTGAGTACAAGAAAGCACTGGAAGACAAAGTAATGAGCAAAGTGGCAAAGATAGAGTCCGAAAACCACAAGGTTTGATTCTTCAGTGAATAAAGCCCTGATTGATAAAGTAGCACTGATCACCGGGGCTGGTCGTGGAATCGGCGCTGCGACGGCAAAGACTCTGGCCGCCGCCGGAGCCACGGTAATTGTGACGGACATTGATGCTGCCAGCGCTCGGAGTGTCTGTGAGGAAATACAGAACAGCGGGGGACAAGCAAGAGCTTATACGCTCGACATATCCGATGAGTCATCCTGGCAGGAAGCCCTGTTAAAAGTCGATGAAGAGTTTGGCAAATTGAATGTGCTGATAAACAATGCAGGTATCGTCATTGTCAAACCGATTGAAGAGACGACAAGTAATGAGCTCGAAAAAATTGCCCGAATCAATATATTCGGAACCTATTTCGGTATTCAGAAATCCTTACCATTGTTAAAGGCTGCAGCGAAAACGGACAAGACCAGTTCTTCGATAATCAATTTCTCTTCTGCGATGGGTATCAAGGGCTATCCTTTCGGTGCCACATACAGTATGAGCAAAGGTGCGATACGTCTACTAACTAAGTCTGCCGCCCTGGAGTTTGCACAGCTGAATTATCCGGTCCGCGTAAATTCAATTCACCCGGGTCTGGTTGAGACGCCCATGGTGGAGCAGGAGGCCGGGCAAATGGCCAGTTATGGTGCCTTTGGAGAAAACACAGCGGAGAAAGTGATCGAAGCTTTGAAAGCCTATAACCCGCTGGGCCGTTTCGCCGAGCCTGTAGAAATTGCCAAAGCAGTACTCTTTCTTGCCAGCGATGACAGTTCTTTTATGAATGGCTCGGAGTTGGTGGTAGACGGTGGTGAGACGGCCTGAATAATATGCCTTCTATAGAATTCTTATCTGACAATAAAAAAATCGACGCTGAGCAAGGCGAGTCGATTCTTCAGGCCGCCCTGCGAGCAGGTATTTCGCACACCCATGTCTGCGGCGGCAAGGCCCGTTGCACAACCTGCAGGGTGTTGATTATTGATGATACTGATGGGCACTTATCGCCCCGGTGTGATAGAGAAAAATTACTCGCGGATAAATTCGGGTTTTCCTCAAATATCAGGCTTGCCTGTCAGGCAAAGGTCACTGGCGATGTTAAGACCCGCAGGCTGGTGATTGATGATGAAGATGTTGATATTACCTTACTGAATATAACCGAAGAAGGTGAAAGTTTTTCTTCAACCGGTATAGAAAAAAGTGTTGCGATATTATTCGCAGACATTCGTGACTTCACTTCATTTTCTGAAATACAATTACCTTATGACGTGATCCATATGTTGAACCGCTATTTTTATCGAATGCGGCAAATCATCGAACACAATCATGGTGAGATATTCAATTATATGGGAGACGGCTTACTGGCGTTGTTTGATGCAGACGACTGCAATGTGTCCAAAGCAAATAGTGTTGGAGCCGCTCTGCAGATGCTGGACTCAATGGACAAAATGCAAAGTTATCTTGAACGTACTTACGGACAGAGCCTGGAAATAGGCATAGGCATTCACGCAGGCGATGTGGTGATTGGTTCTATTGATGATGCCTGTAATGATAAAAAGATGGTGATCGGTGATTCGGTCAATTTTGCCAGTCGGGTTGAATCTGAAAACAAACGTCTGGGTTCCCGCCTGCTTGTCTCAGAGTCGGTCTACGAATCGCTGAAGGACAAGCTTGAAACAGGTTTAACCTGCTCTACTGAATTAAAAGGTAAGCAGGGGAGACATGGTCTCTACGAAGTATTGAGTTTAGATACCGATAAATAAACTAAATGCCTTTCAGGGCCGCCAGTGATTTTTTTGCGCTGTTTATAAGATGTAGGGAGTCGGCGCCAGCCGATACCAGTGTATAGCCTTTCGCTATATAGTTGCTTGCATCATCATCGCCGGCAACCGCGGTGGCAAGAGTAATACCAGCTGCGATGCAGACTTCGGTCACATGATCTATCGCTGCAACAACGTCCGGGTCCGAGACCTGACCTGGTTTACCAAAACTGGCTGACATATCGAAGGGTCCGACCAGGATGGCGTCAATGTCTTTCACCTGCACAATGTCCTCAATATTTTCAGCGGCGTCTTTATGTTCAGCCTGAAGCACGACGGCAATGTCGGAATTTGCCGTGCCAATGTATTCAGCAAGATTGAGACCATACTTTGAGGCTCTTGATAGTCCCATACCACGTGAACCAAGCGGTGGGTATTTACAGAGCTCAATAATTCTTGCGGCCTGTTCGGCGGAGTTAACCTGAGGAACGATGATGCCGGCCGGTCCGGTATCCAGAGCTTTTTTCAACCAGATCTCGTCATGTGCTGGCACGCGTATCAGACATGGGCAGGAGCCTGCTCCCTGAATAAGCGGCAGCGCGCCATAGGGATCAAAGCCGCCATGTTCGGCATCAATGAATAACCAGTCGTAACCACATGCTGCGAGTAATTCACTGATTTCAGAAGAACCTATACCTACTACTGTACCGAGCATCAGTTCAGCATCGCGAATACGCTGTGCAAACGATTTACTATTTGAAGTCATTTTTTAAAGTCCGGTTAAAGTCTGTTTCTTAAACGCTGGAAATTCTGACTACTGCATCATCGCGCTTATCAATATCGGGCAGTAACTCAATACCGAGACCTGGCTTATCTGCAACCGATACCATGCCATTTTCCACTACCGGCAAATTGGTTACTACATCGGTGTACCAGCCCGTATATAGAGCTCTTACCGACTCCTGAAATACCGCATTCACCGCATTCAGGGACAAATGCACAGATGCCGCCCAGACCACGGGCCCGGTGCAGTCATGAGGTGCCACCGGTACGCCGAAGGCTTCAGCCATGCTGGCGATTTTTTTGGCTTCCGATACGCCACCAACCCAGCCAAGATCAGGCATTGCTATATCTGCAGCCCGTGCTTCCAGCAGGTCCCGATAACCCCAACGCGTTGCCAGTGTCTCGCTGGCACAAACAGGGATAGAGGTTCGGGAGCGAAACTCGGCGAGATTCTCCAGGCTGTCGGCCTTGATAGGATCTTCAATAAAATAAGGAGAGAATTGCTCGAGGGCGCGCGAAATTTTTATCGCCGCGTTCAAATTCCAGAGGGAATGACACTCGACCATGATGTCAATTTTATCACCGACTGCTTTGCGAATTTTTTCAAAAGGTAAAAGAGCTGTATTAAGTTCCTCTGCGGTAATGTCGTTACCCAGAGATCGTTCTGCGGCGAAATCAAAAGGCCAGATTTTCATGGCGGTGATGCCTTCATCAAGCAGACTGTGCGCGAGTTCATCCGCTCGATTCAAAAAGGCATCCAGATCTTCATAAGGACCTTGTGGTTCATCTTTGTTAATACCCCAGTTAGAAGTCTTCTGACCTTCTCTATTCCTTATATAGGTATATCCGGCACAAGTATTGTAAACGCGAATCGAATCTCGAGACTTTCCGCCTAGTAGATTATAAAGTGGCGTGTCACTCATTTTGCCCCACAAATCCCAGAGCGCAATGTCGATTGCCGAGAGGGCACGCATTTCTGCGCCGGAGCTTCGAAAACCAAGATAACCGCGCAACTGTTTCCAGTGCAGATCGCGCTGCAATGGGTTTTTTCCAAGCAGGTAAGGCGCAATGGTTTCGTGTATGTGCGCTTCGACCGATTCCGGTCCGAGAAAAGTCTCACCGAGACCGTATTGACCAGCATCCGTATGGACCTTCACCCATAGCAGGTTGCCGTATGAGCTTAAGCGCAGTGTCTCAATGCCGGTAATAATTGTGTCACTCATGGGTAAGTGGGCCTCCCTTATAGATAATGATTAACGCTACTTATTCGCTCTTACGACGTTCAAAGTTACTATATATTGTCTCTTCAATGCCACACTGCTGCCTGCGTTATTTGGCACCAAATGATAAAAAGCTGGCATCCACTGCAAAAGTACTTGATACCCTTCCTACTATACTTTGCAGACTGTTAAATCGGGGGAGTAGCTTATATGAAATTTTTCAAACAGTTTTTGTATCTTCTAATTCTAGTTTCCAGTGCCAGCATACACGCTGCTGTCATTGAAGAAATCATTGTTACTGCAACCAAGCGCGAAGAAAGCCTGCTGGAAGTACCTGTGGCAGTTTCTGTTATAAGCGGGGTAACGCTGGACAATGGATCTATAAATAATCTTCAAGAGTTAACATTGCGTATGCCTTCAATCATGATGTCTGAAGCACAGGCTGCTACCAATATATTTATCCGTGGAGTTGGTTCAGGTCAGAACTATGGCTTCGAGCAATCTGTTGGTATGTTTATTGACGGTGCTTATTTCAGCCGGAGTCGTGCCTACCGCAACCCCTTCTTTGATGTTGAACGAGTTGAAGTATTAAAAGGACCGCAAACTGTACTTTTTGGCAAAAACGTCGTCAGTGGTGCCTTCAATGTCACCTCCCGAGGACCTACGGAAGAGTGGGAAAATTCAATTACTGCCGCTTATACTCCAGAGTTTGATGGTAAGGAATTCTCCGGCGTTGTCTCCGGACCTGTTTCGGACAATGTAGGGATACGTGTCGCTGCAAGATATTCTGACATTGATGGTTACCTCGAAAACTCACTACCGGGTGCACCAGACCCATATGCGCGTGAGCAGTATCAGGTGCGCGGCACCATAGACTGGGACATTACCTCCAATTTAACCGCCACATTCAAAACTGAAATAAGTGAATATGACATCAAAGGTGGTTACGCAACTCAGCCGGGCTTTCTATCTCCCGCCCATCTGGCACTGACGCAGGTCAATGACCCTAATGCCGAAGCCAATTTTGATTTTAATGTATCAGTTCCTTCGCCAGTTGGATCGGATCCTTTATTTGACGGATTGTTTAACAACACCAACACACAAAACATGACTCTCACCCTCGACTGGGATGTGGGGAATCATCAAATCACTTCTGTTAGCAGTTATGTCGCTTTCGATTTCGAAGCTCTGACTAATAACGATCACACTAATCTGCAGGTCGTTGCCGGACCACAGCGTCAGGATTCACAAACCATGTCACAGGAATTCCGTATTGCCTCAACTTCGGATCAGTTCCTTGAGTACATTGCCGGTTTCTATTATGCAGATGATAAATATAAGACACGTCTGCAGGCTTCCGTCGACCTGAGCCAGTCAGTATTGGCAGGAGCATTTGGTACGGACCGTCTTGGAAGAAATCAGTCGACCACCCAAAGAGGAGAAACCTGGGCTATATTCGGTCAGGCTACTCTAAACTTTACCGAAGACCTGAGATTGATACTGGGTGTTCGCTACACGGAGGATCGTAAATCAACCAATAAGCGACTCTGGTATTCTGATATTTCAACACTCGATAACGCGATTCCGGATGCAACAGTCAGAGGCGCTTACAACTTTGTATTCGGTACAGAACACAACCTGCTCGGAGTCAAACGTAAAACCGATGATGTACCTTTCGCCATTACTGGTGAGTGGGACGCAATGGAAGGCCTGATGCTTTATGGCTACTACAAGGAAGGTTTCAAGGCAGGTGGTTTTGAAGAGGATTTTACCTCTGGCGTATTAGCTGATTTCGAATTTGAAGATGAAGGTGTGAAAGCCTTTGCCTTCGGCGCGAAATGGTCGCTCCTTGATGGTGCAGCTTACATTAATGCCGAGTATTTCCATTCAGAATACACGAACCTGCAGGTATCGACTTTCTCAGTAGCGAGCTTCCTGGTTGGTAACGCAGCAGCAGCGACGTCCCAGGGACTTGATGTTGACGCACGCTGGCAGGTTAGCGACCAATTCAGTGTCGGTGGTGCCTTTGTTGTGCTGGATGCAGAGTACGATTCCTATGCTACTGGTCCGTGCATACTGGATAGTACAGGTAATGCCCCTCCCGGATCTTGTGACTTGACCGGACAACCTTTACAGTATGCGCCAGATTTTGAAGCCAACATCTATGCTGAATACAACTGGGAAGTTTACAATGGCTGGCAAATGGGCCTGACAGGAGACCTGACCTATTCAGACAAGTTCTTCCTGGCTGGTGATCTGGATCCAGATTACGTACAACCAAGCTATGCCAAGTTTAATGCAACACTTAGCGCGACTTCACCTGATGGTAAATACCGCTTTTCAGTTGTTGGTAAAAACCTGAATGATGAACAGACCTCTCATCAGAAAAACGATATACCCTTGGCAAGTTTCTTTGGTGGCAAAGGCGGTTCCGCTTTCTCTGATCCACCTCGGATGGTTTCTTTGCAAGCTGAAGTCAATTTCTAAACCAGCTTATGTTTAGGAATCATCAATAAAATCAGGAGGCGCTTTTTCAAGCGCCTCTTTTTTTCCGTGTAAATAAGTTACCTTTCAGTCGGTAGCGTAACTCGAATATAAGGAGTCAGCATGTCTTTCAGGGTCATGCACTTTATCTTTTGTATTTGTCTGTCTGTCGTTGAATACGCAGCAGCAGAAACCACAGAGTTGCCGGTGACTCGGCTCTTCTGGGGTGACACGCATTTGCACACTTCTTATTCCCCGGATGCCTCCCTAAATGGAAATACACAAATAGGACCGGAAGAAGCGTTCCGCTTTGCAAGAGGTGAAGCAATCAAAAGTCACAGCGCAGGGCAAGCACAGCTTAAACGACCGCTGGATTTTCTGGTGGTGGCCGATCACGCGGAGTATCTGGGCTTATTGCCAAAGATACGCAGTAAAGATCCTCTGGTAATGCAAAATCCGATTACCCGTCGCTGGGGTGAATTGATTGCCACCGGTGATAAGGACAACACCTGGAAGGCAATGTTCGAAGTGTTGAATGACATACAGGTGAATAAACCCAGTTTTACCGATACCAGCATCATGACTTCCGCCTGGGACTACGTTACCGCCGCTGCCGACCGCAATAACCAGCCGGGCAAGTTTACCGCTTTTATCGGTTACGAATGGACATCCATGCCGGCCGGTAACAACCTTCATCGGGTAGTGATATTTAAAGATGCTGCCGATAAAGCCGCGCAAGTACTGCCTTTTTCCTCTTTTGATAGCGAAGACCCTGAAAAATTATGGGAGTTTCTCCTGCAGTATGAAACCGACACTGGTGGTGAGGTACTGGCCATACCGCATAACGGTAATATGAGTAATGGTCTGATGTTTCAAACAACAGACTTTTCAGGTGAAGCAATCGACAGCGATTACGCCAGTAAACGAGCACGTTGGGAACCGCTTTACGAAGTGACTCAAATTAAAGGCGATGGTGAAGCGCATCCTACACTCTCTCCCAATGATGTTTTTGCGGACTTTGAAAACTGGGATAAAGGTAACCTGACTGCCACTGCCACCAAGCAGGACTCTATGTTAAAACACGAATACGCACGTTCTGCACTTAAGCTCGGTTTGAAGCTGGAAAAGCAGGTCGGCACGAATCCTTATCAGTTTGGCCTGATTGGCAGCACCGATGCTCATACCGGTTTTGCCACCGCCGATGAAGACAATTTCTGGGGAAAATTTTCAATCTATGAACCCGGCTTGCATCGACTTAATGACCAACCGGTAGTAAAAGGAAAATTTAACAAAGCCTATGATCTTTGGGCTTACGAAATTTCAGCCTCCGGCTATATCGCAGTATGGGCGAAAGAAAATACCCGCGAAGCCTTGTTTGCAGCAATGAAGCGTAAGGAAGTCTAAGCCAGTACCGGTCCGAGAATAAATGTACAAGTTTTCGCCGGTTGGGATTTTGCTGAGAACGATGCCGAACACAGACAGTTTGCATCTCTGGGATACAAAAAGGGCGTAGCGATGGGGAGTAGTTTGTCCAGACCTCCGGCTGGCCAATCACCTGAATTCATACTGAGAGCATTAAAAGATCCACATAGCGTCGATCTTGAACGTGTTCAAATGATAAAGGGCTGGCTTGACGCAAGCGGGCAAACCCACGAAAGAATCTATGATATTGCCGTGTCTGATGGAGGTGCTGTAGAGTTTTTCTGCTATTGGCAGGATCCCGAATTCGACCCGGGACAATCGGCATTCTACTACCTGCGCGTACTTGAGGCAAGTACCACAACAGAAGGCAGTCTTGGCACATCAGCCAGAGCACTGTGGCGAGCCACCGGAACCCGGGAAGAAGATTTTGGTAAACCTATCATTGCGATTGCAAATTCCTTCACTGAATTTGTGCCGGGTCATGTGCATCTGAGAGATCTGGGCAGGCTGGTCGCTGAAGAGATATTAACTGCGGGTGGTGTTCCAAAGGAATTCAATACAATTGCCGTGGATGATGGAATTGCCATGAATCATGACGGTATGTTGTATTCGCTGCCGTCGCGGGATTTAATTGCAGATTCGGTCGAGTACATGGTCAACGCACATTGCGCCGATGCTCTTATTTGTATTTCCAACTGTGACAAAATAACTCCTGGCATGCTCATGGCAGCCATGCGTTTAAATATACCTGCGATTTTTGTTTCCGGTGGACCAATGGAATCAGGTCGAGTGACGCATCGAGGTAAAAAAATCAAGATTGATGTGATTGATACTCTGGTCATAGGCAACAACCCTGACTCTACAGCCGATGAAATCCTCGATGTTGAACGTTCTGCCTGCCCAACCTGTGGTTCCTGCGCTTTAATGGGTACTGCAAATTCCATGAATTGCCTCTGCGAGGCACTGGGGATGGCCTTGCCGGGTAACGGTACTTTGCTGGCAACGCATAAAGACCGTGAATTACTTTTTCGAAATGCCGGCAGGCGTATCGTAGAGATGGCCTATAGCCGTTATCGTGATGAAGATGACTCTATATTGCCGCGTTCCATTGCCAGCTTTGACGCACTTGAGAACGCCATGCGTTTGTCTATAGCTATGGGTGGTTCGACCAATACGATACTGCACGTGCTCGCCATCGCGCGTGAAGCAGAAGTCGATTTTACGCTTAAGGATATTGCAAGAATTGCCGAAGAGACCCCGTATTTGTGTCAGGTGACGCCGGCAGCAGAGCAGGTTTTTATTGAAGATTTGCATCGGGCGGGCGGAGTGATGAGTGTTCTCGGCGAATTGAATCGAGCCGATCTTGTGAGCACAAATGTAAATACTGTACACGGGGAATCGATAGAAAAGGTACTGGCGAAATGGGACATCACTGTTTCTGAAGACGAGGCGGCGATGAATTTATATCGTGCAGCTCCGGGTGGAAAATTCAGTCTCTCTGCCTTCAGCCAGTCAGAGCGTTTCGACAGTATCGACAGAGACCGAGTCAAAGGCGTGATACGAAGTTGTGAGCATGCCTTTTTAGACTCCGGTGGCATCGCCGTACTCTATGGAAATCTGGCCGAGAAAGGTTGTGTGCTAAAAACCGCAGCAGTCGATGCTTCCTGTTTCAAACTCAATGGCAGGGCTCTGGTATTCGAAAGCAAGGACGATTGTGTTGAAGCTATAAAAAACGGTGATGTCAAAGCCGGACACGTTGTCGTTATACGCTATGAAGGTCCACGCGGTGGTCCGGGCATGCAGGAAATGATAGCGCCAACAGGTATGTTGAAAGCGCATGGTCTGGGCAAGGTCTGTGCCTTATTAACCGATGGACGTTTTTCCGGAGCGACTTCGGGTTTGTCGATTGGCCACATTTCACCTGAAGCGGCGGCGGGAGGATTAATTGCTCTGGTTCGTGATGGTGATTCGATTCAAATCGATGTAGACCAACGTTCCATTCATCTGGACCTGTCAAAAAAGGAAATTGAACAACGACGAGAGGAGGAGAACGCACGCGGGGACCAGGCCTGGCAAGCTCGTCGACCGCGAAAGGTTTCAAATGCCTTACGAATATACGGATTGCTGGCGACTTCTGCATCAGAGGGCGGGGCACGTGACACTAAGCGACTCAAGCAACTGGAATCAATTCAGTCATGAGCCTGAATGTCAAAGCAAGGCGAAATTTGCGATTATGGATTCTGACACCTAATGCTAAAAAGCTGGCATCGACTGAACACCCACCTGGAATACTGTTCTCTATTATCAAGCGTATGCTATCGATGAACCTTAAGAGAAATATTTATAAGTTCGTTACGCTTATGAGAAATATGCTTTTATGAATCTCAGTGCATATAAATATTTTGCGTCAGTAACTTTCTTGCTGTTAGCAGCCTGTAGCGAGTCGACGCCACCGGAGTCAGCTGAATCGAATCCGGCTAAGATACCTGTCCTGAAAGCAACAGTTGCTGATGTGGACGATCAACGCATCATCAATCATGCCAGCGAGGAGGGAAACTGGCTGGCTTATGGTCTGGGTTATCACGAACGTCGCTTTTCACCGCTGAAGGATATCAATCGCGATTCAATCTCTGAGCTCGGCCTGGCCTGGCATCTGGATATGGGCACCAATCGTGCTCAGGAAGCTACCCCTTTAGTTATCGATGGCATCATGTATGTCAGCAGCGCATGGAGTCGGGTGTTTGCGATCGAGGCGGATAGCGGTGAAGTACTTTGGCAGTTTGATCCGCAGGTTCCCAGGGACTGGTCGCGACGAGCCTGTTGTGATGCGGTTAATCGAGGCGTGGCCATTTATAAAGGGCGCGTCTACGTAGGCACACTCGATGGTCGGCTAATCGCACTTGATGCTTCAAATGGTGAAGAACTATGGCAGGTCGATACGCTGATCGATCGCGAGCGCTTTTACACCATTACCGGTGCACCACGGGTCGCACGTGGAAAAGTTTTTATTGGTAATGGCGGAGCTGAATTCGGTGTACGTGGTTATGTTACGGCTTATGATGCGCAAAACGGTGAGCAGCTATGGCGATTCTTTACAGTTCCCGGTGATCCCTCTTTACCCTTTGAACATAAAGAACTGGAACATGCCGCGAGCACCTGGACGGGAGATCAATGGTGGAAGCACGGTGGTGGTGGCACTGTCTGGAACAGCATTGTTTACGATCCGGAATTTAATCATCTTTATATAGGAGTTGGTAACGGTTCTCCCTGGGCGCGTGCGATTCGCTCACCAGAAGGTGGTGATAATCTTTTTCTTTCATCCATTGTTGCGCTTGATGCGGACACTGGTGAGATGAGGTGGTACTACCAGACAACTCCGGGAGACAATTGGGATTATACCGCGGTACAGGACATTGCTCTGGCCGAAATGAAAGTAGATGGTCAGCTACGCAAGGTGCTGATGCAGGCTCCCAAGAACGGCTTTTTCTATGTTCTGGATCGTAGTGATGGTGAGTTGTTGAGAGCTCACCCTTATAGCCTCGTTACCTAGGCCAGTCATGTTGATATGGAGACTGGGCGGCCGGTCGAAAATTCCGAACTGGACTACCTCGAAAAAGAAAAATGGGTGTTACCGGGGTCTGCCGGGGCTCATAACTGGCAGGCGATGTCAGTTGATGTCGATGCCGGGCTGGTTTACATCCCTACCCAGGAAAGTCCGCTTATTTTTTCCATTGCCGACGAATGGAAGCAATTCGGATCTTATCGTCGCGATCCGGGTCGTTGGAACATTGGACTGGAAATGGGTCGGCTGGCGCAATTGTTTATAGACAATGTTGCTGAACAACCGACACCTGGTGGTGCTCTGAAAGCTTTTGATCCACTCACTGGAGAAACAAAGTGGAGTGTACGAAACCCTTATTACTGGAATGGTGGTGTACTGGCAAGCGCTGGTGGTCTGGTTTTTCAGGGAGATGCAGCAGGTCAATTGAGTGCCTATGATAAGGAGAACGGGGAACTCTTATGGCAGTTCAATACCTATACCTCAATATTGGCGCCACCGGTCACATTCGAATTTAATAACAGACAATACCTTTCTGTTCTTACCGGTGGCGGAGGCGCAGACTTGTTCGGTGGCGAGACCGATACGGCCTCAACAAAGTATGGCAACTTCGGACGCCTGCTGACTTTTGCACTGGGTGGAAAAGAAGAATTACCTCCCGCCAGCGTCGTGGATAAAATTATCCCGGAGCAAACCAGAATTGCGGTAGAAAGTGCTGTACTGGGCGAAGGTGAGGGACTCTATAATAATTATTGTGCTATGTGTCACGGATTACTAGCGCGATCTGGCGGATCAATTCCTGATCTGCGTTTGCTGCCGGCAGAGCGACACGAAATTTTCGATCGCATCGTTCTGGAAGGCATTCTGGCAGCGAACGGTATGGCAGCATTCAACGATGTGCTCAAGAAAGCACAGGTAGAGAAAATTCAGCACTATGTAAAAGCCCGGGCGTGGGAAGACAGACAAGTGGTACTGGGAATTAAGGAAAGCGCGCAGCTAACCTGGCTTTCTGACAAGCAAAGCAGATAACAAAAACAGGTAAAGACAAACAATGAAAATAAGTAAAATACGGCTTCGTCGATTACGTGTCCTTGAAGAACTGGGCGCACTTGAACTGGCCTGGAGCCCGGGCGATTACTTACCAGTACAAATCGGTGGCGGTTCTTACGTTGAAATTGAAACCGATGAAGGCCTTAAGGGCATCGGTCCTGAAATAGATGAACGCTTCCTGCCGACACTTGAAAAACTTCTTGTGGGAAAAGATCCATTACAGGTCGAACAGCTCAGTGCAATGCTCGAATACTATCTGCAATTCGGAACCCACTATCAACACGTTGCCGGTGTCGATATCGCCTTGTGGGATATTGTTGGCAAAGCCAAAAATCAGCCGCTTTACAAATTATGGGGTGGTAAAAAAGACAAAATTGTTCCTTATGCGGCTATGGTTCTGCTCTCCGAACCCGAAGAACGGGCGGATATGGCATTGAAGCTGAAGGAGGAGGGTTGGCAGGCCATTAAGTTACGTTTGCATCATGAAAGCATGAAGGAAGATCTGCGCACAGTCTCCTGTGTGCGAGAAGCGGTAGGGGATGATATGAAAATCATGGCGGATGCCAATCAGGCCCAGTCGAAAGGTAGCTGGCAGCCGGGTGTACGTTGGGATTACAAAAGGGCTTACGAAACTGGTCTCGAATTACAGAACCTTGGTTGCAGCTGGCTCGAAGAACCCAGACCACGCTACGCCTTTGATGAACTGACAAAGCTGGGTGAGGCACTGGAAATACCGATTGCCGGCGGAGAAAACAGTAGTGTCCTGTTCGAATTTGAGGAAATGTGTAAACGAAATAGCTATAGTATTCTGCAACCGGAATGTCTGGTATTGACTGGTATTACTGAGACTTTAAAGGTTGGAGAAATTGCCCGGCAATATAATAAGCAGATCGTACCGCACAATGGTTACGTCAAACTCGGCCTGATTGCGCATATGCATATGGTGGCGAGTTGGTCACACGCACCTTATCTCGAGTTAGTGAATGATCCTCCCATTGGTGCTTATCAGAATTTCCTCGCCATACTGAACAAGCCACCTGCTGTTGATGAAGAAGGTTATCTGGCCTTGCCAAAATCTCCCGGTCTGGGTGTGGAAATTAATCCTGAGTTCATAATAGAAGATTAAGCAAGATGAAAGCGGCGGTGTTTGCGGAAGATGGAAGCATAAGCATTCAGCGCGTCGACATTCCCGAATTACAACCTGGCTGGTGCCAATTGGCTGTGACAGCAGTTGGTATTTGCGGTACGGATTTGCACATCAAGACAGGTATTCTTGGTTCTCCTGCCGGTATTCGCCCCGGTCATGAAATAGCTGCTGTGATTGACAGTACTGGTGATAATGTCGAACTTAAAACTGGCACCTCAGTAATGGTTGAACCCGTGCTGGGTTGTGGGACTTGCGAACATTGCAGAAGTGGTAACCCTAATCGTTGTGCCAGCAAGGAATTCTTCGGTCATACCTTACCGGGTGGTCTGGCAGAATTTATACAAGTGCCAGAGTCAATAATTGTTCTCACTGGCAGCGACATCCCGCCTAATATTACAGCCCTGATTGAACCTATGGGCATATGTGTGCGCGGGGCCCGGCGAGCGAATATCCAGTTGGGTAAACGGGTGGCGATTTTGGGAGCAGGTTCAATTGGTTTGCTTTCTATTTTGAGTGCCTACGCTGCCGGCGCTGAAGAAGTTTTTGTCAGTGCCCGGCATAAGCATCAACAGGAAGTCGCGAGACACTTCGGTGCGAGTGCTGTTTTTAAGGACTCAGAGAGTCTGCTTGAGGAACTTGGCGATCAGTATATCGATGTTGTTATAGAAACAGTTGGCGGTATTGCTAACACATTAAGTGATGCTGTTTTATTGGCAAGGACCGGTGGCACAATCCTGCTGCTTGGAGCCTTCAAAAATAATCCGTCTATTCCTGCTTTGCGTTTTATGACTAATGAGTTGACTCTGGTTGCGTCGAATTGTCACGGTCAGGAAGGTGTCAGATCCGATCTGATGCTTGCCGCGGATTTGGTGAGAAAGTATGCCGGGCAACTGGAGGTCTTAAACACTCACCGCTTTAAACTTGATCAGGTCGCCGAGGCCTTCGCGGTAGCGGAAGACAAGCACAGCAATTCGATTAAGGTTCAGCTAAGTCCATAAAGCTACAAGGGACCGATCGATTCCAGAATTTCGGTATCTGAACTGCTGGTTTGACGACGATATTCTGTTGGTGTCGTACCAAAGCCCTGGCGAAAGCTTCTGCTAAAACTTGAGACATTTGAATAGCCGAGAAGATCGCTTATTTCTTCCACCGAGCGCGATGAACTGAGCAGGTAACGATTGGCGAGAGAACGTCTGACAGCTTGAAAAAGATTGCTGTAAGTGTAGTGGCTTTCCGTCCACAGACGTCTTTGCAGGGTACGTCGGCTGATCCCCAGTTTATCCGCAACCAGATCAATATGAATATTACCCTGTTCCAGTCCTTCAATTATTTGCCCCTTAACCTGAGCAAGGAAGGAGGACTTGCCTACTTGTTTCAATTTTCTTTCGAGTATGGAAATACTCAGTTCAAATAATTCCGGTTCATAGTTGGGCCAGCGCTCATCGACAGCCTCGCGGGAAAAACGCATAAAGCTGATGCCGTTATCCTGAAACTCAGGTACCAGAGAAAAATGTTCACGCCAGCGTGAGATGTCTTTCGGAGCTGGTCTGCCAATCACCAGTTTTTCGTAACGCAGACGCGGATCGCCCAGGCTTCGGCATATATGCAAAATGCCGGCAGCATTGGCGTCCTTTTGCTCTGAAGCACCGATCGGCCCGCGCATTTTTTGAGTGAGCTCCACATATTTCTCATCCTGTCTGAAGGTCCATGTGGCGGCGTTGGAACCAAGTACAGAATATCGTACCAATGCCCTCAATGCTGTTGAGGTACAGTCACTCGCGTTCATGGCAAATGAGACCGATCCAAAAGTGGCGGGGCCGACGAAACCGGCGGCTACCAGGCCGATGGCGGGGTCGTTGGTTATTACAGACGCGCGTCTCCACATTCTAGTCATGGCATCGTGATCAATTCTGGCGTTGACGGGCTTGGACAGGTCATCGGTCTGCAGTTCGCCAACAAGCAGATCGTGAGGATCGATGTTGTAGGTCTCTACCGCTCTTACCAGTGCGGACAGCCAGCTATTTGTTAGTGAATAGGTGGACATAGTGATTTCAATAATAGCAGCTTTGGCACCAAAAGATAAAAAGCTGGCATCCACTGCAAAAGCCGGCGAGCATGACTTCTCTATACTTTTTCGCTTATAGAGCGAAACTCGTACTAAAGATGATGCGGTCCGGCTTGTCGAACAGCTAAACTTGATTCATTAACAGGAGGAGCTATGTCAGCACAAACATTGGCAGCGATTGCACTTTCGCCTGAAAAACCATTTGAATTGCGCGAGATGGAGTTACTGCCACCCCGCAGCGACGAAGTTCAGGTCAAAATCAAGGCAACCGGAATTTGCCATACGGATATTGCCGTTAAGGAACAGGCATTCGCATTGCCGCTACCAATGGTGCTTGGGCACGAAGGGGCAGGTGTGGTCGAACAGGTAGGCGAGTCAGTCACTCACGTGAAGGTTGGTGATCATGTTGTACTCTGCGGGGATTCCTGTGGACATTGTCGAAACTGTCACAGTGGCCTGCCATTTTACTGTGTTGAATTTGCGCAAAGGAATCTCAGTGGCGAACGTGTCGACGGCAGCACCTGTCTGGTTTGTGATGGCGAAGCTATGCGAGGTCGTTTCGTTGCCCAATCCTCCTTTTCCACTCATGTGATTGCCTCAACTCGTGGTGTCATCAAAGTTCCCTCAGATTTACCACTGGAATTGATGGGTCCCCTGGGTTGCGGCCTGACTACCGGTGTTGGCACCGTAATGAATGCGCTCAAACCGGAACCGGGTTCCAGCATTGCTATATTTGGCGCCGGTACAGTAGGTCTTGCCGGAGTTATGGGTGCGAAATTAAGCGGCTGTAGCAAGATAATCGTTGTTGATATTAATCAGGCGCGATTGCAGATGGCGCTCGAGATTGGTGCGACAGATGTGATTAACCCTGAGCAAGGTGATGTTGTGGAGAAAATTCTATCTCTGACCGCTGGGGGTGCCAATTATTCCATGGAATGCACAGGTGTTCCGACTGTGGTTTTACAGGCAGTTAATTGTTTAACGCCACCCGGCTGGTGCGCACAGGTCGGTGTCACACCTTCTGCAATCACGGTGCCACTGGAAATGGATCAGGTCGTATTCGGACGTGGTATTCGCGGCGTCGTCATGGGCGAAGCCAATGTCCAGAATTTTGTGCCTTATCTTGCTGAACTGTTTCGTCAGGGACATCTGCCCTACGATCGCTTCGTCAAATTTTATGATTTTGCTGATATCAATCAGGCCGTATACGACAGTGCCGTTACCGGTGAGGTCATTAAACCTATTCTGCGCATGCCTGAATAAATTCCCGGCAGTGTTGTTGCTGTCACTAAATGATAAAAGACAGTTAATATGAATCAAGCGAGTTTGTCCTTGCGCGAATACTGGCCAAGACGTTACACCGTGGCCGGTTTGTCTGTCGCTGCCATGTTCGTCTGCTACATGGACCGGGTTAATATTTCCATTGCCATCATTCCGATGTCGAAGGAACTCGACTGGAGTCCGGATGTTCAGGGCATGGTCCTGTCTTCATTCTTTATCGGCTATCTCCTGACCCAGGTACTGTGTGGTCGGCTTGCGGATCGTTTCGGTGGCAAATTACTACTCGGCATCGCCGTTTTAGTCTGGTCGCTGTTTACCTTTATTACGCCCTTTGCAGCCTATGCCGGATTCGCAGGGTTGATTCTGGCCCGTATTGGTATGGGTGCAGGAGAGGGTGTCGCTCTGCCGGCCATTTATAGTTTGTATGGTCGTTGGTTGCCACGCAATGAAGCGGCGCGGGCTATCGGCGCAACTTTCTCCGCGATACCCCTTGGCATTGTATTCGGCTTGCTGGTGACACCATGGATTGTTCTCAATTATGGTTGGCAGTGGGCCTTCTATTCTTTTGGTTTGTTTGGCCTTGTCTGGTTTGTCATCTGGCAAAGACTGGCGACTTCCTATCCTGATACCCATCCGAGCATAAGTGAAAGTGAACTCGCTCTGATTAAAAAAGATGCAGCGCCAAAGGAAGCAACGGAATCACCACCCTGGCGCATATTACTCAGTTCGCCAGCAGTCTGGGCGATTATAGTCGGTCACTTTTGTTCAAACTGGGGTACCTATGTCTTGCTGGCCTGGTTACCTACTTACGTTAACAAAGGTTTGAATGTGGATTTTGCCTCGGTCGGTATTTTCTCCATGTTTCCCTACATAGCCGCGTTTTTGTTTTTCAATATTGCCGGTTTCATTGCTGACAAGCTAAGCATGCGCGGCTGGCAAACAACAAAGATTCGCAAAACCATGCAAAGCATCGGCTTTGGTGGCCCGGCCTTAATATTACTCTTTGTTGGTTACGTTGAAAGTGCTTCAGCCGCAATCGCATTGATGACGCTCGCCAATATTTTCATCGCTTTTTCCGCCGGTGGTTTCATCGTTAATCATCTGGATATTGCGCCACGTTATGCTGGTGTTCTGATGGGTCTGTCAAACACTGCCGGCACCATACCCGGAATCATCGGCGTCTATGTCAGTGGCTTGATTCTTAGCTGGACGGACTCATGGACTCTGGTTTTTCAGGTAGCCGCAGCTGTTTATTTATTCGGTCTGGTATTTTATCTAGTGTTTGCCTCGGGCAAACGTTTGTTTGATTAGTTGACAGAGCAGGAGAAACATTATGATGGCATTTAAAGAATGTAATACGGAACGGGACATCAGTTTGCAATGGCAGATCGGCGAGATCAAAATTACCCGCATCGTTGAACTTGTAGTCTGGGGAAATAATGCCTTCGTCCTGCCGGATGCCGAGAATGAACTATGTAAAACACTGGACTGGATGAATCCACATTTCATGAATGACGATGGCGATCTGATTTTCAGTGTGCACGCTCTCATTATCGATACGGGCGAAAGACGAATCATTGTTGATACCTGCATCGGTAACGATAAACAACTCGCGGTGCCGGATTGGGACAAGATGCAAACGACTTTCCTGAGCGATCTTGAACAGGCAGGTTATGCGAAAGACAGTATCGATACTGTCCTATGTACACATCTGCACGTTGACCATGTTGGCTGGAATACTATGCTGGTTAATGATGAATGGGTACCTACTTTCACTGAAGCCCGTTATCTGTTTGCAAAGGAAGAGTGGGAGCACTGGGATGCGAATGAAGATGAGATAGAAATCGGTCCGGTTTTGCAGCAGTCTATTCGCCCGATAGTCGAGGCAAACCTGGTGGAGCTGGTTGATTGCGAACATCAAGTTTGTGAGGGCGTGAAACTGATACCGACACCGGGTCATACGCCGGGGCATGTCAGTGTGCATATCAGTTCCGAGGGTAAGGAAGCTGTGATTACCGGTGATTTTGTGCATCATCCGGTACAGTTTTCGCGGCCGCATTGGTGTAGCTCTGCGGACAGTGATCAGGAAAAGGGCTTACAGACACGTAACAAAATATTTTCAATGTATGTTGACAGTGATGTGCTGATTATCGGCACACATTTTTCCACGCCCACGGCGGGTTACATCAGACGCCTTGCGGGGGAGGACAATTACTGGCTGGACAGCAAATCTTCTTAAGAGTTTTTTCACAGGATAATTATCATGAGTAAAATTACTTCCGTTGAACTGACCGAATTCAGTTTTAGCGTTGATAACATTGGTCTTGAAACGGCTGCGGCCGGTGTTGGCAATATGGCTTATGTAAAAGGCTCAACATTCAGCCCGAAGCGCTGGGCCGTGCGTATTCATAATGACGAAGGGATAATGGGTGGCTACGTCACAAACTGGGTGGGCACGCCATCCTCCTTTGGCCAGGCCTGCATGCTGGCGCCATTATTACTTGGACACGATCCGGAACGGCGTGAAGAAATCTATGACACGCTGAAAAGGGAAATTCGTGCCTATGACCACATGGGCCACGGTTCTCTCGACATCGCTATCTGGGATCTGTGCGGTCGAATGCATGATGTATCGGTGAAAAGTATGCTTGGTGGTTACCGTGACACCTTACCGACTTATGCCAGTACTTATGGTGGGCAGGAGAGCAAAGGTGGTTTGAATACTGCGGCGGACTACGCCGACTATGCCGAGGAATGTAAACGTATTGGTTTTCATGGTTTTAAAATACATGGCTGGAAGGATGGCAATGTTCGTCGTGAAGCAGAAAACCTTCGCGGTATACGAGAAAGAATAGGTGATGATTATGCCTTGATGATCGATCCGGCCTGCATGTTGCGAACCTGGATGGATGCACTGTCTCTGGGCAAGGTGGCAGATGAGGTTAATTGCCTGTGGTACGAAGATCCTTATCGAGATCTTTCTGTTTCCGCGTACGGCCATCAGCGCCTACGGGAAAAATTGAAAACGCCCTTACTGATCAGTGAACATGTTCGTGGTCTTGAACAAAAAGCCTCTTTTCTGGTTAACGGTGGCTGCGACATGATACACGCCGACCCTGAGTACGATATGGGTATTACCGGAGTGATGAAAATTGCGCATTTTTGTGAAGGATTAGGGCTCGATTTACAATTGCATGCTGTCGGCCCGGCGCATCGCCTGTGCCTGTCTGCGATGCGTAACTCTCTGATGTATGAAATGGCGCTGGTCGGACCGGATATGCCCAATATGGTGCCGCCGGTTTACGCTTGTGGCTATTCCGATCAGGTGGAAGATCTGCCTGCTGATGGTTATTTGCCGGTACCAGAAGGCCCCGGTCTCGGCGTTACTTACGATTGGGATTTTATCGACGCCAATCAGACTCAGCATCATATATTCAAGTAGATTCTGAATCGGCAGCGTTCCGGTCTTTGCGGAAAAAACGGATAGTCGTCTGGCAGAGGTGGATAGAGCTGCCTGAGGTGCTCCATATAATAATTAGATGGACACTGAAAAAGCTTTTGATGCCACGGCCTTCCGCCACGCACTCGGACACTTTGCCACCGGGGTGACAATCATCACCGCAGCCGATAAGAACGAAGGCTGTGTCGGCGTAACAGCAAACAGTTTCAACTCCGTTTCTTTGAACCCACCTCTGATACTGTGGAGCCTGAATCGCAATAGCGGTACCTTATCGACCTATGAAAACAGTGATTACTTCATTGTGAATATTCTTGCTGACGATCAGATTGAACTCTCAAATCATTTTGCCAGACCTGGGGTGGAGAATAAATTTGCTGATTTGAATTGCGATACAGGCGTCGGCAGTATTCCCCTGATTCCGGATTGCGCTGCGTATT
The DNA here is from genome assembly GCA_012103475.1 of Gammaproteobacteria bacterium. Taxonomy (GTDB): domain Bacteria; phylum Pseudomonadota; class Gammaproteobacteria; order Eutrophobiales; family Eutrophobiaceae; genus WLWS01. The sequence continues at coordinate 98,753 of WLWS01000001.1, read as the reverse complement.
TTCAATGTCAAAAACGTTTCACTTACGAAGGTGGTGATCATTTGATATTTGTCGGTGAAGTAGTTGATTTTCAGACAACAGATCGTAGCGGTTTGCTCTATCATCAGGGGCAATACGCAGTATCTGAACGTCACCCTGCGGCAAAAGCGGATAGTGCTGAGACTACAAGCAAATCCTTTGTCCAGGACTATCTGGATTATCTTTTATCACAGACAGCTAACGCCTTTGAAAAACAGTTTCAGGCGGAGCTGGATAAGCAAAAGGTGAGTCGCTTTGAGTGGCGCATACTTAGCTGCGTAAGTGAATATGTTGCTGTGGATTACGAAGAGCTATCAACATTGACTCTTGTTGATCGTACTAAGCTTGAAGAAATTGTGTCGGAGATGCAGAACAAAGGCTGGATTCGAATCGAATCAGATCATGTGAAAGCCGTGAAGTTGTTTGTCGAAGAGACTGGCATGAATAAACTGATTCCTTTGATGGCAGCAGCGACTGCACATGAAGCCAGTGTGATGGTGGATTATTCGGCTGCTGAGCGCCGACAATTAAAGGACATGCTGCGCAATATGCTCAGACGCATTAACGAGCCTTTGTTCAAAGTAGTGGAATCAGGCTCCAGTTGATGAATGAGCACCAAAATGGGGCGAATAAAGTCTATAGATACAGACACTTAGGGTGTTCTAATTGATCTGTAACAGCTTGACTTCGGGATTTGGCGCGCGCAGACTCAAAGTCGAGTCAGCAAAGCAACAGCAAGCCGCATTGGTAGGTAATTATGTCGATAAGCATGGCGTCAAATAATATGGCCAGTACTTCCGAGACCATGAGTCGTTCTGGCGGTATTACACACTTTAGAACTACTAACGTAGATGTCGCCATCAAGCGTATCTCCAGTTTATTCGGGCCGCATCAGATCGTGCCAAACAGTACGCGTCGCGAGATTTCCTTTGAACACAGCTTCGTCTGGTTGCGGGACATTTGTATTAATGAACTCGCCTATGGCGCGGAGCTGCGTAACGATATTGGTGAATTTGCTGCAGGCAATTACTGTGTCATGTTTCCGCTTGGTGGTGACTACGCAATTACCTCGGATGCTCGTCGAATTGAAGGAGATCGGGATACGGTCACCATTATTAACCCTAATCGCCCGGTGACGCTGGAAGCATCCAGTGACTATCGCAATATCAGCGTCAGTCTGACGAAAAGTGCTATAGACAGTGCGCTTGCGAATCATCTTGGCAGAATTCCGCATGCTCCGGTGACTTTTGAGCCGCACCCTCAGGCTTTGACAGGCGGTTCTGAACCTGTGCGTAATCTGGTGATGCAGCTCTGGGGTGAATGCCAGCAACATGCTACGCACATCACTTTCGATGCGGTTGGTCGTGAGCTTGAAACCTTGCTGGCATCGATGGTGTTATTGCGTGTGCCGAACAATTACAGTGCTTTGCTCTCCGAGGAATCGGATGCCCGACCCTCAGCAGCCTGTAAGCAAACCGCCAATTTCCTAAAACAGCATGCCAGGGAAGATATTTGTCTTGAAGACGTGGTGGGTGCCTCCGGTATGGCGCGAACCTCACTTTATACCGAGTTCAAAAAGCACTATGGGGTAACACCTATGGAATACCTGAGGCAGGAACGCCTGCGTCTGGCCCACGATATTCTTAGCACAGCAAAATTAACATCTGTCTCGGTGACAACTGTCGCCATGGACTGTGGTTTTAATCACTTCAGCCGTTTCGCTAGCTATTACAAAAACCAGTATGGCGAACTCCCTTCAGAAACCTTAGCGCGTAAGATTCAATAAACAGAGTTCGCCGGCCTTCGGCAAATTCTCTTCTTATATGGAATTATCGGATAGATGAACGGTATTCTCGGATAGCCGTGTAAACACTGTCGCATTCAGAATTGGCAGATAATTTCCTGGCAGAGCTGAATAGCAGATGACAACTAATGGACCATACCTTACGCCCCTGAAACGAGAAGACGTACCGGAACTGGAATCAATCTTTCAAGTGACGGAAGAGTATCTCGGTTTTTCAGCAAATGATGTCCTGACTATGGCGCGCCTGCCGCAGGCAACAAAAGCCTACATCGAATTTGCCATTACGGTAATTCAGGAAGCAACGATTTCAACACAATTGATTCAACTTATAACTGTGGTCGCCAGCGCGGTGTCCGGCTGTCGATACTGTACCGCACACAGCGCGAATAACTGTAATGATGCCGGCATTGATACACAGAAGATTGCGGCGGTCTGGGACTATGCGAGTAGTCCTTTGTTTGATGAGAAAGAACGCGCTGCTCTGGATTTCGCCTTTAAGGCAGCACAAAGCCCGAGCGCTTTAGAGCAGAGTGACTACGACCATATGCAAAAGCATTTTAGTGAGACTGAAGTCTGCGAAATTCTGCTGGTGGTTTGTCAAATGGGATTCTTCAATCGTTGGAACGATAGCGTTGCCACTCAGCTTGAACAAAAACCACGTGCCTTTTCAGAAGTAACACTGCCGGAGCAACACTGGCAGATTGGCAAACACACCTGAAAATTCTGCCAGAGGAAAGAAAAATGCTAAAGAAAGGACCTTACTTAAAACCGCTGAAGCGCGAAGACACGCCTGAGCTGGAACCAACCTATCAGGATTTAATCAATTTCCTCGGTTTCGTTCCGAATACTGAATTGACTATGGCCCGCAAACCGCGTTCGACCAAGGCCCTGATTGATTTTGTGAAAACGCTCTATGCCAGGCCTTTACTGCCAGAACCTTTGCTTTACCTTATCGGTTTGATTACCAGTTCTGCCGCAGGCTGTGAGTATTGCGCCTCACATAACGTTAACCGTGCTCACGATTTGGGCATAAGCGGTGAAAAAATAGCAGCGGTCTGGGAGTTTGAAACAAACCCTCTTTTTGAGCCGAGTGAACGCGCAGCGCTTTCTTTTGCATTTAAGGCAGGACAGACGCCCAGCGCTGTCGAAGCCGATGATTACACCGAGATGAGAAAGCATTTCAGCGAGGAAGAAATCACAGAAGCACTCTTCATCATTTGTCAGTTTGGCGTTTTTAATCGTTTCAATAGTGCAGTTGCGGCAACCATCGAACCGACTCCCCTGGCTTTATGTAAAAGCTACCTGTCTGAAGATAACTGGCAGGCTGGCAAGCACGACGCCTGAAGTACTCAATAATCTGAGCAACGGAAAAAACGGCTACTTCCAGTGGCAAAGGCGGATAGCCGCTTTTTGCCCGGCGTTATAAAAAGACAGTTGCAAATAGAATTTCTGCATCATTTATCACTAGCCACAGGGGAATCTGACAATGGCGAATCCATTACATACTAAATTTAGCCGAATTATCTGGGTCTGCATGAGCATAGCCATGTGTCCAATACCATTTGTTAGCGTACAGGCACAAGTTATCGAAGAAATCATCGTTACCGCTCGAAAGCGAGAGGAAAGCCTGCAGGACACGCCAATATCCATACAGGCCTTCACAGCTGATGGTCTGGAAAAAAGGGGAATCGATAATCTCTCTGAGATTGGTAGCTTCACTCCGAATATGACCTTTGATAAGGCAGCCACTATCGGCGGTAGCAACAATGCTGCGATTGTTTATATACGAGGTATTGGACAGGATGCTGCGATCCCAACCATTGATCTGGGTGTCGGTACCTATGTAGATGGCGTGTATCTGGCCCGCTCTGTGGGTGGTTCACTGGATCTGGTGGATGTCGAACGAATAGAAGTATTGCGCGGACCACAGGGCACGCTGTTTGGTCGCAATACGATTGGCGGCGCCATCAATATTACAACCAAAAAGCCGAATGAAGAGTTTCGTGCTGATGCCAGTCTGACTTACGGTTCCGACGACATGATAAACGGCAAGTTTACGTTGAACGGTGGCATAACAGAAAATCTTTTTGCCAAGGGAACGGTAATCTCAAAAAACCGCGATGGATATGTGATTCGACCGGACGGCACTGATCTTGGTGATGACGATATGCTGGCGGGTAATGTCGCTTTACGTTGGTTAGTGTCTGATTCTGTTACCGTCGATTTCGCCGTCGATGTTACCGCAGTGATACCAATGGCGCGCCGTTTACACAGGTTGATGTGCAAGCCAATGCAGCTTTTCCACAGTTTCACAATGCTTTTCTCAGACCACCGACTGATGGTTGCTTCGTACCACCGCCATTTGGTACCGGTAGCACCGACAGTACCAACCCCGCTTGCTTCAATGGACAATGGGTACCGTCTGACAGAGATACTGAATTTGGCACAGTGCCAGCCAAGGATGAGCTTGATGTGTTGGGTCTGGCCGGAACTATTGAGTGGGAAGTGAATAGTAATCTCACGGTTAAATCAATTACCTCTTATCGAGATACAGACAGTGAATTCAGTCTTGACGAAGACCATTCACCACTGACGATTGCGCAGGTCTTATCTGATTCGACGCATGAGCAATTCACTCAGGAAATTCAGTTGCTGGGGACTTCCTTTGATGACAAATTGAACTGGATACTGGGAGCTTATTATTTTGAAGAAGAGGGTGCTTATCTTGAGCGTGTGACTTTTTCACCAGTCGATTTTCAGTCAGGCGGCGCGGTAGAAAACGACAGTCTGGCATTCTTTGCTCAGGGTACTTATGACTTTAATGATAAATTGAGCATTACCCTTGGTTTACGTTATACCGACGACACCAAGCGTTTTACGCCGGATCAATTTATCATTGCCAATAACAATGCTTCGGTACCTCCCTTCCTGCTTGGATTCGGCCCCGGTCTGGTACCACCGATACCACCACCCGGATTTCTGCTGCTTCCCAATACCGAAGCGAAAATCTCTGTTCAGGAACTCGATCCGATGGCCAGCATCGGTTATCAGTGGACTGAAGACCTGCTCACTTATTTTACCTATTCAGAAGGTTTCAAGAGCGGTGGCTTTACCCAACGAGTCTTCCCGCCATTGGCAGCTGCACCCTCATTTCAACCTGAGTTTGTTACGGTCTACGAAGCGGGTTTCAAATGGCAGGGCTTTGATAACCGTGTACGTTTAAACGGTGCTTTCTTTTTCAGTGACTATGAAGATTTGCAGATAGTATCTCAGGCAAACTCCGTTGCACCATTGGTGCAAAATGCGGGCGCCGCCGAAGTAAAGGGGTTTGAACTCGACCTGCAGGCAGTGCCAGCGGAAAACTGGCTGATTGAAGGTGGCGTTGGTTACATTGATGGTGAATACACAGAAGTTGATCCGGGAACCGGTTTAGGTATTAACAATAAGCTGGTGAAGACACCTGAATGGTCTGGTACTGCGGCTCTGGCCTATACCTGGGACTGGGCGGATATCGGCACCATCACGCCCAGAGTGGACCTGACCTATCGCGCTTCCTACTTCAGTAACGCAATTAATTCCAGTACCACAGCGCAGGATGCTTTTTCTCTGGTTAATCTCGGAGTCACGTTTGAAAGTAACGACGGTAAGTGGATGTTTTCAGCGCAAGGTCGAAACCTGACTAATGAACGCTATATTTCAGCGGGATACTCAGAGCAGAATGGCCCCACTGCAAATCTTGGCATCTCTGAAGTGATTCGCGACCGCGGTAGAGAGTGGAGCTTGAATTTAAGACGTTCATTTTTCTGAACGTACAACCAAGCCAAATCCACCCCACTTAAATGTAAGAAGCTAACAAAGGAGATTCACGTTTATGCCCCGGCTTGAACCATTATCAATTGAAGTGCTCGCACCTGAACATCAGGAGTTGATTGAAAAACTCAATGAACTGCTTGGATTCGAATGTAATGACTGGCTGACCATGGCCAGAGTACCGCCGATCATGACTGCTGCACTGGACTTATGTAATTCGGTTCTGGAGAGCTCAAAGGAGGTGGGTGAGCATTTACGTTGGCTAGTTTGCTATGCCTGTTCACGTTCTTACGGTTGTCAATACTGCGTTGCGCATACTGCCTTTACGGCAGGTCGTTTTGGCGTACCGGACGAGAAACTTCAGGCGATAAAGGACTTTGAAAGTTCCGAGCATTTTTCTGAAGCAGAGCGTGCCGCATTACGGGTTGCTGTTGGCGCGGGCAGATGTCCGAGTGATGTTAGCGATGCACAGTTTGAAGAATTAAAACAGCATTATAACGAAAACCAGATTGTGCAGATTATTTCGCTTGTCTCAATGATGGGTTTTTTTAACCGCTGGAACGACACCATGGGTACCGAGCTTGAACGACCACCCAGGCAAACCGGTGAGACGGTACTCAAAGACAGTGGTTGGCAACTCGGTAAGCACGACGCTACTAGCTAGGTTGATTTGAGTCTGGAAATTTCGGCTAGTAAAGACCCCGCTGGCGGATAGTCGCAGCTACATTTAAGCGACAGAATATTACTCGAGTCGGCTCAGGAACCGTGCAGGCTCAATATCACAAACATGAGCAGTATTTACAGGAGAAGTCATGCTTAATATAGGCGTAGACACAGGTGGGACCTTCACCGACTTCGTAGTGTTCGATGATGACAATAATGCCCTGCAAGTCGCAAAGACGGCATCAACGCCGGACGATCCGACCAGAGCATTCATGAACGGTCTGCAGGAACTCAATGTAGATCTGACAAAAGTTTCCCGAATAGTACATGGCACAACCATCGCTACCAATGCGGTGTTGGAAAGAGGTAGTAATAGTGCCGCAGTGGTCGTAACAAAAGGACACCGCGATATTGTTGAAATCGGTCAATTGAGAGTCTACGCCGACAACGTTATTTTTAATCGTCACTATCAGCGACCGGCGCCTTTTATTCCACGTAATCTACGTTACGAAATTACTGAGCGTATCGGTCCGAATGGTGAAACTCTGGTTGCCGTTGATGATGAGGAGCTCGATTCCATTATTGGAAAAATCAAGGCAGACGGGATTGAGTCGGTGGCGGTTTGCTTGTTGAATTCATACGCCAATGCGGAACACGAACATTACATCGGCGAACGCATCAAAAAGGCGCTGCCCAATGTAGGTGTTTCCGAATCGATGAAAGTATCGCCGGAGTTTCGTGAGTTTGAACGCTGGGCAACTACTGTATTGAATGCCTATGTAGATTCTTCCGTCAGCCGTTATCTGGTGAAACTCAGCAAAACGCTGCGCGATGCAGGTTACGCCGGTGAATTGTTTTATATGACGTCCAACGGAGGCATTCTCACCGAAGCTGCAGCACCGTCACAACCGGTACGTTTTTTACTTTCCGGGCCGGCGGCAGGCATACGCGCTGCAGTACACATAGGTAATTACGCAAAAGTAAACAATGTTATTACCTACGACATGGGTGGAACCAGTACTGATATCAGTTTGATTCAGGATTTAAACCCGATTGTTACCCACGAGCGTCAGTTTGCAGGTACCGTGATCAAGACTCCGCAGCTGGACATTATTGCGATTGGTGCAGGTGGTGGCAGTGTTGCCTGGATAGATAAGGACAGCAGTCTCAAAGTGGGGCCTCGTAGCGCCGGTGCCATGCCAGGACCCGCCTGCTATCAGCGCGGTGGCACGGAACCAACCGTCACCGATGCGAACCTCTTGCTTGGACGCATAGGAGAGTCTTCCGCGCTGGGTGGCGCGATGCAGTTTGATAAGAAACTCGCGGAAAAAGCAATTAAGGGTTTGGGCAGGAAAATTGGTATTGATGATCCTTATCGAGTCGCCGAAGGCATATTGAAAATTTGCAACAACAATATGGCCGGTGCTGTACGTACGGTTTCAGTAGAGCGCGGCTTAGATCCTCGTGACTTTGCCCTGATGCCGATGGGTGGTGCCGGGCCTATGCACGTGGTCTCGGTTGCTGAAGAACTTGGCATTGATCACATTTTGATTCCGGCCAATCCAGGTAACGCCTGTGCGACCGGCTTGCTCACCACCGATCTACAGCATGATCATGTACGTACTTATGTCACTGAGTTTGAGGATGCGGATATAAACGTCATCCACAAACTGATAAAAGAAATGGAAGTCGAAGGCAGACAGCAATTGCGTGATGAAGGGCTGGCAGAGGATCGTATTGACATTCGCTGCAGCGCAGACATGCGTTATTCAGGGCAGTCTTTCCAGCTGGAGGTACCGATTGATGAGAACGTCAGCCTGAAAGATCTGGAAAGCAGATTCAACGAACGTTACGAAAATGTCTATGGCTATAACCGCAGAGAGAAGCCGATTGAGCTGGTCTACCTGCGTGTTATCGCATCCGGCATTGTGGACAAACCGGTACCGGCACCCGTGAGCGACGGTGAAGACGAATCCGGCGATTCACGAGAAATTTATTTTGACGGCAGCTTTCATAAGTGCAGCGTTTATCAGCGGGCACAACTAACAACAGATTCCGATGTCTTAGGTCCGGCCGTTATTCAGGAGTACGGTTCCACGACCGTGTTGTCTCCTGGCTGGCAGGCAGCAACTGATAAATTCGGAAATCTACACATCAGACGCATACAGGAATAAGTTTATGAGCACGACACCTGATCCAATTACCGTAGAAGTTGTACAGGGTTCCTTTATCACCACCGTACGCAATATGCGGGCAACACTGATCCGCACTTCATTCGCACCGATTCTTTACGACACGCGGGATTTGTCCTGTGCTTTGTTGAGTCCGACAGGCGAGCTGGTCGCCATGTCTGAAGGCGATTTTTCAGGGCACGTATTTTCCCTGCAGGTTGGCTTGACGCCGATATTGCAAAAGTTCGGTGGAAGAATGAAACCCGGTGATGTGTATATGTTTAACGATCCTTACACTGGTGGTACTCATCTGAACGATATTGCATTTTATAAGCCACATTTTATCGACGGTGAGATCATTTTGTTTGAGACTGTGCGTGCACACTGGTCTGATGTGGGTGGTGCAAACCCGGGTAGTTTTTCCGGGCAGGACACTGAGATTTATCAGGAGGGCGTCCGCATTCCACCGGTAAAGCTGGTAAATCAGGGTGAGTTAAACCAGGATCTCTGGGATATTCTTTTTGCCAACGTTCGTATCGCCGATGAGCAGGAAGGCAACGCACTGGCCATGCTCGATAGTGTGCGTGTCGGTGATGCGCAGATTAATGAATTATGTGACAAGTATGGCACTGATGTGGTTGAGTTGTGCCGCGATACCTTACTGGATCGGGCTGAACAAACCTTGAAAGACGAAATAAAAAAGCTCGAACCGGGTGAGTATTATGTCGAGCACTATTGCGATAGCACCGGCATTACGCCAGATCCGGTAGCGCTGCGTATTCGTATGACGGTGAAAGACGATACTTTGTCTTTTGACTTTACCGGTAGCGCCGATGAATTCGAAGGTCCGATGAATATAGGTCCAGCGGTCACTCAGGCTGGTGCATTTGTGGTTGTTAAGGCCTGGCTGGATCCAGATACACCGGTAAATGGTGGTACTTTCAGACCGATAGATTTCATTCTACCGGAAGGCAGTGTTGTTAATTGTAATCCACCACGTGCGGTAGCCGGCGTCTGGGAGCTTTACCGGAAAATTCAGTCAGCAGTCTCCGGCATCTTCAGTCAGGTACAAGCAGAAAATGCCGGTGGTGGTGCAATGGAAACGATTAATCACATTTACATAACCAGTTACGATCCAGTTGCTGCCCGCCATCATATTCTTTATGAATACCCGCAGGGCGGATTTCCCGCTACCAGTCGAAGCGATGGCACCACTGGCAGTCCATCCTATGATGGCGGGGATGTACCCAGCATATATCCGGTAGAAAGTTCAGAGCAGCGACAGCCCTTACGTATCGAAAGCACCGAAGTGACTTGTGATGGAGAAGGAGCCGGTGAGTTTCGCAGTGGTTTTGGCATCACCCAGCGTATACGGGTATTAAGCGATAATAGTCAGCTTAATGTGATGTCCGATGCTTCAGTGATACCACACTGGGGTGTCGCCGGCGCAGCTGAAGGCGGGTTCAACGCCTGCGGCGTGATTCGCAATGGCAAATCAGTCGAGCCTTCCTCTTTGCCAGGCAAGGTTCGGTCTTTTCCGCTCCAGCGTGATGATCTGGTGATCATGCGTGCGACCGCCGGTGGTGGTGTTGGCGATCCACTGCAAAGAGATCCGGAACGTGTCTTGCAAGATGTCTCACTGAAATACGTAAGTGAAGCACGTGCCCGTGATGTATACGGTGTGATTGTAAAAAATGGTGGTATCGATACTGCAGCGACTGAAAACAGACGTAAGGAACTGGCTGCAACAAGAGAAACGATTAAAATATCGCTGGCGAAGGAAGATGTTTACGACCATCGTGGCTGTCGTCTGACGAGCCTGAATCCGGCTGACGCGAAACGCCTGAATTTGAAGGAAGATGACATGCTGGAATTCGTGCCGGCAATCGGTGCACCTTTACGCAGCTGGGTAAAGATTTCAAAAAGTGTGAAAGCTGGTACTGTTGATCTTGGACCATTGGCGCAATTGGCACTTAAGTTCGACGATGCAGATGAAATGCGCATTCGTGCGCTGAAAACAGCGCCCGATATCAGTCATTATAATGCTCGCAAGGATTATCCGGAGTTATTGAGCAACCTGGGATAGGTACAAAGTTATGAGAAAAATCGCAATTGTTGGCGCAGGTCAGGCCGGATTACAACTCGGATTCGCACTTCTGCGCGCTGGTTACGAGCCGACGCTGTATTCTGATATGACAGCTGAGCAAATTACCAACGGTCCCGGGCGGCCGGTGACGATTCAATTCGGGCCCTCGGTCAGTTTTGAAGACGATCTGGAATTGCGTTTTTGGAAACACAGTCGCTACAGTGAAATACAACACGTGTTTTTTTCGGTTTTTTCTCCGCAGGGCGAGAAGCTAATGGTAATCGACGGTGAGTTTGACAAGCCGGCGCAATGTATCGACTTACGCATGAAGTTTGGTCAATGGCTGGATGAGTTTGAGAAACGTGGTGGTCGCCTGGTGATCGAAAAATGTGATACAGATTCCCTGGAGAACATGGCGACAACTCATGATCTGGTGATCGTTGCCGCAGGTCGTGGCCAGTTCATGGAAATGTTTGAAAAAGACCAAAGCAAAACAAGCTATAGTGAGCCACAAAGACAGGTAGCGATGTTCTACACGCAGGGCTGCGATATGTATCGTCAGCTCGATGATATGCCGGGCATTCGTGATAAGCAATTGAGTCGCTACAGTGTCATCGCCGGAGTTGGTGAAGTCATAAAAGCACCCTTTCTCAGCAAGTCCGATGAAGAACATCATTATGTGCAGTTTGAAGCTGTACCGGGTGCAGGCATGGATATGTTCGACAATAAGGCCGATGTCGCTGAGCAATATGCGATGGGCAAGGAGTGGATTCGGCAGAATCAACCATTGATATATGAACTCATTGAAGATTCTGAAACCACGCCTGAAAAAGAATGGGTATGCGGCAGAATTCCACCGACAGTGCGTAAACCGGTTGGCACATTACCAAGTGGTAAACCTGTTTACGCGGTTGCGGACGCTGCGATAGTAAACGATCCGATTGTTGCTCAGGGTCTTAACGGAGCATCAAAATGGATGGGTTTATTATTTGATCAAATTGTCGCGCATGGCGAGAAAGAGTTCAGTGCCGAATGGATGCAGAGCTGTTTTGATGAGTACTGGGAAACCGCACAGTACAATCTCAAATTTACCTCAACAGCACTTGATGGACCCGGCCCGGTACAGCAGAAGCTAATGCAGGCCGCGAGTCAGAATCAAAGCCTGGCGAAAAAGTTTGTAAACTGCATTGGCGAAGCTTACAAGTTTCATCCCTGGTACTGGGATGACAAAGAGGCGGACAAACTTATTGCTGAATTTAGCGTGTAACTATTTATCGAATAGAGCAGAATGGAAATATGAGCATAGTAATTACCTTTGACGTACAGGCAAAAGAAGGAAAAAAGAACGATTTGCTTGCTTTGTTTACCGAGACTCTGGCAGATACACGCGCCTTTGAGGGTTGTATTCGGGTTGATCTCCATACTGAAGCCGAAATCCAGAATACCGTATTTATGATAGAAGAATGGGCATCAAAATCTGCCTATGAGAAATACCTGGCCTGGCGTGGTGAACGTGGTGATATGGAAAAACTAATGAGTCTTGCTGCCGCTGAACCCACCATTCGTTTCTTCGAACGTGTTTAAACTTAAACTGTTGTAATAGCGCGCCAGCCTGTTTACATTGAGGGCATGGAACACGCATCAGCAGTAAATATTCAATCTTCAAAACAAGTCTCGATAAACGTAGTCTCAAGAGGCAGCGGTAAGCCTATCATTTTTATGCATGGTACAGCAGCTTCGGCGAGACGCTGGGGCAAAGTAGCGGATGCTTTTGTCGCAGACAGGCAGGTTATAGAATATGACAGACGCGGCAGAGGCAAAAGCACTGACGCTGATCTCTATTCACTGCAAAATGAAATAGAAGACCTTCATAGTATTCTGAATCATTTCGGCAAGGGCAAAGCGGTAGATCTTGTCGCGCATTCATACGGGGCACTAATTGCACTGGCAACTCTGACAAAGCACAGTAATTCTATTGACCATCTGATCCTTTACGAGGCGCCTTTATCAGTCACAGGTCAATGTGAGTTTATCGACATAGCTGATGTTGATGAAATGGAAAAAATTCTTGGACACGGTGGAAACGAAGCCGCAACCGAATTTTTCCTGCGACGATTTCCAAGAGTCAGTGAAAAAGAGATAACGGAACTAAAAAAATCCTCGATCTGGCAGGAACGCGTCGCAGCGGCCTCAACCCTGGGACGTGAGCTGCGGGCAGCCTTTGAATATCGAATCGTTGAGAAAGGCCTGGGAGAGCTCTCTCTCCCCTGTCTTATTCTTCTCGGTGGAGCCTCTCCAGAACCCTTTCAAATCAGTGCACAGTACTTACATTCACTGATGCCTACGTCGAAACTCGAGGTATTAACCGGGGAGAGGCATCGTGCTATGGATACCAGACCAGCTGTTCTGGTCGAAGTAATAGAAAAATTTCTGCAGAACTAGACCAGCAAATAAGCTCCACCAAACACAGCAATCAACCCGTAGACTTTTGATAACGGGTTTATCGACAGGCGTTTTGATTTATTAATTGCCTGACAAATCAGGATTACCAGACCGCAAATTAATAATTGCACAAGGCTGGAGCCAGTAAGATAAGCGACAAGGGGAGTAGTCTCGGCGCCAACGATTGATTCTGCATAGGCATAGCCGTGCAGGATACCGCCGAGGGCAAGAGCAATCGCTGCAGGTTTCTTAAGCCAGTTACAAAATAGTATCAAACCGAGCAGGGCAACAGATATAGCAATCATTGCTTCGACCTGAGGAATATTAATCTTGTTCAGGTGTAATATTGTTCCAAGAAGTGCGCTGGTGATAAAAACAGCCGGAATCAGAATCCGCTGACGCAGTGCATGAGCAAGAATGCCAATACCGATTATAAAAGCCAGATGTTCAGGACCAATCACAGGATGTCCGAGCCCGGATAAAAGACCCTCCATCATCGAAGCAGGCAATTGGTAGCCATTTGGATGATGGGCAAAAACCAAACCGGGTAGCAGAGATACTGTAAGCCCAAATAGTATTCTTGAGAGTTTGTGTTTTTGCATAGTTTTATCCTTGCTTATTAAAATCAATTATTAGCATTTAGAATCGAGCACATTGTTTCCGATCAATGACTTGGCTAGCTTGCTCATGTATTGTATTACGCCTCAGGAGAATGGCTATATTCGAATTTGCAAATGCTGAACTGTAATGAAAATAAGTTTGGATTCGCTTTATTTCTACTTCTGTCCCTATGTAATACGTCGATTTGCGCGGATACGGAGACTATTGAGGAAGTGACAGTCTGGGGCAGGGCTTTCGACTTGATAGGCGACGCGGATTCCGCTTCTCAGGGTCTGGTTGGTTATGCCGATTTTTCAACCCGACCTCTGCTCAGGGTGGGTGAGCTGGTTGAAGTTGTACCGGGAATGATCGCGACACAGCATAGCGGACCCGGAAAAGCCAACCAGTATTTTCTACGCGGTATGAATCTTGATCATGGTTCGGATTTTTCCGGACGTGTGGATGGTATGCAGATAGACATGCGTTCTCACGCACATGCCTCCGGCTATCTCGATATTAATATCATTATCCCGGAAATCGTTGAAACAGTAGCCTTTCGAAAAGGGCCTTACTATGCCGAGATGGGCGACTTTTCAGCGGCCGGCGGAGTCAAGTTTAAAACTTACGACAGTCTTGACAGTGGTTTTATTGAGTTTAGCGCGAGTAATCAGGAAGACTATCGCTTCGTCGGCGCCAATTCTGTTGAACTCGCCAACGGGAATTTGCTTTACGCTGGAGAAATTCAATTGCGTGATGGCCCCTGGGATCTGGAACAGGATCTGGCGAAAATAAATGCTCTGCTTAAATATACCGGACAGATAGGACGTTTTCGGACCCAGCTTATCGGTATGGCATATGACTCAGAGTGGAACGCCACCAATCAGGTGCCGCAGCGCGCAGTGGTGAATGGCAGCATAGACCGGTTTGGCTTTATTGATCCGGATCTCGGCGGTGATTCCAGTCGTTATAGTCTGATTGCGCACCTGGGCCTGGACGATCTTACTTTATCTGCCTATGTCTCCTACTACGAAATGAATCTGATAAATAACCCGACTTATTTTCTTAACGATCCGCTGAATGGTGACGAATTTGAGCAAGAGGATCAGCGCTGGATTTATGGTCTTACAGCGGACTACGATATTGAGAGCCTTTTTATGGGGTTTACAACAAACCACCATCTGGGCATGGAAATGCGTTATGACGATATTCAGGAAGTGAATCTGTTTAATACGCTTGCGAGAACACGCATCGCCTCGGTTCGAGAGGACTCAGTTGAGGAGTTCAGTTTGAGTTTGTTTGCTGAAAGCAAGGTGGAACTTACTGAGAAACTGCGTGCCACTGTCGGTCTGCGCTGGGATTATTACGATTTTGACGTCAAGGCCCTGCTTGCTGAAAATTCGGGCAGTGACAATGATTCCTTGATACAACCGAAAGTCGGATTAGCCTATCAGTTTGATGATGAACTGGAGTTTTATGCTAATTATGGCATCGGTTTTCATTCCAACGATGTGCGTGGTTCAGTGATTAGCATCGACCCGGCGAGCGGAGCTGCAGTTGACCCTGTCGATACTCTGGTAAAAGCGGAAGGCGCAGAAATTGGTTTTCGCAGTGAATGGATAGAAGGTTTAATACTGACGCTGGCAGGGTTCTGGATGGAACTGGATTCTGAACTTTTATTTGTCGGTGATGCTGGAACTTCGGAACCCAATGATGCGACACAACGTTATGGTCTTGAGTTCTCCGCTTTCTGGATTGTTAACGACTGGCTAACCTTAGATGCGACTTACACCAAAACTGAAGCGGAATTCAAAGGTCTGCCAAACGGGCAGAACAAAATACCGGATGCACACGGTCAAACCGCGAGTGCCGGCGCAACGATACTCATAGACGACGGCTGGACAGCGAGCTTACGATTGCGTCACTTTGGCGATGCGCCATTGCTTGAAGACGGCTCAGTCAAGAAAGACGATTCTACTTTGTTCAATCTTGGACTCTCCAGGAATTTTGGCAAATTCAGCCTGGGACTGGATGTTCTAAATCTGCTCGATAGCAAGGATGATGATGTGGCCTTTCTTTTTGAGTCGCAATTAGCAGGTGAAATAAATCCGGTTGAAGACATTCATTTTCATCCCTTTGAAGAACGCACTTTCAGGTTTACTGCGAAGTACGAGTTTTAGTCGCTGATTTCCAATCATCAACTCCGGCGGACTTATGATTGTGCAATTCTTAGTGCTTCTATCCGTATCATTTCTTCAACTTCGCCGAAGTCTTTTTTATTACGCTTGTCACGGTACAAGACCTGCATCAGACCTTCGAGCATGGCTAAAATGACGACTGTTCTGCGACGACACTCGGATTCAGATAATTTCGGATTTAGCGCATGTATCAGGCTTTCCATCCATTCTCTGACGGTGCGATAAAATTTGTCAACGCAGTCTGCCGCAGTACTGTCAGAACAGGCCAGGGCGAACAACTGGAAATCAAGGCCGTAGATCAGAGGTTTCTTATTGTCGCGCAGGAGCAAATTTATGACTGCGGTGAACTCATCTTCTACAGAGAGAGTGGATTTATTTCGGGCTTCTTCAGTTGCAGTATAATCCAGCTGTAGTTTGTATTCTGTCAGTGCCAGCAGCAGGTCGCTTTTGGTTTTGAAATAGTACTGTACTGCCCCCAGAGTGACGCCAGTTTTGTCAGCAACATTTCTTAATGTAAAACTTGAAGCACCTTCGAAAGCCAGTATCTTCAGGGCCGCATCGATAATTTGCGTTTTACGTGCTTGCCTTTTTTCCTGTTTTGTCGCGCCTGCGTGTACCTTGGCCATACCTTTCAGTTCTTATAAGAAAAAACAAAAATTATAAATAAGAATGAAACAAATGTTCAGGGTCATGTTTTGAGGAAAGTCGTTTCAACTTCTGCAGACTCTCAGCCGAAAAAGAACCGCGTGCGCGTTCCGGGTTGTCGGCATAGTTACTTTCATTTACATAATGACCTTTTGTATTTTCTTTCAGTAAAGTCATCGTCTTTTTTACCCAGTTGTTATTAGGGATATCTTCATCAGGACTTCCCCAGATTGCATAGCAGGCTATATAAAGCGAGCCAATCATAGAAAAGGCCGCATCTGGCAACTCTTTTGTATGTGGTTTTAACAATAACAGAATGGATGAACGGGTTGAAGGCATGTCTCTTGTATGCTGGATAACTTTCTCAACCACGTCGCCAGCACTATCATCGGACCACAGGTGATCGACATCCCAGCGCCATTGAGGGTAAGCCATCGCATCCCATTCATACAAACTTGCTATGGGCGTTGATGCATACTCAGTTTTTGCCAGACAATCATCCGTCATAGCAGAACTCGACAGGGGAGCCAAGGCCTGACGCGCCTCAGCTTCGGTGTCGCTAAAAGCAGAAACCTGAACAATGCAAACTCGCTCTTCTCCAGCTTCGTGTTTAGGATCAGGATTCTGAGTCAGAATAAACAAGGCTTCTACATTCTCAGGCATCGAACGGATATGTGCCTCCAGCCAGTCGGCCACGTCTTTTGCGCGACTGACTTCCCAGATCAGTGTTGTGGTTAGGATAACCTTGGGTTCTGCATAGAGATCGAGCACAAACTCGGTCACCACACCGAAGAAATTCGGTCTCGCACCCCGGGCTGCCCAGTAATAATCTGAATTTTGCTCTGCATTAGCACGGATCAGCTGTCCTTGTGCAGTCACCACTTCAACTTCACTAATATTAAAACAGGACATACCACCCCAGGCTTCACCGTTCCATCCGGCACCCCCGCCCAGCAAAAAACCACCAAGAGGGACATTGCCACAATGGGCGGCCGGAAAACTGAAACCATGTTTGGCAATCTCTGCCATGAAGTCGACGGAACGCATGGCAACTTGCACTCGAGCCTGGCGTTTCCCGGTGTCAATACTGACCTCTCGAAGTGATGAGACGTCCAGCATCAATTTGTCGTTTTGTAAAAACGAAGAGTAATAGCTGTGTCCGCCACAGCGAATGGAGATTTGCTTGTGGTTAGTTCTGGCGAAATTTACCGCGGCAACTACGTCATCGACGTTCTTTGCCTGGACAATACAGTCAGGAAACTGTTTCGGCTTCACTTGTTGCCAGACAGAACTCAAACGGGTGAGCTCGTAATTTTTATCGTTCCTGGTAATTAATTTTCCGTTTAAAGTGTCTCTAAAGGTCTCAATTTTCTCTTTCAGGGAAGTTGCAAAAAGCTGCAGAGGCGATAACAGGATAGTTGTGGTGATGCCAAGCCCTGAAAGTATTTTTCTACGAGAGATGGTCATTTTGCTTTATTCCATGCTTAGTTCGAGGAGAAGGCATCAACCAGAGCTGCGGTGTCAATAAATTCCTCAAACATTACAGCTTGACCAGCTTTAACCGTATACATGTGTATCCAGTTGGATTGATATTCCTTGCCGGTGGCCTTTACACGCATGTGCTCAAAGCCTAAAACGATAACTTTATCGCCGCTGGCCTCGAACGAATGAACCTTCTGTTCAAGTACATCAATTGTCGAAAAGGCTGTATTAAAAAAACGCTGCACCCCTTTCTTGCCTTCGAATCTGCCGGCAAACGGGATCTCATCTGCTTTGCCCGGATGCAACCAGACAATATCGTCGCTCATGCTGGCCAGAATAGTGTCCATATCACCAGTCTCAAAACCCTTGTAGATAGCTTCTACCACTCGACGATTGTCCATCGCTGTATTCTCCCCGCTACTAAAAGCTGCAGATGAAAAGATAAAAAACAGGCACATCACGGAATTTATTAGGATTTTACTCCATTTGCATAGAGTAATTGTGGGCGCCTTGTCATTTCTCATAGCCATGTTTCGCTTTGTTTATTAATCGATTTAATAAAGTTTTGAAGTTCGCGGTGAGCAGTCTACGTTAGATAAGGATTAAAATAAATACAGTAGACATTTTATATAAGTTAGATTTGATTCAAAATTTTTTAAAAAGATAAAAAAATCAGGTAAATAAATAATCATGAAAACAAAATTATGTCAATTGACTTTTTTCTGTTAAGATGATTTTTGCTTCGATCTAGATGCTTAAGGTCTTCGAGAAATTAGCGATAAATCAATAAATTGGAGGGGTAGATGCGACATCTCAAATACGCGCAGTTGATGTTAGGGCTCAGTTTTTCACTGATTCTTGCTTTTCATTCCGGTGCCAATGCCCAGATACTTGAGGAAGTAGTGGTGACGGCGCAAAAGCGTGAGCAGAGTCTGTCCGACGTGGGTATTTCAGTGACTGCCTTTTCCGGACAGCAAATGCGAGCTCTCGGAGTGAATTCTTCGCAGGATATTGATAACCAGACGCCAGGATTGATTGTCAGCGACTACGGTGGTGGTGTGACGACGGTGTTTACCATTCGCGGTGCCGGCCAGCTGGATTTTAACGATCAACAGGAAGGACCGGTAGCAGTCTATATCGATGGTGCCTACAACAGTTATCTGGCCGGAGTCGGCTTTAATTTTTACGATCTAGAACGTGTCGAGGTACTACGCGGCTCACAAGGCACGCTTTTTGGTCGTAATGCTACTGCAGGTCTGGTGCATCTTATCTCGGCTAAGCCGACCGATGAAAACGAAGGGTATGTCGAATTCACCGCTGGTGAGTATGGGCAGATAAAAGGTGAAGGCGCTATCAGCGGTCCCTTGTCCGATACCCTGAAAGGGCGTTTGTCGATGTACTACGAAGATACCGATGGTTTCATCGAGATTGATAATGGGCCGGATACACGTGATGTGGGTAATTACAGCGGCAGAGCGCAGCTACTTTTTGAACCCAACGACAGGTTGTCCATACACGTCCTTGGTCGTTGGGCTACAGATGATACTAACGCAGACGTCTACGATGTTCGTTCAGGTGTCACCGATGTCGGCGGTATTACTGGCTTACCGGGTGACGGCTTTATTAAGAACGTCGACTCAGCAACACATTTTGACTATTGCACTAACGTCTTTCCCGGCTTTGGTACGGTGCCAGGTACACCAGTCTTAGGTGCGACGGATTGTTATGGTGGTGTGAATAATGACGGACCTTACCGTGCAGAAACCGATTTCAATACTTTCTTTGAACGTGATCACTTTGGTGTGACGGGTAATATAGAGTACGAAACGGATTTCGGCACCATTACGTCTATCACTGACTGGCAGGATTTCAGAAAGCGTTATAACGAAGATTCAGATAGTACAGCACAGACACTCTTCCACTTTTTTCAGGACATGGATTCCAACCAGTTCTCTCAGGAACTGAGACTGGCTGGTGAGGCTGAACAATTGCGTTGGGTGGTCGGAGGTTATTATCTGAACATAGATAGTAACGGACGTACCGGCGTTGAAGCCACAGGTTCTCTGGGCGTAGGTCTGGATAACCTATGGGAACTGGAAACAACTACTTACGCTGTTTTTTCGCAGGTTGAGTATGACTTCAACGATGCTTTTACCGGTATTGTCGGTTTACGCTGGACCGAGGATGAGAAAGACTTTGCATTAAACCCCCGATGTACCTTTCTACCCGCTCTCGGTGGTTTGAATTCCACGGATTGTCTTATCTTTGCACCACAGATTCAGGGCACGGGTCTGGCCAAGACGCGACGCACAGAAGGAGACTGGTCGGGTAACATTGAGCTGGACTGGCGTATGAATGACGATACGCTGGTATACGGTAAAATCTCTCGCGGACATAAAGCGGGTGGCTTTAACGGCGTTATTATCTCTTTCTTTGATGCCAACGAAATCACCTATGGCAGTGAAACACCGCTGACCTATGAGTTGGGTTATAAATCCGAGTATTTTGATGGTAAAGCCGGAGTCAGTGCCTCGGTCTTCTTCAGCGATTACGAAGGCTTTCAGACCTTCTCGCAACGCGGGCCAAGTTTGATTGTGTTTAATACCGATGCGGAAATTCTGGGTTCTGAAATCGAACTCACCCTCGCTCCGGCAGAGGGATGGGAATTCCTGTTTGGTCTGTCCTTACTTGATGCGGAGATTCAGGACTTTGCCGGCGCTGGTGGTGTGTCTAACCGACAGATGCCCAATGCACCGGATGTCAGTTTTAATGCCCTTGGTCGCTATGAGTGGGCCGCATTTGGTGGACGTATGACCGCTCAGATTGACATGAACTATGTCGATGATCGGCCGCTTAATGCGGTGAATGATCCGGCGATTCGTGATGCCTCTTATACGGTGGCGAATGCTAATGTTCAGTGGCTCTCGGCCAATGATCAATGGATGCTCAGACTTTGGGTGAAGAACTTCACTGACGAAGTGTACTTTCCAACGGCTTTTGACATTACCGGAATTACGGGTGTGACACAGCACTCGGTTGCTTCGCCAAGATGGTTTGGTGGCACGGTAGGTTATAGCTGGTAGTACCCCCTGGGGAGAAGCGCGCGGTAGCACAACCCCAACGTTTGCTATTGCGCGCTTCACTTTCTTTTATCCTTTCTGACTAAACTCGGGTATGGCGAATGGATGACTTTTACGAACTCTACGATCTCAAGGTTGAAGTAAAATCCAGTGACGACGGTAAACCGATGGTTTGCAATCATAAACTTGGTGATTATTTTACTGTTACTGACGACGACCTGATCGAATTCCCTCCCGGTGTACGTTTCCCCATGTTTACCCTAGCAGCCATTTTGCCCGTATTGCCAGCCAAGCAGCGAGAGACTTCAAAATATGACTGGATGAGTACAGATGCCGTAATCGCCTGTCCGGACCCGAATTGTGGAGGGCGTTTTCACATCAGTCGCGGTGAAAAGAAGGTCTATCGACACAGTGAAAATACCTTAACTCAAACTCCGGAATAACTGATTAACAGAACAGCAAAGGCAATGAGTATAGAGAAAAAAGAATTACGTCCTGGTTTTACTATTCCCCGACTATTAAAAGGTAACTGGCAGATTGCAGAAGACCACAGTGATCGGAGATTTGATGAAATCGAATTAATGGAAGACCTGGTGGCCTTTGCAGAGGCGGGAATGAACACCTACGTCTGCGGCGATATCTACGCGGGAGTTGAAGAGAAGCTCGGTAAATTCCGACAGTTTTATCGAGAAAGAGCCGGTGATGAGGCAGCCCGACAAATAAAAGTCTTCACTACCTATGTACCTTACTTTCTCGAAGAAGAGAAACTCAGAAATCATAGTTTCAAAGATGTTGAAAAAATTGTAGATCGATCTCTGCAAAGATTGGGGCAAGAACGTTTAGATCTTGTGCAAATGCATTGGTGGGAATTTTCAATACCCGGGCATATCGATATGGCTCTGGATTTACAGAAGCTGCAGCAGGCTGGAAAAATAGACAAACTTGCAGTAACAAATTACGACGTCCAGCAGACAAAAGAGCTGCTGGATGCAGGCATTGATATAGTTTCCAATACAGTACAGTACTCACTGACAGACCGACGACCGGAAAATGGCATGGTGGATTTATGTGCTCAACATGATATGAAGTTATTGTGCTATGGCGCACTTGGAGGAGGACTGTTCAGTGATAAATGGATTGGCATACCGGATCCGGGTAAACCCGCTTTTGAGAATGTCTCACTGGATAAATACTATCGAATCGTAAACGATTTTGGCGGCTGGAACCTGTTTCAGGAGCTGCTGCAAATCCTTGAGGAGATAGCTGAAAAACACTCAGTGAGTATTGGCAATGTGGCAGTGCGTTATATCCTCGAACGTGATCAGGTAGCTGCGGTCATCATTGGCGCACGGCATGCCAAACACCTGGTGGAAAATTTACGAACACAGACCTTTTCACTTGACGAGAATGACTATCAAAAGCTGGATGGGGTGCTGAGTCGAAGTACTGGACCGGCCGGCGATATATATAGTGTCGATCGGGAAGAAAACCGGGATGCGCTTGAGGAACCCAAAACAGAGTACTTTGATGTCGAAGAAGGAAAACTTGTGAAAAAAACCAGAGAAGAGGTAACGGTATCCGAACCCTATGGGCATCATTTAAAAACTTGAACAGTGTTTTTTTTCTTCAAATATCAGTTCTAAATTAAACCTGTTTAGGACATTACCCCAAAAATAAGTGCCTGATATTTCTCTCATTCAGGATTTAGTAGTTAGAATGGGTGCATGTCACAGACTGAAAAATTCAGTTCTTTCTTTGCCTCTTTAATGGCCACCGCAGGGCTGGCGATTGGACTTGGTAATGTCTGGCGTTTTCCTTACATGATGGGAAGTTATGGTGGTAGTGCCTTTCTCATTTTGTTCGTGATCTTTATTACTTTCATGTCCTTACCGGCGCTGATGGCGGAGTGGGCTTTGGCCAGAGAAACGAAGCAGGGCACGATTGGTGCATTTCAGGCCAGTTTTGGTATTCGCTCAGGCAGGATAGTTGGCTATATGCTTCTGTTTTCTGTCACCGTAGCCGGCGGTTACTATCTGGCGGTTATCGGTAATATTTATTACAGCACCTGGTTTGTCATCTTTAATGGCTTTGACGCTAAAACTATTCCTGAATTTGAACAAGGGCTGGCTAATAATTCTTTACAGTTTACTATCGCGATTCTGGTACTCGTTGTTTCAATGCTGATTATTTATCTCGGAGTGCGTAGGGGCATTGAAACAGTCAGTAAAATCGGCGTACCTTTTTTCTTCCTTGTCAGTATCTATCTGGTTTTTCGAGTTTTCACGCTTCCCGGTGCCGGCGATCATTTTGCGCAGTTTTTGAAACCGGATTTTACCCGGATCGGTTTCACCGAAGTGTTTGCTGCCATGGGTCAGGCCTACTTCTCGACCGGTCTTGGTGCGACGCTGACCATCATCTACGGATCGTATATACGTGATGACGTTAAGTTACCACGGCTGGCCATTATGACCTGTGTGGGAGATGCCAGTGCCGCTCTGCTTGCAGCGCTGTATTTAATTCCCGCCTTACTGGTTTTTGGCCTTGAGCTGAGTGCGGGGCCGTCTCTGCTGTTTGTGACTCTGCCAAAGTTGCTTGAAGTTCTGCCCGGAGGTCGTATTTTCGGTAGTCTGATGCTGCTCTCTCTTGGTCTGGTGATATTACTGTCTTATGTCGCGGTTATCGAAGCGGTAATTGGTGGGGTTCTCGGTGATTCAAAGACAAGCAGATTTAGCCGTAAACAGTTGTTGATCATCATGATCAGCATACAGGCCCTGCTGCTCATTCCATTCACTTTGAAACCTGAATTAATTCCTACCATAGATCTGATTTTTGGTTCATTTGCCATGCTTACTGGCGGATTACTTGCGGTTGTTGCTCTGACCTGGGGTATCGGCCGGGAACGTACTTTAAACCAGGTGTTTGGAAGCAGAAGAGGGGCTTTTGTGTCTTTCTACTTTGTCTGGATTAAATGGGTTGTGCCGCTGATTTTAATAGTGGTGTTAAGCGGGACCGTGTATGAGGCAGTTTTATAAAAGACCATGAAAAAAGTAACGCCAGAAACCTTACGCGCGATACTCGATGAGTTTGGGGGTATACCCATGACGGACAGAGAATTGCGTGATGTCACACCGGTAGTACAAGCTTTTGTAGCGGAATTCTCCAGGTTGTCAGAACTCGATCTCGGCGACGTAGATTCGGCATTACAAATGCATGCCGACGATGGTGAATATTCCCGTGACTGACGAGTCTTTGTGCAAGCTTTCTATTCAGGAACTGGCACCGATGATCCGTGACAGAGAGGTATCGCCAGTAGAAGTGCTTACTGCCTCAGTAGCGCGGATTGAACGTTTACAACCTCGCTTGTGTGGTTTTATAACTGAGATGTTTGAACAGGCGCATGAAGTAGCCTCCGAACGTGAAATAGCAATTGCTAAAAATGAATATCTGGGGCCACTGGACGGTATTCCGGTGGGTGTTAAAGATAACCTTGCTGTTGCCGGCGTAGCAGCGACCGTAGGAGCCAAAGCAAACGCTGACTTCATACCCGAAGCAGATGCTGAAGCCGTACGGCGTTTACGGGCCGCTGGTGCGATTGTCATTGGTAAGGAAAATATGCACGAATTCGCCGCTGGCGGGCGTTCAAACAATCCCTATTATGGCGCCGTAAAAAACCCATGGGATGCCGATCGTATTCCGGGTGGATCAAGCGGTGGTGGTGGCGCTAACGTAGCCGCATGTCTGACCTTTGCGTCTCTTGGCACTGATGTCGGTGGTTCGGTTCGTTTCCCTTCATTGTTGTGGCGTAGTTGGAATGAAAGCGACCTTTGGCAGGGTAAGTCAGCGTGGTTCCCTGCTGACATGGGGGCATGGCGACCATGTAGGTCCACTAAGCAGGAGCGTTGCCGATTCCGCGCTGATGTTGCAGGCCTGTTCAGGTCATGATCCTCTGGATGCAAGTAGTAGAAAAATTCCAGTCCCGGATTTTTCAGCACGTATGGGTGAGAGTTTAGAGGGTATAAAAATAGGTGTTCCAAAAAATTTCTTTTTTGATGTTGTTACCGACGATGTCGAGCAACGAGTTAATGAAGCTATAAATTTGATGAGTGAGCTCGGCGCTGAGCTTGTGGAGGTTGAATTACCCTGGCTCGATTATTCTCGTAGCGTCTGGTTGATGATGGCGGTCGAATCCGCGGTGACACATGAACACCTTCTGCGTGAGCGACGTTCACAGATCAGTGAAGAGTTGGTGCTGGGTATGTTGGCTGGTCAGTTTATTCCGGCTAATCACTATATAAAAGCCCGAAAATTACAAGGTTTGATAAAGGAAGGCTTTGCAAAGGTGTTAGCAGAGGTGGATACAATCGTATCTCCTAGCTCGCCAGCCATAGCACCGCGTATTGATGCCGAGTCATTAAAAATTAAAGGCGTCGAGTATGATCTGAACCTGACCCGTGATGAAGTATTGGGTCGTGATACCTACCTGGCTAATATCACGGGTATACCTGCGATCAGTTTGCCCTGCGGGTTTGGTGAAGCAGGCATGCCGGTCGGTTTGCAGTTAATGGGCAGATCGTTTGCCGAAGATCGACTATATCAAATTGCCCATGCAGTGGAGCAATCGCTAAAAGTAAACCAGACCTTATGTCCGATGGCACAAGAATAAAGTGGAAAATGCCGGTAAACCAGACCGCGGATTGGCTTTAAGGTAAAGCTGGTGTGGTAGGTGGTAAGCGACGATGTTGGGTTGCCTGTTCATAGGCATAAGCAAGTTGAATCAATAAAGGTTCCTGCCATTTACGCGCCAGTATTTCTATACCTACCGGAAGACCGTCTTTGGTAAAACCGGCCGGAACGGAAATGGCGGGGAAATTAATGTTGCCGCTAAGATGACAATTTGTACCGTATTGCACTTCTCCAATTCTCACTGGTTTTTGACGAACAGTCGGATAGATTAGGGCATCAACTTTCGCTTGTGCCATTGCTACCAGAACAACTTGCCTGATGCGTTCACGTTTTTCCTGCAGGGATAAATATTCGTGTGTACTGCCCGGCTTCACCCCACCTGCTGTTTTAAAATTAGAACGTAATTCTTCATCTTTGAGTAAATCGGACTTGATAATATCAGTGACTGACGTCACCGGTGCGCTGGGATGGTTATTCAGGTAATTATTAAAATCGCTTCTGAGTTCAGCGAGAATGGCGTAGAAACCTCCAATGTCATCCATCATAAGTTCCATTAAACCCGGAATCGTCACATCAACAATTTCGGCACCGGCTTTTTTCATATCCTCAACAGCAATACTGACGATTTCGGCCACTTCTTTATCTTCAGGATCAACGACCCATAAATTGCGAAGTATGCCGAGCTTTTGATTGCGCAAGCCATCCGTCTTAAGAAAGGCCGTGTAGGTTTTTGGAATGTGACCGGCACTGGCGGCTGTTACAGGATCGTTTTCATCGTAGCCTGCTATGGCATCGTAGATGATGGCGAGATCACTGACATTATGTGTCATCGGTCCGCCTGTATCCCAGGAATGCGCTAATGGAGCGATACCGTGACGACTGCTGAGGCCGACTGTACTGCGCAGACCAACGAGGCCATTAAAAGAGGCCGGCATACGAATAGAACCGCAGGTATCGCTTCCGAAACCGGCTGTCGCAAAGTTGGCGGCGATCGCAGCACCGGTGCCGCCGCTGGAACCACCGGGAATTCGATCAAGTGCGTAGGGATTTAGTGTCTGTCCGAACAGCGAACCGTGGGTGGCAAAACCCATGGCGAATTCATGCATATTGGCTTTACCTAGTATGATAGCGCCGGCCTCACGCAGGCGTTTTACGATGGTCGCATCATGTGGAGGTATCCAGGCGGCGAAGACTGACGAACCAAGGGCAGTTTGCATATCACTGGTTTCATAATTGTCTTTCACAAGTAGAGGAATACCATGCAAGGGTCCGCGCAATCCCCGTTTCAGTCGTTCCCGGTCAAGTTCCATCGCGCGTTTCAGGGCTTCAGGGTTGAGCGCGCTGATTGCGTTGAGTGCCGGTCCCTGTTTATCGTAGGCAGCCATTCTTTCCAGATATATTTCAACGAGTTGTTCTGATGTGATTTCACCACTTGCCAGTTTATTCTGAATTTCCTTTATTGATGCGTCCAGAATAGATTCGGAGTCAGCGAATACCAGAGTAGTCGACAGGAACAGCAAAACAATGCTCAACAATGCAATCGCAGTTTTATTCATTATCACTTACCAATAAATTATCGTGCTGTTTAATTATACTGAAATAGAAGGTTGTTCCTTTTCCAGGTTCAGAGTCTAACCACAATCTACCACCATGGAGTTGGGCTGCTTTCTCGGCAATAGCCAGACCAATACCAGTACCCGGATATTCATCAAGTGTGTGTAGTCTTTCGAATATACCGAATATTTTTTTCTGATGATCTTTATCAATGCCAATACCGTTATCCCTAACGGATATTACAAACTCCGTCTCTGTTTCAGAGGCGCTTATCAACACATCTGGCGTAACTTCATCTTCTACATACTTGATGGCATTACTTATGAGATTTTGTAACAAGGCTTCAATTGTTGCTTTATGGCCTGTGATCTCGCCCAGATCACCCTGGGTATAAATACGGGCACGCTTTTCCTTGATGTCGCCTGCCAGATTCCGTTTTACTTTTTCCAGAGTAGTATTCATGTCGATCATTTCAACATCAACAAAACCCTGTCCCAGCGTGGCATGCCAGAGCAAATCATCTACCATTTCACCCATACGTACGGCACCCTCTCCAATTTCGGAAAGATAGTCCTGAGCTGCATCGTCTAATTGCGTGCCGTAATCCTCTTTAAGGATATCAGTGTAACCCTCTATCGTGCGCAAAGGCGCTTTCAAATCATGGGAGACTGAGTGAGCAAAAGCCTGCAATTCCTTGTTAACGCTGGCCAATTCTCCGGTTCGGTGTTTCACCTCAGTTTCAAGGCGGGACTGGTGTTTGAGTAATTCCTCCTCCAGTTTTTTACGTTCGGTAATATCCTGAATCTGTGGTACAAAATAGAGCGGTTCTCCGGCAGCATCACGGACGATTGCGACACTTAACAAGCCCCATATTTCTTTGCCGTTCTTATGGATGTAACGTTTTTCCATCAAAAAATGATCTGCGTGTCCTTCAATCAAGTAGTCGCAGTTTGCCTGCGTCTGCTCAATATCATCAGGATGAGTGATACTAAGGTTGGTTAATGACAGTAATTCAGTTTCCGTATAGCCGGTAAATCTCGACATTGCCGGATTTACAATCATGTAGGGCCCGTCAAGTTTATTGATACTCATTGCAATAGCGGTATTGTCAAAGGCCGCGTGAAATCTTTCCTCGCTTGTTTTCAGAGCCAGTTCGGTTTTTTTACGTTCAGTGATTTCCTGAACAGTCCCGGTTATGCCTGTATTGTTTCCATTTTCATCATAGATAATCTCTCGATGTGAGCTAACATAGTGTTCACTTCCATCTGGCCAGATTATTCTGTAGTCGGAATTATCGCTTACTCCCGTTTCTTGCATTTGTTCTATATTATTTTTGAGCCTGTCACGGTCATCGGGGTGTAAAATCTCGAGAAATTTTTCACGTGTAAATGGAGCATCGCTTCCTTCGAGGCCATTAATACGTCGTAATTCGTCCGAGATTGTGATCTCTTCTTTCGAATACAACCAGTGCCAGTTGCCTACCTTGGCCATCCGTTGGGAGTCGCGTAATCGTGCTTCATTTATTCTAAGCGCTTCTTCATCAAGTTTACGTTTACTAATATCCTGTTCAACACCAAAAGAACTCTTAATCTCTCCCTTTTCATCCAGTTCATATTCACCCAGCAAGTGTATGTGCCGGACAACGCCAGAAGGTGTAAGAATCCTGTGCTCAATATCGGGGCCGCGTTTGAGTCGTTCACATTCGTTCATGTGTTGCGCATAGCGTTTTCTATCCTCAGGGTGAACGGCCTCTAATTCATAGTCTGGGTGTGAAAAAAACTTCAGTGCCTCTTCAACACTCATCTCGTAGAAATCGGCAAATGATTCTGAACAACTGACCATGCAGTCCCGGGTATGATCCCATTCCCAGTACCCTAACTTACCTAATTGCTCGGCCTGTTTGTAATAGCGTTGGCTCTCTCTCAGTTTGTCATTGGTGAGTTGAGTTTCAGTAATATCCCTGCTGTAAGAGATTACCCCGTTAATTTCTCCATCAGCGGTCAGTCGAGGATAATAATGTAATTCGAAACAACGATTGCCGCGACCCTCGAAATCACCCCAATAAGTAAACTTAACTTCTTCTCCCATGAAACAGGCATCCAGAGCAGGCTTAATTTCTTCATTAAAAACTTTCTTGCCAATAATGTTGGGGACTTTTTCTCCTACAATCTTAGAGGTTGATATATCGAATTCTTCAGAAAACTTTCTATTGATTGTTCGATAAATGTAGTCTCTGTCAATGAAAGCGATGAAGTCGTTTGAAGCGTTAATTATCTCGTCAAAAACATCCAGGTTTTCATTTATATGCTGGTGTTGATTTATTTCATTCAACAATTCAAGCTTGTTTTTCTCTATATCACTTTTCAATGTGGCAAGCAGCTTGCTGTTATCAGAGTCCAAAGAAATATTTTTCAGTAGAACCTTATGAGTCTGATTCGCGTTTACACTGGTGAAAATGAAATATAGTGTAACTACGCATGCTAGTAACATTTCAATCTGCTTACCGGAAAGAAGTAAAAAAACTGTTAGTGGGAGCAGAGCGCTAAGTGAGAATAGGTAGTAAAAGCTACGATATATAGCGATGCTGGTAATAGCTCCGGTACAAAGTCCGCAAACCCATAGTGCCAGAAAGCCAAGGTAAAATATGGATCCCTCAGGAACGAGAAGCGGTACTGTCAGACCCCACATTAAGCCAGTGGCGAGCACGCCGACTCCAAATAGAGCGAGCCATTTTCCCTGTTCTTCGACAGTTTGAATATCTTGCTGCTTCCATTGCCACCAAAGTATTCCTCTAATCAGCGTGATAAAGAAAAGGCCGCCAGACCAGCCGAACAGCAATGCTGGCGATGAGACCGGTCTGAAAATGACAAAAACCAGACACAGAGAGATGGTATTGGTCAGTAAAGCAAGAGGTAAATAGTCAAAAATAAATTTGATTTGTTGGGAACGGATCTCTGCTTTGTCTCCTTCGGGCCTGTTAGTCTTATTCACGATGATTTTAAATCTTCAAGATATAGCACAAGCTCATCAAGTTTTACCTTGTTAGTCGGAGTCATTGGCATGGCATCGATAATATGGAGTTCTTCCGGCCATTTATACTTGGCGACTTCAGATTCTTCCAGCGCTCTGCAGATTTCATCCAGACTAATCGAGTCACCTTCTCCCGTCACAATGAAAAGACTGGCCTTCTCGCCAAGAATCTCATCAGCTTGTGGAATGATGGCGCACTGGACAACTTCAGGAAGTTTACTAATCAACGCTTCAATTTCTACCGGATTAAATTTGATACCACCACGGTTGATAAGGCTTTTTGTTCTGCCGGTAATAGTAAGATGCCCCTCATCATTGATGACGGCGAGGTCACCACTGCGAAACCACTTATCTTTGGTAAAAGCCTTTTGTGATTCTTCAGGCTTATTGTGGTAAGCGTCAAAGACAGAAATACCTTTAACCTGAAGTTCTCCTTCCTTATTAGCGGGTAATTCCTTATCTCCATCTGCAATTCGTATTTCTGTCCCGGGTGTGGGCTTGCCAGCGGAATTAAAACGAGTCTGTTCATCGTCATTTAAACGGGTTATTGCCCCGGCCTGTAATTCACTCATGCCCCACAGTTGTCCAACGCGACCATTGATAAGTAGCTCATCGACTTCTCTGGCCAGTTCGGGCATGACTGCACTGCCTGATAGACACACAAATTTCACTGAAGAAAAATCTTCCTGCTTTAACAGACCCTGCTGTCGACTCAGGGCAAAATGTGCCGGTGCCGCGAAAATCGCGGTGGGGCGGAGTTCGCGAACCGTATTTATGAAACCTTCAGGATTAAAAGCAGGAAGTAGTATCGTGTTAGCTCCGCAAGACAGCGCCATATTGAGTGTAAACAGGCCATACAGATGACTCATCGGCGCAAGGCTCAGGAGACGATCCTCATTGGTGAAGCCATAGGTCTGACAACACAGTTGGGCATTACTGAGAAAACTGTTGTAGCGGTGAGGCACACCTTTTGGCGAGGAGGTCGTGCCTGAAGTATAAAGCAGTACAAACAGATCCTCAGCCACAGGTGCTTTGGTAAGAGTAACTGGAAACTCGCTAGTGATTAATTCTTCAAAGCTGTGACTGGTTTCAACAGGTTCACCAAGACTGATGACAGGAAAGTTCATCTTATTGCTAGTCGCGATATCCAGCATCATCACAGCAGGCGAGCTGTCCCGAAACGAAGACAGGCAGATTACTGCCGAGGCATTGCTGTCTTTTAACAGATATTCCAGTTCAGTGTGGCGGTAGGGCATATGCAATGTCTGCATAATTCCGCCTATGGAGGATATAGCCAGATAGCTTATGATGAACTCTGGAATATTCGGTAACTGTACGCCAACAACATCGCCATGTTTCAACCCAAGTGAGCGTAAACCAGCAGAGAGATTTGTTGCTCGTTCGAAAACATCTCTATGAGAAAGTATGCTGTCGCTTGCTGTGATCGCCGCGTCGGCACCGTATTTGTCGGCATTCGATTGCAGCCAGTCATGTAGTGTGTGATTCAATACAAGTGCGGGCATGGGTTTATTTTTGTTTTTCATACTTAATAATAACGTTTTGGTAATTAAATGACGTCAATTCACATCGATACAAGCTACATTACCAAGATCAGGTCTCTTTACCTTTAAGGATTGCCTTTCGTAAAGGGCAAACTTATAATATAACTTATATTTATAACCTTATTCATTTATAGAATAAGCTTCATGTCTATTAATCCCTTTACCACGATCAAAGAAGATGTTGCGACGAGCACTCAGGTTGCTGACGAAGTTAAAACCTCGACTTGTTATATGTGTGCCTGTCGTTGCGGTATTCGTGTTTATCTAAAAAACGGTAAGGTTCGCTTTATCGAGGGTAACCCCGATCACCCGATCAACAAGGGTGTGTTATGTGCAAAAGGGTCCGCCGGCATCATGCAGCATTATTCGCCGGCCAGGTTGACGGCACCACTGTTGCGTGTTGGTGAGCGTGGCGAAGGCAAGTTTAAGGAAATTAGTTGGGAGGAGGCACTCTCGATTGCTACAGGCTGGCTTGCCAAGGTTCGTTCCACTAACCCTAATCAACTGGCTTTCTTCACAGGTAGAGATCAAAGTCAGTCGCTTACCGGTTGGTGGTCACAACAATACGGTTCCATCAATCATGCCGCACATGGAGGATTCTGCTCGGTCAATATGGCCGCAGCTGGTTTGTATACCATTGGTGGATCGTTCTGGGAATTCGGTGAGGTGGACTGGGAGCACACTAGATACTTTATGATGTTCGGTGTAGCCGAAGATCATGATTCCAATCCGATCAAAATGGGACTTGGTAAGTTAAAAAACCGGGAAAATACCAGGTTTGTCTCTGTCAATCCGGTCAGAACCGGATACTCGGCAATTGCCGATGAATGGGTGGGAATTCGCCCTGGTACAGATGGACTTTTTGTTTTCTCACTTATTCACGAACTTCTCAAAGCAGAAAAGATTGATTGGCAATATCTGGTGCGCTACACCAATGCTCACTGGCTGGTCATTCAGGAGCCGGGTGCGAGTGATCATGGTTTATTCCTCAGAGACAGGGAAAGTACACGACCGCTTTGTTATGACAGTGCTTCAGAATCGCTCGTTGATGCCAGTTCTATGAATATTACTCCGGCATTTGTAGGCAACTATGAAAGTGCAGAGGGTAGAAAGGTTGTTCCTGCCTTTCAGTTATTTACTGAACGATTCCTGCAGGCGGAGTATGCTCCTGATGCAGTTGCTGATGAGACCGGTGTGTCTGCAGAGCAGATAAAAGGTATTGCAGCCGATCTCGCCCGGGTCGCTTTCGAAGAAGAGATTGAGCTCGATGTGAAATGGACCGACAGCTTCGGTCGGCAACAAGATAAAATGATCGGGCGGCCGGTTGCCATGCATGCCATGCGCGGTATCTCTGCACATTCCAATGGCTTTCACACCTGCCGGGCAATTCATCTTCTGCAAATATTGTTGGGCAGTATTGATGTACCAGGTGGTTTTCGTTACAAGCCGCCCTTTCCGAAACCAATCCCGCCGGCACAAAAACCCGCGGGCGATACGGAGAAAACCAATACGCCTCTGGGATCAATGCCGCTGGGCTTTCCCGCCGCGCCAGGTGATTTGCGAACCCGATCAGATGGATCACCACAGCGAATAGACAAGGCATTTAGCTGGGAGTATCCCTTATCGATTCACGGCATGATGCACATGGTCATACATAATGCCTGGAAGGCAGATCCGTATCCGATCGATACATTATTTATGTATATGGCAAACATGGCCTGGAACTCTTCCATGAATGTGCCGGATACCATTCGTTACCTGACTGACATAAATGAAGAAACGGGTGAGTACAAAATACCAAGAATAATCTATTCCGATGCCTATTATTCAGAGACAGTGCCTTATGCTGATTTAATATTACCGGATACGACTTATCTGGAACGTTGGGACTGTATATCACTGCTCGACCGACCAATCTGTGACGCCGATGGCGCGGCTGATGCGATACGTCAGCCAGTTGTGCCAGTAGATCGAAATGTTCGTCCGTTTCAGGATGTCTTGCTTGAACTCGGTGCGCGTTTGGGCCTTCCCGGAATGGTTCGACAGGATGGCACAGCACGCTTTTCTGATTATGCCGACTATATCGCCAATCATATGCGTACTGATCGCCTTGGACCACTGGCCGGCTGGCGAGGCGTCAATGGCGAAAGTGACTTAACTGGTCCTGCCAACCCCGATCAATTGCAACACTATATTGATAATGGTTGTTTCTGGCGGCATGAACTGACACCTTCACAACGCTATTACAAGTTTGCTAATCGGGACTATCTCGATTTTGCCCAGAAAAGTGGCTGGATCGGCAGCAACGCGCCAATAGTCTTGCAACTTTACAGCGAACCAATGCAACGATTTCGACTTGCCGCTGAAGGGCACGGGTATTACCCGCCGCCACTTGAACATAGGGAAAGAATTAAGAAATATTTTGACCCCCTGCCTTTGTACTATCCGCCATTTTCCTCGACTGAGGATGATACGGAAGAATATCCACTGCATGCCCTTAGCCAGCGTCCCATGCACATGTATCACTCATGGGGATCGCAAAATGCCTGGTTGAGACAGATTACCAACGTAAACTACCTGCACATACACCACGATCTGGCGCTTTCTCTGGATCTTGAAGATGAGGACTGGGCCTGGTTGTGTAGCTCTCATGCCAGAGTAAAAGTACAAATCAAACGTGTACATGGCGTCAATCCAGATACAGTGTGGACCTGGAATGCAATTGGAAAGCGAAAAGGTAGCTGGGGTCTGGATGAAAAAGCACCTGAATCAAATCAGGGTTTTCTCTTGAATCACATTATTTCAGAACTACTGCCACCGAGAACGGATGGCTATCGTTATTCCAATTCGGATCCGGTAACAGGACAGGCGGCGTGGTTTGACCTGCGGGTGAAATTAGAAAAGTGTCGCGCTGACGAGTGCGGTCAAACAGAACCTCAATTTGACACTTTGCCTGCACAGAAAGAAGCAGGAACTGAGCAGATTGTGCTTCGTTATGGCGAAGAGCTAAAAGATAAAGCCACAAGCACGGACTCCGGAAATACGCTTAAGGAACACAGGGAATTTGTCACACATCCTGAAAATAAGGCTGATGAATAGTCGATGACCTGCCTGCCGAAAACTGAATCAAGAGTAAAACTGGGTCTGGTGATTGATCTTGATATTTGTGTTGGCTGTCATGCCTGCAGTACGAGTTGTAAAGAGTGGAACACAAGCGGACATTCGGCACCCTTAACTGATCTCGACGCCTATGGTGAACATCCGGATGGGGTCTGGTTTAACCGGGTGCATAGTTTTGAAGTCACAAATGAGTCTGGTGAATCGGTCAGTGTTAATTTTCCACGCTCCTGTCTGCATTGTGAAAAAGCGCCTTGTGTGACTGTTTGCCCTACAGGTGCATCTTATAAGCGAGAAGAAGATGGCATTGTACTTATCAATGCTGACACCTGTATTGGTTGTAAACTATGTTCCTGGGCCTGCCCTTATGGTGCTCGTGAATACGATAGCGATGCCGGCATTATGAAAAAATGTACGCTTTGCGTTGACAAAATTTACAATGAAAACCTGCCGGAACATAGTCGTGTTCCGGCCTGTGTGTCTGCCTGTCCAACCGGCGCACGCAATTTTGGCGATCTCGGTGATGAAAACTCCGGGGTATCCAAACTGGTCAAAGAAAGAGATGGTTTTGAGCTGATGCCTGAACAGGAATGTTTGCCAGTAAACCGTTATCTTCCCCCCAGAAAAAAACAGATACAAAACGAGGCGAAAGATGGTTTTCTGGAATACAAGGTAGACAGCAGTGAGAATGCACTCTTGCGCTGGATTGATAAAGCCTTGAGTCGCTAATGCATCCTGCATTGTCTGTCATTTTCTTTACTACGGCCTCAGGTGCAGGCTATGGCATGCTGAGTGTTCTTGGTCTTGGTTTTCTACTCGGAATTATTCCTGACAAAACCGTATTTGTACTTTCGAGCATTGCTGTTGCATTAGGTCTGATAAGTTGCGGGCTAGTTTCGTCGACTTTTCATCTG
The DNA here is from genome assembly GCA_012103475.1 of Gammaproteobacteria bacterium. GTDB lineage: Bacteria > Pseudomonadota > Gammaproteobacteria > Eutrophobiales > Eutrophobiaceae > WLWS01. The sequence goes on along the minus strand of WLWS01000001.1, from coordinate 62,897 downwards.
GGGCGCCCGGAGCGTGCCTGGCGCGCGCTTAGCCAGTGGCGCTCTTCCTGGTTGAGTCGTGAAGGTGTACTTGCCTGCCTGAGTTACGTGCCAGTGCTGATCTTTGCCGCTGGCTGGTATTACTCTGGTCAAAACGGATCACTATTATTTACTGCTGCCTTGTTTATGAGTATAAGTTGTCTACTTACCGTATATGCCACTTCCATGATCTATGCTTCCCTGAAAACTGTTCACGCATGGTGCAATCACTGGGTTCCGGCCACATATTTAGTGCTGTCATTTATGACAGGTGCAATTCTACTGAACACCCTGGCGCTCATTTTTTCCTGTGCACAAGCCTGGCTGAATTATGCTGCGCTTGTTTTTATTAGTATTGCCCTGCTGATTAAACTTGCCTACTGGAATTATATTAAGACAACACGTTCAGTTAGTACGGCCGAATCGGCTACGGGCCTTGGCGATCTGGGTAAAGTGAACCTGACTCAGACCCCGCATAGTCAGGAAAATTACTTATTGAAAGAAATGGGTTACCAGATAGCGCGCAAACATGCTGACAAATTGCGCAGAATCAGCATCATTAGCGGATTTGTATTGCCATTCCTGTTTGCGCTTCTGGCGATGAAATATTCCGGTATCAGCATCATTGTTTTGTCTGTAATCGCGTTACTAAGTTGTGCAGTCGGGATATTGACTGAGCGCTGGTTGTTTTTTGCAGAGGCGAAACATACGGTAATGCTTTACTACGGTAGTTCCCGGGTATAAATGTTGAGTAATTTTGAGAAACCTCAAAGCGGCGATCTGATTGCAGGAGTCAGCGTCGCTCTGGTGCTAATACCACAATCCATTGCCTATGCATTTCTTGCCGGTATGCCACCGGTCTATGGAGTTTACGCATCCATATTACCACCCATTGTTGCGGCGTTTTTTGTATCTTCCAGATATCTACAGACCGGTCCGGTGGCGATGACCTGTTTACTCACCTTTGGCGCGCTGACTGCTTTCGCTGAACCTATGTCAAGGGAATACATTGGTCTGGCTGCCTTGCTTGCCCTGCTGGTTGGTATTGTACGCCTGTTGATAGGGTATTCACGTGCAGGTTATATAGCGTATCTTATGTCACAACCTGTCATTGCCGGATTCACGGCTGCAGCAGCACTGATAATTATTGCTACTCAATTACCCACTTTTTTTGGTGTGAGTAAAAATGGTGAAGGTATCATTCGTACCGCTTTATCGGTACTAATTAGTCCACAGTCCTGGTCACTGCAATCCTTAAGCCTCGGTGTGCCGTCAATCCTGATTATCGTTTTTGGTAGAAAGATTCATGCGCTTTTCCCGGGTGTATTGATAGCAGTTATCCTTGGCATTTTGTTCACCCGCTTTGGCAATTACGATCGGGAGCTTGTTGGCCAACTGTCTGCCGGATTACCACATTTATCAATCGACCTGCCATGGAATCGTTTTAAGGAATTAATTATTCCCGCCATCGTTATCGCTCTGGTGGGCTTTGCGGAGCCGGCTGCGATCGCCCGAAATATGGCCACAAAAAATCGTCAGTCCTGGAGTGTAAACAAGGAGTTTATCAGTCAGGGCATGGCGAATCTTGCTGCGGGGTTTTCAAACTGTTTTCCTGTTGGCGGTTCGTTTTCGCGCACCATGATTAATTTCAAAGCCGGTGGTAAGACACGATGGAGTGGTGCTGTTACCGGCCTGACTGTACTGGCATCCATTCCCTTTATCTCAATTCTCTCACAACTACCAAAAACCGCGCTTGCTGCGATTATTATTTCGGCTGTCATTTCTCTGGTTGACGTAAAATCGTTATATAGAATACTGATAACCTCGCCTGCTCAGGGTTCAGTGGGCTGGATTACCTTTGGTCTGACTTTGTTCCTGACGCCAAGAGTAGATATTGCTGTTCTTCTTGGCATTGGTCTCGGCGTAGCTGTTCATCTCTGGCGCGAAAAACGAATTGATGTGATCAACCAGTATGAGAATGCCACATTAACGCTGGCACCAGTAGGCGTGTTGTTCTTTGGATCGGCACCTGCTTTAGCTGAAGTACTGATAAAAAATCTTGCTGAACACCCCGAAGCCGAAAACCTGGTACTTGATCTGCGCAAAGTCGGCAGAATTGACTATACTGGCGCGCTAATATTGCAACAGGTTGCCCACGATGCGGAAAGCTCCGGCTTGAGCGTCAGGATAATCCCGGGTAATCCGCTACAGGGAGTTCGTCTTTTAAAGAGGGTGCTCGGCGAAGACTCACTCTGGTTATCGAATGACCGTTGAGTGATGATGCAATACAAAGAGGCTTTTGGCAGTGCCTGAAGTCAGTAAAATTTCAAATCGACTCTTGAGAGATAAATTATTTGAAGAATCAAAATGCTATTCCGTCGGGCTTATCAATATTTTTAACAACCTTTGTAGTCCTATTCTCAGTTTGTTCACAGGCAGATGAATATCGGAAACTAAATCTGGACTTAGTCGCTGCCTCCAAGAACGGCGATTTTACATTGGTGAAGGACTTGATAGGGCAAGGCGCTTCTGTAAAAACTCGCGACAGATTTGGAAACTCTGCTTTTATCTACGCTACAAGCACCGGTAATTTGGAGCTCGTTCAATATCTTCATGGGCAGGGTTCAGAAATCAAACTGGTGAATACCCGGAGTGAAACGGCCCTAATTTCGGCGGCAAAAGCGGGGCACGTAAAAATTGTGCAATACCTTCTGGATAAGGGGGCGAATATTGATCATAAAACCATCAAGGGTTTCACTCCTTTGATGGCTGCGGCATTTGCAAATCACACTGATGTTGTGAGCCTTTTGCTCGAGCGTAATGCAAATCGTCATCCTATAGACCATACCGGTAAATCTGCATTGGTTTATGCCGCTGCAAATGGAAACCTTGACGTAATCAAAGGCCTGATTGGTGCAGAGCAGAATATCGATCAACGCTATGCGAACGAGCTGACCTTATTAATGTGGACGGCAGGTTACGGTCATCTGGACGCTACGCAATATCTTTTATCGAAGGGCTCAAATGTGAATTTACAGGATAACAGAGGCCGGACTGCATTGATGATGGCCGCTGAAGGTGGTTATTCTGAGGTGGTAAACCTCTTGTTAAGCTCGAACGCTGACCATTCGATAAAAGACAAAGAAGGAAAAACCGCGAATCAATTGAGTCTACTGGCAGGGAAGGGAGGGCTCAGCCTGAAGAACTAGTTTTGAATTACTTTATTCTTTAAAGCCACTCAAGTAAGCGGCAACGGCGCTTAATTCTTCTTCGCTGTAAGTCGCAAAGAGCGATCCTTTTGATGGAGCGTTATTGCGTACTTTATTTTTAAAATCGATCATGGTCTTTTCAAGATATTCAAAGTGTTGCCCTGATAACCTCGGCACTCTGCTATTTCCTTCAAAACCACCAAGGTGACAGGCTACGCACTGACCAGAGTTAATAACACTCAAGGCTATTTTGGTTTGTTCCTTGCTTGCCTTGAATTTAACCGGGCTCCATTTTTCTTTCGAAAAATACTCTGCAATCAGTTTCATCTGATCTTTTTCCAGACCGGCAATCATCGGTGCCATGATGGCATTCTCACGTCTGCCGGCATGAAAATCCTTTAATTGTGTATAGATGTAGTAAAAATGCTGACCGGCAAGTGACGGGTTGATATTTATGGCAGAGACACCTTTTTCACCATGACAGGCAACACAGGTTGCCAGTCTGTCTTTTACCGGGGCGTACTTATCTTCCTCTGCAAAACTATTGGTAATGAAGAAGAGACTGAAAAGTAAAAAAGTATTTAAGAATCTGTACATCTATTTAAAGCCTTGTATTTATTAACTACTGAATTCGACAATCATTGGCATCGCCGGGTTCAATCTAATTGAGATTACCAAAGAAAAATGGCCGCCCCGGAGGGCGGCCATCGACTATCTACAAAATTAATGACGAATTACTTTTTAAGTTTATAAGCAATAATTTCGTTACCGCGGGTATAGTTCAACTGAACATTACCACCGGCTCCAACCACGATATACTGGTCACCGTCAACGTTGTATGAGGAAGGTGGCGCGTTAACACCTGCTTTCGCCTTGTCCTGCCACATTAACTCGCCGGTACTTGAGTTGTAGGCTTTAAACAATCCATTACCTTCACCGGTAAACACAAGACCACCACCGGTCGCCAATATGCCGCCAATCATTGGCTGCTGGGTTTTCACTTTCCATTTAATAGCACCAGTGTGGTAATCAACAGCGCTGACATTACCCCATTGTTCTTCATCTGGAATAACCTTGAAAGCACCACCTAACCAGAGCTTACCGCCGGGATAAGGTGTTTCTTCAACATGGTAGGTCATCGGCTGATGCAGATTGATTGCGTAAGTAAGTCCCTGATGCGGGTCTATCGCCATTGGTGACCATTCCACGCCGCCATTGGCACCCGGAAGCATACGGGCGCCTTCTGCTGTTGGTAGAACCCAGCGATTTTCCTGTGAGACCATAGGCTCGGAAAAACGAATCAGGCTGCAGTCTGACGCGCGATGCGCATAAACATAACCGGTTTTTCCGCCGTGCAATACACCCTTGACCATGGAACCATCAGTATCAGCTACTGAAGTAAGAATGGGTGGGCTGACTGCATCAAGATCCCATACATCGTGCGCGATGTATTGAAAATGGCAGATATATTGACCACTATTCAAATCAACAGAGACCAGAGAGTTGGTGTAGAGATTGTCGCCCGGACGAATAGCGCCGTAGAGATCAGGTGAGGGATTGCCAACTACAAAATAGACGCGACCGTTATCACGATCGATTGCCATATTCTGCCAAACACCACCACCTAAAGTTTTGTAGGGGTCGCCTGATTTTTTCAGAGCAGCCTTTTCAGCAGCGATATCGCGATGCATATACCGACCTGTTGCATCGTTTTCTGCCCAGACGCCAGCTGAATTTTCAGGTGTTGTGTGGAAGGTCCACAGTAAATCACCGGTGTTGGCATCATAAGCCTTAACAAAGCCGCGGATACCATATTCACCACCGTTGGTGCCAATCAGAATTTTGCCATCGACAGCAGTTGGTGCCATCGTCTCGCTGTAACCCAATTCCGGATCAGCAATCTGAGTTTCCCAGGCCTTCTTTCCGGTTTTGGCATTCAGTGCGACAAGCTTGGCATCCAGAGTCCCGAAATAAACCATATTCCCATGTGCCGCGACACCACGATTATTGGGACCACAGCAATACGTTGTGATTGGGCCCATTTCGTGTTTGTAATGCCAGAGCTGTTTACCAGTTTTGGCATTCAGTGCGTAAACATGATTAAACGAGGTGGTTACGTACATGACCCCGTTAACCACAATAGGACTTGTTTCCATCGACTCTTTAATCTCAGTCTTGAAAACCCAGGCACGTGTCAGGTTCTTGATAGTTTCCCTGTTGATTTGCTCTGCCGGGTAATAACGAGTTTGATCGTAATTACCATTTGTGTGTAAGAAATTATTAGCATCACCGGCTGCTTTATCCAGCATATCCTGAGTAACAGTTTGCATGTCACCATACAAACTTCCTCCGCTCACTTCTTCACCCGCATTCGCAATCCCCGTGCTCAAAGCAAAGGCAAATACAGCAGAAAAAGCGGAGATGGTTTTCAATTGAATGCGCATGGCGCGTCTCCTCAAATTTGATTTAATTGGATGGTGTACATGCAGACCTTCAACCTTCACGCACAAGCAAGAGCATAGCGTATTTTGGTCAATATAAAATTTATTTATGTACAGAATTCTGTATTGTCGGTAAACAGTTAATCTGGCATGTATGCACAGGATATGCTTCAAGGTAGATATAGCAAATGATAGAATCTATCTATTACATATCTGCAAGTATTAGAAAAATATAAGAAAGTTACAAACATGAACAAAAAATTTGATTTCACAGAATCCAGCACCAGCAATTATATTGACGTTGAAGGCACAAAACTGCATTACAACGACGCTGGTGAGGGAGAACCTGTGCTGTGTATTCATGGCGGTGGTCCCGGCGCGACAGCCTGGAGTAATTTTAAGCAGAATGTTCCAGCAATTACCTCGACCAGTCGACGGATGATTATGCTGGACATGCCCGGATATGGTAAGTCTGGTTTCGCAGATGGCTTGAATGAAGATTTCTTTGATTATATGGGGCGTATTCTGGATGAATTTCTGACTGCATTGGATATCAAAGGCAGTGTCGATGTCATCGGTAATTCGCTGGGAGGACAGGCTGCCTTAGGTCTCGAAATTTACAACCCGAAGCGTATGAAACATCTTGTTTTGATCGGCAGTCAACCCACTTCTGCTGGCATTGTCATTCAACCTCAACCACAGGAAGCATTGAATAACATCATTAATTATTACGCCGGTGAAGGTCCGTCACTGGATAAGATGCGACGCCTTGTGGAGAGCTTACTCTATGACGCGTCCCAGGTAACTGAGGAAACCTTGCAAGAACGTTTCGAAGCCAGCAAAGATCCGGGGCAAATGCGATTACTTGGTCTGCCTCGCCGCGATTTTTATGGTGATTTACGTAGCGTTGCGGTGTCTACATTACTCGTCTGGGGACATGAAGATAAAGGCGGTGCTCTGGAAGTTGGTCTGCAAATGATGAAGCTGATGCAAAATGCGCGCATGCATATTTTTCAGCGATGCGGTCATTGGGCTCAGGTTGAACAACAACAGGAATTTGAACAACTGGTATTAAATTTTTTCAATAACTAGTTTGGCTTCGAAAACGTGGTAAGACTTCGCTGGCAAATCTTTCCACCTGACCTGCCTGATCCATAGAACCGAAACGACAAACGAAAGTATCTACCCCTGCCTCGGCAAAGGTTTGAATCCATTCGCCTATATCATCAGCATTACCAACAGGTCCCCATTCGGACAAATCGATAATTTTTGACAGCTCCGGATAGTACTGAGCGATGTACTGCTCGATATCTGCCTTGGCTCTCTCTTTTGAATCACCAATCCTCATGGTGACCTGATAGGCGACGGTAAAACTGTCCGGATCTTTACCTTCCTCGCTGGCTATTCTACGTATGGTATCCAGCTGCTCAGTGACTTCTTCCGGATGTTGTGCCCGACAGCAAGTCATCCAGCCGTCACCGAGCTTCACGATCCGCCGACAGGCTTTATCCATGCGCCTGACCATCACCTCGGCAGAGCTGGCTCCCTTTATCCGTGGATTCGAGGCAATCAATATTGGTGGTGGTTGCTGTATCGGTAACATCGGTCCAAGCTCAGTACCGCTGTAAAAACCGGTATTATCCAGTTGATGATGCTTTCCACTAAAGCTCGCATTGCCTGTGGTGAGTAATTGTCTGCTTATACCCATACATTCTTCGAATAAGGCAACTCGATCAGACATGGACAGGCCAAGGGCTTCGAATTCTGCTTTAACACTGGGTTCGTTACTGCCCATGCCAACACCGAGTATCGTCCGGCCTCTGGATATCCGATCCAGTGTCGCCCATTCGGCAGCTAACCATATCGGGTTGCGTGCCGAGGCGACGATAATTCCCGTGCCGAGTTGCACTTTTTTGGTACGTTGTGATATGGCGCTAAGAAGTGAAATCGGTTCCCAACGCGGACGTGACAACAGCGAATCACCTAACCAGACAGAATCAAAACCACGTTTCTCACAGACGACGGACAAATCGAGTAAAGCTTCAAGATCGTAGTCGGGTGCAATCAGGGGTTCCCGGTTATTGAGATTGACACCGAAATGCAAAGGCTTATTCCTCATCCAGTTCAACCTTGTAAAATTCTCGAGCCGCCTCTACTGACACTTTTCCTTCACGAACATCCTCATAAACCAGTTCCTGATCACGCTCCAGAGGCGAACCAAAACCGCCACTGCCAGAGCAGACAAAACTAACCACGTCATTCTCGCGCAGGTTGTAGTTTCCCTTGGACTGTAACTTTTCTTCTACCTCTGTATCCGGGTTGAGAATTGTCGCACCAAGGGTTCCCGGCATTCCGCCGTCAAGACCATAGACCGGGAATCGATGTCGATCGGTGAGGTTCGACAGATTGACGTTACCGACAAGCATGCGTATGTCTTTACGTACGGCCAGACCACCACGTGTACGTCCTGCACCGCCCGAGTCTGTTATCAATTCAAAGCGTTCCACAAGAATAGGATTCTTGGCTTCCTGTGCTTCTATGGGAATGTTTTCAACCGAGACAATCGGAGAAACGGAATCGATGCCATCCTTGGTCAATCGTGCACCGACACCGGAGGTTGCGTAATCATAAAAGATGAAGCGACGACCACTGTCCGGATCCGTACCACCAAAAATAGGATTGACCCATTGACCGCTGCCGGCACTGACCCGTTCCGGAAAAGCAGGTCCAAGCGCGCCAAAAATAAGTTCGACGATACGTTGATTCAGTAGTGCGCGACCACCGACAGGGGCCGGTCGAACAGGATTGAAAAATGTTCCCGGTGTGGCGGTCACAGTGATCGGTCTGAGCTGACCTTCATTCTGCGGGATGGAGTCACCTGTGGTGATAGCCTTTGTCGCCCAGTAACAATAAGCTGCTGTATAGGTCAGAGTACAATTTATTGAGGCGGCGACCTGTTTTGCAGAACCTGAGAAGTCGTAGGTGATCGAATCATCTTCAATCGTCACTGTTACGGCCATAAGAACAGGTTCTGTTTCAGGGCCCATGTCGTCAAGGTATTCTTCAAACGAATAACTGCCATTCGGAATGGCCGCCAGCTCGGCACGTACTGCCTGCTCGGATCGATCAATGAATATCTCTGCTGCTGCGCTAACGAGTTTCTCGCCATGTTTCTCGTAGAGTTCGCCCATTTTAAAAGCACCGACATGAAGCGCAGCTCGCTGAGCACTGATATCACCTAGTACCAATTCAGGCACTCGCACATTTGATTCGATCAAACGTAGTACCTCCTGATTTGCTTCGCCGTCACGATAGAGCAAGGTCGGGAGTATCAGTAATCCTTCCTGCATTAAATCAGTCACACCGACTACGCCCTGACTACCCGGTGTAGAACCGCCAATGTCCGTAACATGCACACTACAACAAACAAAACCAACCAGAGTCTCTGCTGCAAATACAGGACTCATGGCAAATACATCCGGTAAATGTCCAGACCCGATGTAAGGATCGTTCATAATTATTAGATCGCGTGGTTTGAGTGTCTCGGGTGGGTAGTATTCGATCATGTGTTTTACCACGCCCGGCATTGCGCCAAGATGTGCAGGACTACGGTTAGCCTGAGCCAGCAAACGTGCGTCTACATCAAAGACAGCGGTTGAGTAATCTCCACCTTCACGAACCTGATCGGAAAAGGCGGTATGTTGTAAGGCCTCGGCTATTTCTTCACAAATTGCGGCGAGTCGTCCCCAGATTACGGCAACGGTTAAATTATCGGGTGTCATTATTCTGTACTCCCTATTTCAATTACCAGAGCGCCGCTTGCATCCAGCGTGAGTACATCATCAGGTAATACCAGCGTCGTTGTATAAGCTTCTTCAATAATACAGGGACCATTAATAGGGACCCCAACACGAAGTGCAGACCTGTCAATCACCAGAGTATCTACAAAACCCGCATCGCCCAGATATACAGATCGAGTTAGCTTTTCAAAATCTTTGTCGCTGCCCGCCAATTTATTCTGTGAATGTGATACTTCCTGTTCCCGGGTGACTGTCAGATACCAGGTGACGGCCTCTATTGATAAGCTTGTTTCCCGGTAACCATAATTCTGTTCGTAGCGAACATGAAAAGATTCAGCAAGTTGTTCAATATCGATATCGCCACTCTCGTTTAATCCGACTTTAAGTTCAAACCCCTGACCTGCATAACGCAAACCCACAGCACGTCGAACAGATAAATCTTTATCAGACCAGGAACCTTCAATATTTTTACGTGCATTATCTTCCATTGATTTTAAAATGGAATTTGCGCGCTCACTGGCATCAGCTTCATCTAGTAATATCTGGCCTGATTGCGCGAGTTCGACTGATTCAAGTGCCTGTAGAAGACCAATAGCCGAACCGACCCCGGCACCGGGCGGGACAATCATTTTTTCGATGCCCAAAGCCCGTGCGAGATAGCTTCCGTGAACTGCAGCGGCTCCTCCGATACACACCAGTACAAAACTTCGCGGGTCAAAACCGCGATCGATAGAAACCAGACGTAATGCACGTTCCATCTCCAGATTGACGACTTCGTATATTCCCCATGCAGTTCGAATCCGGTCAAGATCAAGTTGGGATGCAAGCGTATCCATTGCCTTGTTAGCTGATTCAAGGTCCAGACTCATACTACCGCCAGCAAACCTTTCATGATTCAAATAGCCCAGTAAAAGATTGGCGTCAGTGACAGTGGGCTTGTCCCCACCCAGTCCGTAACACGAAGGTCCAGGCTGAGCACCGGCACTTTGTGGTCCGACGTTAAGAATGCCAAGACGCGGCTCTGCTATCGAACCTCCGCCGGCACCGATTTCCACCAGATCAATGGTTGGCGTATCCACAGGTAAACCACTGCCACGCCGGTTCAGGCTTCGTTCGAGTTCGAAATAGGTTGTCTTGCTTGGCACACCGGCTTCGACAATAGCTGTTTTTGCAGTCGTCCCACCCATGTCAAAGGAGAGCAGATCCTTGTGTCCACACAAGGAGCCAAAATGCGTCGAAGCAAGCACGCCTGCTGCAGGTCCCGATTCCAATGTACTTACCGGCGCCTTTGCTGCTTGCTCAGCGGTGGCCAGACCGCCACTTGATTGCATAATCCACAATTGAGAGTTTATGCCTAGTCTTGGAAGCATTGCGGCCAGGTCACGAAAATAGGCACCAAGTACCGGTGTGAGATAGGCATTTACTACCGCTGTGCTGGTACGTTCATACTCTCTACCCTGTAAAGACACGTCGGAAGAAATAGTGACTTCCAGCTCAGGGCATTGCTCAAGAAGAAAAGCTTTTGCACGACGTTCATGCTCAGGCGCGATATAGGAATGCATAAAGGAAACGACAACAGAAGTGATGTTTTTCTGTTGAAATTCATCAGCTAGCAGACGCAACTCTTCTTCGATCAGTTTCGTTCTGACACTACCATCAGCCATACAACGTTCGGTAACTTCGAAGGAGCGAGACCTGGGAACCAATGGTGTTGGCTTATCCATTTGCACGTCGTACATACTCCAACGTAAGGCCCGACCAATCTGCAGGACATCGCGGAATCCGCGTGTGGTAATCAGAGCAATATCCGGCCCCTTACGTTCAAGTACTGCATTACACCCGCGTGTGGTGGCATGTATTACTTTATATACATCACTGCCTTCTATACCGGCACCAGCCAAAAGTTTCGCGACACTGTCTTCGATAACCTGAATTAATTTATCCGGTTCGGCGAGTAATTTATCACTGTGCTCACATCCGTCATCCGTGCGCAGCACAATGTCAACGAAGGTGCCGCCGACATCAATACCGAGTTGTGCGCCAGTTTTCAATTTCGAAGCTCCCATCAAAAATTAACCTCATATACAGTAAAGGCGTGTGTTATTGCCTGTCTTTGCACAAATTCTTTGCAAAACAAGATCTTTGATAGTGGCGGTAGCCATATACATAGTCAAGTCAGACTATCCATTCTCTTCTGGGCGGCAAAAGGTGCGGGACCTGACTTCCGAAGTACAAGCCAGCAATGATCCAAAGAATCTATTTTTCTCTACCTTGAATAGTGTTCGCTTATCTTATAGACAACGAGTGGTAGGTCATTTTTATCATGTCAGATGATTTAACGAAATCCTGACCCCATACCGAATCAAGATCATCGAGAATATTTTCATTGATCAACTCATCAAGCGACTTCCCGTTTTTCATTCCCTTCGCTACGCGGTCACGGATATCACTTAACAGGGCCTGATAGCTACGCATTTCCTCAATATCAGATACCGGGCCATGACCGGGAATAATAAGCGTATCTTCATTCATAATTTCAACTAGTTGACTATAAAGTTGAATCATTCCGTTGATTGAGCCACCTGACTTGACATCAATAAACGGATAAACGCCATTAAAATAGGTATCTCCTGTATGAACGATATTTGAGTTTCTAAAATAAACAACTACATCGCTATCGGTATGCGCACTTTTTACATGAAAGACTTCAATAGTTTCTCCATTTAGATGAAATGTCATTCTGTCATTAAAAGTTAGAACCGGGAGTGCAACATTTGAAAGCGGAGCAGTTGATGGACGCCGCTCGGCTAGCATTTCCTGTATCAGGTGCTCGCGAGCTCCTTCGTGTGCAACAATCAGAGCACCCCGTTTACCGAAATTTTCGTTACCACCTGTGTGATCAGCATGATGGTGAGTATTGAGTACATATTTCACTTTATTCGGGCTCAATTTGCTAAGGGCATCCAGGACTTTGGCTGACAAGGGAGCGTATTGGTCGTCGACCAGAAGTGTGCCATCTTCACCAACACTGACGCCGATATTTCCGCCAAATCCTTCGAGCATGTAAATTCCGTTTCGCAAGGCATGGGTCTTGACTTCGATCTTATTAAAATCGGGCATCACAACTTGTGCAGTGACCGAAAATAGTGAGATGAGGCAAGCGCTCATTACTAAACCCCGTGGAAAGACTCTATTCATAGCAGTACCTGATCATAGTTCGTTTCTGTATACCACACCGTCACGCATAACAAATACCACTTGTCTTAATTCGCTTATGTTTTGTAGAGGGTTATTTTCAAATGCGACGATGTCAGCTGCATATCCTTTCTTCAGACTGCCTATTATCTGTTCCATACCGAGGGCGCTTGCTGCATTGACTGTGGCCGTAGTGATGGCATCCATTGTCGAAAGTCCATTTTTAACCAGTTCCTCGAATTCGCCGGCGTTATCACCATGATTTATTACGCCAGTGTCAGAACCAAAAGCAATTCTCACACCTCGTTGATGTGCTTCCTGTGCAGAGGAGGTGTTTTGTTTGACCGTTAACATACGTTTCAGAATAGGTTCGGGTAGCCAGTGCGTTGTACCGTCACGTAGAGACTCCTCTGTATCGCCTAGAGAGACTGCGAATGCATATAAATGCGGAGAAAAGAAGGTTTTGTTTTTCCTGATTAATCGCCAGGTTTCCTTATCTGGCCAGGGCATGGTGTCAAGCACATCAGCACCGGCCCTGATAGCGGCATTGACTCCAGCTGCAGTATGCCCGTCAGCAATTACTTTACGGCCCAATGAATGTGCAGTTTCAACAATGGCCAGCATTTCAGCATCTGTAAAAGTTTGTTCGACCAGGTAGTCGTCCAGCAAGCTGCCTGTATTATAGAAATTGATTGCGTCCGCACCCCGTTTCACCTGCTCCCTGACGGCACGTCGACAGTCATCCGCACCATTGCAAACCGCTTGCGGTCCGACAACATCTTCCACTTCTGATCGATACAAACCCGTGCGTGATTTTCCAGTAGGAGAAATGGGGCTACCAACTGCGACAATGCGCGGTCCGGGGAGTCGGTGTTCCCGAGTGGCGTCGCGAAGGGCATATATTGCTTTTTCATGCGCCCGTCGTCCGGTACCCAGATCAACAACCGTGGTAAAGCCGGCTTCGATGGTTAGTTTTGCGTATTCAGCTGCCCGTAGTGCCAGATCTGCCGAGTTTTCCGTAACCACTCGAAGTTTTCCACCCGGTGCCACTTTAGAGGTCAGATGAACATGCATATCTATGAATCCGGGAAGCACATGGCAACAGGATAGATCTATGGTCTGGCTGTCATCCTGTCGCACGTAACCATTCTCAATGCGAAGCACCTTGCCATCTTCAATAACAATACTTTGCTTTACGAGGGGAGTGGTGCCAGGGATTGCTATCAGGGTTCCTGCATGGATAACTATGGTTTGAGCCATAGCTGGAAGGGCTAGTGTTAATGCAAAACAAGAACCCAGAAACAGTTTGCCCTTATTCATAAAATTATAAAATGAATCCAGCTTAAACCAGTTCAAGTGCCACAGCAGTCGCTTCACCACCACCAATACACAAACTGGCAACGCCACGTTTCAAGCCTTTGTTCTGCAGGGCCGCTATTAAGGTCACCATGATACGGGCACCTGAAGCGCCGATTGGATGTCCGAGGGCACAGGCACCGCCGTTTACATTTACCTTCTCGTGAGGCAGTTTCAATTGATCCATTGCTGCCATGGTGACAACAGCGAAGGCTTCGTTCACTTCAAATAAATCAACATCGTCGATTTCCCAGTTGACACTTTTCATCACCTTCTGGATTGCTCCTACAGGTGCTGTGGTAAACCACGCCGGTTCATGGGCATTGGTAGCATGGGCCAGCAATCGCGCAATGGGTGTCAGGCCTCGTTTATCTGCTTCTGATGCTTTCATGAGAATCAGAGCTGCCGCACCATCTGATATAGAACTTGAGTTGGCGGCTGTCACTGTGCCATCTTTAGCGAAGGCGGGATTGAGTTGCGGGATCTTATCGATTCTCGCATTACCCGGTTGTTCGTCCGTATCAACCACGGTATCGCCTTTCCGGCTTTTGACTGTGACCGGGGCAATTTCCTGTTTAAAGCGACCTTCTTCGATGGCCTTTTTTGCGCGCTGCAGTGATTCGATTGCATAGGCATCCTGCGCTTCACGTGTGAATTCAAATTTGCTCGCCGTAGCTTCAGCAAACACACCCATTAACTTACCTTTGTCGTAGGCATCTTCCAGACCGTCAAAAAACATATGGTCCAATAACTGACCATGGCCAAGGCGCATTCCCTCTCGTGCTTTTGGCAAGAGGTAAGGAGCCTTGCTCATACTTTCCATGCCACCTGCAGCGACGACATTTGCCGAACCGGCTTTGATGATATCCATGCCCAGCATCACAGATTTCATGGCGGAACCACACATCTTGTTTATCGTGGTACACCCGGTAGACATAGGAATACCGGCCGCGAGAGAGGCCTGTCGTGCAGGCGCCTGACCCTGACCTGCCGGTAATACACAGCCCATCAAAGTTTCATCAATTGACTCTGGCGAAATCTGGCTACGTTCTATTGCGGCACTAATGGCAGTTGCACCTAAATCTGCGGCGGTCATATTTGCTAATCCGCCCTGTAGCCCGCCAAGAGGTGTACGAGCCATTCCGACAACAACAATTTCATCACTCATTTCTATACCTTTTATCTCTCGTTATTAATTTTCTTTACCCCATCCAGCATAGACTCCGGTGGGGATTAGTTCAATTGACCTTCATTCATAAAGATAGTGAAGCAGTTTGTATTTGATCTACCCTAAATAAGTGTGTTCAAAAACCGCGTTAATTGGCAATAATATTATGTATGTTGCCAGTTTTGTTCGTCATCAGAGTCATTTGGCGACAAGCCAAGTATGTCGCCTTCGGTATTAATACCAAGACCCAATACAGTTCGATTAGCGTAGTTGAAATAGGCCGTGACCTGATTAATTTCCAGGATTTCACCGTCATCCCAACGAGCATTGCGCAATTTATTTATATCATCTTCACTGAGAGTTGCGGGATTCCTGGTAAGCTTCTCTATGTAGGCCAGTGCGGTCACTAATTTTGGCTCGAATATACTTTCCCAATCTTCTGAAACCAGCGCTTTTCGTATGTCACGTGCGTAGGCATCGTTTTTGAGTAAATTCTTCAGACCATTGAAATGATGTTCTACACAATAATCACATTCATTCAGCATACTCGTATAGACACCAAATAATTCCAGAGTCCATTTTTCTACAGTATTACGGGAATTGTGTAGAACATTTTTATACAAAGTCATATGACCGGTCATGCTGTGAGGTCGTAAACTATGTGCCAGCATAATATTATCCACATTATTGTCTGGTCCTTTGACACGCTCATACAATTTTAATAATTGGCCTTCAGCTTCTTCATACGGGATAGTTTTAATCCAGGTCATTGTAGTTCCTCTGTCAATTTAAGATCTCAATTCATTGATGACGATGTTATTCTATATTTGCAATTTATTAAAAGAGAAATAAGAAATGAATAACAAACTGATAGGTAGAAAACCCGTATTACTATCGTCGCTTTGGTTGCTTCTCATATCATTGAATAGTATATGTCTTGCCGAAACCCGGCACTCAGAAAGCGACATGGAGCCAATCGCAGCAAGGAGCCTGGAAAAAGATGTCCGAATTGAAGTTGAGGAATTGCACCAGTTCTTTGTCGACTGGTTTAACGGTAAAGCTGATCAGTCAGTTTTTGATGAGTTTACGTCCCGTTTCGATAGCAAGGTTCATTATATTGGTCCCGGTGGTGCTTTGCTTGATCAAACTGCCTTAACAGGTTTCCTCGCTGGAGCTCGCGGCATAGCCTCTGATTTTCGTATCGCGATTCGCGATGTCAAAGTTCTGCATCAGTCGGATTCTCATATCATAGCGACTTATACGGAATGGCAACGTCATGCAGTATTTTCCGATCGCCCTGAAAGTGGTCGTCGCACTACAGTGGTTTTATCGAAATCGAAACCATTCCGTTGGTTACATATTCATGAAACATGGTTGCCTGAGGAAATTTATAAAGCTGGCCCGTATGATTTTTAACTTTGGCTACATTAGTTAATGTATCAATGCCAATCGGCGTCAACAAAAGCATTTACTTACTTATTTGTTTCAAGTCTAATTAGTATTTCAGCTTTCCTCATACACAATAGATTTATGAAAAGTAAAGTAGCAAATTCTGATTTAGAGTTGGAACTAAGAAAAGAACCGAAACAGGCGCGCGCCAGACAAACCTATGAAAAAATACTTATGGCAACAGCGGGTTTGCTTGATGATGTTGGCCTGGATGGATTCAACACTAATCTGGTTGCAGAAAGAGCAGGCGTAAATATTAGTGCTGTGTATAAATACTTTCCGAATAAGTATGCAATTCTGGCGACACTCGCAGTTCGACTCAATGATAAACAAACAGAAATAGTCCTTGATTACGTGGCTATATTGACCGAAACAATTTCCTGGCAGGATATGATGTCCGGTTTAATCGATGCGATGATTAAAGAAACCCGCAACGAAAAAGGCTTAATTGCGCTACAGAGTGCTATGCTCGCTACACCAGGGTTGAAAGAGATTTACCGGAAATCAAATGAAGACGTGGCCAAAGTAATCATGAAGGCTCTGGAGAAATGTGGTATCAGCTTCCCGGTAAGCAAAAGAGAACTTATTGGTAGTTGTATCGGAGAAATTGTTCCGGCGATGCTGGATCTTTCTGTTTCCAGAGGTAAACGATATGACCCTAAGGTAATTGACGAACTTAAGCGCATGCAGATTGGCTATATCTCGACTTATCTGGATGACAATGACAAAGTTTAATATGAAGCAAACTGAGACTCCGCTAATTCTTTTGATTCTTGCCCTTGGAACAGGCTTATTTGCCGGTTCTATGGGCGTTTATTTTGTTCCTGTCCAAATTGGAGCGCTTATCGACGGACTGGGTTTTTCTGCCAGCCAAACCGGTTTACTTGGCGCGGTAGAAGTAGGAGCAATGTCAATTACAGCAATTGTTATTTCATCAAAACTGGACAGGTGGTCGCGCGCAAAAACCGCAATGTGCGGAGCAATTCTCGCTGCTGTATGTGAAGTGCTGACGGGCTTCGTTGACACATTAATTATACTTTTCCCTTTGAGAATTTTTGTAGGAATAGGCTGTGGACTGGTGTTCGGATCAATTTGTGCTGCTGCAGCATCAACTGATAATCCGGATAGAAATTTTGGCTGGGCTCAGGCGGTGATGAATTTGCTGTTTATGTTACTGTTTATTTTATTGCCATATACCCTGAATCTTGAACTGCATCGAGGTTTGTTTGTGTCATTAGGTATAATTCTGCTCTTAACAACGCCCTTCTATCGTAGTTTGCCAGATTCGAACACAGAGATGGCCTCACAAGAGTCTTCAGAAAGTAAAGCAAATACGGCTCTGATAGCGATGCTAATTATCGCTACTGTGTTGTTGAATATCGGTTTAGGTGCTTTGTGGGGTTTTGTCGAGCGTATTGGCAGTGACAATGTAGGCTTAAGTTCAGAGATGATTGGTAAAGTACTATCAATGGCCACATTATTTATGATAGGTGGTTCCTTGTTTGCAGCCTGGCTCGGCGTAAGGATAGGACGGGCGATCCCGATGGCAACCGCCTCCGTAATCTGCGCTGTAGCAGCAGTGCTGGTAACCAATGCTGACACATTGATGATTTATGCGGGCGGTCTGTTTCTATATAACGCGGCCTATCTTTTTCTCGGACCTTACATTATTGCCGGTTCAGCTTCAGCACTGGATCCATCCGGGCGTCTGGCATCAGCAATGGGAGGGATAATGTTCTTTTCTTATTCTGTTGGCATAGGAACTGGCGGGTTTATAGCAGATATCATCTCCCTTGCAGGCATAGGTTTGCTTGCATTATTCACTTGTTTGATAGCTGCACCCTTATTTGCAATAGTAAGTATGCGTTTGGAGTCACAATCATCCTGATCTGTCATGCAAAAGCAATTTGCACTATTTATTCGTGCAAATCGAGTAGATGGAATTAGAGAAATACCAGAATTCAGAAAATACTTATTACTCTATTGCTCCCAGTGCAAAAAAATCGACTTCGCATTTCAATCCAGCGTCAGTCTTACGAAATATGCATAAGCTTTTCAAGGCTGCCGGAGTATCATTTTCCCTAATAACACTACGAGTATTAGCAATGTTATAGATAAGGGCATCATCGCCTTCACGGGTTTCCACCATGTCGATTTTGATATCTTTCTGGGTGGAATGAACGTGGCTAAACATGCCAATAAGCGCATCCTTTCCTTTCATGAAGGGTGCTTCGTGTCCGGTTGCGATAGCATCTTCATTAAAAAACTCTTCAACCAGCTCTTTGATTTCTCCAGCGTTAATTTTTTCTCCAGCGTTAATTTTTTCTTCAAAGAGATCATAAAGAGAGCGAATTTCATCATTAATAGTCAAAGTACTTATCTCCGTAGGCTAAATTAATTGTATTGAGATTCTGCTTACCAAGGCTTATCTAATACCGTTCAAATACCAACGAACAAAAGTTGCCACACGTGCCTCCTGAGTTGAATAGGGGCCGGGTTGATAACGACTGGATAGAATGCCTGCATTATTATCTTCAGTTATTTTTTTGTCCTGCTTAATGGTCACATCCCAAACCCAGGCGACGTTGTCCGCATCATAATCGACACCTTCCTCAGCATCTTTATGTACTAACCAGGTTAGTTGAACGTCGGTATTAACTGCATCACGCGGTGTGAATCTCACCATCATTGCGACATCATTGGACGCGAGAATATAGCTAATAGGATTAAACACCATGGCAGTCTCACCATGGTCACACTGTTTAAATTTCCCCATCAATTTGTTCGACGCTGGTTTACCGTCTCTGGTTTCTGCAGCAAAATTACGATCGTTAATGGGTAAGCGAGCCAACTGGGCAAGGTGCAGGGAGTGCTCGTCATGATCAATTTCATATACCGGGTGGCCCATTGCTCTGGATTTCTCTTCCCACTCATCCAGAATGGGCTGATATTTTTCCATTGCTTCCTTAGGACCTGAACCCGGCCCTGCTCCCAATGCCAGCAATTGGTCTTCAGGATGGACAACGCAATATTCAGCATGAGCAGGTGCGCAGTGATAACATTCAATGAAGTTTTCAACGACCAGTTTCCAGTTACATTGGTTTGGATAATCCCTCTTCACCGCTATTTTTGCGTCTGCAAATCCATGAAAATCGAACATCTCGTTAAACTCGGAAAATTCCGCATCGAAATCTGGCGGTGTGTCTTTGCTAAGGCATACAAAAATAAGGCCATGTGTTACTTTTATATGACAGGCATGTAATCCAAATTGCGTTTTATCAAAACCATCCGGCATCAGTCTTGGCGGTCTTAATTGGCCATCCAGCTCATAGGTCCAGGCATGATAGGGACAGGATAACAATCCTTTGTTGCCCTCATGCTCCAGACAGATCCTCGAACCACGGTGACGACATACGTTGAAGAAGGCATTTATCTTTTCATCAGACTGGCGAATGATAATGATAGATTCCTCACCTATGTCGAACAGGAAGTAATCACCTTTGTTGGGAATACGGGATACGTGGTCAACCAGTAACCAGCGCTGACTTATTAGTCTATTCATATCCCTTTGATACACCTCATCAGAACAATAGAAGGCCTGTTCGAGAGAATAGCCATCCTGATATTGGCTAATGAGAGTATCTATATTTTCTTTGAGTATGGCGCTCATAATTATTCACCCCTAAATAAAAATGCAGAATAGCTGGTAATTTACATATTGTTGTTAAATGTAAAAAAGAAAGTAATTGCTTATTTTTATGGATTTTAGCTTTTCTGCATGCATTGTCAATTATTTTTCTGAAATTGTGGAAATCAGACAGGCAGTAAGGCCCTGATTCGGGAGATACCTTCGTAAATTTCATTCTCTGTCAGGGCAGCATAACCGAGCAGTATAATTCTGTTCGCATCTTTTCCATTTCCGAAATCGTGGGCATGACCCAACGTCAGTGAGTAAATCCCGATACCGTTATTGCGAGCAAGCTTCTGTAAAGAATCGGCATCTGGTAAGTCTTCCGGTAAATACCAAACCAGATGCATTCCCCCCTCGAGTCCTGAAAAATTACTATCAGGAAAATACTCTGTTATTGCGCTAACCAGAGCATTACGTCGACTGAGACAGGCCTTACGGACTTTTCGTAAATGATTATCAAAGCCACCACTACTCAGAAATTCGGTCAGGATCATCTGGTCTAGCCAGGGGTGACCATTGTTCAGCAGGGCCTTGGCGGTAAGCACGGGTTCGAGTAAGTGTTGAGGAATGATAACGTAAGCAAGTCGAATTCCTGCTCCCAGCGACTTGGAAAAAGTACTCGTGTAAATAACACGTTGGTAATCATCAAGACCCTGAAGTGCTGTTAAAGGACTACTGGCGTAACGAAAATCACTGTCGTAATCGTCTTCGACAATATAACTGTTATTTCTGCCTGCCCATTCGATGAGTCTTAACCGGCGTTCAAGCGACATAGTGTGACCCAGGGGAAATTGATTAGAAGGGGTAACGTAAACCAGGGCTATCTTACTATCAGGTAGGTGCGGGACCTGGATGCCGGATTCATCAACAGGAATCGGACTAAGTTTTGCCCCGTAACTTTGAAAGGTAAAGGCTGCACCCTGATAGCCCGGGGATTCCATCGCGACTACTGATTCTCTCTCAATTAAAACGCGACTGATCAGGTTCAAGGCTTCCTGGACCCCGGCGACAATAAGAATTTGTTCGGGCTCAGCCCGAATTCCCCGGCTGATTCGAAGATGTCTGGATAACTGCTGCCTTAATAAAATGAGTCCTGCAGGATCGTTGTAAGAAGTCAGTTGGTGATTGGTTTTGACTAGGTTTCTGGAGGCGATTTTTCTCCATGTATTGATAGGAAACAAGCTAGGGTCTGGTTTGCCGACACGGAAATCAATTTCCAACTTGTCATCGTCTTCATAAAAAAGAGTGGGCCTGTTTGCTGTAAAGTTGGTTGAGTAATTTTCCTCAAAGATCTGACTTGTCTGTTTATCAATTGCAAAGTTAGCCCGGTCCATGACAGAATTTTCCGGGATGTTGGTGTTAACAAATGTGCCTGCTCCCTGGCGCATTTCGATGTAGCCTTCTGCGTGAAGCTGCTCATAGACGAAGTTGATGGTATTTCTCGATACCTTGAGCTGCGATTTCAATTCCCTGCTGGCCGGCAGGCGAGCACCGGGCAGTAAACTTCCTTCCAGAATCAACTTCCGAATTTGTTCGAAAATCTGTTTTTGCAAGGATAGTTCCCCGTTTGCTTGAATTTTGAGTGGTAGCTGCATGCGAGCATTAGGACTTGATAAATTGGACCCATCATATATTTAAAAATTGGTACTTTTCAAGACCAATTAACCAATCTAGTTTAGAGCCAATTTGCCAACATGGAGTGCCTGAAAATTTCGATCTTAAGGAAGAACGCAAGGCTATATCGTCTCCTTGCACGTAAGGTGGAATTAATTATCCTGAACTTGAAACCACGAATAGCAATTTTGCCGTGCTCAAAGATTAGAACGATGAGAGGCTTAAAACAACTGATAGAGAGACTGAGATTATGACAGCCAAAAACTACCAGCCGGGCCCGATAAATGTAGAAGGTTTTGCAATTGATGATTTTTTGCTAACTGACAAGTTACCCCCCGATAAAGCCCCGGCAACGATAGAAATCGATCGGCTGAACATGGCCGCGAGACCGGGATTCAATCGTAAGTTATTGCCTTTAAGCGTTGAACAGGACACTGGCAAAATTTACTCCGGTGGGCGTTATCTTTTTGATACCTATGAAAACGCGAAGGCTTTCGGGGATTGGTGTAGTAATAAGTATGAACTCGATGGAGTACTTATACTGGAGCGGCAAGATTTTGCAGATGTAAGTGCAGGTGTGCACAGAGTTATTGGGGCTTACGATTTTAAGGACGTTCATTCATCCCAGGTGGCTTGTCGAACTGAAGTCTGGGACTCAAATGAGATTAAAACTGAGGACATACTCAGCAAGCTCTGGCCACAATTACGGGATCGAGCTGCCGAAGAAGGCAAATCAGCCTTATGGTTGATGCACGACCCCGAAGCTAATCGGGTCATTCAGGTTTCCGTGTTTGATCGAGTAGGTAACTATTCAGAGCAGGAGTTGGATTACCAAACTCTCGCGGCGGTGGAGCAATCGTCAAGTTATGGCAGCGACTGGAAGTGGGCGGAGAAAACCTTTGACCGAAGCCACTGGGTTTTTACCATCTGGTTTCCCAATACCGGTGATGCCAGCGACAAGCTGCCGCTATGGCCGAATTCTCCACCATTACCGGCGCCATCGGACGCGGTGCGCAGCCGCTCGGCAGCGTAATAAAATACACACTTTGTTTAGGTATCATTTGTCATAAAATCGAAATTATGAAAGAAGGTTTCAAAACGCAAATTACTACATAGGGAGCAGTGATATGATTAATTACTCAACGGGAATGACTGTAGCCGAAGAAAGATTTCAGGCTTACGACACGAAAGAAGGTGGGGCACTGGAAACAGATGGCGATCTTAAAACTGAAATCACCATTGATTTTGAAAATGACAAATGTCTGGGTGGCATATTCAGACAGGTAAAAGGCAAGGCTGAAATAGTCTGGCCGGCAACCGAGCATGCATTTGTTTTAGAAGGTGAGGTTACTATCCACCATCATGAGAGTGGTGAAAAGCAGACTTACAAAGTTGGCGATGGCTGGATAATAGACAAGGGTGAGAGAGTCACCTGGGAAGTGACAACACCGACTTTCAGAAAGTCATTTTTCCTGTCGCTTGCTCAGGACTAAAATTCGAGATTCGACTTAATGACAGGAGAAAGCTATAAACCGGGCGCATTTCGCGACCCTTTCCCGACATTTTAAAAGCGGCGTTGCGCTTTAACCTGGACTCATTCTTTCGCCAGAGTAGAAATAAGACTGGTGCGGTTATGCACTCCGACCTTTGCAAAAATTGAGCGTAGATGGTTTTGAATAGTTCGTGTACTGATGAACAATTTTTTCGCCATTTCGGGATTAGTCATTCCGGTGCTGACGAGGTGGACAATATCAATTTCCCGACGCGTTAGATTATACTTTTCCATCTTGCGGGAATTTATCAGGCTTTGTCCGTCATTTCCCAGACAGATAATAAAGAACATTTCTTTTGAATCGTTTTCCGCCGCGCGGACGTAGCCCTGTAGGGTTTTATCATTACGCGTGATTGAAAAATCTATTTTTTCTCTTAATTCGTTTATTGGTGTGGTCAGGCAAAGTGATTTCCATTGCTTACAGCATTCGTAGATTTCAGACGGTAATTTTGTCAAGGTGCTTTTAGTACAGTTATCCTCTTCAAGGCTTTCTATTAAGGTATATACATGATCGTTAACGACAACGGGGATTAGATCGTATCCAGAACTATCACACCTTCATACGGCAGGTCAGAAATCAATGTGTCAATTGTGGATTTACATTCATCCAGTTGTGTATTCAGACTAATTTTCTGGATTGCGGCCTTGATATAGGGTTTGACGAATTCTGCCTTGAGGATGTCCTTCTCTGAAAAAGCCTGTGAATGGGCCGGTCGATGCAATCCAATCAGAGCAATTGGCCGGGCGTCTTCAACGATTGGAATAACCATCACGTGATGAACATGCTGCGGATTGAGAAAATCACAATAAAATTCGGTATTGGTATATTCCCGGTTAACCACAATATTCTTTGAGACAATGGTGGACTGGCTGCCTTTGTCAATATTATCTATCGCCTTGTTAACGAAAGGATCGCGCTCTCGATAATGTTCACACCACTGTTTCGGCGCTTCTTTCGGTACACCTATAGAAAAGCCATCCTTAAAGCGTAAATCGTTAAGCTTACCGGCAATGTTGTAATAAACAGCGCTCTCTGATCCAATGACATGATGAAGATGCTGCAGTACAGTAGATTGAAACGTTGAATTATCGCAACACTCCATCATCGCGTCGCCGGCTGCGGTAATATTCTTGAATTCACTTTGAGCTAGTGACATAGAAATCGCGACTCGATTAAGGATTGAGAATTGTCGTCCAATGGTAGTAGTAAGCTGCACACTACGGCAAGCTAAATTTTATTTTAGCTAGTGCCAGGCTGAAAAATGAGTCATTTACGCTATGTTATTGCCTGTCAAATTTTGAAAAGATTCGTGCTTCTACAGTCTGGCTTGAGCATTCATCAAGGGTTCTTGGTTATATGACCAAGATTCGGCTGAATTTTGTAATTAAACAACAAGGGTCGGGGGACAGCTTTATGAAGCAAGCAGCGCATACAATCAAATCAGGTGTTGAATTCCAGTGTCTATCTGGCCTGATTGGCAAGCTCTTACTGATTTTCATCTGTCTGCCCGGCATGCCCATCAGTCTTTCAGCTCAGGGGGCCACGGCAGCTCTGGAAGAAGTGGTGGTGACGGCAAGAAGAAGACAGGAATCCCTGCAGGAAACACCCATCGCAGTCTCGGCTTTTTCTGCTGCCGATCTGGAAGAGCGTAGTCTGAATAACCTGATGGATATCGGCTCCTATGCACCAAATGTGATTATGGCGACCGGGCAGGGTGGCAGCGGTGGCGCGAACAATGGACAGATATATATAAGAGGTATCGGCCAGTCCGATTTTCTGTTTACTACCGATCCGGGTGTTGGTATTTATATCGATGGAGTTTTTCATCCAAGAACGCTTGGTGCTTCCATGGATCTGATGGATTTGGAAAGAGTAGAAGTGCTGCGTGGCCCACAGGGCACATTGTTTGGCAAGAATACCGTCGGCGGCGCCGTGAATGTTGTTTCCGCCAAACCCACTGGCGAGACCGGAGGCTACGCAGAGGCCAAATTCGGACGCTTCGATCGTACTGACTTCAAGGGTGGCATCGATTTTTCCGTGATCGAAGACACCCTGTTCGCCAAGGCCGCAATATCTTACAAAAATCGTGACGGCTTTATGGAAAGACGGGACTTCGCTTCCGGTAGACGTCTTGACAGAAGTGGCAGTGAAGACCAAATCGGTGGCCGGATTGCCTTACGCTGGTTGCCTTCCAGTGATGTCTCTGTGGACATTGCCGCTGATTACAGTCACTGGGATCAGGAGTCCGTTGCCAACCAGCTCGTCCAGTTTGATGACGCCGGTGCCTTTGGTGGCCTGCCGACCATACTCTGGAATGCTCTGATTGGAGGGCCTTCCGGTACGCCGATAAGTTCAGCTTTCGTGAGTGGTGATCCGGACGTCACTTTTGGTACCGGGCCGAACGACAACGATCTCGATGCCTGGGGCATCAATGCCACCGTTGAATGGGACATGGGCTGGGCTACGCTGAAATCGATTACCGCCTATCGTGAAATGGAGGCGGCTTTTGGACGTGATGGGGATGGTTCACCCTTGCCGATAGTGCATACCGATCAGGTCCAGGATCAGGATCAGTTTACACAGGAAATTCAATTGTTAGGAACCGGCTTTGATGGACGTTTGAACTGGGTAGCCGGTTTTTTCTACTTCGATGAGTTCGGTCGCGATCGTAATGAAGTGGTACTGACCTCCGGTTTGTTCGGCGCCCTTGAGGGTCTGCCAGGTCAGTTAAGTGGTGCGCCCTGTGCTCCGCCTTTCCTGGCTCCCGGTTGTGCAGGGAATCCGATCAACCCGCTGCTTGATCTTGATTTTGATATTTTCAATGAGATAGACATCACGAGTATCGCCATGTTTTCCCAGGGGACTCTGGATTTTACCGAGAAGTTCAGCCTGACTCTCGGAATCAGATATACCTATGAAAGTAAGGAGTACGCGCTGGAGCATCGTCGTCCGGCAAGTAATACTTTCATTGTACCTTTGACAACAGTGGAAGAAAGCTGGACCGAGCCAACTTACACAGCCAGTCTGCAATACCAATGGCATGACGATCTGATGACTTATGTCACTTACTCTCATGGTTTCAAGAGCGGTGGTTTTAATGGTCGCCCGACGGTAACGGGAGAAGTCTCAGCCTTTGATCCGGAATTCCTCAATTCCTATGAGATAGGAATGAAATCGGAATGGCTGGACCGGCGCTTGCGTCTGAATGTTGCCGCCTTTGTCTACGATTATGATGACTTGCAGTTTGGTGCGGTAACAGCGGATTCGGCTTCCGGTTCACTATTACTGGTGATTGATAACGTTGCCGCCGCCGATGTGTCTGGTGTAGAAATTGAAGTTCAGGCTCTTCCTTTTGAAGGTCTTGATGTGTCCGCTTCAGTTGGTTATACGGATTTTGAGATTTCCGGGGTCGATGCGGGTGTTGCTGACGTAACACTACAGACCGAGATGATTCGAACACCCAAATGGTCAGCCAGCGCCAGTGCAGAATATACTTTTCCTGAGCAGAGTTTTGGCTTGTTCAGATTACGTGGTGACTGGACTTATGAAAGCGAAAGTTTTGCCGACATTCAGAATACGCCTTCCATTGCCAGAGAATCGCATAGCATCATCAACGCGCGATTGACCTGGGATCTGCAAAATAGTGCTTGGGCAGGTGAAGGCTGGCAATTGGCAGTCTTTGGTACCAACCTCACTGACCGTCGCGTGCTCGTCAGTGGCCTGCAGGCACTCAACAGCTTCGGCACCGCTGAAGGGCATTTCAATCGTCCCAGGGAATGGGGCGTATCAATCAGGAAGTCATTCTAAGCTTTACCCCTGACGGCGAGGAGTCGAAGCAATTGGGTTTCGGCTCTTCGCCTGAATTAGAAATTATTCTAAATTAATGATCAGTCCGATACGAAAGCAACTAATCATCACGGGTGCACTCCTAACTGTGCTGGCGGGCAGTCTGTCATGCGTTCAGGCAGAAGAAGAATCTTTCTTCATCAATATGCCTGAGGACGCCATTGCCCTGACTGGCGGTGCGCAGGCACCACTCTTACGATTCCCAAAGAATATCCCCGCCTTTGAAGAAGAGTCTCTAAAGCGAGGTCTCGCGGTTGTTGGCAAGCTACGTGACAAGGAAGGTGAGGTAAGGGGGTTCGCCAGCGAACTGGAAGTGTTCCCCATGAATGCACGTGAGAATTTTGCTCAAAGTAATGTCATCTGGGACACCTCCTGGACACTGGTGCTTCCTGAACGCGGCATGATCTTTCTGGTGCAACAGGAACATTCAGGCGAACTTGCCAGACATACCATGGGCAAGTTGCCCGTACCGGCAAAGACTGGTCCGGAGACCGCTTGATGACTACCACAGTCGGTCCGGCGGCCAACGGCAGGGGAATTATTATCGGTGGCACAGGAGAATTCGAAAACCTGCGTGGCGAGTTTGTTGAAATCGATCGTATGACTCGTTTCACTGTGGATGGAAAAATGGACATTAATGTCGAACTGCGACTGTTTAAACAATGAAACCTGATACTCAGACACAGGCATTGCTGGATCAAATGAATACCGAAGGAAATCCGAAGCTGTTCGAACTCACAGTTGAACAGGCAAGAAGTGGTCTGAAGGAGATGACCCTCGCAGTTGATGCACCGGAAATGCCGGTGTTGAAAATCAGAGATGAACAGATCGCCGGACCTGTGGGTGAGATTCCACTAAGAATCTACTGGCCCGAAGAAGCGAAACAGAATTCCAACTTGCCCATCCTTTTACTCTATCACGGAGGTGGCTTCGCCCTGGGCGATCTGGACACACATAATAATATGTCGAGGTTCTATTGTGCGAGTGCGTCCGTGATTGTTGTCAGTGTCGATTATCGACTCGCACCGGAGCATAAATTCCCGGTAGGTGTGGAGGATTGTTATGCCGCTCTGTGCTGGGCAGCAGAAAATGCGGCCAGTCTCGGCGCAGACCCGAAACGACTCGCGGTGACTGGTGACAGTGCCGGCGGCAATCTCAGTGCCGTGATGTGCCAGCTAACACAAAGCCGCGGCGGGCCAGCCATTGCCTTCCAGGTTCTCGTGTATCCGGGTATCGATATGTCATTAGAGGCAGACTATCCTTCACGAGATGAGTACGGCCCCGGCGGCTTTTTTCTTTCCAATCAGGATATGGACTGGCTACGAGGTATGTACTATTCCGATGTTGAGCAAGAGTCGAAAGATACCAGAAGTTCGCCTGTTTATGCGGAGGATTTATCCGGTCAACCCGCCGCACTGATCATCACTGCCGGATTTGATCCACTCAGGGATGAAGGTAAACACTATGCTGATAAATTACGTGAGGCCGGTGTCACCGTCGAATACCTTTGCTTTGAGAGTACGATTCACGGTTTCTTTTCATTTAGCGGCGCACTTGATGTAGGCAGGGACGGTCTGCAAGTGGTGGCTGAAAGATTGCGGGACCACTTGCATGCCTGAAGCGGGCAGAGTCAGGAACAAAGTTGCTCTGGTTACCGGTGGCGCTTCCGGCATCGGTCGAGCCACTTGCATCAGGCTTGCACAGGAAGGTGCAACTGTGGTGGTTGCCGATCTGAATCAGGAACAGGGAAAAAAGACTGTTTCAATGATGGCTGCAGGAGGGAGTTTTATTGAGCTCGATGTCACCAGCGAAACCCGCTGGCAGGAGCTGATTGCGCAGGTCATTACAGAATTCGGACAACTTAATGTGCTGGTCAATTGTGCCGGTATTGGTATTAGCGGTGTTTTTGAAGAAACCCGTCTTCAGGACTGGCAACGCATTATGGATGTAAATCTCACTGGTCTGTTTCTCGGTTGCAAACATGCAGTGCTTGCCATGCAGCAGGCTGAGCCGATCAATGGCTCAATTATTAATATTTCCTCGATTGCAGGTGTGGTGGGTGGTGGAGATATCGCAGCTTACAGCGCCAGTAAGGGAGGCGTCACCACCTTGACAAAATCGGTGGCGCTGAGCTGTGCAGAAAGAGGGATGAATATTCGTTGTAACTCTATTCATCCGACTTATGTCGACTCTGAAATGCTGGATCCGATTGTCGAGTTTTATCCCGACCGCGATGCCATGCGCGCGGCGATGAGTGAAAACATTCCGATGGGACGTATGGCAACGCCAGAGGATATTGCAAATAGCGTTCTCTTCCTCGCCTCGGAGGAGTCTTCCATTATGACCGGAGCGACGATGATGGTAGACGGTGGCACCACAGCCGGTGTCACCAGCAAACATAGCAGTGACTGACAGCATGAGACTTGATAATAAAATTGCATTGGTAACTGGTGGTGCTTCGGGTATTGGTAAAGCAATTGCCGAGAGTTTTGTCAAAGAAGGGGCAAAGGTCACCATCAGCGATATCAATGACGAACTGGGTAAGCATATAGCAACGCAGTTAGGTGCAGATTTTCTGCATCAGGATGTTAGTAGTGAGTCCGAATGGCAGGATGTCCTTGGCGCCGTCTATAGCAGGCAGGATGGTCTACATGTGCTGGTAAACAATGCCGGTATTCCGGACCGGGAAGGTGAAAACAATCCGGAGCTGACAAGTCTGGAGTCATTCAATCAGATTATGGCAATCAATGCCGGTGGCGTTTTCCTCGGTTGTAAACACGCGATTCCCCTTATCTCTGCAAGCGGAGGTGGTTCGATCATTAACATGTCTTCGATCGCGGCGCTGGTGGCAACGCCTTTTCTTACCGCCTACGGTGCCAGTAAAGCTGCGGTCTGGCAGCTCAGCAAGTCAGTGGCTATTTACTGCGCCGAGCAGAAAAAGGGCGTTCGCTGTAACACAATTCATCCCGGTCAAGTAATCACTCCGATGCTGGAAGGACTCTTTGAAGAGGTTGGGACTGTGGCAGGAATGGACGCAAATGCTATGCAAAGTGAATTTGTGAAAAAGATTCCCATGGGTGAATTTGGCGAAGTTTCAGACATTGCCAATACAGCACTGTTTCTCGCCTCTGATGAATCCAGACATATTACCGGACAGCAAATCGTCGTAGATGGCGGTATGCAATATTACCGATGAGCTGCTAGTCAGGAGATAAAAAAAACATGATTCAGCCAGTCAATAGCATAGGTCAGATCGCCTACATTACCGAGGATATGGATGCCAGTCTGAAACACTGGACCGAAGCCCTGGGTGTCGGACCTTTTTTTCTGCTCAACTCCAGCGAGATAGAGGATCTGACTTACCGGGGTGAAGCTACCGAACTGGATATCACAGCGGCGCTTGCCTACAACGGCCACATGTGTGTGGAGATTATTCAGCAGCATGACGATGTGCCCTCCGTATATTCGGAAATAATGGCAAAGCGTGGACCGGGGTTTCATCACTGGGGTTATATGACAGATCGCTTTGAAGAAGATATGACGCGATTTCAGTCAATGGGCTATCCACTTGCCTTTGCCGGAGAAGTCAAAGTCGGCGGTAAGTTTGCCTACATGGACAGTTACGATGCACTCGGCGGCATGATTGAACTGATCGACTTTCCGGAAAAAGTAAAACAACTGTTTGAGGGATTACAGGCAGCAGCGGTCGACTGGGATGGCAGCGATCCGGTTCGACAAACCTGACATAATTTTATTCTAACAAGGCTTTATTCATCATGAGAATTTCATTTAATCCTACTCTTCTTGGCATAGCTCTGGTTTTTATCTCGACGCATATTTCTGCAATCAGTCTCTCTGGTCGCATCGAAGATGAAAACGGCAAAACACTCAGGGCAGCTCTGGTGACTCTGAGGTCTGCCGACAAACTATACTCTGAGACGGTATACAGTAATAAGGAAGGTGAGTTTCAACTTGACTCGAAACTCGAGGGTGACCTGACATTAAGGATCAAAAAACCGGGTTACGCAGACAAAACACTCAAGGCAAAGGCGGATAGTCATCAACC
This sequence comes from Gammaproteobacteria bacterium, assembly GCA_012103475.1. Lineage (GTDB taxonomy): Bacteria > Pseudomonadota > Gammaproteobacteria > Eutrophobiales > Eutrophobiaceae > WLWS01. The sequence goes on along the minus strand of WLWS01000001.1, from coordinate 31,491 downwards.
GGTTCGTTTAAGGAGTTTGAAGACGGCTGAAGAGAAAGCCGCTCAGCTCACTAACAGCGCCTACATTGCTGCTTTGGAATTCGATAGTTTACAGGAGCGAAAATCCTTTCACGTTGACTGCTTAAGCTGTCATCAACTGGGCAACGTTTATACACGCACGCCGAGAACGCGAGAGCACTGGACAATCATTCTCACCCGTATGCTGAGTTTCTGGGGGGTATCGGACGAGAAGTGGATAGCCAGATATGTCGATATTCTGGCGCAGGGCTTTGACGGAAAAATCCTTAACGCAAGTCAGCATCATGAAGTGCTGCCTCGTGCTTTAAAGGGGAAAATTTATGAATGGAAATTACCTGATGGTGTGATTTCCCACGATGTCGAATACCATGAAGGAACTGGCAAACTGTATACCGTGGATCAGGGCAGTGATCGCATTTACATAACTGACCCTGAATCAAATTCTACCGAGAACTTTTCTTTACCAGGTGAAGGTATTCCCATTGGCGGTAAATTTTTCACCCTGTTTGGATCAAAAAATCCCTGGGGTTTGAGCGTTCGTCATGGGCCGCATAGTCTTCAGCACGGTCCTGATGATCATTTCTATACGACCAATACGGTCAGCGGCGGCATTGGTGAATTTGATCCTGCAAAAAAGACATTCGTAAACCACGATATCGGCGGTAAGGCGCTGTACCCGCATACCCTGCGCTTTGATAAGCTGGGCAGAGTGTGGTTTACCCTGTCAGCGTCAAACCAGATAGGGTTTTTACAGAGCGACTCAAAAGAAATGACAGTACTCGACTTACCAGACACAAGCACACGGGGGACGATGCCAGCACGTATGCCCTATGGTATTGATATTAATCCCAGCGATAACAGTGTCTGGTACGGCCGTCTGCATGCCAACCTGATTGGTCGAGTCGATCCGAACACACTGGAGATAGAAGAATTCGATTTTGCTATTAATGGACCACGAAGAATGCGTTTCGATGCCAAAGGCATACTCTGGATTCCGGCCTTCGGTGATGGTGAGCTGGTGCGCCTGGATCCGGTAAGTATGAAATATGATCGTTATACTATACCCCCACTGGCACAAGGTGAGATCGAAGCACCCTATGCTGTTGGCGTGCATCCTGAAACCCAGGAAGTCTGGGTCACCACAACCACAAGTGATCGAATGTTTCGATTCCTGCCCGAGGAGAAGACCTTCATCGCTTATCCTTTGCCTACAACTGGAACCTATTTGCGTGATGTCATCTTCTTGCCGAACGGTCACGCTTGTGCGGCGAGTAGTCCTGTACCGGTTTTGCCAACAGTTATCGAAGACGGTATGCAGGCCATCGTATGTGTTGATCCGGGCGATACCTAAGCTGTGGTTCTTATAACTCTTTTAAATAGACCGTGAATCAGTGAACAGGAGATAAGTATGTCTAACAAGGTTCTGCCAATACTCACATTATTGCTTCTGCTCAGTCAGCATGTCAGCGCGCAAGACAAACTGATTCTCGATTTAGATCTGGAAAATGATCTGCTGTCCCTGTCACACAATATTGATAAATTTCTTTTTACAGCAACAAGAAATTATCAGGCTATGGGCGAGAGCGACATCAACAATATGAATTACCATTCTCTGAAAAATCACCTTGCGGCAACCGGACTGGTTAGATTGAACGGAGAGGTCATCGGTACTGCTACGGAACAGGAAATTGTCTACGAGGACAAAGAGAATGGCGGCTGGAAGGCACACTCGATGTGGATGTTTCAATTGAATCATAAAGGCCTGACCGGCTTTATGGCCGTAGAACAGCGGGAAGATGCATCGAAAGTATCGAACCTGGTTCAGCAGGTGATGACAAATCCCGGCAATCAATGGGATGACATATGGCAAATGTTTTTATCTACCGATGGAGAGACCAGAATGCAGTATGCATCTGGCGATCTGAAAAAATATCAAGACGGGAAGTTTGAAGAGTACAACGGCATTAATCCAGCGGATCTTAAAAACTTTGGAAAATTCAGAGGCAGGATTCAGTTTATTGTGTTTCCAGCCCAGTGATTGATTGCGAAGTGTGAGGCTGACTTTCCAATTTATAACGTCCCCGGCAACTATCTGGTTTAAAAAACTTAGTTAACCTTGTCCGCTTTGTGATTAGTTTTTGTTTACAGAGTTGAAACTGGAATTCCAGTGGCGTTTTCGTATTTCTCGGGGAGAATGGCTGTAATGCCTGTTTATATAGCGTGAAAAATGAAACTGGTCTTTGAAGCCACATCGAATCGTAATTTCTGAAATAGGCAGGTTTGAATATTTCAGAAGATGTATCGCTTTTTCTCCGCGCAGGTGCCACAAATATTTAACTGGTGAATATTGCATGTATTGCTTGAATAATTTGGACAGGTGCTGAGGAGACATGGCGGATGCTTTCGCTATATCAATTGCTTGGCAGTTTGCGTCGGCATAATTATCAGTAATAAATTTTTTTGCCTTCACAACAGATCTTGGCAATACATTATCTTCTTCCTGAATATTTGCCAGGTAAAAGTATTCGTTGAATGCAGATTCCCCGATAGCGGTTCGAACTCTCTGTGCAGCCATGCCTTGTCTGTTTTGCATCTGAGAACCAATACGCATCAAGTTGTGTAACTCTCTGGAAGGCGCCAGCACGTTTGGCATTCTCTTTAAATAGCTTAAGGATTCTTTCGAGGCAATAAAGCCAGTATCTGGTGTTATGGTACTGCTGCACCAAAGGTAGGAAATTTCTTTCGTATCATAACGCAGTTCATGGATCGTCTGTGCATAGAAAAAACCAGCCTGACCACGGCTTACCTGAAATTCAAAATCATCAACTTTAGCCGCCATTTTACCTTTTAAAGCAATCCACAAGGCCAGATGGTTTTGACGAATTGGACCGAAACTACCACCACCCCGGGTTTGCACCTGACCAAGTTCAAAAGTCTGATTGTTTGAAAAAATATCCACCGGTTTATTCCTTCAGGGTAGCAGCTAGATCTTCATTTTAGTCATGTTTCCCCTGATTTCCAACATATGGAAAAGGCTAAACTCAATATAATATGGCTAAGAAATCACCTGAGACTGTTAGCTTAGCCAGCGGCTTTTTTGAATGTGGAGAGCAAATTGTGAACGATAAGTGTATATATGCCATTGCAACGATGGATACCAAAGCTGAAGAGCTCGGTTTTATCGCGGAACAACTCAGGAATACCGGGCTAGAGGTAAAAACGGTTGACGTTGGTACGGGTTCCGATTCACAGATCCCTGCTGATGTGACAAAGGAGACTGTTGCTGACTGCCACAGTAAGGGGGCACAGTATGTCCTCGGTCAAAATGACAGAGGTGTGGCGGTTACCGAAATGTCCTATGCGCTAGAGTCATTTCTTCAGAAAGAATACCTTGAGGACAGGATCGCCGGCGTGATCGGTGCAGGCGGATCGGGTGGTACATCACTTATCTCAAGAGCGATGCGGGCGTTGCCTATTGGCCTGCCTAAATTACTTGTCTCGACAGTCGCCAGTGGCAATACCCAGCCTTATATAGATTGCAGCGATATTACCCTGATGTATTCCGTGGTCGATGTTGCCGGGCTGAACGATGTGTCGCGGACCATTCTTGCTAATGCAGCGAATGCCATTGGTGGCATGGTGCGGCATTACGTTTCTCCTGACATGGAGAACAAAGCCATTGGTCTGACCATGTTTGGTGTGACCACTCCCTGTGTCGATGCTGTGCGTCAAAAACTGGAATCTGATGACAATGACTGTCTGGTTTTTCATGCCACGGGGACGGGTGGCAGAGCAATGGAAAGCCTGGTCAACAGTGATTATATCGATCGTGTCCTCGATATCACAACAACAGAAGTGGCCGATGAAGTTGTGGGTGGCGTGTTCCCTTGTGGTGAAAAACGCTTTGATAGCATCATTGCTAAGGACATTCCCTGCGTCATGAGTCTTGGCGCACTGGATATGGTGAATTTTGGCGGTATTGAAACCGTCCCGGAAAAGTTTAAAGAGCGAAATCTCTACCCGGAAGTCACATTGATGCGTACCTCTGTTGAGGAAAATGTGGCTGTTGCAAAATGGATGGCGGATAAAATTAATCAAACAACAGCGCCATTTGTGCTGGTCGTTCCCGAAGGTGGTGTGTCGATGTTGGATAGCCCTGATCAGCCCTTCCATGATCCGGAAGCAGACAATGCCCTCTTTACAACGCTTGAAAAGTTAATTGAGCAGAATGCGAAACGGAAGATCCTGCGAGTAGCGAGAAATATCAACGATCCTGAGTTCGCTGATGTATTGTTGGAACAGCTTGCTGAAGTAGTTACCCACTAAGACAGGTAAGCTGTTTATAATAAATTCGAAAGGTAAATTATGAGCAGATCAGAAATAGTAAAAAAACTCCGTAAGAAAGTAGCCTCAGGAGGACTGATTGTTGGTGCCGGTGCTGGCACGGGCCTGTCGGCAAAGTGTGAAGAGCAGGGTGGGGTTGATTTAATCGTTATCTACAACTCTGGTCGTTATCGCATGGCCGGGCGTGGTTCTTTATCAGGCATGCTCGCATACGGCAACGCCAATGAGATTGTCAAAGACATGGCTAAGGAAGTATTAACCATAGTCGAAGATGTGCCGGTTCTTGCCGGGGTCAATGGAACCGATCCGTTCATGCTGTTAAAGCCTTTTCTCGGTGAACTGAAAGATATGGGTTTCGCGGGAATTCAGAACTTTCCGACTGTGGGTCTGATTGATGGCAGGTTCAGGGCGAATCTGGAAGAAACAGGAATGGGTTACGACAAGGAAGTAGAGTGTATTGCTGCCGCACGCGAGCTGGATCTTTTAACAACCCCCTACGTATTTGATGTCAAGGAAGCGGCCCTCATGACAGAGGCTGGCGCGGATACAGCACGAACTCTACAGCAGTCAGTAGATGAAATTAGAAAGATTATCGACGCCTGCAAGAGCATCAATGAAGATGTCCTGGTGCTATGTCACGGAGGCCCCATTGCTGAACCGGAGGATGTGCAATTTGTGCTTGATAATGTGAAAGACATTGATGGTTTTTACGGTGCCAGTTCCATGGAGCGACTGCCGACTGAACGGGCATTAACTGAACAGGTGGTAAATTTTTGTAAGATTACGAGAGGGAAATAAGCGTGTTGGATAATAGAGTGGTTCTTGTCACCGGTGCTGGCCGTGGAATCGGCAGAGGCATCGCACAGGCTGTAGTCGCTAAAGGTGCAGCGGTCATTATTACGGATATTGCGGAGAATTCTGCAAAGGAAACAGAAGCTTTAATTAGGGAAGAATACAACACAGAAAAAACGCTGGCGCTGGCGATGGATATCACTCAGGAAGATGGTATTGAGAAAGTAATCGCAGCCGGGGTCGAAAAGTTCGGCAGAGTAGATGGTCTGGTGAACAACGCAGCTGTCATGGTGGATTCTGGACCTTTATTGGACTCTGATCTGCAGAAAAGAACGAAAGAAATCGACGTAAATATAAATGGCATATTTAATTGTTCGAAGGCCTTTGTTGAGCAGGTAATAAAACAAAATGCGCCGGCCGCTATTGTGAATGTGGCCTCTCATGGCGGAGTCAGGGCGCATGTGTTCATGGGGCACTACAGTTCGACAAAAGCAGCAGTTTTGAATCTGACGCAATGCCAGTCTGCAGAGTGGGCCCAGTATGGAGTCAATGTAAATGCGGTTTGCCCCGGTGGTGTGCACACAGAGATGCTGCAAGCCGCAGCGGAAGCTAAATCGGCAGGCAATGACAAACGTTCTGCAACAGAATTGCGGGAGACATGGGTACCAGCTCAGTTAGGTCGAAACATGGAAGCCATTGAAGTTGGATACGTTGTGGCATTTTTATTATCAGAAGAAGCCGTACTGGTACGAGGACAGTCGGTAAGCGTGGCTGGCGGCATTGAACATGAAGCTGTGCAGGACTACCTCGGCTAATCGAATTAATTTGAAACGGGAGGAAAAGCGTTATGTGTTCAGTTTGTGATGGCAAAGGCAGGTTTCTTACCGCGGAAGATATGAGCAGAGAGTACCCGGAATGGGGTTCGCTCGGTTGGGCATCCAGACCGGAAGATACCGGCAGCAAAAATCTGGTCGTTATTGAAGTCACTCTGGCACCGGGACAGGGTCATGACTTTCATAAGCATCCTCAGCAGGAAGAAATCATTTATATGATAGACGGCACAGTTGAGCAGTGGTTACGGGATGAAAAACAAATTATCAGCAAGGGTGATGTGACATTCGTGCCTATGGACACCGTGCATGCCTCGTTCAATGACTCAGATAAAGAAGTGAAAATACTGGCAATTTTGAGTCCGGCCATTGGCGATGCAGGATACGAACTGGAAGATGTCAGTGAAGAAGCGCCCTGGAACGGGCTAAGACAAAATTAGCATAGCCACATAATTGTCAAGAAGCCTTCATTTGAGCACTCGCTTAAAATTCAGCTTATCGTTATTGCTACTCAGTGCATTGTTACTATCCTGTAGTGATGAAAGTGTTAACAAAGAAAAATCCCAACCCAACGTTATATTAATTCTCACTGATGATCAGGGTTACGCCGATGTCGGCGTTTATGGCGCAAGGGATTTGCGCACACCGAATCTGGACAAACTGGCTGCAGAGGGAATCCAGTTTCTCGATTTCTACGCCCAACCGTTCTGTGGCCCGACCAGAGCATCACTTCTGACCGGTTCTTATCCCATACGCATTGCCGAACCGGAAAACAAAAAGCACCCGAACACCACACCGCATAGTCAGGAAATCACCATCGCCGAAGTACTTAAAGAGGCGGGTTATGCCACAGCGGTAATCGGCAAATGGCATCTGGCTGGTGATGGAGAAGAACCCTGGGATTTTGTCCCACCGCCATTGCCACCGGGCAGACCAGGCGGTAAAGGCCCTTTCATAAAAGAATTGATGCCGAAGGCACAGGGTTTCGATTACTTTTTTGGCACACCGATGCACAACGGCTTTACCAAGTTAGTCGATAACAGGCGCTTTATCGCCGAGCTCATGCGCAACGATGAAGTTGTGCAAAGTCCTTTAGATATGGATCAGTTAACAAAAACCTATACTAAAGAAACTCTGAATTTTATTCGTAAAAATCAGGATCAACCATTCTTTATTTATCTGGCGCATACCATGCCACATACGCCGCTTGGGGCATCAAAAGATTTTCGCGGAAAATCTGCCCGTGGGCTTTATGGCGATGCGGTTGAAGAACTGGACTGGAGTGTGGGGCAGATTGTGGCGGAATTGAAAAAGTTGAATCTCGATAAAGACACCCTGGTTATCTTTGCCTCAGACAACGGCCCGGAAGTCCGTAAAGAGCTGGGCGATCACATCGGTGACTCAAGACCCTTAAGAGGTGGAAAGTACTCCAACTGGGAAGGGGGAGTACGTGTACCGGCCATCATGCATTGGCCCGGACAGATCCCCGAAGGCTTGGTTAGTCGGGAAATTGTCAGCATTATGGATTTATATCCGACCGTTACAAAATTGGCCGGGGCAGAATTGCCGCAGGATCGCGCAATTGATGGGAAAAGTATTTTACCACTCATGTTTAACCAGCCCGGTGCGAGTAGTCCTCACAAGAGCTACTTTTATTATTCACTTAGCAAATTGCAGGCAGTGCGCAAGGATGAGTGGAAGCTGGTACTGCCCAGAAAAACTGACTCCCCACACATGCTTTGGCTCGGTAAATATATGGACACAGTAGAGCGCCCTCAATTATTCAACCTGAATGAGGATATTGCTGAGGAACATGATCTCGCGCATAAAAAGCCTGAGCTAGTCGCCGAATTGATGAACGAAATTGAATGGGCACGATCGGAATTAGGTGACTACAATCGCATAGGCAAGAGTGCCAGGTTCTTCGATGACGGCGCACGAAGACCTCTGACTTATTTCCAGGAAGAATAAGACCATTAAAGTATATGGGCTGTCCATTTTTTGCTTAACAATCATTCCCAACGATAACTCGCGATAGCCCATAAGTCCGTGGCATGCCGCAATTAATAATGACAAAGCCCGGTCCGCTTTGGTCGAATGCCTCAGAAATATACTCTTCATCTGTCAGGTTATCTGCCCACAATGCTATTTACCAGTCATCACCTTTTTATAAAGCCAGACGGGCGTTCAGTAGTCAGTAACTTTCTGAAATTAGTAAAGTGTTATTCTCTATCGTCTTAAAGGTTTCGTCTTGAACCATTAGTTAATTATATCGACCAAACAATAAATGATACTGACAATACATTAATGCCAGTACATACAGATTCGTGGCACATTCAGCTATTTGTCAGATGCTAAATTAGCGATTAGTGGTTAATCAGATGACAACAATATCTGCTAGCTCTGGGATGACGCTCTCTATGCCATTATTCATGTCAGATTGATTCTGATTATTTAGAGTTTCAAACAGGTTTTGAATTTCCGGTAAAACGCTTTCAGTTTGGTTTTCCTGACTAACCCGATTATAGTAATCTTCTTTTCGACGATTTTCGTACTCCACTTTTTCCTCTTGTGTCCAGTAAGCATCTGGAGACGATATAATATCAACTCTACCCCCTATAGATTTTGTTTCTTCATTCACATAAACGTCAATTTCGGATGGATCTCGCCAGGGTTCCTCTTTCAATATACGCTCACGTTTTTCCTGCGCGACTTTCATATGAGTCATATACATGTCGTATTCGGGAGAAGCCAGGTACTCTGGTGTCCCCCATCCGTAGATTCGTTCAACTTCGGCCAGCGTGCGCATTGGCACGAAAGCTTGATCAATGAAGTCGTTGCCGGAAAAATCAATGTTAGGTACGTCAATTTCCTCGATTATAGTAAGTTCGGGCACAATTACTTCTTCTACTGTGACAAAGTCGGACATCACCATCTCCTCAACAGGAAGAGCTATAAGAAAAATTTGCGCATCGAGTCCACTTTGTCCGAGTGCATTATCCGCAGGTCCAAAACCCTGGCGGGCAGTACCACCATCCTCTGATCCAAGGTGATTATTGAAAGCTTCGAATTGATCCCGAAATATACTACCATCCAGATTGAGCTGAACATCGCGCAAATGGTTGGAATCTGCTCCCCCGACATACTCGAACTTGAGCTGGAATTCACCTTCGTGTCTGGCTACCGAAATGTCACTTTCTGTTAATTCTGATTTGAATTCCGAAAAATTAGGGTTATCACCAGGGCCGGGAATTTCCGGTACGTCATTCCTAAAATCGAAGGTAACCACTGCATTTCCTACCTCCGGAAAAAAGCTGGACACATTGAACTGCTTTAATTGCCAGACAGTTGGACTGGAAGCATTGCTGATTCTTCCTAGAAAGGTAAAGTCACTTGCCTTAGCTGCCATTGTAACGAAACTAAAACCAATAATATAAATTAGTGATTTAATGTATTTCATAGATTTACTCCTGTCAGTATTTTTCAATTTTCAACATCAGAAAGATAAACTTAATCCGGCCTCCACTAAATTTTGTTCATAGTCAAAGAAGATAATATTTGAGTCTTTATTTGTGTATGTATACGTTAGATAGGCCGAAAGGCGTTTGTACACCGGGCGACTTAGCTGTAGGCTAATGCGATTACTGATGTCATCGCGTCTCTGCGCAGTAAAGGACAATGTATTCGGGTTTTCATAGTCATCCCAGGTTCGACTTGCATCAGCTTCAAAGATAACTTGCCAGGGCAGATTAGCATTCATACCCAGGCGGAGGCTATTTGATTCCACTTCGAAGTTTAGACCTTTAGTATTTACCCATGTGTGCGTAAAACTTGTATAAAAATGAAGATTATAATCTGGTAACAAGAGGTGACCTGTTGTAAACAAGGAATGTGATTTTGCATCCCGGTTGTTACTCGGAGTACTGCTTCTAAGGTAATTACCTCGTGCAAAGCGGTAGCCGGTTTCCAGTGTCAGGTTTTTACCCATCCGCCAGGTTAGCATCGAGCGTACTGCGATTTCGTTACGAAAACTGTCGCGGTTAACTTGAGTATATTGATCACTTAGTAATACAGAGGCAGTAAGAAACGAACGGTAATTTAACAAATAGCTCAAGTAAAAAAACTGGTCGAGGACGTCAAATCGTTCAACTTCATTGACCAGATTATTACTAAAACCGTACCCAGCCGTTAATACCTGTAATTTAGAGCGCTTGAGATTATATGCGACAGATATCTCGAGTTTTTTGTACAAGGAGTCCTTACTTGAAATATCAGAAGGCAAAGCAAAGTCATCCGGTAATGCTATGACGTTATCATTATAGCCCAGCCCTGTAGCTATGGTGCCGCGCCAGCGTTTTGCGAGATTCTCGGTTTTTTCGTTTAAAAAAGTTTTGGCTAAGGTTTTACCAAGGCGACTCTCTGGGTGCTGCAAAATAATGTTAGTGAGGTTTTCATATGCTCCCCGAACATTACCTCGACGACGTTCCATCACTGCAAGATACAATTGTATAGTGGGCTCCAAAGCTTTATCGAGTGTGAGTGCCTTTGTTAGATTGGCCTCAGCATTATCGAGATCACCCAATTTGAGCCAGGCTCGGCCGAGAAATTCATAGGCCTTGGCATCATTCTCGTAAACTTTTAAATAGGAATCCAAGCGTTGTCTGGCCTTGTCTGAATCGCCATATTCGAGCCAGGCCCACGCGATTTCGATATCGAAACGGGAAAATGACTGTCCCAGCTCTTCGGCCTGAAGCAGGTCGCCGAGTGCCAATTGAAAACGCCCAAGTCTATTCAGGGTTAAGCCCCGAAACAGGTAGCCGCGGCCATCAGCTGGATTGGCTTTGACAAACTGATGAAACAGCAGCAGTGCTTTACGATATTGCTGATTTTGGAACTCTTGGAGACCTGAGGATAAATCCGATTGATCTTTACTGCTTTCGGTCGCCAATAGCGATGAGGGTACTGATAGCAGAGAAATTAGAAAAAGGGCTGATATCAGCAAGAGTTTGTATTCAAAAAAAAGCGAAGCATTAGGTTTCCAGCTCATAATCAATTTTTTAGTTCAAAGATACTCGATAGACTTAATCTAGTAATTTGATGATGTACTTTTAAATTCAATTACTTACGAACAGAATATATTATATTAATTGTAAATAAGGAGAATCATCCAACTAGATGAAAAAAGTGGATGTGATACACTTTTTTCACCTGGTGAGATTCTTGCTCACTAGAACATTTCAAATGGTGGGGCTTATGCATCGATTAGATCAAGGGTCAGCAAATACATTTATTCAGAATATTTATGATGCCGCGATAAACCCTTCATTGTGGAATTCATTTTTAGACAATATTGTCGGTCAATTTAAGGGGTCTGTTGGTGTTATGGTGATGTTGGATCCAGATGAATCTACGCATAAAAGCATTAACGTTGCTGCGCAGTTTCCAGAAGAACTGTATTCAGATTATCTTCGTGATTTCTATTTAGAAGGGGATATTTGGTATCAAATTGCCATCAAACGTCCCAAGGGGACGACTTTTATTGGGTCAGAATTTATTCAGGATAGAAATTTAGCTGCCTCACATTTTTATAATGATTGTCTTAAGCCCGCGGACAGCGGTCGCTTTATTTGCTGCGCTGTTGACACATCAGTAAAGAGTAATTTTGGCGTATCGGTATCGCGTCCTTTTAAAAACAAGGATTTTGACGCCGTTGACAGAGACTTTATGAGTTTACTTACACCCCACTTTTTGCGAGCTCGCTTTCTTCACCATCATTTAAAGGAAATCGAGCAGGAAAAATTTTTACTTCAAGAAGCATTGCATGAATCTTCACCAGCAATAATATTACTTAACAATAAAAATAATGTAATTTTTGTAAATAGAAGTGCAGATAATATTCTTAGACAATCACCCGAAGTAAACTACATAAAGGGTAAATTACGTTTTAGAAACTATGCTAATCAGGATGATTTCAATAAATATTGTTACGAAGCGAAAAATACCGCCGAATCAAAAGGTCATTCCGCCGGGGGCTGTATAAAAGTATTGGCTCGATCTGGGGTGGTGGCTTATCATATTGTCGTGACACCACTTAATCTTAATACGGACAATGTAAAGTTATATGCAGGTGCTGCAGTGGGTGTTTTTATTCTTGATCCGAAATTCGAATGCAATTTATCTATAAAGGTTTTGCAGGAAATGTATGGCTTGTCGCCGGCAGAAGCAAAACTGACTCAACTTTTGTATACAGGAAAATCTTTAGCAGAAATATGCAAGCTTAATTCTGTCAAGATAACCACTGTAAAATCTCAACTTCGTAAGGTGTTTGAAAAAACAGAAACAAAGTCTCAAAGTGAACTTATGTTTGTTCTTGCGAGAGGTTCTGGGTTAATTAGAAATTATTAAATTTTCTGAACCAATTCGAATAATTTTTTCCTATATGATTATGAAAAGTAATCTTTGTTTTTCTACTTAATTTATGTACGTAATAAAGCCTCATGGCAACAATTGAAACAGTCATTATAAATAGATAAAATAATTAAAGAGTAAAGCACTCGGTCATCAATTGAGTTAGTAAAATTACCGGACATTTTCCAGTCTATTTCAGGTTAGAAATCGAAAATTTGGATATAATCAGTGTTTTCAAATTCTGTTGCATCGCTCATTAATGCAAAGAGCGTTATTAAACACCGTTCTTAAGTAGTTAGGATTCTGGTAAGAGGCGCAGTCCTGATATGGTTAATAGCTTAGACGGGCTAATTTTCTAAGCAACTGGTAGTCGCATTAGCTTGAGTGGTGATATTAAACTTTTACTGGTTTGCCGAAATTAATTCGTCAGTACCCTTATTCCTTCTCCTCAATCTCGGCAACGGTCCATCCACCTACACAATTGGTATACTTTGGCTCGTCTTCAATTAAGGGTTGTACAAAATCGGTATCCATGCAGGCAATGGAATCATCTACGCCCTGTTTTGATAAGACACTGTCTTTATGAATGATATTGAAACACGATTGATTGAGCAGGAGAGTAGATGAGTCATATTAACCTTCGCGTATGAGAAGCCTTCCAGTTTGACTGGAGTAAGTACGGGGTAGTAGATTCATGTTATGAATACCAACATACAGGTAATCCTGGCCTCATTTCCTATAGTCTTTGCCGGAATAATGCTGATCGGGTTTCGAATATCAGCACGAGTTGTCATGCCTCTGGTTTACGCTTGTACTGCAATTATCGCCCTCCTGTTCTGGCAGGTATCTTTTACGCATATTGTTGCCGCATCGATTCAGGGGATTTTTATTACCTTTGATATATTGTTTATTATTTTTTCAGCGATATTGTTATTAAATACCCTGAAACATTCAGGGGCAATTTCGGTAATTCGTAGGGGATTTTCAAAGATCAGTGATGATCGCCGCATACAAGTCGTCATTATTTGCTGGTTATTTGGAAGTTTTATAGAAGGCGCGTCCGGCTTTGGCACGCCGGCCGCCATTGTTGCACCATTATTAGTAGCACTTGGATTTCCTGCATTTGCTGCTGTTATGCTGGGAATGATGGTGCAAAGTACGCCGGTTACTTTTGGTGCGGTTGGAACACCTGTTCTGGTAGGTTTGCGCGGTGGACTGGATAGCCAACTGGTCTCAACCCAACTGGCATCATCAGGGCTACAAATGAGCGACTACCTGCAGCAGATCACAGTACATATCGTCACACTCCATGCGATTACGGGTACGATTATGCCCTTACTAATGGTTGTGATGATGACACGCTTTTTTGGCGAGCGACGTTCATGGTCAGAAGGCCTTTCTGTTTTTCCTTTTGCCTTGTTGAGTGGCCTTACGTTCACAATTCCCTACGCGTTGACGGGGTATTTTCTTGGACCGGAGTTCCCATCAATACTGGGCGCACTTATCGGCCTGGCTATTATGATTACCTGCGCAAAACGAAAATTCCTGGTACCAAAAGATACCTGGAATTTTGCACCTGTCGAACAATGGCCAGCGAACTGGATGGGGAAACTCGAAGTTAAGTTTGATGTGACTTCACGAGATATGAGTCTGTCGAAAGCATGGTTGCCATACCTCATCGTTGTTGTCCTGCTTATCATTACAAGAATGCCACAGCTTCCTGTTGGCTCATTATTAAAAGCCTTTCACATCCGTTGGCAGGGAATACTGGGCACTGAAATTTCTGCACTAAGCACACCATTATATTTGCCCGGGACAATACTGTTAATTGTCGCATTCATGACGATATTTATTCATCGTATGAGCGGGACTGAATTCAGATCAGCCTTATCTGAATCGTCTCGTACTTTGTTAAGTGCAGGTTTCGTCCTGGTGTTCACTATTCCCATGGTGCGGCTCTATATTAATTCCGGTATGAACACTTCGGATCTTCCCAGTATGCCGATAGTGATGGCCGCCTGGGTGTCGGCGAGTATGGGAGAGTTGTGGCCGCTCTTTGCTCCCTTTGTCGGTGCACTTGGTGCCTTCATTGCCGGTAGCAATACAGTGAGTAACTTGATGTTTTCTTTGTTTCAGTTTGAGCTGGCGCAATCACTTAGTATTCCTACCACCATGATCCTGGCGCTTCAGGCAGTAGGGGCGGCGGCGGGCAATATGATCGCTATCCATAATGTCGTAGCAGCCTCGGCGACTGTTGGTCTGCTAGGTCAGGAAGGTGCGACTTTACGGCTCACTATACTGCCAACGCTGTATTATCTGCTGATGACCGGTTTGCTGGGGGCGATAGCAATATACGGTCTTGGTGTAGTTGGTCCTTTCTAGATTGATTTAACTTACCCGTTGGCTTGTGTGGCCTTATTATCGCGGCTGAATCAAAGGACCTAATTTCCTTTTTTGGTGATGCATATCATGTCTTTTGTAACTTCGGGCAGGTGACTTACATCATTCAACTGGTTTACTCTCCATTTACCATCAATTACATCAAAAGAGTTAACCGATGAGCGAATACCTTTATAAGAAGTTTCTGAGCAGTCTTTTATTGACTCAATAAAACACTCCAGAAAAGTTCCATGCGTGATAATCAGGATGGGAAAATGCGACGCGTTCCTGTTTATTCTCTCTAAAGTTTGCCTGGCGCGTTCGTACAGCTCACTCCGTTCTTCATAATCATACGGAGCCGGTAAGACGCTTACATTTTTTTGAATACTATGATCGGACCACCTGCCTTCTCTTAAGAAAGGATCTTTGACAATATCCAGTTTCAACTTAATGGCCAGCGGTTCAACGGTTTGATATGCGCGTTTCAAATCGCTGGAGTAAATGCTTTTCACCCCGGATAACTCAGGGTGATTGGCAAGTCTCTCGGCCATAATCATCCCGGTTTTACTTAGTTCAGTATCACAATGACCCTGCCAGAGTCCAAGCTCATTCCAGGTGGAATTAGCGTGAACAACAATAAAAATATCTGACATAGCTGGTAAATCAACTTTTAATATTAACTAGTTGACAGTATTACGGGCCTGTTGCAGGTATTCACAAATCATTTGTGCACCTTGCAATATTCGGGGGCTATGTCTTTGTATTATGTCGGGAGGTACAAAAAAAAGGTGGTCCTGTTTAACAGCTGACAAAAATCCCCACTTTTTCCAGTCATCCAGCCACTCGGGTCGTGATTGATTCATACCACTTGCAATAATTGTCGTGGGATTACTTGCAATAACAGCTTCAATGCTAACTTGTGGTGTCAGAGTATCCAGTTCAGCAAAAACATTTTTACCACCACATAATTTTATGACCTGCCCTATAGACTGACTTTCATTGACAGTGATTAGCGGGACATTCCAGGTTTGATAAAACACCGAAACTTTCTCAAGTTGCCTGTATTGTTCGCGTAGAGAAGTTAACTTACTTAAAAAATCACTGCTGGCTTTGTCTGCAATGATATTTTCACCCGTCAATACACCAAAGTGTTTGATACTTCTGGCTACATCCTCAAGTTTCACAGGATCACTGATATAGACAGTCATGCCCAGGCTGATTAGTTTTTCAACCTGCTGTTTCTGATTACCTTCCTTCCAGGCGATTATCAGATCAGCTTGAGAGGCCAGGATAAGCTCAATGTTAAAATTATTATAGCCACCCACCTGCGGGATAGTTTTTGCTTTCTCTGGATAATCGCTGTAATTAACAGCACCGACTATCAAGTGCCCGACGCCAGCAGCAAAGAGATTCTCAGTAACATGGGGCGCAAGACTAATTATACGCTTCGCAGGTTTCTCCAACTTTACACTGCGGCCAATATCATCAATTACTTCTATAGCCATGCAATTTGTCGTGGTCACAAAAAAAACAAACACCAGTAGCAATTGAATCTTGTTCGATCGCCATCTATCGACGTAATTTATTCTAAAGTCTTTCATGAATATCTCGTTTCTAAAAATAGTTTTATTGCACTTTTTAATCGGGACCATTGTTCATCATTCCCAGGTAAACCAAAGCGCAGGATGCTATGCCTGGTGTCGTAGTCGATTTGTCTGATTAATACGCCTTGATGAGCCAGATTTTTGTATAGAGATGTAGCAAGGTCCTTTTTAAGTATGAGTGAAACGAAAAGTGCCGTATTGTTTATTTCTATAAGCTCACTGGCAAGTATTCTACCCAGATAACCTGTCAGTGACGCTGATTCATTTTCCAGGTATAGCCTGTTATTTTTCTGCCAGGCTGTGTCAGTTAAGGCTTGTATTCCAATCCATTGAGCAGGACCACTTACTGCCCACGGCCCGAGTTTCTCTTGCATCGTCTCGCAGATTTCCTTATTTGCCAAAAGAAAACCCAATCGGACACCTGCCAGACCAAAAAACTTGCCAAGGGAACGTAAAATAACCAGATTAGATGAATTTAAATACTCTGCCATGCTGTGCTCAGGCGAGCTATCCATGAAGGTCTCATCAATAATCAAAAAAGCATTACGTTTTTCAAGTTCGTCGAGCCAGAACTTAAGTCGAGTTTTTTCGATTAACAAGCAGCTTGGGTTATTTGGGTTGATGATAAGTACAATATTTACCTTGCCGGCAACAATGGATGCCTCGAGTTCATCCAGTTTGTCATCACTGTACAGGAATATGTCATGTTCCGACTTTTCCCAGGCGACCTTGTGCTCCTGATATCCAATCCTTGGAATCGCTATACAGCACTTAGGAAACAGAGCTGGCAATGTCTGAATAGCAAACTGAGAGCCGGGAATAGCCAATAAGGAATTGGTCTGATAATAGCTGGTAGCTGCAGATTCCAGAGCCAGTTCCTGGCTGGGGAGTCGTCGAATAAGCTCGGCAGGAAACTGAGGAACAGGGTATCCGCAAGGGTTAATACCTGTAGATAAATCGAGCCAGGTATTTTTCTCTATACCAAACTCTTTTTCAGCTCTTTCCAGATTACCACCATGAAGTATTTTCATAAAATACCAGCCAGAATCAGAGCAAGGAACAGCCAGAGATATATTGAATGACGAACCAGACTTAAGGCTCGATATATATCCTGATAAACGGGCACAGGGCCATAACCAAAGCTGGGTTTCTCTTTAAGCTTTCCATGGTAAATTGCCGGCCCACCTAGCGTGAGGTTTAAAGCGCCGGCACCACCGGCCATGACGGGCCCGGCGTTAGGGCTTTCAAGTAGATGCGCTTGTTCACGCCAGGCTCGTATCGCCAGTTTGAAGTTTCCCATTAAGGCGTAAGTCAATACTGTGAGTCTTGCTGGTAACCAGTTCATGATGTCATCGAGTCGTGCTACAGCCCAGCCAAAATACTGATAGCGATTATTACGATAACCCCACATCGCATCAAGCGTGTTTACTAAACGATAACACAGGGCAGCCGGAGCACCAGCGATCAAGAACCAGAAAAACGCAGCGAAAATAGCATCGCTGCCATTCTCCAATACAGATTCAATCGTTGCCTTGCAAACCCCTTCTTCATCAAGGTTTTCTGTGTTACGACTTACTATATTAGCAACATCGTTTCTTGCACCCTCAAGATCCCCTTGTTTAAGTCTGCTAGCTACACGCGATCCGTGGTCCTCCAGACTTTTTGCACCGATAACAAGATAAAGTACGATAATACTGATGAACCAAACCAGGAATGAATTTTCCCCAAGGCTCATTTGAATGAATATCAACAGAAAGACTGGTGGGAGAATTAAGACAAGGCATGCAATAATACCCGCCAGTCGTTGTCTGCTGGCATTACTATCATTCTCTTTTAGTAATTGATCTTCAACTTTAAGAGTAAGCGTGCCAAAACCCACAAGCGGGTGAAAGCGGCTGGGTTCACCAAGCAGACGATCAAGGCAAAAAGAAAAAAAATTGTAATTGATGACATAACTATTTAACAGTCGCAGATAGCACGAGGAACTAAAATAAGCATAAGGGGTTATTTTAAGTAATCAGTTCCGTTGAACGTATTCTTTTATACTCTCCATGGCAAATTAACAAAATTAATAAGTAGTTTATATCCGGATCCTAACATGACTAGTAAGACAATAATGATTCAGGGCACAACTTCCGATGCGGGTAAAAGTGTATTGGTAAGCGGTTTGTGCCGCGTATTACTTCGTCTTGGTTATTCCGTTGTGCCATTCAAGCCACAAAATATGGCGTTAAATTCGGCCGTAACGATTGACGGTGGAGAAATTGGTCGTGCTCAGGCAGTACAGGCGCAGGCCTGCGGACTTCAGCCTTGTATTGACATGAATCCAGTACTCTTAAAACCTAACACAGATATCGGCGCTCAGGTAATTGTTCATGGGCGGGTCGATTCGACAATGGACGCAATTGCCTATCATGAACGGAAACCGGCCTTAATGCAGGCGGTACTCGAATCCTATCAGCGTCTGCAGACCAGGTTTGATTACGTGGTGGTAGAAGGTGCGGGTAGCCCGGCAGAGATTAATCTACGTGACCGCGATATCGCCAACATGGGTTTTGCCGAAGAAGCGGACTGCCCGGTTATTATCGTTGCGGATATCGACAAAGGTGGCGTATTCGCGCATTTGGTCGGAACATTGGACTTGTTGAGTGAATCTGAGAAGAACAGAGTTATTGGTTTTGTGATTAATAAATTTCGAGGAGACATTGCATTGTTGAACCCCGGACTGAGATGGCTGGAAGAAAAAACTGCTAAGCCGGTACTGGGCACCTTACCCTATCTACAAGGCTTTCACCTGGAAGCGGAAGATGCCATCCCGATAGACAAAGATATGGAGTTAAGGGAAAGGCATATTAAAGTTATTGTCCCCGCCATCTCGCGTATTAGTAATCACACAGATTTTGATCCTTTGCGTCTTCACCCGCAGGTTGACTTTCAGTTTGTGGGACCGAATTCAATCATTCCTGCTGCAGATTTGATCATACTGCCTGGTACGAAGAATGTGCGCACTGATCTACAGTGGTTAAGAGATAACAACTGGATTTCAATAATACAAAAACATTTGCGCTACGGAGGCAAACTAATGGGAATCTGTGGTGGTTATCAAATGTTGGGTAATAGCATATCTGATCCTGATGGTATCGAGGGGCAAGCAGGATGCAGTGATGGTCTGGGGCTGCTCGATCTGGCTACTGTGCTGAAAGCTCATAAACAGTTAGATCGTGTGACAGGAAAATTGATTATGAGTGATACAGTTATCAGCGGCTATGAAATTCATGCAGGAGAAAGTGTCGGTAGCGCCTTACAGAATCCTGCGCTCAGACTGGAGGACAAAGACGACGGTGCAATGTCAGAAGACAATCAAATTTTGGGCTGCTATCTACATGGACTATTTGATGAAAACGAAGCTTGTCGCAGTATTTTAAAATGGGCTGGACTGGAGGAAGTTGAACAATTCGATTATCAAAGTATAAGGGAAGCTGAAATCGATAGATTGGCGGACGCAATACAGGAAAATATTGATATTAGCTGCTTATTAACTTGAATTAACAGATGGCAAGGCTGACTAATGCCAGGCACTCACTTACTTCTATCAGGGCACCTATGGTATCACCAGTACAACCCTGAAGGCGTTTCAGCAGTAAGTGACGCCAAAACAGTAACACAGCAGAACAAACTAATATGACAACGATACCTGAATAGAAACTAATGCAGATGATTAGAATGGCAACGCCAGCACTGACCATGAAAACATTACCTTTATGTAGTTCTTTGGCAAGAATTGCACCCAGACCGCCTTCACGAACATAGGGAGTCAGGGCCATCAGTAATATTGCCAGCGTACGTCCAAGTAGCGGGGCGATAAGTAATAAATAGTTCTCCCCGGCGACAAGTATGCTGTAGATCGCCGCAGTTTTGAGAAGAACAAGCAAGATCAGACTAAGCACGCCCATAGGACCTGATGCAGGGTCTTTCATGATTTCCAGTGTACGTTCTTTTGAACCCATACCACCTATCCAGGCATCAGTGGTATCGGCCAGACCATCCAGATGCAGTGCACCGGTTACCAGAACCCAGACACTGACCACCAGAGCTGCTGACAAAAACAGGTTAAGGTGTTGGCTTAGCGTAGCGGTGAGTATCAGTAAAGCACCAATCAACAGACCGATTAAGGGGTAGAAAAGCAGTGAACGCCCCAGATCGCCTTCCACTGCTTCAAAATTGGAAGTTAAAGGAATTCTGCTAAGAAATTGCAGGGCGATTATGAATGAGCGAAGCATCAGGGTTTTATTGGTGAGCTTTGTAAAATCATTCCCGGCATGGAATATTGTGAAAGACCAGATTGACCTGCTCAGTCTCGCCTGCATGATGAATTTGTATACGGCTAAAACAGGCATAGGGGATATGAAAGCGTGACATAGAGGACAAGGGCATAGAAAGCAGATGGGTAAGTACTACACGTATAGTACCTCCATGTTGTGGTAATAAAATATGTTTGCCTTTGTGCTCTTGCAGGACTTTCTCCGTACTACTGATGACACGCGCACCAAAATCAGTCATGGCTTCACCATTGGGCGCCTGAAAAGTGTGAGGTGACGAATAGATAGATTCTACTTTCTCTTTTTCTTTTGCCCAGATAGTCTGAACTTCCTTTCCCTCCCAGTCACCAAAATGCATTTCACGAAAATTGTCTTCGATATTTAAGGGGATTTGGTGAAGTTCATTGAGAGATTCAGAGAATAAACGGCATCGGAGCAGGGGTGAGCTGATGACATGGTCCCAGTTCTCTTCCGGTTGTTGCTGTTCAATTACGCGCTGCATATTCTTCCAGCCCTCGTCTGTCAGAGCAACATCCGTTGTGCCTCGAAAAATTTCACCGCCCTCACATTCGCCATGACGCAATAAATCAATAGTTGTAATGAGATGTTTATCAGACATGGTTAATTATTAGTAACGCCAGCTTCGTCGAAGGTGGCCATATTGTTATGTAATGTGCAGGCAAGTTTCAATAAGGGCAAAGACACCGCAGCGCCACTACCTTCACCCAGGCGCATGTCCAGGCTCAGCAAAGGTGTAACCTGCATAAACTCCAATAATAATTTATGCCCTTGTTCTGCAGACTGATGGGAAAAAATAAGCCAGGGCTTTATCGATTTATTCAAATTTACGGCGATAAGCGCAGCAGCACTACAAATAAAGCCATCGACTAAAACGGGGATGCCAAGCTGTGCACAGCGAATATAACTGGCACTTAAGGCCGCTATTTCAAAACCTCCCAGTCTGCGCAGGCACTCTTTTGCATCGTCTAAATGAAGTTGGTGGAGTAGCAGAGCTTTTTCAATGGTGTCTATTTTTCGCTGCAGGCCATCGGCATTGATACCCGTACCCAGACCGGCGATTTCATCAGCTGGCTTGCTCATACATGCACAAGCCAGAGCCGTGGCAGAGGTGGTATTGCCGATGCCCATCTCGCCACCAATGAAAATATCACAGCCTTGCTTATGGACTTCATCAATCAGTATTTTCCCTGTCGTTAGCGACCGCTCAAGTTGTTCCATAGACATGGCATCCTCAGCAGAGAAATTATTCGTGCCTTTATCGATGACAAATTGCCGGACTTTGTCATGCTCGGGTACTTCAAAGACTGTCCCCAGATTAATAATTTGAAAATCGATGTCCAGATCACAGGCCAGGACACTAATGGCAGCACCGCCTTTGGCAAAGTTCATTATCATTTGCACAGTAACCTCTTGCGGAAATGCAGAAACGCCTTCTTCGCAAACACCATGATCAGCCGCAAAAATGACAATCGAAGGTTGTGCTATTCCAGGATTTGCATTGTTTTGTAATCCAGCCAGTAGAACAGCGACTTCTTCAAGGCGCCCGAGCGAGCCTGGTGGTTTAGTCAGCGTTTCCTGTCGTTGGCGTGCTGCTTGCTCGGCCGTTGTAGAAACTGATGCCGCCTGATTGTAAATCCAATCCATATTTTAGTTATTACAGTCCCTGGCCTTTGAGAATTTGCGGCAGGCCCGCAACGATATAGGTCACTTTGTCACTAAGACTTGCAATGTCCTGATGTAACCAGCCGATTTCATCAACATAACGGCGTGAGAGCTTCCCCATTGGTACGATACCAGAGCCCACTTCGTTACTGACCAGGATAATAAGTCCCGGCAAGGCGGGCAGCACCTGTAGTAAGCTATTTTTTTCCTCCTGCCATGCATTGGCTTTGTCACTGTGCAAAAGATTACTTAACCATAGTGTCAGACAGTCAACAAGAATACAGTGGTCTTGATGTGCTTTTTCCTGGAGAACTTTTCCCAGAGCATAAGGTTCTTCGACTGTGCACCAGTCAGATGTTCGTCGTTGTTTATGAATATCAACCCGCCTGGCCATTTCATCATCCAGAATTTGGGCGGTGGCGATATAAGTCAGTTTTTTATTAGATGCCAGAGCCTGTTGTTCGGCATAACGACTTTTACCAGAACGTGCACCACCTAATATTAATTCAATCATGTTCGTTAGAGGAATTTCATCAGAGATATTAGTCTGACATTACAACGTCAAGACGAGGTTTCGCAAGCACAAAGTTGAATCATATTTATTCTGCTATTGCTTAACTGCCTTCAATTCCTTAGAATCTGCCATCTGTATCCAGGTTTCTATTTGCTTAATTGCGAATAGATTCACGGGAAGTTTGGTGAGTTTGTTAAACAATTCCAACACTGCCCCCGCAACGGTGATCAGCAAAAATCTGAACAAACGCCACTGTGCATTGCATGGGAAGGCGTTCAGACCGTTAACCGAATTTGTTAACTGCTGTCAGTCCGGAGACCGACCTGAATATTATCTTTTTTCTGTAAATAGTATTGCGGCGGGCAATAACTAACAGAGATTCCCTATGTGGTTTCTGTTTGTTTGTGTCTGCCCTAAGATTAATTCGAGGATTACTTTTGGGCCTGATACAGCTAAGGCTCTTTATGTTTTTTAGTTTAATGATTCCGTTAAACGGCCTGACCTCGTCAAATACATTTGTGCTTGTCTTTGATCATGGCGATGCTGATGCATAACAACCCCTTCCGTGTCCGACACGCTTTTGTTGATATCAAGAAAACTCCAAAGATCACGTACATAATTACATACACAGGACTCATCACATGAAAACTATAACTCTGTTGATACCGCTGCTTGGTATTGTTTCTTATCCGACAATTGTTACGGCTGAATCAACTGAAGAAATTGTTGTGACGGGAACACGAACTCCTGTAGCGGTAGAAAAACTCGCTGCTTCTACAACCATAATTACCCGAGATGATATCGAAAATCGACAAGTCAATTCGCTACCGGATCTGCTCCATGGTGTAGCAGGTATAGATATAACCAACAGTGGTGGTTATGGCAAGTCTACCGATATTCGGATGCGTGGCACAGAATCTGACCATGTTCTGGTTTTGTTGGATGGTGTCAGGATTGGCTCAGCAACAACGGGCACTACAGCTTTTCAACATATCCCGGTTACTCAAATTCAGCGTATCGAAATTGTGCGTGGACCTCGTTCCAGTGTGTGGGGTTCAGAAGCTTTTGGTGGGGTGATTCATATTTTCACCCGCAGGGGAGAAGGAGATGTTCGTTATACTTTTGATGCAGGAGGGGGATCATACGATACGTTTAAGGTAACAGCAGGTGCCAGCGGCGAACATGAAAATTTTCATTACAGTGGTGCGTTAAGTTATTTTGACAGTGAAGGCATTGATGCACGTGAGGCGACTACCGGGTTCTTTGGTGTTGATCAGCCGGATAAAGACGGTTACGACAATGTTTCGGCACACTTTCGTGGTGGTTATAGCTTTGGTCAAACAGGAGAACTTGAAGCATTTATTTTGCATGCTGAAGGACAAACAGAATTTGATGGTGGCTCGGAAGACAAAACTGATTTTACACAACAGGTGATTGGTGGCTCATATCGCTTTAAACCACTTGAAATATGGCAGACACAAATGCGACTGAGCCAAAGCCGGGATGCAGCGGACAATCTGGCTTTAGATGGAAGTTTTTCTTCAAAATTTGATACCAAACGCCTGCAACTTACCTGGCAAAATGATCTCTCGGTTACGGATTCACAGGATGTAGGTTTTGGCATCGACTATCGTGAAGACAAAATCAAGAGTAGTAATAGTTTTGCACAATCCTCCAGAGATAATATTGGTTTATATGCGCAGTACAGCGCAAACTTTTACGGACATCAATTACACGTATCATTGCGTTGGGACGATGATGAAATATTTGGTAGTAAGACTACAGGAGGCGTTGGTTGGAGTTATATTTGGCAAGACTGGTTAAAAGCCTATGCGTCCTATGGTAGTGCCTATAAAACCCCAACCTTTAATGAATTGTTTTTCCCGGGTTTCGGTAATCCGGATCTTGGCCCGGAAACGGCGGAATCCTATGAGTTCGGCCTTGAAGGCACACACAACTGGTGGAGCTGGAGCGTGCGTGCTTACAGAACTGATATTGAGAATCTGATAGTCACTGTTGTTAACCCGGCTGCCTTGTTTGGTTTTTCACCAGACAATGTCGGCAAAGCCAAGGTGAGTGGCGTGGAGGGTGAACTTTCATTAAACTGGAGAGGCTGGCTAGGTAGCTTATCAATGGAGTATTTGGATCCAGAAGATGAGAGTAATGGTAACCGTTTGCCAAGACGTGTTAAGCAGAGATTAGCATTGGATATCAGCAAGGCAATTGGTAAGTTTTCTCTGGGAGGTCGTTTAATGGCTGAGGGAAACAGATTTGACAATAATGCCAATACCGTAAAAGTAGGTGGTTATGCAAACATTGAATTGCGTGCTGAATATCAACTAAATAAGAACATCAGTTTTAGAGCCAAAGTGGCTAACCTGCTCGACAAGGATTATCAGACCATTAACACATTCAATTCAATGGACAGAAATTTTTTCTTGTCTGTGCATTATCAGAGCCGATAAAAGTATTTGGGACTATCTTGGATAAGTCTTGATTAACTAGAGGGTAGCAGGGTGAATAAAGATCTCAGTAATGCTGAGCACAAGGCAGCAATGCAAAAACAACAGGATGAAGTGCGTTCAAAGGTTGCAAGTGCCAGGATACGGCGTGGCGTAATTATTTATCTTTACGGCAATGGCAAAGGTAAAAGTAGTTCGGCCTTCGGCACTCTGGCAAGAAGTCTTGGACATGGAAAAAAAGGTGCGGTAATTCAGTTTATAAAAGGTAAATGGAAAACCGGGGAAGTGAATTTTTTCAAGGGTATGCCTAATCTGGATTATCATGTTATGGGAACTGGCTTTACCTGGGATACTCAGGACAGGGAAAAGGACATTGAAGCTGCAGAGCAGGTCTGGGAAAAAGCAATACCTATTCTTAAGGATTCCAGCGTCGATATCATATTGTTTGACGAGATAACTTATATGTTTAAATATAATTACTTGTCAGTTGAAAAAGTTGCCGAAGCGCTTGTAGCACGCCCAGAAAAACAGAATGTTATTATCACTGGACGCGATGCGATCCCTGAGTTAATTGAAATTGCAGACACCATTAGTGAAGTAAAAGAAATCAGACATGCCTTTAAACAGGGAGTCAAAGCACAAAAGGGTATAGAGTTTTAGGTTAGTCAACTATATTACCGGCGTCAGGGCAATATTATTTATACGTCGTTTGTATCCAGTTCAATGTGATAATCCAATTGATCAAGCTCATCCGCGTTATTAAAGAGAATTTTCAGCATACGAAGTAGTTCTTTGATTTCCGCAGCTGACAGGCCTTTACGCAGTTTTTTCTCACGTTGCAATGTTAATTCAAGCATTTGATCATATAACTCCTTGCCTGAAGAAGTGAACTTTAAAAATCTGGGTTTTCTTGACGTCGATTTGTCGCAGTCCTCAACATAGTCTAGCTTTTCCAGCTTTGCCAGTGAACGGCTCACCAGAGACTTGTTGACACCGCTTACACTGCTAATGCTCGCGGCGCTCACGCCATCTTTGAGTGCCAACATGACCATACATCGCCATTCAACCACGCCTACTCCGAACTTTTCTCTATACATTGCAGATGCGCCGCGAGACAGGCGATTTGCGATAGCTGCGAAGTAGTAAGTAAAGTAATTTTCCAGGTTAATTACTTTACGTCCTTTGACAATCTTATGAGGCAAAACTGATTTGTTCATAAATGAAATTATTTCCTGAGCCAAATTACGCTATTTCGATCCAGATGGGCTAAAAATTCTAGCACAGATGTTTACATAGCAACATACAATATGTACCATACCTTTAAGTTGCTATGTAAACATATATGATCTACCGGAGATATACATAATTATGAGCGATTTCAGCAATGTCTCACCCGAACGTTGTCCAGTAACTGCGCTATCAGATGCTTTTCATCTTTCGAATGAACAGTTGGAAGCGGTTTTTCGTTTTGCCCGCAAGGATAGTCCGGTCACCTATCTACCTGACATCGATTTCTGGGCGGTTACCCGCTTCGACGACATTAAAACCATCCTAGGTGACAAAGAACGATTTTCGTCAGAGATTACGCTCATGCCTTTGAGTCCTCTGGCACCCGAGGTACAAGATTTGCTAAAGGAGCGTGGGTTTTCACCAAGACCGACTTTGTCGAACAACGAGCGGGAAGACCATGACAGAATACGTAAAAATACACAGGTAGCTTTTTCACCTGTTCGTAACAAAAAGCTCGAGCCCTACATTCGACAGTTGGTTAACGAGGCAATTGATAGATTTGAGCCGGATAAGCGTGCTGATCTGGTTAAGCAGATGGTCTACGAGTTGCCCGCGCTGGTGTTGTTCAAGTTACTGGGTATTCCTGAAGAAGATGTTCAACAGATCAAAATGTGGGCGGACAGTCGCCTGATTCTTTCCTTTGGCAGACCGAGTGTCGAGGAGCAAATGGTGGCTGCAGGGCATCTGGCGGATTATTGGGACTATTGTCTGGCTCTGGTCCAGCAGCGAATCAAATCACCAAAGGATGATTTACCAAGTGATTTGCTTGCCATCAGAAACGGGGATGACAGCATACTGACAATTGAAGACATAAATAATGTGGTGTTTGGCCTGTTGCTCGCTGGCCATGAGACTACAACCAATATGTCAGGTAATGCCATTCTCAGTCTGCTACAACATCCAGAAAGTTGGGATGCGATTGTGGCAGATCCAGATTTGATCCCGAATACTGTCGAGGAATGTCTTCGCTTTCGCTCTTCTGTTGTGGCCTGGCGTCGACTAGCAAAAGTCGATGTGGAAATCGCCGGTATCAATATTTCTGCAGGAAATAGACTACTGTGCTTTTTGCCCTCGGCAAACCGAGATGAGTCCCATGTTAACAATGGTGAAGAATTTGATATTTATCGTAAGGATGCGCGTTCTCATATTTCTTTTGGTTTTGGCCGGCATTTTTGTCTGGGTGCGCCGCTGGCTCGCTTCGAGCTGCTAATTCTTCTAGAGGAGTTGAGTAAACGCTTACCCGGTCTACGTCTTGCAAACGATCAGGATTTAATGCCAGTTGAAGCGGTGCAATTTCGTGGGCCAAAGGAACTCTGGGTGGAATGGGACTAGTCGGCTCAAACTGGTTCAGTTTTGTACTTGGCTTAGGCCATATTAATGTCAGTAAAACTCAAAGCTCATGTTCTTCTGGTCACAACAAAGCGGATTGTTAAGCCCGAGCGAAAAATAATTAGGATTCTGGTACGAGTCGCAGCCCCTATATAATGTATAGCTTCAGCAATCTGAATTTCTAACTTGCTGATATCCGCAGTAACTAGCTGGCTTAAGTGGCTTTATTATCGCTGCTGATTCGTGGCACTTGTTGTGGCATAACAAATTCCGTTTTTTAATTCTCTACATTTCTCAAGTAGATTGTATCCAGTAATAGCATCAGAAAATTGCTGAGGCTGTGGTTTAAAGATCGAGGGACAGTCACTGGTATTTTTCGACTCACGCCTGAAACACTGTAATCGTAAAACCACGGCCGGCTACTTGATGTAGCCGGCATTCTTGTGTTGCTTCAGGACGGCTTGTCGTCCATGAACTGACGGAACTCTTCCTCGTCAGCTCGACGTTTGGCAGCGGATCTAAATTCGGTGAAGCGCCTGGCTCTCGACTTGATTTCTTCCTTGATCTCTCGAATACGATCATGCTGCGTTTGCTGGTAATCATTGAAGACACCATTGTCTGTATCCCCCGTTTTGCTAGATGGGCTACCTTTGAGTTGATGCCATTTTGTAGCGAAGTCCGCGGGTAGATTCAATACATCGTGACCTGTCAAAATCCAGAATAACAGGAACAGGCCAATGGGCCAGAACACTACGAATCCAATGACCATGGCTGCGATGTTTACACCAGACCAGTTAGCCTTACCATTAAATCTGCAACACCCTTCGTTTTTATACTGGGTGTCACTACCACTCATTGTGCTACTTGAACACGTCATTTCGATCTCCTCAAGTTGACTGATTAAGCGGATGTCTCTACCCGCAAGATAAAAAAGTTGACTAATGTGAACAACGTTCGCATATAATATGGCATTATCTATGTCTATTTCAAGGTGTAAATGAAAAAAAGTGAACACTGTATACATATCGAAGACGAAATATAAAAATGTCAGGTAAAACAGAACGTAAACGTAGTTATCATCACGGCAATCTAGCTGCCTCACTGCTCGACGCGGTAGACGAATTGGCCAGTCAGTTTGGCCTTGAAGCCGTCACACTCCGAGGTTGTGCCAAGCTGGCTGGTGTCTCCCCTTCATCAGCCTTTCGACATTATGCGGATAAGCGGGCCCTGATCACCGCATTCGCAGCTCGGGCTTTATCGAAACTTGCAGACCTCATGCTTTCTTCGGCTGAACGGGCGCATTTAGAAGGCTCGAATCCATTTCTGGCAGTGGGTCTTGCCTATATAGAATTTGCCCTGGATAAACCCGCTTTTTTCCGCGCGATGTGGTACGAAGAAGGCATTTATTCCAACGATCCGGTTTATATCGAGGCGGCAGATAAGCTTCGCAACCATCTCCGAAGTGGGTTTGCCAATACGCTGCCGGATGATGACTCGGCGGCCTTTAGCTCGCAGGAATTACTGGCCTGGTCGGCGGTACATGGACTCGCCAGTCTGCTGATTGATGGCCCTGTGGCCCGCCAACAGGAAAAGGCGGAAAAAATGCAAATGGCGGCTGACATGTTGAAGGTGATGAAGCCGGCTATTAGTTAGGACCGGGAAATATTAGTTCAATTCATGGGTTTTATTAGTGATTCGGAAGTAGTACAGAGCATGCCTATTGAATGACAATGTAGGCGCTCAAGTTATTTAGAATATTGCGCACTAAGTAATATTGCCAGTATGCATATATTCCAGTCTTCGGCCTGGATTATTTTGGAGCAGTCCCCTATATCGAATTCAGTAACTTGAAAAACGAGTTGTTAAACCCGAGCTAAAAGTAGTTAGGGTTCTGGTACGAGTCTCAGTCCTCTTGTAAAACAATACCTTGAATGATATTTAATATGTTGACATGTCATCTTAAATATATAAAATCGAAGACATGAACAAATCTCCGCAGACACGCGGTCGACCAAAAACGTCCTCTCTGACTCGTGAAGAGCAACTCCGCGACGCGAAGCGAGCTCAACGTCAAAGGGAGCGAGGGGCAGGTTTGTCGACAGTTCAATTACGCCTGCCGAAAGTTCAGGCCGATCAGTTACGTGCGGCTTTAAAAGCTTCTCGCTTTCAACAGGAGTTTAATAGTTTCCTCCAGGACTTCGTACTTGATATTAATCAATGGCCCACGTTAAAGGTTCTCGCCTGGAATCGACACGAGCAATGGCTGCCAGCAGAGGAAGCGCTTGGTATATATGAGCGTAATTGGCGCTTTGTGGATGTGGAAAAATTGAATAAGGAAGAGGCTGAACTGATCGTTCGCTTACAGGAACGCTTTGGTAACGGAGTGTTGCATGTCTAAGGTAATATTTAAGCGACCTGTACATAAGCAGGTACAAAAGATTCTATCCAGTCTTGATCGTGATTTTCTGGAAAGGTCACAATGTTTTTTCGGAGGTGGTACTCGTATAGTTCTCGAGCTTGGCGAGTATCGGGAGTCCAGAGATATAGATTTTCTATGTGCGAATCAGGAAGGCTATCGTGCAATGCGAGAAACGGTCTCGGCAAATTCACTTGGAAACATATCCAGTCCAGAGATCATTTTGGCTCGAGAAGTAAGAGCCGATCAATATGGCATCCGGACATTTATTGAGAGTAATGGAAATAGATTAAAGTTTGAAATTATACGGGAAGCCAGGATCGAGTTATTGGCTCAAGATGTCGGTGGTATTTCAGTAAAATGCCTTTCTTATCCCAGTTGCTTTGCCGAAAAATTTTTAGTAAATGCCGATCGTGGGCTGGATAGCTCAACACTTTCTCGAGATGTCATTGATCTGGCTTTTATGATAGAAAATTGGCCAGTAGCTGATGCAAATAGTGGACTCTTAGTTGCTGAACAGGCTTACGGAAGTTCCATTCGAAGGAATCTTACCTTGGCAATAAGTAAAATTCGCGAAAATAAAACATACCGTAAGAAGTGTGTTGATGGTCTGGCGGTAAGTAATTCTGCAATGATATCCAAAGGACTTAAAAAACTTTCGAGATTGATAGAGGAATGAAATATTCGCTTAATGTAAATCTCTTTTGCCATATCCATCTTGCTTGAATTCCAATATGCCATCCCAATATTAAGATCAGTCATTAAATATAAAGCGTGTTGTTAAGCATCGTTAAAGAGTAGTTAGGATTCTGGTACGGGTCGCAGCCCCTATATAATGTATAGCTTGAATAGCCCGGATGACTAACTTGCTGATATTAGTGATAACTAGCTGGTTTAACTGGCTTTATTAAGGCTGCTGAATCGTGGCAGTTGTTGTGGCATAACAATTTCCTCTACCTGAATCTTCACCTAACTCAGACGGTTACAAGCAATTGAAAATTTCCAGTTAGGATTTTGTATAGAGAGGTATGATGAATTTTTCGGTGAGATTTCGACTGAATTATGAAGAATTATCAACCTCTTGATCCATTAGCAGAAAGTCA
>WLWS01000017.1 GCA_012103475.1 Gammaproteobacteria bacterium | reverse complement strand
GAACCTCGGGCAAGATACTGCCTTCGATCACAAATTGCGCATTGGCGATGGCTTCAACGTTTACGGTCTGTGCTAAGATCAATTCCACAGGCTTTCCGCGAATTTGACTTGCTATTCCGAGTTCGTCGGTGTCAATGGGTGAGGCTGATGCGGGTGCAGCTCCCGCCATACAAACCGCAAAGTCGACGCCGTTACTTACCGTTAATTCGAGTGCCTGGCCTTTGGCTTCAGCGCGTTTGTAGTAATCCATCAGGTGACCATATTCCTCTAATTGAATGGTCATACGATCTTTGCCCGTCAACATCATCCTGTGGACGGATACGTTGCGTATACCAGTATCGGGATCTTTAGCGATGACAACACTTGATGTCAGGTAACGGCCGCCGTCGGCTTCCGCATGCTGGGGGATGGGCAATTTGCTTAAATCAACTTCAGTTTCTATCACTTCATTGGCTGGTCCCGATTTACTGGTGACAGGCTCCATCGGGCTTTTTTGCCATGAGCGTATTTCGTCTTTCAGGACGAAGGGTAGTTGTTCACTACTTGTTTCGAAAAATTGCGCAATCATATCGCGGTCCCAATAAAGACCTATTAGTAATGGGAAATCGCTGCCTTTAACTTTTTCGAACAGTACGGCCTTGCCGCCTTCAAATTTTTTCGCTATGCCTGCCAGTTCAAACAGGGGGTCTACTTCTGTTTTGACGACGATGAGATGATCTTGTTGTTGCAGGTAATCGATATAGGATTGAAGATCGATAAGTTTTCGTTCTGCAAAATTCATAATTCTAGTTCTTTTTTATTGTTGGCTTAGCTAAGGAAGCTCTGATCAAGTACCTTCGTCGTCATGCTGGTATTCACCAGAATGACGGTTTATTGAATAATTGGACTTAATCAGAGGCTCCCTAAATAAAAGGCAGTACGTCCTTTAAATTTTCCAATGTTAATTGCAGACGCTTGTCTTCATCCAGATAGGGAATGCCAATACCGTATTCCTGCCAGCGTTCTCGTACTTTCTTTTCCAGTTCAGGTTCCAGTTTGCCGACAGGTGGAAAACTCTGACTGTTCCAGTCCGGGTTTTTGGCTAACTCCCAGTTTCGTGTTGCATCAACTAGTACGCGCGTCCACTTGCCAGTACGATAACGCGGGACGTCAAGGACTTCATGTGATACTGAGGGATCGAGCGGTGAGCCAAAGGTGGGTCCAATCATCATGACCTGGTCCATGCCCGCATTAACGCGAAAGGCAATGGCCCATTCGAGTGCAAGCGGATCGCGAATATCAATATCTTCTTCAACGACCAGCACGTGTTTAAAAAACCATTGCGCGGCGCTGGTTCCCCACAGTGCCATGGCGACCTGTTGAGCATGGCCTCGGTATTGTTTGCGGATTTGAACAACAATATGTGTACCAGTAGAGACATGCGGACACCAGATATCAGTGACACCGACGACACCGGCATTTTCAAGCATATTCCAGAAAATCGCCGACCAGCTGTAGGAACACAAGATTGAATCTTCTGACGGAAAGCCTGGACGACAGCCTTCTAAAGTGCCGCGCATAATGGGTTTGTTGCGATGGGTAATGCAGGTCACTTCCATCGTTGGTTTCGGCGAAGGTGTGCCACCATAATAACCGGGGTACTCACCGAAAGGTCCTTCCATGGCGAAGTTCTTTGGATCAGGATCCATAAAACCTTCAATGACGACTTCTGCACCAGCGGGTACGACCAGATCAACAGTCTCGCATTTTACCAGGTCAATTGGCTTGCCCAGGATTGCACCCATCATGTCCCACTCACAAATATGTCGCGGGAATGGGCTGCCGGCACAGAAAGGGACAACATCATGCGCACCGTAAGCAATAGCAATCGGCATTTTCTCGCGCTTGTCTTTGTAACCGGTTAGATGACCGCCACCACCTTGTGTTGCCATCATAACTTTTGCTATTCGATTCTTATCAACAACCTGGCCCCTGTATAAACCAATGTTTTCACGGCCGGTATGATGATCTTTGGTAATAACGCCGCAAAAGGTGTTCAGGTAACGGCCACCATCTAACTCGTGCCAGATAGGCGCGGGAAACTGGGCGAGATCAATATCGTCTCCCTTGAGGATGTTTTCTTTATGTGCGGCGCTGTTAACCATATTCGGTGCCAGCGGATTTTGATAAGTGTCCTTAAGGTGGCGAACGATTTCCTTGTCCGTGGTCTCTTCAGGTAGATCAAGAAGCATACAAATCTGTTTTTTGTTGCTCATGCCACAGGTAACAAAACTGCTGGAAATAGTGTCCTGATAATCTTTAATATTGTTGAACTGCAGGGCTGGTCCGGCGAGACCAAGATTGATACGGGTAATGGCACCCACTTCGAGGTTTGAATCTACTTCACAATCGATTTGTTTTAGTTGTTCAGCTTTTTGCAGTTTGGCTAACCAGGAACGTAGACTGGTCGGGTTTTCTTCATCAGGGAGAGAAGCATCGTTATCGTTGTTGACAGCTGTTTGCGAGCTGACTTCTTTTACGGACATTATCAATCTCCTCTGGGGCCAATATTAACCAGCGATTGATATTACTGTGCCAGCTGTAAGTCGTCAAAAGACATGGGGAAAAATGTTATAAAAGTTATGAAGTAAATATCAAATGAAAGACTGATGAGGTTTACCTCGCAATTCACTTGAAGATTAGTCGAAATCGTGACAAATTATTTCTGTTGTATAGTTTTCATCTTAAATATTGGATCGGGGGTTTACTATGAAACAGCGGAATTTCCCGGAGTGGTCTGCGGAACAGGCTGAGTATGTTGAACCCACCCAGGTGGTGCGGAGTTTTGGTTATGATGTCTTTGCCAATCCAGTTAGTGACGAGGCGATGCAATATAACAATGATACCTTTGGTTGCGTGTTGAAAGTTGAGGGTGAAATAGCACAGAATAAAAATGCTTATGAAAACGAGGATGCGGCTAGCTCTGATATAAAAACAATGGCCGAGAAATTCGGGGCTGCGAGGGCAGGCATAACGCTTGTTGATCAAAAATATGTTTACAAAGGACATGATGTGCCTCATCGCTACGCCATCCTCATGGCGGTGCCTATGGATTACGATGAGATAAAATTCGGCGCCACCGAACGCCATGTTAAAGAGGTACTGAAGATCTATGCTGAGGCAGGACATACTGCTGCGAATTTGGCTGAATACATTCGTGACAAAGGTTATCCCGCCCGTGCTCACAGTCTACGTTTTGAGCAATTAATGATGTTACCCCATGCAATCGCAGCAGGACTGGGTGAACTGGGTCGACATGGTTCACTCATAAACCGTGAACTGGGCTGTTCCTTTCGCCTGGCTTGCGTCACAACTGACCTGCCTTTGAAAATGGATTCGGCTATAGATGAAGGCATCGATGATGTCTGCGTGACTTGCAATGTCTGTACTGATCATTGTCCTGGAGATGCCATCAGTGGCGAAAAGCAAACTGTACGTGATGAAACACGCTGGTTGGTAGACACGGAATTATGTGCACCCTACTGGGGTAGTTATTATTCATGTGGTATTTGTCTTGAGGTGTGCCCTTTCAACGCGAAGGCCCTTGACGGCAAGTACAAGAAATCTTTTGTTGAACGCATAAAGCAAATCGATATTGCAGAACGTAAAGCCGATCTAAAGTCTGGTCTTCAGCAGACCTGGCAATTCGTTGAAAAACCGGAAGAGAAAGAAGCCGGTTGGCGAAACCGAGTAAAGGGCAAAGGAGATACTGCTATCCTGGTCGGCGGTGTGCCGATGGATGGCTTACCGGACGAGGTCTACAATATGCGAGAACTTATGGGCATGGAAAAGATATCCTGAGGGCTCTACCAAAGTAGAGACAAGTTTTTCTTAATTTGCTGCTTCTTACTTAAGGAAGCTCTGATCAAAAGCCTTCGTTGTCATGCTGGTGAATACCAGCATCCAGTAAACAATTGATTTAACTGGATTCTGGTATTCACCAGAATGACGGCTTATTGAATATGTGAACTTAGTCAGAGACTCCTTAACTATTTTTGCTTGCGCTTGGCAAAGTATGAGTGGATGAGAAACGACAGGGCCATACCAATAACTAAAATAACAATAGATATTTTGTCACGATGGGCAGTTTCGACTGTCCAAATTTTGCCATACTCAAGCCAGTAAAGTAGATACATGGAAACCAGCCAGGGGGCAAAGGCAATGGCGACTTCGAGTACATGGCGGGTTTTGGTTTTCAGGGAGTTCGTCACGCTAAAATACTATCATGAAAGAAAGGCATGTTGGGCCGTCCGTGCCCGCGTGGAAGCCTGTGTAAGGGGGGGAATGTGATAATAAGCCGGAACGAACTGTATTCTTGTATGTAAGTGATAAAAAACTATGCGTATTGAGCTGAAGGAAATACTGAAAAACAAGGCCATTAACGGCTGGAGATTGTTCTGGCTCATCGCTACACCTATGTCCATCGTTATGATTATCGCCATGATGGGGGCCGATATGTCTAACGGGGCTGGTGTTTCGGAGATGATCGGTTTTTCCGTACGTTTTGCGGTACCTTTTATTTACCTGGTTGTCGCAGCATCTTCGGTTCAGATATTGTTTCCTGGGACGTTTCCTATGTGGTGGCTGCGTAATCGACCCTATATCGGGATGTGTTTTGCAGTTGCCATGGCCTGGCAAGGCATGTTCATTTTCATCATGTCTAACTTTTTCCGTGACTACTACTATGCAGATGTCTATTTGTTGCGAGACGAGCTGGAAGGCACTATCGGCTACATCTTCCTTCCCGCCATGGTAGTGACATCCTTTCAGTTTGGCCGTAAGCATCTGAACCCTATGCAGTGGAAATTGATACATAAAAGCGGTATCTATTTTTTATGGGCTTACCCCTTCAGCGTCTATTGGTGGAACCTGAATTATTATGAAAACCCACAAACAATTGACTATATATTCTACTGGGGAGGTTTCCTCGCCTTCGCATTGAGAATTGCAGCCTGGGGTAAGTTACGTCAACAAGCGGCGGCGAGCACCACACCGTTTGCATTCAAGGCATTGGGCGCGACCATAATTGTCTTCGGTCTTTTTGTATCCGCATCCGGTTTGTATTGGAGAGAGGCGGTTACTACTTTTTTAACCACGCCGAAGTGGTCTGCAGATCTTGTACTCTGGTTTCTTTTCTGGCCTTTTGAACCCTATTTGTCACTCTTCATTATTGGCCTGGGTACTATGCTGTTAACGAAGGTCAGCACCGAGGCCAGGCAACAAGGGGTGAAGGCTGAATTCAGTCAGTGATTCAAATTTGGATGCGTGGGGTGTTGCTCTAAACTAATTCTGTTACTGCTCGATATCCCTCTTCCACAGCGGCTTCCATCATCGCACTGGCAGCGGCGTCGGAGTTAGCGATAGCAATTCTGCCAAATCTTTTACGTCCTCGCATATGAGGATAGCGTTCATCGTTCTCGTCTTCATAGACGGTATCAAACAGTGGGTTGTACCAGGACGCATAGCCATGGGCCCAGCGATTAACCGTGATACCTTGAATATCTTTGGCAGGATCAAACCCACCGGCACCAAGCATACTCGTTAACTGGTGACGTATGTTACGTTCGATCGTAGCAAAAGAGGTGGAGATTAATTCATGACGACCAAGTTTGAATTGCTGGCGGCCCGTCAGGCCCTGATAGGGTTTGTGTGGGAAACGTTCCATATGAACAATGACGGGATCATCAGGATTGTTGGCATAGTCATAGTCTCCAAAACTAACAGGGAAATCGAGTGCTGAGTGAACATGATATGCGCCTGGCGAATAGACTGCGCCAATACCAAGGTTTTTCCATGCCCGCCAGTTTCGAAGCGCAACACTTGTATAGAGTATCGGGGTTTTCACCTGGAAGGACAGGGCCTCGCGCTGCTCTGCAGGTAATTGCGGACATAGATAAGGGATCGCCGAATTGTTACAGGCGAGTATGCAATTACCTGCCTTCACTCGAAAAGTTTTTTTATCTTTGACATAGGTGACATAAACTTCCCTGGCAGTCATGGTATCACCATCATGTTCAATCTTAACTGCGGTGCTGTTAAGTCTAAGCCTGACAGCCTCACTCGCCTGATCAAGCTTTGAATAATCAAAACGAGCGGTAAGCCTGTCCACCATTGTTTTAGCATCGGCAACTGATGGGATGAGCTTTTGCACCAGCGCTCGCGCTACAGAGGCGTTGCCATCGGGAAAGTGATGAATATAAGGTTCAGCTTCGTGAGCAGGAGGCATTCCCGCCGCCGCTCTGCCGGGCAAACCGGAATATTCGATAGCGAATTGAGCCGAGGTGGATTCGATGCCTACGCCGGAGTCACTGGTGAGATCCTGAAGGACTTCAAATACCTCATCTTCCGTAATATTTAGTTTATGGCTCAAAAAGTCACGATAAGAAATTCTACTAAGATACCTGGTTTTGGCATCTGCAGGAATTTCAGGTATTTGATCCTCTTCAGCGAGCAAAATACTTAGAAGTTCGGTTTTTGCCGCATCCGAGATCGGCATTTGGGAGACTGCTTCCTGAGCAGATAGTGTGGATGGTGCAAGCGGGATGTAGTTAGTAAACATTCCCCAGTCATAACGCACAATGTGATCGCTACCCCATTTTTCTCGATCAAAGTGGAGACCTGCCTTAAGTCCGTTGCGCTTATAGAAATCCTGATCATAAGCATTTTCAAAAAACTTTGGGTCTATCTCAAGATCATTAAGTAGCCCTTTAACAATATTACTATATCCGCCGGGTTCAGCTAATGTCTGGCTACCACCATAACCAATAAGCCTTCGTCCACCGATTTGGAATTCATTTCGTTTGGCATGTCCGCCGAAATCATCATGATTATCAAGTATCAGGATGCGTGCATTCGGATTGTTTTTTTGATAGAAATGAGCAGCTGAGAGACCACTAATACCGCCACCCACAACAACCAGATCATAAAGCTCAGCCTCAGCCTCTTCTACATGCCCCCATTCACGCCGACCTTCTCGACCGAGCTGGTGACTAACTTCAAATGAGCCTTTGTGATTACCACGAAGGCCGGTCAGAGAGGGAGGATAAGAGGAATCATCATCCGGGGGATGCCTGCCATCGGGTATCAGGTCATTGATTGAACATCCGGGTAGCAGAGCGGCGGCGGAAAGCCCCCCGATCCCATGTAAAATATCTCGGCGTGTGATTGAACATTTCATGCCAAGCTCAAGATCGAATGCTTTAATCGGTTTTTCGCTCATACGTGTTCAGCACTGGTAAGTGAATACATCAACATTATACCACTCGAGTCTGGGTTTTATGGGATAAGATGGACTTGTATTAGCCTGATGATGACAAGATAATGCAAGTATAAAATTAAATGCACAGATACCAGCGTTATTTGGTAAATCTGATTGTTAACACAGGAACACTCTAATTTGATTGTTCCTACTCACACTCTGTAGTCCTGCCAAAAAGTAATAATAAGATGAAAAAGGAAACAATGGATCAAGCCGTACATCGTAGCAAATTGCACGGCACTTACGCTGAGCCAACCTATAGTGGTGCGCTTAGTTTCATGCGGCGAAAATATTCGCGTGATCTTGAAGGTGTTGACGTCGCTGTTACGGGTATTCCGTTTGACACAGCAACGACCAACAGACCGGGTACACGCTTCGGGCCGCGCTCCATTCGCGAAGCTTCTACTCAATTAGGTTGGGCACAACTGGATGACTGGGGTTTTGATGCCTTTAATAAATTGGCGGTGATCGATTACGGTGATTGTGATTTCGACCATGGTCGTCCGGAGAGCGTGCCGGGCACTATTCAGGAACACTGCAGTAAGATAATCACTGAAGATGTTGGATTACTCACACTTGGTGGAGATCACTTTATCACCTATCCCGTACTTAAGGCCCATGCGGAAAAACACGGGCCTTTATCGCTGATTCATTTCGATGCACATTCAGACACATGGGAAGATGAAGATGGTCGAATAGACCATGGCACGATGTTCTATCATGCGGCAAAAGATGGTGTGGTGAACCCTGAGCAATCAGTGCAGGTGGGCCTGCGTACTTACAATGTGAATGCCTGTGGCTTTAATATCCTGAATGGCCCATGGGTTCATGAACATGGTGTGAAGGCTGTCGTCGAGCAAATTAAAAAAATCGTTGGAGATAATAAGTGTTACCTGACATTTGATATTGATTGTCTCGACCCTAGTTATGCGCCAGGTACTGGTACACCTGTTATAGGTGGTTTAACCACAAATCAGGCACAACAAATTCTTCGCGGTCTTGCTGGCATAAACCTTGTTGGTATGGATTTGGTTGAGGTTGCACCAGCTTATGATGTAGGTGCTATTACCTCTCTTGCGGGAGCCAGTCTGGCTTTAGAAATGCTGTATATCTACGCCTCTAATCCGAACCGGAAGTAGACTTAAGAGAATCTTTGATTAAGTACCTACGATATCACTCGAGTGACTACCAGCACACCCCTCAATGGGGTACCGAGATTCAGTAATCAATTGTTTTAAATGGGTTCTGGCATGCAAGGATGTCGTTAAAGGTCATTGCCTCACCCCGCCGGGCATAAACTCCAGTGGTAATCTAATAAGTGTTTGAAAAAACTGGATTCCCGCCTGCGCGGGTAAGACGACACAGGGCTTTTGCGACACCCTCATGCGCCAGAATGACGGTTTGTTAAAGATTCGGATGTTGAAGATGCCAGCGCAATATGGTTTGCAGGTTGGCGCCGATTTGTAGAACGCTGAGATCGTCATAGCTTCTGCCGACGATTTGAACCCCGGTGGGGACATTGTTTTTTGCGGTCCCTGAGGGCACTGATAACACCGGACAGCGGCTTAGCATGTTAAAGGGCCAGGTCATGCACTCCTGCATAATAAGATCAAACGCCTTAGCCTTACCTTCCGCTGGCCAACCGCTTGTCGCTAGAGTGGGACAAATCAGCGCATCGTATTGCTCCAGCAAATTACCTAGTGCCACATACATCTCACCCGTTTTACGGATGGAGCTCAGGTAGTCGTCAGCGCTTGTCGCAAGTCCAATTTCAGCGAGCTCGATAGAATAATCATTCATTAATTTCCTGTGATCAGGTAAATGACCCGCGAGATCACGACCCATGCGAAAGCCAAAATGTGCACGAGCCGTAGCGGCAATGGATCGATCCCATGGCATGTCTACGCTCTCAACTTTCGCACCCAGTTCCTTCAATGCTTCACAAACGGTATTTGTGTTATTGCGGATATCTTCTTCGACATTGAAAAACCCCAAATCTGTTGAACAGGCAATACGCATATTTTTTATGTTGTCGAAACTGGGTGGTACCTCCAGCTTCGGTCGAAGACTTGCAAGGTCACCAGGGTGTGGGCCATTAATAATTTGAAACATCAAGGCACAGTCTTCTACTGTTCGTGCCATGGGTCCGTTATGGTTGTAGGTATCGAGCGAATAAAAAGCATCACTTTCTGGCACCCGACCATAGCTCGGCTTTAGTCCAACAATGCCACACAAACTTGCAGGCACTCTAATTGAACCTGCGATATCAGAACCCGTTGCCAGGGTAGCTGTACCAGCTGCTAAAGAAGCCGCGGAACCACCGGAAGAGCCACCGGGACTGTAGTTCGGGTTCCAGGGATTTGATGTGGTGCCATTCAGGCGATTTCGTGTAAATACTGCGCTGGAAAACTCAGGTACAGTGCTTCGCGCGTGAACGATAGCCCCGGCATCCAATAGTCTCTCTACCATCGGATGTGTCGCTTCATCAATGTTGTTCTGAAATATTAATGAACCTTCAGTTGTATTCTCACCCTCAATTGTCATTTCATCTTTAACCGCGAGACAAATACCGGTAAGGGGCTTCGCACTGTCCGGATTATTCAGGTAAATATTTTCAGCTTCTTGCGCGTCATGTCTTGCCTGTTCAAATCGTTCACAACTAAATGCATTAATTGAGGGTTCAACAGATTGGCTTCGGCTGATTTGTGCTTCCAGTAATTCAAGAGGGGATAAGGACTTTGATTTGAAGAGTTGCAGGGCTTCAGTCGCACTCAGGTAAGATAATTCATGCTCATCCATGGTTTAAATAAACACTCTATATTTTCCGATTAGTTATCAGCTCAAT
>WLWS01000016.1 GCA_012103475.1 Gammaproteobacteria bacterium | reverse complement strand
TTTTCCTCTATTACCCGCACAGGAAGATCCACGGGGATATTGTAACCCTGGCCAACATAACGCATTTGCGCCTGACGAATTTCCGCCCTGTCGTGATTGGGGGCACCCGATGACACGACAGCGTGTGCGTACTTACTCATTTCCGCAGACAACTCGTTTAATACTTGTACTTGAAATTGACTTAAACTGACTCGACAACTTCGAGAGAGCTCAAATGCAACCGGCGCTAACAAGAAACCCACAGCTGATCCAACGCCAGCACTGGCCGGGATAATTATTCTTTCAATACCAAGCTTGTTTGCCAGTGACAGGGCATGAATTGGCGCGGCACCACCGAATGCAATCAGGCTGCGATCTTCCAGGGATTTGCCGCTTTCAGTGGCATGTTCGCGGGCGGCATTGGCCATGTCTTCTTCGACGATCTCAGCTACCCCATAGGCAGCAAAAGGGGTTTCCATCTGTAAGGGCTCAGACAGGTTCTTGTCTATGGCCTGTTTCGCTGCATCAGGATTCAAGCACATTGACCCATCGGCGAAGCCATCAGCTTCCAATAGACCGAGGATCAGATCGGCATCAGTCACCGTTGCCATATTACCGCCCTGGTCATAACAGGCTGGGCCCGGTTCGGATCCGGCGCTGTCAGGTCCAACACTAATTCGACCGAGGTTGTCGACTCTGGCTATCGAACCGCCACCAGCGCCGATTTCAACCATTTCAATTACCGGAATCCTGGCAGGCAGACCGCTACCCTGTTTAAAACGATGAACCCTCGCCATTTCGAACACATTTGCCTTTTGCGGTTCAGCATTATCTATGAGACAAATCTTGGCAGTGGTGCCACCCATATCGAAGGACAGAATTCGATCTTCTTTATGGATTCGAGCAACGTGA
The DNA here is from genome assembly GCA_012103475.1 of Gammaproteobacteria bacterium. Lineage (GTDB taxonomy): Bacteria > Pseudomonadota > Gammaproteobacteria > Eutrophobiales > Eutrophobiaceae > WLWS01. Next base: position 10,180 of record WLWS01000016.1, on the reverse strand, counting down.
CTGGCGAATACCGCACCACCAGCAGGGCCCGATTCCACCAGGCGAATTGGAAACTGTCGCGCAACCTTAACTTCAGCAAGAGCACCATTGGAAAGAAACATAAATAAGGGACATGTGAATCCAGCAAGATGTAATTGTTCAGTAAGCTGTTTGAGGTAGCTATCAATCAGTGGTTGTACATAGGCATTGGCAACCGTGGTTGAAAATCGTTCGTATTCCCTGATTTCCGGCGCCACCTGTGAAGAAAGGCTGATATAAATATCGGGCAAATATTTACGTAATTCTTCTGCGGCACGCTCCTCATGCTCAGGATTGACATAGCTGTGTAAAAAACAAATAGCGACACTTTCTATCTCGTTCTTTTTCAGTTCTTCAGCAATTTGTCTGATTGATGACAGTTCAAGTGGAAGTAATTCATTCCCATCCGCGGCCAGGCGTTCACTCACGGTAAATCGATACTCTCGTGGTACCAATGGCTCAGGTTTGACCAAGTCTAAATCATACTGGTCAAAGCGACTTTCTGTGCCTAACTCCAGTACATCGCGAAAGCCTTCAGTTGTCAGCATCGCCACTCGCGCACCCTTGTGTTCAATAATCGCATTCGTAGCCAGGGTAGTGCCATGGATAATCAGTTCGACATCTTCGGGTTCACATGCAGTCTGCGACATTATTGTCTGCAGACCTTGCATAATCGCCTGCTCGGGTGCTTGATGCGTTGTTAGTACTTTTGAGGTATGAAAAAGTTTGTCTTTGCGTAAAGCAAAATCGGTGAAAGTGCCACCCACATCTATACCAATTCTGACGCCTTCTTTATTCATGCTAATTATTTAATGACTGGTCAAGCCAAAGAGCATAACCACCAAAATGGCCGGAGGGATAATGTATCGCATAGAGAAGTACCAAAATTTCATAAGGAGAGTATTTTTTTCCTGTAACTCATTATCACATAAGGAAAGAGGCAGACGCCAGCCAACGAATATTGCCAACAGTAAGGAGCCGACGGGTAGACAAATATTAATAGCGATGATTTCCAGTGTGTTAAAAATAGTCTTTTCGGCAAAGAAAGGAATCATACCTAAAGGATAAAAACCAGAGCAGGAAGCAAAGGAGCAAACTGTTCCGAAACCCAGTATCCACATGACAAAAATTGCAAGTAGTGATGCACCAAGGCGCTGCATCCCGAAGCGTCTTTCAAGCCAGATGATCGGAGGTTGCACAATGGCTATAGCTGAAGTAATTGCTGCAATGGCAACCATAAGAAAAAATGCAGCACCAATTATTGATCCAGCAGAAGATTGGCTAAAAACAATAGGTAGAGTAACAAATAGCAAACCCGGACCTTCTGCCGGCTGCATATTAAATGCAAACACAAGAGGAAAGATGGCAATTCCTGCAAGCAGCGCCACTATTGTGTCGGCAGCAACTATTTGGAAACTGGATTTCATTATTGATACTGACTGCGGTAAAAATGATCCATAAACAATCATCACGCAGGAGCCGGCACCCACGGTAAATAGCGCCTGACCGCTGGCATAAAGAACCGTCTTCGCCGATATATCTTCAATCTTCAGCTGGAATAAAAATTTGAGAGCAGTCTGTAGATCACCATAAATAGCAGCATAAAGACTGATTGCAATTAACAGTATTAACAAAACCGGCATCAGGTAGCGTACAAATCGTTCAATACCGTTTTTCAGGCCTGCCGCGACTACGATCCATGTAATAAACGCTGCAATACTTTGGTAAAGGACTGTGCGTGATTCATTCTGCGTTAGTTCACCAAAGAATTGTCCGATACTATCTGGTGATAAGCCAGTCAGGTTGCCTAACAACAGTTGCAGTGCGTAAAAAATGATCCAACCGGTGATCACAAAATAGAAACTCATCACCAGTACAGCAGCAAGTGTGCCAGCGTAGGCCGCGAGCCCCCAGAGCTTCGAACATTTTGCCTCCTTGGCGACATTGATAATGGATGTGACCGGACCTGCTTTGCCTCTACGTCCCAGGAAGAGTTCAGCGACGATGATAGGGAAGGAGATAAAGATAATCGCTAACAGGTAAATTATCATAAAACCACCACCGCCATGCTCACCGGCGGTGTACGGAAACTTCCATATATTCGCCAGGCCAACAGCGGCACCCACGGAAGCCATGAGAAATATCAGATTTGATGACCATTTAACTTGTTCTGACATACATGTACCGTTTTGTAATTTTATTTGATTGGCCAATGTCTGGTGATACAAGTCGCAGCATGATTACCACTCTGACAAGCCCCTTCTACAAGTGATTGTGATAGATAGTCACCGCAATAATATATCTTCCGTGGTTCTTCTTCCTGGTATCGTTGAAACTCAGAGAGGTATTTTATGTAACCGGGATAAAATAGTGGCAACATGTTTTCTATCCATTGATTAATAATTGTCTGCTCATCAATCTGAATTTCAGGGTAAAGAGATTGTAATGTTTTTTGTATAACAGGGTATAAATGATCAGACTTATTTTCATCTTTGACTTTTGCAGTAAGCTCAGGTGACAACTGGCAATATAGTTGAGACTTACCATTCACTCTGCTGAATTCAATAATCGATAATTCAGAATTGTGCTGACGGGAATAAAAAGTAATATTTTTCTTGATGTTTGATGTTACATTCGCATGGACGATACCAAGAGAATTATATTTTATTTTTTCGAAGAATTTTTCTTCAGCTTGTTCAGGCTCTGCTATTAGATCAGAGACATGTGCACCTTCTGTGGCACATATAGTGATGTCTGTTGTCAGTTCTTTTTCAACTTCATCAACACAATAATGAATGACGCTTTTGCTATTTCCAGTCTTACGCCTTATTTCGGTAACTTCAGCAAGATATTCAATCTCGAGATGACTGGCCAACTCTGCCGTTAACTGCCCGATGCCTTCCTTGAAGGTAAAAGTGAAGTTGTTATATAGCATCTGTGCAGATGTACTTAAAAAGAAGGCCGGTGAAATCTGCTCCGGGTTCCAGCTTCTGGTTGCTCGAAAAACGGGTTCAACAAATTTTTCCAGGAAAGCGGGACTGGCCTTTTCTCGAATATAATCAGCCAATGTGTCATTATCAAATTCGATTGCCGTTGTCATCCAACCGGGATTGACTCGTCTTCGTGCAGATAATAAGTCAGGTAGAAAGCGGAGCAGGGACAGTTTGTCCGACCATTGTAGTTGGGAGTGACTTAATAGGCTAAGTTCAGGTTTTAAGGAAACCAAATATTGTTCGTTTTCAGTCTGACAGGCAATATCCATTTTTCCCTGTCGAATCACCGAGTTTTGTAGGCCCAGTTCAGAAACCAGTTTGTTAACTTCCGAATAAAACGAGTAACACAGGCGAGCTCCAGTATTGTAGGACAGGCCTTTCTCTTGCCTCTGGGTCATTCTGCCTCCCGGATAAGACCTGGCCTCCAGGACTTTTACAGAAAAACCGTGTTGCTTTAAACGGTAAGCCGCAGTCAGGCCAGCAATACCTGCACCAATAACGGTAACACTGGGAATACTCATTTCAGCATAAAATCCGCATGCCGGTTAATTACAAAGCCTGAGGCGAATAATGCGTGAATAAATACATGGGATGAGGGCTTAGGTACTCATTGGGGAATCTTACAGCTGAAGCTTTTTGCCTCGTTCACCATTCCCTGTCCATTATACTTAGCAATCTTCGGCCATGGGCAGAGCGGATGTGTTCTTACATTTTCTTCATCTGAATATTGAAAAGCAATAATTTTGTCGGGTGCAATATCTTCTTCGACCCAGGTTACCAAAGGGGTCATATAGTCAAACTTGTTCGGTCCCGGGCCACCGAAACAATGATACATTCCAGGCGCCATAAATAATCGTGCGAAACTGCCTGTGTCTTTTCCCATCCTTTCCGTTATTGCTTCATAGTAGTCAACCAATGCTTTGGGCGAGAACACCATGTCTTCCCAACCCATATACATCAGCAATTTGTTTCCCGCATTCTTAAAGGCATGAATATCTGTGTCAGTTGCCTCCAGTAGGCGCATTGCCAGACCGAAATTCTCCATATCTCTCTCAGCATTGAAGTCGGCCATTTTTCGAGTGGGGTCATCGTTGTCGAATGCAATATACCGAAGGGTTTCTTCTGCAATATACTGACCGGGGTCGACACCTTTGTTATCAGAACTCGGTATCCACACATCCCAACCGTTAGGTTTCGACCAATCACTACCAGGAGGAAAGCCTGGTTGTAAACGAACACCATTAACAATCGTGTCGGCGTGGAGTCGTTTAATCGCGCTCACCTGTTTAGCTGTGAAACACTTTCCGTGTTTATCTACTTTCCTGCAGACAGGCAATACTTTCCCAAAATCAACATTACAGGCGAGTGGGTTTTCGATTAGTTCATCTTCGATCCCATCCTGACCATCGCAGGCATTGGTGACTATCGTGCCAAGTGTTTTTACCTGAGCAAGAGATACCTGTGCGTCCTTCATAATTGGATTGAAAAGCATCCTCGCCACGGAAAATGCCGTCCAATTAAAAGCCGGGGCACCTGCCACAACTCCGTTAAAATCGTCTGGATAGCGTTGTACACTCATCAAGCCCTGACGACCTCCACCGGAACAACCATCAAAATAGTTATACTTTGGTGATTGACCATAAACTTCCTTGAGCAATAACTTAGCTGTGACGCTTACAACGTGAATCGCACGAAAAGCAAAGTCGATTTCCGACGAAAAATTATTGTGAGCAAAACTCCCACCTGGTTGTTCTTTATCTGAGTGCCCCGAGTCTGTCATCACCGTTGCAAAACCATGTCGAATTGCCGCTTTCATTTTATTTAAATGTTGCGGATAGCCTGGCTCCAACAAGTCATCTCCAGCTAGGCCCCCATTACCTACCATGAAAAAACGACCATTCCAGTCCGTGGGCATGAACATACGAAACTTGATATTGGACTGGATATGCCCCAGCACATCACAATACTCCGGTTGCCCATCTTCCTCACGAATTGTCTTCGCTAGTAAAACTTGTGCAGGTTCGACGCTCCATGACCTTAAGCTGTCACAATCAATCTTTGACTTATATGGTGTTTCAGAAAACTTAACTGGTGACGATTGCCAGTCAGAAAAAATACCAACCTTTTCAGCAGCATTACCTTGACTCGAAAATAGGGTGAGCGTGCCAAATATTAACATCGCCCGAAAGATTGCTCGATTGAATCGAATTAATTTCATAAGAACTAGGTTACGCAGAAACGCATTAAACTAAGAGTTATAGAATATAACGTACGTTGCTGACAAGTTAAATGTGAATATTTCAGAATCCTAAATTGATTAATAATTTCACATAATTTACATTCAAACCAATTCGCTACTAATTTCGTCTAATTTATTTGGATACACTAATTTTAGGTGAGCTGAATTGAATATTTACCGATATACCGTCGTAAAACTAATATGCGCAGCGCTATTTTCCATCATAGTGTCGAAAGTTTGTGCTGATACGCTGACTAATACAGCAAACGCTGCAGACATATGGTTAAGGGATATTGATGCGCTTGACATGCTACTCAGGCAGCATCACCCAGACCCGTTTTTCCGTACGGGAGAGGGGGCCTGGTTAGATGGCTTGGCAACGGCGCGTAAGCTTATCAGGAATGGAGCGTCGGATGCGGCGATAAGCACGCAACTGATGTCAACAGTCGCGCACTTGAAAGATGGGCATACGCGGCTTGAGCCCGTTAAAATTGATGCCTTTGCTAGTTGGTTGCCTTTGAGGTTTTACAAATTTGACGAAGGTGTTCACGTTACCGTCGCTACAGATCAAAACGCTGACCTTATTGGTAAACGAGTGATAAGTGTTTCCGGAAGTTTAATCGAAGATGTGTGGACGAAGGTAGCGTTAGCAACAGCTGGGGACAATGTCTTTCAGGTCATGGAAGGGGCTGCTGCTCTCCTCTCAAATGCTGGGCTGCTTGCGGCGACTGGGGTTATAGAGAATCCAATCGAGCCAATCACATTAGTTTTCGAGGACAATGAAGGCACACAGGTAACCCGCACAATACCCATTATAAATAGTTGGTATTCTGTCAACTTCCGAAACTGGGGTGAGCTTTTTGGCCCGCCTTTCGATCCTTTTGATATTTACAAAACTCCCTTTCATGATGAGAAGACGCCGTTGGCCTACCGCGATCCTCCCAATGCAACAGATGCCCCTTACTACGCCAGCCGAAAACCCTTTTGGGCACGCTTAAACAATAAAGAAACGGTTCTAACCTTTCAGTTCAATTTCTTTGCTGACATTGGTGATATTGGCTGGGACGATTTCCGTAACCAGATGTGGAAGATGTTAGATCAAGCCAGACCCGATCGTTTTGTTATTGACCTTCGGTACAACTTTGGCGGGGATGGCCGAATGGTGCGCGCCTTTATCAACGAGTTATTAGCGCGACCCGAATATGCCAACAATAGTCGACTGGTTGTTTTAACTGGACGACAAACCTTTAGCGCTGCAATTATATTGGTCGCTGCACTCAAAGATCACACAGATGCAATATTTGTCGGAGAACCGGCGGGAGCACCATTGAATCAGTACGGTGATCCTACCTCGCTAAGCTTGCCTAGTGGGCGATTGGAGCTTGCGGTGTCGACGCTCTATTGGCAATTAGGACATCCATCGAATCGCGTAAACACCATTCCTGTTAATAAGTGTGTAGCCACAAAAGCGAAAGATTATTTTGCTGGCAGGGACATAGCCTGGAACACGGCCGCCAGCCTCGAGATATCGAAGTACCGCTCGGACTTACATATCTGCAATTGAATACTGGCATACACTTATCCTGTTTATGTCGCTGAGAGTCTGCTATCGAAGCTTTAAGCAGGCCGTCACTCTTTATCTTTTTGCTCTGTTAAAATATTTATTGTAATGTCTCAGCCACTCAGGAGGGACGTAATGATGCAGACTCTTAAGATAGCTTTGTTGTTTATCGTTACCATATCAATAGCACACGCCGAGGACATAGTTGAAGTTGGCGGGAAAGGAGCGACTTGTATTGAAGATGCTGGCTGCATCAATCGCATCCACTCGAACATACCCATGATCGCAACAGCAAAGCCTGGTCAGACCATACTATTTCGAACCCGCGATACCTCAGATATTCTTGGAACCGTGGATAGCCAAACGGATCAGATGAACGAGTTTGGCGACGACTGGCATTTTGGCCGGATCCACCCGGTTACGGGTCCAGTGCATATTGAGGGCGCCAAGGCAGGTGACGTACTTGCTTTTACCATCACAAAAATTAAACCCGGACGCCATGCATACACTCAAGGAGGAGATTATGGTTTTGCTTTTGATCTGGTTGGGACTGATGAATTCGGCGTAACATGGCGACTTGATGACGACTTCGCCGTTAGTGATGACCTTCCCGGCATAAGAATCCCCAATCGCAGTTTCCCCGGTTTAGTAACCACCCTGCCGGACCGGGCAAATCTAATGAAAATGCTTGCCCGCGAAAAAGCGTTACTGAAGGCTGGTGGCACCGTAAGCCCACCGATCACTGATTTTGCCTCACCCGCCTCGATTTGCGGTCCAGACGGCAGCGCGCCGGATGAATGTTTGCGCACGATCCCGCCACGCGAGCACGGCGGCAATCTGGATATTCGCTATCTACAAACCGGCGTCACAATATATCTGCCCTGCTACATTGATGGCTGCGGCCTCGCAGTTGGTGATCTTCATTACGCACAGGGTGACGGCGAAATTGCTGGTACGGCTATTGAAATGTCCGCCGATCTTTGGGGCAAGGTTGAAATAATCAAGAATGGCCCTGACCTGACCCACGGCCCCCACTATAGCGGCGCATCATCACTACTTGATATCCCTTCGGACAGATTTTATGCCGTTACCGGGTTTCCGCTGAAAGAAAAAGGCAGCACACCACCACGGCTGGAATATTTGAGCTCAGCCAAGGTTGCGGCTCTCGAAAACCTTTCAAACGATATCAATCTCGCGGCGCGCAACGCACTTGATGGCATCATAGACTATATCGTCGCCACCTACGGTTATGACAGGCAGCATTCTTATATTATCGCCAGCGTTGCCGTTGACCTGCGCATCGGTCAATTGGTTGATTCCCCGAATGTAGGGGTAACCGCTATTTTGCCACTGGATATATTTGAGGATAAAACTGAATAGGTGATATTTCTGACACAGGCACTTTACCGCCCAATCTGAACGCCCGCTTTTGGCTGTGACTTAAACTGATCAAAGCAGACCTTTGCTGAGGTATGTATGTTCTTGATAGCGCTAGCTGCGAGTTAAAGCAATCACTGGAATTACTCTTGTGGTCCTTTTTTCATACTCCTTAAAGTCAGGCATACGCTCAGCCACCTTCGCGAATAATTCTGAACGCTCAGGATCTTCTACTTCGATAGCCTTGACATTAAATTTGTCACTACCAACTTCAATGCTAACGTCCGGATTGGATTTCAGATTGTAGTACCAGGGTGGATTTGTTGGTTGTCCCTCATAAGAAGCAAAAATGATGTAGCGATCGCCATCGGCAAGGTAGGTCACCGGGTTGGTTCGAAGAAGCCCTGACTTGGCCCCGGTAGAGGTTAGCAAAAGCAAAGGCTCTCCCTCGAACATTCCGCCGACGACACCTTCATTTGACCGAAATTCTTCAATAATAGATTTATTGAATTCTCTTAATTCGTCTCGTTCGAACATGACTTTCTCCTCATATTATTCCTTACGTTAATATACATCATCTGCAAGATTCTTTTATTCCTGCTTAATTGATATAAGTATACTCCTTTTGGTGGGATTTCAAGATCCGTTTCTGGCACATTGGGGGAGTAACCACCGTTAGCTTTTGCTGTTTATAAGGTTCGCTATCGCCGATAGGCGATTCAATTGTCAAAATGCTTACTCTTTTAGCATTAGATGCTCATAATAGCTTTCTGTATTAAAATCAGAGTGGTCGAGAATATCCTCTATCCAGTCAATAAAATCCTGGTCAAATAATTTTCGACCTCCGGCCTTTAACCAATGACGGTGCCATGAGCTTTGAAATGCATATACTAGTGCACGTCCAGTGACACTCCATCTTTCTTCACTCAATGAACCCATTTTGTGAAGCTGGAAGTCATTAGAGCGGCCAACAAGGAACATGATATTCCAGGCATTTAACTGGTGTATATCTTCTGATGTTAATGTTTTTGGCGCTTTGATACTTTTCTGGAAAATCTGAGCGTTTTCGTTACTCCCGTGATGTATCAGTTCAGTCTGTCCAATCTGAATAGAGTTAGTCATGGCCTCACCCAGTATTGCCTGTGTATTTTGTCGGAGTTGTATACCCACAAAAACCAGAGATAAAACAACAATTATCGCCGCCAATATTTCGGCAATATAGTAAGCCTGTTCAAGCGTTAGTGATTCCACGTTGCATACTCCCAATTTGTTATTGATAGGGAAAGGATACTTCAAAATTTGACTTCCTGGAAAGCAGTTATATAATTCTATCAGTCACATGACTGGTAAAATATTATGGCGAATCATAAATCAGACAAAAAACAAGCTCTCGGTCTTGATCGACCAATTAAGCGTAGAGATTTATTGCATGGTATGGGTATGTCGACGGCTGCTCTTGCGGCATACAGTTCAGGCGTACCGCGATTAGCGTCAGCTGCAAAAAAGGACAAACCAGTGTATTCACCTGAAAAAGATCCAGACTATTATCCGCCGGGTTTAAGTGGTTTGCGTGGAAGTCATGAAGGTTCTTTCGAAGTGGCCCATGGGCATGCCTGGTCTGGTCAATCCTGGGAGAGCATTAATAATCTGGATGAAGAATATGATTTGATTGTTGTCGGAGGTGGTATCAGTGGTTTGACAGCGGCCTTTGCTTATAAACAAAAAAACGGTCCAGATTCAAAGATCCTGGTGATCGATAATCATGATGATTTCGGTGGTCATGCCAAACGAGTTGAATTTACCCATGAGGGAAGAACATACATGATTCCCGGCGGAAGTGGCTTCATGGAAACGCCATATTTCAGTGAGCAGGCGAAGGCCTTGTTAGAGGAAGCGGGCGTCAGTCTTTCACGTCTTGAAGTTGGTCAGGTTAGTGATTTACGTTTTGGTGCCTACGATATGAGTCCTTCGATCTGTTTCGATAAGGAGACT
>WLWS01000015.1 GCA_012103475.1 Gammaproteobacteria bacterium | reverse complement strand
CCCAGGGTTTACGAGTTAAGCCCAGTTCGTTGGCCTTGCGTGCGATCAAACCAGCGGCAACCACGTTGCGTGGATTACTGGTGTTAGTACAGGAAGTAATCGCTGCAATGATCACCGCACCATCCGGTATTTTTCCTTCTGCCTCTTGCGCCTGTGCTTGCTCCAGTCCATGCGCGATACCACTCGATCCAAGCTCCGAAGTGGCAAGTCGACGATGTGGATTGGAAGGTCCAGCCATGTTGCGACACACTGTCGACAGATCGAAGTTCAATACTCGCTCGTATTCTGCCTGTTTAAGATCATCAGCCCAGAGGCCAGTAACCTTGGCATAATTTTCTACCAACGCGATCTGCTCGGCTTCACGCCCGGTAAGCTTAAGATAATCAATAGTTTGTTCATCGATATAGAACAGTCCGGCAGAAGCACCAAACTCGGGTGTCATATTGGAGATAGTGGCGCGATCACCAATAGTCAGATCGGCAGCGCCATCACCAAAAAATTCCAGGTAAGCGGAAACTACTTTCTGCTTCCGCAAGAATTCAGTTATTGCCAATACGATATCCGTAGCCGTGATACCCGCCTGACGCTTACCGGTCAAATTAACACCAATGATGTCAGGCAAGCGCATCATCGACGGGCGGCCGAGCATAACAGTTTCCGCTTCAAGACCACCAACACCGATGGCGATCACACCCAACGCATCAACATGAGGGGTGTGGCTATCAGTGCCAACACAGGTATCGGGATAAGCGACTCCATCACGAGCCTGTATCACCGGTGACATTTTCTCCAGATTGATCTGATGCATGATGCCGTTACCTGCCGGGATCACATCGATGTTTTCAAATGCTGTTTTGGTCCACTCGATAAAATGAAAACGATCTTCATTGCGACGATCTTCGATAGCACGATTCTTTTCAAAGGCCTCCGGATCAAATCCGCCGTGCTCAACCGCGAGTGAGTGATCTACGATCAACTGAGTTGGTACAACTGGGTTTACCTGAGCCGGGTCACCGCCCTTTTCTGCAATGGCATCGCGTAAACCGGCAAGGTCCACCAATGCAGTTTGGCCAAGAATATCGTGACAAACAACACGAGCGGGATACCAGGGGAAATCCAAATCACGTTTGCGCTCGATGATTTGCTTTAAGGAGGCATTGAGTAAACCTGGATCACAACGACGAAGCAATTGCTCTGCAAGTACGCGCGATGTATAGGGCAGGCCCGCGTAGGCACCAGGCTGAATCGCTTCAATGGCAGCGCGGATGTCAAAATAGTCCAGATTGGAGTTAGGTAGGGGCAGACGATGCTTAGTATTCATTAATGCAAAAGTTCATATTGTCGACATATTATGGTTAATTTAGCTATATTTTTATGAATAATAGCAATCATAACAATTATTGTCGACAATTTACTAACTCGAGAATCACCTCGAATAGACCCCGCGAGTTCTAGAAAGACACTGCCTGATACGCGTTTATTTGAATCGTAGTTCCGAAGTGCGACTAAATAGACATCTACAAACAATAATGCATTGAGCTAGGGGGTATAGCAGATGTGTTACCAGGGTAAGACTTCGCCATTTGAATGCCAGAAAGTACCACTATTATCCAATGAGAGCGCATCGATCCTTTGCATGAGCCCAATGACGGATTCTTCAGGATCAATATTTCCGCTCATGCCAGTCATCTCCGTTTTAACATAGCCCGGATGCAATATAGCCACCGCCACACCTTTGGACTTGAGATCGTGAGCCAGAGAAACACTGGCAATATTCAGTGCCGCTTTCGATATTCTGTAACCATAACGAGAGCCTGAAGTATTGTCTGTTACAGAGCCCATGCGAGAAGTCATCATGGCGATTTTAGCACCACGTCCCAGTTTCCCTTTTAACGCTTCGCTCACTCTTAGGGGACCGAGTGTATTGATCTCAAACTGGCTTCGAATTCGCTCGTAATCTAAATCTTCAAGCGATTCACTCGTTAGAAGCCCTGCGTTATTAATGAGCACATCAACCTGCGAAACATCCTCTAAGCGCTCAGCAATTATTGATGCACTTTCATCGCTGGATACATCAATGCCCTCTTCTACCCTGCAGTCCAAAGCCATTAGTTCTTTGCTCGATTGACGACACAGCGCAATCACTTCATCACCACGCGCCAGAAATTGTTTACAATATTCAAGCCCAATGCCGCGATTAGCTCCCGTAACAACTATCGTCGCCATATTATTCTCCTACCCAAGAGTATAATCAGTCTTCTATACGTAGAACGATTTTGCCCATTTGGCTGAAGCTTTCCATTAATTTATGTGCAGCAACAGCCTCATCCATAGGTAAAACTTCGTGAACAAGGGGTTCGATTTTGTTTGCCTTAACGAAGTCCGTCATCGCAGCAAATTCTGCTGGTGACCCCATCATCGTTCCCTGAATACGTATATGTCGAAAAAACAGTTTAGCAATTTCCAATCCGGATTCGGGGTTACCCATTGTTGCACCGAAAAAGACATATCGTCCGGCATTGTCGAGCGTATCGAGTATGGCATTAAGATCATTACCACCTGCGCTATCGATAATGGCATTAAAGCCGCCTAACATTTTACGAAGCTGTTTGGTGAAGCCCTCGTCCTTGTAATTAACACCTCCACTCACACCCAACTCCATTACTTTATTAATTTTATCTGCGCTGCCACTGGTAACAAACACTTCGGCGCCCTGTCCCAAAGCCCATTGAATAGCAAAAGTCGAAACACCACTTCCTGCTGCTGTTACTAAGACTTTATCGCCCTTCTTAACTTGCGCCTGGGTTACCACCGCTCGCCATGATGTTAGACCCGCCAGTGGAATTGCAGCTGCCTGCTCCCAGCTTAAATGTCCGGGCTTTGCATAAATATCGCTGGCAGGAACACAAATATATTCCGCGAAAGTACCCTGATCGGGTAGACCCAGCACTCGAAAATCAGGACCACATTTCTCCTCACTATCACCCCACTCTCTGGCCGGATAAACAACAACGTCGGTACCGATAGCGCTCTCATCTCCGCCTTCACCGACTGCATCCACTATGCCAGCGCCATCGGAGCCGGCGATACAAGGACATTTTATGCCGGGATACTTGCCGATGGTTATCCAGTAGTCACGTCTGTTTAATGCAGCAGTCTTTAACTTGACTCTAACCTCGCCTGGTCCCGGCTGCGGAGTATCAACTTCCTGTATCTGTAGTTTTTCCGGGCCACCCACTTCATTCAATACAACAGCTTTCATATGCTTTCTCTCTTCCAGTTTTTAATTTCAGTTGTTCATTAACGCATGTATTGCAGTCTATATTATTTTGATTCAAATAGATCTGTAAATTGATCACGCAGTACGTTCTTTTGCACTTTGCCCATCGTATTCCGTGGCAATTCGTCAAGTATCATCACTCTTTTCGGTAACTTAAAACTTGCCAGTTGTTCTTTCAACATTTCTATCAAGCCATCTTCTTGCGGACAACTTTCATCCGAAGCGATCACAATCGCAACAACTGCTTCTCCAAAATCAGGATGTGGAACGCCAATTACTGCTGACTCCAGCACACCCTCTATATCATCAATAACAAGTTCAACTTCTTTCGGATACACGTTCAAGCCGCCGCTGATAACCATATCTTTTGCACGGCCGACGATCGCTACATAGCCATCACTATCTATCTGACCTTTGTCTCCGGTGTTAAAAAAATTATCATCCGTAAAATCTTCAGCCGTTTTTTCCGGCATCTTCCAATAAGCCTTAAAGACGTTCTTACCGCGTACTTGTAGGTTACCAATCTCATCAGTTTCCAAATTATTCCCCATATCATTAACGATACGCACTTCGACACCCGGCAAAGGCAAACCCACTGTGCCCGGCTTACGCTCTCCCTGTAAGGGGTTAGAAGTATTCATATTCGTTTCTGTCATACCATAACGTTCGAGGATGCGATGACCCGTACGTTCTTCAAACTGAACGAAGGTTTCCGCGAGTAATGGTGCGGAACCAGATATAAAAACACGAATATTAGCTGTCACTTTTTTATTGAATTCTGGCAAGGCAAGCAAACGTGTGTAATAGGTTGGAACGCCCATCATGGCAGTACATTCGGGCAAGTATTTTACTGTCTGTTTTGCATCATATGCAGACGCCCAACGCATACTGGCTCCACTGAGAAAAACACAACCCAATGCGACAAACAATCCGTGTACATGAAATATGGGTAAAGCATGAAACAACACATCATCTGAGGTGAAACCCCAGTACTGTACAAGTGATTCAGCATTATGGAGCAAATTCTCATGTGTCAACATGATACCTTTTGGTACCCCTGTAGTACCTGATGAATAAAGTAAGGCTGCCATGTCATCGGATTCGCGCGAGACTATCTCAAACTCATCTGAGGTATCGCGAGAATTATTAATCAGGCTGCCTGTTCCATCTGCATTTAAAATCAGCAGGTTATTTATGCCAAGCTTGTCAGCCAGTCGCTGCATGACATCTTTTGCCGAATCATCACAAATTATTGCCCCGGGTTCAGCGTCACTAAGAAAGTACTCCAGCTCATTTTCTCTATAGCCAGTGTTAAGCGGATGAAATACAAAGCCACCACGCAAACAGGCGAGATAAAGACATAATGCTTGCGGTGATTTTTGCACCTGTATAGATATCCTGTCGCCACTTTGTAAACCCAGGCTACTGAGAAAACCTGCTAGTCGAGCAGACTCTTGATCAAGCTCACTATAAGTGTAGGTAATATCAGTGGTGGTCGTTAAGGCAACTTTATCTAATTGTTGTAAAAAAATATTTTGAAAGCTTGCGTATAGATTGGCGTTTGACTGCATTATGAATGTTTACCCTGGAGATCTATTTCTTTTATGGAAGTGCAGTATTCTAAATCAATTCCTAAGAAACGATGAATCGAACAATAAAAAATAAAAGTGATGGCGCCAGCAAACAGCCGACGCCGGTATAAAATGTTGCGGTCATTGCGCCATAAGGAACAAGCCTGGGATCAGTGGCTGCAAGTCCACCTGCAACACCACTGGTAGTGCCCATTAGGCCACCATAGATCATTGCAGACTGTGGATTGTTTAAACCAATCAAAGGTGCAACCGCAGGGGTACCGACCATCACCAACACGGATTTAATCAAACCAGCAGCCACACTTAATGCAATCACGTCGGAACTTGCCCCGAGCGCGGTGCCTGTCACAGGACCGACAATATAAGTTGCGGCACCGGCACCAATGGTTGTAATAGAGGCAGCATCGTTGTAGCCAAATGCTACAGCAACCAGTGCGCCAACAATAAAAGAAATAACAACACCAAGTATTACCGACATCGCGCCAATGAAATCTGCTTTTTTAATTGTTTGCAGATCTGCGCCAAAGGCTGTCGCAACTATTGCAAAGTCACGAAACATAGCACCGCCGAGGACCGCTACGCCGGCAAAAATTGGAAAATCCGCAAGGCCTTTGCTGCCACCTGTAAAATAACCACCCACATAAGCCAGCACCAACCCGAGGGTTATGGCGATGGCTGAGCCATGTAAACGTCCTTGGGTAAATTTTCCACTGAACCAATAGGACAACCAGACAAGCAAACCAACAAACAAAAAGGCCGTGACTATGCCATTTTTAACGAGCACATTTTCCAGCACGTCGATAAGTATCACGACTCGTCCTCATTTGGGAAAGGCTCACTCTCGCCACCCATACGCGACAATATCGGCACCATGGCAAAACTGACCAGTACTGCGCCAACTCCGGCGATGACAGCTAACCAACCCGAAGAAACGGCGGCAATAACATTCTGTTTGGCTGCCATAGCGACAACGATAGGAATATACATGGCACTCCAAAATCCAATGCCTGATTCGGTCAGTGGTTTTAAACGGAATTTTTTTGCGGAGAGATTACTCAAAATAATCAGCAGCAACATCGCTATACCCACGCCACCAACGTTTGCTTTGACACCGATGACAACACCGAGTAATTCACCGAGGTAGTTCCCTAACAACAGGCAAAACGAAAGTAAGGCGACACCATAAACAACCATCCAGGTTCTCCCGATTTCCTAAGGTTTACACTGAAAGAACGGGCGGGTGCATATCGAGATTCCAGCGTGTTGCCTGCTCGTAGGCGTATGCCATTTGTAAAACAGAAAAATCTGCATAGCGTTTACCAATGATCTGCAATCCCATTGGCAATCTATTTGCACCAAACCCTGCAGGCACGTTTACAACGGGACAACCGGACAGCGTGCCGGGTATAACGACTTCCATCCAGCGATGATAGGTGTCCATTTGCTTACCATTGATTTCCTTTGGCCAATTTTGTTTTGCATCAAAGGGAAAAACCTGTGCAGTTGGCAGAACCAGATAGTCATGTGTGTTAAAGGCTTTTAATAGTGCTGCATACCAGCGTGCTCTTGCAGCGGAAGCTTGTGACACTGTATCGGCCGTTAAGTTAACACCGCCTTCGATTTCCCAGATGGCTTCGGGCTTTAATAGAGCTCGGGTTTCAGGATTGTCATATAAAGGTAAGGCTTCCGCACGCACTAACCAGTGACGGAAGGTCAACCAAGTTTGCCAAAGTTCTGCCATCGAATAATCCAGAGTGACTGGATCAACTACAGCACCCACATCCCGAAATCCTTGTAATGCTTTTTCACACAAACTCAGCACACCGTCTTCCATGTTGAGATAGCCATCAAAATCACCAAGCCAGCCTACTTTTACGCCCTTAAATTCCTTTTTCAGAGATCTTGTGAACTCCTTCGGATTACTATTCAAGGAACTCGGCGATGCCGGATGATGTCCCGCCAGGGTTGATAAAAACATCGCAGTATCTGTTACATTCCTAGCCATAGGTCCATTACAGGGTAGTTCTTCTTTAAAAGAATCACTAAGAGGCACTAGTCCGGGTGTCGGACGAAAACCAATCACATTATTAAAGGCAGCAGGATTACGAAGCGAGCCCATTAAATCACTGCCATCAGCGACTGGTAACATTTGCAAGGCCAGTCCGGCCGCCGCCCCACCGCTACTGCCCCCGGCACTACTCGTGCCGTCATAAGGATTCAATGTAGGACCGAATAGAGGGTTATAGGTATGTGATCCAAGGCCAAACTCCGGCACATTTGTTTTACCAATAATAATTGCGCCTGCTTGCTTCACTCGCGAGGATAATATCGAATCAGTTTTAGCGACGTTGTCTTTGAAAATAGGTGAGCCCATCGTCGTCTTAAGACCAGCAACATCTGCGAGATCTTTAATCGCGTGTGGAAAGCCATGCATCCAACCGCGTGACTGACCTTTTGCCAGTTCACTATTACATTGCTTTGATTCAGCCAATAATTTTTCACGTTCTCGTAAAGATACGATGACATTGTAAGTGGGATTAATTTTATCAATATGATTCAAATAAGCACTCATCACTTCTATACAGGAAATCTCTCGCCTGTGAATCGCTTTAGAAAGTTCCAATGCGCTTAGCGCTATAATACTATTTCCCTTTTTTGACATCGCGTGTGCTATAGAATTGGGCATCGCACTTAATGCTGCTACGCTCGCCATTCCTGCCCCTGTTTGCTGAAGAAAATCACGGCGAGATATATTTGAGCCATGATTATCATCAATACTTTTATCGTTCAAAATTCCAACCCTCTTTGAAGTAAACAATTATTCAATATGTTTATTTATAAAATCACTTGATGATGCTATTGATTTTTCACTCTTTTAAATAAGTGATTCATGATAATTCTTCATGCAATAAATATAATATTCATATTTATGCCCCTCACTCATACTGAAATAAACAGGCACTAAATATGATTCTATTTATAAACCACGCGTGAAATAATCGCCAGTAGATCGCCCACCGCCCGCCTGAAAGTCTTAATGTTAACGCGCTCATCATTGCCATGCACACGCACAAATTCACTCTTTGGGGTAATAATGGGGTCAAAACCGTAGCTGGATATTCCCAGATCGCGGGTAAAATGACTGTCGGTAAAACCCGTGCTCACGGAGGGCACAACACGCGAACCGGGATGACGTTCAGCTGTTACTTCTTCAATCGCCTGAAACAAAATGCTCGTGGTAGTAGAGACCGCTGGCGTGAACGCCATTATGACTTCCACTTTTACGCCACTACCGGCAACTAATTGTTCAACATCTTTGATAAAGGCCTCCGCCGCTCTGTCAGGAAGCATGCGGCAGTCCACTTCCGCCCAGGCCTCAGGTGGCACCACATTTATTTTATTCGAACCTCCCATTCTTGTCATAGAACAGGTGTCACGAGTTAAGGCGTGATGATAAGGCGAGTGTTTCTGAAGTTTCTCAATAAAACCCGGTTGCTTAATCGCACTTGCCATATCAGCATAAGCTTCGGCCCACTCACCTTTCATATTTTTTGCTTCAGCCGATAGCACTGCATGTACGGCGGGAATGATTCGCGGTGGAAAAGGATTCTCACGCATACGATTAAGTGCATCAACGATACGCGTCACTGAGTTTGTTGCTTGCGGCATTGAACCGTGCCCGGGTGTATCGACCGCGACAAATCGCAACCAAACCGGTACTTTTTGTGTGACTTCAACATTAAATGTTATCACACCATTTTGTTCAAAACCCATACCGCCTTCATTAATTAATAGCCCTGCGTTTTTAAAAATTTCAGGGTGCTTTTTTATTAACCAACCAACACCATGATGACCGCCGGCTTCTTCATCTGCTGTGGCGAGGAAAATAACATCACGTTTTAGTGCTTTACCCGCTCTATGCAGATTTAAAAACGTCGCTAGATGAGAGATACCGGTACCCTTCATGTCCAGCGCTCCACGCCCCCATAAATAACCGTCTTTTACCTCTGCAGCAAGTGGGTCTGTTGTCCAGTATTTAGGATCAGCCGGCACAACATCTGTATGTTGCAAAAGAATAAGTGCCGGTTCATCGCCGCCCTCAAGTCTTGCCCAGATGTTGCCTCTGCCAGGTGCGCTTTCAGCACTCTTATAAGAGATACCTTCTTTATCAAATATGTTTGCGTAGAAATCGACCGCACGAGATTCGTTACCGGGCGGATTAGTTGTATCGACCTTAATAAATGCCTGCAACCAGTCAAAAGCCTCGCCATCAATTGAACCAGCTTGCGCCGTTAAGGTTACAGATAAAAGAATGAGTACTATTGAATATATACGTAGCAACATGCCTGACTCACAGATTTCCTTAATAGCCGTTATTAATTAAAACTTTCCTAAAGACTGTTTTTATTCTTTTAAGCTGACCAAATGATCATGCTCACCCTTCTTTATATTCAGGTGATCGGGATATTTATTAAGTAAATCTGTGAAGGTTTTACAGCCATAGTTTGACTCATCAAAAGTAGGATCCAGTCGTTTGATGACCGGTCTTATTGCAGCCTTAACAACCCAGTCTTCACCATTCTTTTTAGATATTTGTTTTATGGCTTTCTTGATCAACTCCGGCGCATCTTTGATAGTTACAGTCTCACACTCAGACTCAGTCTCTTCTACTTCGACGTGAGGATCCCCTGATGCGAACGACTCGTAGTATTTAAAATCAGAGCAACTGTTCGCCCAATGCTGATTTGTGGATGTTCTACAGCCGACACCAATCAGTTCTTTACCTGCAGCTTTTATTTTTTGCGCCAATGGAATGAAATCGCTATCTCCGCCGATGATGATAATGGAAGAGATATGCGGAAAACGCAGGATATCTTCCATCGCATCGAGTGATAATTTTATATCGGCTCCATTTTTCGCGGAAGCACCTGGCGGAAATATTTGTACGAGTTCAATTGCACTCTTAAGCAAAGAATGTCGGTATTTAGCGTACCACTGCCAATTACAATAAGCCTTATTGATCGCCACATTGCCGTAGGTTGCGGCAAAATCATAGAGAGTCTGTACATCTACCAGAATATCCTGTTGCTTACCTCTTACCTGCTTCTTGCCATAACTGCCACTGCCATTTTTAGCATCAAATAGACTGGCGTGCAGATTCTCGAAGTCCCAATAGACGGCTACTGTATCGTTATCCATAGCTTATACTTATTTCTTTTGATTAGACCCTGAGTATAACGGTTGCAGGTCGGTCTATTACATTTATTCTGCTTTGTTTCAGCACCACTCGCTACCAACAAACAGGCGGGAGTGAGGCGATATCCAGTTTTTTCGTTGTGCATCAAGTGGACACTTTAAAAACAGCCCCAAGTCACCTTTATTACACGATTTTTTCATCTCAGAATTTGTCGTTCAAGTCTTCGGAAACTCTATATTGTCGACAATTATTTGAATATTTCGATAAATAAATTATAATTATCGTCAATTATTACTATTTTGTTGACAATACTGTAGATGGAATCCTTGCAGCCAAAAGACCCCCAGACCATTGCCGATCGGCTTAGCGATGAGCTAATTACCTCAATAGTAAAAGGTGATATCGCCTCAGGTAGCAAGATTAGTGAACCCGATTTGGCCCGAACCTACAAGGTTAGCCGGGGTCCACTACGAGAAGCAATTCGCCGACTGGAAGGTTTACATCTGGTTGCCCGCATCCCTCATGTCGGGGCTCGCGTCGTCAGCCTGGACCCGCAACAGCTAATGGAGATATACCAGGTAAGGGAAGCGCTCGAGGGTATGGCAGCACGGCTCGCATGCAAGAATATGACGAATGATGAGATCACCGAGTTGAAAGGGCTTCTCGACGAACATGAACTAAGTATTAATCAGAGCGAAGGCAGTGAATACTTCCAGCGTGAAGGTGATTTTGACTTTCATTATCGTATTATCCAGGGCAGTAAGAATCAACGCCTGGTCGAATTACTTTGTAGCGAGCTTTATCACCTTATACGCATGTACCGTTTTCGTTCCAGCCAGATCCATTCTCGTCCACACAAGGCCCTGGCAGAACATCGGCATATTTGTACCGCCATCGAACATCGCGATGGAGAGTTGGCGGAAATACTTATGCGACGCCATATAAGCACGGCACAAAAACATATAGAACAACAATTCCAGGAAGAAGGGGAATAATAATATGACATCATCACCGGGTATGTCATTCAGACAAACCGTTCAGGACAATCAACCCTTGCAGGTAGTCGGTACCATTACCGCATTAGCTGCGCGTATGGCCGAACGTGCAGGTCACAAGGCCATTTATCTCTCTGGGGGTGGAGTGGCTGCAAACTCTCTCGGAATTCCCGATCTCGGCATTAGTGCTCTTGAGGATCTGTTGATTGATATTCGCCGCATTACCGATGTATGCCCCTTACCACTATTAGTTGATGTGGATACAGGTTTCGGGGGCGCATTTAATATTGCTCGAACTACTCGCAGCCTGATTAAGGCAGGTGCCGCCGCCATGCACATGGAAGATCAGGTGGCGACCAAGCGCTGCGGTCATCGTCCAAACAAGGCCATCGTTTCACAAACTGAAATGGTTGATCGAATCAAAGCCGCAGTAGACGCACGCAGCGATGAAAACTTTGTCATCATGGCTCGAACCGATGCGCTGGCAGTGGAAGGCATGCAATCAGCAATCGAACGGGCGCAAGCCTGTGTTGAAGCTGGCGCAGATATGATCTTTCCGGAAGCCATTAACACTCTGGAACAATACTCGGAGTTTCGTGCCGCGATTGACGTTCCTTTTCTGGCTAACATTACAGAGTTTGGTCAAACTCCGTTATTTTCTACACAGGAACTTGGGGGGCGAGGGGGTGAGATCGTACTTTAGTGCCGGAGGGCGTAGCGAGCGGTGAATGAAGGCCCAATCTCCTTTTACGAGGCT
>WLWS01000014.1 GCA_012103475.1 Gammaproteobacteria bacterium | reverse complement strand
TCAAGGTGCCGGCATTATCCAGGGTCAATGTGTTAAGAACTCTGCTACTTACCCCACTCAATGCAAGGGTAGATCCACTAGAGATAGACAAGGTCGGTGAGCCACCGCTGCCGGTAATGGCACCTGTATTCGTCCAGTTCAGGGTGTTATTTATTGTTGCTGTAGTATCAGCAATCGTCAGGGTGCCGCTACTCAAGGTGAAGACATCGTTTATGGTGGAGAGATCATTTAGCGTTAGCGTGCCACCGGAAAGTGTGAATGCTTCGTCTGTAAAGAATCTATTGACACTATTCGTTCCACTTGAATGGGTGATCGTAGGTGTTGCGCCAATTCGTGAGATTAGTACGTCATCCACAAACGTGGGTAAGGTTCCAGTCAAACCGGTTGACACCGTTGTCCAGTTGCCTGCAGTATTAAAATCTCCGGAAGAATTCGTATTCCAGTAAACATCAGGCCCGCTAATTTTGGTTATGAACTGATCACCGCTGCCGGGTTCCGTCTCCTGGAATGCTCCACTGGATGTAGTTAAATCACTTGAGTCTGTTCTGCCTGCAATGTAAATATCACCACTTGAATCTAGTGCAATTGATGTTGCTATGTCGGTTCCACTACCACCGAAAAAAGTGGAAAAGAAGGGTGTCCCGGCAGAATCAAATATACTAACAAAGGCCTCATTTCCCGTCGCAGTATCCTGGATAGCGCCAGCCAAAGGTAGTCCAGTGCCAGCGTGGCCTGCAATATAAATATTTCCTACCGAATCCAGTTGAATGTCATATGCTCTGTCGTTACCTGTACCGCCGAAATAACTTGAGTAAGTCAGGGACGATGCACCGGACTGAAGGGGATCGAACTTGGCAAGGAAGGCTTCATTAGAACCCGCGGCGGAAGCCTGAAAAGGACTCACCGTCGGTAGATCGCTCGACTGAGTCAATCCGGTGACATGAATGATGCCAGACCCATCTACACTAACACCGCTGATGTAGTCGGTACCTGTTCCACCAAAAAAAGTACTGTATAAAAGTGCACTACCAGTTGAGTTTACTTTGACAAGCAAACCATCACCAAATGTGCCACCATTATATGTGGTATCAAAAGCACCAGCTGTGGTGGGAAAACTTGAGTCCAGAGTCACACCGACAACATGGGCATTACCACTGGCGTCAACAAATAGATCTGACATCCTATGCAAGACGTCATTTACACCGACCAGTAACGTTGAATAATCCAGGGCCGTTCCTGCAGGATTCAGCTTGGTCAAAAACCAGGGACCACCAATACCCGGTTGATTTTCAAGATATGCACCTGATGTTGTCGGATAATCATTCTGATTTTGTCCGTACCCACCAACATAGGCCGAGCCACTGGAATCCACATCGATTGCTACAGCCGAATCGATACGTGAACTGCCTAAATAAGTTGAGTAGGCTAATGAACTACCGTCAGCATTAAGTTTGGTTACAAATATATCACTTGCATCGCCATTATAGGTTTCATCAAAGGCACCAGAAGTGGTGGGAAATCCTCCATTGGTTACACCTGTGATATAAACGTTGTCGGATGAATCCAACGCTATTCCAAAGGCGGAATCACCACCCGACCCGCCAAGGTAGGTTGAAAAGACAACACCGGTACCGCTCGAGTTAAGCTTGGTGACATAGGCATCCCCTGCTGTTGCTAAACTTCCCTGAAAGGCACTTTGGGTGGGAAAGTCCGCTGAAGCCGTCGTGCCTGTTCGATAGGCATTACCACTCGCATCAACTGCAAGCCGACCACTTTCTTCGCCAAAGAAAAATCCTCCCTGTGTATCACCAGCACTGCCACCCAGATAAGTAGAATAAACCAGGATCGGAGCGGTTATAAGTTTTCTGTCTGTATCGTAAGGATCAAGATTGAAGGTAACATTGATACCGTCAGTAGAATTTTCTGCGGCTTCCAACACATATTCGCTGGGTACCAGTACCCGGGCCTCATCTGTGACCTGGTAAGTGAGCGGTGCCTTTTGTACAATTTCACCAGAACCCGTTTGGAAAACCAGCTGGCCAAGATCATTTATTCTCGCATCGTCGGCGCCCGTAAAATTTAGCTGAACTGTACCCGGATCAATTCCTGCTGCCACTTCGAAATCATATTCCAGCTCTCCTTGCTTATTACCGTAATAAACCAGGTCAATTCCATCATAAACTTCCTCGTAGCGAACCTTGCCATAGTTGGCTACATCGGTAACCCATGCATCCGGATCATCACCGATAAAATAATTACTGACGCCTTCCTGAATATCTTCTCCCAATGCATTGGGGTCATCATTACCATCAACCAGTGACAAACGTAATGCCGTGCTCTCGCCAGGCTGACTTAATGCCGCCACGGCTTCGGCAGGTGTTAAAAATAAACTGTAACCGCTGCCACGAGAAATAAAATCTACCTCTTCTGCCGTCTGACCCTGATTTTCTTCGAATGAAAGTGGTAAGGCACCGAATCCACTGCCGACTATATCCGGTGCTGTATTGGGATTATAAATTGTGCGTGCGGCTTCAGAATTGTGACCTATGTAAAGCCAGCCATTTTCACCCACGTCGTTCAAGGCTCGAACTGAGTGATCTGCTGTAACAACTATAGACTCAGCGCCCGCCAGTGAAATAAAGCCACCGTCTCCTTCACTACCGGTAGCGGCTACATGTGAACCCTCAGACATGTGCAAACTACTCTCAGCGGAAATGCGAATCTCCCCACCTTCTGACCCATTTGCTGTGATAGAAGAATCCGCTTTTATATCGATATCTTTACTAGCAAATATTTGCACCCGTCCCTGCTCATCAACAGAGATGCTGTTTGCGTTAATTGAACCGCTGTGCTTGATGGTGCCAGCGAACATCTTAGCTGCGCCGCCATTGGTAATTAATTCACCAAGATTGATCACTTCGTCATTGGGTGCTTGTACGTCAAAAACAATGTGATCAGAGTCGAGACTGGCAATGGTGAGTTGTTGACCCGCAGCGAGAATAATTTCACCGCCTTCAGTTTCAATGATCCCACTATTTTCTATATTCGGCGCAATAAGAAAAATATCACCATCAGCACCGGCCTTGATGTAACCCATATTATTAATGGCACCCGCATTCTCACCCTGGAATTTCAAATTGCTGTTGATAAAGTCTTCATCGGTCATGTCGAGGGTGGAAGCAATCAACCCGGCGGTATCAATAACAGCATCTTTACCAAACACTATGCCGTTTGGATTGATCACGAACACGCGACCATTCGAAAGTAACTGGCCGAGAATGTCTGAGGGGTTCTGGCCGGTGACACGATTAAGCACCGCACTGGATGCGTTGTCCTGTGTAAATCGTGTTATTTCGTTTTGTTGGATCGAAAAATCCTGCCAGTTAATAATGGCGCCGGGTGAATTGGTGATATTTAAGGTCGAGGCGTCGGGGTGATTGAAGTCAACCTGACCCCGTACGACATCGGCACCGTCTGGATTGGCGAAGGAGGTTGTCGCAGCCAACATTCCAATAGTTATCCCGACTAAACAAATTATTAATCGCTCTAACTGGATACTGGCATTCGCCAGTATGACGGCGTGAGCGAATCTAGTTTTACTAGACTCCCGCCGAAGTTTACGCCCGGATGGCTGCCTGCATAAGTTGAAACCGAAATTGTTTTCAATTCTCATTGAACTACACACTCGAATTCGGTTTCTTCGATGACATTGTCATCAAGAATTTCGTAGAGCGTATCGAACAACTCATTAATAGAGTTCAGGTAGGGATCATCCTGCTGGAAGGCCTCGATTTGTTCAAGACGCACCAGTTGCTGTCCATCGAGGGAAGCGAAACCTGCTTCGCCTGCGCCCAGATCTAATTGCTTATCTTCCTGCAACATCGCGCAATGGCCTTCGTAACAAGCTACATAAAGGCCTTGCTGTTCACCATTTTCTTTTTGTGTCGCAAACAGGTTTTCAAAATCTACATCAACCGAATCTGGACGCGGCACATTAAATATCGGGGCCGTATCTATCAATTCCGGACTGAGATTGATGGCCGAGATACGGGCTGTCTGGTTCAGACCGATATCATCTGTGCCCGAGTCATTCGTACTACTAATTCCGCCTTCCCAAACAGATGCGACCAGGCCACAACCAGGCGATGTAGTACATGGTCCCAACCACAAGAGGTCGAATCCGGTACCACGAATTCCGATGGTAGCAACAGCTGTCCTGACGCCATATTTATCCGGGTTCCGTTTACTCATGTATCCACTCAGCGCGCGCATCCCACCTTTGGCCAATCGAAAGAAGGCACTGTCACTTTCCGGGCTATCTTTCTCGTAATTATATTTCTCGATACTAAATTGTGTTTCTGGTTTCAATGTCACCCGGCCTTCATCTCGAAAAACAAGAATGACATGAGCGTCTTTTGCCGTTGTTATTTCATCGTTCTCGTAGAGTGGTGCACCCCGAGTGAGGGTTCGTGATTTGCCTCCGGTCTTTTTAGCACTAACACTACCCTTGATGAAGGCAACACGACCAACAACTGAGGATTTGATTGCAGCTTTCTTGACTGTCATTTCACGGGCTTCATTAGCGCAATCGGCCTCACATAAACGCGCATCAAATTCAGTTCCGCGAATGCCAATGGTCGCAACCGCCGTTTTTATCTTGAAGGCATCAGGGTCATTTTTACTAATCAATCCGGAAATAGCGCGTAAACCACCACGAAACAACCTCATGGTGGCACTCTCCTCTCCAGCCTTATCTGCATAGTCACTAATGGCCAGAATACTATCTGGTCGAATTGATAAGCGTGTCCCGTCATTTAGTTTAATAACAGCAAAACTCTTCGGTGCAGTGGTAATTGTGTCGGTACGAAAAACGTCAGCATCTTTGCCTAGCAATCTAATCTGACCACCGGCGGTTTGAGCACTCACCGCCCCCCGCGAAAAAACCACGTCGCCAATAGGCTCTTCCGCATAGACCGGCTTCGAGTAACAAAGAATGAGTAGCATCGTCGATAAAAATATCGCAAGGCCAATTACGTTCTCAATATTCGTGCTTACCTGTGTGAGATTCATAATCACAATTAAAAACGGTAGAAAATGCTGATGTGCGATTTAACACCGCCGGCATTAGCCGTTCTAGCGGTGTTAACTTCATGAGCATAATCAAAGCTGACACTTAGTTTATTGTTCCAGTTCCAGCGTAGACCGAGACCAAGACTCACCAATGTATCTTTATCAACCTGAGCTGGTGCTGCTTCAACCGTCTTCGTATAGCCACCATCCATAAAAGCCAGTAGCCGGATGTTGTATTTCAATGCGGGCGCCATTGCTTCCACGGAAAAGCGAACTCCTCTATCACCAGTCACGGCTCGCTCTTCAAAGCCACGTACTGAATTAACCCCACCAACACCGAACTGCTCGCCACTGATCAAAGGCTCATCGGTATATTGACCACTGAGAGTTCCCGTCAACAACCAGCCCTTGGGCAGACTATAAGATCCAACGGTACTAAATCGAACCAAGTCCCATGTTTGTGTTGCACCGGACCGAGCCGCCGCATAGGTTGCGCTGTCACTATTGGAACCACCCGGAATATTTCTTAGATAGCTTAGTTGATAGTTGATAGCTGCACGTTCGAAACGCCATTCCCCTGAGTAGGAAAACGTAGCGGGTCGACTACGGACATCTACACCGAGAGGTACACCCTGAAAATCAATATTATTCTCAAATCTTTTATCATCGACTCCAATACTCATGCGATGCCGGTAATTATTCCAGCTACGTAATGTATAAGTAAAACTACCGCCTTGAAATTTACCAGCACCACTTACATCGAACACTTGTTCAATGGTGCCGCTATCTACATCGGAACGTGAATAATACAAAGACAAACTGCCTGACAATTCATAAAGTGGTAATCGATAGTTAAGTCCATACTGTTTAACATCGCTAAAATGGCCTGGTGAGGTGGTATAGGAAACAGTCAGGGAGTCATCGAGACCGAGGAGATTGGTATGTTGATAACCACCAGTTAATCTGAACTCACCGGTCTCTTCAGTTCCAATGTTGTTCAAGCCACTAAAGAATTGCCAGGGTCTTTGATCTTTAACTGCCAGCTCCGCATCAACACTATCGGGTTCTTTACTGTGTTTTATGCGAATAGTGACCTGTTTGGATGGATGATTATTGGCAATGATTAGCTCGCGAGAAAGTTCTTTGGTATCAGGCACCGTGCCCGGTTTTAGCCCGGGCAAGGAATTAATAATATTTTGCTTTGAAAACCGCTCATTTCCGCTGACCTCAACATTTGCCAGTTTAAATACCACAACCTCTAACTGGATTTGACCAGCCTCCAATGTTTGTGGCGGCAATATCACCCGATGAAATGAATGACCTGCCTGCAAGATGGCACTTTCCAGTTCTGAAGCCGCTTCAAGCAGACCTTCCAGACCTTCGTGATCACCGAGAAAAATTGAAAGAATCTCGTCCGTCAACTGAGGCGTTAATGGGTTTTCACCAATAACGCTGAATTCACTCACATTGAATTGAATTGCGGTCGGAACGTCCTGTGCTTTTGCAGATGAGATGACGAGCGAAGTACTGAGCAACATAAGCCCAAGAATCAGGTTCGTATGCGCGTTAATAATAGGCATGAAATCAGATCGTAAGAGATTGATAAATTTATAGTTTTTAAAACTCTCCGATAATTAATAGTATACGCCCGTTTAGCTAGCATGCCTATCTCACCGTTTTAGTCGATTTAGGCTATTTTGAGCCTCAATGAAGGACATTAAAATCACCAGAAATAGTGAGTTCAGATGTCCTCTCTCACTATATTTAGGTATATTCCCAGAGCTGTTTCCGTGGCAGCATTGGGCTTCACTGGAATCAGCGATCAATGCAAAATCAATCTCTGGAAATGCAGGCAAATACCTCGGTGCTGGTGGTAGAAGATGACTCTTCAACAAGGGAGCGCTTTTCAAGGGTAATCAGTGGTCATCCGCAGCTGGATCTGGTGGGGGACGCGGGCGATCTCGCGACAGGAATTGAGCTCTTACACAGCCTTAAACCAGACATATTGCTCATGGATCTGGATCTACCCGATGGAAATGGCATGTCTCTTATTGAAGAGATCGTCTCTGCAAAATTAGACACAGAAGCGATGGTCATTTCCGTTTTCGGCGACGAACGGCATGTCATTCGGGCCATCGAAGCTGGCGCCGGTGGCTACCTGCTAAAAGATGGTGGTGCGGATCAGATCACCAATGCCATTCTGCAACTGGTCGCAGGCGGCGCACCTATTAGTCCTTCGATTGCCAGACATCTTCTAAAACGTTTTCGAAACAATGAAGAGCCTGAGACAGAGGTGTCGGATAAGCAGCAGATGGAACCGCTCACCACGCGCGAACAGGAGATCCTGAATTTTGTCAGTTATGGCTATACAGCGCAGGAGATAGCCAAGCAAAATAGTATTTCCATCCATACAGTCAACACACATATTCGAAACATCTACGGTAAACTGGCAGTGAATTCACGTGCAGAAGCCATTATGAAAGCCGTACGACATGGCATTATAAAAACCGAAAACTAGCAGCAATGCTGTCAGTCCGTCAGTTCTTCGTTCCAATTCTGGCCCTACCCAGATGGATCACTGTTTTCTTTGTGATAATACCTGTCATTGTCTTTATATCCCCTTCGTGGCTACCCGAACCCGATGCGCAATATCAACTGACTGATGTGTATTTTACTTACCCGGAAGAAACCAATGATCCGGCCATAACCAGGGAAATAAGAGAGCCAATAAGTTTGCCTCATGACTGGGGTAAAAGTGGTCCATTGAATGAGTCTGGCTGGTATGAGTTTTTTATTCACTTTGATAAACCAGCAGATGAATCCTTCATGCTATATATCAGCCACGTACAGCAACAGGCCAACATCTGGATTGATGATTTTCCTGTCAATAGTAATGTGCCGGAGTACGTTGTCGGTGGTCATATTTGGAGTAAACCTATATTTCTACGACTGCCGAAAAACGCCCTTGATGCGGGCAATCACAGAATCTCTATTCACCTGGAAAGCGAACCGGTGAAAAACGCCCTGCTTGGCAATGTCTATTTAGGACCGGAACAGCAACTCCGTCCATACTGGGAGTGGCGTTATCATTACCGCTTTACGCTGGTAGCGATTGTTACTTTCGGGATGCTCTCGTTGAGCCTGGTTATGGGCTTACTCTGGTTACTGCGTAAAAAAGACACCATGTATGGCTGGTTCACCATTTGTACCTTCTTTTGGTCTCTACACAATATCCCGCACATCATTGATACGCCCAGAAACGTGACGCCAGCGACCTGGGATGCTGTCTATTTTATTTTGCTGGGCTGGATGGTCATGACGCTTGCCATATTTAATCATCGGTATACGGGTAGTATTTATCCCAAACGTGAAAAGTTCTTACTTATATATGGCCTCGTCGGCGCCTTACCCTTCATTTTTCTCTCCCAGGAGAATCTACATAACTATGCCTACTGGTTTTGGGATCTATCACTTCTGCCTTTGGGTGCATACATGATTTATTATTTGACGCAGGCGCATTACAGAAAACCTGACCTGGGTGTCAAACTGTTAATACTCGCCGGCACAGTTATTTTTTCTTTCGGCCTGCATGATTACTTTGTTGTATCGGGCTTGATTGACAGGACTCAGGGTCTCTTGATCCAGTTCAGTGGCTTTCCAACAATGCTGGTACTCATCTGGTTTTTGTTATCCCGTTTCGTGAAGGTTCTGGCTGAGTCTGAATCGCTTAACCTGGAACTGGAACAACGTGTTCATGCGAAAGAAGTGGAATTGGAAAATAATTTTGAACAATTGAAAAAAATGGAACAGGAGCAATTGTTGTCCGATGAAAGAGGCCGAATTATGCAGGATGTTCACGATGGCGTCGGTGGACAATTGGTCGCTATGCTGGCCGAAATTGAAACTGGAAAAATTTCTCAGAATGAAGTGCGTGATGCTCTCTCTCAAAGCCTTACTGATCTCCGCCTCGTAATTGATTCTCTTGATGTGGCCAGCGAAGATTTGCCAACTTTGCTTGGCATGCTGAGAAGTCGCTTGCAACCGCGACTGGATGGGCATGACATTGAACTTCAATGGGGCGTTCAAGCGCTACCGGCCCTCGACGATTTTGGCCCAAGAAAGGCATTACAACTAATGCGCATCCTTCAGGAGATATTCGTAAATATACTAAAACACAGTAACGCCAAAAATATTTACCTGGATACAAGGGTATTGCAAAACGAAGACTCGGCGGATCAAATTGAAATTGTTATTCGTGACGATGGCCATTGGCAAAAACCAGTAGATAATTTTGGCCATGGTCTGAAAAACATGCAGCGTCGTGCTGACAGCATTGGTGCAGAACTTGAGATTGATGGTCAGGATAAGGGAACTAGTGTGAAAATTATCCTGAGCAATGTTAAAAGTGATTAATGACTAAAACGATGGAACACCTGAACATGTCCAGATGAATATTCCTAACTTCGTGACATGTACTTATTTGATGTATCTAACATATCCGAATTCGGATAGATTCGTTTACATACTTCCTCGATAGCTTCTGCAAAATCTGCGGCAGTTTGAAATCGTTCAGCATCCGTTTTGGCTATCGCTTTATTAATAATGTTAGCAACATCTTCGGGAATGTCGGGGCGTAATTGGGTGATGGGTACCGGATCCTCATTTAATATCTGATGAGCTGTATCATTACTGGTGAAAGGATATTTCCCGCTGAACATTCTGTACATGGTTGAACCCATAGCAAATATATCAGTAAGCAAAGAAATTCTTCTGTCAGGGTCAAAATGTTCAGGCGCCATGTAGGCAATCGTGCCTGTATCTCTTACTGGTGGCTCTTCAATATTATGCGCGACACTAAAGTCCATTAACTTTGCCACACCCTGAGCCGGATGGTACATGATATTGCCCGGCTTGATGTCTCGATGTATGACGCCGTGATAATGTATGTAGGACAATCCGACACAGCACTTGTAAACAACCGATAATGCTTCATCCAGGTCGAGTGGGCCCGTGGCTTTCATATAATCCTGGATCGATCGGCCAGGTACATATTCCATAACAATATGATCTAGTTTGCCGTGGCTAATCACATCATAGATAGTCACGATATTCTCATGGGCATATTTGCCAGCGATCTTCGCTTCATAATGGAACTCATCAATGACTTCCTTGATTTGTTCTTCTGTCAGGGCTTCTGCTTTAGCAGACTTGATTGCAACATCGCGATCCATCACTGGATCATAGGCACGATAGACGACACCGGACGCGCCTTCGCCTAATTTAACATCCAGCAGATAACGGCCGATTTGAGTATTTTTGCTTTGCTTGTTAGATGCCTGATCCATGATTAGCACGCTCTAATTATTTTTATAACCGGTAAGTCTAAGCCCCGGCTCAATTCGCTTCAATGACAGTCATTCACCCATTCACTGTTAATGCACCTTCATTGAAGCTGAGATTTCGGTTTGCAGACCCCAACTCGCCTGTGTAATGCCCTGAGTAAGCACATTATGAAACATATAGAGTAAGGATTTATTTAAATTTAAAGTAATACCTTTACCTTCTTCAGGCAAAAGTTCCAGGGCAAGATTTCCTTCTTCCGTATTTCGCGCATTAATTCTAAAAGCTAATACACCTTCTTCGTTTAGTGGGAAGGTTTTTGTGTTTTCACTGTCGTACTTTTTTTCCAGTGCCCCATTCTTAAGCATTTTTGTGGTTTCTTCACTACCTGCAACTGAGGGTGCTCCGCCCTGATTATCAATTTCCTTGTTGAGTACACCTAATAACAAGTTTGTGTAGCGTCGTGTAAGCCACAGTCGATATTCATCACCGCCAGTGGTACTGATACGCAATAACAATCTGTCCTGTTTTGTATCGTGTGATATGTTTATTTGGTGGAGTTGATCAGTCATGTTCCTATTCTACATTATTATTAATACAAGATTTATCACTCGGTTTTTCATCGAGAATAAATGCTAATGCTGAGGTAAATTCGCTTAACTAAATTATGCTTCTAATTGTTCAATCATTCCCTGCCAACGTCGGTGATTTTTCACTACATCAGCAACGCCAGTACGCTCAAACATGAAATTATAGCGCTCAAGCGCATGTTTATGTGCATCAGGTTCGTCTGCACAGCAGTCATCCACAACCCCGGTTAGATAACCACGCTGCATTGCTGATAATGTCGTGGTCAAAACACAAATAGAAGTGACCAGCCCGGCTGTCAGCAGGAAGCGCCGATTGAAGCGTTGTAAATGGGGTTCCAGCTCATTACTAAGAAAACAATCAAAGCTTTGTTTTTCAATAATAAGTTCGCCTGGTTTCTCCCTCGCCACCTCTAACAGGTCAACGCCTGTCGTACCATCAACACAGGGCATCCTGCGACCCAGGCGGTAAATTGGCATCCAGTCCGATTTATCGGTATGAAATCGAGCTCTCATGTGGATTACTTCAATACCCTCCTGACGGCAGAGCTGGAGTAGAGTAGCCACGTTTTCTTTAAAATGCGGAAATGCCTGCTCACTCTCTTCTGACCAAAAGTCATTTTGCACGTCAATCAGAAGTAAGGCGAATTTATCCCAACGTTTTTCTATGTTCGTCACTCCAGGCCCCCTATTTATACTGCTTGCATTAAAAATAATGAGTTTTGACCAGCAAAGCGCAGCATATCAACAGATTAAGGAAAACTGATATATAATTAATACTCGTATTTTACACATAATCAGACGAACCAGCATGACGACAATCAAACAAAGTGACTTAATCGATAGTATCGCTGATGCCTTACAATTCATCTCCTATTATCACCCGGTTGACTTCATTCAAGCCGTACACGAGGCCTATAAGCGAGAAGAATCCCCGGCAGCAAAAGATGCCATGGCACAGATCCTGGTTAATTCACGTATGTGCGCTGAAGGTCATCGGCCTATCTGTCAGGACACAGGCATCGTTACCGTATTTCTGAATGTCGGCATGGATGTGCAGTGGGATAGTGAGCTGAGTCTGGAAGATATGGTCAATGAAGGTGTTCGACGCGCTTACAAACACCCTGACAATGTACTACGCCCATCAATTCTGCTGGATCCCGCAGGAGCTCGACAAAATAGTGGTGATAACACGCCAGCCGTCATTCATATGCGGGTAGTTCCCGGCAATGAGGTTGAGGTGCATCTCGCTGCAAAAGGCGGTGGTTCTGAAAACAAAGCCAAGCTGGCGATGCTCAACCCCAGTGATAGCATTGTCGATTGGGTAGTAGAAACCATGCCAAAACTGGGCGCTGGCTGGTGCCCTCCCGGCATACTGGGAATTGGTGTTGGAGGAACTGCTGAAAAATCAGCTGTGCTTGCGAAAGAATCCTTACTCGCCCCCATCAATATTC
>WLWS01000013.1 GCA_012103475.1 Gammaproteobacteria bacterium | reverse complement strand
CGCCTGAGATGACCAGCGACGTGCAGGTGCTGGTTCGTCGTGGTCCGGACATTGCCGAATGGTTCGATGCCGTGGCAGGCCTGCGGGCGAGCGTCTTCCGCAGCTTTCCTTACCTGTACGAGGGCGACACCGAATACGAGAAGCACTACCTCGCTATGTACGCCCGTTCGGCAGACAGCCTGCTGGTACTCGCGCTCGCTGATGACGTGGTCGTGGGTGCGTCCACGGGATTGCCGCTCGGCGATGCGGAGCCGGCCTTCCACGTGCCGTTCGCCGATCGAGGAATCCCGATGGAGACAGTGTTTTACTGCGGCGAATCAGTCCTGCTTCCGGCCTTCCGGGGCCTTGGCCTGGGCCATCGCTTCTTTGACGAACGCGAAGCGCATGCCCGTTCGTTGGGGGGCATGCAGTGGACATCGTTCGCGTCGGTGGATCGAGCAGACGACGATCCCCGGCGTCCTTCCAACTACCGCAGTAATGATCCCTTCTGGACCCGTCGTGGCTACGTGCGGCAGTCGGACATGAAGGTTACGCTGCCCTGGAAACAGGTGGGTGAGCCGAGCGAAACCGAGCAGACGCTCACGATGTGGCTGCGCCCCCTGGAGAACGCGAAATGAAAGTAGCAGTTGCGAAATACGCCGTGGGTCAGCCCACGGACTTCGAGGCATTCGCAGCGCGGCAGCGGCAGGTTCTGGAGGAGGCGAGCCGTGCCGGAGCGGAACTGGCCGTGTTGCCCGAATATCTGTCCCTCGAACTGGCTGCGATGTTCGAGCCTGGCATCCGCCAGGATTTCAACGCCTCGCTGGCCGCGCTGCAGGCCTTGCAGCCTGCGTGGCTGGACCTGTACACCGACCTGGCGCGCGAGCTGCGCATGACCATTCAGGCTGGTACGTTCTTGACCCGGGTTGGACCGGATCGCTATCGCAACCGCGCGTGGTGGTTTGCGCCGGACGGCACGCGTGATTACCAGGACAAATTGCAGTTGACGGGGTTCGAGAAAGACACTGGCGTCATCGAGGGGGGCGACGAACTCAAGGTGTTCGACCTGAATGGCGTGCGTGCCGGCATCGCTGTTTGCTACGACAGTGAGTTTCCATTGCCCGTGCGAGCCCAGCGAGAGGCGGGTGCACGCCTGCTGTTGGTCCCGAGCTGTACGGACACGAGGGCAGGTGCAACCCGGGTTCGTGTGGGCTGCATGGCGCGGGCACTGGAGAACCGGATGTTCGTCGCACAGGCCGTGACGACGGGAGCCGCTGACTGGAGTCCGGCGCTGGACACGAACACTGGCGAGGCCACGATCTATGCACCCATGGATCGTGGATTCCCCGAGGACGGCATTCTCGCGACTACTTGCGGCACGCAGACATGGGCGATCAGTGATCTTGACGTTGAGGCACTGGAACGAAACCAAGAACAGGCCCAGGTTGCGGTCGATCGTGACTGGGACGGACAGATGTTGCCTGCACTGCGGAAAGCTCGCCACTCGGGTCATCAGGTCGCCTAGCGACTCTTGAGCAAGCGCTTGATGCAGGTGCGCAATGCCCTGCAGCTGCTCAGCAGCTTGCGGCCGTTCGTGGAGCAGTCAACGGATGGATGGAAACCGTTCTGGAGAGCTATCTGCGGGAAGAATTTCCCAGTAGCGAAATCAGGAGCGATTCGCAGAACAAGTCCATTGACGAGACCATCTCTATCGTCCGCTCCTATCTGCGATAGAGGCACCAGGGTGCCCTCGATGAGGGCAAATTCAGTTAGGCAGTAAAGGAAGCGACATCATGAAATCACGTGCAGCAGTAGCCTTCGGGCCAGGAAAGCCGCTGGAAATCGTCGAGATCGACGTCGAGCCACCACGCAAGGGCGAGGTGCTCATCAAGATCACGAATACCGGCGTTTGCCATACCGACGCCTTCACCCTGTCGGGCGAGGACCCCGAAGGTATCTTCCCGGTCGTGCTGGGTCATGAAGGTGCGGGTGTTGTGGAAGAAGTAGGTGACGCCATTACTCATGTCCAGGTTGGCGATCATGTCGTATTGTGCGGTGATTCCTGCGGACATTGTAGTAACTGTCATCAGGGACTGCCTTTTTACTGCAAGGAATTTGCCGAACGTAATCTCACTGGACAGAGAGTTGATGGCAGTACATGCCTTTCCTGCAATGGTGAAGAAATGCGAGGTCGCTTTGTTGGACAATCGTCTTTTTCCACAAATGTTATCGCTTCCGCTCCGGGTGTTATTAAAGTACCCAAAGATTTACCGCTTGAACTACTAGGCCCACTTGGCTGTGGACTAACGACTGGTGTTGGTACTGTAATGAATGCTCTTAAACCACAACCGGGTTCAAGTATCGCAATTTTCGGTGCCGGTACTGTTGGGCTTTCAGCAGCCATGGGTGCGCGATTAACGGGCTGTGAAAAAATAATAGTAATCGATGTAAATCCCTCACGATTGGAAATGGCACTGGAAATTGGTGCTACTGAAACCATTAACGCAAACGAAGAAGATGCAGTAGAAAAAATTCAGTCTCTCTGTAATGGCGGGGCTAATTATTCTGTCGAATGCACCGGTGTGCCCGAAGTCGTCATACAAGCTGTTAATTGCTTAACACCACCGGGCTGGTGCGCACAGGTAGGCGTCACGCCCTCGGGTATTACAGTGCCACTGGAAATGGACCAGGTTGTGTTTGGTCGTGGTATACGCGGTGTCGTTATGGGAGAAGCCAATGTACAAAATTTTGTTCCCTACCTTGCTGAATTGTTCCGTGCCGGTCGCCTACCTTATGATCGATTTGTAAAATTCTATGATTTCGCCGACATCAATCAGGCCGTTCATGACAGCGCGGGAACGGGCGAGGTTATCAAACCGATATTACGCATGCCCTGATGACTCTCCTGAACACCGAGCTCAATAATAATAAAAATCATAATGAGTGACCAGGCACCTTCATTAAGGGAGTACTGGCCAAAACGCTACACCATAGCCGGCCTGTCGATCGCGGCCATGTTTGTTTGCTACATGGATCGTGTCAATATTTCCGTCGCAATTATTCCAATGTCAAAAGAGCTGGGCTGGGACCCGGAAGTTCAGGGCACAATATTGTCATCTTTTTTTGTTGGTTATCTACTCACCCAGATCATTGGCGGTCGTCTTGCGGATCGTTTGGGCGGCAAACTTGTGCTTGGTTTTGCCGTGCTAATCTGGTCTGTGTTTACATTTATTACACCCTTTGCAAGCCTGGCGGGTATTGCTGGCTTAATCCTGGCGAGAATTGGAATGGGTGCGGGCGAAGGTGTCGCCTTACCAGCCATCTACAGCATTTACGGTCGCTGGTTACCCGGGCAGGAACGCGCCCGTGCTATTGGCGCGACTTATTCAGCAATTCCTCTCGGTATCGTTTTTGGCCTGTTAGTGACGCCATGGATCGTACTTAACTTTGGCTGGCAGTGGGCATTTTATTCCTTTGGCCTGTTTGGAGTAGTGTGGTTTGTCATTTGGCATTACGCCGTAACCTCCTACCCTGATGATCACCCAAGCATCAGTTCCCACGAACGCGAACTGATTGGCAAAGATGCTGCGCCAATTACTGCAACTGAATCACCTCCATGGAAGATACTTCTCTCGTCACCAGCAGTGTGGGCTATTATCGTCAGCAGTTTTTGTGCTAACTGGGGTACATACGTACTCCTTGCCTGGCTACCTACCTACGTAAACAAAGGACTAAACGTTGATTTTTCTGCAGTAGGTTTTTTTGCAATGTTTCCCTATATTGCCGCATTTCTTTTCTTCAATGTAGCTGGTGCGATTGCCGATCATTTAGCTAAACGCGGATGGCAAACAACCACAATTCGTAAATCCATGCAAACGATTGGCTTTGGTGGTCCTGCGTTAATACTGATGTTTGTCGGTTATGTAGAAAGTGCACCAGCCGCAATCGCGTTGATGACTCTCGCAAATATCTTTATCGCTTTTTCTGCCGGCGGGTACATTGTAAATCACTTTGATATCGCGCCACGTTATGCTGGTGTATTAATGGGTTTATCTAATACTGCTGGCACCGTTCCCGGTATTATTGGTGTATACGTTAGTGGATTGATTCTTGGCTGGACAGATTCATGGACACTTGTTTTCCAGGTTGCAGCTGCAATCTATCTATTCGGATTGATATTTTATTTGCTGTTTGCTTCTGGCAAACGCTTGTTCGATTAATTACAAATCGGGAGAAACAGTATGATGGCATTTAAAGAATGCATTGCTGACAGAGACAACTCGACGCAATGGCAAATCGGTAATATAAAAATAACACGTATCGTCGAAATAGTTGTCAGCGGCAATAATGCTTTTGTTCTGCCCGATGCTGAAAATGAACTGTGTCTCTCGCTTGACTGGATGAAACCACATTTCATGAATGATGATGGTGATCTTATTTTCAGTGTGCATGCCTTGATTATCGATACCGGTGAAAAACGAATAATGGTTGATACCTGTATTGGTAATGACAAACAACTTGCTGTTCCGGACTGGGATAAGATGCAAACAACTTTCATTAGCGATCTGGAAGATGCAGGCTACTCTGCCGATTCAATTGACACTGTACTTTGCACACATTTGCACGTTGACCATGTTGGTTGGAATACTATGTTGGTGGATGGTAATTGGGTTCCAACCTTTAAAAATGCGCGTTATTTGTTCGCAAAAGAAGAATGGGATCATTGGGACTCTCACGAAGATGAGATAGAAATAGGACCGGTAATGCAGCAATCGGTACGCCCGGTTGTAGAGGCAGGGTTAATGGACCTGGTAAATAGTGAGCACCAGGTCTGTGCGGGCATTAAGTTAGTACCCACCCCCGGTCACACACCGGGCCATGTCAGCGTACACATAAGTTCAGAAGGTAAAGAAGCTCTCATCACAGGTGACTTCGTTCATCATCCTGTTCAAATGTCACGACCTCACTGGTGTAGCGCAGCAGATGATGACCAGGACAAAGGACTGCAGACTCGCAATGAAATGTTCTCGAAATATGTCGATTCCGATGTACTCATTATCGGCACACATTTCCCGACGCCAACAGCAGGTTATATAAAGCATCAGAGTGATGAAGAAAATTACTGGCTGGATGTAAACATATAAAAATGGATTTGATGAAGTAGGGAGATCACCAATGACTAAAATTACTTCGGTCTCATTAACTGAATTCAGTTTCAGCGTAGATAATATCGGACTTGAAACCGCTGCCGCCGGCGTTGGCAATATGGCCTATGTAAAAGGTTTAAAATTCTCGCCAAAACGCTGGGCTGTACGAATCAAAAATGACGAAGGTATCGAAGGTGGCTATGTGACCAATTGGGTAGGCACACCTTCTTCTTTTGGACAGGCCTGTATGCTGGCACCCTTACTGCTGGGTCGTGACCCTGAACTCCGTGAAGATATTTACGATATGCTCAAGTGGGAAATACGTGCTTATGATCATATGGGGCACGGTGCACTCGATATCGCCATCTGGGATCTGGTTGGCAGAATGCACAACTTATCTGTCAAATCTATGCTGGGAGGATATCGTGACCGTTTGCCTACCTATGCAAGTACCTATGGTGGTCAGGAAAGTAGTGGCGGGCTGAATACAGCAAAGGATTATGCCGATTATGCCGAACACTGTAAGAAGATCGGCTTTCATGGCTTCAAAATACATGGTTGGAAATCCGGTGATGTAAAACGAGAAGCTGAAAACCTGCGCGGGGTGCGCGAGCGAGTCGGCGATGACTATGCCTTAATGATTGATCCTGCCTGTATGTTAGCTAGCTGGATGGATGCATTGACACTGGGCAAGGTTGCAGATGAAGTTAATTGTCTCTGGTATGAAGATCCCTATCGTGACCTGTCAGTGTCCGCTTTTGGTCATCAACGCCTCAGAGAAAAACTTAAAACGCCTCTGTTAATAAGTGAACATGTACGCGGTCTTGAACAAAAGGCTTCATTTCTTGTAAATGGTGGTTGCGACATGATCCATGCCGATCCGGAATATGATATGGGCATTACGGGCGTTATGAAAATTGCTCACTTTTGCGAGGCCCTCGGACTCGATATCCAATTGCATGCAGTAGGCCCGGCTCATCGCTTGTGCATCTCGGCAATGCGTAACACTTTAATGTATGAGTTGGCCCTGGTTGGTCCGGACATGCCAAACATGGTGCCACCCGTTTATACCTGTGGCTATTCTGACCAGACGGAAGATCTGCCTGAAGATGGCTACATGCCAGTACCTGACGGGCCCGGTCTTGGAGTCAGTTACGATTGGGACTATATAGACGCACATCAAACTCAGCACTTTACCTTCGAATAAGCAGTATGCAGGCCGTCCTGGACTTTGAGCCAAATTAAGCCCTTGCCATAGAAGCTGAGTTCAGACAATATCCGCTGCTTTTCCAGCAGGAGGAGAACATGCCAGGCTTATTACCCGATGTAGATCCAGAGGGACTACTCGAATATTCGGTGGTCTATACCGATCGTTCACTAAACCATATGTCACAGCGTTTTCAGGACGTGATGAATGATATTTCCACCACTCTGAAACAGGTCTACACAGCCAAAGGCGTTGTGGTTGTACCCGGTAGTGGCACTTTTGCGATGGAGGCTGTGGCACGTCAATTCGCCCATGATAAAAAATGCCTGATTATTCGTAATGGCTGGTTTAGTTTTCGTTGGAGCCAGATCCTGGAAATGGGCAAGATAGCGGCATCCACCACTGTATTAAAAGCCAGACAGGTAGAAAGTAGTAAACACGCTGCCTTCGAACCCGCTCCAATTGAAGAAGTTCTCGAGCGCATCGCATCAGAGAAACCGGATATCGTCTTCGCTCCTCATGTTGAAACTGCTTCAGGCATGTTGTTACCAGATGACTACCTGATGGCAGTTGCTGACGCTGTACATGCTGTTGGCGGTATGTTTGTTTTAGACTGTATAGCATCCGGAGCCCTCTGGATCGACATGGAGAATATCGGTGTCGATGTTCTGATCAGTGCGCCTCAAAAAGGCTGGACTGGCACACCTTGTTGCGGACTGGTCATGCTTAGTCAGTTAGCTCTAGAGAATATTGAGGAAACTACCAGCTCCAGTTTTGCCTGTGATCTGAAAAAATGGCTGCAGATTATGCAAGCTTATGAAAATGGTGCTCATGCCTATCACGCGACCATGCCTACCGACAGCCTTACCCGTTTTCGAAACGTTATGAATGAAACCATTGCTTACGGTTTAGAAAAAGCACGAAGCGATCAAATAGCACTCGGCAAAGGCGTACGGAAATTACTTGAAAACAAAGGCATTAAGAGTGTCGCCGCCGATGGCTTCCAGGCACCAGGGGTTGTGGTTAGCTATACCGAGGATGCTGGTATTCAAACCGGTAAGAAATTTTTGGGCGAGGGATTACAGATAGCAGCAGGAGTGCCTTTGCAATGCGATGAGCCCGCTGATTTTCAGACTTTTCGTATAGGTCTATTTGGTCTGGAAAAACTAGCCGAGATCGAACGCACGATCAGCAACCTGGACCTTGCCATTAGCCATATTATTGAATAACAGTATTTCACCACAGAGGACACAGAGCTGATACTTGATTGGCTCTGTGTACTCCGTGGCTAATTTTGTTCAGTATTTTGGGCAGCAATGAAAAACCACCCTAAGCTGAGCCTATGAGGAATGTAGTTCGGTCAATTTTTTGTTACCAATACTATCGACTGCATCAGTTAAAGCAGTTTCAGCACATTCTTTGGTAGATCTGAACAAGTTTAATTGCCTTGCACTTACGGTACCGCAAGATTGCTTTGCACCAGCCTTGAGTCGGCTATAAAGTGTCTCAACACCTTTATCCTGGGACAAATTCAAATCTGCAAATGAAACCGTAATTGGATTTATGTCGTTGTTAGCGGATGTCATTGTGGCAGCCGTGCTTATAGCGGGAACACTAATTGCAACTCCTAGTGCTAAGGCGATGAACTGTTTGCGTGTGTTTAAATTATTCATTATGTTTTTCCTTTCGATGTAGTTAAAATTGATTGTGTGTTTAGTTGTTGTGAAGACTAATGTGTTTCTGTTAAAAGAAAAGTTAACTTCGACCAAACGAAAGAATGATGCGATGAATTGCAATTTTTTTAAAAATATCCTGATTTTTCTGAATGAAATTACCTGTCAACAAAGCGAATGAAACTCTACTGTAAAATTTTATCTCTGCTGATATTGATCTTATGCGCTGCTTGTAACAGCCAAAATATTCGGGATATTGTCGATGTAGCCAGATCAGAAGACCCTGTCAAACAAGCTGGAAATGTCCTCGAGCAAAAAGGCCGTGCCATCGCTTCCAATCCAGAATCGCTGCCGCAGGAACTAAAAAAACTGAAGGCCAAATTCGAAAAATTTAGACGTGTTGTTGACGAGATATGGGGAGATAAAGATCCTCAGCAACCTGGTCCGAAGGACTATGTGAAGTACACAGATAAATACTACAACCGGGCTCATATCGATTTTGAAGCAGGACTGGTAACGGTGGAAACAGTTGCACCCGATAATCAAAAGAGTTATCTGAAGAAGGCGATTGTAACCACTTTGTTAACACCGGACGACCCGAGAAAGGTTGACCTTTATTCGGACACAGAGCCCGTTTCAGAAGGTTCAGGCAAGCCCTTTCTTTACCAACAGGTGCTGGATCATGATGGTCAAGCGATCGCCTGGGAATGGCGTGCAAAGCGTTATGCCGATTACCTGGTTACAAACAAACTTAATAAAATCACACTCGCCAAACGTGCTGGCTTACGCGTTCAATTTCCGCTGATTGCCAGTCATCAACAATTAAGGGCTTACAAATATGCTTCCCTGGTTCAAAAATACAGTAGAAAATATAGCGTCACCGAAAGTCTTATTTACGGAGTTATAAAAACCGAGAGTAGTTTTAACCCGTTTGCGGTTAGTCATGCACCAGCCTATGGCCTGATGCAAATTGTTCCACGTACGGCTGGAAAGGACGTCTTCGAAAAAATAAAACAAAAACCTGGTCAACCAAGCCCACAGTATTTATACGATCCGGAAAACAATATCGATACAGGCACGGCTTATCTGAAGATCTTGCAGGAACGTTATCTAGTAAAAGTCCGCAACAGTAATGCCCGTCGCTATTCTGTTATTTCTGCCTATAACGGTGGTGCCGGTAACGTCTTAAAAACCTTTTCCAGTGATCGAAACAGGGCTATCGACAAGATTAATCAGCTTTCACCAGATCAAGTTTACGACCAGCTAACTAGCAAACACCCAAGCCAGGAATCACGTCGTTATCTTTATAAGGTGACAGAGGCACAAAAGGAATTCTGGAAAAACGAGGGTTTTAACAAGGAATAATCAAATCGATATTAGTGAACTGTTAATTAAAAATGTTCGGGCAACACTGCTGATAGTCTTAAATATTAGGTAGCAAATGAAAAATCAACCAACTATCGTTACTCATGAAATGGGAATGGAAGCGAAACCACTTCCAACCTGGACAGATGATGGAAGCACCATTGATTTTGATCCGGAACCCCTCAGAGCTGTAATTCGAACTGAGATTCCCAAAGTTCCGGGCGCATTTCAGTTACTGAATGTGCTAAGCCCGCGCGAAGCAGATGTCTTTGTCGAGCAGGCGGAACAACTAGGTTTTCATAAGGACTCACCAGTATCTCTGCCTCATAGTGTTCGTCATAATGAGAATCTTAATTGGGTTGTCAGTGAAAAAATTGACAATGTTATTTGGCAACGTTCAAAAAACTATGTGTCGGAAGAGTTTGAGGGTCAGACTGCAAAAGGCATTAATGCCCGCTTCCGTTTCTACCGCTATGGAGTCGGAGACTTCTTTAAACCTCACACAGATGGATCCTGGCCAGGTAGTCGCGTTATCAATGGAAAGCTTATTGTTAATGCCTACCCTTTATTGTTCAGCCAGTTTTCCTACCTGCTCTTTTTGAACGATGATTATACAGGCGGACGGACCCAGTTTTTGGTAAGTAAAGCGCAGCCCGATAAACCGGCGACTTCCCCTACGGACACTGTAATTGTGAATGTCGAAACCCCAAAAGGAGCGGCTCTTTGTTTTCCCCATGGTATGCACCCCTTGCACTGTGTGCATTCTGGGGAATCAATATTGTCAGGAACAAAATACATTATACGAACCGATATTTTATTTGGGGATTAAACGGAAAGAGTTATAGCTCTTATCTGAGGTTAGTTATTTGATAAAAGATCATAGTTCTAAGCCTCTTATATGGAAGCGGGATCTGACTATGTTGATATAATGCGTTTGAATAATTCCAGATCGATATTTCGTCCACAAACAACCACTACAACTTTTTTGCCTTTGAATTTATCTTTTCGTTTACACAGTGCACCAACGCTGAGAGCGCCTGAACCTTCTACGACCAAACGATGCTGTTCAAATAACAGGCGGATGGATGCCTCAATCTCCTTTTCGCTTAGTAGCTCAAT
This sequence comes from Gammaproteobacteria bacterium, assembly GCA_012103475.1. Classification (GTDB taxonomy): domain Bacteria; phylum Pseudomonadota; class Gammaproteobacteria; order Eutrophobiales; family Eutrophobiaceae; genus WLWS01. Next base: position 2,132 of record WLWS01000013.1, on the reverse strand, counting down.
TTCTTTCACGTAGCGCTGACACAATTCAAGAGTAATGCTATCAAGGTCCACTCCCCCGCCACATGTGTCCGCTAATGTTGGAAAAGTTTCTATCTCAACCATCTTGTTGGCTAACATTGATTCGTGCATGACGGGAGACTTTTCCGGCGAGACGCCAAAGACTTCTATGTCAGGGTTGTGGGATTTCAGCCAACCTGCCGAACCGGTCAACAAGCCTCCCGCACCGCAGGCGAACAAGGCAGCATCAAGCTCGGGAAGTTGTTGGGAAATTTCGTAACCACAGGTTCCCTGACCACCAATCACGACTGGATCGTTATAGGGCGATACATAGATCTTGTCTTCTTCTTCTGCAATCCGCCGTGCCTCTTTCTCAGCACCCCATGCGTCTCCATCAAAAACAACCAGATCCAGACCATGGTCTCTTAATAGTTGCAAACGCGATTCTTCAATATCATTACCCACATAAATTGTGGCGCGGCGTAAACGAATTCGCATGGCTTCGGCAACTGCAAGCGCATAGTTACCGGTGGAAGCGGAGACTACACCTTTGTCCAATTCGTCATCCGTTAGTGTGAGGATCTTATTGATTGCGCCACGAAACTTGAAGGAAGAAGTTCTCTGCATTGAGTCCAGCTTGAGCCAGACTTCACCGCCAATTAGTTCACTGAGATACATGGAGTACTCAAGCGGAGTAGGTGAAAGATACTTCTGACATCTCTTCATGGCCTCTGATACCAAAGCTGGCACATCCAGTAGTTGCTTATCTTTACTCATTAATAGTTTCACCTCGTTTAATTTTAAGTTCCCAATAGAGTACTATTTACCGGCAGAAATTATTCTTCTTCAATACTATGTGTCCTCAACTCCGATCAGGTATCTTGGCCCAGCCCCGGATTCAGCCGCCAGATCTTCCTTATTAAAGAGTTCACATCGTTTAAGAGATAGGCAGCCGCATCCAATGCAACCGCTCAATTCATCTCGCAATTGCTGCAGGCTATCAATACGTTGATCAAGTTGAGTGCGCCATTGACGCGATAATTTATCCCAATCTCTTTTGTTCGGAACCCTTTTATTCGGCAGACTGGAAAGTGCCGATTCAATTTCCCTTAAAGTCAGCCCGAGGTTTTGCGCAACTCGGATAATTGATATTTTCCTAATCTCGGAACGATGAAATCGACGTTGATTGCCCTCACCTCGTTGTGAAGTAATCAAGCCTCGTGATTCATAGAAACGCAGCGCCGACGCGGCTACCCCACAACGACGAGCTGTCTCAAACAATACTGAGTAAAGGAGCTGTTTTTGACATACAAATATATGTTCTGTTTTTGGTTATTGACTTAAAGTTAACTTTAAGTATTACACTATTGTTAATCATATAAATCAAATCACTATTACCAGACTTATGAATAAACCAGAGATAACTCAGGAAAATCAGCCTAACTGGCAGAAAGCTACAACGCTCAAGCGCCTGAGCCAGAATAAAGTGTTGATGGTTCGGCTATTGGGAAAACAAATAGCGCTATTTCATACCTCCATCGGTATTCGGGCCTGTAACAATCGCTGTCCGCATGAAGGCTATCCACTTTCGGAAGGTTCCCTTTCTGATGACTGTACCCTGACCTGCAATTGGCATAACTGGAAGTTTAATTTGGAAACCGGTGATAATTTGTTTGGCGGAGACAAATTAAGGACCTATCCCGTTGAAATACGAGGTAGTGAAATCTGGGTGGACATCAGCGAATTACCTTATGAGGATCGCTACAAGGCCATTATAGACAACCTACATTATGCCTTCGATCACCATAATTACGATCAAATCGCCAGGGAATGTGCCCGCCTTATCAAACTTGGGGCAGACCCAATGGATCCGCTTAGATACGCCATCGAGTGGTCGTGGCAACGCATGGAGTTCGGCTGGACCCACGCCTACGCGGGCATGGCAGATTGGTTACAACTGCATGATGAATATCCTGATGATCCTGAAATTCAACTTAGCTGTATTCTCGAATGTATTTCTCATACTGCCTACGATGTCTTAAGAGAGGCTGATTTTCCGTATAGCGAAAACTCTCATTCTTTCGATGAAGATGGTTTTGTAGATGCTATCGAACATGAGAACGAGACACTTGCCA
>WLWS01000012.1 GCA_012103475.1 Gammaproteobacteria bacterium | reverse complement strand
CATCCTCCAGCATCACACCGCAAGCCTTGTCATTCTCAACAATGACGTTCTTGACCGATGCATTGACTTCAATATCGACACCGTATGCTTCGGCCGATTTTGCCATTGCCTGGGTAATACCTCCCATGCCACCGGTAACATGCCCCCAACGTCCTTTTTTACCATTTACTTCACCAAACATGTGATGGAGCAATACATAGGCAGAGCCTCCGGCATAGACGGATTGCATATTGCCGACCATGGCAACGTAACTTTCAAGCGCCATTAACAGTTCCCCACCAAACCACTGCTCAAGATAATCCGCAACACTCATGGTGAACAATTTCATAGTCTCGCGTTGTATTTTCGGGTCAAGCTTTCGAATTTTATTTGCTATTAAACCGGCACGCCACATATCCATCAAACCACCACCTACGTTGGCCGGCGTTTCCAGAACCATGTCACGCAACACATCAGCAACCTGTTCTATAACTATTTCAAATTCTCGATAGGCTTCATCATCGCCAGGACACTGTGCACGTAATTCCCCAAAAAAATCTTCCCTCTTGCTATCAGCAAACAGGTAGCGATTATCCTCTCCCAGGATTAAGGCGGTAAACTCACGCTCCTTGAGCTCCAGTCCATATTTTTTTAGTTCAAGATCGTTTATGACTTTCGGGTTGAGCAAACTCACTGCATAGGAAAACGTTGAATTACGATAACCCGGATGAAATTCTTCCGTTACCGCAGCCCCGCCAATTACATGGCGGCGTTCGAGCATCTTTACTTTCAAACCTTTACGGGCCAGATAAGCTGCACAGGTCAATCCATTATGTCCGGCACCGATAATAACTACGTCAAACTGTGATGTTGTCATGACTTAATCCCCAGTTCCTCGTAAAACTGGAGATAGAGATCATCTTCCTTCGCAATTTCGTGCGGGATCATTGCATTCTCATTTAACACAACACCTGTTCCATCAACAATTCTATTCATGAAACAAAAAATCGCACAAACATAAATAGCATCATGTAGCGCCTCTTCATTCCAGCCAGCATCCATTACCGCTTTAGCGTCTGAGTCAGTTATACGAGAGGGTGTTTCTGTCAGCTTTTTTACATAAGACAACAATGCCTTCATCTTTTTATCAATAGGAGCTGTTTGATAATCTGTCACTAACTGTTCTACTAATGACTCCTCCATTCCAAAGGCATCTGCGACATCCTTATGGACGCCGTAACAATAGTCACAACCATTTAGACCGGACACAAAGGCACCGATCATCTCTCGTTCACCAGCACTAAGAGATGATTCACCACGCATGACGAGATGACTTAATTCAAAAACCGGTTTTGCAAATTTTGGAAATGCTCGAAAGACGTCAAATAAATCAACTGGACCAGACAATGAAGGCAAACGGGCCATATAATGACTCCTATATGGATAAGCTCAATGAGAAAAAAGTAGCCACCACAACTTCGCAGTTGTGATGGTAATCATTTTCTTCTTTCGAGGAGGAAGTAATTAATAAATTTTAACTAAAAAATAGACATCCCTGTCTTTCACAATAGAAATACAGATATGTTGGGATATCTGTATCGATTATGTTCTGTTTTATTTCCAGTTATATGAAATGGTACCGCCAGCCCAGCGTGGATTAGCGTAGGCATCATTGGCAATACCCAGACCACTGATATCCAGGGTATAGAGCCGGTAGTGGGTATCACTGACGTTGTTGACAAAGGCAGCCACACTCCAGCGTTCATCACTGGTCGTATAACTCATCCGGAAATTACCAATAATGTAATCATCTTCTTTATCCAGGGGTGCGCAGAGCACGCTGAAACAATAATCATCGCTGTAATTGAAATCCGCTTGCATGGCCATGGTGCCGTTGAATGCCGGCCACTCGTAGCGTGCCAGGCCACTGAGTGTAAAACTCGGTGCGTAGGGCAGGTCATTGTCGACCAGGCGACCGCTCGGCAACTCCACATCTTTTACTTCACTGTCTTCAAAGGATGCTCCGAAACGGAATCCCAAACGTTCTGTCGGTTGGAGTATAAGCTCTATCTCGCCACCCACGGCCTCTGCATCCAGGTTAACAATAGATAATGCCGCCGGTATGACGCCAGGAACAACGATAAATCCCTGATAATCTTTGTAGTCATAATAAAAGCCGGTGGCGTTCAACTGCGCCTTTCCGTCCCAGAATGTCGTTTTTATCCCTAACTCCCAACTGTGCAACACCTCTTCATCGTGTGGGAAAGTTGAAAGCGGTGCTGTAGGGTTGCCACCTGCAGGGAGACGCGCATTCCCTGCTTTATGACCGCGGTTGAAACTCGCAAACAAGAGAGTGTCATCGCTGGGGCGCCAATCGATCTGAAATTTGGCAGAGACGTTATTGAAACTTTGATTAAACAGATCAGCCGATGGCGTGGTCGCACCCGGTACCAGGAAATCAGGATCTGTCGCCAATGCGAACGGGATAGTCAGGGTAAATGGGAGTCCTGTGAAGTTACCACCCAATACATCGGCAGAGACAAAGTCCAATTTCCTGTCGTCCTCGGTATAACGGAGTGCCGCTATCATGCTCCACTGGTCATTAAAGTCGTATTCCATGTGTCCAAATATCGCCCAGGAATCACTGTTTACCGTATTAGACGTAGGACCTGAAATAAAATTCGCCGGATCGTTGAATGCATTAGGCGGTGCGAATGGTAGATCCAGGAAATAATCCAGATTTCCTGCATGTTCAATATCCAGGTAATACAAGCCCCCGGTCCAACGCAGATTATCTCCCGCCTCCCCGCTTAAACGTATCTCTTGGGAGAATTGCTCAAAATCCTGGTCAGTGACAAATACAAATACCGGATTTGGCGACCCTTCGGTGTCCTCACCGTAATTTTTGTTCATATTCAGATAATCGGTAATAGATGTCAGAGTCATGCCACCGAGATCCCATTCCAGCTTGCCCGTTATACCGGTGATCGCTCTTTTGAAATAGCCAGTGAAATCATAAGATCCGGTAAAAGGATCATTGTCTGGTTCCACGTAACCGAAGAAATCAGTTGAACCAGGTGGAAGATTAATACCGAGGCCATCAGCATCGGCTACGATGGGTGTGTGGGTGTAGGCATTGCCAAGAGAATCATCTTCTGCATGGTGCACTTTCAGTTTTAAAGTTACATCCTCAGAGGCACGGTATTCCAGTTGACCACGCAGGGCGTAGTGCTCTGTTTCACGTAGATCCGGGCCGATGCGGTTTTCTGCTACGCCGTCATGAAAGTTCCCGGCAAACGATAAACGTCCTAGAAGATTTTCAGTTAAACTTCCGCTTATGGCACCTTGAAATTTTTTCTGATCATAAGAACCATAAGTAAATTCCAGAAAGCCTTCGTTCTCTTCCGTAGGGGCAGCGCTGATATAATGCATCAGACCACCGGTGGCGTTACGGCCGAACAGGGTACCCTGGGGACCCCGCAGGACTTCCACACGCTCAAGATCATACAACTGTGCATGGCCGGCACCCATGGCACTGACGTATGTTTCATCCACATACATGGCGATAGGTGGTTCGAGATGATCGGCAAAATCGTTCTGAGAGATACCGCGAATATTGACGGTCGTTAAGGTGGGGTGAAACTGAATGATACCCAGACCCGGTGTTTGCGCCGCAATATCAATGGTATTGGTATAACCCAGCTCGCGGATTTGTCCACCAGTGAATGCCGTAACTGATACACCTACATCCTGCAGGTTTTGTTCACGTTTTTGTGCAGTCACTACAACTTCTTCGAGCAGGGCCGCGTCAACGGCATAACTCATTGTTAGTAGTACAGGCATAAAAGCAAATAAGGCCTGGCGACAATTTTTGAATAATTTCAATTTGGTTAACATGATCTGACTTCCCCCAACATTATTGGTTGACGATTGTTTCAAAACCTACGGCGATCCTACTGTGGGCATCTACCGATCGTAATATTCTGAATCGGACGGAAGGAAGTGGCTTGACATGGCGCGCCAAATATCTTGACAGCGTGCGCCAATATGATCTGACTTCCCTCAACATTTTATTCTCGGAATTCCGAGCAGTATTTGCTACACTTATTGTGCGTATAGCGTACCTTAGAACGTATTACGTCCTTTACGTTAATAAAAATCACTTTTTATGTCAAGATATAAACACCTGATGTTGTGGATAAACAACTGTTTGAGAAGGAGCTAACTATGGCCAGAGCCAAAAAAACCGATGATCTGGATAAACTGGGATTAAATTCATCTATCACCCGACGCGACTTTATCAATACAAGTCTGGTCGGAAGTGGAGCAGCCCTACTTTCGATGAGCGCTCCGGGAAAACTCAACGCCGCCAGCAATCAGGCCGAACTTGCCAAGCTTGGAAAGGACTGGACCGGTTATGCGGGCGTGGGGGATTACGCCCGATCTAACGGCAATACTGCAGACGTAGTAAATGCAGCCCATGGAATTCGAGATAGTCAATACAACTACAAAGGTGAAATCGAAGACAGTGGTGAGATTTTCGATACCGTCGTGGTTGGCGGTGGCTTTGCCGGCGTCGGTGCAGCCTACACCTTTATGAAAGAGGCCGAAAAACAGCAAACCTGCCTCATCCTCGACAATCATGCCATGTTCGGAGGTGAAGCCAAGCAGAACGAATTTGAGGTGGACGGTACACATCTTACCGCGCCCCAGGGTTCAAACGGCATGGTGTGGCCACCGAAAATAGCTGAAAAATACGGTCTGTTCCATCGCTACTGGCATGAGTTGGGTTTACCGACTGATTTTAATTTCCAGGAAGTCACTGGCAGCCAACACAATCTGTCTGTACCCATCGATCACTACACCTCCATGTACAGTGAACGAGGGGGCGCGACGACCGGCTATTTTTTTGATAACGACAAAGGTGGCGACTGGGTAGTCGATCCCTGGGCGAATGATTTCAAAGACGCACCCATGAGTGAACAAGTGAAAAAAGACCTCGTCCGTCTTGAGAATTATTACGAAGCACCCCAACGCACTGATTGGGAACCGTGGCTGGATTCGATGACCTACAAGGATTTTATTACCAAAGAGCTGAAGTGCTCTGCCGAGGTAATGCCCTTTGTGGACAAGGCTTTTGCCGCCGCTGGCGGTGGTATGGGCGGTGATCAGGTCTCAGCCTATGCTGGTTTCGATTTTTATCTCCCGGGTGTGCGTGCCTACACTGACCACTTTTATTCTGAACGTGGCATAGACCCCGCGGATACCCAAAAATTAACCCTGGTAAGTTGGCCCGGTGGTAATACCGGTACAATTCGGCATTTTGTGAAAGCCATGATTCCTGACGCCATTGCTGGCGGCAACAACTTACGTGAAGTCCTTTGGGGCAAGATCAATTGGCAGGCTCTGGATCGAAACAATCAACAAATCCGTATTCGATTGGATTCCACTGCCGTGCACATCGAACACAAAGGCGATCCGAAGAACGCAGAGTATGTGAACGTCGTCTATCATAAGGGTGGAAAACTGCATCGTGTGAAAGCCCGCTCAGTTGTGATGGCAAGTGGCGCTTGGGTGAATAAACACATACTACGCGACTTACCTCTTACCCACTACGATGCCTACCAACAGTTCTTTCATGCACCGATATTGACAGTCAATGTTGCAGTCAGGAACTGGCAATTCATGGAGAATTTAGGTATCGCAGCCGCACAATGGTTTAGTGGCTTTGGCTGGTACACTAACCTTCGTCGTCAAATGGTGATCGAGGACCAGGTCGATCCGCTCGACCCAGCTAAACCCACCGTGCTCACCTTTTATGTACCTTATCTCCATCAGGGTTTGCCTTTGCAGGCACAGACGATCGTCGGTCGAAATGAATTGTTTGCCAGTAGTTACCGCGATATTGAAATTAAAGTGCGACAACAGATGCAAAAACTATTTGGGATGGCGGGCTTTGATGCCAAACGTGATATCGCGGCGATAATATTGAATCGCTGGGGGCACGCTTATGTCGCACCACAGCCGGGTTTTTATTTTGGCAAGAATGGTGCTGCTACGCCACGAAATATAATCCGAGAGGGTTATGGCCGCATTACCTTTGGCCATTCAGAATTATCTGGTCAACAGCTATGGTCTCGAGGGGTAGAAGAAGGAGAACGAGCGGCGAAACAGGCATTGGGAATAATTTAGAACTGTTTCAAATTGTTACTCAATGACACATCGATAAGTAAAGTTTTTTATGCTTTCCATTGACGAAAAAAATCGAACCTGCCTGATAACAATTGACAGACCCCCTGTTAATGCCCTGGATATATCGTTAATGGAAAAATTAATAGAGAGTTTAAACCAGGCTTCTAAACTCGGTGATCATGCTGTAATTATTACCGGCACGCCAGGCCGCTTTTGCGCAGGTCTCGACACCAAAGCACTTTCTCTTGCGGATGATAATAATAAAGACAAAATTTTTTCTCTGTTAAGTAACTTACTCAATACCGTAGCCAGCTACCCGATTCCGATTGCCGCTTCTATCTCTGGTCACTGTCTTGGTGGTGGTGCCATACTTGCTGCGCTTTGTGACTATCGCGTGATGGAAGATGGGGACTACAAACTGGGTGTGCCTGAAGTGAAAATTGGACTTCAATTACCAGCAAAGGTGAACAAGATACTGGCGCGACTCGTTGGAAGTCATCTTGCCCAACGCCTTTGTGTGGAAGGATATCTGCTCACGCCGCAAAAAGCTGAGCGTAGTGGATTTATCGACGATTTGACTACAAAAAACAATGCAGGAGATGCGGCTAGCGATTGGTGCAAAAAAATCCTCTCCCTGCCCCAGGAAACAATGCTGGCAATGCGTGCGGAATGCCGCAAGGAAATTCTTTCACTCATGAAATTAATTAACTAAAGGCTGTAGAAAAATGTTTAAAGCAATTGTTGTTGACAAGATAGATGATAAACCACAAGCATCCTTACAGGAGCTTGAAGAATCGCAATTACCTGATGAGGACGTTCTGGTAGAGATAGCCTACTCATCATTGAATTATAAAGATGGCCTGGCCTTAACAGGCGTGTCCATTTGTCGTCGTACACCGATGGTTTGTGGTATCGATCTGGCTGGGACGGTAGTCGAATCACGAGTCGATTCCTGGCAGCCTGGTGATAAAGTCATCGTTAATGGCTGGGGCATGTCGGAAACGCAATGGGGTGGTTATTCTCAAAAACAACGTGTCAATCCTGACTGGCTAATCTCCCTGCCCGAGGCATTTAATTTCGAACAGGCCATGGCTATTGGCACGGCTGGCTATACAGCCATGTTATGTGTGTTGGCCCTGGAAGATCAGGGCGTAACTCCAGATCAGGGGCCGATCCTGGTAACTGGCGCTGGCGGTGGTGTTGGCTCAGTCGCCATCTCTCTACTACATAAACTCGGTTATGAGGTGCACGCATCAACAGGACGCAGTGAAATCCATGACTACCTCAAAGAGCTGGGGGCAGCAGCGTTTATTGATCGCAATGAACTCTCCCCGCCGGGTAAGCCCTTTCAAAAAGAACGCTGGGCAGGTGCTATTGATAGTGTCGGTGGTACCACTCTGGCGAATGTGCTGGCTCAATGCCAATACGGCGCGAGCGTCGCCGCATGTGGTCTGGCAGGCGGCAACGATCTGCCTGCTTCTGTCCTGCCCTTCATACTACGCGGTGTGAAGTTGATTGGTGTCGATTCGGTGATGGCACCCAGAGCAATACGGGAACGCGCATGGTCTCGCCTTGCCACTGATCTGGATGTGGAAAAGCTAAGCGCTGTCGCCACGACCGTCGCTATGTCAGAAGTAATCGATAAGGCAAAAGATATTGTTGCCGGCAAGGTTCGCGGGCGCATTGTGATTGACGTTAATAAGTAGTTTCTATTCTTCTCGGAAATGAATATTAACCCGGCAGATTTTCAGCATGATCGCATCAGCGATTACCTGTATCGGCATGCAGCCAATAGTCCGGACAAGGAAGCGGCCTGTGACGGGGAACATTCACTTTCTTATTCAGCGCTACTTTGTGAAGTAGAGACATGCGCTAAAAGTCTCATAGCACTTGGCGTAGAGAAAGGTGACCGTGTCGCCACGCTTTCACCACCCCATAGTGATTACTTGATTATTTTCCTGGCAACAACGGCCATTGGTGGTATCTGGCTTGGTCTTAATCCACGTTATACGCGAGATGAACTGGAACACGTTATTTCTGATTCCGAACCAAAGGTGATTTTCGCGAGGTCTCAAGTTGATAAGCGGCAATATGACGAGGACCTGCAATATTTTCAGAACGGTATCGAAAGTATTCAGGACATTGTCATACTTCAAAGCGGCTTACCCTATCATGGTGCCCTTTCCTATGCGGACTTCCTGTTAAAGAGTGATGCAGTTAGTCATCAGCAATATCAGGACCGGCGGGAAGATGTGAACAGCCTGGATGCGGCGATGCTGGTATATACCTCTGGTACCACTGGCAAACCTAAAGGCGCTATCCTGCATCACTACGGCGCCATTCGTCATTCCCATGTGCAGCGAGCACTACGTTCGAACAGCTATGTCCGGCTGATAAATGTCTATCCCATCAATCATATTGCCGGAGCAATTGCCTGTACCACTTATTGTCTCGTTGTCGGTGGTACAAATTGCTTCCTGGAAAAATTCGACCCCGGTATCGAGCTGAAGATGATTGAGGAAAAGCGAATAACTGTCTGGGGTGGTGTACCTATCATGTTGCAAAGTGTTCTGGATCACCCCGATTTTTCCAGTACCGATTTTTCTTCAGTTAATGAAGTTTCTTACAGCGGTGGGAGTACTTCTCTGGATCTCCTACGACGTATTACCGATGAAGTTTGCCCTCGAATTACAACCATGTACGCCCTGACAGAAGCCGCAGGCACAGCGACGGCCATTGCCTCGACTAATGATATTGAACTGCTGGCGTCAAGCGTGGGTAAACCCGTAAGTGATTGTGAGTTTCGTCTTGTTGATGAAAATAACAATGAAGTGAATCAAGGAGAGAAAGGTGAAATCCAGATCCGTGGTCCTTTCATAATGAAAGGCTACTGGCGACTACCTGAAGCAACAAAGGAAGCTATCGATGAAGAAGGCTGGCTGCATACGAAAGATGTGGCTATTGAACGAGACGACGGTAATATCGTGCTGGTAGGTCGCTTATCCGATATGTACAAGTCAGGCGGGTACAATATTTATCCAAGAGAAATAGAACAGGTGCTGGAAGCCTACCCCGCCGTCAGTCTTGCCTGTGTAGTTGGTGTTCCGGATCCCACTTACCATGAAGTCGGCTATGCCTTCGTCACACTCGCGCCCGGACAAACTGTTGAAGAACAATCCCTGCTTGAACATTGTCATCAGCATCTCGCCAATTACAAAGTGCCAAAAATCATAAAAATTGAGGAGCGCTTGCCACTGCTGCCAAACAACAAACCTGATAAACGCAAGTTACAGGAAATCGCAGGCAATGCGATAACACCTGTCAACAAGCAGTCCGTTTCGTCGAATTTAACATAGAGGTAATACAAAATGGGAAAAGTAGCATTACTAAATGAACAAGCATCTAAGGTACATCACTGGCATCCAATGGCAGCTCCTAAGCTTGCTGAGCTAGCTTCGCCATTGGTCATCGAACGGGCTGAAGGTGTCTATATCTACGATAGCGAAGGCAAGCGTTATCTGGATTCGCAGGGTGGTTTGTGGTGTGTCAATGTCGGTCATGGCCGTAAGGAAGTAAAAGAGGCGATCAACGTACAACTGGAAAAATTGCCCTATTACACAACCTTTGGTGATACCAGCAATCAACCGGTGATGGAACTTGCAGAAAGATTAACGCGTCTGGCGGCGACGGAAGACATGCAACGGGCATTCTTCGGCTCCGGTGGTTCGGACGCCGTGGAAACGGCACTTAAACTTTCACGCCAGTACTGGAAATTGAGCGGTGAAGCACAACGCACCAAGTTCATATCGCTGAAGCAGGGCTATCACGGTGTCCACTTTGGTGGCACGTCCATTGGTGGGCAGATGCACCTGCGATCTATGTACGAACCAGTTCTTCCACATTGTTTCCAGATCGATACTCCCTGGTTGTATCGCAATCCCTATTCAGATGATCCGGAAGAACTGGGCAAGATTTGTGCAAATTTACTCGAAAGAGAAATCGTCCACCAGGGTCCACATACGGTCGCAGCCTTCATTGCCGAACCTGTACAGGGTTCTGGTGGGGTCATCGTACCGCCCGATAACTATTGGTCATTGATAAGAGAGGTTTGCGATAAATACGGTGTGTTACTCATTGCCGACGAAGTCGTCACCGGTTTTGGTCGTAGTGGCAGTATGTTTGGTAGTCGTGGATGGGGAGTCAAGCCAGACATCATGTGCCTGGCAAAAGGAATCAATTCCGGCTTCGTACCATTGGGCGCAACTGTCGTAAACGAAAGAGTACGCTCGGCCTGGGATTCTGATCATCCTCTCGCTGCCATCTTGCATGGCTTTACTTATTCAGGTCACCCGCTCGCCTGTGCTGCTGCCAATGCCGCTTTGCAGATTGTCGAGGATGAAGACTTGCCAGGTAATGCGGGCAAAGTGGGCAGCTATTGCCTGACGAAGCTAAAAGAAACGGTTTCTGACTTTGATTTCGTCGGTGATATCAGGGGTAAAGGACTGATGATGGCAATCGAACTGGTGAGCGATAAAACAAGCAAAACCCCCTTCATGCCTGGCGATCCTTTTCTTAAGTTTATACAGCAGACAAGCCGTGAAGAAGGGCTGTTTATTAGAAACCTGGGTACCACCCTGATCATTTCACCACCACTCGTTTTTACCGAACAAGATGTTGATGCTTTGGTTGATATGCTTGCCAGGACTTTTGATAAGGCAGCAAGTGAGTTTGCGAAACCTTAGATATCAAGACGAGATATGGAGTAAAAGATTGGGTGTAGGTTTATCTTTGAAAAGTGAGGAGCTCAATATGTTACGAGTCATACTTATCATTTTTATTGGACTTCTGGCGGTTGTTTCAAAAGCAGATACAACATCCGTAGAGGGAGATACATTCTTGCACGAATCAAGCGTTGACTGGGAAACAAATGATTTTCCCATTCATCGTTGGAAAACATTGGTAGGCGCTGGTATAGAAGGACGTACTCAACCCGATGATATTTATATGGGCACGTGGGAACTTGCTCCGAAAGCCATATATCATGGGCACAAACACGAGACGCCTGAGATTTACTATATTATTTCAGGTAAAGCCTTGTGGACTGTTGGAGATGAAACTCGGGAAGTAACGAAGGGTACCTCAATTTACACAAGACCTGGCGAAGTACATAAAATGGTAAATCTAGGTGAGGAAACCGTTCAAGCTATCTGGATTTGGTGGGCACCCAATGGAGACAGAAAAGTATTTCAAAGTGATTATATTTTTACAGAAGAGCCTGGTGTTCAACCTGAGGGGGCAGGATTTAGTGAGTAAACAAATATGCTGTCGCTGGCAGTATATATTTAAAACCAATGCACTTAGATACTAGCGTTTAAAAAATATAATTTTCTTACATAATGTGATGTCGATCAGGAAGCAATTGTCCGATCTCCCTGGCTACTTTCTGCAAATCCGGTAAAAATTTCTTCTTGATGTTTTTGTTGTTGATCCTGGCAACGTTACCACCAAAGGTTACGGCTGCGACAACCTTATCAAGATCATTACGAACAGGTACAGCTAGCGTGAAAAGGCCTATTTCTAACTCACTATCAACGCAGGCAAATCCCTGTTGCTTTATTTTATCCAGCTCCTTTTTTAACAAGGGCTTCGATGTGATGGTTTTCTCGGTAAATCGTTGTAGTTTAGTTTGTTTCAATAAACTGTCGATTTTTTCTGCATCATATTCCGCCATAATGGCACGCCCTGCAGCCGAGACATACGCGGGAAAACGTGTGCCGGGAAAATACGAGACCCGGTCATAACGATCAATAGCACTTAGCGCAACACTGATAGAGTCAGTTCCCTCAATGACGGAAATAGCACAGGTTTCGCCTACTTTATTGCCTGCTGTATTGATGATTGGTTGTATAACCTGTCCCACTTTCATTGAAGTAAGATAGGAAAACCCCAGATCCAGAATCTTGGGTGATAAACGAAACCACTTTCCATCTGAAGCCACATAGCCAAGTGTGTTCAAAGTCAATAGTATCCGCCTGGCAGTAGCGCGTGTCAGATTAGTTTTGGCAGCAACATCAGCCGGAGTCATCTCTGCATTTTCACTATCGAATGCACGGATAACATCCATGCATCGGGCAATAGAGGTAATAAAATCTTTAGAATCTTCGCTTATCATTACTTGTATTATCTACTTACGGCAACACTTTGCTAGTGGTTATTCTAGTTGTAAAAAAGGTAGAGCATAATCCTCCACTACCGCATAATCAACATGAGATGGATATTCGTACCCCACAATAATTATTAGACTCATTTACAAATTGACATCAAAAGAAAAAATATTGACTGAGCCGTTTTTTCAAACAATACGAAAGAAATATTTTTTATTAATCTTTCTATTGGTGAGTTCTTGTTCTGACATGAACAATAGTTATTACCCATTGACTGGTGGATACACCTGGCACTACTCAATTCGGGAAAATAGTGTAACGGAGCTTAAGCACAAAAAGGAGATTGTACAAAATATCGGAATTGAAGAAGGCGATTATATCCAAAAATATTTTAAAGGGGCTAAATTATATTTGCAGGAAGATGAAGAAGGTATACGAATTGCACGGGTAATACTAGACAATGGTAAAGAACTAAAAAATGATGAATATTCTTCTACAATCCTAAACAAGCCATTTGTAATTGAAAATACGTGGAACGATATAATCATAAGTCATCTTTACAATAATGCAGAACCTGGTTCTCAAGATGTTATCGAGGCTATTCCGGTCTTAACATCGATTGTGGCTATCGATGATGTTGTAAAAGTTCCAGCGGGGAAATATACCCGTTGTCTTCGAATTGAGTCGACGGGTGAGAAATTTATTCGTGAAGGAAAATACGCTTACCAACCCAAAATGACTGTCAATGTTAAAAATACTCGTTGGTACGCCCCGGGCATCGGATTAGTAAAAGAAATTCAGTCCGATGAAGCAAATATTCGCATGTACCCCAATGTTGGCTTTACAAAAGAATTAGTTCGATTTGAAAAATAGACTACTTTTGGTCCCCTCCAATTATTTGCCGCTAGCTATCTAAAAAAGAAGGTATGACTGTGTTTTCTCTGACTTAGGCTGACACAATTATTCTATCCTAGCATACGTTGTTTTAGTTTTTCATAAGGCGTTTTACCATTATGCGCAGTGTGTGGTCTCAAGAAGTTATAATAATCTTCCCAT
>WLWS01000011.1 GCA_012103475.1 Gammaproteobacteria bacterium | reverse complement strand
GGCCAGATTGGGCCGGGCGGGAGCACGATAAAATGATCGGGCGACCGGTAGCCATGCATGCCATGCGTGGTATCTCTGCACACTCGAATGGCTTTCATACCTGTCGTGCCATTCATTTATTGCAAATGATCCTTGGCAGCATTGATGTACCCGGTGGCTTTCGTTACAAACCGCCCTTCCCTAAACCGATACCGCCCGCACAAAAGCCTGCTGGTGATACGGAAAAAACCAATACGCCTTTAGGCTCTATGCCTCTGGGTTTTCCAGCGGCACCGGGAGATTTGCGTACGCGCGATGACGGCTCGCCACAACGTATCGACAAGGCCTTTAGCTGGGACTATCCGTTGTCCATACACGGCATGATGCACATGGTGATCCATAATGCCTGGAAGGGTGATCCCTATCCTATCGATACCTTGTTTATGTACATGTCGAACATGGCCTGGAATTCTTCGATGAATGTGCCGGACACCATCAAGTACCTGACGGACAAGGATGAAGAAACGGGTGAGTATAAAATTCCGCGTATTATTTATTCGGATGCTTATTACTCGGAGACTGTGCCCTATGCCGATCTGATCTTGCCAGATACGACCTATCTTGAACGTTGGGATTGTATCTCGCTATTAGATCGACCGATTTGTGATGCGGACGGTGCGGCCGATGCGATACGACAACCTGTGGTGAAACCGGATCGTGATGTTAGACCTTTCCAGGATGTCTTACTGGAACTGGGTGCACGTTTGGGTTTGCCCGGCATGGTAAGACAAGATGGTAGTGCGCGCTTCGATGACTATGCCGATTACATTGCCAATCACATGCGCACCGACAGGGTCGGACCTTTAGCGGGTTGGCGCGGCGTTGATGGCGAGCAGGATTGCACCGGCCCTGCCAATCCCGATCAATTACAACGCTATGTCGATAATGGTTCTTTCTGGCGACATGAGTTTACCCCTTCACAACGCTATTTTAAATTTGCTAATAAAGAGTACCTGGATTTTGCCCAGGAGAGCGGCTGGATTGGCAGTAATGCGCAGATCGTTATGCAGGTGTACAGCGAACCGCTGCAACGATTTCGACTGGCGGCGGAAGGCCATGGTTATTTTCCGCCACCGGAGAAAGATAAAGAGCGTATTCGAAAATATTTTGATCCATTTCCAATTTACTATGCGCCATTTTCCGAGACGAATGAGGACGATGATGAATATCCGGTTCATGCGCTAACGCAAAGACCCATGCATATGTATCACTCATGGGGTGGGCTGAACGCGTGGCTACGACAGATCACTAACGTGAACCATTTACACGTGCATCATCAGCTCGCACTTAGCCATGGGCTTAAGGATGACGACTGGGTATGGATGAGTAGCCCGCATGGCAAGGTTAAGGTACAGATTAAATGTATGGATGGGGTTAATCCCAATACGGTCTGGACCTGGAATGCCATTGGTAAACGCAAAGGCAGTTGGGGCCTGGATGAAAAAGCGCCTGAATCCAACCAGGGTTTTTTATTGAATCATATTATTTCTGAACTCTTACCTCCGAAGGAAGATGGTTATCGTTATTCCAATTCTGATCCGGTGACAGGACAAGCGGCCTGGTTTGATTTGAAGGTAAAGATTGAGAAGTGTGCGGCGGAGGAATTTGGAGAGACAGCGCCGCAGTTTGCTGCGATGACACCCCACGGGAGTGATGGCATTAAGATTGATGTATCACGCTTTGGCGGGGAGTTAAAGGATAAGGGTGTTGGGAAGTCTGGTGATGAACATCGGTAGTTTGTTGGGCAGGGTGGTAAGGATGATGAGTAGGTTTTGTCAAACGCGTAAAGCAACTCGTCATTCCCGTGTAGACGGGAATCCAGCAATACAATGCTCGCCGTTCAGACGATTTATTTTCGAATGGATTCCCGCTGGAGTTTATGCCCGGAGGGGTACGGGAATGACGGAGTAGTCATGACTTGTTTACCTAAAACCTCTTCAGGCAAGAAACTCGGTCTTGTGATTGACCTTGATATTTGTGTTGGTTGTCATGCCTGTGCTACTTCCTGTAAGGAATGGAATACCAGTGGTTACTCGGCACCCCTGACTGATCTTGATCCCTATGGCGCGGAGCCTGATGGTGTCTGGTTTAATCTGGTGCATAGTTTTGAAGTTAAAAACGAAGGTGGTGATTCGCAGACAGTGAACTTTCCGCGCTCGTGTTTGCATTGTGATGATGCGCCCTGCGTGACAGTGTGCCCGACGGGTGCTTCTTACAAGCGTGAAGAAGATGGCATCGTACTAGTCAATGGCGATACCTGTATTGATTGTAAGCTTTGTTCCTGGGCCTGCCCCTATGGTGCGCGCGAATATGATACTGATACTGGTGTGATGAAAAAGTGCACGCTATGTGTCGATAAGATTTATAACCAGAACCTACCGGAGCATTCTCGCGTGCCCGCTTGTGTCGCGGCATGCCCGACGGGTGCGCGTAGCTTTGGTGATCTTGGTGATCCCAATTCAGGCGTATCAAAACTGGTTAAAGACAGGGAGGGTTTTGACCTGATGCCGGAACAAGGCTGCTCGCCGGTGAACAAGTACCTACCTCCTCGTGTAAGACAAACAGAAGTGAGAGAGGATACACCGCATCTTCAGGCACAGGTAAGTGATACTGCAAATGCCTTGTTGAAGTGGATCGATAAGGCCCTGTCACGCTAATGCACCCTGCCCTCTCAGTGATCTTTTTTACCACGGCTTCCGGGGCCGGATACGGTTTATTGGTCTTGCTCGGACTTGGTAAGGCTTTTGATGTTGTTCCACATGAACTATCTTTTGGCGTAGCTACAATCGTCATTGCGCTTGTTCTTATTACGACTGGTCTTTTGTCTTCGACTTTTCATCTTGGGCATCCTGAACGGGCCTGGCGGGCCTTGAGTCAATGGCGTTCTTCCTGGTTGAGTCGTGAGGGTGTGCTGGCGATTGTCACCTATATTCCGATTTTGCTGTTTGCTTACGACTGGCTTTTATTGGAAAGTGTGGATACTGCTTATGTACTGGCTGCAATATTAATGAGTTTGTTTTGTCTCCTCACCATCTACTCGACTTCCATGATTTATGCCTCGTTGAAGACCGTGCATGCCTGGTCAAATCATTGGGTACCATTTGCTTACGTGAGCCTTGCCTTGATGTCGGGATCGATATTGATTAATGCCATACTCCTCATTACGGGTAACTACCTCGCACTTATGTCCTATAGCAGTTTGGCTTTTATTGTTATTGCACTGATTATTAAACTGAGTTACTGGCGCTTCATCAGGCAGACACAATCACTGAGTACAGCCGAGACAGCCAGTGGTCTTGGGCATTTGGGTAAGGTAAGCATGGTGCAATCGCCGCATAGTCAGGATAATTACTTGTTAAAGGAAATGGGTTATCAAATCGCGCGTAAACACGCCGACAAACTAAGACGCATTAGTGTGATGTGTGGCTTTGTGATCCCCTTTTTGTTGACTATTATTACGCTCGACGGTGTAAACATGCTTTCGCTTTGCAGTTCTGTACTCGCGCTGATATTTTGCCTGTTTGGTATCATTGTTGAACGTTGGTTGTTTTTTGCGGAGGCAAAACATACAGTCATGCTCTATTACGGAAATACAAGCGCCTAAATGTCTGCCTTCAAAGACAAACCCGCGATGGGAGATGTGATTGCTGGTATCAGCGTTGCGCTTGTGTTGATCCCGCAATCAATTGCCTACGCCAGCCTCGCCGGGCTTCCGCCTATCCTGGGAATTTACGCTTCGATACTACCGCCGATTATTGCTGCCTTTTTTGTTTCCTCTCCTTATTTGCAAACTGGTCCGGTAGCGATGACCTGTTTATTAACCTTTGGTGCATTGGCATCACTTGCCACACCGATGTCGATGGAATACATAGGTCTGGCCGCCTTACTGGCATTACTGGTCGGACTTATTCGTGTTGTGATTGGCTTTAGCCGCAGTGGATTCATTGCCTACTTGATGTCTCAACCGGTTATCGCTGGTTTTACGGCGGCGGCGGCAGTACTAATTATTGCAACACAGATCCCGACTTTTGTCGGTGTCGAAGCGAGCGACAAGGGTATAGTCAGGGCTGCACTGAATGCGCTTATGCATCCACAATCCTGGTCACCGTCCGCGCTGGCCCTTGGTGTTACTTCCATTTTGATCATTAGCTTTGGCCGAAAAATCCACGCGCTGTTTCCGGGCGTACTAATCGCCGTGTTGCTAGGTCTTGGCTATAGTCATTTTGCTGACTACGATAGAGCTGTCATTGGACTATTGCCATCCGGCTTTCCGCATCTCTCCATTGAACTACCCTGGGGAAAGTTTCGCGAGTTGATCGTGCCTGCCATTGTCATTGCACTAGTGGGTTTTGCTGAACCAGCTGCCATTGCCCGCTCTATGGCAACACAAAATCGGCAGACATGGAGTGTCAATAAAGATTTTGTCAGTCAGGGTATGGCCAATGTTGCCGCCGGCCTCTCGGGTTGTTTCCCTGTTGGCGGTTCTTTCTCACGGACGATGATCAACTTCAAGGCAGGAGGTCAAACACGATGGAGCGGTGCCATTACCGGGTTAAGCGTGCTTGCCTTTTTACCCTTCGTCTCCAGCCTCGCACCTTTACCGCGTACCGTGTTGGCGGCGATTGTTATTTCAGCAGTCATTTCATTAATCGATGTGCGCGCTCTATACAGGATATTGCTGACCTCTCCAGCGCAGGGATCGGTTGGCTGGATCACCTTTGGCTTGACGCTGTTTCTCACGCCAAGAGTTGATATTGCTGTATTGATAGGCGTCGGTCTTAGTGTGGCCGTACACCTATGGCGAGAGAAGCGTATTGATGTCGGTATTGATTACGCGGGACACACCCTCAGGTTATCGCCGGTAGGCGTTTTGTATTTCGGATCAGCGCCCGAATTGGGGGAGGTTCTGGTTCAGAATTTGGCCGACCATCCTGATGCCACCAAGCTGGTGCTGGACTTACGCACGGTCGGGCGAATTGATTACACTGGCGCGCTCATCCTGCAACAGGTGGCCGATGATGCTGAAAAATCTGGATTGGAAGTAAAAATAATTCCAGGTGGGCCTTTACAGGGAGTTCGCCTGCTCAATCGCGTGCTTGGTAAAGATTCTCCCTGGCTTTTGAACGATACCTCTCCTGATGGACCTAATAAAAACTAATGTCCCATCATTCTGGTGCATACCAGAATCCAGTCAATACAATAATTTACTGAACCTCGTTGTCCCTTTGAGGGATGTGTTGTCAGGAGTGAGTCGCTAAAGGTCATTCCCGTACCCTTCGGGCATAAACTCCACCGGGAATCCAATAAGTGTTTAAAAAAACTGGATTCTGGCCTGCGCCAGAATGACGGAACACCAATATTTGGACTTTGTCAGAGCTTCATCAAGTCATTTTCTTGCGGTATTCTTTGTAATAGGCGATTACTTTCTTTACATAATTACGTGTTTCTTTATAGGGAGGCACCTTATTTCCATTTCTCTTTACTGCACCTTCACCTGCATTGTAGGCGGCCACTGCCAACACAACATTGTTGTTAAACAGTTTTAGCAGGTCTCGTAAATAACGCGTGCCACCATCAATATTATCCGAAGGGTTACGTCTGTTCTTGACGCCGTAACGTTTCGCTGTCTCCGGCATTAACTGCATCAGGCCAACGGCACCTGCGCGCGAAATTGCATTTGGATCGTAGGCTGATTCTGCAGTGATGACAGCGTGCAATAAAGATTTAGGTAAACCATATATGTGAGCGTAGCGTTCAATGGTAGAGGCAAAACGCTTTTTGTTATCCGCAGACTTATCGTAGGCAATATTGCTTTTCTTTTCTTCCCAGCCCTTCCATGTCTTGACTAGTAGTTTGTACTTATCGTTTCTTGGTTTATCGGTGAGGATGACACGACCGTGTTTATCGACATATTTATAAATATCGGCATTGGCCAGGCTCGAGGCCGTGAGCAGCAGGATGAGCGTAGAAATAATCGATAGATGTCGCATACGCAGCAATTTCGAATTACGTTGATGTAAAATCTATAAGGACAGCCTAACTATATAGCAAATAAATGATTATGGAACCTCTGATTATGTCATTATGTGATTATGCCTGACTATCATCTCGCCCAGCTCAATATAGCTAAAATGAAAGCGGATATTGATGATCCGGTCATGAAAGGTTTTGTCGACAACCTCGATGGCGTTAACAAAGTTGCTGACGAAAGCCAGGGGTTTGTCTGGCGACTCGAAACAGAGGAAGGAGATGCCACCAGTATCCGGGTATTTGAAGACAATATGTTAATCGTCAATATGTCCGTTTGGGAATCTGTTGCCGAGTTAAGAACTTTTGTTTATGAGTCGTTCCATATTGAAATTCTGAAACGCAAAAAAGAATGGTTTCACAAGTTTGATGGTATGTTTCAGGTATTGTGGTGGATAGAGGCTGGCACTATCCCCACTGTTGAAGAAGCAAAAGACAGATTGGCTTATCTTCAAGCAAATGGGGAATCAGAATATGCCTTCACTTTTCGTCACAGTATTCCTGCTTCGACTGAGCATTTGAAATTACCACTAGAGTGAGTTTTTCTGATCACTTCTCAAGCCAGTCTGACGCCTATTCTTTGTATCGACCCGCATATCCATCTAGCTTATTTGAATATCTAGCTTCTGTTAGTCCCACTACAGAATTAGCCTGGGATTGTGCGACCGGCAATGGTCAGGCCGCCCTTGGACTGTCGGAATATTTCACTCGAGTCATCGCCACTGATGTCAGCCCTGAACAAATCAATAATGCAAAACCTCACGAGAAAATTAAATATCATGTTGGCAGTGCGGAACAATCGGGTATCAAATCACAGGCTATTGATCTACTCGTTGTCGCACAGGCCTTACACTGGTTTAACTTTGAACTCTTTTACGAGGAGGCTAAGCGAGTTTTAAAGCGAGAGGGGATACTCGCCGTTATTTCTTATCAATTACCCAGGATCAATACCGACATCAATGCCATTATCGATGAGTTTCATCACGGCACCCTTGGTCAATATTGGCCTGCTGAGCGACAACATGTCGACTATGCTTATGCCGGCATAAGCTTTCCGTTGCAAGAAATTCCATCTCCAACATTAATTATGGAACACGATTGGACACTGGATCAGTTTCTGGGCTATCTTCGTAGCTGGTCAGCTGTTGTCTATTTTGAAGAAGAACAAAAACAAAACCCGATTGAGCTCATTAGAAAAAAACTCACCAGTACATGGAAGGCAGAAGATCAAAAAATGTTTATTCAGTGGCCACTGACGCTACGTGTTGGCAAGTTCGAACATAGCGACATATGATTCTGGGTCCTGAAGCAATATTACTCGCAACATTGGCGATTACTTTCGGAGCCATACTGCAGGCCGCGACTGGACTTGGCGCGGGAATGGTGGCCTTCCCCTTGATCGCTCTTATTAGTTTAGAACTCGTTCCGGGTCCTTTGATTTTCTCCAGTTTTTTCCTTTCGATTTATATGGCCTATATCGGTCGAAAAGATATTCGCTTTGCCAATATGAATGTCCTCGTCGTGGGTATTATTGGGGGCACTATCCTGGGCGGTTATTGTTTAACACTTATTCCTTTAGACCGTCTGGGGCTGTTTTTCGGAATCTTACTACTGGGAGTCGTTGCCATAAGCATTACCGGTCGTAAGATGGCCTATACGAAAACCAATATGCTTTCGATGGGGGCATCGGCCGGTTTTATGGGGATTACTGTGGCCAGTGGTTCACCTTTCGTCGCTTTACTCTATCAACATGAAAAAGGACCGAGTATTCGCGCAACGCTGGCCTATATTTATTTGTTTGGTTGTATTTTGACACTATCAGTATTAAATGTGGCAGGTCGATTTGGCTATGAGGAAATGATTTATGGCTTGTATCTGACTCCGGGGTACATCGTTGGCTATCTTTTTTCAGGTAAACTTACACCATATCTGGACCAGGGTTATTCCAGAATGATTATTTTGCTTATATCATCAATCAGTGCATTGGCATTAATCGTAAAACATTTTATTTAAAGTTAGGGAGCCTCTGATTAAGTCCACATATTCAATAAGCCGTCATTCTGGCGCAGGCCAGAATCCAGTTAAATCAATTGTTTACTGGATGCTGGTATTCACCAGCATGACGACGAAGGCACTTGGTCAGAACTTCCTTAGTTATTATTAAAAATGAAATATTGTCCACTTTGTAGATGTGATCTAATCGAGATTAGCGATGAAGGTTTTGCACGGCTTGTTTGTTCATCAGATGAATGTGAATTTATTCACTGGAACAACCCTACGCCGGTAGTCGCCGCCGTGGTTGAGCACAACGATGACATTATTCTGGCTAATAACTTTGCATGGCCCGAACATGTATTCTCTGTCATTACCGGCTTTCTTGAAAAAGGTGAATCTCCGGAAGATGGAACTGTGCGAGAGGTTGATGAAGAACTAGGTTTAAAAAGTGACCATATCGAAGCAATTAATGTTTATCCTTTTTTTCGGATGAACCAGCTTATCCTCGGTTACTACGTACGCGCTTCAGGTACGGTAAAATTGAATGACGAACTGCGTAGCTATAAGCATGTAAAAAAAGAAGATGTTTTTACCTCTGATTCCGCCACCGGTTTTATTCTCAGGGACGCCCTACTTTCTCAAGGTTATAAACCAAAAGAGGTCAGTTTTTTTGGTTCTGCATCGAAAAAGAACAATCGCGGTGAACTTTATCAACGTATCGATGCTATGGTCTTACGTATATCTTCCGGTCAGTTGGCAACCTATGGTCAAATCGCCAAGCTGGTAGGAGGCTGTGGTGCACGACAGGTAGGTTATGCCATGTCGACACTTGATGACGAGAGTGAGGTTCCCTGGCACAGGGTGATCAACAGTCAGGGACGTATCAGTGCCAGGGATGGAACCGAAGGACATACGCTGCAACGCATTATTCTAGAGGAAGAAGGTGTCGTTTTTAGTAAAAAGGGCAAAGTAAATCTGGAAATTTTTAGATGGCAAGGCTCTAATAAATGACTAAAGGCGACAGAGGGTTTAATTTATGTTGGTAGTCCTTCTTATCAATACATTCGTGATCGCACTGGCTGTAATTGTGCATTTCGAAATGCTATCGCGTCTTTCGGTCGTCATGCCGCGCCTGACTATTCGCTATCGTCTTCGCGTTGCTATTGGGATCTTTGGCGCATTGATCGCACATATCATAGAAATATGGCTTTTCGCCCTAGCTTACTTTCTGATGATTAAATCGGGACGATTCGGCGAGCTGCAGGGAATGTTTGAGACGGATCTACTGGGTTGCGCTTACTATTCATTTATTACTTACACGACCCTGGGCTTTGGCGATATCGTCCCTGTCGGAGATTTGCGTTTTCTTACAGGGCTCGAAGCACTAACCGGATTAGTACTGATCACCTGGACTGCATCATTTATGTTTTTTGAGATGCAAAAATACTGGAATGAAAACGAATAATTAAACTGGAGAAGAGTATTGAAACTTTATGACATGCAAATGGCACCTAATCCCCGACGTGTACGGATATTCCTCGCAGAAAAAGGCCTCGACGTGGAACTCGTTGAAATAAATCTCATGGAAGGTGAAAACCTTGGAGAAGATTTTTTAAAAATTAACCCGCGTGGAACCATACCAACATTGGAACTGGATGATGGTACTTACCTGGATGAAACCGTCGCTATTTGCCGCTACCTCGAAGAATTACATCCTCAACCAAACCTCCTGGGTACAGATGCTTTAAGTAAGGGTCAGACTGAGGCCTGTCAACGACATGTTGAGTTCGATGGCCTGCAGCCGCTACTGGAGAACTTTCGTAATACATTCCCCGCCTTCTCCGAACGTGGCGTACCGGGATTACCAGCAGAGTACAAAGCAATTCCTGAACTGGCAGAACGCGGGCAAAGACGTTACCAGTTATTTATGAAAAATCTGAATGATCGTTTAGCTGACCATAAATTTATCGCCGGCGATACGTTTTCCATCGCTGATATCACAGCATTATGTACCATAGATTTCGCCAAGGTAATGGAAATAGAACTAGCCGAAGATCTCACACACGCACGACGTTGGTATGATGATGTATCGAGTAGGGAAAGTGCCAGTTCATAAGCTAACAGCTTAAAAAATAGAAAGATGAACACTACAAGCAAATTGTTATTACTACTGGGAAGTTTTAACGCGGCTTTAGCGGTTATGTTAGGTGCCTTTGGTGCACATGCACTGAAGGCACGCCTGTCAGAGCAGATGCTCGCGGTCTATCAAACCGGCGTCCAATACCATTTTTACCATGCACTCGGTCTACTTGTCCTCGGATTAATTGCCTTTCACTTACCGGCTTCAAGTTGGATAAAATGGTCTGGCTGGTTGATGTTCAGCGGCATAATTTTATTTTCCGGTAGCCTTTATCTGCTTGCTCTAAGCAACATTCGCTGGCTGGGCATGATTACACCGATTGGAGGGATGGCGTTTATCTTAGCGTGGTTTATGCTGGTGACTGCTATTGTGAAGGGCTAACAAAGCTGGAGAGATTTACACGGAAAGCAATTGTTGGTGAATTTGTTAAACAGATTGGATTGTCTAAAGTTGCTGCGAATACTTGATACCAAAAATAAAGAAAGTGGTCATGTGAAATTGTGGACTTCCCGTTCGCAAAGCGAAGTCGAGAGTAAGATTTGTAGAGTGCAGGTAAGCGAATAAATGCAAAAGATTGTGCAAAATATTCGGAAAAATTTGCTCCCGTAGTTGCCCCTATAGTCACCTGTAATCGCATTTAGAGCATATTCAACACCATCTCATTACAATTTGAACAATAAAGGACGTAATACGCCCTATTGTACGTTTATCGTACTTCTGTGTTTTTTCAGGTAAAATCTCTCAATTCTTTTAGACTGAATTCGAAGATAAATAATGGAGTAAATCGATATGAATCATTCGATGATTGTCATTCTGCTGCTAATAATAACTTCTCGCGCTTTTGGAGCCGGCGAGCAAACTTACCCTAATGTACCAGGTGAAATCCTAATGGAAGATGACAGGGTAATTGTGCAAAAGTTTGTTCTGGAGCCTGGCCAATGGGAAGGCATCCATTCTCACCCGGAACATCAATTAGTCATTACTTTAAAGCGTAGCGACGAGGTGACATATCGAATTGGAGATAAAGAGACCAAATTCAAATTCACCGAAGAAGATCTTCGCAATAAAAGCCATTCAGTGTTCTGGCGTCCGGGACCTGTGCATCTTAGTGACCAGCATGAATCCGGTAATACTGGCAGTAAAACCCTGGAATGGATCGCGATTACTTTTAAACGTGATTCCATCGCCTCTGACCCGGTCGAAAGCCTTGTACCACAAACGAGGTAAGCCTATGTCTATCCCAGCATTAAAGTTGTCATGACTGTAGACCAGTACTCCACTGTGAATTCGACAGGATCAAGTCTTTCTGAAAAAGGTTTGTTCCTTACTGTCACTCTGACCAAGTTTATCGGAGTTCTTGGTCTGCTGCTTATGCCTTTGCAGATCGGCGGTTTCATCGAAGGCCTTGGGCTCGGTGAAACCCAGGCTGGCTTACTGGCAACAGCTGAAGTGTTCTCCTTGGGCGGGGGCTTGATATTGGTATCTCTGGGGATCATTAAACTACCTCTAAATCGTCTCGCGATTATAGGTGGCGTTATTGTGATAATTGGTTACGTGCTTAGTATTTTTATTGAATACTATCCCGCTCTTGTAATTGCACGTGGTATTACCGGGCTAGGTATGGGATTGATTAATGCCGCGGCGACGATGACCATCGCTACATGCTTTAGCGACGCGGATCGTACCGCTGGTAATGTCTTTGCACTGGTATATGTAGGTTCAGCTATTTTATATCTAGCCACTCCACTGTTAAGCCAATTCGGGCATTACGAGGGCTTGTTCACTTTCTTAATCGTGATCGTTGGCATTGCCATGTTACTGTTTCGTCGACTGCCCAATACCAGTACCAGCAAGACGCAAGACAAAAATATTGAGCGAAAGTTATCGTGGCTTCCGATTACTTTGTTGATTTCAGGGCAGGCAATTCTCTT
This sequence comes from Gammaproteobacteria bacterium, assembly GCA_012103475.1. GTDB lineage: Bacteria > Pseudomonadota > Gammaproteobacteria > Eutrophobiales > Eutrophobiaceae > WLWS01. Next base: position 1,335 of record WLWS01000011.1, on the reverse strand, counting down.
TGTTGGACTGGGTACTTGTTGGGGTTTCGCTGAACGACTGGGAGTTAACAGCGGGCTTAGCAGCAAAGAAGTCAGTTTCTATCTGGCCTGGTCTGCAGTGGCCACAATTGTCGGTGCCACACTTGCTGGGTGGTTGGGAACTCGAATGGGACGAGGCGCACCTCTAATTGGCGGTGCTGTATTCGCATCTTTGGCCTGTGCCCTCATGGCATCTACTGGAATGGACTGGTCTTACCTGCCTGGACTCATGCTGTACCAGGCATCAACCGCTTTTTTAATACCTTACATGATTGGTACGGCCGCCTTACTTGACTCCAACGGACGGGTTGCCGCTGCCGTTGTGGGCACGCTTATCTTTTGCTATGGCGGGGGTGCCGCGCTAGGTGGTTGGGTCATCGAAACATTTTCTTTGTCAGCTTTGGGTTGGGTAGCTCTGAGTAGTGCAAGCGTAACAATTGTTATCTTTTTCTTTTTGCTATCACAACTTAAGAACGGTCAACTTAGTGATCCATCTACACCATGATACTGCCCAATTGATCATAATTTCGTATTGAGCAAAGAGTTACTCTATCTCAAAAACTCGCATCAATTTATTCATGCCGAACTAATTTCGAATCGCATTCTACCTGCCTGTTCATCAACAAAAACAGGAAAAAGCTGCACAGCAACAAAGCAATGCTAATATATATAACATATGTATATTGTTTTCCAAAGATAACCAGCCCTGCTAACACGGGTCCGATTGCTATACCTATCCCCTGCACCACAGGTAACAGAACAATAGTGCGGCCATTTCGATCCAGGCTAGCGAGCCAGCCATTTTGAAATGGGATAGCAAAGCTGTAGAAAAAGTTGTATCCACATAATGCTATTAAATAAACGTTTTCCGTGGGATGCTGACCAAGTAAAAATATGGCAATCAGTAACATTATGTAGCCACTTGCTATTACAGTGATACGTTTGAATATCCCAGCTATTAAGGCTGGGACAAGCGCACCAAAAAAACTAAATATCAATGAAATAGATAGGGCGAATGTTATAAATTCTGCTTTAAACCCCTCAGCATCACCTACTCGTTCCATAAATGACCAGATACTATTCATGGAGGCAAAAAATAAACCCACTGCAATCAACCCGATTAAAATAATGCTATCTATACTTTTTGATGGGGCAGTGTTTTCAATTGCATTGCTATGATTCAGTGTCAAGGGATTACTAGATGGCATCATTCTGAAACATAACAAAGGTAACAGGGTGACTAAACCACATGTGACAAAAACTGAGCTCGCTCCCCAGGTCGAAATCAAACTGGATGATGCATACAACAACAATGCG
>WLWS01000006.1 GCA_012103475.1 Gammaproteobacteria bacterium | reverse complement strand
ACCGTGAACGCCTCTACCGATTGCGTGCCACCCACGTTACCCGTGACTGTGGCAATACCCAGACCGGCAATCAGGTCCAGTGTCGTGTCATTCGTTGTCGCATCGTCCACCGTGCCGGTGATCACGATGTCATCACCTGCTCCAGCACCACTGCTCAGGGTCGTCGTCGCCGCGCCCGCCGCCAGCTCAACCGCACCCGTCAAACGCACATCGTCGTTGTTACTCGTGTAGGCCGTGCTGTTTAAATTGATTGTCGTACCGGTGATGTCGATGTTGCCATCCGCTGTCACGTTCTCAACGTCCACCGTCGCCGCACTCGTTACCGTGAATGAACTCAACTGCGAGCCTGCACCGGTAATACCCTGTACGTCCACCGCACCCGCGCCAGCTACCAGATCTAAATCGCTGTCGTTGGTCGTGTCTTCAATCGTACTGGTAAAAATAATGTCATTACCACCCCCACCACCACTGGTGATGGTCAGGGCACCCGAGCTCTCAAGGGCCACCGCGCCTGTGAAAGTCAAAGAGTTATTGTTGCTGGTATAGGTCCCGCTGTTTAAATCGATGTTCGTGCCCGTTATCGCAATCGCACCATCCGCTATCACATCCGCCACATCCACCTGCGCCGCACTCGTTACCGTGAACGCCTCTACCGATTGCGTGCCACCCACGTTACCCGTGACTGTGGCAATACCCAGACCGGCAATCAGGTCCAGTGTCGTGTCATTCGTTGTCGCATCGTCCACCGTGCCGGTGATCACGATGTCATCACCTGCTCCAGCACCACTGCTCAGGGTCGTCGTCGCCGCGCCCGCCGCCAGCTCAACCGCACCCGTCAAACGCACATCGTCGTTGTTACTCGTGTAGGCCGTGCTGTTTAAATTGATTGTCGTACCGGTGATGTCGATGTTGCCATCCGCTGTCACGTTCTCAACGTCCACCGTCGCCGCACTCGTTACCGTGAACGAGCCCAGCTGGTTCGTCGTACCCGCGTTACCAACCACAGTCACCGCGCCCGCGCCCGCTGTCAGGTTCAACAGACTGTTACTACCCGCATCCTCTATCGTGCCGGTGCCGTTAAAGGTAATGTCGTTACCACCGCCGCTGGTCACCGCAATCGCGCCCGTACCAGACAGGTTCGTTGCACCCGTGAACGTCACGGCGTTGTTCGTACTCGTGTACGTCGCGCCATTCAGGTTAATATCCGTCGCCGTCACCGCTATCGCTTCATCCGCAATCACGTTCTCAACATCCACCTGCGCCGCACTCGTTACCGTGAATGAACCCAGTTGGTTCGCACCCGCGCCGGCGTTGCCTTGAATATCAACTGCGCCCAATACAGCAATAATATCGAGAAGAGAATCATTACCCGCATCGGATAGCGTGCCTGTAATGACGATGTCATCAGCTGCACCCGCGCCTGCGGTCAGGGTTATTGCGCCAGTGCCATTGAGAATGGTGTTGCCAGCATTGAAAGTAATGTCGTCAGTACTGGCTGTATAGGTATCACCATTAAGGGTGATAGTAGACGTTGCGTTGACATCTATATTATCGGCGATGACATTGGCAAGCGTTGAACCGGCCGAACTTGTCACTGTAAATAGATTCAGAGCCGTACCGGCACCGACGTTGCCGCTGAGTTGGACACTACCCGTACCCGCAATTAAATTCAGATCTTCAGTACCGGCAGTACTATCTATGGTGCCGGCTATGACAATGGACCCAGTACCTGCGCCCGTATCGAAAGTCACCAAACCACCGTCAGTTAAAGTAATAGAGGCTGCATTTTGAATAAAACTTATCTGGTCACCTGTCGTCGTAATATCGCCAGCGATTTCAACGTTACCAGTACCAGAAGTTCCTTGAGCAAAAACACCATTAGTCGTGATATCAGCGGCGGCAGCGATATCCAGCAAGCCAGTGTTATCAATACGAACTCGACCAGTGCCACCGTTGGTTAATGTATCGATTGCGCCATTCAAGTTGATGACACCACCATCCAGGTCCAGATCATTCACGGTTACCGCATCGAGGGTAATAGTGCCGTCTGCACCTACAGCCGCTACGGTATTAATTAATAGATCGATAGTCTGATCATTGATTGCAACCGTACCGAAAGTCACGTCACCCGCATCAGTCGTGCCACCAGTAGTATCCGAATCTATTGTGTGTGTTGTACTATCGCTAAAATCTAAGGTGGTCACCGCAGCAAAACTGATATCACCATTGCCTGGGCCGGTACCATCGGTAAAGATATCCGCGCCGATGAGCGTGGTGCCGGCTGAGGTCACAGTCAAACCGCCAATGGCCGTGCTTGTACCTACGTTACCAGTTAGCGTGACATCATCAGCGTCCAGAGTGAGAATGGTATCGCCGGAAGCATCATCATCTACTGTATTATTGAAAGTAATATTGTCTGTTCCACCTTTCGCGGTGCTAAGAGCCGTCGTGCCACCCGCCTGATTCAGAATGACCGGACCGGAGAAGGTAATACTGCCGGATGTCGTGGTCTGATAAAGTGCGCCATTCAGATTGACCGCAGTAACACCGGTGATGGCAATATCGCCGCCGGTCACTTCCACATTCGCAACATTGACCGTGTCGCCGAACACGGTAAAGTCAACAAGATCATTCGCGGCTGCCCCATTCACCATTAAGGCCGCATCACCAATATTCGACTGTACGTCAACGTCACCCGAGGCGCCGCTTCCACGAGCATCGAGAGTCAGGGTATCCCCTGTCGTATCGACCGAACCGATTGCGCCAGTGATTCTAATCAAGCCACCGGTGGCAACTCCCTGGCTGTTACCTGAATCCAGTAAACGAGTTCCATTTACCAGGACAGAGTCGTTAATGATGATGTCTGCGCCAGCGGTGATAATGTCGGCATTCAGGAAATTGGTAGAACCATCACCACTGATTTCGACACCACCGTTAAGATTGGTCACATTGCTATTTATAATGACATCACCACCGACACCCGCATTAAAATGGATATCGGTATTCATGCCGGTAAGGCCACCACCACTCTGGTCAACCGTAACATTACCGGTCTGCGTAGCGGAACCAATAATTATTTCGCCGAATCCATTTACGCCACCTTGAATAGTAGCCAACTCGTTTTGTTCAATATCTACAGAGGAACCGGCAATGGCATTATCGCCAACTCCAATGGTGTTGGCATCAGAAGAGCCTTTCAAAGTAATACTGGCACTGCCACCGGTTGATTGAATGGTAGCGGTTGGATCGATGACAATATTATCACCTGAAAAAACAATATCCTGCCCCATGGCGTCAAAAACAACTGCAGCGCCAACATTAAGATTACCGGTGCCGTTTCCATCAAAATCCGCCAGCAGATTCATCGCACCGACATCGGTGTCGACACTGCCGTTCAGGTTAATGTCAATGTCCGATTGTGCGTCCAGGGCATTAAAGGTAGAAGTTGCCCCTTGAAAAGTGATATTGCCCGCCGCCGCCGCACCAAAGGTATTCAATTCAACTGTAGTAATATTATTACTATTCGCGGCTGTAATACCTTCAACAAAAATATTGCCTTGCTCGGTACCCAGATCCAGCAGATTTGCAGTAATATTCTGTAATTCCGCACCACTGATATTCAACTCGCCTGCCACTGGTGTCGCACCTAGGTTGACGTTGTCAGTAACAACCGATGTGCTTATCAGAGTGTCGCCAGCGCCACTATTTAGTGCGGTGTTCGCCTGGCCTGCTGTGATATCAATATCATCAGCAGTAATATCAAGTGTCTGTCCCTGCGTGTTAATGAACGCAGCACTATTTACCAGGAGCGTACCTGTGTCATCGTCTGTGGCGAAATCCGTATCGGCATTAATGGTGATGCCACCAGTATCGGTCACTAAGCCGCTGCTGACCGTGATTCCGTCGTCAGCATAGACTTCGAGCGTATTAAAAGTAGAGCCGGTACCCGTAAAGGTTACGGTTGTGTCGTTCGCATTTGAGTCTGCATCAATAATAAATGTCGTGATGTTATCAGTATCTGTTGACAGAACACCGTTCACGGTGATGTTGCCACTGTCACCATCTCCGCCGCCAATGGTCAGCTGGTTTGCAGAAATACCGGCTATCTCTGTGTTGCCGATATTCATGGTGCCCGTTGCACCATCGCCAAGCCCAATCGTGGTGGAGTTAGATGAACTGATTCGAACGTCACCACCCGTTGCATCGATGCTGGCGAAATCGACGTCAACAGCTTTTATGTTTACATTACTTGTGCCACCGGTGTTATTGACGATATTCACACCTGTGGCAGTAAAAGCCCCTGTGCCATCATCATTTGCATCGGCATTAATGCTAAGCGTGCTGCCTGCCAGGCTGCCGCTATAATCGTTATTCAAGGTAACGCCATCGGCACCAACCAAGGTGACACTTCCTGCACCAGTAATTCCGCCACCTGCAGTCAGTGTAAGAACGCTGCCGCCACCAAGCGCGTTAATGTTGACGGTATCCGCAATGGCAATGGTAGAAGAGCCTGAATTGAGGGTTAAATTACCTGCACCAGCCTGGGTATTTCCATTAACCATAATGGAAGTATCCGAGGTGTTAGCTGACAGTCCGTCGTTAAAATCTGAAAAATTATCAAAGGTGATCGATGAACCCGTGAGTGTAGCATTTAGCGTTACTAAACCGGTTGCATCGGTCGACGTACCAAGAACGCCGTCAACGCTTATATCACCGTTGGTTCCATCACCAATGATCAGCCCGGTGGAAGTGATATTAGCTAGTTCGGCATTGCTTAGCTGAAAATCACCCGCGCCGGCAGTACCAACGTCAATAGTTCCACCATCTGAGACAAACAGCGAAGTATTGAGCGTGCTAGCCAGTGCGCCTGCTGTATTCAGGTCCAGGTCATCGGCTGCAATCGATAGTGCTGTACTACTGGTAACGGTCGCACCATCGGCAACGTCCAGTGTGCCAGTATTATCACCGGCATCGGTGTCGGCATCGATACCTATGCCACCACTGTCCGTATCTAAATCCACATTGACGGTGACACCGTCAGAGGCATTGACATCCAGTGTGTTGAAAGTCGACGCATTATTGTCAAAGCTGACGGTACTGCTAGCTCCATTGGCGGTGAGTGCCAGTGTGCCACTGATATTATTGCTGTTCGCCCCGGTAATATTATCTACGGTAATATTGCCAGCTGTAGTCAGTGTCAATGCAGCGGCAATAATATTCTGGAGTTCCGCGCCAGTGATGTTTACGCCGTCAGTAACGGCAGTATCGCCCAGGCCTATCCCGGTTCCATCGGAGTCGGTAATCGTCAGCAGACCTGCGCCACTATTTATTCCACCCGTACCTGTGAATGCAATATCGTTGGCTGTAATGTCAATTTGTTGACCACCTGAATCCAGCGTGGCACCGGTCGCAATACTCAGGCTGCCGCTATTATCATTGGCATCGGTATCGGCATTGATGGTGATACCGCCGGTGTTGTCTGTTGTAACATTGATATCAACGTTGACCCCTTCAGTTGCGTTCACTGCGAGAGCATTAAAAGTCGATGCAGTCGTATTGAAAGTGACTGTGCTGGCGGCACCACTGATATCCAGTGAGCCTGTAGGATCACCCAGGTTGATACCAGTATCATCTGAGTCTGTGATTGTTGTCGCTGCGGCGCCACTATTCAGGGCCCCGCTAGTATTTAAGGCAAGATCATTGACGGTAAGATCAAGAACCTGACCGTTACTATTTACCGTGGCGCCATCGGCAACATTCAGGTCACCTGTGCCATCAGCGTTGCTGTCCGTATTAATGTTGATACCCGAACCTGCCGCATCCGAGGTCAGATTCACATCGACCGAAACGCCATCCAAGGCATCAATATCTAAACTTCCGGCGACGAGCGCCGTATCTGTAAAAGCTACGGTATTATCAGAATTGATAATGAAATTATCAGTGGTAACATTCGTGTACCCATCAAGTCCCGTGAGAATAACATTGGCACCACTGGTGGTCAGAATATCCACTGTATCCGCTTGTGCAGCAGCAGTTTCAATCTTCGATATGATGAGTTGATTGGTATCGGCGGAGATAAAAATGTCGCTGCCGGTTGCGGTAAATTTTGCTGTTCCTTCTGTCAGCGTACCCGTGGCGTTGAATATCTCGCCGATTTGCACTGCCTGCCTTGTACCGGTACTGGTACCGATGTTGCCAGCGGCGATTAATTCTATAGAACCCGTAGTCGCATTATCTGTCGAGTCACTGGTAACCGTCGCATCCCCGGTTGTAATACCACCATTAATTTGAATTGCTGGCGTGCCGGCTGCCGCGGTAACCGAAATGGAACCTGAAGTTGCACTTTCAGTCCCTCCAGCGCCGTTGACATCCGCATTACCCGTTACCAGAGACCCGGTCCCTGTGACCGTACCACCAGAGGTGATTGTGATATCACCGGAAGTCGCACTGTCCCCGGCACCAGCAGAGGTAACGATGGCATCGCCTGTCGTCACAGCGGCGTCAATTGTGACGTTAGCGCCTGGACTTGCGTCTATGACTATCGAACCTGATGCGACAGCTGTGACACTGGAATCGCCTGTAGTCACCGATTGGCTGATAATAATTCCACCAGCACCATCATTAAAAAACGAAATGTCGCCTGTATCTGCATCACCGATAACACCGTTTACGGTGAGTGTGCCAGAGCCATCATTTAGTCCGAATGCATCATCAGCGGTGAAACTTAGCGTCGCACCATCTGTTTCAACAGCGGCCGTGATACTAAGATCACGTCCGGCTTGAAAAACAACTGATTCGCCGCTACCTTGATTAGTTAGGTTTAGATCATCAGTGATAAATAAGTCACGATGCGCCTGTAAAATAATGCTACCGGTCAGTGCTTCAATCGCACCACTGGAAATAGATAAATCGGTCGAGGTGTCCGGCTCGCCAAAAATGATCTGGTCATCTGCTAAAAATCCGCCCCCATCATCTGTTCCCACTGTATCGATGGTCAGATCCTGTGGGTCGAGAAGGATGGTGCCATCGTTGCCATGCTCGCTGCTGGTATTAGCGGAACCACTGAACACAAGAGTTCCTTTACCCGAAATCTCGACGAAACCGCCGTCACCAGAACTGGAACCACCTCTGGCACTGATATCGCCATGATAGCGTGTGGTGTTGTCAGCCCATATGATAGCTTTGCCGCCATCTCCGTGTTCCTTTGCGTCAACATTAATAGAAGTGTCATCGCCCACATAAGTAAATGAGGCATTTCTTATTTCTGGATTATTACCCTGGTAATCACCGCCGACCAACACGGTTCCGCCACCGGTAAGACCTGAGGCATTGATTGCGGCATTGTCAGCCAGTGCAACTTTGTCACCAAGCACATGCACCGTTCCACCACTTGCTGAATTGGAACTGACATCAACAAGGCTGTCACCACTGACTTTGGCGATATCGTCTGCATAAATTTTAATAGTGCCGCCATCGCCGCCCTGTCCTGATGCGTCGAGCGTGCCAGTATTGATGAGGGAATTACCTGAACCACTGGCAACTAACCTGATTGTGCCTCCAGTGTTATCAATACGACCGGCTTTGATGACGCCTTCGTTATTAACAACGTTGGAAAACACATCGCGTGCGGCTTTGCCTTGCAACAGAACGCTGCCACCATCGGCGTTTATCTCACCGCTGTTGCTTACTGCGTCATCAAGGTCATGAACGTTTTCTAGAATTTCCTGATCAACTGCAAATTGCAATAGACCATCACCATCGAAATCCATGGTGACTTTTTTACCGGCGACAAGATTTACCTGTCCTGCGGTTGCCAGAATCACACCTTCGTTTCTTACCGCACCACCAATAAGGTTTACTGATCCACCAGTGGCAGCTTCAATGATGCCCTGATTAACAACAAGACCACCTTCTTCACCGTTCGGGTTTTGAAAATTGTAATTACCGGACATGAAATCGTTACTGCTGACATCAATGCCTGAAGCTGTTAATGAACCAACACTGATACTGGAATTTTTACCGAAGTAAACACCGTTCGGGTTTACCAGAAAGACGTTACCGTTTGCGCGCAGCGACCCCAGAATTTGCGAAGGATTTTGATCAAGAATTCGGTTAAGTGCGTTCGATGTACGACCGGGTTGATTGAATTGAACCAGTTCATGTTTGGCGACATTAAAACTCTGCCAGTCAACGGCAAGATTGTGTGTCTGCTGATTGATTACGGTTGTGCTGGCATTGGGTCTGGCTATGTTACCTTGCCCGCCGACGATGTTACCGCCTTGCGGCCCGGCAAAGGCAGCGCCTGCCGTTAACATCAAACCTGCCGGTATCGATGCCTGCCTGATGTAACGTGCCAGGGGTTTCAAGCTGAATGATGTGCTCTTAACTTGCCGTGACTTACGTGAATGCGTTTGTGTCATACGTTTACCGCCTCTAATAAAACACCAGTCATACCATTCTCAAATTATAGTAGTTATCAAATTGCTTAGGCTGCGTCGCTGAACCGGTTCACAAAACTGACCTAAAAAAATATTTCATCAGTTTTTACAGAGGCTTAATGAAAAAAATCACCTCTTTGTTCAGCTTTCACTCGCAAGTTGCTCAATCCTCAAAGGATTAGAAGCGATAGGTGATATCACCCCAGACCTGCATGCTGCGCCCATTACCAGTAGAAAACTGATTCGGATTCGCCGAATTGTCGTTATACACCTGGCTGCCCACTTCTTTTGCAAACATCAACCTTGACTCAAGCACACCCGGTAAGGTGAAACGAACCTGAACGCCAGCGCCTTTAAAATTAATGTTGTCGGTTGGATCCTGCGTCAGTGGGTCATTTAAATTACCAACCGCGTGATCATAGAATATGGATAGCTGCACCAGCTCGCCCCAGGTCCGATTACCGATTGCCGGCACATCGGTAATAAAGGGCATGTTCTGAACCACTTCAATTGAAAAGAAGAGCGCATTGTCATACAGAAATTGTGCAGCCGGGAAGGCTCGCACACTATCCGGACCACCCATGGAATATTGTTCCATTGGCACCAGTAAATCATCAGTCAACTGCAACTCAGTGCGAACTAGCAGCGAGGTATTATTTCTGACGGTCTGTAATCTTGACGCTGTCGCAAAGACCTTAAAGAATTGTCCGGCAGCGAATTCGCGATTAGGCGGGCCACCCTGCCGGCTTGGTCTGATATCAGCGCCCTTGTCCAATGCGGAGGCACCTGAGCCCATTGCACCGAATACGTCATTAAAGCCTTTACTGAACTCCAGAGTGGCAAAATTAATACCTTTAAATCGCGTATCCACATTATCAAACACACCTTCCAGAGAAAGGACCGACAAGCGATCACGGTTGGAAAATCGATTTCGACGTTTGGAATGAGATTCTTTACGGGTTAAGCCGAGTCGGGTAGAAAAATTCATAGAGCGGGCACGAATCCAGGATTTATCCAGCCAGGCACCCATCTGTTCAGTCTCACCGGTAATCTGCTGACTGACAAATTCACCGTCTGCGACCTTGAAGGTATTTCGATTTAGAAAAGCCCCTGCTTTGAAACCACGACCAAGATAGCGTTCGTAGTCCATTGAAATGAAGGTATTGGCTTTCGGCTCATAGGTCTGCTGAACAGTCAGACTCACGCGATCGCCACCACCAGTCGGGTTGTTCCAGTCGACTGTCGTTCGAAAACGATGCCGGCCTGTTTCCTGTAAACCATGATTATCGGCGCGCATGGCGAAATCAAAGCGATCTTCTTCCTGAACTTTCAGAACAATATCAGCGGTTCCGACCTGCTGACCGGGCTGAAATACGCCAAATACACTGAGGCCGGGAAAATCGGTCAAACCGAGTAAGGCCGCTTCAATTTCATCTTTGGTAACGGGTTTACCGATTAAGTGTTTGAACGGTGTAGCCAACATAGCTGTTGAGTAGCTGTCATTACCTTCCGCAACTACTCTACCGAGTTTGCCCTCGTAAACCTGTAAATCTACGATGCCTCCGGATACAGTTTGTACAGGCAATACAGCCTGCGCAAGTATCAGTCCGTTCTCACGATAGTACTGAGTGACCGCATCTTTACTTTCTTCCATCTGACCGATTGTGAAGCCATCGGGTCTGGCTGCGACCACTTCAACAAGAATCTGCTCGATCTCGCTGACTTTTATGTTGAATTTGGGCATATCCTTCGCGCCAAGCAGGCGAAAGCGATTTACCATAACCTTCGGGCCTTCATCAATTTCAAATGGGCGATCAATAACTGCTGGAACTTCAAGCACTTCGGTATCCGCAGCCCGTGGAATGATTTGTTTTCCCACTTCTTCCGGCCGCACCGCTCCCGGCCTTGCTGAATCGGGTAAACCTATAGGACCAGCCTGCGCTGAAGATGAAAAAAACGTCAGTAGCAACGATGCCAATAACCAGTATTGACCACCGCAGCCCCTCCTCCCCATGATTTTAGTCACGTAATTAAACCCAGCTTTATTTATTAATTCGTTCTAAATTTCAATAACTTACAAAACAAAAAAGTTATTAACCCATCACCCCGCCCTGTTTCAGGCACACCAGCTAAAAGACGCACCTTCGGCGATTCTGGAACTATAACAGCAAGACCTTGGTTCAGCAAAGAAAAAATGTAGATGTAGACTACGAGGAAAATCGGATTATTGGCTGTAAAAGAAAGGATTTTCTTTTACAGTAGTGGAATTGGATTCGGCTTGCTATTAAGACACTTAAAACAGGCAGAAAAAGCTAAAATTATTCCCGAATGCGCCGTTATATTAACTAGTAGTCAGTGCGAATATCAAGCGCTAATATTGGTATTGCAAATTTACCTTGAATCATACGCAATACAGTGGAAACATTAGTCTTAAGCTATCTCGCTGAAGCTTGATGAGCAAAGCGTGATAAATCGTGTATGATTTTTAAATAACACTCTCTTATGGAATGTCAGGCTAGATTATGAAAACAAGAAGAAATAAGCGTAATTTTCAGCTCCCTCTTGCAATTGCCTCTTTGAGCTTTCTCGCTCCGATGCAATCCGGACTGGTGAATGCAGCTAATGACGATGCCGAATTTAAAAAAATAAAAAACACGCAAACTCTTGAAGAAGTGGTGGTTTCCGCCAAACGAGAGAAAAAAGTATTTGAACGCGATTACAAGTCTATTGCCGGTAAGCGCATATTTGACGGTCCTTATGGAAATGAGAAATTTATTATCGCCATCGGTCAGGAGTTGAAAAACCGCGGTGAAAAGAAACGAGTTTTTACCCGTGGGCTGAAAATGCCACAGAGTTATGCCTCAAGTTCGCTCGATCGCTACCATTACCCGGTAACCGATGCTTGCGGCATTGAGAAATTTACCTTTTACGAAGGCGGTGACTTTAGAGCTTTAGGTCACCGGCAAAGTGAGAAAGAAGTATTGATTGATGTGATGACCGGCGGTGGGCCTTTCTCAGCGCCTGGCGTCTGGGGCCCGTATGATCAGGTAAGAGGTAAGCGGCATAAGATGAAAATGATAATGGGTGACGCCAAAAGCGACGGCATGGGCCTTATGGAATCCGGTTACGCAATTGGTATGAAGGCAAAGCTACCGACCTACGTAATGCAGTCCTATGGTGATAAATTCAACATAGCAATTGATAAAGCCGGTCAATGCCTGGTGGATAAAACCGACGAAGAAGCTGCGAACCGCCTAATTTCCGGAAAATCCAACTAATAATCAGCCGGATCAAATCATGCCCCGGTTTATTTCGTGCCCGGGCTCTCCAGATTTGTTTTTAGTCGCAATCGCCACTCTTCAATCTTGTTGTCGCTCAATTCTACCGGATAAGTTTTAGCAGCCTGCTCAAATACCGCTGTTCGCAACTGTCCACGCACCTGATTCACAATCAGCTGTTTAATCTGAGCTTTACCTTCGTCAAGTGAAATCTTCCGTTCCGGCACGATAGCGCCACGCTTTACTATGTGAATTCCCGTGTCGGTAGTTAAAGCCTGACTGATTTTTCCTTCGGCAAGCGTTAACAGTGTTTTCTTGATATCAGGCTTCAAATCCGAAGACTTTATTAAGCCCATGTAACCTCCATTTGCACTGCTTTGTATATGTTTCGAATGCTTCACTGCAGCATCATTAAAACTGATTTTCTTTTTTCTTATGTCATCCGCGATCTTATTGGCTTGTTTGCGCAGAGCAGTGATGGATTTTTCATCCATGTCCTTATTCACAGGAAAAAATATCTGCCAGACATGCAGCCTTTCTGTAATGACAAAACTGGGCTGATTCTTCTCGTAGTATTCCTTGATTTGCGCCTCGTTTGGAAAATCGGCAGGGAGTTTTTCCGAAATCAGCCGGTTTAGATACATTTCACGTAAGACATTTTCCGCACCGCGCTGCATCAGAAAAACGATATTTGGATCAGAATCAAGCTTATTGGCTCGCGCAGCCGAAATAACGGCAATGTTGCCTGCTTCCTGTCGCGCGAACTTGTTAAATGCCACTGCATCAGCCAAAAGAGCCTTTCGTTGACCGGAATCCAGATTCGTAAACACTCTTTTCACCAGGTTTAGATCCAGAGTGTTCGTCAGGTTTGCCGGAGACTGACCCCAGTTATTCGTCGACGGCCTCGCAGCTGTTTCAGCTTTATTAGTGTCCGCCTGGGCAGCTTCCGGCTCAGTTTCGCTCTCTTCATCGTCTAAGCCGAGCAAACTCCGTATAGAAACAGCACTGGCAGGCGGGGCAAGCAGCGTGGAAAGGCAGAACAGCAAAATCACAGATTTAAAATATTTCATTGGTTTATAGTAAAAAAGAATTAATGATCATGTGCTTATACAATATTCCCTCTACTTCATCCAGTAATTTACAAGGCAGGCGAATTAGCTCCGATAAGATTCCCTTCACCCACAAAGTCAATCGCCCTTATTCCGGTTTTTCGCTTTAAGAATAATGGGGCATGATAATGACTAAATAATTCATAACAGCTATGCTTCACAAGCAATTATTGGGGTTAACAGTCAGGCAGTGATTTTGCGGGCTGTAAATTGAGGGTTTCGCCAAAGAAATAACTGGATGACTGAATTTGCTCAGAATTAGTTTGACTGTTTCTGACCGGCTTCTCCTAATACATAACTATTTTTAAATTTTCGCCTGGGATATCAAGTACTTAAATGGCACCAAAAACAACAAATCTTGCAATATTATTTGCCGACGTGAGCGGCAGTACCCGCCTGTTTGAGACACTGGGTGACGCCACAGCCAGAGTTAAAGTCTCTGAGTGTCTCGATACCCTGACAGACGTCACTAACAACCATAGCGGAACGGTAATCAAAACCATTGGTGACGAAATCATGTGCACCTTCCCGACTGCGGATGACGCTGCCAACGCCGCTACTGAAATGCACGAAGAGATTGAAGAGGATATTACCGAGGGTGTGAGCGACACCGTAACGCAACTGTCTATTCGTGTTGGCTTTCATTTCGGGCCTGCAATTATGGAGGGTGGCGATGTTTTTGGAGATGCGGTGAATGTCGCTGCAAGAATGGCAGCGCAGGCTAAAGGTGGACAAATAATCACGACCCAGTTCACTGTTGATTTGCTGGCACCGATGCTTCGAGCAAGCACGCGTTTTGTCGACCGCGCGCCGATTAAAGGCAAGAAAGAAGAAATCGATATCTACGAGATTATCTGGCAGGAAGAAGATGTCACTCGAATGGCAACGGGACTAATGTCAGAAGACATGAAGCCGGAAGTAAAATTACGGGTTAAGTATCATGATAAGGACATCGTTCTTGATAAACAACGTTCTAGCCTGGTGATGGGCCGGAGTAATACCTGCGACCTGCCTGTTAACGAAAAAATGGCTTCCAGACAGCATGTCCGTATTGAGTTGCGTCGGGAAAAGTTTTTCATCATTGACCAAAGCACCAATGGCACACATGTGCTTATAGAAAACTCCGATGAAGAGTTTCTGCGGCGCGAAGAGATGCCACTTCAGGGTAAAGGTCAGATTAGTCTGGGCAAATCTTTTACAGAAAGTCCAACTGAAATAGTGACATTTTCTCATGAAATATAAGATAAAGAACTTACGCTTCTCCTACCAGACCTGTCTCAGATCATGACTGACAACGCAGCTCAAGTAACAAAGTCCATGAGTGTATCCTCGTTTGGTATAACCGACGTTGGCAAGGCACGTAAGCATAACGAAGATTCGATGCTCGATCGGGCTGAAATTGGTCTTTGGGTTGTTGCCGATGGAATGGGTGGTCATGCAAAAGGTGACGTTGCCAGTCAGATGATCGTCGAGTCAATGAAAAAAGTTCATGAAGGCGTAAAGCTCGAAAGTTGTATTGATGATATAGAAGAACGCCTGCTTGAAGTTAATCAAAAACTGGTAACAAAAGCTCGAGAGTCCGAGAAAAAAACAACAATAGGCAGTACTGTAGTATTGATGCTGGCCTATGAAAAATATTGTGTGTATGCCTGGGCAGGTGACAGTCGCTTATACCGTCTCAGAGATAATGAATTACGTCAGATGACGACTGATCATTCACAGGTCGAAGTCTATGTTGAACAGGGTTTGATTTCTAGAGAAGAGGCCGCTGTTCATCCACATGGAAATATGATCACGCGCGCTGTCGGCGCCGCTGACGTATTGCATCTTGATATGGATATACAGGAAATGAAAAGCGGTGACCGCTATCTTCTATGTAGCGATGGATTGACGAAGCACACAAACGATTTGGAATTCGAAGAAATGTTGCGAAAAGGAACACCCGAAGAATGCTGCAAGGCAATGATCAAGCAGACTCTGGACAGAGGTGCGGGTGATAACGTAACCGCAATTATTATCGATATTGCCTAACTACTAATTTCTGTATTGGAGTAAAAGACGTGGCTGATTTTAAGACTGCTTTGGAGGCACTAGGCGCCGGTAAACTTGACGCCAGTGTCCTTGCCAAACAAATAGAAAAACTTCTGAACACAAACCCACGGTTTGCAACCAAGATGCTGACGCAACTTGATGAAGCACGCGACCAGAAGCAAATCGACGACACGACTGTTTTCGCTCAGGACGGCGCTGCGGCTGACGACGATAAAACCATCAAGACCGAAGCACCTGCTGCAGCTGATGAGTCTACTCAAGTTCTGACGGAAGAAGAAAAAGCCGACACAGCGGCGGCGCAAACCGACGCCAGTGGCGTTGATTTTGATATTAGTGCCACTTCACATGCCTCATCAGAAGCGACTGGCGGCACCGGACCAGCAGGTACGGGTTTTGAAGCCCCGCAACCCAGTGGCGGTACGGCACCCGGTAAAGAACTTGGTGTCGGTGATGTCATTAAACAACGCTTTAAACTATTGGGCGTGCTTGGTATCGGCGGCATGGGTAAAGTATTTAAAGCAATAGATTTGTTAAAAGAAGAAGCAAAAGATAAAAAGCCTTACGTTGCCATTAAACTTCTGAATGAAGATTTTAAAGATCATCCGGAAGCTTTCATTTCTCTGCAACGAGAATCATCCCGTCAGCAGAAACTTGCCCACCCGAATATCGCTACTATTTATGATTTTGATCGGGTTGGCGGACCGGGTACTCCTGTCTATATCACCATGGAACTCATGGAGGGTATGGAATTAAAAGATTTCATTAAAAAGAAAGTGAAAAAACAGGGCGGCCTGCCCTTTGATGAAGCATTCAAAATAATCGAACAACTCGGTGCCGGCTTAACTTATGCACATGACCTGCGTCTTGTTCACTCAGACTTCAAACCGGGTAATGCCTTTTACTGTAACGATGGCACTGTTAAAACGCTCGATTTTGGTATTGCCCGCGCCGTAAAAAATCCGGTCACAGGTGAAGTTGAGAAAACCCTGTTTGATCCTGGACAACTGGGCGCACTGACACCAGCCTATGCCAGTCTGGAAATGTTAGAAGGTGAAGAGCCCGATACACGTGACGACACTTACGCTCTGGGTTGTGTGTGCTATGAACTGTTAACAGGCAAACATCCATTTAATAAACTGCCGGCCACCACAGATCGCGACAACGGACTTGTGCCCGCTCCGGTTAAAGGACTAAACAAAAAACAGAATCGTGCATTGCGTCGGTCAGTTGCTTTTAAACGTGAAGACAGAAGTCCGACAGTTGAACATTTCATTGATGAAGTTCAGGGTAAAGCCACCTGGCACAAAAACCCTTTTGTAATCGCTGCCGGTGTTTTAATCGTAGTCAGTCTGATCTTAATTAACCCTGCACTCGACTATTTTCACGATAAGGAAATTGAAAGCATTGTTGTGAGTATGAACAGTGCCAGTCCGCAACAGATGGTTGCCACACTAAATGAAGTTCGCGATATGGAACAAAGCGACAGAACTCGAATTTCTGCTGATGCAAAGGTCGCCATACAGGATTATTTCAGTGCAGAAATAGCGCAACATATAAATACCAGTGGCGAAGATTACAATTTTCCGAAAGCGAATGAAGTGCTCGCTGAAGTTAATTACTTTTACCCTGAATCTGTTTTTTTGCAGGAACAGACAGATGAGGTAGAAACCAACAAGAAACAAAAAGTGGCTGATCTTTATCAGGACTATATCGCTGCGCTGGATCCTAAAGCTGCGCAGGACGATCCGCTGGTCATTGATACTACTAAAAATATTCTGGAAATTATTCGAACGAAAATTGATCCTGCACACCCCCTGCTTGAAGATCCACGTCCAAGCAATGCTTACAGATTGGCCGCCGAGGAAGCCTTTGATAGCCGTAACTACGAACAGGCTCTTACCTTTGTCAGTTCCGGTTTGTCCTCCGCACCCGATGATGCAAGGCTGACTGACTTGCAAACCAAGATCAGTAATGCCATCACTGTAGCCCAGTTAAATGAATCACTCGGTAGCGTACAATCTGATCTTGTGAGCCTGGAGTCTTTTGATGCACATCAGGAAAATATTATTAAACTGGCTAGCTTAAGCTCTGCTGCTGAGTCCCCGGTTCTGAAAAGCCTGTCTGATAGTCTTAAAACTCAGGTAGATAATAACTTAAGCAATATACTAAAAGATGGCTCGCGCGCAGATGCCGAAGCTCTGGTTAGCGGTTATGGCGTATTGTTATCTGCGCTCGAACTGGGTCGCGAACTGGTTCAAGTCAAACTGGCCCATTTAAGTGGTGATGAACGCGTCGCTGCAATTCAGGAATTCGTCACATCAGATAAAGCCACTGTTGAAGAGAAACTCGCCGCACCTGCGCTTGATGATCAAACGTGGGAATCTGAACTACTTGCCAGCATCAGACAACTTGATAGTTTGCAGTCTGAAGATAAGTCAATTGCCAGCGATTTGCAGAGCTATCGCGAAACAATCGGCCAGCTTTATGTTGAACAGGCGACCTCTACTCTTGAAGAAGGTCGTTTCGATGCTGCTGAGTCTTTTGTAAGCAGGGCGGAACGCTTCGCGCCCCAACTACCACTTTTGCTCTCAACACGTAACACGATTGCAAGCACCAAAGCCGAATTTGAGAAACAGGCACGTATAAAAGACTTAAAAGAGCAATTTGCTTTTCAGACTGATGCTGATCGCGTCACTGAAGCCAACAAAATTTTTGAACAATTACAATCCCTGCTACCGGCTAACGATCCTTTCATAACTTCAGAGGCCAGCGAAAAACTGGCTGCCAGCTACTCACGACTTGCCCAACGCAGAGCCGATCGAGGTGAGTATGGCTCCGCTTTAAAACTGTCCGAAGCTGGTCTCAAACTTGCTCCTGCCGATTCTGTTCTGAAAGCATTTCGCAACGATTTTCGAGTTGAAGTTAATATAGCTGAGTTGTCAGAATTATTTTCCAATGCTATCACACTCGATGTTGTAGATGTCACGCGCAAGGTTAATCAGATTGAAAATGGTGCACCCGCGCGTTATACAGATTTCAGAAAACAGGCAGAGACGACTCTTGAAAATCGAGTAAGAACTTTGGCCGCCACAGATAAAAATGCGGCTGCGGGTCTGCTCAATGCCGCAGTTCGGGTCTTCGCGACTAACAGTGTTCTTAGTGATTTGCTACCAGAGTTTGGTGAGTTGGAGCCCTGGCCCGATTCAGTCGCTGCCAATCAGGCGCTTAGCGACGGTAATTTGAGCTCGGCTAACAACTTGCTGCAGAGTGCTGCAGGCGAATTCGCAGGTCACCCGGACGTACTTAACCTGCAGAGACAACTCGAATCAAGTATGAAAGATGCCAATGAAGCTTATGATGAATATCTGGTAATCAAGAGTGCTGCCGGAGATAGTTTTAAAGACTTGAGAGAAGCGAAACGTTCTCTTAATAAAGCCAAGGATATCTGGTCGGATAATCCTGATTACAAAAATGCTGAGTCTGATATCAACAGATTAATTGCAGCAGCACCGGATAACCCTGCTAACCGAGTGATGAAACGAGAAGAAGTTGATATCGCTGCCGTCGCACCCAGTAATACAGATTCAGCAGCCAACAAGGTTGAATGGACACCGGCGCCCAGCGGAAGAGAATGTACAGCCAATCTCGCCGGACACGGCAAACGTTCTAAAGCGATTTGTTATGATCTGGTTTTTACCGGCTGGCGCGGTCCCCTTATGGTCGTGGTTCCCGCAGGTGAAATATCTGATAAGCCTTTCGCAATTGGTAAATACGAAGTGTCTGTTGGCGACTGGAGTAAATACTGCGCCCTTAGCGGTCGTTGTAAACCGGAAACCAATAAAGAAAAACATAACGATCCGCAAACCGGAATTACCATGGCTCAAGCCAAAGAGTTTACTGACTGGTTGTCAGAGCGCACCGGCAAGAAATATCGAATCCCAAGCAAGGCCGAGTGGGAATATGCGGCGACTGCCGGCGGCAAACAACCGAAGAAAGACTGGAATTGCCGGCTGGTCCTTAATGGCAAAATGCTGAAGGGCACAGGTATAGCCAGTGTCAAATTCGGACAGGCCAACGGCTGGGGGCTGAAAAACTACATAGGTAACGTGCAGGAGTTGGTGGAAGATGGTGGTAGCACCATCGCTGCCGGTGGCGCCTACTCGGATCAATGCACAAAAAGCGATATTTCTCTGCAGCGTCCTCATAGCGGCGCAGCTGATGAGACTACCGGCTTTCGATTAATTCTGGAAGACATAGGTTAAGGAGACAGGAAAGGAATCATGGCAAACCAAAGCTTGCGTGAATTGGCAAAGGAACATGCCCAGGGCAACCTGGACAGAGAGGCCTATAAAAAATCAAGGTCAGATCTGATACAGGGTATTCTGTCTTCAACGATTCCTCTAAAGGAAATCGACTATCCTCCTCTAGTGCAACCCCCAGAGTCCGAATCTCTCGATGATACTCAACGCAAAGAAGACTACAAAAAACCACCGGCAGCGAGTGCCGAAGCGGAAGCGACGACTTCACCAAAACCCGCAGTAGCCAGAAGCACTACTGACGATCACAATGTCAAAGCTTCGAACAAACTCCTCATAGCTGTCCTCGCTCTGGCTATAATTGCCATTCTAGTGGTAGCGGCTTTGCTGCTTAGTGGCAAAAGTGAAGACTCTGCGATTACAGTTCCAGCAGGCAGCACAGAAACGGGACAGATCAGCAACGCTAGTGTGATAACGAAAAGCGATGAGCTTATCAAAGAATTTTTGGCTGGAAAAAACTGGTCTGCCAGCAGTCTCGATACATTTCGTGAGAAATGGTCGAATTTATCCGACGAAGAAATGCCAAGTAGTCAGGGCAATCTTGCTATAGGGCAATTAACCAATGCAATCTATAAGCAATTATTGGAAGAGCAGGCATTATCAGGTCTGGTAGATGACGATTCTTCTCTCAATAAACAGCAGCAACTTATAGAGTTTGCCGACGCACTCGGTATCAATGATAACCGATTAATACTGTCTGAAGATAACTAACAGGTATTCACCTCTCCGAACCGACTATCGCTTTTGCCTAGTCATCAAAACTATCAAAATCCGGATCTTCTTCTACCAGATCATCGTCATCTCGATCGTGAGTCACATGGTCTCTGTATTGCAGAAAGACACTTTTCAGAAAACCGTATTCATCAACCGCAGCAATCCCCAGTAACTCTCCTGTGCTAAGAAGCTTGGCCTTGAAATCGATAAGCTCCAATGCCATTAGCCCACCCCGGATAGGCCTGTCGTTAACGTAGTAGGTAAAGGGATTAAACGCAATAGTATCGACACCAAGCCCGATACCCGCTCTGACGGTTGTTGGCCCGAGAAAAGGCATGACCAGAAATGGACCAGAATTGAATCCCCATTTACCAAGCGTCTGTCCGAAATCTTCTCTGTGCTTTGGCAATCCGGCGTCAGTTGAGACATCAAAAAAGCCCCCAAGCCCAAGTGTTGAATTGAGAATAAACCGACCGATATCCGAAAATGCCTGCGCGAGTTTAAACTGCAGAATATCATTAGCAATAACCGATATATCATTAATATTGCTGAAAAAGTTACTCACGCCATCATTGACAACCCGTGGCAATACCTTGTCATAAGTCTCCGCAATGGGATTAAAAAGATGCTTATCCATAGTCTGGTTAAACTTAAAAGCTCCTCGATTGAAGCCTTCGAAAGGATCACCTTCACTGATGCCCCCAGTCGACCCGCAACCAGAAATTACGGTTAACAAGCTGAAGTAAATAAGTATTCTGAATTTCTGCATAATTTGCCTGTTCTTTATCAATGCTTCTTTGAGAATTAAAAAAACTCACCAGATACGCACATGTAAATGATAATCTTATATTAAATAAAAATGAAATACTTCTGTGCTCCCGGTCTCCATACAAGATGACGATTAGTAATAATACAGATAACGAAGAATTACTGAAATTTGATAACCTGTCCTCTACATGGTGGAATGTAAAAGGCAGTCTGAAAACGCTTCATGTTATCAATCCATTAAGGCTTAAGTACATTGATGATGCCATTGGCCTGGCAAACTGCAAGGTGCTCGATATTGGCTGTGGTGGTGGATTATTGACAGAAGCGATGTCTTCCATGGGAGCCACAGTAACCGGTCTCGACGCGAACCCATCCCTGATTGAAGTTGCCCGTCAACATGCAAAACAATCGGAGCTTGAAATAAGTTATTTTGCGAACACTGCGGAAGAATTTGCGCAGGAGACGAGTGAACGTTTCGATCTGGTAACCTGTATGGAACTCCTGGAACATGTGCCCAATCCGGCTTCGATTTTCTCAGCTTGCCGTAAATTATTAAGACCGAATGGGCAACTTATTGTGACCACCTTGAATAGAAATCTACGTTCCTATCTTTCTGCAATAGTTGCTGCCGAGTATCTGTTGGATCTGGTTCCCAGAGGCACGCACGAATACTCGAGGTTTTTGCGTCCGTCCGAGATCTCACGTGATCTCAGAGAACGGGGTTTTGAAGTGCTCGATATAAGTGGAATGCATTATGTTCCCGGCATCGACTATTGTTACCTTAATAATGATCCTGCTGTTAATTATTTACTCCACGCCAGATTAAAAGACGCTTAATGTCAGCTTCCAGTTCATCAAATGTACTATTTGATCTGGATGGGACCATGCTGGATACGGCCCCGGATCTGGCGTTTGCACTGAATACCCTTTTACAGGAGCAGAACAAAGACGAATTACCATTAGAGACGATCAGACCGACTGTTTCGCTTGGTGGTGTCGCTATGCTTAAGCTCGGTTTCAATCTGGATGTGAAAAGCGAGCAATTCATTCAACTCCGAAACCGTTTTCTTGAAATTTACAGAAACAATATTGCCAGACAAAGCCGGTTCTTTGATGGAATGGAAGCCCTGTTAGCGCAACTCGAGCGAGAACAAATCAGCTGGGGAATCGTCACTAATAAACCATCCTGGTTAACAACACCCTTAATGTCAGAATTGGGGCTTAATAAAAGAACATCCTGTATTGTTAGTGGCGATACCGTCGAATACAGCAAGCCGCACCCTGCCCCCATGTATTATGCCTGCAAACTGCTGAATTGCGCAGCGGATGACACTCTTTATCTTGGCGATGCTCAAAGGGATATTGAAGCCGGAAACGCAGCAAACATGACTACGCTAATTGCAAACTATGGCTACATCGACAGCAAGGATGATACGAGTCTGTGGGGCGCGGACGGTTCAATAGATACTCCAATGGATCTATTAAAATGGCTGAATAAGAGCTGATATGGATAGCTCTGAGTATTGCCGGGAACTCGCGGCACCAGCAGGTTCTAGTCTTTATTATGCCACCCTGTTCTACAGACCCGAGGAAAAACAAAAGCTGCTTGGTGTTTTTGCCCTGCTCACTGAGCTGAATAAAACAGTTATACATTGCCAGGATCCGGGCGTAGCACGAATAAAATTGCAGTGGTGGGTGGAAGAACTGGATCGGCTTTATTTAACACAAGCACGTCATCCCGTTTCGAAATTGATTCAGACTTTTGTCAATTCATCTCATCTTGAGCAGAGGCAACTACAACAACTGGTGCAACTTGCAGAGAATGAAATCAATCCTCTGCCGGTAAACTCGCTTTCTTCATTAATCGAAAGCAAAGCTCACAGCCACGGGCATGGCTGGCGTCTGGCTGACTCGCTCATCTCGTCAAATCCGAATCAGCCAAGGGACTTACTTAACAAGCTGGCCGGTTTGTACTCCAGTATTGAAACTATGCAAACAGCAGCTGAAAAATTACACAGAGGCTATTGCGTTTTCCCCGAAGATCTGATGAATAAGCATGATCTGAGACCGGATGATTTACTTAACCTCCCCTTACCTGCTCAAACTGCTTGTTTCCTGAAGGATATATTTGACTTCCTGCATTCCGAACTGGATGCCACGCTAAACACTTTGCCCGACAAAATGATTCAGCTTCCGACATTTGCATTTTGTCTTTCATTAATCGCAAGAGCCAAGTGCAATGTTTTGAGAAATCAATCTGATCCCCGCGCTCTGCAAAACGCCAACATCACTCCATTAAAAAAACTATGGTTAAGCTGGAAAGCAAAAAGGAAAAGTGCCTGAGCGAATCAACAGGAAGCTGTTTCGCCGTGCAAAAGACGAACACGGAGTCTTCTGAAAGTGTCTCTTTCAACATTCTCTCCGTTTAATATAAAACACCATGAGTTTTTCATTTCACTTTTGAAACGCAAAATAACCAGACACGGATGAACCAGAGTCGCCGGCTTTAATCTCGCTTTATGTACAATATTATTATCGATAATCAGCCATTCATTTTTCTTAGTAAGACATATTTGTGCTGCGTTCACCTGTTTTTTCATCTGTCGAAATTGATATATCAAATGAAGAAGGTTTATCAGTATCAATATCATGCATAGTAATGTCGGTAAAAGCGGTAGCGCCGCATAGTAAACTGAAAAAACAGCGCCCAAATGGCTAAAAAGGATTAAATAAAGTAAGGCAGAAGGCGGCCGATAAGATATACGGATAAAAACACTGAAAGCACTTTCCCTGTTTTGCATTAGCTATTCCCTTTGCTTGCAATATGTGCAACTAGTTTACATACTAAGCTGCTTGTCTGACAACTATAGGCAGACCAGAGATTTTAGTGTAAAGTCTCTATTTATTAATAAGTTACGCTAGAGACACAAGACTTAAAGATGAACAGAGAAATTACAAACTCAATTAGTAATCAGCGTGACCCTGACAAGTCAGACATATCCGACCCACAAGTTGAGCCAATCCAGAAAAAGGAAATAGGCGGACCGAAGGGTCCGGAACCCACTCGTTATGGCGACTGGGAAAAAAATGGTCGCTGCAGTGATTTTTAGTTTTATTTATTTTGTGATCGTCACGAATTTCACTCCTGCTAAGAGGAATTAAACATGGCTTCGGTAGATAGCCCGATTTCACCACACGCTCAGATTTACAAACCACAACTTACTTCGATATTGTCGATTACACATCGCATGACTGGCATAGTATTAAGTCTGGGTTCTCTCTTGCTTTGCTACTGGTTACTGACTATCGCGTCCGGTGAAGTTGTTTATACAGAATTTTTGATACACAGCGATGCGTGGTATGGCCAGGTGATTCTTATGAGCTTCGTGTTTTCCTATTTCTATCATTTCTGTAATGGAATTCGACATCTTTTTTGGGATGCCGGTCTCGGACTTGAAATTGAATCAGCCTACAAGTCGGGTTACGCCGTAATCGTCGCCTCTATTTTTCTAAGTGCCGCAACTTATTATCTTGCGAGGGTTGTCACATGAGTCTGCAAACACCACTGGCAAAAGTAAAAGGGCTGGGTTCAGCAAAGGACGGAACTCATCACTGGTGGCATCAGCGCTTAAGCGCGATCGCATTACTCCCGCTCTCGCTCTGGTTTATCTATTCAGTTGTCAGTATGGTAGGTGCAGATTATATGACGGTGGTCTACTGGATTCGTCTGCCTTATGTCACAGTACTTTTAATACTTTTTTTAGTTGCCCTCTTTTATCACGCTTTGCTTGGTATGCAGATAGTTGTAGAAGACTATATCCATTCGGAATGGCAGAAGATTGCCTGCCTTATTCTGGTAAAATTTCTAGCTGCAGTTGGTGCGCTTGCTTCTGTACTGTCAGTTCTTAACGTATTTTTTGGCTTTAACGCATGATTAATTCCTACGAAATTATTGACCACAAATATGATGTGGTAGTGGTAGGCGCCGGCGGCGCCGGCCTCCGGGCTACTTTTGGCATGGCCATGAAAGGTTTGAAAACTGCCTGTCTTACCAAGGTATTTCCAACCCGAAGTCACACCGTCGCGGCTCAGGGTGGAATGAGCGCAGCACTCGGAAATATGGGCGAGGATGACTGGCGCTGGCACATGTACGATACCGTCAAAGGCTCTGACTGGCTCGGCGATCAGGATGCAATCGAGTACATGTGCAGAGAAGCCGCGCCTGCAGTTATCGAACTCGAACACTATGGCGTACCATTTTCCAGAACAGAGGAAGGTAAAATTTATCAACGCCCTTTTGGTGGAATGACGACTAATTTTGGTGAAGGTACAGCACAGCGAACATGCGCAGCTGCAGACAGAACCGGTCATGCGATTCTCCATACCCTTTATCAACAATCCCTGAAACACGATGCCGAATTTTATATCGAATTTATTGCCCTTGATTTAATCATGGATGATGAGGGTGTCTGCCGTGGCGTTCTGGCCTGGAACCTGAAAGACGGCACTTTGCATCGTTTCTCTGCTCATTCAGTAGTTCTGGCAACGGGTGGATATGGTCGTACTTACTTTTCCTGTACATCCGCTCACACCTGTACTGGTGACGGAAACGCCATGGTTCTGAGAGCAGGACTACCACTACAGGATATGGAGTTTATTCAATTTCATCCTACCGGTGTCTATGGCGCGGGTGTACTCATAACTGAAGGTGTTCGGGGTGAAGGCGGTTATCTGACAAATTCCGAAGGTGAGCGTTTTATGGAACGCTACGCTCCTTCTGCAAAAGATCTCGCTTCCAGAGATGTCGTTAGTCGTTCCATGACGATGGAAATTCGTGAAGGCCGGGGCGTCGGTCCAGAGAAGGACCATATTCACTTGCATCTTGAGCACCTTGGTCCGGAAGTGATTAACGAACGCCTGCCCGGTATAGCCGAATCTGCAAAAGTATTTGCAGGTGTCGATGTAACCAAACAACCTATCCCGGTACTACCGACTGTGCACTATAATATGGGTGGTATACCGACTAACTACAAGGGTCAGGTAGTGACTTTAAAAGATGGCGACCCTGATGCCATCGTGCCGGGGCTAATGGCAATCGGCGAAGCCGCCTGTGTTTCTGTTCACGGTGCTAATCGACTTGGTTCCAATAGTCTGCTCGATATCGTCGTATTTGGTCGGGCAGCTGCAATCTGTGCAGCCGAGACGATAAAGCCTGACACGAAACACAAAGATCTGCCCAAAGATGCCTGTGACTCTTCTATTGAACGCTTTGATAAATTACGCAATGCGACTGGCGATATCAGAACTTCTGAGATTCGACTTAATATGCAAAGAGCCATGCAAAGTGACGCGGCTGTTTTTCGCACTGGTGAAGTCATGCAGGAAGGCATGAAAAAAATGAACGAAATACACGCGTCATTTGAAAAAGTAAGTGTCAGTGACCGCTCGATGATATGGAACACCGATCTTGCAGAAACACTTGAACTGGAAAATCTTCTGCAATGCGCCATGGTCAGCATCTATTCTGCTGAAAACCGAAAAGAATCCCGCGGCGGGCACGCACGTGAGGATTACCCAGATCGCGATGATGAAAACTGGATGAAACACACGTTATCGTGGTTTGAACCTACCACCGGCAAGGTCAGTTTTGACTATCGACCGGTTCATATGAATACCCTGACCGACGAAGTGGAGAGCATTCCTCCGAAGAAAAGAGTGTACTAGTAAATAAATAATCGTATTCAGTGCAGCGAACTATATAAAATTTTTAGCAAATTATTCACGGATAAAAATAATGGCCGAATTTACACTCCCGAAAAATTCAAAAGTTAAAAAGGGTAAATCCATATCAGCGGCAAATGGAGCCAGCAATACCCGTACTTTCCATATTTATCGTTGGGAACCAGACAGCGGTGAAAATCCTCGCATGGACAGTTACGAGATTGATCTTGATAAGTGTGGCCCTATGGTTCTGGATGCGATCATTTATATCAAAAATGAAATTGATTCGACGTTAACTTTCAGGCGTTCGTGTCGAGAGGGTATTTGCGGTTCCTGTGCAATGAATATTGGCGACACCAACACCCTCGCCTGTACCCGCGGAATAGCCGAATATAAGGGCGATATCAAGATTTATCCTCTGCCACATATGCAGGTCAAGAAAGATCTGGTCCCGGATATGACCCATTTTTATGCGCAATACGCATCGATAAAACCCTGGATGCAGACCCAGACACCGGCACCGCCGGACAGAGAGCGACTTCAATCAAAAGAGGACCGTGAGAAAATTGATGGCCTTTATGAATGTATACTTTGCGCCTGCTGTTCAACCTCCTGTCCGAGTTACTGGTGGAACAGTGATCGCTACCTTGGACCTGCCATATTATTACAGGCCTACCGCTGGATAATAGATAGTCGGGATGAAAATACCGGCGAAAGACTGGATGATCTTGAAGATCCATTTCGTCTTTATCGCTGCCACACCATAATGAACTGCACGAATACCTGTCCCAAAGGACTCAATCCTGCGAAATCTATTGCTGAAATCAAGAAACTGCTTGTTACAAGAGCAATGTAGTTTCGATAAACATGAGTGAATTGTCTCGCTTACGCTGGCGCTGTCGGCGTGGAATAAAAGAGATGGATCTGGTTTTTGAACATTTTCTAGAACAAGAATATGCTGAGCTATCCTCTGTTCAAAAACATTTATTCAGTCAAATTCTTGAAGAGAGCGACCTCGATATTATGGACTGGATCCTAGGTCGCAAAGAACCTCTTAAAGCAGAATACAATGTCCTCATTCAACAGTTTCGCAAGCTCAATGCAAATTAATAAATGTTATGAATGAAGACTGGAAAAAATTCCTGCAACAAAAAATTACCAATGTCACTCAATCAAATAACGAGCATTGCCTTGTTGATCTATCCAGCTTTGACATTATAGAAATCTCCGGCGACGACGCTGAAGACTTTCTACAAGGCCAGTTGAGCAGCGACGTCAGCAGCCTTGAAATTGGCACCTGGCAAATGAGCAGTTGGTGCAATATAAAAGGAAGGGTAATCGCTACTTTTTTCCTGTACCGCGATACTCAGCGTTATTTCCTTTTGTTGAAAAACACGATTAGTGAAAAGCTAAGCAAGCGATTGCAAATGTTTGTCCTTCGGGCAAAAGTTACTATCACAAACTTAAGTGAAGAATTTGTCCCGATTGGTCTGACCGCAGATCTCAACAAAGAAGCCCTCTCATATATTGATGGAATCGAAAATACTCACCTTCTAACAATTCGAACCGGGTCAGAACCCGCGAGATCTATTATTATCTGCCCGGTTACGAACGCCAAAGAACTCTGGCAGAAAATCTCTGAACAGGCAGATGTCAGCGAGGCTGCGCAATGGGAAATTCTGGATATTCAGTCTGGGATACCGTGGGTTGGAGAAGAATGCAGTGAAGAGTTTCTACCACAGAGCCTCAACCTCGATTTGCTGGGCGGACTCAGCTTTGACAAGGGTTGTTATCCCGGACAGGAAATAGTTGCCAGAATGCACTTCAGAGGCAAATTAAAACAACGCCTCTACTGCGCAAAAATCGCTACTCAAGATAAGATTTCAATTAAGGCAAAAGTGTCTAGTAATTCTGCCCAACAGCACGTTGGACAGGTAGTGAATTGCATTGAAGATAGCGAGGCTAATTACCTCATACTTTTGACACTTGATCTTGAAGCCACTGAAGCTGATTCGCTGTTTTTTGAGAGTGAGAATGGACCTTACCTGGAACTTTCCCCTCTGCCCTATAGTCTGGCTAACTAAGACAAGCTAACGAATCTCAGCAGTGTCTCGTGGAAAAGTCAGTCGCAGTAACTTTGTCGCTCCGTGGTGGTTAAGTAACCGACATACACAAACATTATGGCCACGACTATTTCCTGCGCAAAACCCCTTCACTTATTCAAAAGAACGCCTCGAACTAAACGATGGTGATTTTGTCGACCTCTGCTGGACAGGAGAAAGCTCCGGTCCGCTTGTTGCTGTCTTTCATGGGCTGGAAGGTTCCATCAATTCTCCCTATATTCAGGACATTATGTCGAGCATTGCATCGCATGGCTGGCGCGGCGTATTCATGCACTTTCGCGGTTGTAGCGGCGAATTCAACCGACTGGATCGGAATTACCACTCTGGCGATACTGGAGATATAGAATTTCTGATTTCTACTCTGCGAACCCGCTTTCCAGACAGCCCCTTATTTGCTATCGCTTACTCGCTTGGTGGTAACGCTCTGCTAAAATATCTCGGCGAAAACAGGCAGAATACGAAACTTGATGCCGCAGTTGCTGTTTCAGTTCCTTTTCTACTGGATAGTTGCGCACTTCAGCTGAACCGGGGACTCTCAAAATTCTATCAGCGTTATTTACTTGCCAGTCTGCATAAAAAAACCAGAGAAAAATATCGTGATAGAAAGATAGATTTACCTCTGAATAGACTTGACTCCATGAAAACCTTCCATCTTTTCGATGACCAGATAACTGCACCCTTACATGGTTTTAATGGTGTCAATGATTATTATTCGCGCTCAAGTTGCCATCAGTATTTGAAGAATATCACCACACCAACACTTATTATTCAGTCAAAGGATGACCCCTTTATGACGCCTGAGGTAATTCCTGAGGCAAATGAAGTTGGCCAGAATGTTGAACTGGAAATTACGAATAAGGGTGGACACGTCGGATTTATTAATGGTAAATATCCCTGGCGAGCAAAGCATTGGCTTAAGAGCAGAATTCCGAAATACATACATTCACATCTCGACAAAGCGATATGAAAACACCCAGATCTTTTTATCTTTTACTGCTTCTGAGCTGCTGTGGGCTGCTTGGCTACGGTTATTACCTGCAATTTGTTGATGGCCTGGAACCCTGCCCGCTATGTATATTTCAACGCGTCGCTTACCTTGCCGTGGCTATTATCGCCCTGACAGGCCTCATACATGGGCCGGGCACTACCGGTATGCGCATCTACGGAGTCCTCTTAAGCGTGGCCGCGCTTTGCGGTGCATCAATTGCGGGGCGTCAGGTCTGGCTGCAACACTTACCTGCTGATAAGGTTCCTGAATGTGGTCCCGGTCTCGAATACATGATGCAGGTCTTTTCTTTTGGTGAAACGCTTGAAAAAGTGTTTACCGGCTCCGGAGAATGTGCGGTGGTCGACTGGACATTTCTCGGTTTCAGTATCGCTGAATGGAGTCTGCTATGTTTTCTTGGCATCTTCTGTTTGTGTCTGACTCATACAATCAGAGGTCGCATTGCTGGCTGGTTTTGAGAACCTTAAGGCCGAAAGCCAGGAGGTAAATTACCACCAAGCCCACGCATCATCTTCTGCATACCACCTTTTTTGGACATTTTTTTCATCATTTTCTGCATTTGATTGAATTGTTTCAGAAGGCGATTCACATCTTGTATTTGCGTGCCTGAACCATTGGCAATGCGTTTTTTTCGCGAACCATTTATAAGCGCCGGTCTTTTTCTTTCGTCCAGTGTCATGGAACTGATAATGGCCTGCAATTTCCCCATTTGTTTGTCGTCAACCTGATTAAGCGCTGCCTGGGGAATTTGCCCGGCACCGGGTAATTTATCAAGCAAGCCTCCCATGCCGCCCATATTCTTCATTTGATCCAGCTGATCATTAAAATCAGTCAGGGTAAAACCTTTTCCTTTCTTTAGTTTCTTCGCCAGCTTTTCCGCTTTTTCTTTATCCGCTTTTTCTTCAACTTCTTCAATCAGGGACAGCACATCGCCCATACCCAGAATTCTTGAGGCCACCCGATCCGGATGAAAAGGACTCAGCTCATCACTTTTTTCGCCAGTACCAATAAACAAAATGGGTTTCCCCGTGACCTGTCGCACCGATAGAGCTGCACCACCTCTCGCATCGCCATCGGTTTTTGTGAGTATGACCCCGGTAAGTGGCAGTGTTGTATTAAAAGCCTGCGCTGAGTTCACTGCATCCTGACCGAGCATACTGTCAATGACGAAAATCGTGTCGGAGGGGTTTATTGCCGAGTGCAGAGACTTCACTTCATCCATCATACCCCCGTCAACGTGCAGTCGCCCGGCTGTATCAACGATGAGCACATCCATAAACTGCGCACTGGCCTGTTTTATAGCCGCTCTGGCAATGTCAACCGGGTCCTGTTCAACTGTGCTTTCAAAAAACTCAAGCTGGTTATCGCTGGCGAGAACCCGCAGTTGCTCTATAGCCGCCGGACGATAGATATCACAACTGACTGTCATTACTTTTTTCTTCTGTTTCTCCTTGAGCCAGCGTCCCAGCTTGCCAACGGTCGTGGTTTTACCGGCGCCTTGCAATCCCGCCATAAGTATCACGGCGGGTGGTTGTGTGTTCATATTCAGGGAGACGTTGGACTCGCCCATCATCTGCACCAACTCATCGTTCACGATCTTTATGACCGCCTGACCAGGCGTGAGGCTACTCATCACTTCCTGAGATATTGCCTTGCTTTTTACATGTTCGATGAACTCTTTCACGACAGGCAAAGCCACATCTGCTTCCAGCAGAGCCATTCTCACCTCTCTCAAGGCTTCGGAAATATTATCTTCATTGAGACGCCCGTGACCACGCAGATCCTTCAGTACTTTTGTCAATCTATCGCTTAAATTATCAAACATGTTTATTCCTGATCGGGTTCAATCCCGTGTTTAAATTATTAAAGATTTAAATTATCACTGCTGTATTCATATCTAACAAACATTTCGCCACACTATAGGCCGCCAGTGCCGAGGTTTTTGGACTGTCATCCAGTGGTATACCGGATAAACTGACCTGAAAATTACCACTGATGGCCTCTACTTCCAGTTCGTGCATATTTTCACTGATATCCGGGTCAGCAAGCAGTTCTACCCTGGTCTCATCAAATCCCAGGCCCGCCAACGCAACCGTCGCCGCGACATTACTGTTACGTGGAAATGCCAGAGCCGCATCTCTTGCGCTGCCACTATAAAAACACTCGGCCTTATACAAGCCAGTCAGATCAAGCGTTTCTTCCGCCGGGGTTCCTCGCCATGCCAGCGCTGGTTTACGCCCGCGGTA
Source organism: Gammaproteobacteria bacterium (assembly GCA_012103475.1). Taxonomy (GTDB): domain Bacteria; phylum Pseudomonadota; class Gammaproteobacteria; order Eutrophobiales; family Eutrophobiaceae; genus WLWS01. The sequence goes on along the minus strand of WLWS01000006.1, from coordinate 242,036 downwards.
GGTCACTTTTTGAAGTCCTGCCAGGCGGGCGGCGGTCAGCGCGTCTATACCACCGACGGCTCCAGCCGGCAAATACACGGATGCGTCATTTAGTTTTGCCGTCTCTCTAAGTTGTTCATAGAGAGATTCTTCGGCAAGTGCCCCTATTGAGATGACTAATAAACTGATACCCGCGCTCAGAACCTCATGCCCGTATTGTCGAACTGCATCATGTCCGGCACATTCCGCGATTACATCAGGTTTCTGCCGCATCAAATCCTCAAAACTATCCAGCAGGGGAATATTCATTGTGTTGTACTTTTCAGCTTCTTTGTAATCCTCAGCAGAGACAATAACACCTGCTATTTCTATATTCGCGTCATGGCCCTGTTCCAGCAGCACCCTACACACGACTCTACCCATGCCACCGAAACCTATTATACCTACGCGCATAAACCCCTCTGGACCGAAAGCTCAAATATTAAGAAAATTACGAGACTGATACATGAATAATGCATATTATACTGAAACCACTAATAATCAGGAACAAACCTTTGCTCTGGGGCTATATTGCACTAATCAGTTATCTGATTTCCACAGTCTGGATCGGCATCAGCATCTTTAAGCTGAAAGAGAGCCCGGAACTGATGGAAAAAACCGGGCCCATGAGCGCAGCAGCTCTTGCCCTGCTTTTGCACGGAATCGCCATCTATCAACTGACTAACACGCCAGAAGGGATTAACCTTGGTTTCTACAATGCACTTTCTCTGATTAGCTGGTTTATAGCTTTCCTCCTCTTTTTTGGTAGTATGATTAAACCAACCGATAATCTTCTGTATATTTTTCTTCCTGCCGCGGCTCTTGCCCTGGCACTGGATATGATAATGCCGCATACCTATATCCTGCCGGAGGGTCTCAGTATCGGACTGCGTCTCCACATTCTTCTCTCGGTAAGCGCCTATAGTCTGCTCGCCATAGCAGCGCTACAAGCTATGCTGCTGGCTTTTCAGGAAAACCAGTTGCATAACAAGCGTCCTACCAGGAGCATTCGCCTGCTACCGCCAATGCAAATTATGGAAACCCTGTTGGTTCAACTGATTGCAATTGGCTTTTTTCTCCTCAGCCTGAGCCTGTCCACCGGGCTGGTTTTTGTTGAAAATGTCTTCGAACAACATCTGTCCCATAAAGTTGTTTTTTCTATTCTGGCCTGGCTGGTTTTTGCAGTACTGTTGCTTGGGCGCTGGGCCTGGGGTTGGCGTGGTAAAAAACTTACTCGTCTGACTCTGGGTGGATGCGTACTTTTATTACTGGCCTATTTCGGTTCCAAATTTGTGCTCGAGTTGGTGCTCGGAAAAGTCTGAAACTTGAGCCCTTCGAAGCTCCAGCGTTGAGAGAAAAAATTTGAGCGATATTCCCATTTCCGTATTATTTGGCATTCTCTTCCTGCTGGTACTTTTGTCTGCTTTTTTTTCCAGCTCCGAAACTGGAATGATGGCGCTGAATCGCTACCGATTACGGCATCTTGCTGAAGACGGTCACCGCAGTGCGAACCTTGTTGAAGCTCTGCTAAAAAGGCCTGACAGGCTGATTGGTCTGATACTGCTCGGCAATAACCTCGTGAATATATTCGCAGCTTCTCTGGCCACAGTTATCGCAATGCGCCTTTTAGGCGAAATTGGACTTGCTGTCGCTCCGATATTATTGACTGTAGTCATTCTGATATTTGCCGAAGTTGCCCCGAAAACACTGGCTGCGCTATATCCAGAACGTATTGCTTTTCCAGCAGCTTATATTCTCACACCTCTGGGCAAGATGCTTTACCCCTTTGTCTGGATTATTAACAAGGTCGCCAATGCTCTTCTGTCCTTGCTAAAAGTCAATGTTGAAAACATGGAAGAAACACCCTTGACCAGAGAAGAACTGCGGACAGTGGTAATCGAAGCTGGCGCAATGATACCAAGACGACATCAAAAAATGCTGATCAGCATTCTCGATCTTGAAAACATAACTATCGATGAAATAATGGTTCCCAGAGCGGAAATTGATGGTATCAATTTAAGCGACACGCCCGCCGAAATCGTAAAAGCGCTGGGTCACGCACAGCATACCCGCTTGCCTGTTTATCGTGACAATATTGATAATATTCTGGGCATCCTGCACGTTCGTAATATCCCCAGATTACTGACTTCACAAGATAAGGGTGATTTGTTAATCGAAACACTTGAAAGTAGTGTCAACGAACCTTATTTCGCCCCTCTGGGTACTCCTATGCATACTCAGCTGATGAATTTTCAACGACAGAAACGACGAATAGGCTTTGTGGTAGACGAATACGGAAATATTCAGGGGCTTGTCACGCTTGAAGATATTCTGGAAGAAATCGTCGGCGATTTCACAACCGATTTGCAACACTTCAGCCAGGATATTCACCCTCAGGAAGACGGTAGCCATATTATTGATGGTAGTGCGACCTTACGTGACATCAATCGTCAGATAAAACTGCAACTTCCTGTTGACGGCCCTAAAACTCTTAATGGTCTCATTCTTGAACATTTACAGAGCATACCTGAACCTGGCACCAGTCTGAGAATTGGAAATGTCAGTCTGACAATCACACAGGCTGTAGATAATGCAGTGAAAAAGATAAGAGTCGAGATAATTGAGAACGATGAAAGTCAGGATGAACTGCAAGCACTAAATTAATCCCTGTTCGAACAATTCTGTCAGCCGGGTCACGGCAATTATCTCTAGCTCCTTAATGCTCTCTTTGGGTTTGTTCGCATAGGGCACTATCGCCTTTTTAAATCCGTGTTTGGCTGCTTCGTTTAGACGCTCCGGACCATTTTGAACAGGCCGAATCTCACCGGCAAGACCAACTTCACCAAATACAACCAGATCAGTGGGCAAAGGTTTGTTTCTCAAACTTGAAATTACCGCCAGTAGAATAGCCAGATCTGCACCTGTTTCGGAAATTCGTATGCCTCCAACAACGTTGATAAAGATGTCCCGGTCAAAACTGCTGATACCGGCATGCCGGTTCAGTATTGCCAGCAGCATTATCAATCTGTTCTGCTCCAGGCCAACAGTAACCCGTCTTGGTTGCGGAAGATGTGACTCATCGACCAGTGCCTGAACCTCAACCAGCATAGGTCTGGTCCCCTCCCTGGTCACCATAATTATACTGCCAGCGACTTCCTGCTCATGACGTGACAGAAATATCGCGGACGGGTTACTTACCTCTTTCAAGCCCCTGTCTGTCATTGCGAATACACCCAGCTCGTTCACTGCACCAAAGCGATTTTTGACTGCACGGATAACCCGATAACGACTACCGCTATCCCCTTCGAAATAGAGTACAGTATCGACCATATGCTCCAGCACACGTGGTCCGGCAAGTGCGCCTTCTTTGGTGACATGGCCAACCAGCAAAACAGCTGTGTTGGTTTGTTTTGCGAATCTAACCAGTTGTGCAGCTGATTCGCGAACCTGAGAGACCGAACCCGGTGCCGATGTCAGCAACTCTGTATAAATGGTTTGAATCGAATCAATCACAATAACCCGAGGTAGATCCTTACTAGCCAGTTGCAGAATACTCTCAAGGTTATTTTCCGTATAAACCCTGAGTGCGTCGAGTTCCAGACCCAGTCGTCGTGCACGCAGTCCTATTTGTTCAATAGATTCTTCGCCACTGACATACAGGCTGTCAATTTTATGAGTGACAGAAATGGAAGACAGCGCCTGAATTAGAACAGTAGATTTGCCGATCCCCGGATCACCCCCGATAAGGGTAACTGAGCCAGACACAAGACCACCACCCATTACCCTGTCGAGTTCAGCTATCCCCGTACTCAGACGTGAATCTTCCTGTAATTCAACTTTGTCTAAAGAGCGGACTTCGATTGCTTTGCTGAGGTGTTGTTTAAAACGATTACTGTCATTATCTGTGGATTTTGCTACTACTTCCTCCACCAATGTGTTCCAGTTAGCACAATCAGGGCATTGTCCGGACCATTTGATACTCACGGCGCCACAATCACTGCAGGAATATTGAACCTTTGCCTTAGCCATTAATTTCTTCGAATGTCAGGCGTTTGTGAACGCCACATAAAAGTTCATAAGGTATAGTTTCGGCATACATTGCGACTTCTTCTATTGCCAGATTAGCTCCCCATAACTCGACCGGATCGCCAACTTTAGCCTCAGCCTGTGCCGACAAATCAACTGTCAACATGTCCATAGACGATTTACCTATAATACTTGCCCTTTTACCGTTCACCAGAGCAGGTGTTCCCGAACGGGCGTGACGCGGGAATCCATCCCCATAACCGGCTGCCACAATGCCAATACGGGTATCTGATGGACAACGCCAATCAGCACCGTAGCCAACAGGTTCACCTTTCTTAAGTGCTTTGACGGAAATCAACTCAGAACGCAAACTCATTACCGGCTTCAGATCATGGTCTGAGGCTGAGCAATTTAGTTGTGGAGACACCCCGTACAACATAAGCCCTGGTCTGAGCCAATCTGCGTGACTTTGCGGATAGCCTACAATGGCAGCAGAGTTGGCTATAGATTTTTCAGCGTTTATTGCCTTTGTTATGGCAGAAAAATTCTCTAGCTGTCGAGTGACCATATCATTCTGCAATTCATTTGCCGTCGCCAGATGCGTCATCAGAACAATATCTTTATCAATGTTGCTACTTGTTTGCAAACGCTGCCAGACCTTGCTGATCCTGTCCGGCTCAAAGCCCAACCTGTGCATGCCTGTATCAACTTTTAACCAGACTTGCAGAGCTTTTTTTAATGTAACCTGTTCCAGCATGTCGAGTTGAGATTCGTGATGGATCACTACATCAAGGTTCAGAAAGTCGGCACGTAATAGTTCTTCTGCTGAATATGGGCCTTCAAGCAGCACTATGCGATTATCTATACCAGCTGCTCTTAATTCTTCCGCTTCTTCTAAACAAGCAACTCCAAAGGCATCGGCAGAATTCAGCGATCTGGCAACACGAGCCAGTCCATGCCCATAGGCATCTGCTTTAACAACCGCCATTATTTTGCGGCCAGGTGCTATTTCTTTAACTCTGGAAAAATTGTGCTGAAGGGCTGCGAGATCGATTGTGACCCTGGCTGGTCGTGTCATTCATCACCCAGCATAAAAGACGGAGGGGCGCTCCCGAGATAGGACTTATCCTCAATATAATTTTCAAATCGCGTGTACTGTCCAAGAAACGCAAGTCGGACAGTACCTATCGGACCATTTCGTTGTTTTCCGATAATTATTTCCGCAATCCCTTTGTCGGCGCTATCCTCATCATAAACTTCGTCCCTGTATATAAATGCGATGACATCTGCGTCCTGTTCAATGGCACCCGATTCACGTAAATCTGACATTACAGGTCTTTTGTTAGGTCTCTGCTCGAGACTACGATTAAGCTGGGAAAGAGCGATGACAGGTACGCTTAATTCTTTCGCCATCGCCTTCAGAGATCGTGATATTTCCGATATTTCAGTCGCCCGGTTTTCTTTTGTTCCGGCAACCTGCATCAATTGAAGATAATCAATAACAATGAGATCCAGGCCATGTTCTCTGGAAATTCGGCGACTGCGCGCCCGTAGTTCTGCCGGCGTAAGTGCAGGTGTATCATCTATGAATAACTTGGTGTCCTGCATCATGGCAACGGTTGAGGTCAATCGTAGCCAGTCATCATCTGCCAGTTTGCCAGTTCGTAGTTTTTGCTGATCAATCCTTCCCAGAGAAGCCATCATGCGCATTGCCAGCTGTTCTCCAGGCATTTCCATGCTAAAGATGGCCACGGTTTTTTTCTCCTTAATCGCGGCATGTTCCGCAATATTAATAGCGAAAGCGGTTTTCCCCATCGATGGTCTGCCGGCAACAATGATTAAATCGGAGTTCTGTAATCCAGCGGTTCGTTCGTCGAAATCGTCAAAACCGGTAGAGATACCGGTTATCGGGTTATCCTTTTGAAAAAGCTCATCGACTCTGTCAATGGCCACCGCCAGCAAATCTTTAATTTGCCGATAGCTTTTGCGACCCCGGTTTTCCTGCTCTGCAATTTCAAATACAGCCTGCTCAGCGTGATCAAGAATCTCTTCGCTGCTACGCCCCATTGGATTGAAAACCGTTTCACCGATTTCCGTTGTGGCGGAAATTAGCTGACGAAGAATTGATCGCTTTCGCACGATATCAGCGTAAGCACCTATGTTACTGGCACTGGGTGTATTTTCAGCGAGAGCCGCCAGATAACTTAAACCACCAGCGTCATCCAGAAGCTGATGGTTTTCCAGCCACTCCGCAGTGGTAACGATGTCGAAAGGATGGCCGATTCCCTCGAGCGAGGCAATCGCACGGAAAATGATTTGATGATTACGCCGATAAAAATCTTCTTCACGTATACGTTCGACGATTTTCAGCCATGCGTCTTTATCAAGAAAAATACCACCTAGTACAGCCTGTTCTGCCTCGATGGAATGCGGCGGGACTCTAAGCGCACTGATTTCGGAGTCCGAAGAATCAGTGGTATGAGCGGTATCGACCATTGCTAATTATTATCTGGCAATATTCAGGACTTACTATTATTCATTTCTACGAATATAAAATAAGTATCTATTAAATAATTCCTATTCTTCTTCAGCCTCTACTATCACTTTAACAGTGACATCCACATCAGCATGAAGATGAACAGCAACATCAAATTCACCCAGCATTCTCAACGGACCCTCAGCCAGAATAACTTCGTGTTTGCTGAGTTCTTCACCTGCCGCTGAGACAGCTTCAGAAATATCGGCAGTACCGACAGAACCAAAAAGCTTACCTTCTGCACCTGCTTTCTTTTTAACACTGACTGAAATCTCGCTGAGCTTAGCTGCTCTTGCTGTGGCCCGGCCCAGAGCATCAGCCTGCGCTTTTTCCAGTTCTTCCCGACGTGCCTCAAATTTGGCCACATTCGCAGCGGTAGCAGAGACTGCCTTGCCATTAGGAATCAGATAGTTACGACCATAGCCTGGTTTAACGTTCACTTGCTGGCCCAAATCACCAAGTTTTTGAATTTTTTCCAGTAAAATTACTTCCATCTCAACACCTCATCTAATCAATTAATCAATCATATCACGACAGGACCGATCAGGTCTTTTGTCGAATTCGCATGTACAACGCTTGTGCGTCCTATCCAGCCTCATCGGCAGGCGGAGATCCACGCCTGTTAAGCAAAGAATCCGTCATGCCTATCCAGGCAACAAAAATCACCATCAGCTGAGGCACAAAAGCTAATAGCAGATACATAGCGGTCAGCCAGCTTCGAGACAAGTGCCTCTCTTTTACCGTGCGATGGACCGTAGCCAGTCCCTGAAACAGGTACAACACAAGCGCTATGATCAACAGGTCCCTTAGCAGAGAAGCAAAACTTAGTCCCTCAAAAAACAACAATCCCATACCCAAAACAAGTGGAAAGACCAGTGGTCTTGGCAGAGTAAAAGCACGAAACTCCAAGCTGAAACCACCTGGATTAAACAGGCGCGACTGCCACCATCTTGCTATCAGAACCGTAATTATCAGGCTCATCGTTATACTTGATGCCACCATGGCATTCATTAAAGCCGGGGCAAGCTCAATAGCCTGTTGGTACTGCGCCGAAGTTCCGGCAGGCAAGCCACTGGCAAGCGCCTCGTTCAGCAAATTACGCCACCATTCCTCTACATCACCAATCGCCAGATGCATATACACAACAAAGCTCAAAGCAATGCCTCCTGCGAACAGGGACATTAGAGCAGGTCTTTGCGTCTCTCTCAGCACCAAAGAGCAGAAATAAACCGGTAGCCAGACACAGCCGGCAATCATAACGACGAATGCAAACTGAATCTTCAGTAGTGCACTCAACAAGCACATTAACAGAAAGCTACCAAGCATAAGCTGAGCGCATTGAGTCGCGCCTTTTCGTAATGTCAGCAGACCAATCGGTACGCCGCTGAATAAAAACGCGAGCGGCAAAAACAAAAGAGATAAGGTCGATAAAAAACTGACAGCACCTATCGCCTGCATTCGACCGGACAATATGTATTTGCCTAGCGCTTGCATGCTCTAAAGCTTCCTAGCCGATAAAATTTCCTGCAGACAGTATTGCTTGCGGCAGGAACCACATGAACCAATCCTGGTTTAATGCGCGTCGCTGTAAGGAATCAAAGCCAGAAAGCGTGCTCGTTTAATTGCTGTAGAGAGCTGCCGTTGGTATTTGGCTTTGGTGCCTGAAATCCGACTGGGGACAATCTTTCCCGTTTCGGTAACATAAGCTTTTAGCGTTGCCAGATCTTTATAGTCAATCTCAACAACACCTTCTGCAGTAAACCGGCAATATCTTTTGCGACGAAAATAACGTGACATATCTATTTCCTCTTGAAATTCTTTAAATTAATTTACGTAAACCTTATCCAGCAGGGACAAGTGTTTCATCTTCAGATCCACTATCCGCTTCCACTGCGGGTGTGCTGTCGGCATCATCTTCACCAATTGAGCCTTCCGCGTCAGCAATCTTTTCAGATGGAAAAGATTCTGTCTCGTCAATCTCAACAGGGCCTTCTACTTCAGACTCATCATTGTCAAAATCACCTTTGTCACTAGAAAAAGAAGCAGGTTCCTGATCTTCTTCTGCACTTTTCACCAGATGAGAAGGTTCGGTGACAGCACTATCGCGCTTTATCACTAAATTTCGGATGACCGCATCGTTAAATCGAAACGCGCTGTTAAGTTGCTCCAGCACCTCACCATCGCACTCGACATTCATCAAGACGTAATGTGCTTTGTGAACCTTATTAATTGGGTAGGCTAACTGCCGTCTGCCCCAGTCTTCGAGGCGGTGAATTGTGCCCTTACCGGTTTCAATTATCGCCCGGTAACGCTCCAGCATTGCGGAGACCTGCTCGCTCTGGTCCGGATGAACCAGAAACACGATTTCGTAATGTCGCATTGTATATCCTCTTGGGTTATAGCCTCCCGCTACATGAGCGGTGAGACAAGGAGTAAATCAAGGGTGCGGAGTGTAGATTATTCGCTCCGGCCATGCAAATAAGTAGCTTGAAAAAGCTAATTTCTGGTGATTTTCAGGTAATTACGCACAGTATTCGCCTTTTTCATCAATTCAGCCGCTGTCTGATTTTTTTTTTGGCGACTTAGATGACGCCCTTCAAAATACAATTCAATTGTGTCTGAGGCGAAGGGATAGGGCTCAAAACGATAAATGCCCGGTTCCGTTTCATTCAGCTCAATATCGGCATCCTTGTCCTCGCTAACGGGCACATTTCGAAACAACGCCATGCCCCGTTTCCCCGCCGGGTTCATGTTGAAATACAGTGCGCAGGCATCGACAAATTGCAGGAATTTATAAGCTGTAAACAGGCCTGTTTCTGAATAGTCAGCGCACTCTGACTTCAGTCGTTTTTGCCGCGCCAGTTCCGCATCAAGCAACGTTTCAAGAGCCGCCCTGCTTTGTTCGGGCACCCAATCAAGACTAATCGCATCTGACAGGCCATAGCGACCCCTATAAAGACCGTAACTATGCATACTGGATATCAGTCCACAAAACGGACTGTGTCGCTCGTTAAAGTCAGGCGAGGCCCGACTCGTTTTTAGAATGTATTCAAAAGGCGTTTCAACCAGATTAAAGGGCAGGCCAGTTAACTCGTCCAGAGGTGGGTTCTCGTCAAGCTCCAGCCAGCCATGATCATGGTGATAGGCAAGAAATACTATTTCTTCGTAAGGTTCAGGACGCTGAAAGTTTTCATTGCCAAAATTTTCAGCCAGCTTGCCTGAGAGCGCGGCATGCTCCACATTTTTTATATACAAGCGTCCCTCTGATGAAGGTAAATTATTTTCTGAATTCTGAATAATCATAGCCTCGACTCCGCTTCTCCATTATTCCCGTTTATGAACGTTTCTGTCTAAGAACTTCATAAAGGCAAATACCACTTGCGACCGAGACATTCAAACTTTCCACCACTCCCTTCATTGGCAAGGCAAGCAGATAATCACATTGCTTTCGTGTGTTTTGCCTAAGACCTCGCCCCTCTCCTCCCATCACGATAGCCAATGACATAGTCAAATCAACATCATAAATACTACTCGTGCCATCAGCCGCGGTGCCTATGATCCAGACCCCTGCTTCTTTTAATTGACGCAAGGCTCTGGAAAGATTGCTGACCTGTATCAAGGGCGTATTCTCCGCAGCCCCGCTTGCCACTTTACTCACTGTCGCGTTTAGTGACGCCGAATTATCTTTTGGAATAATGACAGCATCTGCACCAGCTGCATTTGCCGTTCTCAGACAGGCACCAAGGTTGTGAGGATCCTGAACCCCATCCAGAATCAGCAGGAACAGATTCGCGGGTTTATCGGCAAGCAATTCATCAATACTGTATTTTTTATCGCGCAGCGATGTCTGTCTTACCATCACTCCCTGATGAAGTGCCTTTCCGCTATGGCGATCTAGTGACGCCCGACTCACTTCTTGTACACTGATACCGGCAAGCTTTGCCATTTCAATCAAGTGACTTAATTCAGCAGATAGTTTTTTATCGCCCTGAACCCATAATTCGTAAATATTTTGCGGATTGTTTTCCAGAGCAAGACGAACTGCGTGTTGTCCATAAACTCTATCCGCTTTCTTGCTGCCCATAGATACTAATCTGCCAGTTCAAAATCTATTTTTCTATCGTCAACACTGACGCGTACTATTTTCACCTTGATTCGATTCGCCAGACGATAGGTTTTTCCTGTTCGCTCCCCCTGTAATCGGTGGCCGATTGCATCAAAATGATAGTAATCGCCCGGTAATGCAGTCACATGAACCAGACCTTCTACGAATACCTCATCAAGCTCAACGAATAGACCGAAAGAGGTGACTGAAGTGATCGTGCCTTCGAAAACGTCGCCGACTTTATCCTTCATATATTCACACTTCATTCGTTGGACAACATCTCTCGAGGCTTCTTCCGCACGCCGTTCAGTCAACGAACTGTGTTCGGCCATAAGATGCATTTCCTGCTTTGAATAGCCAATCTTTTTCTTTTTCGATTTAGCAATAAGGTGTCTAATTGCTCTGTGAACGAGAAGATCCGGATAACGTCGTATTGGTGAGGTGAAGTGAGTGTATGCATCAAAGGCCAAACCGAAATGCCCCAGGTTTTCTTCACTATAATTTGCAAGAGGTAAACTGCGCAGCAAAACGGTTTTAATCATGTGCCCATCTGCCCTTTTATTAACCGCTTCGATTAATTTCGCATAATGTTTTGCCTTGGGTTTGTCACCACCTTCAAGAGATAAGCCGAGTTCACTCAGAAAATCCTTCAAGTCTGATAGCTTTTCCAACTTCGGTGTATCGTGATTTCGATATAAAGCTGGTATCTCGGCATCGAGCAGGTAGTTGGCGGTAGACACATTTGCTGCCAGCATAAATTCTTCAATCAACCTGTGTGCATCGTTGCGCACCATAGCCTGTATATTTTCAACCCTGCCTTCATCATCAAAGCTCAAAAATGATTCGCTAGAATCAAAGTCCAGCAATCCCTGCTTTTTCCTGTTCCCGTTTATTAAACGATAAAGGCTATACAAGTCATCAAGGTTGCTTAGTATTTCCTCCCGGCGCTGCCGCTTCTTTTTCTTTTTCTCGACAACAATGTCTGCCATCTCGGAATAAGTCAGCCTTGCAGAAGAGCGAATTATCGCATTATGAAAGTCATGCTTTTTAACCTTGCCTTGCTTGCTTATCTGCATTTCGCATACCATCGACAATCTGTCCACATCGGGTTTAAGCGAGCAAAGCTCATTGGATAAAATTTCCGGTAGCATCGGAATAACACGATTTGGAAAATAGACCGATGTGCCGCGCTTTTGCGCTTCCGTATCGAGTGCGGTTCCAGGTGTCACATAGTGTGATACATCGGCAATAGCAACGAACAATTTCCAGGCTACACCGTCTTTCTCACAATAAACAGCGTCATCAAAATCTCTGGCATCCTCTCCATCTATAGTAACGAATGGCAGTTCACGCAAATCCAGTCTGTCTGCTACTTCAATTTTCGAGTCAGGTTTCAGGCCTTCAATTTGCTCAAGTAAGTCTTCAGGCCAGACATGGGGAAGTTCAAAGGATCGGATCGCAATTTCAGCGGCGATACCAGATTGTTCGTGATGACCCAGCACATCCACAATTCTACCCACAGGCTGGGTATGCTTGTCCGGCTGCCGGCTGATTTCAACCAGAACAAAGTCACTTGCTGCAGCTTTGCCCAGATATTTAGTGGGAATAATGATGTCCTGACTCAAGCGCTTGTTGTCAGGCACCACAAATCCTATATCGCCTTCTTCAAAATAACGACCGACTACCTGACTATTGGCCCTTTCCAACACTTCGACCAGAGCGCCTTCACGACGCCCGCGTTTATCTGTTCCGGCTACACGAACGGCAGCCCTGTCACCATGAAGTACTCTGCGCATTTGTTTGGCACTCAGGTATAAATCACCATCGTCGCCATCGTCAGGAACAACGAAGCCATAACCGTCCGGATGACCTATGACCTTACCCGGAATTAAATCCATTTTCTCGATAAGGCCATAACCTTCCCGGCGGTTGCGTATGAGCTGACCATCCCGCACCATCGCTTTGAGTCGGTTTCCAAGTGCCGCCCTGTGTTCCTGATTACCGACTTTCAGGCCTTTCGAAATATTTGTGAGCGTGCAGGGTTTTCCCGATTTTCTGAGGAAGCTTAGAACCTCCTCCCGGCTCGGAATAGAAATCGCTTTTCGATGTCTGACTTTTGTGGTTTTGCTCATATCCTGTAATACGTTGACAACAATTCAGGGGATAGGTAAAGTCCGCCGTTCTTTCGGGCTCACCTTGCCCAGGTGGCGGAATTGGTAGACGCGCTAGCTTCAGGTGCTAGTGGGGGTAACCCCGTGGAGGTTCAAGTCCTCTCCTGGGCACCATCTTAACAGACCTCATCAGACAACAACACAATCTCTGATTTTTAACAGAGATACAGCTTTTGCAGCCAACTCACTCCTGCTTATCTTTGTCCCCTGACACAGTTCAGATAGTTTTGGATTTATTGCCAAGCATGTAATACGATTTCGCCAATTCATCTTTCAGGAGCGCTTAAATGCACCGTTATCTATTACTTTGTATTGTCTTGATGTTGTTTACTGCATGTGATCAATCCGCCCCTCCTCCGGCGGAGAACAAAGCTGTTGTCACTATGGATGAGCTTGTTGAAAAGCTCAGCGTAGCAAATGAATCCGAACGAATTAATGAGTGGTTTGAACTCAAATTCGAAGAGGAACTTGCTTTCAGCCCCATCTGGCAATCTGTTCTCGGCCGTAAAACCGATTACGGCAAAATAGACGATTTTTCACGTGAGGCAGAACTGGTACAGTTAGAATGGCGACGCGACAGCGTAGCTGAAATGAAATCCGGTTTTGATCGAAACCAGCTGTCTGATGAAGCGAAAACATCCTACGATATCTGGGAGTACCAGCTCCAGGAAGCGGAAGCTGCTCACAAGTTCATTGATAACGATTACATTTTTCACCAGATGCAGGGTGCACATGCATTTCTTCCACAAGTACTCATCGCCTTTCACCCGGTCGATGAGCTGTCTGATATGGAAGCTTATATTTCCAGAATAGAGGAAGCCGGCCGGGCTGTAGAGCAGCTCATTGTTCGCTCAAAGCTAAATGCAGATAAAGGTGTACGGCCTCCCCGCTTCGCTTTTGAATACGTTATTGAAGAAGCCGGTAAGCTAATATCAGGTGCACCTTTTGAAGAGGGTGAAAAAGAAAATGACATCTGGGCGAATGCCACTGGCAAGATCGAAGCCTTGCTTGAAAGTGGAAAAATTACCATGAATCAGGCAGAAGTTCTGAGTCAGGCTGCGCGTAAAGCTCTGCTTGATTACTGGCAACCTGCCTATGCCAATCTCGTAAAATGGCAAAAAGAAGATATTCCCAATTCAGCTGAACAGAGTTCAGGTGTTGGCAGTCTCCCGAATGGCACAGACTTCTACAATGAGCGTCTCTCCAACTGGACGACCACCGCATTGAGTGCCGATGAAATTCATGAGATTGGTCTGGCAGAAGTAAGTCGTCTTCGAGGTGAAATGGAAGCAATAAAGGATAAAGTTGGTTTTGAAGGCGAGCTCGCTGATTTCTTTGTACACCTGCGAGAATCAAAGGACGATGAACGTTTTTATTACCCGGATACCGATGAAGGCCGTCTTGGCTATATTGCCGATGCCAGCGCAGCGATTGAGAGAATAAAATCCGAACTCCCTAACTATTTTGGCCTGCTGCCGAAGGCTGATCTGGAAGTAAAACGCGTGGAAGCATTCCGTGAACAGGATGGCGCAGCCCAGCACTATTATCCCGGCACACCGGATGGCTCGCGGCCCGGAATATATTATGCCCATTTATCTGATATGAAGGCATTACCAAAACGGGAACTGGAAGTCATTGCCTACCATGAAGGACTACCTGGTCATCATATGCAGATTGCCATTGCCCAGGAACTCGAAGGTGTGCCTACTTTTCGAACTCAGGCAGGCTTTGGTGCCTATTCGGAAGGTTGGGGACTGTACTCGGAATTTCTGGCGAAAGAAATTCCCGGCAGCTACGCCGATCCCTATTCAGATTTTGGACGACTCGGTTCTGAGATCTGGCGCGCTATACGGCTGGTTGTGGACACCGGGCTGCATTCAAAAGGCTGGTCTGAAGAGAAAGCGGTTCAATATTTTATGAGTAACGCCGCAGCACCGGAGACACAGGTCCGTTCAGAGATCAGGCGTTATCTGGTGTTGCCCGGCCAGGCCACAAGTTACAAAATAGGTATGCTCAAAATTCTTGAGCTTCGCGCTAAAGCCAGAAGCGAACTGGGTGAGAATTTCGATATTCGAGGTTTTCACGATACCGTGCTTGGCGGAGGCGCCCTGCCACTTGTCATCCTCGAACGTCGGGTTCGCGACTGGATTGCCAGTATAAAACCCGCCTGAGCAAGAACAGATTCAAGTATTGTCGAAGGCAAGGAAGAATTGATTAATATCAGCTTCCCTGCCTTTGACTTTTAAATCACCGGAATCGATTACAACGGCAATGTCAACTTCTCCCGCTGCCAGTCTCTGAGCAGTAGAAGAAGACACTCTAATGCTCGCAATGATATCGGCTGGTTCTTGCTGTATATGCAGCTCATTCTCTACACAGGCAAGAAAATACTCCTGCTCGTCAATCACCAGCTGGTAAACACCCTGCCATGCACGGCCTGCTTGCGCATTGAAATAAGCACGCAGGACCAGGATTAACCAGTCCGGATCCTCATGCTGCGTCTGGTTACGACGATCATTAAAATTCATACCCCAGCGAATCAGGCTATAGACACTGGTCTTCAGCCCCTCACCGTTTACCCCAATCGTGTAAACAGGATGACCTGTCCCTTCACGAAGTAGAATTTGATCCCCAACAAGTTGCTGTAATCGTTCACTCAAAAGGTTAGTGCCTATACCCTGCAGATTAGCCTGAAGTTCCTTGAAACGACGTGGTCGTATCATCACTTCACGAACGATAAGAAGCGTCCATCTGTCACCGATTACATCAAGTGCGATAGCCAGTGCGCAATTCTGCGAATAGCTGCGCTTAGTCATTTCCTTTCTCAGCAAATTTCATAGAGATGATTATATTCTTTACTATATAATAATAAATCACTATACTTTTTTAAAGTAAATTTTAAAGGTAATAAAATGAATCATATTAATAGTCAGAGTCACCCTCTGTTTTTTACGGCGATTAAGCTGAATGCCGGCTTCTCTATCATCTGTGCTGGTTTTATGCTTATTTTTAGCAAGGATATCAGTTGTTTACTTGGTGCTGATGTAAAAACAGAGTTGCTCATTATTGGCGGGTTTTTATTGCTGTTTGGCGGCTGGCTTAGTTATCTGATTCAAACGGATAAAGTCAAAAGAACAGACGCATGGATGATTGTCGCCGGTGATGTGGCCTGGGTCGTCTATACCGAGATACTGGTACTTTTCTATGCGACTTTCTTCAGTTTTCCCGGTTTGTTACTGATTGGAATGACCAGTCTTGTAGTCGGTATTTTCACCATTCTACAAAGCGTCTCTCTCTTTAGAGAAAGTAAGACAGGCGGGCCAGCTATTAACTGACCTGCCTTAGCTGATATAAGGCTTTAAAGCTTTATAAATTTGAGAGTCATACGATCACTTTCTCCGATGGCTGTATATTTTTCGCGATCCTGATCTTTCAGTCGATAAACAGGAGGCAGAGTCCAGACACCGTCTGCATAGTCCTTGGTGTCTTTCGGGTTGGCGTTTACTTCCGATTTATCGATCAATTCGAATCCCGCTGCTTCGGCGAGGCGAATAACTTCTTTCTCCGAAACGTAACCTTTTTTAGACCACTCTTTGCCCGTCATCTCTTCGCTTCCGCGATGCTGGACAAGACCAAGCGTGCCACCTTTCTTCAGTACCTTATGTATGGCCATAAAAGTCGCTTCAGCGATATCATTGTTAAGCCAGTTGTGAGTATTTCGAAAAGTCACAACCAGATCAGCCTGACCTGCAGGTTCCAGCATTTCTTTGCTTCCGATTTCGAATTCCGTCACCATAACTTTGTCATAAACTTCCGGGTTCGCCGCCAGTTTATCCAGAAATTTCTGCGCGTTTTTACGGTAGTACTCTATTTTTGAATCTTTATTGAAACTGGCAGCGTAAAATTTTCCATTCTCACGCAGAAAAGGCGCAAGCACTTCTGTATACCAGCCACCACCACCCGGTGATATTTCAACTACGGTCACATCATCCTTGATTCCAAAAAATGAAAGTGTTTGCACAGGATGACGAAATTTATTTCTTGCCTTATTCTTATCCGAACGATGAGAACCATTTGCGGCAGTATCTAGTTTTGCTTCGACCGATTCGGCCTTAAGTACACCGGAGAATAATACGCTGAATATAATAAAAGATGAGATTACATGTTTCATGGGCTTCGCCTCTGTAGTGAATAGTAAAAATTGAAAACAGTCTACGCTATCAATGTGATGGAATAAATATAGTTACAGGGAATAATGCTGTTTTAGCATCAGTCTTTTTTGTGTTGCTGAGATTTCGATAAAGCCTGATCCAGATCCCAGAGAATATCGTCCAGAGTTTCCAGACCAACCGAGATACGAACCATGTCCGGAGTTACCCCGGCCGCGATTTGCTGTTCTTCTGTTAGTTGCCTGTGTGTTGTCGATGCAGGGTGAATGATGAGCGTTTTTGCGTCACCGACGTTGGCCAGATGACTGAGAAACTGGGCAGCTTCGATAAAGGCAGCTCCCGCCTGCACACCACCCTTAACACCGAAACTCAAAATTGACCCTGCACCTAAGGGAAGATATTTACTGACTAGTGGAGCATAGGCATTGTCTGCAAGTCCCGCGTAGTTCACCCAGCTAACCGCTGAATGATTACCCAGAAATTCTGCAACGCCAACCGCGTTTTCACAATGTCGTTCCATACGGACATGCAGAGTTTCCAGTCCCTGTAACAGCATGAAAGCATTAAAGGGACTCATCGCGGGTCCCAGCGTTCGCAGGGTTTCGCAACGCGCTTTCATCGTAAAACCAAAGTCACCGAAAGTTTCATAAAACTTAATGCCATGATAACCCGGTGAAGGTTCGACCATGCCGGGAAAGTTACCGTTAGCCCAGTCAAATTTCCCAGATTCAACAATCACGCCACCCATCGTCGTACCATGACCACCTATAAACTTGGTCGCAGAATGAACAACTATGTCCGCACCATGCTCAATAGGACGGCATAAATAGGGAGTAGCAAAGGTACTGTCAACCACTAAAGGTATACCAGCATCTCTAGCAATAGTCGCTACTGCTTCTATATCAAGAACATTGTTAAGAGGATTACCAATTGTCTCAGCATAAAGGGCTTTGGTTTTGGAAGTTATGGCCTTACGAAAATTCTCTGGATCGTCAGAATCAACAAATCTGGTACTAATACCAAACTTCCTGAAGGTCACGTCAAACTGTGAATAAGTACCACCATAAAGTGTACTGGCCGAGATGAGCTCATCCCCCTCTTCCATCAATGTCAGTAATGCCACCATTTGCGCTGCCATACCGGAACTGACCGCAAGTGCGGCCCTGCCGTTTTCCAACGCCGCCATTCTCTCTTCAAAGACAGCGTTAGTAGGATTCGTTAAGCGTGTGTAAGTGTTTCCGAAAGTCTGCAGGTTAAACAGACTTGCCGCATGATCAGCGTCATCAAAAACGTAGGAGGTGGTTTGATGAATAGGAACAGCTCTGGAGCCGGTGGCCGCATCCGGGATTTGGCCCGCATGCAGACACAAAGCCTCTATTCCAAATTTTCTATCTGCCATATAAGTTCACCTAGCGAACGACAAAACGAGGGCGCCTGGCGGAAATGATGCCTGTATTCACGCCAATTGTGTTGAGGCCTCCAAATAAACGGGCATATTCTATTTTCATACATCTGTCCATCACCACTTCAAGCCCCGCCGATCTTGCCGTGGCAGCCGCTTCTTCATGAACAATACCGAGCTGCATCCAGATTACTTTTGCCTTAATGGATATAGCATCCTCAACAAATGGCGGGATTCTTTCGGTTTTCTGAAACAAATCCACCACATCGACTGAACCGGGAATCGAAAGCAAATCCGGATAGCATTTCTGACCCAGGATTTCTTCGTATTTAGGGTTCACAGGAACAATCTCGAAACCGTGATCCAACATATATTTTGCAGCAAAATAGCTTGGTCTTGACCAGTCTGCAGATAAACCAACCACAGCAATGCGTTTATATTTTTGTAATATGCACCTGAGCGCCTCTATATCTGTCATCAATCAAGCGCCTCGGCCTGCTGTCTGAGAACAAGCTTCTGAATTTTGCCGGTAGATGTTTTTGGCAGACTTCCGAAAACAACTGTTTTCGGTGCTTTGAAATGCGCCATATTTTCACGACAAAAATCGATTATATCCTTTTCACTGACATCCTCTGCATTGTTCTTAAGTGCAATAAAAGCACAGGGTGTTTCACCCCACTTTTCATCGGAACGGGCAACAACTGCAGCTTCCATGACAGCAGGATGACGGTAAAGGGTTTTCTCCACTTCTATGCTGGAAATATTTTCGCCACCTGAAATAATGATATCTTTAGAACGATCTCTGATCTCAACATAACCATCTTCATGGCAGACAGCGAGGTCGCCACTATGAAACCAGCCTCCCTGCAAAGATTTACTCGTCGTTTCCGGATTTTTTAAATAACCCTTCATCACTACATTGCCTCTGAACATGATTTCTCCGACTGTTTCACCATCATGAGGCACTTCTTTCATGTTCTGCGGATCCAGAACCTTCAATTCTTCCAGCAGAGGATATCTAACCCCCTGTCGTGCTTTTAACTCCGCCTGATCAGTAATGGGTAAGGCATCCCATTCTTCATGCCAGGCACAAACCACAGCCGGTCCGTAAACTTCAGTCAGGCCATAGGTATGAGTGACTTTGAAATTCATTTTTTCCATAGCCTCCAGAACCGCCGGCGGCGGTGCGGATGCTGCCGTCATCACATTAACCCGATGCTCTATGCCATTCTTGCTTTCCTGATCGGCGTTTGCCATTAAATTTAATACAATCGGAGCTCCGCACAGATGCGACACTTTTTCCTGTTTCAATAAACGAAAAATATCGTCAGCTCGTACAGTTCGTAAGCAAATATTGGTCCCGTTCAGGGCGGCAATCGTCCATGGAAAACACCAGCCATTGCAGTGAAACATCGGAAGAGTCCACAGATAAACCGGATGTGATCCCATATTCCAGCTGAGAATATTGTTCACGGCATTTAAATGCGCACCACGATGATGCGTCACTACGCCTTTCGGATCACCTGTGGTACCTGAAGTGTAACTAAGCGCAATCGCATCCCATTCGTCATCGGGTAGACGCCAACTGAAATCAGGATCCCCTTCAAGAAGGAAATTTTCATATTCAATATCCCCGAGAAATTCCCCTTCGCCGAATTCAGGATCATCAACATCAATAAGTAGCGGTTTGACTTCAAGCTGCGCAATCGCCGCCTTAACGGTGCTGGAAAACTCGCGATCAGTTAAGAGTACTTTGGCCTCGCCGTGCTTTAGCATAAATGCAATGGCATCTGCATCAAGACGTATGTTCAATGCATTCAGTACGGCTCCACACATTGGTACGCCGTAATGTGTTTCATACATTGCCGGAATATTAGGCAGCATGACTGCCACCGTGTCATTTTTACCAATTCCTCGTTGCTGCAATGCTGAAGCTAATCGTCTACTGCGAGTATAAATTTCCGCCCAACTACGACGCAACTGCCCGTAAACAAGTGCCGTTCGCTGTGGATAAACAAAGGCAGCCCTTTCAATAAAGGTAAGTGGGGATAAAGAAGTATGATTGGCAGGATTTTTCGCCAGACCATAATCGTATTTGTCTGTAGTCGACATACCAGAAAAATTCAGCTAATGCTCACGAACAGGGATAGTCTGTCAGACAACTCTATCGTCCTTTCCAGTTTGGTTTTCTCTTCTCGATAAAAGCGTCGATGCCTTCTTTTGCATCTTCGCTGTTCATATTACAGGCCATTCTCTCACTGGCATAGGCATATGCTTCCGACAAATTCATGCCCAGTTGTTTGTAAAACATATCTTTGCCAATGGCGATCGCGTGAGCAGATTTCGCTACTATTTTTTCTGCCAACATCCGCGTAGTTTTTTCAAGTTCATCCGCTTTTACAACTTCATTCACAAGACCATACCTGAGTGCTGTATCTGCAGAAATAAAATCACCGGTTAGCAACATTTGCATTGCCTGTTTACGTGGCAAATTTCGACTCAAAGGAACAGCCGGTGTTGAGCAAAAAAGCCCCACATGAATCCCCGACACGGCGAAACGGGCATCTTCTGTAGCGACCGCAAGGTCACAATTGGCAACCAACTGACAACCGGCGGCAGTCGCAATGCCATGGACTTGAGCAATCACCGGTTGAGTTAAACGGTTTATCGTCAGCATTAGTTCACCACATTGTTTAAACAGCGCCTCATGAAATTCCTGATCTTCACTTGAACGCATTTCTTTCAAATCGTGACCGGGACAAAACGCTTTGCCATTTGCAGCAATAATAACGACGCGTATGCTTTCGTCGTTATTTATATCATCCAGTGCAATTTGCAGCTCGCTCAACAGGTCTTTAGACAGGGCGTTGTATTGACGCGGACGGTTAAGTCTTAGCGTGCAAATACCGTCAACTTCTTCTTTGAGAAGAATGGGATCAGTTTCGTTCGCTTTAGTATTCATCTACATGTCCAATTGAGTTTTAATTGAAAGGATCTCTGAGAACAATCGTTTCGCTTCTATCCGGCCCGGTTGAGATAATATCAACAGGTGTATTACAGATTGCTTCAATTCTCTTGAGATAATCTCGGGCATTGGCAGGAAGATCCTCCAGCGCTTTAACACCAACTGTCGATTCCTGCCAGCCGGCCAGGTCTTCATAAACCGGTTCACATTCCGCGAAGGCTTCTGCGCCCAGCGGCGGTGTTGCTCTCTCTTCGCCCGCTATATTGTAACCTGTACATATTTTAATAGATTCAAGCCCGTCCAGAACGTCGAGTTTGGTAATACAAAGACCTGATAAGCTGTTTATCTGGATGGAGCGTTTGAGAGAAACCGCATCAAACCAGCCGCAGCGTCGGGCGCGCCCGGTAGTGGCACCAAACTCATGACCCTGCTCGGCAAGATGCTCTCCAACATGATCAAACAATTCTGTTGGAAATGGTCCTGAGCCGACCCGGGTGGTATAGGCTTTGGTAATACCAAGAATATAGTCAAAATTTCTTGGGCCGACTCCGGTACCAGTCGCCGCACCGCCGGATGTGGTGTTAGATGACGTCACGTAAGGATAAGTACCGTGGTCAATGTCGAGTAAGGTACCCTGAGCACCTTCAAACATAATGTTGTCGCCTTCCTTCTGAATTTCATAGAGGCGTTCACTAACATCAAGCACCATTGGCGTGATGGTTTCCGCCATTTGCATAGACTCATCCAGTATTTCCTGAAAATCCAGAGGCTCTTCTTTGTAATAGTGTTGTAGAGAAAAATTATGAAAATCGAGAACTTCTCCAAGCTTTGCAGCGAAACGTTCACGATGCATTAAATCGCTTACTCTAAGCGCCCGTCTTGCGATCTTATCTTCATAGGCCGGTCCGATACCCCGACCAGTTGTGCCGATAGCTGCATTTCCGCGTGCTTTCTCACGAGCCAGATCCAGCCTAATGTGATAGGGCAATATCAAGGTACAGGCTTCGCTGATGCCAAGACGCTTTCTTGCAGGAACCCCATTCTGTTCAAGCATATCGATTTCTTCAAGCAAGGCCGATGGGCTTAGAACAACTCCGTTACCGATCAGACACTGCACATTATCATGCAAAATACCGGAGGGAATCAGGTGTAAAATAGTTTTCTCACCATCAATGACAACCGTATGACCTGCATTATGACCGCCCTGAAAACGTGCAACGGCGCCAA
Source organism: Gammaproteobacteria bacterium (assembly GCA_012103475.1). Taxonomy (GTDB): domain Bacteria; phylum Pseudomonadota; class Gammaproteobacteria; order Eutrophobiales; family Eutrophobiaceae; genus WLWS01. The sequence continues at coordinate 219,417 of WLWS01000006.1, read as the reverse complement.
CTCGTTCGGTGAGTAAATCGACAATTTTACCCTTACCCTCGTCTCCCCATTGACTACCAATAACAACGACATTTCTGCCCATGATTTATACTTATCGCCTGATTATTATTCGAATCTGTTTAAGAGTGAATTTTAACTACACTCCACTGTCCATCCTTGATTTCCAATTGTCTATCGCAGCCCATATCCTCTGCAATTCCTTTTTGCCCGGGCAAGGCATTAATAACTATTTCTCCCTGCTCTCGCAGGCTCTCTATGATTTCATGCAGTCCCGGAACATCAGAATAAGGAGCGTAAATACCGGATTTTATCGTCGCCTGTTGAGCAACAAGAGAATATAGGTTCTTTACATCAGTACTAAAGCCGGTTGCTGGCCTGGCCCGTCCAAAGGCCTTGCCGACATCATCATATCTCCCGCCGAAAGCGATACCCTGACCTTGTGAAGGAACATAAGCTGTAAAAGTGAATCCGGTGTAATAATTGTATCCGCGTAATTCTGCCAGATCGAAATACAAAGGCGCATCTTTTAGCTGAGCTTTTGCCAGAGAACTGATTTTCTCAAGTTCGTCCAGACACTTAAGAACGTCTTCGCCCGCATTAGCCAAAGCATTTCTGGCTTTCCCCAGTACCTCGTTGTCACCATTCAATTCAATAAGACTTAGCAACATATCGGTAGATTGAGTGGGCAAAGACCATTTACCAAACATCTCTTCTAATTCCGAACAGTCTTTTCTTTGCAGTGCATTAAACAGTAAGGATTCCTGTTCCCCATCCAGACCAAGTCCGGCAGTCAAACCTCTGTATATCCCAACATGGCCAAGATCTACGTGAATATTCAGGATTCTGGCTTTCTTCAGGGTTTTCAGCATCAGACACAGAATTTCGGCGTCACTCTGCACTCCCGCATGACCATGTAATTCCGCGCCTAACTGCAAGGGCGCACGTGTACCACCATGCCCGCTCGGTCGGGTATGGATTACAGTACCGCGGTAACACAATCTTGTCGGAAACTCGCTTTTGAGGACATGTGCATCTATCCGTGCAACCTGTGGTGTCATATCGGCACGGATGCCCATAGTACGGCCACTGAGCTGATCGGTAATCTTGAAAGTTTGTAAATCGAGATCTTCACCTGTGCCAGTAAGTAATGAATCCAGATACTCGATCAAAGGCGGCATAACCAGTTGATATCCCCAGGACTCAAACAAGTCGAGAATTTCCCGGCATAGCCTCTCCACGTCCGCCGCCTGAGGTGGGTGGACTTCCTCGATACCTTCTGGTAACAACCAGCGATTAATTTTGCTCATAATTATTTAACAATATAAAGTAAAACCAGCCCGGCAATCATACTGCTCAAACCGAGAAAGCGTAAGGTTGAATCATCAAGCTGAAGGGCCATGGCAAACATTTTTCGCAGCCCGTCAGGGTTCACGAAAGGCATTATGCCTTCAATGACAAGAACCAGAGCCAGGGCCGCCAGTAAGTCACTCCACATTTAATTTGAATTCCACCTGTTTTATTAATCTTGTTATAGGTCGCGGCTCTTGCGCATCCTGCGTTCGCGACATACGTACATCCATGTACATCGTCGCTCTTGCGCGTCCTGCGTTCGCGACATACGTACATCCATGTACGTAAAACGCCGAGCGATGCCCGGCGTTTTAAACAATCAATACAAAAAATTATTTTTTCTTTGAATTATTAAAATACTTGAAAAATTCTGATTCAGGCTTCAACAGCAGGATGTCGCTACCTTTGCCAAAAACATTCTTGTAAGCATTCAGGCTTCTGTACATAGAATAAAACTCTTCATTACGACCAAAAGCGGCAGCATATATTTCTGTCGCCTGAGCATCTCCTTCACCACGGATGGTTTCAGCATCACGATAGGCTTCAGCAAGTATCACTTCCCGATCACGATCTGCTTTCGCTTCGATTCTTTCCGCTGCCTCTTCACCTCGCGCACGAAAATCCTTGGCGACTCTTAAACGTTCTGCACGCATTCGATCATAGACGGAACTACTCACCTCTTCAGGTAAGTCAATACGTTTGGTTTGAACGTCTTTAATCGTAATGCCCAGTTCTTCAGGGAACTGGGATGTTTCAGGTTTAACGATGTCGTATATTTCACCACGTTCACTGGCGACAACTTCCTGTACAGTTCGCTTACCAAATTCATCACGTAAAGCTGTATTTATACGTTGACCCAGCAGAGTGTTTGCATAGTTAAAATCACCGCCTCGTGTTGCCGTATAAAATTTCTTGACGTCAGTAATTTTCCACTTTGCGTAGTAATCTACAATAACATCCTTTTTCTCTACGGTAATAAATCGCTGAGGGTCCTGATCAACATTCAAAAGTTGCGTGGAAAACTTTTGCGCGGTATCCACCAGAGGAACCATAAAGTGTAAACCGGGCTTATTGTCAGTCCTATGCACTTCTTTAAACCTGAACACAATAGCCTGTTCCCACTGCTCAACTTTAAAAACTGAAAGAGAACCCAACAAGACTGCCACCAGAAGAGTGACGATTATTTTTGCATACATAATTATCTAATCTCCCGAACTCGACTGTTAACCCGATCCCGAATATTCTGCAATGACTCCGCATTTGGATTATCCGGTTTGAATTCTCTTGGGATAATATCGTTCATAGTGGAGTTCGACTTGTTCTTCAAAAGCTGATCAATCGGGAGGTACATCAGGCTGTTTGAGCCATCAGCATCGATCATGATTTTAGTTGTTCCTGACAATACCGCTTCAATAGAATCAAGATAAAGGCGTTCGCGCGTAATTGCCGGGGCTCTCTCATATTCGGTCAATAATTGTACAAAGCGTGATGCCTCACCTTCTGCTTTGGCAATCACTTTGGATTTATAGGCATTGGATTCTTCCCGCAAGCGCGCAGCTGCACCTCTTGCTTTCGGGATTACGTCATTGCTGTAGGCTTCAGCTTCATTAACCAAACGCTGCTCATCCTCCCGTGCCTTGATCGCATCATCAAAGGCCGCCTTGACCTGCTCTGGCGGTTTGGCTGGTTGCATTTCGACAGTCACAACGAGAATACCTGCAGCGTAGGAGTCAAGAATTGACTGCATGACCACTTGTTGATCCTGAGTAATCTGTCCACGACCTTCAGTCAGAACAAAATCCAGTTTGTTTTTACCAATTACCCGTCTCACTGCACTTTCAGTAGCCTGCCTCAAAGTGGCAGTAGGTCCATTGACATTAAAGATAAAATTCGCAGGATCGCTAATTTGCCACTGGACAGCTACTTCGACATCAACAATATTTTCATCCTGAGTCAACATTGACGCTTTATGAGTTAGCGTGCGTACCTGACCAACATTAATTCTGATGACATTCTCAATCGGACGTGGCATTCGAATATTGAGTCCTGGCTGCAAAGTCGTCACATACTCACCAAACCTCAACACGACCCCACGCTCCTGCTCATCAATAGCATGGAACATGTCATAGCTTAGCCAGAGTATGAGCAATAAAAGCCCGATAATAATCCAGCTCGTGGGTAATTCATTTCCGCCGCCTACGCCTCCCGGTTTATTTCCAAACAAACCACCGAAACCGCGTTGCATTTTGCGAACAATTTCATCCAGATCGGGCGGGCCTTCACCATTACCTCGATTGCCCCAGGGATCTTTGCCCTTATTACCATCTGGTGGTTCGTTCCAGCCCATTCAACCTACTCCCATCTAAATGTTTTAAAAATTAGTAACTTATGTCTACGCTCTTGCCTGAGAAGTGCCTTCAATTGAGCATAGTATCATAAAGCAAGAAAGCGACGATCAGCATGCTAGCCACGCGTTTACACTCCTAGTTTAGTATTGAATCCTGCAGTTTGTGTCTGTGGCAGAGTTTACGGAACAAATCACGTTCGAGACTGACCTTCATCATCCAGCCTCCTGCAGCATCCACTTCTTCTTCCTGCACCGAACCGTGTTCATAGAGGCTCGCCCTCAGCTTGCCTGCACTTGCCGGAATGTGAAGATCATGTATATCTGTTTCCTGAGATAATTGTTTCGCCAGCAGCCCGCGTAATTCTGCTATGCCCTCTCCCTGCTGCGCTGATACCCACACCCTGGGCACATGGCTGTCATCCATCTCCTGTCGGGAATGCAAACCCGCTACTTTGTCGATTTTATTGTAGACTTCAATTTGGGGTACATGGCTGGCTCCAAGTTCCTCTATTACCTGATTAACCTGTTGCATATGTAAGTGTCTCTGCTCGTCGCTGGCATCTATTACATGAAGCAGCAAGTCAGCCTGCCTGATTTCCTCGAGAGTTGCGTGAAAGGATTCAATCAGATCCGGTGGAATATGTCTGATGAAACCTACGGTATCACTCAAGATCGCCTGACACCCGGAGCCGAGATCCAGTTTCCTTAAGGTCGTATCAAGGGTCGCAAATAATTTATCCGCTGCATAAACCTCAACACCGGTCAGCTCACTGAAAAGTGTCGACTTTCCTGCGTTAGTGTAACCGACCAGAGAAACCACCGGGGTATCCGTGCTCCGGCGAAGTTGACGTCCCTGCGCCCGCTGACTTTTTACTTTTTCCAGGCGGGAATTTATGGATTTGATACGATGACCAATAAGTCTTCTGTCAGTTTCGAGTTGAGTTTCACCAGGACCTCTTAAGCCTATTCCGCCTTTTTGTCTTTCCAGATGAGACCAGCCCCTGACCAGACGCGTTGACAGATGTTGAAGCTGTGCCAGTTCAACCTGTAATTTCCCTTCGTAACTTTGTGCACGCAGAGCAAATATATCAAGAATAAGACCTATTCTGTCTATCACGCGACATTTTAAAGCGCGTTCCAGATTGCGTTCCTGTCCGGGGCTGAGTTCATGGTTAAAAATCACTATGGCCGCGCATTCTTCCTCTACCAGCAGGCGAATTTCTTCAACTTTGCCACTGCCGATAAAGTAGCGGGCGTCAGGGCTTGTGCGACTCCCGGTGACCGTTGCAGCGGAATGTAAACCAGAGGAGCTCACCAGTTCGATAAACTCATCAAGTTCCTCATTGAAGCGGGGACTACGGAAATCTATATGGACAAGAATGGCGCGCTCACCAGACTCGGAAAACTCTTTCAAATTATTGACCTGATTACAAACAATGACTTCAGTGTTTACACGCTGTTTTCTTCATCAGTTCTTGGCATTTTAATATTGCGTGCCGGAACGATGGTCGATATGGCATGTTTATAGACTAACTGGCTGACCGAATTTTTTAGCAACACGACGAATTGATCAAAAGATTCTACCTGACCCTGCAGTTTAATCCCGTTAACCAGAAATATCGAAACCGGCACTCTCTCTTTCCTTAATGCATTGAGGAAAGGATCCTGCAATGTATGCCCCTTGCTCATAAGTCTTCTCCTTATTCTTTTATCTTCTAATTCTTCTATATGCGTAGATGACTCGGAAAATCCTCCGTGATTCAATTATATTACAATGTAGCGTCTATAATTGGGTCATTGAGGAGAAATTTCAAGACTTTCACCTCAAATTCCTCCTCTAAACAGTCAAACCACTGACAATCCTGCTCCGAACGCAACCAGGTAAGCTGCCTTTTAGCCAATTGTCGCGTTGCAACAACAGCTTTTTCGAGCATTTCATCCTTACTAATGCTGCCGTCCAGGTATTGCCAGACTTGACGGTAACCTACTGTTTTCATTGCCGGCAGCTCAGCAGACAGATCCTCGCGCTTGTATAATTGTATGACCTCTTCCAGCAGCCCTAATTCCATCATTTGCATGAATCGGAGACGAATACGCTCATGTAGTTGCGCACGCTCGACTGGCGCAATAATTATTTTGCAAAGGGGGCCGGTCAGAGCGTTAGAACTGGAATCGCGAAAAAATGAGCTCATGGTCCTGCCACTAATAGCGTGCACCTCCAGGGCTCTTTGAATGCGCTGTGGATCGTTAGGATGAATACGCTTAGCTGCTTCTGCATCAATCTGTATCAATCTATCGTGCATTCCACGCCAGCCAATCTGAGCAGCTTCTGCAAGCAAAGCTAAGCGAATTTCAGTGTTCGCAGAAGGTAAATCCGCTATTCCCTGTTCAAGTGCACGAAAATACAACCCTGTACCTCCTACCAGGAGTGGTATTTTGCCTTCACTTTGTATTCGATTAATTTCCTTCAGTGCATCCTGACGAAAGTCTCCAGCGGAGTAGATCTCGGAAGGATCACAAATGTTAATCAGAGAATGTGGGTATCTGGCCAATATTTCCGTAGATGGCTTTGCGGTACCTATATCCATCTCTTTATAGACCATAGCCGAATCAACACTGACAATTTCCACTGGCAGATGTCCGCATAGTTCAATCGCAAGTTTTGTTTTGCCACTGGCAGTAGGCCCCATCAGGAATATTACCGGTAGGCCAGTCGACTCAATTGTCATTTTATACGAGCAAATCTAGGAGCTCTTTGTCACTGAGCGTCGTCCATATGGGTTTGTTCTGTTTGTCTTCAAGTTGCAAGCCACTGTCACCAAGTTGCCGTACTAAGGTATGTACCTGCTCTGCGTTGATCGCTGCTTGCGGAATATCTGATAAATGGGAAATTATTACTTCCTCCAGTCCTTTTTTTAGCTTTGAAACAGACTGTTTCGTTGTTTCCATCGAAAAAATATCAAAAAGCAAGGTTTCAATATTCGCATTTGACAACAAATACGGCAACATCCTGACGCGACAGCTGGCAGGTCCCGAGAGTTCGATCTCAAGTGAGTATTCTCTCAACAAATCAGCTATATCCGGAAACCTTGCATACTGAGTCTGATTTAATTCAAAACTAACAGGCACCAGTAACGGGCGTGCAGCTAAAGATTCACCTTCGACAATCCGGCAGAATTTAAATTCTGCGATACACCGATGGGCTTGCTCAAGATCGAGCATAACTAATTCTGAATTCCGTGAAAGTAATACAAGTCTATTACTTATCTGTAAACGGAATGTACCCAATGTAGACGAAAACTTTTGCGGGGTACCTGACCGTGTGATCTTACGAGAATAACTATAATCATAGACTTGCGGACTGGCAGAATGGAACTCGGCATTCGAGGAGATAATTTCTCCCGTATCGGCAATGTTTTTCTCGCCATCATCTGGCCAAAAACTTTTGTGATTGACCGGATAGAAGTCCAGCTCAGAAGGCATTGATCGACTGACTGCAGCGCAAACGAAATCATGTACATCCCTGGCCTGACGAAACCTGACTTCATGCTTGGCAGGATGAACATTAACATCAGCCTCACTGTAATCCAGTTGCAGGTGCAGTACATAGGAAGGAAAGCGTCCCTCACTTATTTCACCTTCACAGGCAACTCGAATAGCATGATTTAAGCGCTTGTCCTGAATCATTCTGCCATTCAAATACAGATATTGCCTGTCAGTGCTACTTCTGGCCAAATCACCGCTGCCCAGCCATCCCCATAGACGCATATTTTCACTTCTCTGATCGACAACATTGGCTTTGTCTGAAAAGGTCTGTCCCATTATCGCGGCGACACGCTGCCCGTTGTTTTTATCAGCTTCATGACAACTGAAAACGTGTTTTCCGTTGTGTTCAAGTTGGAGAAAAAAATTGAATCGGCTGAGAGCCAGTCGACGCATAATTTCCTGAATATGCAGGAATTCCGTACGCTCAGTCCTTAGAAACTTTCGACGGGCAGGTGTATTTTCAAATAGCCGGCTGACCTCGACAGTCGTACCGACCGGATGGGCGGCTGGTTCGACTTGTGACTCGCCGCTACGGGGGTCGAAACTGATTCGAACTCCCCGCTCCTTCTCTGCGATCCTTGAAGTCATACTGAAAGTGGCAACTGAAGAAATACTAGGCAAAGCCTCACCGCGAAACCCTAGACTGCTTATTGCGGCAAGATCAGATTGATTATCAAGCTTGGCCGTGGCGTGGCGCTGCAAAGCCAATTCCATATCATCAGGGTGAAGGCCGTGTCCATTGTCGCTGACCCTGATAAGCTCCGTCCCGGCCTGACTAATCTCCACTTTAATACGAGTGGCACCAGCATCCAGCGAGTTTTCCAGAAGTTCTTTCACGACAGAGGATGGTCGTTCAATCACCTCACCGGCTGCTATTTGATTGGCAAGCTGAGGTGTTAGTTGACAAATTCTTGGAAATGGCAGGCTTTCCGACATACCTTATAGAGTAGCGCCTATGTATTCGCTTTACGAATTGACTTCAAATATCCTGACCGACATGTTGCGAAAACACGGATTGTGACTGTAGCTATTACGGGGTAATTAATTTACCAGTGCCGGGATAGTTAGCACCTGACCAACCTTGATTCGGTCTCCCTTGATTCGATTTGCGCTGCGTAAGCTATTGAGACTAACCCGGTATTGCTGGGCAATCAGAGACAAGGTATCGCCCCTGGCTATGATATGTTTTCTCGATGCCAGCAAAGTACCTTCCGGCGCGTAATCCGAAAAATAACTTTTCAAACCATCTTTAATCGCCATCGCCATGCGTCGACGCTGCGACTCACTGCGTAATTTCTTTTCTTCGGCGGGATTGGAAATATAAGCGGTTTCAACCAGAATAGATGGAATATCCGGTGATTTAAGCACTGCGAAAGCCGCGGCTTCAACGTGTTTCTTGTGAACCTTACCAACTTTTTTCAAACCACCGAGTACTCTATCGGCAACATCAATGCTAGCTTCCAGACTTGCCGTCTGTGACAGGTCAAGTAAAACCGATACCAGTACGTTTTCTTTATCGTCGAGCGATACACCGCCAATTAAATCGGAAGCGTTTTCCTGCTCGGCCAGCCATCGGGCGTGTTCACTACTCGCGCCTCGTTGAGACAACACATATACTGAAGACCCGTTAACTCTGGGATCGCGGAAAGCATCAGCATGTATGGAGACAAATAAATCCGCTTTGTACTTTCTTGCTTCGGTAATGCGCTTACGTAATCTCAAAAAATAATCGCCTTTCCGGGTCAGTACAGCCTTCATACCATGTTCGGCATTAATTAAATCTACCAGCTGTTTGGCCAGAGCAAGTGTCACGGTCTTCTCATAAGTACCACTCGGGCCTTTCGCACCGGGATCTTCTCCACCATGACCTGCATCAACGGCGATAACAATATCGCGCAGACTGTTTTTGGTCGGTTGATTTTCCAGTTCCAGATTTTGTTCTGTATGTTCATCCAATTGCTTATTGAACAGATCAATTACCAGACGGTGACCATAATGTTTATTGGGTTGTAACTGGAAGCTTTTAATCTGGGAGAATTTTTTCAGATCAAGCACCATACGCAGATTGCTTTGCTCTCGGCTAGCTCCTCTGACTCGCTGCAAAAACTTGTCACCCACTCCGGGCTGAGCAAAATCAGTCGGCGCCGCAGTATTTTCCAGATCGACGACAACACGAAAAGGGTTGTCGAGGAGATTGACCTTATATTTGACGGCCTGACTCACATCGAAAACAACACGCGTGCTGTCCGGTGCCGCCCAGATGCGCACATTTTCCACTTCTACACTCTCCGCACAAATGGTGCTGGAAAGACAAAGCAAAATAAGACTGATCAGTAAACGCATGTTCATTCAAGTAAAAAGCAAATTATTCAATACTATACTGCTGTTAGCCCGTGCATTTCAATATTTTATTAGGTGTATAGTCTATATTATTGTTTTTAATAAGATAAATGAATTTTTTGATTTTAATAAGATTAGCTTCCATGTACAAGCAGACAATAATTTATCTTATTGTAATTGCTTGATTAATTCCTCAGCGCGCTCGGAATTGTCCTGTAAGTGAAGAATCCGACTGTCTGCCTCAATCTGAAAAGCTATCTGCAAATCTGCAGGAGGTAATAAAGTCTCCGCCTTTTCAGGCCACTCAAGCAGAATTAATGCGCGCTCAGAGAAATAGTCACGAAAACCAATATTGGCGAGTTCTTCTGCGTTCTGCAGACGGTAAAGATCGAAATGGAAGATCTCCTTGTCCTGAATAGAGTAAGACTCAACCAGGGTGTATGTCGGACTTTTTACCTTTCCCTGAAAACCACAAGCACGCAGAATACCTCTGGCAAGAGTGGTTTTTCCCGCACCCAGATCGCCTTGTAAATAAATGGAGAAGGTCATTGGGCACAGCTGCCCGAGGGCGAGACCAAAACTTTCCATTGCTTCAGGACTTGTCAGTTCAATTTTCATAAATATTGAGCGGGATTCACGAGTCGGCGTATCTCAGGCAACAAATCACTGGCCAACATGCCACGTTCACCTGATTCAGCTGCGTAGTCTGCCGCGGATGCATGTAAGCAAACTCCCAGGCTACACGCGTCTTTAAGCGCAATACCCTGCGCCAGTAGTCCGCCAATAACACCGGAAAGAACATCGCCCATGCCACCGCTTGCCATACCGGGATTGCCTGCATCGCATAAAGATAGTTCACCGCCCTCACTGGCAATAAGACTACCTGCGCCTTTTAACATGCACACTCCGCCGTATTTCTTTTGCAGTCTTACAACTGCCTCAAAACGGTTTGCCTGTATTTCCTTAGATTCAATATTGAGTAATCTGGCCGCCTCGCCGGGATGCGGCGTTAATATCCAGTCTGCCAACGTCATTGGTTCTGTCGCAAGTAAATTAAGAGCGTCAGCATCCACTACCAGTGGCAAGTGATTTTTTTGAAGAACGCTCGACAGCAATCCTGAGGCCCAGGCAGATTGACCAAGTCCCGGACCAATAACCACCGTATCAACACTCCCGAGAATGTTTCTGATATCAGATACTGACTCCACAGCCACCGTCATAATTTCAGGTCGGTTTGTTGAAATTGTCAGGGCATGCTGCGGACGCGTGGCAACGCTCACCAGACCTGCACCAACGCGCAAGGCGGCTTCGGCAGCTAGTCTAATCGCTCCAGCATAGCCATAATCACCACCTATAAGGAGAACATGTCCGCAATCGCCTTTATGGGTGTCGCGCGCACGTGCATGAAGATGCTTGGAAAAACTGTCCAGTTCTATCCTCTGCAGTGAAGGTTTTACTTGCTGGTAAATATTCTCAGGTACGCCGAGATCGGAAAAGTAAAGTTGACCGCAATATTTCGGTCCCTGCCCTGTCAGCAATCCCTGTTTCAGACCGATGAATGTCAATGTTGCATCGGCTTCTATAGCCTCATTCATTGCACATGCCCTGTCGGCATGCAGTCCGGATGGTAGGTCGAGAGCAAGCACCGAGCTGGCATGCCGATTGATAGTCATTACCATCTCCTGCCATTCCTGACTTAACTCTCTGTCGAGCCCGCTGCCCAACAAACCATCTACGACGACATCCGCCTCTGACACTAAAGTACAATCGAAAGCTTGAGTTGCCAGATCAAGTTGCCGGCACTTATCTGCGGCCATTTTCGCATCAGTGCTGAATTTATTCGTATCACCTGCCTGAATAAGCGTAACATCGAAGTTGTCGCCATGGGCCATGGCTGCAAGCAGGTATGCATCACCAGCGTTGTTACCGCTGCCGCAAATTACCGTGAGTTTTTTTGCATCTGGCCAGATGTCTTTAAGAAGTTGAAAAGAAGCTGCAGCTGCTCTGTGCATCAACTCAAAGCCGGAGATTCCGGAGTCGATTGCAAGTCGATCGAGTTCTCGTACCTGAGCTGCTGTATAAAGTGCTGGTGGTAGTTCCTTGCTGATGTGAAACACGTCAGGCCTTTTAAATATTCAGATACTTCGCCCTGTAGTGCTGTAACTCTTCGATAGAGTCGTATATATCATCAAGGGCAAGATGACTGGCATTCTTGACGAACTGCTCCTGGCCTGTTGTCCAGCGTTTGATCAGTTCTTTCAGAGTACTAACATCGAGGTTACGATAAAGGAAGTATTTTTCCAGCTCAGGCATGTGTCGATATAAAAACCGGCGATCCTGGCAAATACTGTTACCACACATTGGTGAAACATTCACGGGAACATATTCTTGCAAGAACTCTATCGTCATACGTTCCGCGTCAACCATTGAATATTCACTCGCTTTAACCCGTTCTATTAATCCGGATTTCCCATGTTGATTGGTATTCCAATCATCCATTGCATCAAGTACCGAATCCTCCTGATAAATGGCAATAACCGGCCCTTCTGCAACTCTGTTAAGCTCTTTATCAGTGACTACAGTCGCAATTTCGATGATCAGATCCTGATCGGGATCGAGTCCCGTCATTTCCAGATCTATCCAAATGAGATTGTCAGTTGAGTGCGTCATATATTTTCCCAGGCGGTTGTTTAAACAGATTTATTTGTTGGTGGCGCTTATAGTAGCGGATAATAGTTGATATTATGACGAATTACTCGTTATCCGCATCACATTTTTAAGGTAGAAAATGAATACATTCAGTTATATTTTTATTTTTGCATTACTCACTGGCTTTTTCCTGCAATGGGTATTAACGCAGCGCCAGATTGGTAATGTTCGCCGACATCGCCAACAGGTCCCCGAGGCCTTCAGTGACAAAATCTCAATTGACGAACATCAGAAAGCGGCCGACTACACTGTCGCCAAGGCTAGTGTCAATCAGGCAGAACTGGTATTGACGACACTGGTACTGCTGGTTTGGACTTTGGGCGGCGGTCTGCAGTGGCTGGATGCGTTCTGGCGTGCTCTTTCCATCTCAGACATACCGACTGGTGTTGGTTTTATTTTCTCAGTTGTAATTATTGGAGCGATGATTGATATTCCCTTTTCCGTCTACCGCACCTTTAAACTCGAACAGAAATTCGGATTCAACAAGACCACTCTTAAAACCTTTATCAGCGACATAATTAAAAACACAATTATTATGTCACTCATCGGCCTGCCCTTACTGGCCCTTATCTTATGGATTATGCAGGCTTCCGGCAGTCTCTGGTGGCTCTATGTATGGCTGACCTGGTTCGGATTCAGTCTACTGATGATGTGGGCCTACCCTGCGTTTATTGCACCACTGTTTAACGAATTCCGCCCACTTGAAGAGGGTGAACTGAAAACCCGTATTGAAAGCTTACTTGCAAGAAACGGTTTCACCAGTCAGGGAATATTCGTGATGGACGGATCTTCCCGCTCGACTCACGGCAATGCCTATTTTACCGGTCTTGGTGCTAATAAACGTATCGTGTTCTTCGACACTCTGATTAAAGAATTATCTGCAGATGAAATAGAAGCGGTTCTCGCCCATGAGCTCGGACACTTTAAGTGCCACCACATCAGGAAACGCATAATCATGCTTGGTGCGGTTTTTCTCGCTGGTTTTGCTGTTCTGGGGTGGCTGATAGACCTGCCATGGTTTTACCTGGGCCTCGGTGTCGAGTCGGCTTCCAGCTATATGGCTTTAATTCTATTTGTGCTGGTTGCCCCGGTATTCACCCTGTTTTTGCAACCACTGTTTTCGCAAATGTCGAGAAAACACGAATTTGAAGCCGATGACTTTGCTGCCGCGCAGGCGGACGCCAGTCACCTCATACAGGCACTAGTCAAACTCTACAAAGAGAATGCCAATACGCTAACACCGGACCCACTCTATTCTGCGTTTCACGATTCGCATCCACCAGCACCTATTCGTATCGCACATTTATCATCGGCAACAAGTTAATATGCCAGCGAGATTTACTCTTGTTTTTCTTGTTTTTTTATTTTTGCAGCCCAGTCTCAGCGCTGCCGATTTGAAGCGGGGGGAAGCGCTTCATAACGAGCATTGTCTGCGTTGTCATTCCGTTAACATATACTCTCGTAATGACAGAATGGTAAACAACATGTCTCAGCTCAGCGAGCGAGTGAAACAGTGTGAGTTAGCAAACGATTTACTGTGGTTTGAAGAAGACGTTGACGATGTCAGCGCTTACCTGAATGCAGATTTCTATCTATTCGGTGTGAAATAGTACATTCACACTTATCGAGATTCTGATTTATCTCTACTGACAATACTTACCATAATTATTATTAACAATCCGCCTATAAACCCGGGTATTGCTTCATACATGTCATAGAATCTTTCTTTGATAAACAGCACCCAGCTTACTGTTACAAGAAAACCTCCCAGCATTCCGGCTATCGCACCTTTTAGATTTACCCCTCGCCAAAGCAGTGAACACAATACAACCGGACTGAAGGTGGCTCCCAGACCTGACCAGGTAAACAATACCATCCAGAAAATCGCCCTGTTCTCGCTAAGCGCAATACCGACTGCAAGAAAACCTATTAACAAGGTACTCAGCCTGCCAATTATTGCCAGCTTTCTGTCAGTCATTTGCGGGCGCAATATTTTCTGAACAAGATCGCGAGTAATCGCTGAGGACAACAATATCAGTAAGGAATCCACAGTTGACATGATTGCCGCCAATAGTACGACGACCAGGATACCGGTAATTACGGGTGGGAACAGTTCCCGGCTCAGGGTAGGCATGATCAGTTCTGGGTCAGTCAGCTCAGGAAACAGAACCCGCCCGGCCAGGCCAATCATCACTGCACCAAATGTAAACACGAACAAACAGGCGACAGATATAAACCCGGCTTTTTTAACTGAAGCCTGATCATCGATGGACATAAAGCGAACCAGAACCTGCGGCACGCCCAGAAATGGCAAACCGATAGCCAGAAAGCTGGCCGCAGCAATAAATCCGGCGGTAGACCAGCCCTTCTCTCCAAAACTTTGCACCAGGACAGGATCAATACTGCCCAGACTTTGCATCACTACCGTCCAGCCTCCTGCTTCATTGAAAGCAATTATGGGCAACAGTATTAAAGCCAGTAGCATTAATACGCCCTGCACCACATCTGTATAAGCAACTGCTTTGTAGCCGCCGATAACGGTATATAACGAAGTCACAATCGCTCCGAGTATGACGCCATGGACATAAGATATTTGCATGAATTCACCGAAGGCCTTGCCGGCTGCAATCATTTGCGCAGCAATATAGATCAAAACCATACTGACTATGATGACTACACTAATGATTCGAATGATATGCCGAGTATCGTTGAAGCGACTCTCAAGATAATCGGGAACGGTAATCGAGTCATATTCATCTGTAGCGACTTTCAGTCTCCTCGCTATCAGAAACCAGCATAGTGCAATACCAATTACTTCCCCCAATACCACCCAGAGTGCATGCAAGCCAACCGAATAGGCCATTCCGGTAAGCCCCAGCAGCAACCATCCGCTCTCACCAGTGGCGTTAGTGCTGAATGCAACCACCCAGAAGGGCAACTTTTTCCCGGCGATAAAATAACCGTCCATACCACTGGAAGCTTTACTACTCCATACTGCAACAGCAGTTAACAAGATCAAATATATTGCAAAAACGCCGACAATTATTTCGATCTCACTCATCTGTCTATCCAGGCATAGTCATATGAAATGCACAGAGTTTATTGCCATCCATATCCCGAAAATATGCGCCATAAAAACCGTCACCGCGAGGCCCCGGTGCTCCTTCATCGGGGCTACCTAGATCCATGGCTTTTTTGTAGAGCACATCAACTTTTTCATTGTTTTCCATAAACAGTGACACCATGACGCCATTGCCTACCGTTGCTGGCTCGCCATTAAAGGGATTCATAATCAATAACATTGGCTCACCGAAATTAGTCCCCCAAGCATCAAAATGATCCTCCTTCATGATTCGACTTATGCCTATTTCCCCAAGCAAGTCATCATAATATTTAACTGCCTTTTCCCGATCGTTGGTACCCAATGTCACATATCCAATCATTTTTTTCTCCTCAGATGTGTATTAATCGTAAGCTGTTTTATATTTCACGGCGACCGGCTAGTGCATGCGACAAGGTGCTGCTGTCGACATACTCCAGTTCACCTCCCATCGGTACCCCATGGGCTATTCTGCTGACTTTCAATTGACGAGCATGAACCATCTCGCTAATAAAGTGGGCAGTGGCTTCTCCCTCAACAGTAGTGCTGGTCGCAAGAATAACTTCTGTGATATCACCTTCATCAAGAAGCGTTTCTAACCCGGTTAAGCCGAGTTCCTCAGGACCGATTCTATCAAGCGGTGAAAGATGCCCCATTAAAACGAAGTACAAACCGCGAAACCCGGCTTCTTCAACGATATAAACATCTGCGGGGCTTTCGACCACACAAAGAAGTGATCGATCACGCTTACCGCTTTTGCAAAGTTCGCATACTGGTTCTTCGCTGAAAGTACGGCAACGCTCGCAATGTCCGATCTTGTCCATCGCCTCGAGCAAAGAGTGAGACAACTTTCGTGCCCCATCTCGATTTCTCTGTAATAGGTGATAAGTAATCCGTTGAGCTGATTTTCTGCCAATACCCGGCATGCAACGTAAAGCTTCGATGAGCTCAATTAATAAAGGAGATTCAGACATATTTCGAAGGGAGAAATATTTGAAAAACTATTTGTTTCAGGAAAACGGCATTTTCATGCCTGCTGGCAGACCAAGACCCGATGTTAAGTCAGACATTTTATCCTCAGAGAATTTTTCAACCTTCCTGTTCGCGTCATTGACTGCCGCGGCAATCAGGTCCTCCAGCATCTCTTTATCATCCTTGAAAACAAGAGGATCAATTTCCACCTTTTTCACATCATGTCGCCCGGTCATGGTGATTTTCACCAGCCCCGCACCGGCCTCACCGGCAACTTCCGTATTGGCGATCTCCTCCTGGGTTTTCTGCAGGTTTTCCTGAACTTGCTGAGCCTGCTTCATGATATCTCCGATTCCGCCTTTCATCACTGTTCTATCCTCTACTCAAGTCACACTTTCTATACGGGTCTTATGGATTCTTTATCCAAAGTGGCATCAAACATTTCTTCAAGTTTTTTTACATTAGAATCAGACAAAATTGATTGTCGAGCCGCTTCCTGCGTTTCCTTTTCAACACGTAATCGTTTTTCTGCCGGTGTTTCGTCGCTCGTATCTTCAACAGTAATCAACAATTTAAGCTGATCGCCAAAACGTGTTTTTATCGCATCCTGTAATCTCTGTTTTTGCGTCGTTTTCAGCAGGTGTTCCTGTGCCGGTGAGAGTATCAGGTGAACAAGTGAATCCGTATGCTCCTTTAAACTACAATGAGCCGCGAATTCTTTAAGCATCCCGGCCAATGCCATTTCGTCGATGATTTTTTGCCATTCCCCGCTCATTGCCTTGTTGTCCTGTTCAGGGACAGGAACTGTTTCCTTTTCAGTAACAGGAACCTGATCTTCTATGGCAAGTACATGCTTTGGATTATCCTCAACTTCTGACGTTGCTGCCGGGGAGGTTTCGACTTTTTCGGGCTTCGGGGACACAATAGACCGGCTACCTGCCAGAGGAGTATCTCCGCCTGCGGCTGTAAGCGGGCGAAACGCCAACATTCTTATTAAAGTCATTTCAAATCCGATTCTTGGATCGGGGGCCATATTCAGATCACGCCTGCCATTCAATGCAATCTGATAATAGAGTTGCACGTCTTCCCTGCTGATTCTCCCGGCTAATTCCGAATCAACACTCTGATCACCATTATTCAGTACCTGACTGAGAGCGATAGCCTGAAGTCTGGAGAGCAATTCTGACAAAATCGCATCATAGTCCGGTGAGTGCTCAGCCATTTTCGCAACTTTCTGCAACAAGGCTTCACCATCATTTTCGATCAGTGCTTCTACTAAGCCACTCAATTCAGCACTATCAATGCTACCCAGCATTTCTCTTACCTGATCCTCAGCCAGCACTCCGTTACCATAAGAAATTGCCTGATCGAGTAAACTCAGAGCGTCCCTCATGCTTCCGTCCGCAGCCAGAGCCAGAAGTCGTGTTGATTCTTGATCGTTTTCTATATTTTCCTTTTCCAGAATACTGCTCAGTTGGCTTGCAATCTGCTCTTTCGTCAGATGTTTCAGGTTGAACTGCAGGCAGCGTGACAGAATAGTTATCGGCAGTTTCTTCGGTTCTGTGGTTGCCAGTAAAAATTTGACGTGAGGCGGCGGTTCTTCCAGAGTCTTCAGTAATGCATTGAAACTGTGATTGGAGAACATGTGTACTTCGTCAATCAGATAGACTTTGTAGCGCCCCATGCTCGGTGCGTACTGGACGTTATCCATCAGATCGCGAGTCTCTTCCACTCTGGCACGGGAGGCCGCATCCACTTCAATCAAATCAACAAAGCGCCCTTCATCAATTCCTACGCAAGCGCTGCATTCTCCACAAGGCGTAGAACTAACACCTTTTTCACAATTCAGACATCTGGCAAGAATTCGTGCCAGGGTCGTTTTGCCGACACCTCGAGTGCCGCTGAATAGATAGGCATGGTGAAGTCGATCAGTATCCAGAGCATTAGTCAGCGCTTTCAGGACATGGGTCTGCCCCACCATATCGCTGAAATTCCGTGGCCGCCATTTGCGTGCTAATACTTGATAACTCATTGAATAGTTAGTTGTTAATAATTTCCAATTTCTTGAGTCTGTGGCTCCGCCCCAGAATCTGCGGGCTTCGATAAAAGCGCAGTATGAGGAAAATAAAAGCGGCCCATACTGTTCCGATCCCGGCACCCGCATCCACTGCTGCCGCTGCTCCCTTCCGGGCCTGACGGGTTCACAATTTCGCGCCGCGGGGAGACCAGCACGGGCCACCGAGGCGCATATTATCACAATAAACAATTCAGGAAATGCCCAGTCTTGAGCAAGCTGGGGACTACGAAACAGTCTCAAGCGGCTCGTCCCGCAGCTTGCTTTCAGTAATACAGATTATGCTATTCTGGATTAATGAAAAAATTAAGCTGCAAAAATGACTAAAACGGCTCTGATTACAGGCAACAGCAGCGGGCTTGGTTTCGGCCTGAGTGAAGCCTGTCTACAACAAAGCTGGAAGATCTTCGGCCTGAGCCGGCGAGGCTATCCGAACTCCCTCTCTAATGTACATGATGTGCTCTGCGATCTTGAGAGAGAAGAGTTAATTGCTCCTGCCCTGGCACGTTTACTTGGCAATGTTGAACAAATAGATATCGTCTTTTTAAACGCTGGAATTTTTGGTAAGTTAAAGCCACTTGCTGATATCGAATTGTACGATATTGAGCGAATCATGCAGGTCAATGTCTGGGCCAATAAAACTATTCTGGATTGGCTCTTCGCTCAGAATATCGAAATCAAACAGGTCATCGCCATTTCTTCAGGAGCCGCCATATCAGCGACAAAAGGCTGGGCCTGTTACAGCCTTTCCAAAGCAGCTCTTAATAAACTCATGCAACTCTATGCGACGGAGTATGGCGACACACATTTCATCTCACTTGCACCCGGTCTGGTTGATACGGCCATGCAAGATTATCTTTGTGATGACAATGAAGCTCAGATCAGAGATTTTCCAGCCCTGGAAAAATTCAGACTGGCACGCGGTACTGAGGCTATGCCTCAGCCCATACAGACGGCTAATGCTATTCTTGGACAAATGGACCACCTGACGAGCTATGAAAGCGGAAGTTTTGTGGACATCCGGAATTTATGAAGGTCACACTCAAGTTTGTTATCAGCGCGTTGCTTTTAATCTCCGTCTTATCTAGCGGATGTACATCAATAGAGTCTCGTCAAAGCAGTGTTAAAACTAAACACAGTCTGGAAACGGGGAAATTTCTAAGCAGAACAATACGCCACGATAACTATGAACGTGAGTACATCATCTATTTACCAGAACAATACAGAAATGATAAAGCACTCCCTCTTGTACTCGCCCTGCACGGATACCAGGGCACTGCCACCGGCCTGGCTCTGGAGACCTCGGCAGGTCTGAACAATTATGCGGAAAAACACGGTTTCATTCTCGTCTACCCGCAGGCTTCACATTTTCTTGACTACACCACGAATAATAAGCCCCAATTTGTCAGCTCATGGAATGACCTTGCCGGGAATAAAAGTGATGGTCCTCTGGGTCCACTTTGCACAGCTGAAAGCGAAATCTATGCCTGTCCGCCTGAATGTGGTCAATGCAATAAGTGTCATTGGACAGCCTGTCATGACGACATCGGCTTTATCAAAAAACTGCTTATTGAACTTAAAACAGAGTTGAATTTTGATCCAGCACGATCTTATCTTGTCGGTTTCAGTAACGGAGCAACTTTCGCACAAAGACTTGCCTGCGAGTTGAGTCATGAATTCGCTGCCGTCGTACTAGCCAATGGACGTCTTTCACGAGGCTACAACTGTGTTCCAGACTCTGTCATTCCCTTGTTACAGATAAATGGTGCACAGGACACCGTTGTCCCTTTCGATGGTTCGGCATCGTCCGCTGGTTTTTACTATACCCCTGCAGAAAAAGTCTCACTTGACTGGGCTCAACAAGGGCAATGTTCACTGAAGCCGGAATCATGGCAGAGAAAAACTGCGCAATCAGCAGATTTACAATGCAACATTTATCAGCAGTGTGGTGCTACCGATATGGAAGTTATTGACTGTCTTTGGGTCAGTGGCGAGCATACCTGGCCAGGTAACAGAAAAGGAGGTGGTTGGTGCACAGATGCCATACAAATGGATGATATTTCTCACACTCCTCAATGTGAGATTCCTCCGGCAGATAAAGAGGTATGGGGTTCTGAATTAATCTGGCAGTTCTTCAGCAGACACCGCAAGTAATTACATCAGAATCGTCGTCAGATTATTGCCTTGGTAACGATGCTATATAAGCTGCGGTTGCCAGAATTTCCCAGTCAGTGAAATACTTCATGTTCGTGGCCATGATTTTTCCCGGATCGGCTTCTCCGCGCCTGATACCCGCTTTGTAATCGCGTAATTGAGCCCTCAGATAACTTGCATGCTGACCGGCAATTAAGGGCGCCACACTGGTTCCTTTCAAATCGGCACCATGACAGCTGGTACAGGCCGCAGCATTGCCCTTACCCTCGTTCACAAGTTTTTTCCCTGTCAATAGACTACCTTCGGGAACATAGGTGATGAAAGTAGCGTAGGGGTCGCGGGCCTTTACACGATTCTCATCAACCGGAAGCATAATTATTCTCTCACCGATTTTTTCTTTTTTATCTGAACCTGATTCAAGTTCGAGAAGCATGAAGCGCTTATTCACGTAAGTCAGCGGCACATCGATCGCCTCCCTGACTTCCTGTACGTCAAGGGCAGGTAGAGCCGCAAAATACTCAGCCGAATCTCGGATTTGCTCATTCGTCATTGCTCTGGCGATGGTATTCATCACCCCGATGACACTGTTACGCTGAAATTTCTGATAGGCCTTCATCTGTCTGATCTGATATTCCACCGGCAAACCGGCCAACGCCGACGATTCAGGATGACCGCTACCTGATGTCAGGTGACAACTCGCACAGGCAAAAACCTTCGGCTTGGCACCGTGACTCACTACCGTCGGCATTGGAATATGTTTTTCCGGGTACCAGTCAGGTACCTCAAAAAAATTATTAATCTCCTTTTCTGTATAACTTTTTTCACTACCCGGTAGGGTGATTTTTTCTTCTGAGGATTCGGCCAGAACGGCAGTTGAATCACAGAGCAGAAAGACTGTAAGTAAAATAGTTTGGTAAACAGAATGCTTATTAGCCATTGATTTATCCTTTCAGCTTTTCGTTTCTAATTTATTGAAGGTTCTCTTTCAGACAACGTATATGCTCCGGCCCAATACCGCAACAACCGCCAATTATCTGGGCACCTCCGGCTCGCCATTGCTTCGCATAGACCAGATAATCCTCTATGGAAATAACTTCCTCGAATTTCCAACTGGGCGCAACGAAATGTCCGCTTTCCGCATAGGCAAACAGAGGGCCATCCCAGTGTTGTTTTAATTCATTCAGCGCCGGATTAATATGATCTACCCGCGTATGCATTATACCTGCAGCGCTGCAGCCAATCGGTAATACGCTGGTGGCCATATCATCAAATGTCATGACATCGAAATCCCAATTACCCCCACTTTCAAAATTCATGACTTTTTCCTTCTCATTAACTGAGGCACTAAATCCAATCCAGACTGGTAAATCAACCGAGTTGGCAGCTTCAACAACCATGCTGGCATTTTTTTTATCCAGCATCATCTCGGTAACAATGAGCTCCGCTCCGGCTTCCGCGAGAATTTCAGCCATTCGCTGGTAGCCCGCAAAATACTTCCGTTCGTCTGGTACCTGAGGGACATTAAAGGCAGGCATTGAAGACATTGAAGCGGCTACGCAGGCATCTTTGCCGCTGTTATCTCTCGCTTGCAGGGCAATTTCTACAGCCACTTTGTTTATTTCCTCGCTTTGTTCGAGCAAATTCAGTTCACTGAGAACGTGGGGTGCGGTACCAAAGGTATTGGCAATAATAATATCGGAGCCAGCAGCCAGATAACTTTCATGCACACGCCTGACAACATCGGGCTTATCTACATGTGCAACACCGCACCAGGCAACGTCGTTCATTTTTGCTCCCTGTCTTTCGATTTCTGTGCCAGTGCCACCATCTAGTAGAATCAACTCTTCTTTACCCAGCCTCTTGCGAATAGATTCATAACTCATTTTCAGACTCCCCCAGTTTCTGTAATCATACTGCCTTTACCCTGCTCATAGACTTTCGCCAAGTTTACTAGCAAAATTGTCTTCATAGTTAAGAAAAAAACGATAATGAATACTCGCTACGAAATATTGTTTGAGCCTGTACAAATAGGTCCGGTTGTTGCCCCGAATCGTTTTTATCAGGTTCCCCATGCTAGCGGGATGACCGAGGCGAATCCCAGAGTTCGTGCGGCCTTTCGTGGCACCAAGGCAGAAGGTGGCTGGGGAGTGGTCTCCACAGGTGCGGTATCCACTCACCCCTCATCGGACGACAGTCCTCTGCCCTTTGCACGTCTTTGGGATGAAAATGATGTGCGTTCCCACGCTTTAAGTTGCGAGGCCATACACGAGCATGGGGCCCTGGCAGCCATTGAACTCTGGCATGGTGGCGGAGCCGTCATGAACCGGACATCTAGAATTGCTCCCTATTCCCCATCAGGCATTCCCTGGGCTGCCACCCATGTCGGCTTTATGGGAAATCTGCGACCACGGATTATGGATAAAAAAGATATTCGCGATGTCATCGACTGGCAGGTCGCTGCTGCCCTGCGGGCAAAACGTGCCGGCTTTGATATCGTTTACATCTATGCAGGCATGGGGTATCTGGGCTACCAGTTTCTCCTGGAAGAATACAATCACCGCACGGATGAATACGGTGGTTCAGTCAAAAACCGCGTGCGCTTTGTCAATGAATTAATTGAAGCAACGAAAGACGCAGTCGGCGATACCTGCGCCGTTGCTCTGCGCATCAGCCTGGAAGAGTTACGCCGCAAAAAAAGCCCGCACTACGAATCAGAAGCGCACGAAGTCGTGAGTCTGATGAGTGACACGCCAGATTTATGGGACGTTAAGATGGACTCGAGTCCGACAGACTGTGGCGCATCACGTTTTCGTCCCGAAGGCGCACATGAAGCGGTTATTGATTTCGTAAAACAAGTCACACAAAAACCTGTCGTCGGGGTTGGCCGCTTTACCTCGCCTGATACCATGGTCTCGCAAATTAAACGAGGCGTACTCGATCTGATTGGCGGTGCCAGACCTTCGATTGCGGATCCCTTCCTGCCGAATAAAATAAAAGAAGGTCGGGAAGATGAAATCCGCGAATGCATCGGCTGTAACATCTGCATTTCAAGTTGGCACGATGGCGTGCCGGTGCGCTGCACGCAAAATGCCACAGCGGGTGAAGAATGGCGTCGCAACTGGCATCCGGAAAAATTCTCAAAAGCAGACAGTGAAGACAAAGTTCTCATCATTGGTGGCGGTCCCGCTGGTCTTGAAGCCGGTCTTATCGCTGCGCGACGTGGCTACGAGGTTACCATTGCGGACAAAAACTCAGAGCTGGGCGGACGCCTCTTATATGAAAGCAAATTGCCGGGTTTGAGTAACTGGGCACGCGTTCAGGATTATCGTCTATATGCTCTCAGGCAGATGGCAAATGTCAATCTTTATCCGGAAAGTGAGCTTGGCGTCGATGACATTCTCGGTCTTGAGCATCAGCGTATCGCTATCGCCACTGGTGCCAACTGGACGCGCGCCTTGTACTCATCACTCGAAATCCCAAAGGGTCAGATGAATCAGGAAAATGTCTACACGCCTGATGACCTCGCCGCTGGCATTGTCCCGGAAGGCCCCATTCTGGTTTATGATTTTGATAACTATTACCTGGGTGGTGTTATCGCCGAAGCTCTGGCCAGAGAAGGTAAAGAAGTGTCTTACGCAACACCTGCTGGTCACGCTTCCGCCTGGACTATCATGACCAATGAACAACCCTTCATTCACCAGACTCTGGACAAATTCAATATTGAAATCACGACACAAGCCTTATTGAATAGTTTTGATGGATCACGCGCAGTGCTGAGTAATATTTTTACAGCAAAACAAGTTGATCAGGCGGCGAATTCGATAGTCATCGTCGGTCTGCGTTTACCAAACGACGGGCTTTATCACGAATTAATGAAGCACACTGATGATTTTGATTCAGCTGGAATAAAGTCTATCGATCGTGTTGGCGATGTCCTTGCTCCCGGTGCCCTTGTTCACGCAGTGCATTCAGGTCATCAATACGCTCGTGATCTTGATCAAGGCAATGCGTCTCTTTACCTGCGGGATATTCCGATAGCCGAACATCCTCCCTCAGAAATTATTTAGTCTTCCAGATATTTTCCGATGCGGTCCTTAACATAGCGTCGAATATCCAGGTTCCAGTCCTCCATCGGCGAAAACATTCCCTGTTTATGTACTCGTGCCTGCATACCTTGCTGTACCCTTTCGCAAATACTCCAGTCCTGTCGATTGACAAGATGCCAGAAATCGACAGCGTCAGCTGGATCAAAATCAGGCTTGTCGATTTCAAAAGTTTCAAACAAAAAGTGACAGTCAATAGTTGTCCTGTCAACACTTTGTGCCTTTAAAATAAACACCGCAATATGATCGCTGGATAGACTGAGAAATACATTTGGGTAGATGAGATCGCCCTTATGATGATTGATTTCGGACTCACTCAGGCCTGGAAATGAACGCCGCTTTGTTGTTCCGGTTTTAGTAAAGGTCCACGCCCCTTCACGATGTGGGATACCCTTCTCCCAGTCCAGCTCGGCACCACCCGCCTGTTTGAACACAGGCACAATCTGACACAACTCAGGATGAACGGGGCCGCAGTGGTAACATTCGTTGTAATTCTCACAAAGCACTTTCCAGTTGGCATTTACCTCATAGCGAATAGTCGCACCGATACGTAGCTCACTTAGCGGGTAACGTTTAAACTGTTCCGCACTTGTCGTTATCATTTCTTCGAAAGACGGTGCTGTCTCATGACACAAATTAATAAAAATAAATCCACCCCAGGTCTTACAACCGACTTTATACAGCTGTATGTCTTTTACACGAAAACCCATCTCCTCTGTCATATGCGGTGCTTGTTTAAGCTGTCCATCCAAATCGTAGCCCCAGGCATGATAGGGACAGGTAATCATTTCTCCGTTGATGACACCGCCCCTGAGTGGCAAGCGATCATTTGAATTCTCCTGCTCAGCGACCGGGCACAGGCTGGCACCACGATGTCGGCAAACATTATAAAAAGCGTGTAAGAGGTTTTCCTGATTTCTAACAAGCAAAATACTCTCACCATAAACGTCCAGAACTTTATGATCACCTGCGACCGCAAGCTCTTCTTCACGAGCGACGCAAACCCATTCTTTAGAAAAAATGTGTTCGCGTTCAAGTTCAAAAATACTTTGTTCGAGATACCAACTCGAGGGAAGAGTTTGCTCCATTTTCTTTGTCCGACTCATCTATGTGCTTCGTTGTTGGTGTTGGGTGCGTCTCATAATTATATACGCAGCCACAGTTCCAATAAGGCATAAGCCTGTGATTAGTAGAAAAAAGTATCGATATCCATCGGCACCGGGGTAATTCTGAAGAATGTATCCGCCGACGAGAGGCATCCAGGCATCAGGAGTAAAGCCAATTGCGGAAATGACACCTGTTGCCGTACCGGTCACTGCAGGAGCAATGCCGCCTTCCTGTAACAGGGCAAAATAAATCCCGCGCAGGGCAAAGACGGCTAGCGATGCAATTGTGGCATTAATCAACATCAGTACGAGAAATGCCTCTCCGCCGGGCATAATTCCGAATACGAAAAAACTTGCACTCATTAGAATAAAAAAAGCAAACACCGAATTGGCTACGCCAAACTTGTCAGCGATAAAACCTGCACCGAGCGCGGCGACTGGCTTTAACCACATTTTACCGACGCCAACAGCGCCGCCCAACACAACGCTCAAGGCATAAACATCCGTCGCGCATGGCGTAAAATAGAAAGAACCCCAATAAGCACTGTAAGCCGTCATCACTACAATCGTAATCAACCAGACAGCCGGAAGTTTTAGAACTTCGATAACGTCCTTAAGCGTCACCTTCTTTTCATTGCTTACACTTTCTTCCTGAGTGTTCTCCTCAAAAATAAACCAGGCAAGAATACCAAGCACAATGTTTGTCAGAGCGAAAAGTATAATCACTTGCGACAAGGCTTGTGCATTACTTCCAAGCCAGGCAAATATCGCCAGAAACACAGTTGAGCTCAGCAACTCTGCTATTCCCCGCCCGCTTTCGAGTATGCCAAACGCTCTGCCCTGTTCTTCGGCGGGTGCCCAGGCACGTGTCACTTTGATCATGGCACACCAGAAAACCAGGGAAATGGTCACTCCCCAGAAGGCATGAAGGAGGATGCTGGCCTGATAGGAAGGATAGCCTGAAAAGTAAAAGCCACCCAGACCGGTAGCAATTAGCGCACTGCTCATTAATTTGCGGGAAGAATAACGATCCGCCAACCAGCCACCCGGAAAATACATGATTAACGAGACAGTACCGAAAACACTCATTATCACGCCCAACTGATGATGGTCGTATCCGAAGGCCTCCTGCATGGGAATATAGTAGACCTCACGCAGGAAAGGCAGCATAAAAATTATGCCCCCGGAGAAACTCAATATTCCCATTACCAACCAACGTCTTATTTTCGTCATACAGGTCCCCGCTATAGAATCAGTACTAGTTTGCACGCAGCAGATAAAACATACCAGAGTTTCAAAGCGTGAAGATCAACGGTAATCTAGGGCTGAGTGTCACAACAGCTTTTAGCCGGGAGAGTAAGATGATTCGCAAGAAACGGAAATACCCATCAATTTGTCAGCACTTTATTTTCCTCTGTCTGATTTGTTGCAGTCCGCTAATACTTGCTGAGAAAATCGCGCTTGTGGGAGCCCAGGTCATTGATGGCATCGGAAACAAGCCCTTGAGGGGCAAAACAATTATTATCGAAGGTAACAGGATTATTGCACTAGTTGATAAGAAAGCCATACCCCGCGATGTAAAACTGATTGAATTAAACGGCGCAACACTTCTGCCCGGATTGATTGACAGTCATGCCCACCCACTTATAGCAGGAGATGATTACCAGACAGACCACCTGCAGGGTTCATCGGCCTATAAAACGTTAAAGGGCTACAAAGCACTTAGAAATTTACTCAATGCCGGCTGGACCACAGTACGTGTTGCCGGTGACACCGACGTTTACTATGGCAACCAGGACATCAAACGATTAATCGATGAAGGTGTCCTGATCGGTCCAAGAATTTTTGGCGCAGCCCATTATCTTTCCATTACCGGCGGTGGTGGCGATGTGAATTATTATTCGCCGGAGCAACAATTGATTGCTGATGGCCTTGTTGTGGATGGTGTTGATGAAATTCGTAAAGCCGTTCGTACAGAAGCCAAGTATGGCGCTGACTGGATCAAGGTACTGGTCACCGGAGCCTTTATGTCTGTAGGGGATAATCCTCGCAATGTCCAGTTCTCAGAAGAGGAGTTCCGGGCCCTTATGGAAGAAGCTAATCGCCAGGACATGCCTGTGATGGCACACGCTCACGCCACTGAAGGAATTAAGATGGCGGTGCGTTTGGGTGCTCGTTCGATTGAACATGGCAGTTACATGGATGATGAAGCCATTCGTCTAATGAAGAAGCACGGTGCTTATCTGGTACCGACTATTTATGTTGGCGACTATTATGCCGATCCTCGCTACGTATTGAGAGAACAGACTATCAACGATGACTACATAAAAAACTATCGTCATATTTTTCTCTCCCTGGTTGGCAAAGCGCATAAAGCCGGCGTTCCCGTTGTCGTCGGTGTAGATCTTGGTGGCTATGACTACGACCCAACTGTCTATGCCAGAGAACTTGCCGTTTTAATAGAGGCTGGCCTCAGCCCGATGGAGGCAATTCAAGCTGCGACGCGGGTGCCCGCCGAAATGCTGTATAAGGGCGACGAGTTCGGCAGTATTAAAGCCGGACAACTGGCTGATATTATTGCGGTTTCAGCTAGTCCTCTTGATGACATAAGCGAGCTGGAACGGGTTAAATTTGTGATGGCGAACGGTGAAATTATCAGAAATGATTTCAGCCTTCCCTAAACTGCCGTTTTGTAACTAATTAGCAACATTTAACACTTCAACAGAATTAGTCCGTTTTAGCTCGGTAAAGGAAGGATTTTAAAGACATTATTCGCTAAGTGGGTTAGTATTTCTGTCCGAAAAATACTACTAATGAAGACCAGTCCATACGGGGGAATGATATGTTGAAGTCTGAGTTATCAGTAAGTCCTGGCGAACTACCTGGAAAACGTGCCCTGGCAAGCGCTGTATCAGCCGCCATACTCGGCACAGGAATAAGTACCTCTGCAAACGCGCAGGTGGAATCCATTGAAGAAATAACGGTTACAGCTCGTAAACGTCAGGAATCTCTACAGGATATTCCGCAAAGCGTGCAGGCATTCAGTAACGAAGAAATCAGAAAACGAGGTATCCAGGGTGTCGCAGATCTAGTTCGTTTTGTTCCGTCTATGACTTATCTGGAAAATTCACCCGGTGCGACCAAGCTGGTTTTCCGCGGTGTAGCGGATGCGGACGTTGTTGGTATCGCAGCACCTTCAACAGCAGTGTATCTTGATGAGCAACCCCTGACTCAGCTTTCTCAAGCACCTGCCTTGCGCCCGATTGATCTGGAACGAATCGAAGCATTGAGTGGTCCTCAGGGCTCACTATATGGCGCCAGTTCACAGTCAGGCACCTTAAGAATTATCACCAACAAACCAACAACGGAAAAATTCGAAGCGAATATCGGTGTTGGCATGAGCACCATCGAACATGGTGAAGAAAGCTATGACGTTGACGCCATGGTTAACTTCCCGGTTAACGACAATCTCGCTATTCGACTGGTTGGTTTTCATGCAAAAGATGGTGGTTATATTGATAACGTCTTAGGCACCACTCCTGAAACAGGTTTACGTGACAATTCGAACGTTGTTGGCAAGAATCTGAACGATGTTGAATATACCGGTGGTCGCGCAGGTGTACGTTGGCACATCACCCCAGACTGGCGAACCACTCTTTCCATAAACTATCAGGATACGGACGCCGGTGGTTATAACGATTTTGACACAACTGTCGGTGATTTACAGACCGTTAAATTTTATCGGGAGTCCAGAGAGGACGAAATAATTTCTATTAGTAATGTCATAGAAGGTGACCTTGGCTTTGCTGATTTGATGGTAGCAACTTCCTACTATGATCGTGACATTCGTTATATTCAGGACACCACGACATACGCCTCCTACTTTGATATCCAGTTTGGTTCTTATTACGCGACTTATGATTTTGGTCAGGACCCTATCGGCTTTCGTGAATACAACCAGAAGGACGAACGTTTTACTATTGAGACCCGTCTTTCCAAGGACGAAGACAACTGGAAAGCTATACTCGGCTTTTTCTATTCAGAAGGTGATCAGGACTGGGATTTCAAAACCTTCACGGATGACTGGGTGAATTCACCCTCTTTTGCCGCATGGAGTGGTTATTACCCCTCTCAGGTTGCCAATTTTGGCACTGCATGGTGGAACTCCGGTGAGGCTATTGATGACAAAAGTTTTTCTGTTTTTGGTGAAGTGACCTTCAGTTTTATGGAAGATATAGACGTGGTATTCGGTGGCCGTTATTACGACACTAAGATTACCAGAGCTTATTTTGTAGAACGTCCCGACAATCGCCTTGATCAAGCTCCGGTGAGTCCGGCTGGTGCTGATGATGGGTTTCTACCCAGTGCCGGTATTACCTGGCGTTTTGGTGAAGACAAGATGATCTATGCTTTACACTCTCAGGGTTTCCGACCTGGTGGTAGTAACCGTGGCAGAACACGGAATTTGAATGCAGCAGAGCTTGCTTCCGGAATATTCGGGACTGCGACGCAATCCTCACCAAGCTTTCCGGTTGTTTATGATGGCGACGTCCTGAAGAACTACGAGGCTGGTATTAAAACTCAATGGTATGACGGCAGGTTGCAATTCAATTTAACCGGTTACCACATGGTCTGGGAAGACTATCAACTTGAAGTTATTGATCCGAGTAGTGGAACTCCACCTAATGGCCTGAACTTTCCGTTTCAGATCGTTGTCGGCAACGTTGCTGATGCAGAGATTAACGGTATCGATTTTGATGTAACTGCGATTCCTACCTCTGGATTAGTCTTGAGCATGAACGGTACCTGGTTGGTTGACCATGAGGTCTCTGAGCGGGCATCCATTGTTGATCCACGTATTGCGGCTCAGGGCGGAACTCCGGCACTTGATGTACCGGCAGGCACTCAGTTACCCCTGTCACCGGATTTTAGTATGTCTGCTTCCGCTCAATATAACTGGCCTGTTGCTTTTGTAGACGGTGAGATGTATGTCCGTTTTCAATATAGCTACACCGGTGATTCGACCAATTCGGTTGAAATAAACCGGGGCTTTCCTCCATTCAGAGTTCAGCAAAGCTATCAGATTGGCGATTTGAAAGTTGGTCTTGGCACAGATAAGTGGGAAGCAGAATTATTCGTCAATAACCTCTGGGATGAACGACCGGATATCTGGGCTCAGGTTGATGAATTTGAAACCTTCTTTGGTCGGGAACGAATAGTAACCGCCAGACCTCGAAGCATCGGTGCTAAATTCCGATATCGTTGGGAATAGGTAACTCTCTTGATAAGTAAAAAAGCCGGTTGAAGACCGGCTTTTTTTATGTGGATTATTGTTTTTTGAACGGCCAGACTTCCAGCCCATGAATTGCGTTTCGAATATCCATTGTCAGGTTCACTGAAGAAACTAGTTCGCTTGAATCAAAATCGTAGACGCTAATGGTCGAAGGCGACGAGCCTGCGGCAATTAGTCCGTCATTCAAGGGGCACAGTCCTCTGCTGAACCCCTGTCGTGCTACTTTTGAATCATCGATGCCTGCGTTGACAATTTCTGCCTCTTTATATTTAGGAATCTTGAAAACGCGTTCACTTCCATCTCTGCCTGCATAGCGAACACAGTCAGCTTTCGTGTCATTAAAAAGAACACCTTCTTTATATAATCGTACGTTATGGACACCCGATGGCAAGGAACAAAATTCAGATAACATAATATTCTTATCAATATGTAACAGGGCATCAGTATGTAAACCACTCAAATAAATGCCAGTGTCATCTACATGGACCGAATTTATGTGATAGTTATTGTTAAACGACGGTCCGTTTTCGCTATTTGGGTTAAACGCCTGCCCAAGCCATCCCTCAGAATTTTTAGATATATACAAACCCCAGATGAACATTTTCTTTTGAACATCAAAAACGAGAAGGCTGTCGTAGCCTGTCGAAGTTACGTATAAGAGATTATTTTTTCTGCAGATCTCATGGGCGTGCTTGAGAAATGGATTCCGATAAGAACTTTGTAATTCAAACAGACTATTGAATACGAATAGTTCATCACTTGCTGCGATATAGATATCCTGTTGCGAATACTCGATACCGCGTAAGCCACGGTCCCAACCTCTTCCGGTAAAATCAATGTCAGTAGTATTCCAGTCTATTTCCTGGACTACCTCCTGACTAGTAAAATCAATTTTATAGACTCCACCATGACTGTCTCCCTGTTGTGAGCCACGTACGACAGACGTTGCAAGAAGTTTTGGCAAGCAAATTGGTCTACTGGACATTGGTTTTACTTATTTAAAACGGGTTGTAGTACGTCTATCAAATCCTGTAGATGTCCCTCATAATTTTTCCAGTAGTTGACGGATTTGTTATGTATAGGTTGCCTGACCTGTTCAGAACTTGCTGTTCTGATTGCCCGATCAGTTTCATAAAATTTCAGGCAGGCCTCTTCCCAGGGAAGCCCGCAAAATTCGAGTAAGCTTTTCGTCTGATTCTCCTGATCAGCGACAAAGTCCTCATAAACGACATCGAGAATTTTCCCGGGAAGTACTTCATGCCAATGATCCATCAAACGGACATAATCAAGGTAGAACTCCCCTAATTCATTCAGATCATAGGTGAAGGCCTGACCTTTAGCAAAATGCTGTTTATAACAACCAAGGCAATTATCAATAGGATTCTTACGAGTGTTAATAATTTTGGCATTAGGTAGTATCAGAGCCAATAAACCGATAGTCGGGAAGTTGTTGGGCATTTTATCGGTGAAATACGGTGCACCTTTTCTATGTCGCATGGTTCGCTCAATGTAGCTCTTGCCGAGTTGATGAAAGTCATCATCCTCAAGAATACGAACAATCTCAGGATACTTTAGTCCACCACTGCGTTTATTAAGCGAGGTAGCGAGCTGACCCAGGTCCTGCAGTTCGCTGGTACCATCAACCAAACTATGACTCGCCAGTATTTGCTCAATCAAAGTCGAACCTGAGCGTGGTAAACCGAGTATAAATATCGGTGCCGGATCCGGGTTTCCAAGATTTGCTTTTTTTTGTATAAAATCCTTGTTAAATACTTCTATTAAATGATCGTGAATAATTTCTGTCTGAACCGGATCATAAGCAATTAACATCCTGTTAATGCGATTGGCTTCCTCGTAATAATCAAAAGAGGTATCAAAATCTTTGCGATCCTCATAGGCTTTGGCCAGAGAGAAACAGAAATGCGCCTTCTCTTCCTTGTCCTCTTCAATTGTGGCCAATTGTGTCTTCATCTGCTCAATGTCTTCATCGGTAAATCGATAAGTTTTCAGGTTGGCCAGACTCCACCAGGCTTCTGCAAAGCCGGGGCGTAACTTAATAGCATTCTTATAAGCTTCCACTCCTTCCTCAAACTGTCCAACAGTCTTCAGTACATGACCTAAGCCAAGTAATGCCGGAGAAAAAGCAGGTTTTAACTGCAGCGCTTTTTTATACGGTTCAATCGCATCAAAAGGTCTCGCTGCCAGGGCAAGAGAACTGCCAAGCAGATAGTAAGACTGATGGTTGTTGTTATCGATCTCTATCGTCTGTTGCAAAACTTCAATCGTCTCGTCATATTTATCCTGCTCTTTCAGCGCCCCACTAAGTTCATGCCAGGCATCAATATGTCGGGGTTTTAGCTCAACTACACGTCTTAACAGTTTTTCAGCATCCTGATGACAGGCTGCTTTACTGGCAACAATAGATAACAGTCGCAGTGCGTCGACATTATTAGGTTCATCCTGAATAACTTCTTTTGCCAGCTTCTCAACCTGACGGAATTCATTTTTATGCAAATGTTCAAGTGCTTCAACAAGCCTTCGTTTAGCCGGCGTGAAGGCGAACAATTTCTTTTGTAACGCTGATGCTTCCTCATGTTTGTCTGATACTTTAAAGATGTAATTCAGCTTGCTTCCTGCTGATTCAAGACGAGGGTTGATTTCCAGAGCCTTTTCTAAATGTTCGATCGCCTGCTCAGTTTGGCCGATGTAGAAATATGCGCTACCAAGGTCTTCGTAAGCCTGCGCAAATCCAGGCACGATTCGTACTGCATTGTGCAGGTGGGGAATAGCTTCTCTGGCTTTATCCTTCTTCAGGAGTATCGCACCCAACAATCCCAGAAAATTCGCATCTGAACTGTTCTGTAGCAGAACTTCCTGACATTGTTTTTCCGCCTCATCCAACTTACCTTCCTTGAGCAGGTTAATTGTTTTGTCGAAATAAGTTTTGGACTCTGAACTATCCAGCATGATTAAATCTAAGCAAAATGTGAGTCAGAATTATATAACAAGTACACAGAGAAAATCAGTGCAATCAAAGTGATAAGTCAGGCTAGCACTGACTTATCTGCAATGCTTATCGGATTACGTTCTATAGAAAAAAAAGAAATAGGTATTTCTGTATCGTAACTGGTTTTTACTCCCGTGATGGCCTGTGCCACCATTGAACCGATAGCGGGTGCCAGTTTAAATCCGTGTCCACTAAAACCATTAGCTAACCAGAAACCGTCAATTTCACTCGGTCCGACCAAAGGGTGGACATCGTCGAGATTTACCGTATAGAGCCCGCAGTTACCGCGAATTTTTCCCCGATAAGGTAAAGCCGGCAAGCGATGATGTAACAGATGTAAGGTCCTATGTTCAAATTCAGCATCGTGCTCTGTAACATAGCTATCCGGATCGCTTACCTCTTCCCTTTCATCTTCTTCTCTCACGGAACTGACAAGTAATTGCTGGCCACGGTTCTGGGTTCTGAAATATATTCCGCTTCCCATATCTATGGTCACCGGAATGTGTCCCTTAAGCTCAACAGGACGATCCCGGTAAATAACCTGAATTCGGACAGGCTGAAGGTTCCAGTTTATATCCAGCCCAGCTGCACGAAATAATTGCCGGCACCATGGGCCGGAAGCATTAATGATCAAGGGTGTAGAAATCCTTTGACCACCGTCCAGCCCCAGTCCCTGTATCCGGTTCCCCCTTACCTGAATCTCATTTGCCTGAGTATTAAACAACACGTCGACATTGTTTTTTTTGCAGGCTTCGAGTAGATCCTGAACTGCTGATACAGGATCCACATAACCGGCATCTTTCTCCAACAGATTTCCAGTGTGACCCTGGCAAATATGATCTTCGCCGTGTATCAGATCAGGCACGATTGTGCAGGAATTAATCGCTGGGAAACGCTCAGCCAATTCATTGTTATCCAGCACTTCTGTTGCTATACCCAGGCCATTTAGTCGTCGATGTTCCTTATTCGCCCAATCCGGATCATCTCCGGGCATCCACAACACACCATCGTTATTGAAGCTTGCCCGTGGTTGCTTCAACTCAGTGAATTGTTGCCAGTTCTGATAAGCGTCGATACCGTCCCTCGCCAAACTGACCATTTCATTTAGTGTATAGCGGTAACGGCAGATGGCAGATGATGCTCCGCTTGATCCTTCACCCGGGCCGGTTCCTTTTTCAAGAACAGCTACTTTTAATGTCGAGCGTCTGGCAATTTGCCAGGCAATAGAGGTACCGATAATCCCTGCGCCAATCACAATGACATCATAAGATTTCATGACAGTGTTTTGTAAACCAAATATTTAATAAGCTACGTTAAAAATCTTTCCCGAAAACTGCTTCTCTTCGATTTCATTGACGAGGGCTCTGGCGAGATCTCTAACGTAAACCGTTTTACTACCATCTTCTGCCACCAGCGCTTCGGTATCTGAAATACGAAATGAAGGTCGGGAAGTGCTTCTATCCAATTCTCCGTATATCCCCAGAATTCTCATTGGCGGGGCAATAACTGTCCAGGGCAAGCCACTGGCACGATACAGCTCTACCGAAATCTGATGTCCAAACAACACAGCGTGCATTGCGGTCCCCTTCTCATAAGAAAATGGGGCATTGTGCATATTGCTTTTTACTTCTTCATAAGTTGCCCCATACATCAAATTCGCGCCACCAACCTGAACGATATAAGGTTTATTTTCCATTGCGGAAACAACTTCGATCAAATTCCGGGTAAACTCAACCAGCATGGAGTTTTCAGGCTTATTATCAGGTGCTCTGGCCGAAACGGAGATAACAACAGCGTCACTGTTATTAATTGCGTCCCGGATCGAGACAATATCTTTTAGATCACCTTTTACAGAGGTGAAATTCTGATCTTCAAAAACGAGTTTCTCCGGTTTTCTGGAAACACCTTTTACTTTGTAACCGCGCTCAAGAGCTTCAATTACGACGACCTCTCCTATTCTGCCGCTAGCTCCAAAAACCACTATGTTCTTATCTTCACTGGCATAAACCAGATTCAGACCAGACTGAATAGAAAGTATCAGGCCTAACGTGACTCTGAGAATGTATCTTGCGTATATCATTTACTCAACCTCGTCATTGCTTAGCTTTACTGCGTATTGTACTCTTCTTTTCATAATTTTTTATTCAATCAAACCAATCAGGACAAATGGAGAAGAGCAATGCTTAAGTTATACGGTTTTCGTGTCAGTAATTATTACAACATGCTTAAATTCGCTTTTTTGGAAAAAGGGATAAAGTTTGAAGAAGTCCATGCCATGCCCAATCAGGAAACCGAATTCACCAGCAAGAGTCCAATGGGCAAGGTGCCATGCATTGAAGTAGATGGAGCTTATCTTTCCGAAACAGGGGTAATCCTCGATTATCTGGAGGACATTTCTCCTTCTCCGGCCTTATTCCCCAGCGATGCTTTCCAGAAAGCGAAAGCCAGAGAATTATTACGCTGCTGTGAACTCTATATAGAACTCGCTGCACGCCGTCACTATGGACATCTTTTTTTTGGAGAAGACATTAATGAAGCCGCGGTAAACGAGGTAAAACCTGTAATGGAAAAAGGCGTTCGAGCTATCAGTCAACTGGCTAGGTTCAGCCCTTATTTATGCGGTGAGGAACTGAGCTATGCTGATATTGTTGCTTATCATTGTTTCAGTTACCCCGTAAACGTCGCAGAGAAAATCTACGACTGGGATATTATTTCAGACATTCCCGGATTAAAGTCATGGAAAGAAACCGTCGCAGCAAGAGAACATTGCAAAACAGTGGACTCTGAGTGGCTGGCTGCACTAAATGAATTTCAGAATAGTTAATTAGTACTTCTTGGGTATAAAAGTTTGTCTGTGCATCGGCGATCGTTTGTAACCTCTGGCATTATTTAAAGGTGGTATTTTCGGTACTTCTGGCAATATATCCTTATAGGGGATCATACTGAGAAAATGAGCCATACAATTGAGTCTGGCTCTTTTCTTATCATCGGAAGGGACTACGAACCACGGTACCTGAGCCGTGTCCGTGTGTAGAAACATTTCATCCTTGGCTTTTGAATACTCTACCCATTTAGTCCTTGATTCAAGATCCATAGGACTGAGTTTCCAACGTTTATGGAGTTCGAGAGCGCGGGCCCGAAAACGTTTATCCTGCTCCAGGTTACTAACCGAAAACCAGTACTTAATAAGGATAGTTCCGGAACGGACCAGAGCGCTCTCAAATTCCGGGCAAAAACGTAAAAATTCCTGATGCTCTTCATAACTGCAGAAACCCATCACTTTTTCCACTCCAGCACGGTTATACCAGCTACGATCTAACAGAACGATTTCGCCCGCCGCTGGCAAGTGTTCGACATAGCGTTGAAAGTACCACTGCGTTTTTTCTCTTTCAGTTGGCGCCGCCAGTGCAACAATTCTGCAAACTCTTGGATTCAGGTGCTGAACAATTCTTTTAATGACCCCGCCCTTACCAGCTGCATCCCGTCCTTCAAATATCACCACTACCTTGAGTCCTTTCTTTTTTACCCATTCCTGCAATTTGACCAGTTCTATCTGCAGTCTGAATAACTCCTCTTCATAATACTTTTTTGGCAGTGCTTTTTCCTTTTCCCCCCTGAGCCGCGGATCATCCTCATGATAGGCATCCACTATATCAACTTTCCTTTCACTCGATTTCTTAGTTTTTCCAGTTTTTTTCTTAGTCATAATATTTCCCACAATCGCACATCGCTCTAGCTTAGCAGTACAAATTAGTCGTATCCCAGATAGCTGTAAAATAGTTGATCTGGATCGTGTTTTTTTCGCAATGCACCCAAACGAAGCCAGTTTTCTTCAGTAAAACTCGCCTGAATTCTCTGTGGGTGGTGCTCATTATCAACCTGATTAACATAATGACTACTGGCGTATGGCTTCAATATTCTGTTGAATTCTGCATACCACTGCTTACTCAGCTCGTCATCGGAGGCATGCTCCCATAATAAATGGCTACTCAGGAAATGTGACCCGACCGAAGAATAGCAAGCGTCCTCACGTTCTACTGAAGACTGACGACCGTGGTGCAGCGTCATATATAGAGTGCTCCCCTCAGGTTTGTTCATATAATGTTCTACAATCGCCATTAGTGCGTTTGCATCATCGGTCCAGATATTGTCAGAGTTATTGCGCAGATTTCGATTGGGGGAATACATCAAATCAGAAAACTCGACCGCCTCATATTCCCTGATTGATTTTGCAAGAGAAGACAAACTACTAGTAGAGTAAAGTTCCAATAGAGAACGGGCTTCCGATTCCGAATCAGGCGATCCAGTGACGGCGACGATAATTTTCAACTTTGCTACGGTCCTCTTTTTGTCACCCGGCTCATTAGTCAAGGCAACACTAACTTCAACTCGATCATCCTTTTCTTTTTGCAGAGTATTCAAAAATGAAATCACATTTGGTAATTTTTCGAGCTCATAAAAAAATGTACTCTGCATGATAATTTTCGGATGTTCATAAATGCGCACATGATAATTTGTCACGACACCGAAAAAACCCGGGCCGACACCGCGTATAGCCCAGAATAACTCAGGATTACATTCCTTGCTGGCAAGCACTTTTTTACCACTGGCCAAAATCACATCTGCACTGAGTATCGAATAACACGCCGGACCCTTGGCCCAGATAGTGCCGATCGGTGGATAGCCACCGCCAAGTAGATATCCGCCCATCGCCACGCCGTGACATTCGGCGACTGGAAAAACCTTTCCCCAGGTAGTCAGAGACTGATAAAAGCGATGCATGTTTACGCCCGGACCTACATCTGCTGTCATCGTTTCAACATCGACTGAGGCTTCAGCCATTGCAGATATATCCAGCAGCATACCTCCTTCTCGCAATACCGAACCGGCAGTATTGTGTCCACTTCCCCTGCAAACAACCTGTAATTGATTTCTACTGGCAAACTTCAAACATTCTTGAATTTCAGCTTCAGTCGTCGCCTGCACAATGATATCCGGATATCTTTTCGGGGTATTAACGCGCCATATCATTGCCTTACGCAGCGCCTCATAACGCTCATCCCCTTTGCTGGTTGAGTTATTCAGCTCTTGCTTTGCGAGGTTACGTTTTTCAGCAGCAGACAAAAATGACGTTGAGAATAGCGTAGTCGTACTCAGACAGCCCATTGCCATTAGTTGTTTCAGTAAGTCTCTACGAGATGGATTGACATATGAGGTTTTAAAACGAGAAATTGTACGAATGTCCATTACATTCAGGATACTGAAAATCTGTTCAGGCTTATAGGGTTTTATTAAAAAATTGATTACTATTCCAGTCTGACTGAACAGCATTCCTTCTAATCATTACAAGTAGATATACAGGAGCTCAAATGAAACTGATCATTGCAACACTACTAAGCATAATTTCTGCCACAAGCTATGCTGCCTATCCGGTTATAGCTGTTCCTGCCCAGGAACAAGCCAGACTGCTCGAATCTGATTCAGCAACATTGGCAGCAAATAAACGGGTTGCTTATGATATTTATCGCTATGTTATGGCTGGCCAACTGGACAAACTCGACGAGCTGGTATCAAAAGACCTGATTAATCATAATCCAAATGAGGCTTCAGGCTTCGACGGCATGAAAAACTATCTCAGGCAAATCGTCGGCAGCGAGCCACGACCGCTTAAGGATACTCTGGATGGACTGGTATCGATAAGTGCCGAAGGTGATATGGTCATCATCAGTATGCTCAGGGAGTTTGAAGATCCCAACGTACCAGGGAAAAAATACACAACAACCTGGTTCGATATGTTTCGAATCGTTGATGGTCTGATGGTGGAACACTGGGACCCGGCTAAACTGAAAGCAAATTAAATATTAGCTGAGTCGGGTGCTGTAAACCTGAAATTGATACTTTTTCACTTTCGTGCTTCTGATAAATGTGTTTATATGCGCGCCACTTGTTAATTCTGTGACAACCTAAATTACACAAAAATAATTATGACTGAAAAAGCATTTGTCAGCGCCCTCAAACCCTGTCTTGTCTCCCTAAAAGCTGGCCGTCCTTATGCCTGGTGTAGCTGTGGGCTTAGCCAGAAACAGCCTTTTTG
The DNA here is from genome assembly GCA_012103475.1 of Gammaproteobacteria bacterium. Taxonomy (GTDB): domain Bacteria; phylum Pseudomonadota; class Gammaproteobacteria; order Eutrophobiales; family Eutrophobiaceae; genus WLWS01. The sequence goes on along the minus strand of WLWS01000006.1, from coordinate 179,222 downwards.
TGATGGCGCTCATCAGGGATCCTCGTTTGAGCCTTTACGTTATGTTCCAGAGCGCGACGAAGATGTACTTTTATGTGCCTGTAAACAAACCCAGTCTGCTCCCTTCTGCGATGGTGCTCACAATAATTTATCTGACACCTACGCAGAAGCCGCTCCAGAAGATTTCGCCGATGCGGCTGAGGTCGACTATACAAATAGTGAAGATGGAGAGTTTCAAACAGCCTTGCTGGACAATGGCTGTTATGTAGTTCGTGACAATGGCAGTCTGCAGTTCAGCAATCATCATGTCACAATCAAGAAAAACATTTCTGACGAAACCGGTGCCAGGCATCTTGCTCAATACGTAGCTCAGATCAGCCAGGGAGAGAGTCCCGTTCTCTCTTTTCCTGATTCAGAAGTGGTCATCTATATTGCTGCTGGCAACGGTAACATCAATATATCTGGAGAAACGATGGTCACCCCGGTAGAAACCGGTATATACGTTTGCGCTGATGAGGCCTTTCGTCTCACAAATCTCGGATCTGATGAACTGAAAGCAATTATCACGGTGTGTCCGGGCAATGTTGAACTGCAGCTTCTTGATGAAATGCCAGACAATTTTAATTCAGAATTAAAATCTCGTAGCGCCACCTATGATCAAAGTAAGCGCGACACCATGGCAGACCGTCATTTACTGGAGCTGGTTAACAGTGATCTCGGATGTGAACAGGTCACACAGTTTATTGGTGAAGTACCCAGGTCAAGAGCCGCTTTTCATCATCATCTGTATGAAGAAGCGATATTTATTATGTCAGGTGAAGGCATGATGTGGACAACAACAAAGAAAACCAAAGTCGTTCCCGGGGACTTGATATTCCTGCCTGAAAGACAGGCTCATTCTCTCGAGTGCACTGATTCGTCGGGTATGCGGCTGATGGGTGTCTTCTATCCTGCTGGTAGTCCAAAAGTAAACTACTAGGCGCCGTAAACGACGTTTGTCATCAAATTAGAACGAATGAAATAAATTGAACTGCAATTGACCCTTATCTACTGATTTCGTTTTTTGATGCATATAGCCGAATTGAAGTCTGATTTGATTAGTCCAGCTATAGCCAAGAGCCAGATAAGTTCGGTTTCTATCGAAATTATCGACCTTCCTGCCATTGCCAATATCTTTTTCCAGGTTGATGAATAGCTCATTGTAAAATGACAGATAAACACTTCCCTGACTCAAGTCAGATTTGTTCAAGGGATAATTAGCACTGAGGAAATAACGGAATCGATTGCGATAGTCCTGATCTTCCACCCAACGTTGTTCCAACCTGAGACGATGACCAATATAAAGTTTTTTACCCCATCGTTGAGGAATCGATGCCTTCTGATAGGCTCGATGCTCATTTGAGGTGCTTGACGAAGAACCAAAGGTGCCGGATGTGATGTTGGCATAACCCAAAGTGTATTTCACATTACTTTGCTCGGGAGACCAGCTAAGGCCGCCTCTGATCAGCAACTGCTCCAGGTCTCCTCCAAGGTCCCAGTTTCTGTGCTGGATATCCCCTTGCAATCCAAACTGACTGTCTTCAAATGCCGTATTCCATAAATACATGTACCATGCGCCCGTCTGATCCTCGTCAATCTGAGCTGCAGCGTTCGCGCTTAACACCCAGCAAAGAAAATATGAAATGAGGATGCGATATATGTTGTTTGACATCTTAATACCGCTCAATAAAGAGGAGTCCCTGACATGAATGGCATCAATGCTGAGCCATTCGTTCAACCACGTAAGTCACACTGGCATCCATAGACTCAAGAAATGGCCCTGGATAGACGCCAATACCTACCACAGCAACAGCCAGTGGAAGTATTGTCAGCATTTCCCGAAAATTCAGATCTGTTAATTGTCTAGCAGCTTCGGTGCGTGCCTGACCGAAGGCAACACGCTGCAACATCCACAGCATGTAGGCCGCACCCAGGACAATGCCGCCCATCGCCAGCACGACGAAGATAAAGTTTTCGTAGGAGACACCCACAAGAATAAGGAACTCGCCGATAAAATTAGATGTTGTAGGTAAACCGAATGACGCGACCGCAAACAGGCTGAGAATGGCCACGAATCTGGGCATGCGTTGCTGAAGACCACCATAGTCAGCTATGTTGCGACTGTGTGTGCGGTCATATAGCTGACCAACTATCAGGAACATTGCACCGGTAGTCAGGCCATGGGTCATCATTTGCAAAATGGCGCCTTCGATACCTTCGTTATTGAAGGAGAAAATTCCCAGAGTGACAAAACCCATATGCGAGACGGAAGAATAGGCAACCAGTCTCTTCAGATCTTCTTGTGCCAGCGCCATATAACCGCCGTACAAAATACCGGCAACTGATAACCACAGCACAGCCGGCGCAAAACTATGCGCCATTTCTGGAAAGATGGGCAGACAGAAACGAATGAGTCCATAGCCACCCATTTTCAGGAGTACCCCTGCCAACAGCACACTACCCGCGGTCGGCGCTTCGGAGTGAGCATCCGGAAGCCAGGTGTGAAAAGGCAGCATCGGAAGTTTGATCGCAAAGCCCAGAAACAGGGCGAGGAATATCCAGAATTCCGATTTCTCCGAATAACTGAAATCTGCCAGTTGTATGATGTCGAAAGTACCCGCCTGCAGTGAAAGCCCCAATATACCGACGAGCAGAAGTAAACTTCCCGTAAGGCTGTACAGGACATACTTCAAACCGGCTGCGACGCGATTCGGCCCGCCCCACAGCACAATCATGAAATACATGGGCACCATGGTGACTTCCCAGAGCATGAAGAATAGAAAAGCATCCAGGGCAGTAAACACAACCAGCATGGCGCCTTCGACGAGCAGGATCAACATCATGAAGGCTTTCAAGCGGGTGGTGATTGAATCCCAGCATCCAAGCACACAAAGAGGCGGCAGGAAGGTGGTCAGCAGTACCAGTAGCAGACTGATGCCGTCTACACCGACGGCATATTCTATGCCGAAGGTCGGCATCCATTGATGGCGTTCAACGAATTGCATGCCGGTTTCGGTGAGGTCAAATTGACTCCAGAGAAAGAAAGCGAGCGCCGTGTTGATCAGTGTGATAACAAGTGTCGTCGTGAGTACCCATTTTCGGTCACTTAAAAATGCGAGAATAACCATGCCGATAAATGGCATGGCGATCATCAAGCTCAGCAGGTGGTCTGTAAATAGTGAATCCATAACGTTGTTTATCCCCCGATCCAGTAGAAAAAACCCAGAGCTGCAACCAGCCACAATACTACCACCAACAGGTTGTGTTGTAGTGTGTGTGGTTCATAGCGTCTAGCCGCGTGTCCGGACGCATCCACGCTCCGTCCTAATCCATCAACCGTTTTAGAAATGCCCTCTGTATCGACGAATCTGCCCAGCCAACGGGCTAAACCGATGCTGACCGAGCCAACCGAAGTAACACGATTATCAACAATAGCATCGAGATAGCCGAGGCGATGGGCAATTGCAGTACTGCCAGTACCAACCGACATGACTCCCTTATCAATAGCTGCATCGAGGTAACCGAGACGATGGGCAAGCGCTGTACTTATAGTACCGAGTGAAATTATGACCTTATCGATAATACCCTGATCAATCTTTCTCCAGGTCCAGTCAGCAAGTTTTAAAGTCGGGCGGACCAGAAATACCTCATAAATGTCATCGAAATACCCTTTATTCAGGAAGAAGACATAAAGTCGTTTCTTTAAAACCGAGGTCTGCTGCAAGCGCGGACGTCTGAATCGGACATAAGCGACTATCCAGCCCGCCACGGCGACAAGCAAGGGCAACAGTATCCAGACAGAAAATTCCGATGCAAGCTGACTCTGCGCACCACCTACTGCTGGCGAGAGGAAACCCGCAAACCAGCGCCATACTGTAATTAACAGTGCAATCATGATTGCTGCTATGACAGCAACGCCAATTACGTGACGTGCAGAGAACAGGTCTGGAGAAACAAGGGGCTCACTGTCTTTAGCTCCCGTGGGACCACGGCGGAAGATTGTCGTCACACTTTTGAAGAGATACATCGCAGTAAAAAAGATCGTAGCAAGGCCAACAATCCATAAGGCTATTTCCGCGGTGGAAGAACTCTGTGAAAGCCACAGGTGACGATAGGAACCTGAGAAAAACACCAGCACCGGTACAATCGACATGATTAGGGCGCCAACAAAGAGTCCGTTCCTGGCAAGTGCCGGCGTTTCCTCTTCATGCTCTAAATGACGATGGGTGGCAGTAAGCGCGTTGCCGGTGGACAGAAACAGGAAGGCCTTGAAGAAGCCATGTGCGATAAGGTGAAAAATAGCGGCCACAAATGCGCCCACACCACATAACATAACCATAAAGCCGAGCTGACTTATGGTGGAATAGGCAAGTGTTCGCTTAATATCGGTTTGCGTTAAGGACACGACTGCGGCAAACAGTGCCGTCATGGCGCCAACGATAGTGATAACCGTCATCGCAGTAGGCGAAAGCACAATAACCGGGCTCAGGCGCACGAGTAAAAAAGGCCCGGCATTCACCATTGTTGCGGCATGAATCAGCGCGGATACTGGTGTCGGCGCTTCCATCGCAAAAGGTAACCAGACGTGCGCAGGCATTTGCGCAGATTTGCCGACTGCACCGCAAAATAGACATAGCGTTAACAGTGTTATGGGCAGATCGGAAACATCAGCACCTGATTTTGCTATTACCAGAATCTCCTGAATATCGAGCGTGCCAAAAGTCAGAAAAGTCAGAACGACACCGACTAAGAGTCCGGCATCGGCGACGGAATTAACCAGAAATACCTTTGTTGCGGCACGTGCGGCACTGGGGCGCTCGGCGTAATGTGATATCAGCAGATACGAGCACAGTCCCATGAGTTCCCAAAAAATGAAGGTCATCATTAAGTTGCTGCTCATTACCAGTAGTGTCATTGCAGCTGTAAACATTGCAGTCAGCGCAAAAAAACGGCTGTGCCGTGGATCGCCTACCATGTAACGGGAGGCATAGACCTGCACGACAGTGCTGACCCCGGTTACCAGCAGCAGCAAAAGTACGGTGAGCTGATCGAGAAAAAAGCCCATATCAACAACCAGCTTGCCTACATTCAGAAATTGATAGAGTTGTACATTAATCGGGCCGTTTGCAATAACTTCGAGGAAGGCAATAATGGAAAGCAGAAATGAAAGTGCAATTGCCGGAATCACAAGTCGCTGCCCTTTGCCCTGCAGCTGCTCGCCAAATAGTGTCAGGATCAGCGAGGCTGCCAGCGGTAGAAAAGGAATCAGTGTGTAAATCGACATGGTCTTCTCAAATGCCTCCATTGTTTACTGATTCAAGTAAAATTTGCACAACTGAATCACTCATAAGCCCAAGCGCAATCATTAAGATTGATATAGCACCCAAACTGACTCTCAAGCCACTTGAGATCTTGATTGATTTTGCTTCGACAAATTCAGTCTGGTGGAACCAGGCGGCGAATACTTTAAGGAAATAACCGAAGGTCAGCAGTGTTGATGCGATCACCGCAAATACGGCAAAGTAGTGTTCTGCCTCCAGGGCACCAAGTATGATATTCCATTTGCCGAAAAAACCGCCAGTAGGTGGCAACCCTACCATTGCTACTGCGACCACTATCAGGGCCCCTGTAAGCCAGGGTGAAGTGTGCAGACCCACACCGCGTATATCATCAAGTGTACGGGCCTTGTGGTAATAAAGAATAGCACCGGCAATCATGAAAAGTGCTGCTTGCATGACAGCGTCATTGATCAGGTAAAACATGCCGCCTACGAATCCCGTGTCATTGCCGAGACTCACACCGATCAGAATCAAACCAATATGACTGATCCCGCCATAAGCAAACATACGCTTGAGATCGGTCTGGATTAGAGCGAGCGCACCGCCTATGAGTGCTGCGATAACGCCTAGTTCCTCTAACAGCACCAGCACAGGCACATGACTGACTTCAACATTTGGCGCAATAAGCGAATACTCAATGCGAACCCATGCTACCAATGCGACCTTGGTGACGGTGGAGGCCAGTAATGGTGTCACTGCGGAGGGCGCGTTGGTATACGCATCTGGCAACCAGCTGTGCAGTGGTATTAATGCCATCTTGATCGAAAGACCAAGAAAAATATAGATAAGACCGCCGACTACTGCTGTAGATGTCATTAACTCAGGAAGTCGTAGCGCCAGATCCGCCATATTGAGCGTACCGGTGACTACGTAGAGATGCCCAAGGCCCAGCAGATAAAGTGTTGCGCCAAAAGAACCCAGCAGTAGATAGCGAAAAGCATAAACCTGCGCTTTCCCACCCCCGGCACCAACCAGTGCATAACCAGATAAGGCGGCAACTTCCAGAAACACAAAGACATTAAACAGGTCTGCGGCAAACACGAGGCCAACCAGGCCTGAAATCATGATAAGGATAAGCGTATAGTAAGGAACACTTTTTGCCAGATCGGCGCTAACAATAACCCGGCCATAGATCAGCGTCAGTAATGCCACCACAGTGACTGTCAAAACCACAATTGCTGCAATCGAATCATTAAGCCACGCGATACCAATCGGTGCAGTCCAGCCACCGAGTGCATACTCGATTGGCCCTTCTGTCTGAACCATATAAAGATTGGCTATTGCCAGCAAAAACATAACAATAACCGCAGCCAAAGTGATATCCGGGCATAGCGAAGGTCGCTTTGCCGTGAGAATAGGCATCGATACACCCACAAAAAAGGGCACGAGAAAAATCAGGATGGGCAGATGAGAGTTCATTTTAGCTGTTCCATCACTTTATCTTCATCGAGAGTGCCAAACTTCCGATAAATCCCCGCCACGAGTGCCAGCGAGACGCCAAGAGTTGCAACCTGGACCACAATAGCCGTTACAGTCAGCACATGTGGAAGCGGATTTGCATAGATAAGTGGTTCCACCGCTGCCGCCCCTTCCATTATGACCGGTACCGTCGCACCTTGTTTGGCACTGAAGGCGACAAGAAAAAAAATCGCGCTGATCTGCACAATATACAGACCGATGAGTTTTTTAACGAAGTTTGGATGGGCCGCCATGATATAGATGCCCCAAAGAAACAAGATGACGAAAACAACAAAGTTCGGTCGTTGTATCAGTGTTTGCAATAGCTCAAGCATCTTTCACCTCGTCTTGAGAAATTTCATCTTCTTCAAATGACAGACTGACGGCAATTGACACGCCGGTAACTGCGACATCCATGGCGACCCCAATCTGGGTCAATAGTATTCCGGCATAATGTTGAGACGCTTCGTCGAGACCAGGGATTTGCAAGAAGCTGTAATTCAGAAATTGACCTCCTCCGATCAGGCAGAGTCCGCCAACACCGCCAAAGAGCAGCAGACCCAGCCCGTCTCCATGCAGTATTTTTCGGGCGAGCGTACTATCAGCAGAGTCAACGCCGAAGATTAAAATGGCCATGATCATGCTGGCCGCAATGACCACACCACCGACAAAGCCGCCCCCCGGTCCGTGTTGACCAAACACCAGTACATAAGCCCCGAAGAGTTGAGCTATCGGAATGACAACATGACCAAGTGAACGCACGATAGCGCTGTCATGTGGCTGAATCATTCGCCGCCCTTCCTGAGAATGAGTGCGCAGGCAATCCCTGCGGTAAATATCACGATGGTCTCGATAAAGGTATCGAAAGAACGATAATCCATGAGCACAGCGGTCACCACGTTCGGAGTTCGGGTTTGCGCAACACTGTTCTCGAGGTAGTAGGGAGAAATATGCGTGCTTGCCGGAGAACTTACATCGCCAAATGCGGGTAGATCACCCGCTCCATAAAGAAGCAGTAAACCTAACAGGGGCAGGCCAATTATTGCCGCCCAGGGTACCGGCGGACGACGTATAACGTCATCTTTTTCTGTGGTCCGGAATAAGGTTAACAGGAAGAAGACCGTTGCCAGTCCTGCCCCGACAACGGCCTCTACAAAAGCCACATCAACTGCGCCCAGGAGTGCCCAGACAAGTGACAGTGCGAAGCTATAGGAACCAAGAATGAACACTGAAGAAATAAGATCCTTCACCAGCATGGCACCAGCAGCTGTCATCACCAGTAAAATAAGAAGTGGAATTTCAATTGTCATTTTTCTTCCTTTGCAGAAGGCCGAAGACCTGAACGGTATGCTGCCCTTAATGTCGCGTGTGAAATTGCAGGATTCATCAGGTAGACGAGCAGTAGCACAACAATGATCCGAAGAAAATTAAGGGTAAAACCTTCATAGACCGCAAGCCCTGCCAGAACGAAAACGGCCCCGAGTGAATCAGTAAGCGAAAGTGCGTGTGCACGGGAAAAGACATCCGGCAAGCGCATCATACCAATCGAGCCAACAACAAGAAAAAATAGTCCTACGACTATTAGAAAAACTGCTAAGGCGGTCATTTCTCTGAGGTCCCCCTTTCTTCAAGGAATTTCGCGATGGCCAGTGCACCAACGAGATTCAATAGTGCGTATCCGGTTGAAATATCCACGAACATATCGACGCGTTCAAACATCGTGCCAAGCAACACAAGTAAAACAATTGCCTTGGTGGATATACCGTTTAATCCAAGCACACGGTCAAAGACACTGGGTCCGCGAATAACACGATATAAATAAACAAGCATCAGCATCGTCAGGGTAACGAGCACAAAAACAAAAAATGAACTCACTGATCTCCCTCCCATGCTGAGAACAAACGACTGACCTTCTCATCAAGCACTCCACTGATAAGGTCCTGCTGCGCTGATGCATCAATGGCATGTACGATAAGTTCGCCAGGCGCTACTTCGACGGTGATCGTACCAGGCGTAAGGGTGATTGAATTGCCTAGTACAACAAGCTCTCCTTCGCTGCGAAGCTTTGTTTTGTGTTGTATAAGCTCGGGCTTGATTGGCAGAGCAGGATAAAGAATAAGTCGACTGACGTGTAAGCCGCTTTTAACAACTCGCCCGAATAGCCAGGGCGCATAGCCCAGCGCTCGCAGCCATAAAAAGCGTCGCGTATAGGGAGTGCCTATCGGGTTTATCCAGGCAACGATTAAAGCAACAATTGCTCCCAGCACTACATGGGCCGGGTTAAAGGATGCAGACAACACCAGCCACAATGCAAAGAGCGCGATTGCAATAAAAACTTTCATAGCTCAAGCAACTCCCAGCTTGCGTCTGTGTTGTACCGACGGAACTCAAATGTATTCGGATCGATAACGACAAGATTCAACCAGCCGTTATGAAAAAACTGTTGCAGTATGTCATGTCTGGCGATGATTTCGCCAACAATCGCGTGATCAGCTTCAATCAAAGTCAGTAAACGTACGGGCTCGTGAAAATGGCTGGCGCCATCATTCACAGTCTGCAGCGGTAAGCCTGTAGCCAGATCGCTTTGCGCGCCATACATAACCCCCACTCCTCCCACAACATTATGAATAACTTTGCTGCCACTGCCGTATTTCCAGGGATCAGTTGCAGAGGTGTAGTACTGCATATTGATCCACTCGCCCACTACAAGCGGTGCCGTCATTATTTTTTCCAGCAAGGCGCCTTCCGGATCAGAAAGTGCGTTGTAAGAATGTAAGAAACAACGTCCTCCTAAATCAAGACCCTTGGTCATCATCCGTCTTCCAATGATAAAGGCGGCGTTACCCGAAAGGCCCCATTCAGGTCGGGATGTCGCCCAGTCAAAGCTCCTTGACTCAACATGTGCGAAAGCCTGTTTCGCGGTCATGTTACTCGGAGTTCCCGGAATGCGTTTGCAACGGTCAAGAGCCTGCTGCTCACCACCTTCAATAAATAACTGGCGAAGCTTCTCCAGATCTTCTCGATGACTTTGGGGAACATCTACGACATCGTAAAATTCGATCGTATCGGCAGTGGTATTGTGCTTTGCTGGTAAGAACCAGGTGTCTTCCGGGATATCAAGACCACGCCTCTTGATCTCCGCTCGAACCAAAGGATTATTCGCCATTATAGCAAAAGTACGTGCATTCGGATCGCCGTGACGCCCACCACATGCACCGCAGTCGAGGGCGGCAGAATACGGGTTATTGTCAGTTGTACTGCCGTGACCACAGAGCACGACAAATCGGCCAAGATTTTCCGTCAGCCCGGTAACTCGCAGTCCACCTTCGACGAAATCAGCCTGCTGCGCAACACTATAACCTCGAGTAAGCTCAACCGGTACGCCGCTAACTCGTGGTTTATCACCTGTCTCTTCACCGGCCTGAATCTCAGTCTCGACAGATTGAACAAACCATTTTTTCATTGCACTAAGCAGGATATGGTAAGAACGCCGAAAGAGCGTTTTGCCAATTAGCGCAACGCTAAAAAACAGTCCAAGCACATCTACCAATAAAAACGACGCAATCGGACTGTGCTTTATATCGTGAAATAGTTGCTCCCCTAGTTGTAGCCAGCGTGTACCCGAGGCGTATTTTGAGAGTGCCTGTTGCTGACCTTCCCGAGGTAATTCATAGAGTGCATTTGAGGGTGACAGCAATACCGGGCAAAGTGGAAAGGACTCTTCTGTGTCGTACCCGCGGTGACTCATCGGGATACCGAAAAAGCCCGCATAACCAATTGTTTCTATTGCCCCTGTTGCTTCAAAATGACGGCGGAAGGGCTCTGAGCGAACATCAATACAAAATGCCGCCTGGGCGAGTGGTCGCTCCTTAGCTTCGGTTACGTTTCCCCTGTGTGCGTGAATTTTTGACAACAATTCATTCCGATAGGAATCTTCATATGCCTCAAGCCAAACGGGTAAATGTTGCTCAACAGGAAATTCATCAAGCCAGCCAAGCATAACTTTTGCCTGCTCATATCTAATATCAGTAAAAGAGCTTGCTTCAGATTTCAAAAGCTGCATGAGATTAAACAATCGCCAGGCATCGCTGCATACCGCCGCTTTGTTGGCACTAACTGTGGCTTCCGGCGCCCTGCCATGTTCTTGCAGATATTTTGTAAGCGTTGGTAAATTACCTTCGATACGCCATTCCCGAGAGGCCTGTAATTGAACAAGCTCCCGTTCATAAAACATGCGAACGGCAAGATATTGCACAACATCGATCGGCGCTGCTTTCTGAATCGGATCATCCGGGTTCAACCCACGCCAGCGAATCAATCCTGTCCAGCCTGGCAACTGGGCGAGCACTCTGGTTAAATAGTCCGGCCAACGTGCTTCAGGAATCTGAAGTGCCTGTAGCGATTGCTGGATGCCAGCTTCCGGATCCTCTGGCAAAGCGGCCACCTTTGATGAAAAGTTCTTTATTCCCAGGAGTCGGGCACTCGCATCGTGCTGGGCGAGTTCACGCCACGCAAGATAAAAACCGGAAGGCCTGCCTGGCATAGACCAGCTGGCCATGCCTTCATCGACAAAGGAGGATGTCCATTTGATCAGATGCTGATCGATGCTTGCGACTAGTGAGGAGTTGGTAAGCTCGTCAAGCCAGTCACTGAGGGTTCGGCGAAATGGTAAATCGAGCCTGGCCTCATCTGCCTGCGCAGATATCGGTCCCTTTTTGTTCGTAGAGCCGTCGGCAAGCTTCAATATAGATAACACTTGTTGCCACAATCCGGCTAAGTCCAACTCTGTAGTAGCAGCTGCAAAGGGCTTCTCTAAAGCACCTCCACTTGTTAGCTGCCATTCAAGTAGTGCCGGCTCAAGCACATCAATCCCATGCAGCAAATGAAGCCTCAGTACTTCCTTTGCTGAAATTGTTCGCGATGATAAAGATACAGACTCATCATTCTCTGGACCAACACGAGCCATCGCGCTATTCACGCTTTCCTGTGTTATACGACCAGTCTGCAACAAAGCCCGATATTCCTCTGCTGGTAAATATCCTTCCGCGCCAAACAGATCTTTTGCCTGCCGGAATGCTTCGTCAAAAGGAAGATGTTCGAGGCCCTGTATTGGATTGTGCGAGACAAATCCTTTCATTGGCCAGAACTGAGAAACTGGTTCGGCCGCCTCCTCGATGAGACGGTAGAATGGAGTGCTTGCGCTCATCAGTACGATTTCTTTCGTGCTGCCAGGGGATGTTCAGATAAGGATTTATGTTCCTCTATTCCTGTGATTAAGAGTTCGCGATCACTCTCACTGAATTCTTTGGCGAGTGCTTCCAGATTCGCCATCACAGTGTGGTCCACGAATTTGGTGTCAGACAAGTCGACAATGACTTGCTTCGCGCTTTGTCCGCCGATTCGGTTTTTCAGCGCGATCCAGGTGCTGAACAGGGCGGATTTATCTACCTTAATTGTCGCCGTCTCATCGCTCTCGTTTTCAACTGTGATACTGGGCTTGAACAAGGAAACGATTGGCGCGCCATTGATGACGTGGATGATTGCTTTCACCAGTATTCCAATACAGATGCCAACAAGCAGATCAGTTGCAAGCACACCAATGATGGTCGAGACAAAAATGATAAATTGCTCTCGACCAATTTTGTACATATGGACGAACTCTTGTGGGGACGCGAGTCGAAAACCTGTAAATACCAGCATCGCTGCAAGCGCTGCGAGGGGAATACGATCGATTAATGCAGGTACCAGAGCGACAAAGGCTAGCAGGAAGAAGCCATGAAACATGTTAGCGAAGCGGGTACGCGCACCATTATCTATATTGGCTTTACTTCGTACGATCTCGGAAATCATCGGTAGACCACCAACAAAGGCTGCAGCTGTGTTACCAATGCCAACGGCGAGAAGATCCTTGTCCATATTAGTTTTACGACGCCATGGGTCAATCTGATCAACGGCTTTTGCACTTAACAGGGATTCAACACTGCCGATTAATGAGAACATGATGATGTAGGTTATGCCGGTTTTTGTCATTACTCCTGAAAAGTCCGGAAAGGTCAGTGCAGTGAACATGTTATTAGGCACATCGACAAGGTAGCGTGGCCCGAGTGAAGCCTCTTGTCCTGCGAACATCACTATTTGTTCAGTGCCTATATCGAAATACATGCCGAGAGGAACAGCTACTAAAAGGACAAGCATGGGCGCCGGTATGATTTTGAGCCGCGGATTCTTAATGAGCGGAAACCCGAACATGATGATGAGACTTATTCCGCCTATCAGGGCTATAACTGGATTCATTTCAATGAAATAGCTTGGAATGGCGGCCAGTCGCTCGAGCGGTGTCCCACCGGCGGCGACGCCAAGCACAATTGGTACTTGCGTGGATATGACCAGAATACCGATAGAAGCCAGCAAGCCGTGAACGGCTGATGTAGGAAAAAATTCGCCGAGTATGCCGGAGCGGAAAACGCCAAAAAGAATTTGAATAATACCGGCGACTACTCCGACTCCCAGAGCCAATCGATAGGCCTGGATATCTGCAGCGAGATCCTGTCCTCCTGTGAAACCGAATTCGGTGACACAGCCCAAAGCGACCACAATAAGTCCGGCAGCAGGGCCTTTGATCGTCAATTCGGAATTGCTTATAAAAGCGGACAAAATACCGCCAATAATCGCCGTGAATACACCGGCTATTGCCGGGTAGCCACAGGCAAGCGAGATGGCAAGACATAAAGGCAAGGCAATAAGAAATACCAGAAAGCCCGATAACATATCGTCTTTCCAGTGACGTTTGAGTCCATCTATAGTTCCCTGAGGTATATCGGTAGTTGTCGTAGTCATATCTCTCTTCCCATTAAATATGTAATTAACCCCATACCCGTCGAACATCTTCGACGGCTCGACTCAGCTCTTCAGCATCATGAGAGCGCACATCCAGAAAAAGCAAAGCCTTGAGAAGCCATCCGGCCAGCTGTCGATTCGTCAGCGAGTAATGTACATGCCGGCCCACTCGACGTTGTTTAACCAGTTTCGCATTCCGAAGTACGCCCAGATGCTGGGAAACAGTAGGCTGAGGCACATCCAGAATATCCACCAGAGTATGCACATCGAGTTCGCCTTTGTGGCCATGTGCCAGTTCCTCGACGATACGTATTCTTAATTCGTGACCCAAAACTCGGAAAGTTTCCGCGAGTTCCCGGGCGACCACTTCGCGAGCGGGCATTCACTTATCCTCAGTTTCTAATATGCGCATATCTTAATACATTAATCTAAAATAAATCAACACCCAGACAGGACCTTCGATACGATAAACAACGATTTTGAAGAAAGTGATATATGGGCCAAATACATTCGAACACTAAAAAATGAAAAATTGATAACTGAGACTGTCAGGGCTTATACCAGATAGGAGAAGAATATGCCCGTTCCTGCTGCCATGTCTGGATTTCATCAGGTAAATCCTGTGTGAATTTCTTCGCATCATATGCCGTCCATCTTGGCGTTGGAATTTCTAAAACTCGAACATAATAAAATGCCCCCGAATCTTTTAAAAAATCGGGATCCCGCCAATAGGCGATTAATTGCGCTGCACCAATTTTATTACTGTAACTTGCTTCACTTACTATGACAGTATTACCGACAGGCTGTACTTCACCATTCTCTTTGTTAATTCGTTTTTGATCAGATACCGCAATATTGTAAATTTTTTCCTGGGCTACCCCATCCCCATCTAACCAGCCCTTAATGATCTGGATTCTATCGAGGTTGGCACCATTAGGATCTTTCACAGCCGTAACCATGAAACGTGGTACCCCATTAGGAGACTGAATTTCATCCAGTTTTGAGCCCATCGATACACCCTGGGAATAACCAATGTCAACATAATCATGTGCGTAAACATCATCAGGCAGAAAACCCCAACCTGCAAACATACGTAGTACTATTCTGGGCCCGGTACTGGCATACACCTCTTTTCTTTTCATCGCAGCGAAAATCGACTCTCTGCTATTCTCATGTGCCCAGACCGCGGCGTAACCTGCCGCCCCCAAACGCCAGTAATCATAAAATGGTGGGTTTTTACCTGTTGCTCTATCCGGTCCGGGTCTTTCCAGCGGAAACTTGCCGTACCAGTTATCCTCTTCGGCTGTGGCCAGTGATGTATGCGAGTCAGTACTGCCTATCATCCCAAACTCAAATGGATTAGCTTTCAAGCTGTTTTGATACTCAAGGCCCATCTTCAAGGCTGAACGTGCGTATTCATACTTAAGCATCCAATTTTCCTTTACAGTACTGCCGTCAATATTTACGGAATCCCAGGTTTCGTAATCAGCAAACTCATCATTCGGTGATAAAAAAGGATGGGCTTCACTATCGCCTTTCGTCTGAGTTACCTCGAGTATAGGTTCCCAGCGCGAACGTAATGAGGCGTAAACGGAATCAAGTTTATTTCCATCCATTTTCTTTGATGAAAACATTAACCCATTACTCACGTTTGGATTATGAGGAATAGCCAGTGCTTCACCACCACTCGTATTCTCATAGTCTTGCAGATACTGCCATAAATCTTCAGGATCGGAACTGTCGATTGCTGAGAAAGGCAGAACCTGCGTTACCATTTCAGCACTATCCTTGAACATGACAACGCGGTGTAAATTATTTCCATCCGGCATGGAACTCCACTCAAACCCTGAAAAAGTGGTAAATCGACCTGGCTCGTTGTACTGATCAGCAACTCTCGCGACCTCATTCCAGACAGAAACCGCAATTTCCTTGTCTACCTCAAAATCCCATTCCTCACCTCGCAAGGCGCGAACAAAATCTTTCAGGACAATATTCCAGCGACCAGCTTTGATATTTTCATGCCAGTACTTTCCCAGTTTAGTACGCAGAAACTCCGGTGCCTCGGCGTCAAGCAAACTGAATATACCCAGGAATTCTGCATGATCAGCAACAACAAGGAAATCTAGTGGAACACGTAATTTCGCGGGCAGGCCAAATTGCGAATTAACCTCTTCACCACGTGCGAATTTGTACGCGTCTTCTGCAGTCAACGATTTATTGGCAAAAGTGAAAGAATCTGCAGAATTATTTGTGTGTAGATGGGTGTCACCCCAGAGAAGTTTTGTCGGGTAAGTTTTACCAACAACCGGAGAGTAAGTGACTGCTGCTTCTTTAGCTGAAGCATCCAGACAAAAGAACAGCGCGGCTAAAATGATTGCTAATTTTTTCATAATCTTTCGTTTCTCATTCAATATGTGCCAGTGAAAAGTTATGAACTAAATCAATTTTAGAAATTAACAATAGCACCACCATCTACATTCAGGCCGAGTCCGGAAATAAATTGTGCTTCATCGGCGGCCAGAAACAACGCGGCGTATGCCACCTCCTCCGGTTGACCAAGACGACCGATGGGTGCTTTATCTTCCCAGTATTTTTTAAAAGCAGGATCATCCATAAAGGGTTCGGACAAAGCAGTGACGATGGATCCTGGTTGTAGATAATTCACAGTGATCTGATGCTTGCCCAGATCTACAGCCATTCCTTTGCTGAGCCCGGCCACCGCATGCTTTGACATACCGTAAATTGATAACGAGGGTCCGCCCATGTCTGACATAATTGAGCCCAGATTGATAATTCTCCCCTTTTTAGATTCTTTTAAATGAGGTATGGCTTCACGTGAGATTCTGAACATTGATGTCACGTTTACCGAGAGAATTCTCTCCCATTGCTCATCACTTAGTTCTTCGAAATCTCCTGCGATACAAATACCGGCGTTGTTTACCAGAATATCCAATTGTGCAAATGCGTTTATGCATTCATTTACTATTCGTTGCGGTGCATGAGACTCCGTGATGTCAACTTCCAGATATTGAACTGCATCAGAATTAAATTGCTCCTGAAGATTCTGTCCGGGCATATCGACAACCAGCACACTGGCACCATTATCCAGATACAAACTGGCTATGGCTCGACCAATTCCGCTGGCGGCACCGGTCACAATAGCAACTTTGTTCGCTAATTTTTTATTTGTCATGGGTACATTCCTCAACAAAAAAGGCCGGCATAAAGCCGGCCTGAAAATAATGCCTAGTTATTATTATTAGAAATCAAATTTGCCACCAATTTCAACACCCCACTGACGTGGTGCTCCGTAAGAAGCCATCGTCCAGAGTCCGGCTACAGCCAGATTACCAGTGCGATAGCGCTCATCAGTCAGGTTTTTACCAAAGGCGCGGATAAAATATTTCTCACTTGAATCCGTTAATGTTGTACTCCAGTTTACCAGAGTACGGTTATCAGCCATGGCATCGAATGCTGGTCCGAGAGCTGAGTAGGTAAAAACAGTGTCGTCAACAAATGAAGCGCTGAGGTTATGTCTGGCCATACCCATGTCACCCAGCGTGTGCTCATAGCTCGCCATGATGTAAGCAGTCCATTCAGGTGAACGGTTAACAGGCTGGTTGGATAGATTAATGTCGGTTACACCGTCAAAATCGGTATCTGCTTCAAACGACACAAATTCCACATCCTGCCAGGACCAGTTACCACTGATTGTCAGGTTATCATTTACGACCCAGCTACCCTCAAACTCGATACCCTCAGCGTCCAGCTCTGCCGCGTTAAAGAATCGGGTTTCCTGAAAGTTACCGGTGATAGCATTTAATTGTCGTTGCGCATCATCATAAGTCACATTGAAATAGACCACGTTCATGCGTACGCGGTTATCAAACAGATCTGCTTTCACGCCAATTTCAAAACTAGTCGCAAATTCCGGATCGATTGGAGCAATAGTGCGTGGGTCAGTAAACGGTACTGGAACACCCACTGTCGAAGTACCGGTCTGGTCATTAAACGCACCTGACTTAACCCCGCGTGATACTGTTGCCCATGTATAAAGATTATCGGTTGCAGCATAACCAGCTGTGACACGAAAGCTCGGGTCAGTCCAGCTCTGTTCTGCTGTAGCCACATTAAAAGGGAAACGTCCGAAGTCTGCGGCATCCAGATTATTCCCAAGTGATGCGAACAGGGTTTCGTCTGCGCCATTAGCTGTACCATTAAGAAACTGGAAATAGGTTTGCGAACGACCAGCCCATTTCTTGTTTTCATAAGTCTGTCTAACACCAAAACCAATTTGTAATTTTTCGGTGAAATCGAATGTTCCATCAGCAAATAGGGCAAAGGCTTTTGAATCCTGACGGTTACACAATACTGATGCGTTGTCGTTATGCGTATTGGTAGCGAGTGAAAGTGGGTTACCCATGCCATCGCTGAGTCCACCCAGGATAGTGTTTGGTGCAAAACCGGCACCGAAATAATCGAGGAAGCCCAAAATCTGGGTTACGCAGAATTTAACATCGCCCTCCTGGTAGAAACCACCGACCGTAAAGTTAAAATCTCCGTCGTAGTTTGAGTCGATTCGAATTTCCTGCTGAAAGGTCTCGCGATTATCGTCTCGTGTTGCATCAAACAGTGATGCTCTTCCCTCACCCATGTAAGTACTCGGCAGACGAGCTTCTTCCTCACGGTAGCCAGTTACGGAGTGAATGGTGTAATCACCAACTGTCCAGTCCATGTTCAGATAAAACCCGTCAATATCAATCTGATGTCCTGAATCCATGTTGAAAAAATCAGTACGTCGAGACTGATTTGACTGATCAAGAGGGTCACCCGCTGCGACAGCTTCGTAACCGGCATCAGGTGTCAGACCCAGTGTCGGGAAAACTGCACCGCCGGCGGTAGCACTTTCATTCACAACTACTGGTGAATCACTGTTGTCTCGAACGATTTCATAAGTCGCAATAGCACTAAAGTCTTCATTAGGTTCCCACAGAACTTTAAAACGACCAGAAAATTTATCTACACCGGCAAGATCACGTCCATCACCTGTGAATGTTTCCGGCGCGAATGTAAACGGGTTAAAACTGGTAGAGGTCTTTCCTGCATTGTAATAACCATCGTTCTTCTGATAAATACCGGCAGCTCGAAAAGCAAGGGTATCTATCGGTGCCGTAATTACCTGCAAATTTTGTCTCTAAACTATCGAAAGAGGCATAGCTGGCGCGAACTTCGATACTGCGTTCGTCCATTACTGGCTTTTTGGTACGTACATGGATCAGGCCGGCGGTACTGTTTTTACCAAACAGTGTGCCCTGAGGACCACGTAATACTTCAATCGCCTCGATATCGAAAGGCTCCAAATTTTGAGTCTGAGTCGACATTAGTACGAAATCATCGACCGCTACACCAACAGGAGATTCCACATACAAAATAATGCCGTCCTTACCAACACCTCGTAGACTGGGGTTGAAAGAACTAAAAGCCGGTGCATTGCCCTGCACAAGATTCGGGACAGCCGCTGCGATATCACCAAGGTCAAACAGAAGCATGTCATCGAGCGCATCTTCAGTTATGGCTGATACTGAAATCGGTGTGGTCTGAATATCGGTTTCGGCTCTTCGTGTCGCGGTGACCAGAATTTCTTCCAGAACCGACTGCGCCATAACTTGCATAGGTAACGCGGTGATGAGAGCAAGAAAGGCTATAACAATTGATTTAAGCAGATTATTCTGCAGAGATTTACTTTTGGTGTACATACATTCCCCCGGAATAAGATGACGCTTAGGTGTTGTGATTTTCCAACTGAAAAACAAATTACTATTCGTCTTCTCCGAATAGAATTTGAATTATATTCTAAAAACTGTCTTTAGCCTAGTGAAATAGTGAGCAATTATCAATCATTCCAATAGCTTCTCTTGCTGCGCTGCAGAAATTTGTTGTTATTACGAGACAGCCCTGATTGAAGAGTCACTATAATCTCTTATTTTTCTCCATCAACATAACGATCAACTTCGCGTTGGTAGTGCCTGATTCTCTGCTCCTGCTCACCCCACAAAGCACCTTTAAAACCACGGGAATGGGTCCCAGCCTGAACATCCTGCAATAATTGCACGTCCTGCTCCAGCACTTCGCCAAGATTGGCGGGTTCACCTATTGCCACATATTCAGTGTCCGGGCGATGTGATCCTGTTAAATCTATGCCATCCGGCACACCCATCCAGTCGGGCGCCTTGTAATTCGGATCTTCAGCCGCCCGAAATAAGCTCATCGTGTCGTAATAGAATTTTTGCGGATCAGTCGGATGTGGCATAAAGCGCATGAGGAAACAACCCTCCGGATGCATACCAATCTGAACATTGGGAAATATGCCGGTAGCCCAGCTATCCATTAGCTGGGTATCACTGAAATGGTCATAGTCGAATCCCAGTTTCCTGGCCCTTTCACGTTTATGCTTTGCTATTGCAAAACGAACTTCACTGGCTGTGCCGGTAAATTTACTGGCATCCATGCCTTCACTGGTCATCATGTAGTTTAATCCGGCATCCACAGACTCCTGATCTTCAACCCGGGGGCTTTTACAGCCTATTGGGACAATCATTCTCTGGGAGCCATGCGGATACAGATCATATTGAGTACCTATGTCTGCCATTACTCCCTGAGTCTGGGGATGAATCGCATGCAGATGGTAGGTTTCATAAAAAGCATCCACCCCGTTTTTCCAGTTTGCACCCCATTCTGCCACCACATGACGAACCACGTTCATTTTTTCTATCTGATATTGTTCAAGATAGCCTTCTGGTAAACCCAGACGATCTGTTAAGGGTGGCGCCTCTTCATCCATATTGATAAAAATCAGCCCCGCCCGAGTTTCGCAGCGTACATTCGTGAGTCCCGGACGATGTTTTATAACATCGCTTTTGAATGTCTGCTCATCGGTAATTTTCTTCAGGCATCCGTTTAATCCGAATTGCCAGGAATGAAATGCACAAGTGAACTGCATTAAGGTTCCGCGATCATTAAAAACCAGACGATTACCTCTATGGGGACATACATTATAAAATGCTTTCACCGAATTATCGTCCTGCCGGACTACGATGATTTCTTCATGACGAATTTTATAAAGTAGATAATCTCCGGCTTCAGGAATATCGGACTCTACACCGGCTAATTGCCAGACCCTTGTCCACAGGCGTTCCCATTCCAGCTCCATGAAGTCCTCACTATAGTAACGATAGGGATCCAATGGTTCTGTGCCATTATCAATGTGTGCCTGTTTACCTTCCAGATCATCGCTGGATAATTCTGGATTGATTACCCAATCTTCAACTTCGTTTCTGTCACTCATCGCGTTTACTCCCAGGCTTACAGTTAGATCAAGTGTCTACACGCAGATACTGTATTCAACAATTTCAATTAAACGGACAATAGTCCTCTCGTTCCACAAGATCCATGACAAAGGCGAGTTTTGCGAAACCGCCAATAAAGGCCATCACAGAACCCAGTTCACAAATTTCTTCATCACTAAAGTGTGCATGCAATTGATCATAGAGTTCCTGATTCAATTTACCTTCATGGTTAGTTAATGCCATTTCCTCGGCAAATTTCACCACCGCTTTTTCCGCATCACTAAATGGACCAGCATCAACATTGTCCACTTGCTCTACCTGTTCCTCAGTGATTCCTGCTTCGAGAGAACCAGGTACGTTTTGCTTATTACAGGTTCTACAGCCATGAATCTGTGATAATCGTAAGCGTGCGAGCTGTTTGTACTTTTGTTCAACTTTGCCACCGAAAAATATTTTTGCGTAAAACTGATTCATTATAAAATCGAGCATCTCCGGCGCGTTCGCGAATACCTCAACAAAGGTAGGCTCATTAGTCAGTTTTTTCAGATGATCCCAGGCAAGCTGGGCACTTTCGGAAAGATTCTCTCTTGGAATTCGTTGCAATGGGGAATTTGCCATGATTAACCTCGTTGGTTCACTAGCTCAAAGTACTTTATTTATTATAGCCCGCATTTGTGGATACTGCCTTCAACCGGGTCCCATTCTCAGTCCGCCATCCAGACGAATAGTTTCACCATTTATATAGGCGTTACTGACAATCTCTTCAACCATCGAGGCAAACTCATCAGGTTCTGCCAATCGTTTCGGAAACTGGACGTCTTTTGCCAGACCTTCCTTTACCTCATCAGGCAGACCTCCTAACAATGGCGTCTCGCAAAGACCCGGTGCAATCGTCACAATACGTATACCGTAGTAGGCAAGATCGCGTGCTACCGGCAGGGTCAAGCTGACCAATGCACCCTTGCTCGCGGCGTAAGCGACCTGCCCTCGCTGTCCTTCGTAAGCCGCTATTGATGAAGTGTTAATGATGACTCCCCGTTCGCCCTTGTCGTTGACTTCGTTTTCTGCCATTTTTTCTGCAACGAGCGTAATCATATTGAAGGTGCCAACAAGATTGATGTTGATAACATCTCTGAACAAATCCATTGGGAAAGGCCCTTTTCTACTCAGGGTTTTTGTCGCTCCCCCGCCCCTGCCGGCACAGTTAACACAAATGTGGATTGCACCAAAGGCCGTCACTACTTCTCCGATGGCAGAGACAATTGAGCTTTCCTCGCTGATATTGACCGGGCAGAAAATAACAGATTCGCCCAGTTTCGCGGCCAGTTCCCGACCAGCTTCTTCATTCATATCGAATATGGCAACTCTGGCACCCGCTTTCACGAACGCCTCAACACTGGCTCTGCCCAAACCGGAGGCACCACCTGTTACAACGGCTACACGATTGTTCAATTCCATTTCTGTCCTCTTCTCAGCCCACATTCACGAAGCTACTGATTTTCTTTGTTAAAGCGATTAGTTTTTGAATAAAACTCAAGTTTATGATAACGTTTCTGAGGTCAGTTTGAAATATAATAATTAAGATAAACTACCGCGACATCCACTCTTCTCCACTCTTAGAAGACTTCAAATGTTGAGACACTATGTCTGACGCGTACATATATAATCATCTTCGAACACCACGAGGAAAAGGACGCCCGTCGGGCGCATTGCACTCCGTGTCAGCAGTCGAATTACTGTCACAGACCCTGATTCAATTACGCGAACGAACTCAACTAGATACCGGACTGGTGGAAGATGTCATCGCCGGCTGTGGTTCCCCTATCGGCGAACAGGGCAGTGCCATCGGTCGTAGCGCCTGCCTGAAAGCAGAATATGCCCTGACTACGCCCGGCCAGCAGATCCATCGCTTCTGCTCCTCAGGGCTGGAAGCTGTAAATCTTGCCGCCGCCAAAGTCATGTCGAAACAGTGCGATTTGGTCATTGGATGCGGTGTTGAGAGTATGTCGCGTATACCGATTGGTTCTTCAGGCGGTGCCTGGTCTTCAGATCCTTCTCTGGCACACAAAATTCATTTCGTCTCACAGGGTATATCTGCAGATTTGATCGCTACGTTGCATGACTTCAGCAGAGAGGATGCGGATCTGTACGCACTGGAAAGTCAGCGTCGCACTGCCCATGCCTGGGATAATGGCTACTTTGACCAGTCGGTATTCACTGTTGTGGATTCTATTGGTCAGCCATTACTATCCAGAGATGAACATATGCGCGCAGATACAAGCCTAGAAGATCTGGCAAAATTACCAGCCGTGTTTGAAAAAATGGGGGCAGATGGTTTCGATGAGCAAGCTATCAGTAAGTATCCCGAATTAGAAAAAATCAACCATATTCATACAGCGGGGAATTCCAGTGGTATTGTTGACGGTGCCGCCGCCGTCCTGATCGGCGATGCAGATACCGCTAAAAAACTGGATCTGAAACCAAGGGCAAGGATTCGTTCTTTTGCCTCTGTCGGGACAGATCCCACCGTCATGCTTACCGGCCCGACACCATCCGCACGCAAAGCACTGGAAAAGGCAGGGATGCAACAAGCAGATATTGATTTGTTCGAACTCAATGAAGCCTTTGCTTCGGTTGTGCTCTTGTTCATACAGGAGATGAATATTCCCCACGATAAAATAAACGTCAATGGTGGTTCCATTGCCATGGGCCATCCGATTGGCGCAACCGGTGCCATGATCCTCGGCACAGTTCTCGATGAGCTGGAGCGACAGAACCTTGGTACCGCTTTAATCAATCTTTGTGTCGGCGCTGGTATGGGCACTGCGACCATTATTGAACGTGTCTAAGTTTTCCAGAGTAAGTCAGACATGAATTTAGTCACTATGAACTACGAACACTCTGGGGATGGCGTCGTCATCATTACCATCGATGTAAAAGACCGGCCGATGAATATTCTGACACCGGATTTACATCAGGATGTTGCCAAAGTCGCCGAACAATTGGCAACAGATGAAAAAGCCATAGGCGCTGTTATCCAGTCCGGCAAATCGTCCTTTGTCGCCGGTGGCGATTTGAAGCGTCTGGTCAGTTTGTACGATCTTGAGCGTAGTCCGGAACAGGCTTATTCAGAGTCGCGTGTGTTTACCGAAGCGTTGCGTAAACTGGAAACCTGTGGCAAACCAGTCGCCTGTGCAATTAACGGTGCGGCCTTAGGTGGCGGTCTTGAGCTGGCTCTGGCCTGTCATTACCGTGTGGTAGTTAATGATGAAAAGATCCCATTGGGCTTACCGGAAACCAATGTCGGTTTGATTCCAGGTGCCGGTGGTACACAACGTCTTCCTCGTCTGATTGGCATCAAAGATGCGACGGAATTGATTCTTTCCGGTGCACATATTTCTCCGCAAAAGGCGCTGAAGCTCGGGCTGGTGCATAAGGTCGTAAATAGAGATGAGTTATTAGACGAGGCGATTCGCTGGCTTAAAGAAGAAGGCGTATCTGAGCAAGCCTGGGATAAGCGGGGTTTTCAAATACCCGGCGGTGCAACATTAAATAATCCGAAGATTGGTAAACTCTGGCAGGATTTAACAACTCGTGTCGCCACGACGGCACGTTATAACTACCCCGCCCCACTCGCTGCACTTGAAGCGATCTTTAACGGCACCACTGTGATTTCATTTGATGCGGCGCTTAAAATCGAAACCCGGGAGTTTTCAAAACTCACCCGCGATCCTGTTTACCGCAATATGACCCGCACTTTGTTTCTGAATAAAGGGATTGCAGACAAACATGAAAGACGTCCGCAATCTGTCGAGCCTGTTAAGGTAAAACAAGCGACAATTATTGGTGTACCTGGTGAAGTGGAAAGTCTGGCACTTGCCTGTGCCACTGCCGATATAGAGATACGAACAGCTGGAGAAAATGCAAAGAGCGTAGCGCAGTCAATGCAGGACTATGCAGCTAAACACTCAGAGAAAAAAATTGAATCTGGCAGAAGCACGCGAGAAAAAGCCGATGCACTGATTGCACGGATAGCGCTGGATGTTGATAAAAACAGTCTTGCGGAAAGTCAGATTATATTACTTACAGGTGGAACTCAGATCGATACGCTGGCAGATCTGCTCGCAGACCTATCATCAACGACTCTTATCGCTAGTACAACATCTGATATTAGTATTGCAGATATAACAAGGGTCTTGCCGAAATATAAAAATACCATCGGCTGGCATATTAAAGCACCAGTAGAAAAGAATACGACAGTTGAAATTATTCTGGCAGAAGATGCTAGTGATGAATGCATTGCAATGTCCCTCGATTTCAGTAAACAACTACGTAAAACACCACTCATTCAATCCGATATCCTGCCGCTATTCAGTCGGCATTGTAACCAAGCCTACATGGAAGAAGCCTTGCGTATGGTAGCCGCAGGTATCAAGCCTGCCTTGCTGGAAAACGCAGCTCGTAGTACGGGTATGAAAACAAGTCCTTTGAGATTGATTGATAGTATGTCGTTACAGACACTGGAAGATCAATGCGATGACAAGGATGCGAAAGCTGTCCTGCATACTTTGCATTCACAGCATGATAGAAAAGGACTTGTCGAAAACAAAGGCTTCTATGATTACAATGAAGGCAAGACCATCTCATTATGGTCTTCATTGAACGAACATTTCCCGCCAGATTCAGAACAGGTCGATATTGAAGTTCTCAGACAGCGGTTTTTAAGTATTCAGGCACTCACTGCACTTTCTTATTATGCTGATGAAACTATGCAGGCTGCCGATGCTGACATCGCATCAGTTCTGATTTGTGGCTATCCGTCTTATACTGGTGGCATGCTTTCCTATATAGACACCATGGGTATTTCGGACTTTATCAAACAATGCGATCAACTGGCGGTTAAGTACGGGCCTCAGTTTACTGTGCCGGCATTTTTGCATGAGCTGGTAAAATCAACAAACCGGATTTATCCGAAAGCTGTGTGAGATCATGACAGGACTAATAACACCTGAACTCTTATCCCACATCGGCGATACCGGTCCGGCTAGAGAGGAAGTGGTAACGCGCCGCGATATTCGTAAGTATTCCATCGCCACTAATCAGCGCTTGCGTAAATTTCTGGATGGTGACGAAGCCCCACCCATGTTTCATGTGTCTTTGTTCTGGGATGTAGTGGAACTTGATCAGCTTTCACCTGATGGCGTCTCAATCGATACATTGCTGCCAAAATTTCCTCTGGAAAAAGCTATGGCCGGTGGTTTAAAGATCGATTATTTCAAATCGATTTTTCCCGGCGATGTTCTGATTGCTACACGGACTTTAACCGACATTTACGAAAAACAGGGTTCAAAGGGGCCGATAATCTTTTATGAAGTCATCATGGAAGTGAAAAACAAGGTCGGAGATGCAGTGCTGAATGAAAAAACAACTCGCCTGTTACGTTAACTTATGTCACGACTAGATAACATTAAAGTAGACGATGCATTGCCGAAACGGGCTTATACTCCGGATAACATAGAGCTATTCTTTTACAATGCCGTGCTCTGGAATGCGCATCGTATTCATTATGATTATCCCTACGCTACGGAGGTCGAAGGCTATCCCGGACTGGTGATAGCAGGTCCGCAACTGGGTGATTGGCTTACGCAAGCGGCATTGGAATGGCTCGGCGACGATGGCATGTTCTGTAGCTTTGAATATTCAAACAGAAAAGCTTCATATATTGGTGAAACGCTACGTTCCGGAGGTAGTGTAAGCTCAGTTAACAAAGAAACTGGCGAAGTTGAGCTGGCATTATTTATCAAGAATGAGGC
Organism: Gammaproteobacteria bacterium; assembly: GCA_012103475.1. GTDB lineage: Bacteria > Pseudomonadota > Gammaproteobacteria > Eutrophobiales > Eutrophobiaceae > WLWS01. The sequence continues at coordinate 152,411 of WLWS01000006.1, read as the reverse complement.
AGACGAAATTGTCACGCCGGGTACGGCCACTTTAAGGTTCAACACAGACTAATGGCTAAGCAATCGCTTCGCGGAAAAGTTGCCATCGTCGGTGCTGCCGATACCGAGGTGGGTGTGGTTTCCGATCTGGGTGCGACTCAATTATGTGTAGATGCAGCAAGACGTGTACTTGATGATGCAGGCATAAAAAAAGAACAGATCGATGGTTTAATCACTTGCAACTCCATGGCTGAACCCTACATGTATCATGCCGAAACTATTGCCGAGTACATGCAGATTTTTCCACAGTACTGTATGGCGATTGGAGCCGGAGGCAGTTCAACGTTTTCCGTAATGCATCACGCCGCTTCGGCAATTCTTACTGGTGTATGCGATACCGTGCTTATTTCCATGGCCGATAGTCTGCGCAGTGGCCTGTCGCGGGAACAGGCTATGCTTGTTCAGGCCTCAACCGGGCATGCACAGTTTGAATCACCTTATGGTCCGACAGTACCGGCTTATTACGCACTGATCGCGCAAGCACACATGCATAAATACGGCACAACCGCTGAACAATATGCTGCCATTGCCGTGGCCTGCCGCAAACATGCTGCTTTACATCCGGCGGCGCAAAAGAAAGATCCTATCACTGTAGAAGATGTACTTGAGTCAAGAATGATTGCTGATCCTCTGCATCTGCTGGATTGCTCACTGGTCTCTGATGGCGGTTCCGCCATCATCATGACCTCAGCAGAACGAGCCGCTGATTTTCCACATCAACCCCTGTACCTGCTGGGTGTCGGCGAAGGGCATTCCCATGAGTATGTCAGTCAGGCACGAAACCTGACTACCTCTGCCGCACTGGAATCAGGCAAACGTGCTTATACGATGGCCGGACTGGGCCCGGCAGATATGGACTTCGCACAACTTTATGACTGCTTCACACCCACCGTATTAATCGAGCTGGAAGATCTCGGTTTTTGTGAAAAAGGCGAGGCCGGTGCCTTTGTCGAATCCGGCGCTATTGAGTTAGGTAACTCGCTGCCGGTTAATACTCACGGTGGTCTGCTTTCACATTGTCATCCAGGAAATCCTGGTTCCATGTATCACCTGACAGAAGCCGTTTTTCAACTCCGGCATCAGGCCGGTGAACGACAGGTGAAAGATGCTGAAGTGGCGTTGGTACACGGCCAGGGGGGAATCATGTCCAGTCACACTACTTTAATTATTGGCCGTGAGCGAGACTAATGACTGATCATTCCGGCAAAATATTTCCCCGCCCCAGTCCGGAAACGGCTGTTTACTGGGATGCCTGTCGTGAACATAAACTGATGATCCAACAGTGTCACTCCTGCAATCATTTTCAGTTTTACCCGCGTATTATGTGTACGCAATGTATGAGCTCAGAAGTTAACTGGGTACAGGCTTCCGGTAAGGCTGAAGTGCTGAGTTTTACCATCGTCCGGCATCCCGTTTCGAAAGCCTATGCTGAAGAAACACCCTATGTGGTGGCTCTGATTCAATTAAGTGAAGGGCCTACCCTGATGAGTAATGTAATAGAATGTGACCTTGAAACAGTCGCGATTGGAATGCCCGTTGAGGTCGTGTTTGAAAACTGGTCTGAAGAAATATCTATACCTAAATTCAAACCAGCGGAATAAGTAATTTAGAAAGCATGACGTCTTAAGAGTGTAGCTAAAATCAATCTGGAGTAACTCTCAATGGATGTAATGAAATTATTCAGTCTGGAAAACAAAACCGCGATTATTACCGGCGGCTCAAAAGGACTGGGATATATGATGGCAGAAGGCTTCGCCGAAGCTGGTGCCAGAATACTTTTGTGTTCCAGAAAGATTGACGAATGCGAAGCCGCGGCAGAAAAAATACGTGCGCTTGGTGCAGAGTGTGAGGCGATTGTCTGCGACGTTGCAAATCCTGATGATGTCAAAGCCATGGCCGAACGTGCACATGTACTTTTTGGCAAGGTCGATATTCTGGTTAACAATGCCGGCATGGCCTGGGGCGATGAGCTTGAAGACACGCCACTGGAACGCTGGGACCAGATTTATAACACCAATGTACGTGGTACCTTTTTATGTACCACGGAAATCGGTCGCAACATGATTGAAAACAAAAGCGGCAAAATAATCAATCTTTCCTCAATGACGGCTTTTAAAGCATCAGATCCCGCAATTGCCATTACCCCTGCCTATGCCTCCACCAAGGGTGCATTGGCAACACTCACACGCAGTCTTGCCCGTTACTGGGCGAAACATAATATTACCGTCAACGGCATTGCGCCTGGCATCTTTCCCAGTAACGCAACAAAAGGTCTGGATAAGAAAGTGGCCGAAATGGAAGCGGTCATACCACTGGGCAGATTGGGATATACGGACGACTTCAAAGGCACTGCCGTGTTTCTTGCCTCTTCCGCAGCGGACTATATCACCGGGCATATTCTGGTTGTCGATGGTGGAATGCTTACGTAGTTACTTCACTTCAAAAAGCAATGAAAGAAAAACTCACCACTATTAAACAGGCCATCACTCTAGTTAACGACGGTGACATTGTTGCCCTGCAGACTATGGCTACAGTAGCCTCGCCCATGGCTCTGGTGCGCGAATTGATTCGTCAGAAAAAACAGAACCTCGGCCTGGTTGTACTGGTGGGGGGAATTCCTGTCGACTGGCTCGCCGCAGCTGGTGTCATTGACAGACTGATTGGTGCAGCTGTGACCATGGAACAGTTTGGATTATGTCAGCAGTATCGACAAGCCGTGGAACAGGGACGTATTCGCGTTGAAGAAATATCAGAAAGCGTGCTCAACGCACGCCTGGGTGCAGGTGCGCGTAATTTACCTTTTTTACCTACGCGCGGCGCCATAGGTACTGACCTGATGAAAGAAAATCCGGACAACATGAAACTCATCGAAGATCCATTCGGAGGTTTACCAGTCATCGCCTGTCGTGCCTTGAACCCGGATGTCGCGCTTATTCATGCCCATCGCGCAGATCGTTTTGGCAATGTGCAATATGAACCTACGGCCATATGGCCTGATATCGGTATCATGCCAAATGCAGCGAAAAAAGTTATCGTCAGCGCTGAAGAAATTGTGGATACGGAAGTATTGCGAAAAAATCCGGATCGCACCGTTTTACCCGGTTTTATTGTCGATGCAGTTGTGGAAATTCCTTATGGTGCGCACCCAACTTCCTTCTATCCGAATTACGGCTATGACAGTGACTTTCACCGTCAATGGACAGCGATTTCCAGAGACAAAGACCAGGTCAGTGATTTCCTTCAAAAATATGTAAGCACACCTGTAGATCAGTCAGACTATCTTAAACTCATTGGCGGTAAAACTGTATTAAAGCACCTCGCTCGCTGGGAGGAAGAAGAATGAGTGCTGACTGGCAAAACAGTCCCCCAGCTGATGAATACAGTATCGAGGAACTGATTATCAGTGTACTTGCGGAGCAGTTTCGTAATGATGATCAGGCCACAAATGGTATGGGCTCGTTTATACCGGTGGCAGCATTTATGCTGGCGCGCATGACCCATGCACCGGATCTTATCTGGTTAGCCGGTACCGTCGGGCTCGAACCCCGACCGAAACGTATCCCCGCCTCTACCCTCGAAGCACCTTTGTGGAAAGATTCAATCATGTACATCGAGCAGTATGGCGATGCCTGGCATTATCTTTTCAGTGATCGCTGGATTGAAAAATTCTGCGTCGGCGCAGCGCAACTGGATCAATTTGGTAATGCCAATAATTCCGTTATAGGCGCAGACTACCATGCTCCGAAAGTACGTTTGCCCGGTACCGCAGGCCTGGCCGATTTATGTTCACTGGGCAAAAAACTGTATTACTGGAATCTGAATCATTCACCCAAATCCCTGGTAGAGAAAGTCGATTTCATCAGTGGTGCCGGATACCTTGATGGGCATGATACCCGGGACAAACTGGGGCTGAAAAACGGTCCACAGCTTGTAGTCACCAATCTTGCGGTGATGGATTTCCACAAAGAGAGCAAACGCATGCAGCTCAAGTCCGTACATCCGGGGATCAGTGTTGATGAAGTGCAGGCGGCAACGGGTTTTGAATTGTTATTACCGCAAGGCACTGTCCCTGAAACTGCGCGACCCACCGAGGCGCAGCTCGGTATGATTCGCGAGGACATTGATCCTGATGGCATGCGTAACAAGTAAGCTCCCTTATGCCTGACAAACTCAATCTGCAGAATATCGTACAGATTGCCTATTATGTAGACAATGTTGAGAGCGCTGCAAAAAAAGCCCACGAAACATTCGGAACCGGCCCGTTTTTCATTTACCGACACATTAAATTAAGAGAGGTCAGCTATCGCGGAAGCGAAAGCGAACTCGACCACAGTTCCGCGTATGCCCAGGCTGGCCCGCTAATGATCGAATTTACCCAACAGCATAACGATGCTCCCTCCACTTTTAGCGAAATGTTTGAGAAAGGCGAAGAAGGCTTCCATCACGCTGCCATATTTGTCGATAACGTCTCTGGGGAGATGAACAGACTGCAGGCACTCGGATTTGATACGGTCACACACTATTTTACCTGCGATGGTGATGTTGAGGTGGCGTTTATTGATACACGCCCTGTACTCGGACACATGTTAGAAATATATAAACCGGTAGAAGCCTTATCAAAATTTTATGATGCGGTTGCACGCTCGGCCCAAAAATGGGATGGCCTGGAATTATTCAGATATATAAATTGATTTAAGTATCTGATCATACATTAACATACAGGTATTGAACCTGAATAACCTTTGGTTAACATTCTGATGAACTTTGAACTCAGTGAAGAACAACAACTGTTTCAGGACACGATTAGAAAGTGGGTCGTTAATGAGTGTCCCAAGCAATGGTGTCGTGAGCTGGAGAAAAAGGAACATGAGTACCCTCAGGAATTATGGGACAAACTGACCGAACAGGGCTTTAACGGAGTTGGTATAGAGGAAAAATATGGTGGTCTGGGTGGCGACATCGTCATGCAGGCTATTTTTATGCGTGAATTTGCCCGTCATGCCTCAGGACTGGTCTGGATTTGGGGTTGCACATCCTTTATCCGGAAAAGGATCTTCTGATTTTTCCCGAACGACGAGTAAGTTATGCAAAAATGGCCGGGAAGTCTTTACTTCTGGCACGCTCCCTACAGGGCAGTGGCATTCAGTCCGGCGACCATATCGGCATACTGGCGCCAAACCTGATCGAAGTAATAGAACTCCTTTTCGCCATTGCCTTATGCGATGTGGTAGCGGTATTTATCAACGCCCGTTATAAAACCCATGAACTGTCCTACGTTATCGAAAACACTGATATCAAACTATTGTTCAGCACAAACCGTATTGAAGATTATGTGGATTTTCCAGAGTTGTTGTACGAGTCTCTTGAAGGACTCAATAGAAGAGTTGATCCCTCACTCCCTTTGCAACTGGATGCCGCGCCAAAACTGAAAAAAGTGGTGTTACTGGATGAGGCCGAAAAACCCGGGCTCATGTCGTTTTCTCAGTTTATAAACTACGCCAATGAAATTACGGAACATGAAGCCTGGAACCGGCGTCAGCAGGTCAAACTGAGTAATCCCTGTATTTATGATGTACACCTCCGGAACGACCGCACACCCCAAAGGCTGTCGCCTGAGTCATGAAGCCATTGTACGTAATGCCAAAGAGATCAGCTTACGGCTTCAAATAACAGAAGCAGATATTCAGTGGAATCCGCTTCCCATGTTTCACATGAGTGCTATCATGCCTCTTCTCGCGGGCATGTGGGCAGGTAGCAGTTTTATCAGCTCGACGCATTTTGTTGCGGATGACGCTTTAAAGAGTATTGAAACAGAAAAACCCACCATTCTCTTCACAGCTTTCCCCGCCGTAATGTCTGCCATTGTTGGGCATCCTGTTTTCAACGCAGAAAAAATGAAACAAATTCGTCTGGTGAATAATGTTGCACCACCTAACCAGCTCAGGAAAAACATGTCTCTTCTGCCCCACGCTGTACACATCAGTGCTTATGATATGACTGAAGCTTCCGGAATAAGCTGATTCGGTAGCCCGGATGAAGATGATGAAATTCGCGCAACGACATCAGGTAAACCTTTCTCGGGTGTGCAAATGCGTATCGTCGATGTCGATACCGGACATGAGCTCAGCACCAACCAACGTGGTGAAATGATCATTAGAGGATTTTCATTATTCGAAGGCTACTACAAATCACCTGAGCAAAGCCGGACTGCTATTGATGAACAGGGCTGGTTCCATACTGGTGACGTGTGCTCACAGAACGAAACCGGACAAGTTAGCTACCACGGTCGAATTAAAGATATGTTAAAAGTGGGCGGTGAAAATGTCGCAGCAATTGAAATTGAGTCCTTTCTCTATGATCATCCTGCTGTACTCATCACTCAGGTAGTCAGTATTCCGGATGATAAACTACAGGAAGTAGCAGCTGCCTTTATTCAACTAAAACCCGGGCAAAACTGCACTGAGCAGGAGATTATTGAGTTCTGTACTGGTAAAATAGCCAGCTATAAGATCCCACGTTACGTACGCTTTGTTGAGGAATGGCCACAATCGGCGACTAAAATTCAAAAGCACAAGTTACAACAGGCTTTAGTAAAAGAACTGTCCGAAAATTAAATTATAAACTCTTACAGGAGGTGTACGGATGAAACTACCCACTGATCAAGCTATCTGGCAAAACGCCTGGGTGGTACCTGACGCTGAAGAAGCTGCTATGCAATGGGTTAAGAATTTTAATGTCGGCCCCTTTTTCGTGACGGAGTACGGTGATGATAAATTGACCGACCTTGTCTATCGCGGGCAACCCGGCTCCCTGAACATTAAAGTTGCCTGTAGTCATGCCGGTCCGAATCAGATTGAGCTCATTGAACGTCTTGATGATAATCCGACGCCTTACTCGGATACTGTCCCCGTAGGCGAAACCCGCTTTCATCACGTGGCAGCGTGGACTGACGATATGGATGCCGATCTGGCACACTATGCCAGTCAGGGTGCCGAATCTGCTATAACAGGCCGCGTGATAGATTTTGTACGCTTTGCTTATATTGATACGCAAGCAACACTGGGTTGTATGGTGGAACTGGTGGAACGACACGATGATTTTTCCGCCATGTTAAGGGAACTGGAAAATATCTGTCAGAACTGGGATGGTAAAAACCCACTGCGTGAAATGCCCGGTCTCGGTTGATACCGATAAGCCACGAACTGTCCTATACGCTTCATGGAAAAATCACCTTTTAACGTTGATATCGAGAATCATATTCTCGAGGATCTCTTCACACGTTTACGAAATGCGCGTTATGCAGACGATCTGGAAAACGACGACTGGCGTTACGGTACACCTACTGCCTATTTAAAAGATCTCGTTGAGTACTGGATTGAAGAATACGACTGGCGCAAAGTTGAACAGGAAATTAATTATTTTTCACATTTTCGTACCCAGATTGATGAGATGCCGATCCATTTTATTCATCAGGCTGGTAACGGGCCCGCACCCATTCCACTTATTCTGAGTCACGGCTGGCCCTGGACATTCTGGGATTTTAAAAACGTCATCGAGCCCCTTTGTGATCCTGGCAGCTTCGGTGGCGACCCGGAAGATGCATTTGATGTGGTAGTCCCATCCCTGCCCGGTTTTGGTTTCTCAACACCGCTGAACAGGACCGGCATTAATTTCTGGCGTACGGCTGATATATGGTCAACCCTGATGCGCGATGTGCTTGGTTACGAACGGTTTGCTGCGCAGGGTGGTGACTGGGGTTCAATCATCAGTGCGCAACTGGGCCACAAGTATGCAGATCAGTTAATCGGTGTACATCTGAGCCTGTCTTTTCCTCTCGACTTCTTCGTAAAGGGTCTGCCAGGTGAAGATGAATATGAGGATGACGAAAAACACAACTACCACCATACCCAAGGGAGAATGGCACACGCGACAAGTCACGTCTCTGTGCAATGTACCGATCCGCAGACGCTGGCCTCGGCCTTACATGATTCCCCGGTGGGATTACTCTCCTGGCTGGTAGAAAGACGACGCAACTGGAGTGATTGCGGAGGGGATGTTGAAAGTGTGTTTTCACGTGAAGATCTGATCACCACAGCAATGATTTACTGGGTAAGCAACTCCTTCGTCACCTCTGCCCGCTTTTACTGGGAGTCCGCCCATCACCTGTGGTCACCAGTGCATGACAGAATGCCGGCTATAGAAGCTCCCACAGCAATTGCACTTTTTCCTGAGGAACTGTGCCTGATGCCGCGTAAGTTTTTGCATAATTACTATAATTTGAAACAGCTGCATTACATGCCTGAAGGCGGGCATTTCGCGCCGTCTGAACAACCGGAACTGCTGGTTAATGACGTTCGCACATTTTTTCGTCAATTCAGAGATTAAAAGAGAGAACTTACATGTCCCGACTCAAAGGTAAAACAGCCGTTATCCTGGGTGCCGCAGCCAAAGACAATATGGGACAGATCATTGCCCGTCGTTATGCCGCCGAAGGTGCTAAGGTGGTTATAAGCGGGCGTAAGGAAAATGCGCTGAAAGAGCTGGCTGACGAAATTGGCGGCGCCTTTACTCTGTGTGATATTACCAGCAAGGAGGAGGTAGAAGCATTAGCACAATTTGCCCAGGACCAGTATGGTGAAGTCAGCATCGCGATAAACTGTGCCGGCTGGGGCTTGCTCGAAAAACTGCAAAAAACCAGCGAAGAACAGTTGAACGCAGTAACTGCCCTGCATATCAATGGCACGTTTTTCTTTCTTCAGGTTTTCACAGAACACATGAGTAAAGGTAGTGCTGGCTCTATAATTTTAACCTCCTCGGCCTCAGTCTATTGCACGCTGTATCATCATGCGGCTTACATAGGCTCAAAAGCTGGAGCGGATGCGGTAATGCGCTGTTTTGCGAACGAATACGGTAGCAAAGGTATAAAAATCAACGCCATTGCACCCGGTCTTACCTCAACACCCATGACCGAAAACGAAATAAATATGCCCGGTCTTCTCGATGCCTTCCTGAAGGAATATCCGATGGGTCGTATTGGTACAACTGATGATGTTGCAAATGCTGCTTTATGGCTGGGCTCCGATGAAAGCTTTATGAGCGGTCAGGTGTTACAAATAAACGGTGGCTTAACCCTGCGTAGAAACCCCCTGCCCTGGGAAATAAATGCCAGCATGAAAGCGGCTGCCGAATCAGACAACTAAATCAACTTTCAGAAACACGAATCGCTAGTCGACCGCTGCTTTAAATGTTTCAAAAGCCCTGATGTGCTTTGCGATGTTGGAGAAACCAGCCGACATGTATCCAGTGAAAAATAATCTATACCTGCCAACTTCCACTGCAGTGCATCTTCAATAGCCTCCTCCACAGAACGCACGGGTAATAAGCTGTGTATCCCAGTAAAAAGGCTGAATCTCTTTTATCAGCTGATTGTCTAAATGATAAATTTCTGCAACCTGCGACGAAAAACCGATGCCGGTATTTTTGCCTACACCACTGATATTCGCGAGCAACAGCACATGATTATCACCTTCAGCAAAACATTCAGGCTCCACCTTAAAGTCATCGAACAACTCAATAAAAATCAACTTTACCAGTTTCCTGAAACCGTCGACCCCTTTATAAACTCCTGCATAGGGCAAAGCTTCGGACTCTGTTACCTGAAAATCAGGGTGGCGATACTGTTGCAATTTTTCCCAGTCGGCCTCAACTGCCGCTGCAAGAAAGGCTTTAACAATAGTTGTCTTATCTGAGGTCATCGTTAATCTAGTTGATAAATTCGTATGGCATTATCATGAAAGAGATTTCGTCTTTCATCCATCGAATAGTCTTTAGATATTTTCTTAAATGCATTCCAGAGAACCGTATAAGAACTGGATGCTTTATCAACGGGAAAATTACTATCAAACATACAGCGTTGCGGTGTGAAATACTCTATACATGTTTGATAGTAGGGAGCCATTGCCTCCGCCAGTTCGTTCGACCCGGGTGGCACATCACGCTTGTGCCAGCCAAAGCCCATCATAGACAGGGTCATACCACCCAGTTTTACTGCGACATTATCACAGGCTGACAGCGCTTTTATATGTTCGCGCCAGAGTTCAAATACCTCCTCCCGTTTATCTTTGTAGGGACCGATACCCAAAGGTCCGCCAACATGATTCAGCACAATCTGTAATTGGGGGAAAGCACGAGCCAGGGCGATCAGCTCCGGTAGCTGATGAAAAAACACCCAGGAATCAAACACCAGTCCTGCCTTGTCGACCTGACTCAGGCCCTTTCTGAATTTATTATCTGCGAGTAATTCAGGGGCTGGATTGGTGTGCGAATTATGTACACGATCATCATCATCTCTGGCGGTTGAATAGCGAAAACCACACACCCGTTTACTGGCCTGACGATGGGCATCGATGACTGAATTTACCGCCTCGCCGAGACGCAGGTCAGCGAAAGCGACAATGCCTTTAGCAATGTGAATGGAAGAGCTGTTTCCTTCGCTGAGCGTTGCAACAAATTCTGTTTCCCCAACCGGTTTTAAGGTCTCTGGCCCCTTCTCTCGGTATTTCTGTAAACACTCGACGAAGACTGTGCTAACAATGTTATGGCCGCTATCGAAATCCTGCAGGAACTCTTCGAGTAAATAGCGACTACCCGGATACTCCCAGACATGATGATGTGGATCACAAATTTCCAATTCAGGTTCAATGACCTGTTCGACCGTTTTTGCCAGCCATTCGCTTTTATCAGTCATTTCTTACAACTCTCATTGTGGCCTAATTTTATGTTTATCATGCTGCTTTGAGGCATAATACAGCAAGCCTGTAAGGCAATTAAACAGGCACGAAATTCACATCCAGAGGAAGCAATATGAACAACGACTACCATGCCATTTTGCGGTTAATGAACGAATATTGCTATCGCGTTGATCAGGGAGATCTGGATGGATTTGCTGATTTATTTTCACATGCTAAATTTGCAATTATGGGTGATCCAGATGGCGCCATGAATGGTAGAGATGAAGTACGAGCCTACCTGAACCGGGTAATACTTTACGATGGCAAGCCACTTACAAAACATGTGAGTACAAATGTTCAAATCGATATTGCAGATAATCAGCAACAAGCGAGCGCGCAATCCTATACAACTGTCTTGCAAGCGGTACCTCCTGACTTTCCCATGCAGCCAATATTTGCCGGCCACTATCATGACCAGTTTGAAAAAGTGGATAATGAATGGCGCTTTAAGGAACGCCAGATATCCGCGGATTTAATCGGTGACCTTAGCGTCCACCTGTCAGAGGCGCTTAACTAACTAGGCAGGAGGGCTCATTTCAACTCCGGGAATCGGGTTGAAGTAATGTAAATCCACTTTTCGTCTGGCGATCTTCCATACCCCGACCCTACGTGTGTACTCATCAATGTAGGTGGCGTTCACCATCTGGACCACCCCACCTTCATTACTTGCACCCATACAATCGACATTACAAATACCACTTGCATGGTCACTGTCGCTGAACTCTATGCGTAAATTGGTGGTGAGATGGTGTGTTTCTCGCCAGAAAGGGTAAAGAATTTCATACACAGCGTTTTTAATTTCTTCATGTCCGGTGAAGGTACCGAAAGGTGGGCCGATTTCCCACACCGCATCATCGTGCCAGATTGAAATAAAAGTATCCCAGTCATGATTGTCAAAACCAAGACAATAATCACTGACGAGATCACGCAATTTCGCCCGGCTTTCTAACTCATCGACCCGTTTGAGCAAGACTTCAATCTGTGATTGAACGTTTTCACTACTCATAAATATTTCCTCGGCATAACAATTAACCGTGTTATCCGTTATGCGCATGATTAGCTGCTATATAAGCGAATGTCATCGCCAGTCCAATTGTATGACCAGCACCGTAGTAGGCTTCGCCTGAGGGACTAGCAATACAATTGCCTGCACCGTACAGGCCCTTCATTGGTTTATCATGACTGTCCAGCACTTGTGCATTGGCGTTAATCAATGGCCCTCCATTGGTGTCCAGGCAACCTGGTGCAAGAATAGTCGCAAAGTAAGGTCCCTTTTCCCTGAATGGATACATACTGTCATTTGGCTTATCGTTTTCAGGCCAACCGCTTTCCTTATTAAATGGGGCAAATATCTTCGACCATGCACGGTCATACGCACTGTCACCACGCTGGAAATCGAGGTCCTTGCCATTATTAGCAAATTCGTTGTATCGATTTATTGTTTCTTTTAAGTTGGACGTGAATGAATTATCCAGCGTAAACCCGCCAATACTGGCTGCATGTTTTTGTAATCTATTCTGAATCGCATTGGTGAGCCCATCTAAAGTATCGCCCTGTAACACATATTCACTGTCACCAGGTTTTTTCGGAACAGGATGAGCACCAGCAAAAGCTTCAGCAGTACGCTGATCATAAATGAAAAACAACAAGTGGTTTGGAAACTCAGCATCACTCGGATTGTATTGACTGTGTATTTCGGAGCGGTCATTGTAATTTCGCTTTTCGTTCACAACGCGTTTCCCATATCGATTGACCTGTATCATAGAGTCACCGGGCACGATAAATACACCAGCCGGTATGACGCGATTCGCAAGTGATTGCTCAAGTACAACTTGCGCACGCCATGCACCGCTCAGGTTTCCCATTCGTGCACCAGCAGCTCCCGCTATGCGAATAAAATCACCCATTGCATGTGGGCTGGCACAAGCGCCATAAAGATTGCTACGTTGGTAGTTAGCAATAAACTCCGTGTTATGAGCATAACCACCGGTGGTAAAAATAACGCCTTTGTTCGCTTTAACCCTTATTTCATTGCCTTTATGCTTTACAACGACACCGATTGCGCGATTATTCTCATCTACAATGACGGATGTAACTTCATGCTCTAATCTTAGCGGAACCCCAATTTTATCAAGGGCGGCTTTCATCTGTTCCATTAAATGCGCACCCAGACCTGTACTATTTTCACCAATGCTCACTCCAATGGCGCGACCAGACGGTACACGGTTCTCATCAGCATGATCCAGGTAATCGGGAGGCGCGTCATGCACACCTACAAATCCTCGCCATTCTTTTAATTTGAGTGTTCCGGATTCATGCATTAAATCGACAACTTTCGAGTTATTGTCATAAAACGCTTCCAGCATTTCATAATCATACTGACTTAAACCAAGTGTTTTATCATCGGGGTTATAGCGTTGTGGCCAGGAAAAACGTGCCATATACTTAAGACAGGATTCTTTGTCATCATTAATGCCACGTTCACGTAACAAGAAATTATTTGGTGCCCAGATAACTCCTGCAGACCGGGCAGTGGTTCCACCATAGTTGCCAGCCTTTTCCAGGATAAGTGTTTTGTCACCATTGTTATGGGCGGTAAAGGCTGCAGTCGCTCCACCGATACCAGAGCCGACTACCAGTACATCAGTTGTTTTATCCCAATGTTCTGCAGCACATGATGTTGACAAACCAACGGCACTACCCGCAACAACGGCACCTGTCCCCTGAATGATTTGGCGACGTGTTAATCCACTTTTTTCGTGGCTCATTTATCTACCCTCTGGTTTGGATACATATATTGTTTATTTTTTCAAATATTGACAGTTCAGACTACCGGGTTTAAAAAATGCTTCGCATTGTTCCAAATCTGGTGTTCCGTCAGCGCGTAGAGCAATAATATAATCCAGTAATGCATCCCATTCTCTGGCTTGTATACTTTTACCCTTTGTAGGTAAATCAGTTTTTTTAATACTACCGGGTTCAATACCACAGCGCTTGTCGCGATAAGCCATGCGATCATGGTAGGGCATGGCCCCACCTGGCACGCCACAACGGATAATGTGTTTCATCGCTTCTCGATCAAGTTGACTAAGACGTAAATTTGATGCCACCCCGGGAGAACGGGGGTGCCCCCTGCCATTACCTGACCAGCCATGACAAAAAGCACAATTACTTTTTTTGTAAATCTCCTTACCCTTGTTTATATCTTCCAGGCTCGCTGATGTTTCAGTACTGGGTTTTTCATCGGCCAAGGTATTCGGTGATATACAATTCACTGAGCAAAAAACAAACAGAAATAGTGCAACACGATGGTACATGGAATAAATTCTATAGTGCGAATACAAACAGCATGGAAGACGGCTCCATCGTTTCCAAATCTCTGCGACCGAAACTGTTAATCAGAGGATTAATGCCACCCCCTCCTCCGAGAATCCCAATGTATTGTTTTCCATTAACTGAAAAGGTCATGGCAGGCGCCTGAAACTCAGTACCGAGATTAATTGTCCACAGTTCTGCAAGTGTGTCGGCATCATAGGCGGAAAACCCACCATCCATATGCCCGGTAAATACCAACTTGCCCGCAGTAAGCAGAACGCCAGAGTAATTCGGATATTCGAACATAATTTTGTTAACAATATCACCACTCTCAACATTAACTGCGAGAAGAGAACCTCGCGCAACACCATCTGCCACATAGCCGCCAGCGATGTACAAATCGCCAGCCTGACGATCGCCTTTTGCTATCGCACCATCGAGTAGAGGTAGTTCTTTGGTGCTGGTTATAGAACAGGCTTCAAGTGATGTTGCATACGCAATGCCTGTCTTTTCATCAAAGGCAGTCGGCCAGAAATTAACGCCGCCCTGTGCATGAGGGCAATTAGAAAAATTCTTGCCCGGGGTATTGCGACGCGGAGCTGAGTTGGGTGTGTATTCCTGTAGATCACTATTTTCCTGATAGCCAAGCGGTTTACCCGTTCGCTTATCGATACCTTCTGTCCAGGTCACTTTCTCAACATAAGGCACGGCATCAATAAACTGACCACTCTTCTCATCCAGTCGATAGAAAAAACCGTTACGGCCATAGTGAGCAACAGTCTTTTTCTTTTTGCCTTTCACCATGCGATCGACAAGCAAGTGGGTGCCGGCCTCGTCAAACTCCATATAGTCGTTCGGTGTGTACTGAAAATGCCAGGCCAGTTTGCCGGTATTGATATCGAGGGCGATGACACTATTGGTATACAGGTTATCACCAGGTCTGGCTTCGGGATCAAAAGCCGGAGCGGGGTTGCCGGTCCCCACTATGTACAGACCGTTTTCTTTATCATAGGCTCCTGTCGCCCACACGCCACCGCCGCCGGTTCGCCAGCAATCAGGATTGCCGGCTTTTTCACAGCGCCAGCTCCGGCTACCCGGCTGTCCCGGTTCAGGTACCACGTCAAAGCGCCAGAGTTCTTCACCAGTGGCGGGATCGAGTGCGGCAACGAAGCCGCGCGTTAGCCAATCACCCATGGATTGACCTACGATAAGCTTGTCATCGACTATTATCGGTGCGCCAGAAAAACCTTCACCGCGTCCTGTCGCTATTTGTTTTTCCCAGACAATCTCACCACTTTGTGTATCGACCGCCGCGACTCGTCCATCGACGGTGTTGGTAAAAACAAGATTTTGCCAGAGCGCTGCGCCCCGGTTTGAAGGAATACGTTCATGTTCGCGATCGACTTCGAGATCAGCCTTCCACTCGATGACTCCGCGTTTGCCGGAAGTGGCATCAATTTTATAAATCGTTCCCCAGCCATCTGTGACGTACAGGTATCCCTTGTCAGCAAGTGGGGTTGCCTGCATGGTGACGCTGGCAATGCCGGTACCTCCGCGTCCTCCCAGTGCGACTGCATAGGCAAGTTTTAACCCGGAGACTGTTTCGCGATTAATTTCTTTGAGTGGAGAGAAGCGGTGGGAGTCGTAACTGCGATGGTTGGTCAACCAGTTTCCCGCTTCTTCTTCTGATTTTAGATTATTCAGGCGTTCGGCGCTAACGCTATCGGCTTTCGCCAGTTTAATAAACGACAGGCCAATGAAAAAACAGACACTGTATTTCACGCATGTACTGGCAAGTTTTTTTCTACTTTTCCAGTCCATCGTCAGGCCCTTATCTCTTTAGTTTTATGCCTGCCTCTTCACGGTCCCAGCAATCGGGTGTGATGCCTTCATTCTTCAGTTTATATTTTTCAACACGCTCACTGGGTGTTTTCGGCAATGAATCCCGAAATGCGATATAGCGGGGTATGGCGAAATATGCCATTCGGGGCTCGCACCATTCTATGAGCTCTTTCTCTGAAAGTTGTTCACCATCTTTGAGAACGACAACCGCCTTAACTTCTTCCTCGCCTACATCTGAGGGTACACCGACGATACAGGACTCAAGTACGACCGGATTAGCGTTGATTACCGCTTCCACTTCAAAGGAACTGATATTTTCACCGCGGCGACGCAAGGCCTGCTTCTTGCGATCAACAAAGTAAAAATAACCGTCTTCATCACGTTTACCCAAATCACCGGTATGCATCCAGAAATTCTGAAAAAACTCCACGGTTTTCTCGTACTGCTTGTAGTAACCCGTCGTCCCAACCCACTCGTTCTCTGGTTGCGCAACAAATTCTCCGATTTCACCCGGTGCGACTTCATTGTCGTTGTCGTCTACCAGTTTCACACGCCAGCCGGTGATGGGCTTACCACAGGAACCCGGCCGTGGTTCATCATAAGGTACAACCAGACAGCAATAGCATTCGGTCATGCCATAAACTTCGAGTAGCTTGGTTTTAAAACGTGCTTCGAAATCGTGCCAGATATCCACAGGTGCAGCCGCGCCGACCATCAGTCGCAGGGGATTATCACCATCACTCTCACTTTGATCCTGTTTCATCAAAATTGGAATAATACCACCGATATAATTAGCTTCTGTGCAACCCCACTTACGGCAATCATCAAGCAGACTGCTGGCAGAGAAACGCTCCACTATGACTGCTTTGGCATCTGCCAGAATCGCCGGTCCAATCGTAATACCCTGCGCGTTGCCATGAAAAAATGGCAGGCCGGTATACAACACATCATCTTCCGTGTAACGGGAATACTTAACCGAGGAAGACCAGATGTCATACCAATAATGATGACTCATCTCCACACCTTTGGAGCGACCTGTGGTACCCGAGGTATACAAAATGGAAGCCATATCGCTGTATTTGACTTCTACATCAGGTGCATCAGACGAATGATTCATCAAATCAGGCATCCAGAGCGACTCAGTATCCTTCCAGGCAGGAAGTTTGTTTACCTTTTCCGTATCATGAAAGATCGCGTGTTTTACTGAAGTAAGATCGTCAGACACCGGCTCCAATCGATCCAGAAACACTGTGTCAGCGACAAGTGCGACAGAATCGGACTGAACAATTTGCCAGATCAGGCCTTCACCTTTGAGAGCGACATTAATCGGTACCTCAACGGCACCTATTTTGTTCAGACCAAACCAGGAATACAAAAACTCAACACAGTTGTTAAGCATGATTGCAACCTTGTCACCTTTTTTCACACCAAGTGACATAAAACCATTGGCTGCTTTATTAATACCCTCGTTTAACTCTGCAAAAGTATAGGGATCATCACGAAACTGAAACACCACATGTTCAGGGTATTGTCTTGCCTTGTCTTCTATGATTTTCGTTAGAACACGATCTTCCTGTGCATATTCCTGCATTTTCCAGGATGCGTATTTGGCTGCATGTTTCTCATGCTTATCGTCCCACTGCCCCATCTTTTTCTCCTCAGGAAAAAATGGCAGACGAATGTCTGCCATATTCCATAAACGTTGTGACTCTTATCTCACGTCGTACGGCTTGGTCATCTCATAGGATTCGTTAAACCAGACGCCGCGTTCATACATGTCCACCATCTTGCCGAAATCCCACGATGTCGGTGAATTTTTATTTGGAATCACTTTAATGATTGCCCTATTAGGTGTATGTACACCCTTAAAGGCAGCCGCACGTAGTTCGTCGTTACCCTTTAAATCAAACCAGTACTTATCGATGATGGCCCAGTGTACTTTGGTCAGTAGTTCCTGATCGAATGACACTTCCGCATTGCCGATAATTTGAATAGATTTCTGGCGTTTTGCGTTTGAACCGTCATTGCTGATACTGACAGAGATTTTCGGGTTAGCAATCAGGTGTTCAATTTTTTTACGATATTTCTGAACACTGCTAATGTAAATATGCCCGTCTTCTAATACGACATAAAACATTGGTGTGACGATGGGATAGCCATACTGCGACACATGCGCCATATGGCAGTAACAGTTGTGCTTATAGAGTATCTCGAACTCATCGTCTTCCATCGGATAGTCTTTATTAACATCGACCTGTTCCAGTTTAACCGGATCAAAATTAGGTTTTTTAGCTTCACCTTCACTCATGTTCTATGCTCCTCACTCTCATTTATTAAATTAACATACGGAACTCAACAATTATCCGCGATAATATACTTCAGATAATCTATCTGTTTAAATCATATTCAATGATCAACGTCTAGCCAACTAATTTTGGAAATCAGAACAGAACATCAGGTTTTTAACGAATGATCAAATTGAACTGTTTAAGCAGTATTGTGTATAAGAATGCACGCCTTATCAGGTGATAAAGCGTGCATTTGATAGTGAAACTATAGATATTGCTTAATTACCCCAATCATAAGTGACTTCTACGCCCCAGGTACGAGGTGGGCGCGGAGACGCATAGGCCCAAAGACCGGACACATTCAAACCGTGTGCATAAGTGTCTTCGTCGGTAAGGTTGCGACCATAAACACTCACGGTCACTCCGTTGCTCATCGCATAATTTGCTGACAAGTCGATTAGATGCGTACCATCATTTTTAAGCTCTGGCCGGTTTGTCTGCTCGACAAAATGATCATCGATAAAATGATAAGCGCCTCTTACCCAGGCCTGGCCTGAACCAATCTCCCATTCGTAAGTTGCATCCAGGGAACCGGTCCAGTTTGGCGCGCGACGGAATTCAGAAGCACTCAAATCCTGAGTTACGAAACCATCAAAAAAAGTGAACTCGTCGTAGCCCGTATCCAGATAACCGAGATTGGCCGACATAGTCAGACCTTCTGTAGGTGCCCACGCCGCTTCAAGTTCCACCCCTTTCATAGTTGCACTGGCGGCGTTAAAGACCGTGATCCTCTGGCCCGTGGCGCCTGTAGAGGGTAAGCCAATCTCTTCCTGCTTGTCGGTGTACTCCATATAGAAAAAGGCGGCATTGAATCGAAGGTTCTGGTCCGGCCACTCGCTTTTAATCCCCCCTTCAAAGTTTTCAACGAACTCGGGATCATAAGGAACTTCGGCGGTTTCAAGCGAATCGACCCGTCCGTTGAAGCCACCAGAGCGATAGCCTTTGGTGTAAGTGAAATAGGCCAGAAGATCGTCAGTCCACTGGTAACGCAATCCAACCTTGGGCGTAAACTCACTCCAATCCTCGGTACCCAGTCCAACTTGATTCAACGATTGCACAGATATCTTTTCGTCCTTGGTGTAACGCCCGCCCACGTTTAAGGTCAGGGCATCGGTAATGGCATAATCTGCTTCAAAAAACACCGCCTTAGACTCCGTTTCCTGGTGTGTCGTTTGCGCTATGTCAAAAACCAGAGTCGGGTCAACAAACGTAATCCAGCTACGCAAGCGGATGTCGTATTCCGAGTCCCAAAGGAAACCTCCAATCACGAAATTCAGTTTATCACCAGCGTCGTAGGTCAGCCGCAGTTCATGACTTTGCTGCTCGTATTCAGCCGGGCGATCGGTTCCAAACAACATCACCGACTCAGCCGTCCAGTTGGAGATAATGGTCTCCTGAGTCTCAAAGTGTCCGAAAATATAGTCCACTGTATAACTATCATTAACATCCCAATGCCCTTCAACGATATGGGTCTCGCTATCGAAAGTCGCTTCCCCTCTGGTCGGGACCTCGGTGCCTACCGGCGTAGCCTGAAACGGGATGCCATTTGTGGAAGCCGTGGTAGGCAAAAAGAACTGAGTATTTACATCAAAACGGTCTCCTGATGTTGGTGTATTCAGATCTGGCGCGCAATGACCACCAATACGAGGATCAGGAGAGTTACAAAACAAGGTATCGCCCTGTCCAACGTTTAACAGCGGAGGTGTGTCCTGATCCGTATCCTCGTTCTGGTAGGTGTACTCAATCTCCAGACCGTCCATGGGGGTGAAAAGCAGGTTTGCACCAAAAGACGTATAATCCACCCGTCCATTATCATCACCGTCATTGGTGTTAGTGAAATAACCTTCACTCTGATCATGCTTGGCGCCGCTAAGCTTTACCGCCACTTTTTCATGCAGAGCAAAATTGACAATGCCGTCGAAGTAAAGGTTATCGTAAGCACCATAGCCGGCGCGAACTTTACCGCCAAACTCACTGGTAGGCTTTGTTCTCTCTACATTAATCGTTCCACCAATAGTGTTACGACCATATAGCGTACCCTGGGGGCCGCGCAATACTTCCACCCTCTGCAGATCAATACTTCTGAAAATCGCCCCACTGTTAGCACCTACGAAGAGCCCATCAACGGTGACGCCAACTGCGGGATCAAAATTTTTCTCTACATCGGCCACGCCAACACCGCGAATATAAATTGCGGCATTGCCTCCGGGGCCTTGTGATGTATCGTCCAGAATCAGGTTAGGCGCCATAAACGCCAGATCTCGGGCATCTCGGGCGAAGGTCCGTTCTATATCAGTCTGACTCAAGGCACTGATAGAAAGTCCAAGATTTTGTAAATTCTCTTCACGTTTTCGAGCCGTTACTGTTATTTCTTCCAGAGCACCCTGTGCAAGGACTACTTGTGTGGGCACCAGGACAATGGCGAAAACCAGAAAAGTGGATAAACCGAATGATACGTACTGAAAAGCTTTGTTCATGTTTGCGTTCCCCCGAACAGACAAAGTGAGTTGTAGAACTTTTTTGAAACTTATTCAAGTTCTTATTTGAAGGATATTCAAAAAAGCAAATCAGATCAAGGGAGTTTCAAAGGTTTTTCATTCGTGAACGGCGGTCTAAGTTGGTGATGATAGACTCAATCTCAGACAAAACAAGTTTTGCGGACTACCTATGCATAAAACTTGAAGCTTATTCAAATTGTGTCAATAATGACCAGATGTCACTCTTGCTGCAAAATACTCTAGTAAGTCACTGAGAACCGGAGGCTATATGTCTGATATTGAAGTAGAAATTAAAGGCGAAGTCTGCTGGATACGCCTGAACAAACCGGAAAGAATGAATGCTTATGATGCGGAAATGGCCCGGGAACTCATTGATGCGGTAAAAGGTGCTTCCAAAAGTGGCGTCATTGTCCTGACTGGCACCGGCCGGGCTTTTTGCGCCGGAGGTTACCTCGCCAACCTGAGCGATCCCGACCCGGAAGCCTTGAGAAGCATGTTCTATGGCTCTCTCGAAGTTTACGAATCCTTGCGTCAGAGCCCGCGTCCGGTAATCGCTGCCGTGAATGGTGCCGCCGCAGGTGGAGGAAACGAACTGGTCGTTGCCTGTGATATTGCTATTGCCTCGGAAAAAGCCACTTTTGGTCAGACCGGTGTAAAGGTTGGAAGCGCACCAGTTTTAGGAGGTACAAATTTTCTCAGTATGAGTGTAGGTGAAAAACGCGCCAAGGAAATTGCCTTTATGTGTCGTCGCTACAAGGCGGACAAAGCTCTGGAGATGGGCTTAATCAACGCAGTTGTGCCTGCTGATCAATTAGAAGACGAAGTGACCCGTTGGGCGGAAGAATTGCTCTTTATGAGTCCTCGCTATCTGGAAATTGCAAAAATCAATTCCAATGTCTGGTGGAATCAGTGCCGTGACAATTATCTCAGTGGTCTTGG
Source organism: Gammaproteobacteria bacterium (assembly GCA_012103475.1). GTDB lineage: Bacteria > Pseudomonadota > Gammaproteobacteria > Eutrophobiales > Eutrophobiaceae > WLWS01. Next base: position 130,640 of record WLWS01000006.1, on the reverse strand, counting down.
TATGTTAGTGCAGGCGATAGGTTCAAAAGATATGATCGAAGGCGCATCCGCCTTTATGGAAAAACGTCGACCGGAATTTGAAGGTCGGGCTAATAAGAATGAAAGTTAGTATTTCAGGAACAATAAATTATGAATTTTGATCTGGACGAAAAATACCTTGCGATTCAGCAGGCAGCTTTACAGCTCATGCGCTCAGTTGATGATATTGCGACCGAAGCAGATGCCTGTAATGAACTTCATCCGGGCATCCTGAAAGCATTACAAAATAGCAAACTCGCCGACCTTATGGTGCCGTCTGCTTACGGAGGCCGTTTTGACAAAATCGACCCTCTGGCAATTTGTATTGTGCGCGAAGCGATGATGGCAACCTCCTCACACATGGATTCCCTTTTTGCATTACAGGGAATTGGCAGCTACGCAGTCACTTGCGGTGGCTCCGATACACAAAAAGATTTCTGGCTACCACGAATAGCCACCGCTGAAATTCTACCTGCTCTGGCTCTGACCGAACCAGAAGCTGGCTCTGATCTCAAATCCGTCACCACTGAAATTACCAGCGCCGGTGACGAATTAATAGTCAATGGTACTAAGGCATTTATTTCAAACGCAGGAGCTGCATCGTTTTACGTAGTCTTTGCAAAAGAAGAAGCCGGTTATTCTGTGGTACTGGTGCCGGCTGATGCGAAAGGTGTCAGCGTCACTCAAACACCAGAGCTTATCGCTCCGCACGTTCTCGGTGATGTCCATTTCGACAAAGTACGAATTCCCGCCAGCGAACGTCTTGGCCAGGCAGGTTCGGGGCTAGAACTGGTTCTGGCAACCCTGGGGGTTTTTCGAGTTTCTGTCGCAGGTGCGGCCGTCGGTCTCGCTCAGGCAGCGTTGGATGAGGCTGTGAAGCACACCCATTCCCGTATCCAGTTCGGTCGGCCTCTGGCGAAACTCGGACCGGTCGCACAAATGCTCGCCGATAGCTGGACAGAAATAGAAATGGCGCGTTTACTGACCTATCGGGCAGCGATTTATGCGCAGCAGGATTCAGGCGCAAATTTGCATCATTCATCCATGGCTAAACTTGCTGCCAGTGAAATGGCAAGTAAAGTGGTCGACCGCTGTATTCAAATGATGGGACGTTTTGGGCTGGTTCGTGATACAAAAATTGAAAAGCTTTATCGTCAGGCGAGACCAATGAGAATCTATGAGGGTTCATCTGAAATTCTGCGTCTTGGCATTGCCAAAGAACTGGCCCATACCGTCTGATGCTTGATCTTAAACTAAAAGATAAAGTTGCTATAGTGACCGGGGCCAGTCGAGGTCTAGGAGAAGCAAGCGCTATTGCCTTAGCTGAACAGGGAGCGAAAGTTCTGGCGGTTGCCCGTTCAGAAGATGCCCTCAACAAATTGAAACAATGTTTTCCCGAACAAATTGAAGTTTCCCAATGCGATATGCTCGATGCAGACTCAGTCGCCGCCCTGCCTCAATTGGCGTTTGATCATTTCAATCAAATCGACATCATCGTCAACAATGCGGGCATCGCACCGGCTGGCAAATTCAGTGAACAGTCTCAGCAAATATGGGATGAGGTATTTGCTGTCAATGTCAAAGCCCCCGCAGTACTTGCACGGGCAGCGGGACAATTTTTTATCCAGCAGAAATCAGGTAAAATAATCAACATCGCTTCGACTTCCGGTATTTTGGGAAAACCAATACTGGTTGCTTACTCTTCATCAAAGGGCGCAGTTTTACAGTTCACCAAGGCACTTGCGGCAGAATGGGCTGCTCTGGGGATACAGGTAAATGCGATTGCGCCCGGGGCTTTTGAAACTGATGCTCAATCGGCAGTGCTTGAGTCCGCGGAAATACTAGAGAGAAGATTACGCAAAATTCCATCGAAGCGTATGGGTAACAGTGAGGAAATCGGACCGATGGTGTGCTACCTCGCATCATCTTTTTCGGATTTCGTAACCGGCTCGGTCATTGTTATGGATGGTGGTGAATCGAGTAAACTCTAAAAAGAATAATGGCAAGTGTAGAACAAGCTAAAGTCAGTCCCCCGCAAAATGCTCCCCGAGGTGATAAACGTCGCAAGCGTATCCTGCGGGCGCTGCACGACTGCATAATTGAAAAAGGCTATGCCAAGACCACTCTGGCTGATATTGCCAAGGTAGCCGACATGTACCCGAGTCATCTACTCTATTATTTTGACGGCAAAGACGCAATTCTTGGTTATTACTTTAAGAACGTTTCAGAAAAAATATTACAGAGAATTGAATGTCATCACGACAAAAGCCCTCAACAACAGATCGACTCATTATCTGAACTATTTTTTGCAGGAAAAGGCATTACCATTTCAGAAATTGGTTTCATGCTGGAATGCTTCGGTGTTGCGGTACATCATTCCGAGCTTCACCGCGAAAAAGCCGAGCTCGACGACAGGTGCAAGGCCTACATCACCAGACTATTCGAAAATACTCCACGACAGGGCGTAATATCCGGCCCGAAAGATACGGCGGAGATAGCCTACGCCATGCTAATCGGCCTGCGTACAGCGGTTTATTTTGATAAGTCTATGGAACTGCCTGCGGCTCACCGGCTCTTTCGCAATACCATGCTCGCTCTGGCCGGGATTGATTCCAGTAACTAACAGAACTTAGGCTTGATAGCCCGCCTCATACCTTACTATTCGCTAAGGTAATTTTTCAACAGCGGTTCGACCCTCATCTCCTCTGCAATTCTGTCTGGCCCAATACGTCGATCTAACTCTTCATGCCAATGATAAATCCGCCGCTCCTGATAGTTAAGGTTAAGCCCGTCAAAAGCGGGAGACTCTACTGAATTCTGAAGTTGGCTCGCAAACTGCAAATCCTCTTCAAGAATTCGTTCAAAGTTGTTGATACGCGTCTCCCATAGTTCGCTAAACCCCTCCTCACTTCCCTCGGGTGCAAACCAATGACAATCTATTTCCATTGAGCTCTTTGTTTTTGGCCAGAATGTCAAAAATGGCATACCCGTGCCTGCCATCGGTGTCACCAGATTAGGAAACATATTGAAAGACATATTGTGTTCAGCTGGAATCTGCGTAACTGATTCAATGACTGGCATTCCAATAGTACCTGGATCAGTCCACTCTGGATTTCTATTGGGTGTAATCATCACCGAATGTCCGTTTTCCCAGAGCTTAATCACTGTTCCTCTATGATCCAGAAAACGATCAACGGTATCCTTATGCACTACAGTTAAATGATACACTTCAAAGAACGCATCCAGTAATACTTTCACATTGCAGTCCACCTGATACGTTCTCGAATCAACAAGTCGTAAATTCTCAGGCTGGAACTGGACTAAATGCTGTGGCAGAGGTTGAAGATAATCAATTAGTGACGCTGCATCCGGATCTTCATTAATAAAAACCCAATTGCCCAGACGTTCACATTTGATCGATTTGAGCGAAAGATCTTTCTGATTCAGAGCAATGAAATCACGTTTGTCGCGGACAAGACTTAGTTCGCCATTAAGAGCGTAACACCAACCGTGATATTTGCAGATCAATCTGCCTTCAAGTTTTCCCTTCTGCTCATTTATTAGTGGGCCACCGCGATGCCTGCAACTATTGTAATAAGCCTTTACTTTCCTGTTTTCATCCCTGAGCAAAATTATCGGAGTGCCAGTTTTCTCCCAAAGCAAATAACTACCCGTTTCGGGAATTTCATCCAGATGGCAGACGTATAACCAGGATTTTGCCCATAAATATTCATTTTCGAGTTTGAAAAATTTATCGTCCGTGTATCTGCCCGCTGGAATAGTCGGAAATTTTGGGAACTCCTCCGGCGGCGCTTGTCGTTGACGCTCATATTCCATACTTTTCAGTATGCTTTTAGTAAATTCATCATTCATTGAAGCTCAACTCTCGATTCCAGACACAGGTTTAGAAGGTATGTCACAAGCAGGCAGTTCAAATTGTATGTCTGGTGCTGCTGATTAACAATCATGATTGTGTTATTCGAATTATAAATTCATACTTTAAATTCGAACAACGGCTTAAAATCTTTCAAAGGTGAAACCCATAATGTCCGAGCTAATCTTACATCACTTTGACCCATCCCCCTTCGCAGAGAAAATACGCCTGATATTCGGTTTGAAAAAACTCGAATGGCGATCGGTCGATATTCCGATGATTATGCCTAAACCTCTGCTCACTGCTCTCACTGGTGGCTATCGTAAAACTCCCGTATTACAAGTTGGCGCAGATGTTTATTGTGATACCAGTTTGATTGCACTTGAGCTGAACAAACGATTCCCGAAACCGGATCTGTTCACCGATGGTAATCAGGGACTCGCACTGGCATTGAGCTACTGGAGTAATACAGTTTTCTTTAATCCCGGCGCCGGACTGTCGATGGGTACCAATGCCGATTTGCCTGAGCCAATTTTAAAAGACCGAAGCGAATTTTTTAACTTTATGGACTTTGGCCTCCTGCAGGAAGAGATCCCCCATCTCTTTACCCAGTTACTACCTCATATTGATTTAGTAGAAAAGCAACTGAGTGATGGTCGCGCATTCCTGATGGGATCAAGTGCAGGATGGGCGGATATCAATGCCTATTTTGTAATCTGGATGCTTCGGGCGAATGTGGCTCCCATTCAGGAAATGCTGACAAACTGCCACTCTATGGACGCGTGGGAAAAACGAATGCAAGACATCGGTCATGGTAAGCGGTCAGAACTGGATGCCGGTAATGCTTTGAGAATAGCCAAAGCCTCCTGCCCGTCTGATACCGAAGGAGTTGATTCCGCAGACCCGCTCGGACTAAACGAGGGGGATAAAATAATCGTTGAACCCGATGATTATGGGAAAGTACCGGTGAGTAGCGAGTTGATCGGCTTAAACCGGCAGACAGTGAGCATCCGCCGTAACTCCGCGGAAACTGGTGATCTGAATATCCATTTCCCAAGAGCTGGATTCAGAATCACTCGATGTTGATTCACTCGAAAGCAATCTGATTATGCTAGAGCTCTATTTTTTCCCTTCACCAAACGGTGTCAAAGTCGCAATCATGCTGGAAGAGTGTGAACTGGAATATCAACTCGTGCACGTGGATATCACCAAGGGCGAACAGTTTGGTGAAGATTTTCTGCAAATTAGCCCGAACAACAAAATTCCAGTCCTAAAAGATACCAGTACTAATGAAACCACAACCCTGTTCGAATCCGGAGCAATTCTTTTATACCTCGCAAACAGGAGTAAGCAGTTTATTCCTGAGCAAAGCCCTGCCTACTTTCAAACTCTGCAATGGCTATTCTGGCAGGTTGGCCATCTCGGCCCGATGGCTGGTCAGACCCATTACTTTCGAAAATTTTGCGAAATAAAAGACATTCACGGCATCGAGAGATTCAGCAATGAGATGAATCGGCTTTATACGGTTCTTGATAAGCAACTGGAATCGAACGAATACGTTGCCGGAGAATATAGCATTGTCGATATGGCCTGTTGGCCATGGGTGAAATACATTGACTGGCAGGGACAGAGCTTTGAGGAATTTTCAAATGTAAAACAGTGGTTCGACAAAGTTGCGTCCCGTCCGGCTGTACAGCGCGCCGAAGCGCATGGAAGCTCTACCCAGGTTGATCGGGAAGATTACCGAAATGTTTTACATAATCAGACTGGTGCATCTCTCGCAAACAGGAAAAACAAAAATGAATGAAAACGATTTAATCCTGCATCATTACGATGCTTCACCGTTCACACAAAAGACATTACGCATGCTCGGGATCAAAGCGGCAAACTGGTTCTCTGTTGAGACACCAATGATCATGCCCAAACCGGATTTAGTCGCTTTAACCGGAGGTTATAGAGGTACGCCAGTACTACAAATCGGTGCGGATGTTTACATTGATAATCAGCGGATAGCCAGCGAGTTGGAAACACGTATTCCAAAACCTTCTTTTTTTAAAAACGGCGAACAGGGATTACAGATGGCAATGATTAAATGGTCTGACGCGTTTTTTAGACCCGGACTACATATGATCATCGCCCTGCAGAGTAAGCGATGGCCTGAAGAATTCGCCGCTGACAGACGAGCGCTTTTCCCCGATATTAATTTCGACACGATTGAAAAAGAACTCCCTTACGCTCGCTCTCAATTACGTGCTCATGCTGATCTGCTTAATACACAACTGCAGGATGGTCGTAAATTCTTGCTCGGCGATAAGCCTACCCTTGCAGACATACATGCCTTTTCTGTTCCCTGGTTTACGCGTTCAACCATGCTGGAAGTTAATGAGCTGCTGGAAGATCTTGAGCAGCTGTCAGCCTGGGAATAACGGGTTGCCGCTATTGGTGAAGGAAAACGCAACCCGATTGAGGCAAAAGATGCCTTAATGTTAGCCCGTGACACTGAATCCCCTACTCTGTCTGAAATCGATCCATGTGATTCCCAGAAATTGAGTGCAGGTCAGTCAGTCACTATAGCGCCAGACGATTCACTACGAGGTAAAGTCAGCGGTAAATTGCATATTCTTAACGCCAACGAAATTGCAATAAAACATAAAAACGATAGTGTTGGGGAAGTCATAGTTCACTTTCCACGAATTGGTTACCGCCTGACAAGCTGATCATAATTAAATCGGGCTGTCATTTTTTACTTCCTCAAATCGCAGAGTATACTGCCAGCCAAAGTCAAGAAACCACAAATCAAAAACTGAACAGAGAAAAGTAAGACTATGAATTTTCAACTCACTGATGATCAAAAACAATTACAGGAATCGGCGCGTCGCTTCGCCAGAGAGAAACTTCCGGTTCTGGCCGAAGAGATTGAACATAGTGCTGAGCCACCAAGTCATGAGTTGATAAAAGAATATGCAGATATGGGCTTTCTTGGTATTAACGTGCCTGAAGAGCTTGGTGGTCTTGGTTTAGGCAACCTCGAAGCTTTAATAGTTCTGGAAGAATTCGGGCAGATTTCTTCGGCAATCGCCTTCCCCATATTTGAGTCATCAGTGGGGCCGGTACGTGCCATTGAAAAATTCGGTTCAGAATCACTAAAAAGCCGCGTTGTACCAGCCGTTTGTAGTGGTGACATGCTGGTAGCAGTAGCCATGTCGGAACCTCACGCTGGCTCAGCCCTCACTGATCTTACAACACGGGGCACGGTTAAAGACGATTGTGTAGTCATAAACGGAACGAAACGCTGGTGCTCTGGTGGCGGACATGCGGATGGCTATGTGGTCTATTGCAGACTATCAGATGAACCGGGTGCCAGAGGTATAGGAGCAGTCTTTGTCGAAAAAAATGTTGACGGACTTAGTTTTGGTAAACAGGAATCTCTGATGGGTTTTCGCGGAGTACCTTCCTCGGATCTGTTTTTTGATAGTGTCGAAGTGTCCCTGGACAATATCATTGTTCCAGCCGGCGGTTTTAAGAAACTTATGGAGGCCTTTGATCTGGAACGCTGTGGTAATGCCACTATGGCACTTGCGCAAGCTTCCGGATCCTTACTTGACGCGATTGAGTATGTTCAGGAGAGAAAACAATTCGGTAAATCCATTATTGATTTTCAAGCCGTGCAATTAAAAATTGCAGAAATGCGAATGCAAGTTGACGCCGCACGATTACTTATTTATCGCGCTGCTTCAAATGCGGAGAAAGGCCTGCCAAGTATTGAAGAATCATCCATTGCCAAGTGCTTTGCCAATGAAATTGCACGTACAGTGACCGGAAACGCCATGCAGTTGTTTGGTGCCTATGGCTATTCTAAAGAATATCCGATGGAGAGAAGACTTCGTGACGCATGGGGCTGGGGTATTGCCGGAGGTGCTATCGATATTCAGAAGGTAAACATTGCCAGTGCAATTGTCGGCCGACGCTTCGATCAGAGAAAATAAATATTCTTGAATTCGATTGCTCTTAGTCGACGTTCAAACAAATATAAATTTCTTCATTTTCTATTTTCAACGGATAGGATTTTATCGGACGTAGTGCTGGCGGCCCGAGGACACTTCCGTCTCTGATATCAAATATTGCTCCGTGTAAAGGACAAAGCAATTTGTGCCCCCTGACCCGACCATTATCAAATGTCTGTTGTGCGTGTGAACACATATTGGCAAGGGCAAAAAACTCTCCTTTAAACTGACTAAGCACAACACTATGTCCGTTTATCTCAAAACAGGCGACCCGGTTTTCTTCCACATCAGCTTTTGTTGTGAGCTGAACAAATTCAATTTCAGACAATTTATTGCTCCCAGCCTGTATCTGTAAAGTGGCAGGCATACTAGCATTCGTGATTCCCGATAATCAATTCCAGTCATTTCCTTATACAAATTACGATGGTAGTATCAAATCAATATTCCGTATTTCGCCCTTGAGAAAAACTATAAAAGGAGATTCCAAAATGCTCACGTTTATTGCCCGTATGAAAGCGAAAGAGGATAAAGAAGAAGAATTCATCAAACTTGCCAAACAGCTGACAGAAAAAGTTCTGGCTACAGAGCCCGGTGTGACAAGCTATCAATTCTATCGTCTACGTGATGAAGAAAGAGGCTTTGGCGTAATCGAGGCTTTCGTTGATGAAGCGGCTGAAGAGTTACATCGGGACACACCTCACTTTCATGAACTTGCACCTCCTCTATTAGAATGTCTCGATGGTACTTATGTAAGAGAATACCTGGACCCTCTGGAGTGAGATTCCATCATGTCGAATGAATTATCACAATTCAGGGTAAAGACTACGACACTGGGCGATTTGTTGTTGAGTGCCAATGACCTGCATCCCGATACAAACGCTGTCGTATTACCAAATCAGAGAACGACCTATAGTGAATTGACTGACAGAGTTATGCACAGAGCGAAAAGCCTGCGAGCTCTTGGTATTGAGCCTGGTGATCATGTCGGTATTTTACTACCAACATGCATGGATTTTGTCGACACCATGTTCGCTATTGCTCTGCTCGGCGCAGTAACAGTGCCTATTAATGCCAGATACAGACCACCGGAGATCGCCTATGTCACGGTAAATGCCGATCTGGTCGCCCTCATCACTTCCGATGAGTTTGATGACAATGTGAATTTTATTGAAAGGATCCAGACAGCCTTTCCCAATCTGGTCAACAATACAGACCCATTGAATTTAACCATCAAAGAGGCTCCGCTTTTGCGCAATGTGGTTGTTCTTGGCAAGCATTCATCTGAGGGGCTCTTATCTCAGAAACAACTCGATAGCATGGCGGTAGAAGTGGACGATGATGAAATACACATGCGCCGGATTCAAACCAGAGTTGGAAGTACCGCCTTGATTCTCTACACCTCAGGTACTACTTCCAACCCGAAGGGATGCATGATCAGTCACGAATCAATCATCCGAAACAGTGCGGCCCTAGGTCAACGTTATCAGCTCGGTTCTGAAGATAGTTTCTGGGCTCCGCTACCAATGTTTCACATTGCCGCCATCTTGCCCCTGGTCACCATCTTTGATGCTGGCGGTACCTATGTAACGACACCGCATTTTGAAGCCGGAGAGGCACTCAGAATGCTGGAGGAAGAAAAAGTCAGCGCTACTTATCCTTCGTTCTGGACCATTATGTCAGATTTGATCAATCACCCCGACTTCGCCACACGCGATTTATCCAGCATTAAAATGATGAATGCGAATTTCGGCGTACAACCACCAATCGTTGGTGAAAGCATGGAAAAAGCGATGCCGGACACTATATTCGTTGGTACCTTTGGTATGACTGAAGCCGCAGGTACGGTATCAACCAGTAAACTTGATGACACGAGGGAGCAGCGCTTTACCCGACTTGGGACTCCACTGCCCGGCATCGAGGTCAGAGTTGTCAATCCAGAAACCGGTGAAGAAGCAGCAATAAACGAACAGGGCGAATGCTGGATCAGAGGTAACGGTATTTTTACCGAGTATTACAAATCTCCCGAAAAGACAGCTGAGGCCCTTGATAGACAGGGTTGGTTTCACTCCGGTGACATTTGCTCCGTGGATAAAGACGGACAACTACTTTTTCACGGGCGCTTACGTGATATGTTGAAAGTTGGCGGTGAAAATGTGGCAGCAGTTGAAATTGAAGTCTGCCTGCAGAAACATCCAGCAGTAAAACTGGCTCAGGTAGTTGGCGTACCCGATCAACGCTTACAGGAGGTAGCCGCAGCATTTATAGAATTAAGCCCAAATTGCAGTTCGACTGAAGAAGAGCTAATAGAATTCTGTAAGGACAGAATCGCTGGTTTCAAAGTCCCCCGTTATGTTCGTTTTATTGAAGAGTGGCCAATGTCATCGACAAAAATTAAAAAATATCACCTACAAAATCAAATATGTGAAGAACTCGATTTAACTTAACTCAATGAGAATAATTAAATGATAATATTTATCGCTAAACTGGTTGTGAAGGAAGGTAAAGAACTTGAGTTTGAACAATTACAATCTGAATTATCTGATTTAACTCATGCCAATGAACCCGGGGTTTTGGTCTATGACGTTATCAGACATCAGGAAAAAGCACGAAACTATATCGTCTATGCGCGTTTTAAAGATCAAGCCGCTTTTGATAATCATCAGACTATCGACTTTCATGAACGGCTGGTACCACCAATTCTAGACTGTCTTGCTGAAGAAATGGATCTTCAGTTTTATGAGCATGTTGCCTGAGGTTATTTCTCTTTTTCAAAAACCATCAATACATTGCCGGGCGTATGAAAATAAATACCGTAGCCTGAATTCGCATACACTCTGCCATTGGCAACTATTGGTCCAGTACCTCCACTAATGCTGCCTCCATGTGCTACTTCACCGGATACTGTGGTCACATTCTGAAATGTATCATGCTCCCAAAGTACCTCTCCTGTTTTACTGTCATAAGCTCTAAGTCTTGAGTCAAGATGTCCGGCAAAAACAATATTCGGTACTGCCGTCACTGGTGCTGAAATACCCGGATCGCAATGTTCACGATCTGCACATACGTTTTCAGTCGGGCTCGACCAGAGCGCTTCACCACTAAAAGCGTCAAAGGCATATAGTCCGGGTCTTGCATCTTCAATAGGCAACAAGCCATCGTCATAGTCAGCAACCGGTACAAACACCGTACTGCCCTCAGCAGCCAGACCAAAATTTATTCCCCCCTGATTTCCACCTCTACCCGGTTTTTGATGCCAGACAATTTCCGTATTGACAGGATCAATTCCAAAAACATCACCGGATTTTTGCGCACCTACCAATATTTCTCTTTCCCCATCGATAACATGAACCATAGCCGCAGCAAAGTCGACATCGGGGCCATCTTCTTCCGGACAATTAGCATGTGACGGGACGAATGGGAAACAGGCAACATTCCAGGCATCACCTTTTGTCGTTTGCCGCGCCCATTTGATCTCTCCGGATTTAATATCCATGGCCAGTAAGGCATCACTTGTATCCTGAGAGGGAGATGAGTAATTTCCTCCTGTCCCGAAATAAAGCAATCCACGTTTTTCATCTAGAGCGGGGGTATTCCAGACTGGCGCGCCGGAAGGGGCAAAAATCGGTAGCCCGGCCGACGAGACACCAACCTGTTTTGGTTCTTCTTTTATCGTATAGCTTTTCCATATTTCTTTACCGCTCATTGCATCAAGGGCAACCACTGAGCCACGAAAACTGCAACAGGTATAGCTTGGATCCACAGCTGCGGCTTCCTCAAGTGAAGAGACAGTCTGATAAATCACACCTTCATACAGGAGAGGTTGGGCCGTAGTAGTTGCGTTCGGATGAGCATCAACTTTAGTCATCCATAACAATTCGCCGGTCTCCAGATTAATTGCATGAACACGCGCAATCAGATCCGCGAAATAGGCTATAGGCGGCTCTGCTATTTTCTCATCACCCTGCCAATCGCTGACAGAAATGCCACTTCGTATTTCGGCTGATGACCGATAGACCCAGCGAACACAGCCACTCTCCTCATCCAGAAAATATACCGAACCATCCTGACTACCCACTATAATTCCGCCACCAACCAGAGTCGGATGCGATCGTGCTCGAATCATCCCCGGATAGGCAAAGGCCCATTTCAACTTTAAACCGGATAAGTCGCTTTTTTCCAATTGAGCGATCTCGGCGGGAATGAAACGGGTATTTTGATAATCCATCCCCCAACCATCGGCAAAAGGGTGGCTACTGTAATCAAATGATTTTTGACTGTTCTCGCACATTAATAATGGGAATTTTTTCTCAGCACTGGTATTCCCGGCTATAAACTCCGCGATCTGCTGCTTCTGTTCGCCATCGAGTTTCGTTGCCATCGCTTGCATGGCCCCCTCATTCAAAGTATGCAGAATCATGTCACCGGGTAGCATCTGTAAAAATGATAAATGCGGTGCGCGTGGCACTGCCTGACTGTGACATGAAGCACAATGCGCCTGGTATAAAATGCTTCCGGGATGTTCCTTACCACCACCTGAAGTCCCGCGCATATTTGCGTAAACTTCGCCCTCTCCAGCATCAATTTCCTTTGTGCTGTGTGGAATTTCTACTTTGGTAACTGATTCGCTAGCACCTGCTTGTGCAGAGTCCGATGAATTATCTGCGCAGGAAGCCAGTAACAACAACATCGAGAAAAACATCAGATAGTGGATTTTCATAAGCGCTATTAGAAATTATAAATTGAAATTGAAGGTTTATTGTACGGAGTAGGCATTATCGATAACGTGTTCAGCTCCATTTACATATTTGGACTCGTCGCTAGCCAGGTACAAAACCAGATTTGCCACATCTTCTGGCTCCCCAACGCCAATGAAGTCTTCTTCTCCAGGTGGTTCCAATCCCAGTTCTGACAAGGCCTGAGCGACCATTGGCGTATCAATAGAGCCTGCATGTATTGAATTACAGCGAATGTTAAAGCGATTCATTTGACAATAAACCGCAACAGATTTCGTCATTGACCTTACTGCGCCTTTCGCAGCCGAATAGGCAAAAAACACCGGGTAGCCAAGATGTGAAGCTATCGAAGACATATTTATAATCGAACCGCCGCCTCTTTTTTTCATGGCAGGAATAGCTACCTTACAACCCATAAAAACACTTTCACTCATAACAGAGTTGGCCAGACGAAATTGTTCCAGAGTCGTCTGTTCGGGCGTAGCAACGATAACAATACCGGCATTGTTAACCAGAATATCTAGTCCCCCGTATTGTTTTTCAACCGCGGCAACCGTATCAGTCCATGCCTGTTCGTCACATACATCCTGATGGAGGTAAATAGCATCGCCTTTTAAATCATCAACAATATGACGGGCCACTTTCTCACCTGCCTCATCGTCTATATCACTAAGCACAACCTTTGCGCCCTCTCTCGCCAGTACAATTGCATCGGCTTTCCCAAGACCCGACGAGGCGCCGGTTATTAGTGCTACTTTTCCACTAACTCTTCCCATTTCTGACTCTCCCCCATGAAGTTCTAATTTTAAGGATCAGTTGTTGCTGCAAGTATGAAATTAATCTCCAAGTAGTTCAGATTTAACAATTACAGGATCAATTAAGCACATATTACAATATATTTAAATACCTGCTTGATTTAATCAATATTAAATTCTGCCTGACAATACAAATTCAGATCGCAGCGAAAGGTCATGTCAGGCTCTGCTCGAAGCTGGCATGAGGATATTCGATTGAATGAAAAAGCACGACATGTAGTGTCAGTCTGACAGCGCGCTAGCTTATATTAGTTAATTGCCTGCCTTCTACTGACAGACACGGTTGACTAGAACGTAGTATCGCTCATCAAGGATTTAACTTCTTTTTCAATGTTGTTCAGGTGTGTCTTGTCCAGGGACAAATACTGAGTTGAAAAAGCGTTACTTATATCTTCATGAACGTGGTAATCGCAGCCATAGCCCATTTTCTGTGCCAGCAAATCAGCACAATTAATGATGCAGAGAGTTTGGCTGGGTGGTTCCACTTCCTCTACTTTTTCATGGTTTTGAACTATTTCGATAAAATCCAGCGGAAGTTTCCAGCGCTTCAGTAGCACAGTTCCAAACTGCGCATGATGCTCAAACAAGAATTCGTCCACCTGCTCATCACTCAGGTCTTCCAGCGATTCATCTTCAACAACCAGTTCAGACAATATTTGAATGAGAAATAACATGCCGACATCGTGTAGCATACCTAGGGTAAATATTTGCCCTTTATCCTTATTTCCAAGCGTTTTTTCAATGCTACTTGCCGCATAAGCCGTGGCAAGAGAGTGTTGAAAAAGTTGATCGAGTAGTGGTTCAAATCGTTTGTTATTGTAAGTATATAAAGACCGATTGGTAATCACTTCCACGTAATTTTTCGTTGATACCAGCCCCAGTCTGTTAATCGCCTGTTCTACAGTTGAGGCGTCACTGACACCTCGATTCATGGGTGAATTGGCAACAGAGATCAGTTTTGATGTGACGCTTGCATCTTTTTGCAATAATTTGGATATCTCCAGCATACTCGCGTCGCCGTCCATCAGCTCGCTTAGCTCGTCATTTATGTTCGCATAAGATGGGAGATTAATATCGCCTTTCTTCAATCGCTTAATAATCTGCTCCATAATTTTTTTTCTGACACTGTCACGTGAATCACTGCCTTCCTTTACCTGACCTGTTTGTTCGCTTTTCCCGCTTTCACCCGAGTCCATAGCCTGAACCTGCTCTTTTAGTTCACAAATAGTGCGCTTGAGCTCTTCGACTTTGTTGAACTGTTTGTAGGATTCTTCAACTACGGCAGGCAGAAGATTATGATAATCATCAGATTTAACCAGAAAGTTTTGCGCACCGGAACGCATCGCTTCCACAGCACATCTTTGATCTTCCATTGGAACGACCATTAATACCGGCAAATGCGACTCTGATTCCACATTCATCAGTAAATTAATACCCTGATCACTGGAATAGTTCGCATCGATAATAATGAAATCACTGTATTCGATAATCTCATTAATTTTATCATCCGCACTTATCACTCGTGTTTCATGCATCTCCTGCAGTGTGGAACCAATAACCTGTTGCTCAGCGCGGTTGCTGTTTGCTATGGCAACTCTCATAATCTCAATCCTTTCTAACAAAATGTGTTTAAATGACTAATCGTATTGACTAATCTTTTATGTCCTTTGACGACGCGATAAAATGACAGAAACTTCAGGTCATCAAAAAGCTATCTTTTAAATCGGTTCAGAAATGAAAATATTTAAAGCTTATTTCTTTAAAAACCTAGCTCGGCCTTTCTACCTGAGAATGTACATAAAAATAAAATCCTCCAAATTGGGTATTGTTCGATCCATGTTCGATATAAATGCTCTGTGTCGTGTTTTTGGGGTTTTATTGAGCTTTGAACTGAGTGTTCAACATAAACCACTGGTATTCAAGTATCAGGGAATTCCAAAATCAAGATACCGTCATAACCTCGTTTCTCTCAGCCTTGCTAATGGGAACTAGAATAGTTTGAGCTTTAATTTTATGACCTTTATTAAGTATTATCTATGTTTTTCAAATACCCTTTTTGGGTTATTTCTGTTTGGGACGACAATAAACGCTAAATAGACCTATTGGTCTAAAATAAGAACTAAATATGGAAAGCAAACAAATATTGATCGTTGAAGATGACCGCACAGCCGCAGCCATTATGCAGGTTTATCTCGATGCCGAGGGTTATGAGGTCGCAGACATTGCCGCCAGCGGCGCCAAAGCAATCAAGTATATACAGACTAACAAGCCGGATCTGATCCTCATGGATATCCATTTAGGCGAAGGTCTGGATGGAATTCAAACCGCTGAACTAATAAATGAGCGATTTATAATTCCAATTGTTTATATCACCGCCTACAACGACAATGAAACCCTGGCCCGTGCACAAACGACGAATCCCGCGGGTTTCATCAATAAGCCGATAAGGGAATCGGATCTGCGGACCACGCTGAAAATGGTGCTGGATGGCATTAAGCCTGAAAATAATTCCGATTCCGAGCAGGCAATGAATCTGGGTGAGATACTGGCATTAACTTACGGCCTATCCCCCGCGGAAGTGCGGGTTCTTGAGCAGTTACTGGTAAATTCGGATCTGGATGTTGTGAGCGAGAATCTCAATATCAAATTGAACACGGTTCGAACTCATCTTAAAAAGATATATCGCAAAACGGATTGTAAAAGTAAATCCGAATTATTATTGAAAGTGATTAGTGGCCCCGCAAAAACTGCGATTGTAGGAATAGCAGGTAGAAAATAGTTCAAAAAATATCTGCTTCCGGCGACAAACTACCGGAAGTTCTTTAAGTCAGAATTGAGTTCGACCGCATTAAAAATTGATGGTAGTAATGCTAATCACCGCTATCTGGCAATACAATAGAAGTTAGTTCGATTTTTACCATCACACTTGGCTTTATAGAGCGCCTCATCTGCCTTTTCTATTAATGCGAGCCGGGACTCGTCTTTTTCCGGATAGGACGTTGCAACTCCAAGGCTAATGGTTACCGCCCTCGGCAAACCTTCATAAGCAGAAATTCCGGCAACTTTCTGTCGCAGTTGTTCGGCAACCATATAGGCACCATCACTATCCGTTTCGCTAAGCACGATGGCGAACTCCTCTCCGCCAAATCGTGCTGCCAGATCCGCGGGGCGCTTTATTGCATCACTTAGTATCGCACCAATAAAACGTAGACACTTGTCACCGACTATATGCCCGAATTCATCGTTATACTGTTTAAACGAATCCACATCGATCATGATTAAACTGAGTGGTGATTGTGCACGTGTGCAACGACGCCATTCATTGGCCAGAAAATTATTAAATTTCCGGCGATTAGCCAGACCCGTCAGGGTATCTTCCAGAGAGAGTTTTTCGGCTTTCTTTTCGGCCAGCTTTCGACTGGTAATATTCCGATGACTAACAAGGTATTTAGTCTCTCCTGCATCTCGAAAGGCTCTCATTTGCATCATGAACCACCTTTGCTGCTGTTTTGAATGACAGGGATAGTCTATTTCCATCTCTTCCTGATACCCCTGCAGAACTTTTTGCATTTTCAGAGCAATTTGACCTGCTAGAGAATCTCCCTGAGAAGCCGAATTGGAACAGACCGATATATAGTTAATACCCAGCCAACGAAAGTGACAGGGAAAACCGTTTTCACTGGCAAAATAACGCCAGGCTTTGTTAACGAATATGATTTCACCCGTGGAATCAAGCACAGCCATTTGATCATCAATCGTATCAACCAAGATTTTAAAAAAATTCGTTTTGTTGTCCACAATCACCCTAAACTCTAATCAGGATAAATTCGCTATTACCGGAAAGAAAAGGGGTCTAAAGCGAATTGTCAATTCCCCAGTAGCCCTTATCGACAACTAAGGCGGAATCCTTTAATCATTCAGGCGCTACATTAAAGATTTCTGGAAAATACCAATAAATATTGATGTTTTTCAGATCGACGGGAATGCGTAAACAAAAGACTGACTCAAAGTATTACTGAATGTTTGTTTATTGAAACTAATAAATAGCGACTGGATTTCCGGGAGAACCTGTAGCGCCTTTTAATTTAAGTGGAGACCATGCAAAGAGGAATTCATAAACTTTGTCGGCAAGCAACTGAGTGAAGTCGAGATTTTCGATATTCCAAATGCCACTCCTCGTCATCATTTTTATGTGACACTCAAAAGGTTGAGCATTTTCTCCAGCCATTGACAGTCCCGCAGCTTCCGTACCAGGGGTATCCCCTCCCCATAGAATAATCTTCCTCGACGCCAGGTATTCGCACGCAGAGATACCAAAGCCAGGTGAACCCGCGTTGAATTCCTTACTGCGTTTTCTTTTTTCGTCTGCGCTAAAACTATCCCATTTGCTCGGATGCCATATATCACCGTGCCCTGTATATAAGAAGACACAATCTCCTTCCCTAATGGGCTCGATTCCCTGTTTTTCAATCATTTTCTTCACATCTGCAACAGTTACAATTCCAGGATCATTCTGACCAAGGCTTGTGGGAACTGGAAGTCGGCCACCACGATGTGCAACAGCATCAAGCAATATTCCACGACAGACAAAACCTGTTTGAGCGACGTGTTCAACACCAAGTGAACCCAGACCCTGACTGTTAATATCATCGTCTTCCAGAAAACGACCATTGTAAAAAAAGTCCCCCTTCGAAGTACGTACGCCTATATGACCTGGTCCATCAAATTGTGTACCTACCTGACCAATCTGCGTGGCCAGATACTCATCGTTATAAACCATCTTCTGATCACCAATCGGTCCGGCCGTAGGTAAACCCGGAATAAGCATACGCCAACCACGGCTATCCGATAAAGGCAGGTCCTGCTGATATACTTTACCTAATGTGGCTACTTTTCCTTTTTTAACAAGTTTAACCGCTCTTAGTACCATAGCCGGAGTGGTGCGATTTACCGAACCTGCTTTGTCGTCTGCACCCCATTCACTCGGTGACCATTTTTCCCTTATTGGTTGATCATTTACCGCCCAGATTGAGTGGTTTGGCGCGGTGACCGCAAGGCCGAGTAGAATCCGAGAGAGTAATCCCTGCATAAACCTTTTCATATTATTTCTCCTATTTATCAACTCATGATAGATAGTGACTGCTTAACAATCGCCTGAGGCGATTGTTCACCCTGACGGGCGGAGTCGCTGCTCTCCTGCATCCAATCTTCCTTCGGAAGAATGTCGAATCAGAGGGTTCTCATCAAATCATCTCGCACCACGAGAAATAAAAAAAGCCCCACGAAGGGGGCTTTTTTCTACTGGCGGTGGTTGTAGTCTGCTGCTAAGCAGTCTCATTAAAAATTCCCTGATAACTGGGATAATACAGGGAATTTTGACGAGATTTTAACCTCGTAATCTAAAATATCCGGACAAAAGCCAATGCTTATGCGTGTTTCGAGGCTCTCTTATAAATTTTGGTGGAAATTAACAGGGAATTATCAGGGAAGTCGGCCATATCAATATCTAATGACTCAACGGGGGCATTGCCTTCGGGGGGCAGAGATCGTGAGTTCGAATTTCGCTACCTCGACCAATTTATACTGACACTCATTGAGACTCACGCAGCTCAAATACCCAAATAGTTGCGCTACTTGTTTTGGGATTTCGATCAGCATCACCGAGGTTATACTCTCCTAATCCTTCAGAGTCGCCGGTAGAGACTGCGACATACTGCTTACTTTCGACCATATAGCTAATTGGTCCACCCGCAGGAACACCATTGAGACGTGTTCGCCAGAGCTCCCTTCCATCAGTTTGTGCATAAGCAGAAAAAAATCTGTCTCGCGCACCGGAAAATATCAGATCACCCGCTGTCGCCAGCAGACTGGTGCTTAGCTCTGGGCGTTTACGAATTGACCAAAGTATTTTTCGAGTTTTTATATCAATGGCACGCAAGCCACCAAAGTTTCCGTCACTATCGGTTCGTGGGTACGGTTTTTGCCCAAAATGTCCGTGAGGTGTATCGCCGGGTAACATTGGCGATCGAATTTTCATGCACGCCTCTCTCACGGTCGTAAATAAAGTGTTCGTATTCTTGTTGTATGAAGTTGCCTGCCAATTGCGGTTCCCAAGTGAGTCAGGGCAAACAAAGCGAGTATTGTTTTTCACGGGATAAACATCATTGGCGATTTTTTTATCGCCAGTTAAGGGATCGATATTGGAGATGACGTTCTGCAATCCCAAATCAATTGAAAACAGGTACTTTCCGTTATCGATCTGCATCGCTTCAAAAATACCCTGCTTACCGCCAGTGATAACAACATTCTTATCTTTCCCTTTTATTGACAATGTCGTTAGCGTTCTTTCAAAGGCCCAATCATAATTCCACTGATCGTTGGGTAGATGTTGAAAATACCAGACAAGTTTGCCTGTATTGATATCAAGAGCAAGGGTGGAATTGGTGTAAAGACCATCGTTATTAATACTACCTTCAGCCTGGTCACTTAACAGTTGCGGCCGATAGGTATTGCCGGTTCCAAAAAAAACTAATTCTTGCTCTGAATCATAACTTGGCGGAATCCAGATACTGGCACCCTGGCGTTTTTCCGCAGCAGCCCCATTCCAGGTATTTCCCGCTTCACCTTTTTGTGCAATGGTATAAAAACGCCATACTTCATCACCTGTGTGAACATCGAGCGCCGAAATATAGTTTAGTCCCGGGCCGCTGGCGGTGGTCGTTCCGATTAATACTTTCTCTTTGGCAATCAGAGGTCCGCCTGAATACCAGAAACCATCGCTTTCAAGAACATTTTTATCCCAGCTGACTTTGCCGCTTTTGGCATCGAGCGCGACAATGTGACCATCATCAGTGGTAAGAATGACCTTATTCAAATACAGCGCGATGGCTCGCGGGCCAAAAGTCCTTGGCGTACTCGAATTCAGGTTCCTTTTATAGCGCCAGAGTATGTCCCCTGTCTTTGCATTAAATGCATAAACGAGACTGCCTGCTCCATACATATACAAAACGCCATCATGTACTAAAGGTGTCGATATATTTCGGCCAGGGGGCATTGACCAAGCCCAGGCGACTTTCAGATCAGCAACAGTCTCTACATTAATTTTCTTTAGGGGGCTGAAACCCTTTGCATCGTAGGTTCTACGCCACATCAGCCAATCTTCGGCGGGCGCCATCTCGAGCATTTCGGTACTCACACTTGAGAGGCTGTCTAGTGGGTTAGTCCGTGGATTAGGATCAGGAGGAATAGTAACAATATCAGCAGATACGCGACCACTCGCAGGTACAGGTAATAGTGCGTGTTTGTACTCACTGTCTGCAGATAAAACTTCTATATCTCCCTCTGGAAAGCCACTCTTATGGAACATATAGGCCAGAACCTGAGAGTACTCTTTCAAACTGAGTGCTCCCGGTGCACCCTGAGGCATATCTGATTCAAGATACTTTAATAACTCAGCAACCGTTCGGCCTCCCCACGTGCTGTAGAAAACATCACCGGCGATTGGTACTGAAGATCCATCGTTCAAGTTTTCTCCATGACAAGACTGGCAGGATTTTTCGTAGACTGCTTTACCTAGTGTCGCTTGTTCAGATGTGTAGTTGGGAAAGTCATTGGCAGCAAGGTTTACCTGAAACGAGAAGACAATAACAAACTTCAAACCAGCTTGAAGAACATTTTTCATGTGCCTATTTAGTCGGTACTCAAGCTGCTGCAAAACCGCCATCAATGACAATACAGTCAGCAGTATGGTAACTTATGAAAATCTCGACTTAGGTAGACAGTTTATACTGTTATTGAGCTATAAAGGAGTCGAGTATAATGAATCGAAGAGCAGAGCATGACATAGCCACCGATGCCGGCGTTTGCGATACAACCATCGATTCTGCCAAACTTTTCAATAGCCTCTGCAAAGGCCGTTTCAACCGCATCTCGATCCGTTACATCACATATCGCAGCATGCACTTTGCCACCAAGGTTTCTAAGAGTTTGTTCTGCATTTTTAGTTTTTTCCGGATTACGACCCCAGATACTTACGGCACAGCCGGCCTCAACCAACGCCTGCGCTATAGCCAGTCCGATTCCACCATTACCACCGGTGATTACCGCGGCTTTACCGCTTAAATCAAATAAATTTTTCATTAAATCAGATAGCCCCCATCAACTGTGATGCAACTACCCGTGGCAAAACTTGATGCATCAGAAACAAGATAGAGGATAGTGCCAGCCATTTCCGATGGTTGGGCATAGCGTCGTAATGGAATTTGTTTAAGCCAGACATTAAGCACTTCTTCATTACCGGTTAATGCACCTGCAAATTTAGTGTCGGTCAACCCGGGCAATAGCGCGTTGACGCGAATATTATCCGGACCGCATTCAAGGGCAAATGATTTTGTCATGCCGATGATCGCACTTTTGCTTATGGAGTAAATTCCCTGTTTGTCCCCTGGTCTAACACCATTGACCGATGCGACATTGACAATGGCTCCGCCATTTCCTTGCATCAACTTGCAGGCATTTGATGACATGTAAAAGTAACCGCGAATGTTCACATCCACTGTTTTCTGAAACGCCCTCAGGTCAGTATCTACTATGTGTCCGTAGTAAGGGTTTGCAGCCGCGTTATTGACTAGTATGTCCAGCTTGCCATGTTCTTGCTGAATATATTGGTAAATAGCTTCTATTTGTTCAAGCTCACCAATATGGCATGCAAAGGCGGAAGCCTGACCTCCGTTCGCTCTGATTGATTCAGCTACTTTTTCACACGCATCCTGTTTACGGCTTGAAACGATTACATGGGCACCCTGATCCGCTAATAACCTGGCAACCTCTTCTCCGATACCGCGGCTGGCACCGGTGACCAGAGCAAGCCTTCCAGTTAAATCAAATAGTGTTGTTGTCATATCTTTTACCCTTAAGTAAATTAAGTTTTCCCTTACAGGATCAATTCAACTGCTGAGCCCGCCAGAGGGGCAACGAGTTTCCCCAATTGCAGCGCTTTTTCATTAGAGGCGTTGCCATCGATCCCCCGTTTATAAACCCCTTGAAGAATGGAGGCCATTCGAAAGAAACTGAACGCAAGATAAAAGGGCCAATTAACAATCTCAGGAATGTTTCTTGATTCACAATATTGTTGAACTACAGCTTGTTCTTCTGGCACACCCAGTGCCAGTCGATCTTTCCCGGCCAGCCCTTTGACATCACCTTCTGCGGGTAGACGCAAACACATGCAGTAGTAAGCCAGATCGGACAAAGGATGTCCCAGAGTAGAAAGCTCCCAGTCGAGCACTGCCAAAGCCCGAGCTTCTCGCTTGTCAAAGATGATATTGTCAAATCGATAATCACCGTGAATCAGGCTGACCTCGCCATCATCCTCTGGCAGGTTTGTCGGCAGCCAGTCCATTAAAGCATTCATATTCTTTATGGTTGAGGTCTCAGAAGATTGATACTGCTTTGTCCAACGACTGATCTGTCGTTCAAAATAATTCCCGGGCCGGCCATAGTCTCCTAAGCCAGCGGCATCAATATCAACAGTATGTATTGCTGCAAGGGTTCGAATAAGCTCGCGGTGATAACTTAAGCGCTCTTCTTTTTCGAGTTCAGGCAAGGCGGGATCCCAGAATATCCGTCCTTCCTCGTAACTCATGACATAAAACATGCTGCCACTGACAGTTTCATCCTCACAAAGATGAAGTGCATGGGCAACGGGAACATCAGTTTCTGCCAGAGCCTGTATGACTCTGAATTCCCGATCTACCGCGTGGGCTGATTTCAGTAGCAAACCGGGTGGCTTACTGCGTAGAACGTAATTGCCACTCTCAGCTTTTAGCAAATATGTCGGGTTTGATTGCCCACCACTGAATTTTTCCGCATTCTCAAGACCCTCAAATCCATCAATTTCGGATTCAAGATAAGCACCGAGTTTTGTTACATCAAGAGTTTCGAGCGACATTAGTCCGCCTCAGCAAAACGCTGAATGATTTGTTTACCCAAAGACATCATATGGACCTGATCAGGCCCATCCGCAAGACGGATCTGGCGGGCATAGTTATAAGCCTCGGCGAGACAGAAATCCTCTGTGAGGCCGGCACCACCATGCATTTGAATAGCGTCATCAATAACCTGACAAGCCATTCGTGGCGCGGTTATTTTTATTGCAGCAATAAGATCCCTGGCAACTTTATTGCCGTATTTATCCATCCTTTCTGCCGCCATTAAGGTTAGCAGTCGCGCCTGTTCAATGTTGCAAAATGCAATCGCAATATCCTCACGAACAGATTGATGTTGACTCAACTTTTTCCCAAATGTTGAACGCGACTCCACTCTTTTACACGCGAGTTCGAGTGCGCGTTGAGCACAACCTATGAGTCGCATACAGTGATGGATACGCCCGGGACCAAGGCGACCCTGTGCAATTTCAAACCCTCGACCCTCACCTAATAAAATATTACTCGCCGGTACTCTCACATTCTCAAATTCAATCTCTGCTTCACCGTAAGGCGCATCGTCAAAACCAAAAGTCTTCACAGAGCGCACTATAGTTACTCCCTTAGTCTTCTTCGGTACCAAAATCATAGATTGCTGCTTATGACGATTGGTGTTATCCGGATCGGTCTTACCCATCACGATAAGAATGTCACAATTCTCTCGCATAGCGCCGGTTGTGTACCATTTGCGCCCGTTCACTACATAGTCCTCACCCTCCCTGACAATGGAGCAGGAAATATTTGTGGCGTCCGAAGATGCTTTATTTGGCTCAGTCATAGCGAAACCTGAGCGAATTTTTCCTTCCAATAACGGGGTGAGCCAGGCGTTTTTCTGCTCGTCAGAGCCATACATTAATAAGGTTTCCATATTGCCGCTATCTGGTGCCTGGCAATTGAAAACTTCCGATGCCCATAACACCCGCCCCATGATTTCTGCCAACGGAGCATATTCCAGGTTAGTTAAAGCATCACCGCCAGAGTGGGCCTTTGGTAAAAAGAGATTCCATAGCCCTGCTGCCTGCGCCTTTGGTTTTAGCTCTTCTATTATCGGCGGCGTTATCCAGGGATTTTCCGTGGTCGCCATGTACTCCCGATAATTTTCTTCTGCCGGGTAAATATGTTCATCCATAAAACCACCAAGTTGCTTTTGCAAGCCCTGTACTTTTTCTGAGTATTCAAAATCCACCTGTTAATCCTCGCTAATTATCCGTAGGTAATAAGTTCCGCTCGCTGAGTACCCTGCAAATGCGGGATAGCATTAAATTCGTGTAAATGCATTTTTTCCTTATTATAAAAAAAATGACTGATTCCTGAGTTCCTGGTCTGCAGGTTTAGATCTATCACTTTTTCGGCGGATGCATCCAGCACCAGTCCAATAAAAGCACTGATAGGACCACCAGAACTCATTACCAATACCCTGCTGCCTGAGTTAGTCGATTGTTTGAGGAGATCTATTTCTTTCTGAATACGTTCCTGGTATTCCTGCCAGGTCTCCGGCACACCCGGTAATCCTACTTCCTGCCAAACTCTCAATACTTGAGCCAAAAGCCGATAAAATTGCTTTTTGTCCCCATTCTCCCATGAACTAGTTTGGTAAAGCTCATCCTCCGGGTATTGTCTACCGTATGCTGCAACCAAAGCGGCGAAATCATATTCATTAAAGCCCGGGCAAATTTTATAATCCAGAAAACTTTCATCTTCCATCGCTCTGGCCATACCCTCCAGAGTTTGCTTGTGCCTGTGCATATCGCCACTGACAACCTGATCGAAGCTTATATTTCTTTCGCGAAAATATTCACCTAAATATATCGCCTGTTGCTGCCCGGTTTCTGAAAGCCGGTCATAATCTTCCGTGGCAAAGCTGGCCTGAGCATGACGGACTAGATAGAGTTCTGGCATATTCCATCAGCTAACATGCAAATGCTTCTTCAGGCATATCCAGACATGTTGTGTCTAGACTACATAGTAACTCCGCCTGCGTTTTAATTTTTGGCAGATCAAAACGGAAAAAATACTGGCAGGCCTGGATCTTGCCATGATAGAAACTCTGATCAGCCTCATACGCGTTAGTCATACTTTTTGTTGCGACGTCAGCCTGTTTTAACCAGAGCCAGGCAATAACAAGATTACTGAACATATCAAAGTAAGTTGAAGAATTGGCAAGAAAGACATTGGATCCACTAGCTGCGACGGCAGCAACAAGTGCTTCGGTCGTTTTGATAACGATATCTTTGGATTCAATAAGACTAGTCACATACTCAGCCAGACTCTCTTCATTTGAAGCGTCTGCGATTGTTTTATCAATTTCTGCAATGAATAATTTCAATCCTTTCCCATCATTGATAAGCACTTTGCGTCCGAGCAAGTCAATCCCATGAATACCGTTTGTGCCCTCATGAATCATGTTCAAGCGGTTGTCCCGATATAAACGTTCTACCGGGTAATCCTGTGTGTAACCATAGCCACCCAATATCTGGATGGCATGCTTATTCGCTTCAAGACACCATTCTGAAGGCCAGGCTTTAACAACTGGTATCAATAAATCCAGCAATAGATGAGCATCTTCCCTGGCACTTGCATCAGGATGCGTTTTTTCATCATCCACTAAAGATGAAGCATATAGGCAAAGTGCTAGTGAGCCTTCCGAATAAGCTTTTTGTGCTAGCAACATTCGTTTCACATCGCTGTGTTGAATAATGGGAATCATTTTATTGTTTGGATCTTTATTATCCGGTGCACGCCCCTGAGTACGTTCTCGCGCATAGTCCAGGGAATACAGGTAACCGGCGTACCCACAGCAGGCCGCAGCCAAACCGACCGCTATTCTCGCTTCATTCATCATATGAAACATGTATTCCAATCCACGATGTGGCTCACCAACGAGGTAACCAGTACATTGTTTGTTCTCGCCGAAATTCAAAAGACAGTTGGGCGTAATTCGCTGGCCCATCTTGTGATTCAATCCGGCCAGTGCGACATCGTTATCCTCACCAATACTGCCATCTTCGTTTAAGCGATATCGCGGTACAATAAACAGTGAGATACCTTTAACACCTGCCGGACCGCCGGGAATCTTTGCCAGCACAAGATGGACAATATTGTCATTCAGCTCATGTTCTCCACCGGTGATCCACATTTTGTTTCCGCTAATACTGTAGTTACCGTCATCCTGTTTCTCTGCTTTTGTACGAATATCAGTTAGAGCAGATCCGGCATGTGGTTCAGACAAACACATGGTGCCATAAAAATGACCTGTCAGAAGACGCGGTAAAAAATTCGTCTTTTGTTCCTCATCGCCATAGACATTAATTAAGTTCGCGACACCAATAGTCAACATAGGCAAACCACAGAGACCGACATTTGCGGCCTGAAAAAATGACATACAGGCATTGCTTACTGTGGAAGGTAGTTGTAATCCGCCATACTCATTATCAAGACTGGCAGCAATAAAGCCGGCTTCACATAAATTATCCATGGCCGCTTTCGAACCTTCAGCCATCTCTACTTTACCGTCAATAAGCTCTGCCATATTCTTGTCACCGGATTCGGCGCAGGTGACAAAATGATCGTTGGCTATTTGTTCGGCAGTATCCAGCATGGGTGAAAATATATCTTTATCATGCTCGGAAAAATAATCACGCTCACATAATTTTTCCACGTCTAGAAATTCATATAAGAGAAAATCTATATCTCTTCTGCTTATGATGTTCGTCATTTACTCGTTCTTCTTTCGTTAAGGTTTTTAATTATTTTCAGGCGACTTCAAATAAGCCCGCCGCTCCCATACCACCACCGACGCACATGGTACAGACGATGTACTTTGCGCCACGGCGCTTACCTTCTATCAGGGCATGGCCAACCATACGATTACCGGACATCCCATAAGGATGACCAATGGAAATAGCACCACCGTTTACGTTAAGTATTTCGTTTGGAATGCCCAGTTGCTCACGACAGTAGATGACCTGTACAGCAAATGCCTCATTCAGTTCCCACAGCCCGATGTCATCCATCTTCAGACCACTACGCTCAAGCAGTTTTGGTACCGCATAAACAGGGCCAATACCCATTTCATCCGGTTCCAGACCAGCCACTGCCAGTCCACGGTAGATTCCAAGGGGCTGTAGATTCTTCTGCTCCGCCAGTTTGCTATCCATAACGACGCAGGCCGAAGCACCATCGGATAACTGGCTGGCGTTACCAGCTGTGATACAACCGTTTTCAATCACGGGGTTCAGGTTTTGCAAGCTATCTAACGTTGTCTCTGTCCGATTGCCCTCGTCCTTCTGCAGAGTGACTTCTTCGAAGCTTACTTCCTTCGTTTCTTTATTCATCACACCTTTAACAGACGCCAGCGGCACAATCTCATCGTCAAACTTACCAGCTGCCTGTGCAGCATCGGTGCGTTGCTGACTCTGCAAAGCATATTCATCCTGCTGTTCCCGGCTTATGCCATAGCGCTCTGCAACAATCTCAGCTGTTTGTAACATCGGCATGTAAGCATGTTCACTTTCGGCAATGATATTTTCATCTTTAGCCTTACTCAACAGTTCGAAGGCATCGTTCTGTACCAGACTCACCGATTCCAGACCCGCTGCCACAACTATTGGCATGTTGTCACTGATCACCTGCTTTGCTGCTGTCGCAATCGACATCATTCCCGATGAACATTGCCGGTCGATGCTCATCGCGCTGACGCTGGCTGGCAAACCCGCCGCCAATGCACTCGTTCGACCAATGTTCCATCCGGTTGAGCCTGCCTGTAACGCGGTCCCCATGATGACATCATCGACTTCTTCGCCGTCAACACCTGCGCGCTGGACTGCTTCGCGAATTACGTGTCCACCCATTGTTGGCGCTATTGTTGAATGCGCCGCGAAATGCTTTACCTATTGGCGTTCGTGCTGTTGATACGATGACCGCTTCTTTCATTTTTTGTTTCCTGTTTCTTAGCTATTGTTGAGTTCAGCAAATGGTTTACCTTCCTTCACCAGACGTTCCAGTAAAGGTGCCGGAGTCCAGTACTGCGCACCGTGCTTTTCACTTAACTCAGTAATAGATTTATAAACCTTGTCCAGACCAATGGTATCAGCGTAGTACATTGGCCCACCACGAGTAGCTGGAAAGCCATAGCCGTAGATCCAGATAATGTCGATGTCGCCGGGTTTGCTGGCTATGCCTTCTTCAAGGATTAGGGCTGCTTCATTGATTAGTGGGTAAACCATACGTGCGACAATTTCTTCATCACTGATTTCGCGTCTGACAATACCAAAGTAGGAGGCTTTGTCCTCGAGGATTTTTTCTACCACCGGGTCGGATAATCGTTCCCGCGTTTCCTTGTTATAACTGTAGAACCCCTGACCGGTTTTTTGTCCGTATCGGCCCTTTTCAAACAAGTCGATAAAGGCCCAGCTATAGCGTTCATCATCCGGTACATCGTCACGTTCCTTTAGTACCTTGTAACAAACATCAATGCCAGCCAGGTCATAGACAGAACAGGGTCCCATGGCCATACCAAAATCCATCATGGCCTTGTCTATTTGTTCAGGCACTGCCCCTTCGAGCAACAACATCTGCATTTCCCGTCCATAAGGTTCGAACATTCGATTGCCAACAAAGCCAAAACAGACACCCACTAGCGCAGCTACCTTTTTTATTTTTACCGCCATAGCCATACTGCTAAGGATGACATCATCTGCCGTGTGTTTCCCTCGAACTACTTCCAATAAGCGCATCACGTTTGCAGGACTAAAGAAATGTAATCCGATGACATTCTCAGCTCGTGAAGTAACCGCCGCGATTTCATCAACGTCCAGAGTTGACGTGTTGGTAGCCAGAATCGCGTCCCGTTTACACACCTTGTTCAGTTCAGAAAACACAGCTTTTTTGATGTCCATGTTTTCAAATACGGCCTCAATGACCATATCCGCATCAGCTAGATCGGAGTAACTAAGCGTCGTGCTAATCCGGGCCATTCGCTCATCCAGCTCCTGCTGAGTCAGCTTTCCTCTTTTCATACTGCGTTCGTAGTTGCCACGAATAATGCCGAGACCTCGCTGCAAAGCTTCATCGCTGGTTTCCAGCAAAGTCACCGGAATACCAACATTGACAAAATTCATGGCAATGCCGCCGCCCATCGTGCCAGCACCAATCACAGCCACTGTTTCAATACTCCGTTGACCGGTATTCGCCGCGATGTCAGAAATGTTGTTGGTGTTTTTCTCAGCCTCGGCAACATGGGCCAGAGCCTTTTCTTCATTACTCATATTATTTATCACTCTGATTTATGTTTTGAATAGACCTCCTTATTCAGGGACTGCAAAAATCCCATCACAAAAAGCCTGAGTGATCTCACCATAGGGAGCACAAACGCCCATTTTTAATGGATTGTCTTGCGCACAGTCGTACACAGTCTTGGAATGCGAGTAATTGGCAAAACCCTGTGGCCCACCATGACAACCAATACCACTGGCACCTATACCACCGAAAGGCGCAGTCGGTTCAGCTGCCTGGAAACCAAACACATTAATACCCGCGCCACCTGAGACTATTGACTTTTTAAAGTTCTCTACGACTTCAGGCTCCCGTGCCATGGTAAC
The DNA here is from genome assembly GCA_012103475.1 of Gammaproteobacteria bacterium. Taxonomy (GTDB): domain Bacteria; phylum Pseudomonadota; class Gammaproteobacteria; order Eutrophobiales; family Eutrophobiaceae; genus WLWS01. The sequence continues at coordinate 100,614 of WLWS01000006.1, read as the reverse complement.
CAGGTAGGAGGCTAGCGGACGTTCACGGCCATTAATATAGGCATAGGCTTCATCCAGAGTTTTGTATGTCTTAACTGGTGTTATCGGACCGAATGTTTCTTCACGCATAACCTGGAGATCATCGGAAGGATTGACCACGAGGTACATGGGAATTTGTCGACGCTCCGCATCCGGTTCCTCATCACTCAGATTTATGACTTCTGCACCGGCATTCTTTGCCTCATCCAGCGCCCCGATGATGCGATTGTAATGTCGTTCATTAATAATGCCGGTAACATCCGGATGACCAATGTAGCTTGGATAGGTTTGTTTCCAGACTTTCTTCGCTGTCTCCAGCCATTTTTCCAACAAATGTTCCGGTACCAGTGCGTAGTCAGGCGAGGTACAAATTTGCCCGCTCTTGCAGAATTTAAAACTAAGGTATTCCTGAATTAGCTGATCATCCACACCATCTTCAAGAAAAATACTCGGGTTCTTACCACCCAGTTCCAGAGTTACCGGTGTCAGGTTCTTTGCCGCCGCCTGCATAACCAGGCGACCGACCTGTGTATTGCCTGTGTAAGTTAGATGATCCCATTTCAATGTTGAAAAATATTCGGAGAACTCCACTCCACCTGTCACTACTGTTAGAACTTCGTCAGAAAAGTGTTTAGCCACGCTTTCCTGTATTAACTTTGCAGTGGCCGGAGCCATTTCCGACATCTTAACGATGATACGATTACCCGCCGCCAACATGTCACAGACCATAACCAGGGAACATTCAATGGGGAAATTCCACGGTGCAATATTTCCCATTACACCTTTTGGCATTTTTACGACCTGGCAGGTCGAAGATCCATGCACTACATCCAGTAGTGGGCGATCATCCGGTGCCATCCACTCTTCCAGATTTGCCATAGCAGACCGGCAGCGTCCAAGTACGCCACCCGTTTCAAACAGGTCACTCATAAATTCAGGGTGAGATTTAAAATCTTCGGACAGGGCATCACGAATTGGCTGACGCAGTTCCACCATCATCTTTTCCAGCGTTTGCAACCATTCCATACGTTGCTCATAGGAGGGATTATTGTCCTTTAGAAAAGCAGCTTTTTGTTTTGCGAACAGTGCGTCCAGTTCAGCGTTGGTAGTGTCGGCCATGTTATGTCTCCCGTGAAAAATTGGTGGCTTTTAAAGTCTTACAGTTAGCTAAGTAATGGATTTAAAATCGTACTTGTCGAGAACAACATTAACCTTTGCAATTACGATATTGATGTCCTCAACTGAGTGATAAAACGACAGGTATATATGGTTTGACGTCGGCAAGGTCAGGATCACACCTTCATTAATGAGTGCAAGAAAGAATAGCGACAGCACTTCAAGATCAAGACTTGCATAGCGTTCAAAACTTGCGTCTTCATCTGAAAGAAACATTTGCAGCATGGGGCCAAGCTGGTTGACGTGGCAGGGGATCCCGCGAGAAGCAAAAGCAGCGTGAATCCCACCCGCAAGCTGCTTGCCAATTTCATGCAGGTGCTGGTAAGCACCTTCAGCATCAAGCGCCTTGTAAGTGTTAATTGCCCCAATTCCGGCCGCAATAGCGGCAGTACCATCATTACCAGTGCCTGATTGAAATACTCGCGGTGTATCGGCCAACGCATGAGGGTCAACCACGCGCATAATTTCCTCTTTACCCGCGACCGCTGCTAATTTTTCACCCGCTCCCAGCGCTTTACCGAGGGTCGTCAAATCCGGTGTCACACCAAAATGACTTTGACCACCACCAAGGGACAGTCTAAAGCCCGTTATGACTTCATCAAATATCAGAACAATATTGTTTTTAGAAGTCAGCTCTCTTACCGTCTGCAGATAATCACTTGTACTGCCCCATAGCCCACCGGCATGCATAGCAGGGTCGAGAATAATTGCGGCCACGTCATCGTTTGTATTAATGATTTGTAGCAATTCTTCAATATCACCATAAGGTGATAACAGCGTGTTACTAGTAGTGGCTACGGGTACACCCGCACCAAAAGGATCGTTACTCGTACCCAGCCCTGTCAAGAACTGATCGTGCTGACCATGATAATGGCCGTAAAACTTAATGACCTTACTTTTCCCCGAATAGGCTCTGGCATAACGTACCGCCATGATGACCGCTTCCGTACCACTGTTTAGAAAACGAATACGTTCTGCACAGGGCACAGTTTCCTGAACCAGCTCAGCCGCATCGATGATTATTTCCGGGTTAACAACGAGAGGTCCTATATTTTTATATTTTTCTATTGAAGCAATAACCGCTGGATGCTTGTGCCCAAGCAGCAAGGGCCCGTTACAAAGAAAGCAATCGATATACTCATTATCGTCCACATCGTAAACACGCGAGCTTTTTCCGCCTTTTTCATAAATGGGATAGGGCTGAAAATAACGCAAATTACCTGTCGTGCCACCTGCAAGAGAATTACAGGCTCGTTTAAACAGTGACGCCGATGTTGGCGTACGTTTTTCATAATTAGCGAAAATGGAAGCCTGAATTTCTTTGAGCTTGTTCTGGCGGTTTGTAGCAGAATCGGACATTGGTTAATTGTTCCAGGTATCATCACGTTGATGAATTAAGCTGGTCTCACGCGGACCGCGTTCAAACACTTCGATTGTAATTCCACAACTGACATTTTCAGGCATGTAGGCCAACTTATCTCCATAAGGCTCCAGAACATGAAACTTCTTCTCTTCACTTAAAGGAGTGCCATTAATATTATTGAGCGTCACACCATTTGCTTTCAACTTGTCGTAATACGTACCCAAATCATCTACCTCCACGATCAATTCAGCGATATGGCCGTCACCCTTTTCCTCTAAATACTTCATCAAGGGGCCCGGTCCGACCGGTTGTATCAGTGCAAGCCAGAGACCATTCGCATCGATAAACGCGCCTTTCATACCACCAATAGATTCGTTAACAGCTGCATCGACCCCGAACTCCATTGGGTGTCGCTGCATGCCAAGTATATTCGTGTAAAAAGAGGCTGTACGCTCCAGGTCTTTAACGACAATCGCAATGCGATCAGTTCGTGGAGCGCTCATCTTTGATAATTTGATTTAGAAATATAGCGTATTATTTATGCACCATGTAATTGGTGCATTACGCTGGTTTCTTTCGGCCCTCTCTCGATTATCTCAATACTCAGGCCACGACTGACATCGGCAGGAAAATAGGCAATCTTGTCACCATGGGGCTGGAGCACGATGCATTTTTCATTCTCATCCAGTGGCTTTCCATCAAGCCCAACCATGTGCACACCCTTCGCTTTCACTTCATCAAAGTAAGCACCAATATCATCGACTTCCGCAATAAGCTCAGCGACATAGCCGTCCCCCTTTTCATTGAGAATATCCATTAGTGGACCCGGTCCGGTTGGCTGAAATAGTTCAAGAAAAACACTATTGGAATCAATGAAACAGGCCTTAAGCCCACCGATCCCTTCATTCGAATCGGCATCGATTTCAAACTTCATTGGGTGACGTTTCAATCCCATAACATCAGTATAGAAACTTGCTGTTTTTTCCAGATCAGCAACGACGATAGAAATGTGACTCATACGTGGTCCAGTGGGACTCTTGTATTCTTCTTCCCATTGCTTTTCACGAATATTAAGAAGATTTGTTTCGTCTTCCTTAATCAATTCATATATTTCAACAGTCGTACCGCAGGACGTGTCTGTCGACCAGTAGGCAATTCTCTGACCAGTTTCATGAGTGCCTTCTACGCCGGCCACACCTTCCTCAATCCTGCCACCATCTTCACCAAGCGGTGAACCATCCATGTTGAACATTGGGATGTTCCTGGCCCGCATATCTTCAAGTACCGCTTCGTAATTTTCTGGCTCAAAATTGATTTCGACAATGGCGCCGTCACCTACCTGGCGAAGAATATCCATACCCGGTCCTTCCGAAGTCGGTAATATCATTTCCAGCCAAAGACCATTGGCATCAACAAACACCGCATGCATGCCACCGACTGTCGGATCATCTTCGCTGACTTCCACCACCATGGGATGGCGTCGCCAGCCAACAATGTCAGTAAGAAAACTAACAGTTTTATCCATGTCTTCGACCCAAATAGCGGTATGGTCAAAGCGTAGTTTTTGCTTGCCTGCTGTATTTGTCATGTCTTTCCCCTAATTTCCGATTCAGCAAAACACGCTTAAGTATTTGATAAATCGTTATAAAAATTGAAACTCCGGCCTAAGCGAAAGGTCGAATTATTTGAATTGGATAAATTATAAGCCATTGGCCTATTATATATCAAGAAAGGATTAGAGGTTTTTAAAAATTGATTCTACTTTCTAATTTTTTTTCTAAATTAACAGTAGCTTATATTAATTCGACATTGATCTTTAAAAAACTATGCTATGGCCTATTTAATCTAATTTACTCAACGTATTGGTGAATGAAAAAACAAGCAGACTATCCGACCTGCTCTTCAACACATGCCCGGTAGGGTTTAAGTCCGAAGTAATACAGAGCGGCGGCTATCGGTATCGTGAAAAAGGCAGTTGAGGCCAGCGACAAATATAAACTCGCGTCGTCCTGATACAGATAATCTGTCAATAAGCCAACTAGTGTCGGCCCAAAACCAAGACCGATTATATTATTCACAAAAAGATAGAGTGCTGATATTTGTCCGCGCATTCTGTTGGGCACAACAATCTGCAAACCGGAAGGAATAATGCCATAGTGAAAACTTGTAAAAAACATCACACCCGCAAAAAGAGTAAAGGCCCAATTGGCGTCAGGCATAAGCGGAAACAGGATTGCAAAAGGCACAAGACAACATGCACCAATAAACACTGCCCGTAAATGCGCATCCTTGTAGCCCCGATGCATTAATGTATCTGCAAAGATACCACCGGAAATAATACCGGCACTTCCAAACACCAGTACGATTACCCCGGTAACAATGCCCGCATCACCAATTTTCCATTGATAAGTTCGATGAATAAACTCAGGAAACCAGGCAAAAACGCCATAGCCAAATAACGAAATAAATGAAATTCCGAGAATGTAAGGAACAAATGTTTGCCAGCGTGAAAACACGAATTGAATCACTTCGCGTAGTGGAATGCTGTTCTGGCCAGAACTTGCCCCCTGACGTGAGGGTTCTCGAATTGTGAGGGCCAGTAGTGCAAACAATACACCAGGCAAACCGACGACAATAAAGGCCAATTGCCAGGCTCGCAAAGTCCCAAGCAGCGGAATATGCAGAGGAGGTGTATTGCTGAGCCATTCGATAACCAGTCCGCCAACTACAAAAGCCATGCCAGCGCCGAGATAGATACCTGTACCGTACACACTAATCGCTTTACCGAGTTTCTCCTTCGGAAAATAATCAGAAATCAGTGAGTAAGCTGCTGGGGAAAGCGCTGCCTCGCCAACGCCAACGCCCATACGCGTGATGAACAACTGCCAAAACTGACGGGCAAAGCCACATAATGTGGTCATCAAACTCCAGAAGAGAATCCCGACAACAACCAGGTTTCGACGGCTGTGATTATCAGCATAGCGCCCCAATGGGATTCCCATTAAGGTATAAAACACGGCAAACGAGAAACCACTGAGTAAACTGAAACCGGTATCACTGATTCCGAGATCGCGTCTTATCGGCCCGACCATCAGCGAAAGGATCTGTCGATCGACAAAAGAAAAGGTATAAGCCAACATTAACACAGCTACGACATACCAGGCGTAGAGTAAGGAGTCAGCTGAATGTTTAACTGCTTTCAAGGAATAGGATCTCCATTCAGCTCCGATTAACAAATAGACTAATTTACATCGAATATAATTTGATCTCAGGTTTCTGCTCGAACCTGATAAACATACAAACCACAACAATAGAAAAAACCGAGTGCAATTTTACCTGACAAGAATTTATTCCTGGATTAAGGGGAGCTCAGGTAGCAGATGAGATCACTACGATCTTCACTTTTCTTGAGCCCAGCAAAAGCCATCCGTATGCCGGGATAATACTCCAATGGGGACTCGAGAAAAGCATCAAGCCGTTCCTGTGTCCATGTATCTTCAGATTTACGCAGTTTTCTGGAGAATTTAAACCCCTCGACTTTCCCCACAGCTCGACCCATTATCTGATATAGATTAGGTCCGGCCAGATGTTCAGCACCCGAATCAAAGGAATGACAAATCGCGCATTTTTGAAATATTTTCTTGCCGCGTTCAAGATCACATGTCGCATTACTGGCATCTTCGCCGCCCGCAAAAAGAGGCATGCTAATCATCATGCCAAGTGCAAATACTTTTATACAGATTCGCTGGCTGAGTACATTTTTCACCATCGGTATTACCCCAGAAACTCTTTCACTTCTTTTCCAGTGCGCAATCCGCTTTCTACTGCACCATCTATAAACTCATGCCAGCCATTCGCGGTAAAAGCACCACCAAAGAATAGACGACCCTGCGGTGTTTGCATATCAGGTATACGGCTTAATTGTCCGACACGATATGCGGGCCAGGCACCCATTGCATAAGGATCGGAATTCCAGTCCCAGGCTGCAGACCCCAGTACCTCAACGCCCGGAAACAGACTTTGTATCGCGTTTTCGACCGCGTCGTCATCATTTAGATCCATAATAGAACTACGGGCAACCGTGATTGACAGGATCGTACCTAGTTCATCGCCATAATCGTGGGTCTGGACCCAGTTAAAGGGATGATTCTCATCACAAAATGCAAATACTCGTCCAATATTCTGCTTCAGGTGAATATATATTTTCGCGCCCTTACTCAGCTGCCCTTCGTTTACGAAAGCTTGTTTTTCCTTCGTCAATGCCGGTGCAAATTCGAGGTTCTTGTAAGTGTTGAGCGGCACAGTAATTACTACGGCGGCGGCACTGATGATTTCATCGTCTTCAGTAACAACCTTGATGTCATCTGTTTCCTGTTCAATTCGGTAGATAGGCGTTGCCAGACGCAATTTTGCCCCACTGTCTTCAATCATTTTTGTTATTAAACCCATGGTACCGGTCTCAATACGATAATGTGTTTCCGCATCGGCGAAAGCATCATAATTCCACGCACCACAGGCATAAATTTTCAGCATGCCGGCCAAACCAAATTTGTCAGTGGTATCACCACCGTACAAGGTCATAAAACTATTCAGCTGCACACGCTGATCTTCAGTTATATCCAGAGTCTTGATTCGATCACGAACTGATAGTTTATCCAGTTCTTTTACTTTCGGGTTATGCAGGGGTTGATAGGGGCGGGGAAACATTTCCCATACATCATGATTAAATTTTTCAAAAGCATCACGGATATTGGTCAGGAATTTATCCGGGTCAATATTTTTAACAGTCCCATCATTTTTCATTATTTTGGTCATTTCAAGACCTGTGAAAGGGTCTTCGACGACACCGAGACCATAGCGCTGCATTTCAGCCCAGACGTGAGGTTGTAACCAGTGCACCCAGGCACCGCCATATTCGATATCCTGTCCTGCAAACTTCGATGTATAACATCGCCCCCCCAGTCGTGAACGAGCTTCCAGAATCAAGATCTTGTAGCCCTGAAGACCGAGTTCTCTGGCCGCCGTCGCACCGGCAAAACCACCGCCCACAACGATGACGTCGTAATCGTGCTTTGTGTTACGAGCCGTGATATCGGATTTTCGCGATGAGGAAGCCGATGAAACTGCCAGAGGGGTGGCAGCGGCCAATGTTGCAGCGCCAGCCAGAAAGTCTCGTCGCTTCACGCCTGTGGATACCTTTTTACTCATATATGATCACCTTGATATGTGAGTGTGGGCTAGATGGTGATTGTACCCATAACAAATATTGTTTGTGTACATATAATATCATAGTAAAGGCCGTTTACAAGCTGACCAAGCTATTATGGACATGATCGATATATGACTTGGATTTATTCTGGCAGTTTGATACTATTTCGTTCGTATACATACAATTCATGACTGGCCTGTAATTTGAATTATGATGAAATTCCTTAATATTCAAACAAATCGGCGTTGTCTCACGGCAGCCTTACTGCTTCTTTTTCCTCTTTTATGTAGCGCCGAGCTAAAACCTGATCCAATGCATCAGGTTCTAACATTACCGGATAAACCTCATCCTCACTGGGTATGGGTCGCTGACATCAGCGCTGCAAGTTATTTCCCGGGTAAAGCCTACCTTATGGATGCAGATAAAGCTGATATGCTTGGAATGATTACCATGGGGTATGGTTTAAGCCCCATCGCCTTACCAGCAGATGGTAGTGCAGTGTACACACTCGAACGCCATTACGAACGAACAAGTCGAGGTAAAGTTACCGACGTCGTCGGCATTTACAATGGTGTGACACTGCAACTTGAAAAAGAAATTATCATTCCAGCAAAGAAAATCTCTGCAGTTCCCTATCTTTCTAACGTCGGCTTAAGCGACGATGATCGATTCCTGCTCATATATAACTTTACTCCGGCACAATCTATCAGTGTCGTCGACATGCACAAACGTGAATTCGTAAAAGAAATTTCAACCCCCGGATGCGGTCTGGTACTTCCTTCCGGCAACCGGCGCTTTCTAATGCTGTGCAGTGATAGTTCAATTCTTGATGTCACATTTTCGGATGACCTTGAGCAGGTAACTCAGAAGCGAGGCAAAAAACTCTTCCAATCCAACGATGACTTTCTGACCGAAAAACCGGTTCGCTATGGTGACGAGTGGTTGTTTGTATCCAAGTCATCCTTTATTTATCCGGTCAATGTTTCCTCTGACAAAATCAGTGTTGGCGATAGATGGTCTCTTACCACTGAGAAAGAACGGACAGACAACTGGCGTATTGGTGGCCAACAGCATCTTGCAATCCATCATCAGAACGGACAGTTATTCGCTCTTTTTCATCAAGGCGGTCCTGAATCTCATAAAGACCCCGGTGATCAAGTTTGGGTTTATGATGTGGCGAGTAAAAAGAAAACAAAGGAAATTAAACTGAAAAATATCGCCAGTGCGATTCAAGTCAGCCAAGATGATAATCCCTTATTGTTTTCTCTTTTCCTTGTCTACCCGACACTGGACATCCATGATGCAAGCTCCGGTGAGTTTGTTCGAAGTATTAATGAAGTGGGTAGCACTCCCATGTTATTGCAAACACCAGTATTGAAATAAGGAGAGCACCCTTGAATAAGAAGAACATTCTGGATAAGTGGATTGAAGGCTATTCTCGTCGGATTGCCAACGTCACTTCGCGGCGTAGTTTTATCACTCGTCTTGGGACCGTGATGGTAGGAATGGCTGGTATTCCCCTGCTGCCTGTCGCCCGTGCGGCTGGCGGTGATAAACCAATGGATGCCGATCCTGGGGATCCTAAAAGTTGTGACTACTGGCGCTATTGTGCCATCGACGGCTATTTATGTTCCTGCTGTGGAGGAAGCGTCACCGCATGTCCGCCGGGAACCCAAACGTCGTCCATTACCTGGATAGGTACCTGTCGAAATCCGGCTGACAACAAGGATTACATTATCTCCTACAATGACTGCTGTGGTAGTGCCGCCTGTGCCCGCTGTTTCTGTCACAGTAATCAGGGCGACACGCCCACCTACATGCCATTTCGCTCTAATGATATTAACTGGTGTCTCGGAGAAGCTTACAATTGTTCAACCGCAGTTATCCTGGGCGTGGCAACATCCTGAGCCCTTGTCATATTCAGGATCAATAAATAATGGCTCACCCGCCATCCACATAAGTCCATGCTGTTAACGGATTGATCTTATGGCAGCCGATATTCTTTCTTTAAAAGGTAAAATTGCACTTATCACCGGCGCGAGTCGCGGTATAGGCGAAGCCACGGCAAAACTATTTGCCGAGCACGGGGCACACGTCATTGTTTCCAGTCGTAAAATTGATAGTTGTCAGGCTGTAGCTGATGAAATCAATCATAAGGGTGGCAGTGCTGAAGCCTACGCCTGTCACATCGGAAATATGGAGGATATAGAGTCAATATTCTCATACATCGACGATAGTCATAAGCATATTGATATCCTGGTAAACAACGCGGCTGTCTCACCTTACTATGGCGACATACTTGGCACTGAAGCCGCGGCCCTGGAAAAGACCTTCGATGTAAATACACGCGGTGCCTTCTATATGACACTCAATGCCGCTAATCGAATGAAACTAATTAAGGGCGGTAGTATTGTCACTCTCTCTTCTGTCGCCGGGGTGCGTCCCACTCTATTTCAAGGTGCCTATTCAATGTCTAAGGCGGCTGTACTAAATATGAGTCAGGCCTTTGCCAAAGAATGTGCGCAACATAATATTCGCTGCAATGTCGTGATTCCTGGCCTCACTGATACAAAACTAGCCAGCGCTCTTAGTCAGGATCCAGAAAAATATCAGGAATTATTAAATGAAATACCCCTGAAACGTATGGCTGATCCAGAAGAGATTGCAAATACCATTTTGTTTCTGGCATCCGATGCGTCTTCTTATATTACCGGTACCAGTATAACGGTAGATGGTGGTTTTCTTGGCGCCGGAGGTAAGTAATCAGGTTCTGAGCTTAGCGTAACTCGCGACGAAGTATTTTACCGCTAGGACTCTTGGGTAATTCATCCAGTATATCTACAAATGACGGGCGCTTGTAAGCAGCCAGTTTGTCCCGACAGAAATCGATAAGTTCCTTTTCATTTGTGTGCGTACTTGACTTGAGACTTACAAATGCTTTTACAGATTCTCCTCTGTATTCATCTGCTACACCGACCACCGCAACCTCGCGCACAGCAGAATGTTGATAAAGAGTATCTTCTACTTCTCGCGGCCAAACTTTATATCCGGAGGCGATAATCAGGTCTTTCTTACGGTCGATTAAATAGAGCCATCCCGCTTTATCCATAAAGCCAACATCACCAGTTCTAAGCTCGCCATCGACTATGGCATTTTTTGTCTCGACATCATTTTGCCAATAACCCTGAACGATACCCGGTGAGCGAATTGCTACCTCTCCTGTTTCACCTATTGGCACTGTATTACCCTGCTCATCAATGATGCGCATGTCGACACCGGTAAGCCGACTGACAGCGTTCCTGTTTCGGAGTCTATCGGGGTGTCACTGCCAAAGGGAGCAAGTACAGCTGTAGCGGTAGTCTCAGTCATTCCATAGGCAGGGTATATGCGAACCCCAAATTTGTTCTCATAGTCTTTCACAATCGCTGAAGAAATTGGTGCACCACCACTATGTAGTTTTGAGAGCGAAGAAAGATCAAATTTTTGAACCTCCGGCGTGTTCATAAATGCAGAGAACGCAGTGATTGCGCCAGCAGTATAATTAGCCTGATGGTACTCAATTAGTTCGGCTGCGGTAAGCGTGTCAAAACGATAGAACAGAATTAAGGCTGAGGGTCCGATAAAAGATGTCGTCACACAAACGATAAGACCTGTTGCATGAAACAGGGGAGCAATTGCCAATATCGTACTGTCATCACCTAAATCTATCCATTGCTGAAGTAACTCAGAGTTAAATACAATGTTCTCATGCGACACCATCGCGCCTTTGGCAGGCCCGGTGGTGCCAGAGGTATATGTTAACAGGGCAAGATCTTCTCCCTTCAAACTTATACCTTGGCCCTGTTTATTCTTATACGTTTTTATTATGTCGAGGAAATCTAAGGCATCTGATGTTGGTTGACGCTCAATGCCACGCAGTAAATCAGGTATCGCTTCCTCAAGAAAATCAAGTTCTGATGTCGTAATTACCTGTTGAACGGCAGTATCATTAAGTAACTCTTTCACCACCTTTTGATAAAGCGATTCTATTGTTACTAGTAGTTTCGCGCCAGAATCATTAAGAATATGGGTGACTTCATTTCGTTGATACATGGGGTTTACGGACACCATCACCGCCCCTACTTTCCACGTAGCTAGCAGGGTCAGAACGAACTGAGGCATGTTTTGCAGGTATACGGCTATTCTGTCTCCACGCTGGAGACCAAGCTCGATGAAATATGCCGCCAGACTGTTACTCATTTCATCTACTTGTCTTAGCGTCAGCGTTGAATGGAAGTAATGTATCAATGCTCTGTCGGGGCAACGTTCACAAGCTCCCTCGAACATCTGCAGTGCATTCTCGAATTGGCTTGAAATTGTTTGCGGCAGGTTTGCATATTCTGTCAGCCAGGGTTTGTCTTTATAGGAAATCATTGATGTCTTCTTACGCACACTGCAGTTGCAAGGAACCCGACTGACTCGTTGGCATAGAGATAATGTCGGTATTATCAGGAATGCAAATATAGTGATTCTGTAAAAATAGAAACGCACTGGTAATCACGCCATTTTCTATAAACTCAGCCGCTACTTGTCTACCGTTGTTTAACGCGCCCCTGAATTCTTCTTCCTCTAACATTCCTACATCTGTGCATACCTGCAATTGTCCCAAATCCGAATCTGGATCTATTTCACAGGCGGGCTGTGTTTTTATTTTTTCACTTTCAACTCTTACCGCGCTTGCAATCAAGGTTGCTGCGGCATCAGCAATAGCTGCATTCCCCGCTAAAACTGTCACTGAATCTGCAATTCCTAGTGAAAAAGAACGTCCATGCCGACCGGAGGTCGCGACACCACCAACGTGAGTATTGTTTCCAATATTTACTGTAAAAGGAGAACGTTCTGAAAAATGTTTTCGTACAGGTTGTGGCACGACTTCAATGCGAAATTTCTCCCCAACATCTTTCCACAGTGCAATATCTCCTCCATTATTTACAAATACTTTTTTCAGGCCATTACAATCGTTAAGCATCACCTTGAGAATTTCATCCGCCACACTACCTGCAACAGCGGCCATAGGCGTGATAAAATATTCGGGAAATAATGCCGTTGCCTCCCACATACGCAGAGCTACTGATAAACCAGGTTTTGAAGATAATGTCGTTTGGCTACGGAGTAGAGGCAATTCACTGACTAACTCGAAAAGTACACTCTGAAAACGCTGCTCTGCATTTGCGTAAGCAGTGTCGATTGCCGTCGGATCTCCTTCCGCCCTGATGACTAAATCTATCGGTCCCTGTTGCAGGTGTAAGCGATTTGCAGACAATCTGGCTGTACAAACACCCGAATTCATCGTAAGGCTCCCGACCCGCGCCAATTCACAATTGACTTAAATATGGAAGTTGTCCGTCGCACTATTCAAATTTCTTGCGAAATGGCCAGGGGTTATTTTCCTTCCATGGTTCCACTCTGGAGTCCGCAGTGGCGTTTTTCACTACATCACTTAGCTCGGCGACATGATCCATGTGGCCTCCACATTGTTCGTATAATTCAATTGGCAAAGTAAATTCTATCGGTGCAACAATCGCCGGGGTTGGGACATAACCAAACGCTTTATCCGGCAAGTCCAATACATTAACCAGTACGGTAATTCCCCCGCCCGGATAAACGAATACGGGAGCTCCTCCCATCGTTACATCGGTGGTGCGTGCCTCCACAGAACGCGTAATATTGATCGGGTTATTGGTGACGCCTGCCCGCAGCGAACCACCCGCACCAGCCATAAATAAAACGGTACACAGAGACGGCTCACAATTTTCACCGATTCGGTCAACGATTGTCTTTAGTTCAGTCGGAATTTCTTTTACCTGTATTTGCAGGTTGTCATCCAGTTCGCAATAAAAGGAATCTTCTCCAGTTGTTGTCGTCATCAATACGCGTAGACCCGGGCGGGCAATATCTTTGTCGATTTTCTTGATGATAGTCTGAGGGTCAGTGATTTCAGTTCCACCCCAACCTGTCCCCGGTTCGGATACCTGAAAGTAGCGTCCGGGGGTAGACTTGCGACCGATGATTTTAATCCCGGATGGGGGCATATCAAGATATTTGCCAGCCTGATGTTCTGTCAGCACGCCGGTAATATGATCATCTACGACAATCACCTCATCCACCAGCCCCTGAAATTGCTTTGCAAATATACCAATCGTGGCGGAACCACAGCCGACTCGCATACGTTTTTCCGGTTCGCCATTGATAACAGGTGCCTTGCCCGCCTGAATCACAACTGTTGCGCCACCTTCAATCGAGACTTCAATAGCTTCCTTGTCGCAGAGTTTCAAAAGCGCTTCACAGGTTTTAACGCCTTCCTTGCGCGTGCCGCCGGTTAGATGTCTGACTCCGCCTAGTGACAGCATCTGCGAGCCATATTGTGCTGTCGTGACATGACCAATATGTTCTCCGTCGCAATAAATCGCTGCGGTTTCCGGGCCAACAAAACGATCAGTATCGATTTTAACTACGACATTGCAATAGCTGAATATGCCTTCGGTTACAACCGTCACCGTGTCTACATCATCGTGCTGTTGCGAGACAATAAAGGGCGCAGGTTTATAATCCGGATAAGTGGTTCCGGCACCGATACCGGTTAAGAACTTATCACTGGATGATAACCAGTCACCATCCCAGTCTTCAGCCTTTTCGGCAAAGGGGACCAGCTTTTCCTGGCGCTCGGCAGCGCGCTCGGTAAGAGTCAGTGGATCCATACGAACCAGTAAACCGTCACTGTTACCGTAACGATCACAGGCTCCGGTTCGACCCGGTTTAATCCGACACAAGACGGGGCACGCGTTGCAGCGTATCGCGTCGTCTTTCTTTGGGTTTTTCTCGACATCGGTCGTCATGGATTTGCTCATATTGAAAAATTGGAGTTGAAGTCAGACTAATATTGTTTGTATACATACAAATATAGTCTGCAAAATAGACCGGGTCAAGCCTTATTCAGCAGTAAATTGGCAGCAAAATAAGCGCTGTATGATACTGGGCTTTATTGTACGAGCCTGTATGATAAGCTATTTGTATGTATACTTACATTTTATGGTCAGGGCATTTATCTAACTATTTCAGACGAAGGAAGGAAGTGAATAACCTTCGATAAGTTGAATCTATGAAAACTGAAAATAAAGCCAAACTACTGCTCTGGCGTTTTTGCTGCTTCGCAATAGTTGTGCTTTCAGTTCTGACTTTTACCCCATTAATTATCCCTGCCGGAACATTTGAACCCAGCCTGTTTGGTGTTCCTTTCACGCTATGGGCCGGTATGTTGATAGCTCTTGCTATGATTATTCTGACTATCATAGCGTCCATTGTGCACCCGGATAAATACGACAACGTCAACGAAACAGAATGACTTTCTGGTTACTGGTCATCGGCGGGGTTTATGGCGTCACACTTGTAGTCGCTACGATTAAAGCCAGACAAGCCTCTCATAATTCCGATGATTATGTGATGGCGGGTTCAAATGTCGGAGTCGTACTTGGGTTCCTGACATTTGGAGCGACGCTATTCAGCACTTTCACTCTGATGGGCATGCCCGATTTTTTTCGCACGCATGGTATTGGTGCCTGGATCTTTCTGGCAGTCTCCGACGCGGCAGTTGCTTTTGTGGTGCTGTGGTTTGGCTCAAAATTGAGGCGCCGAGTGAGTAGCAAAGATTTTAAGGGCATGGCCGGTCTGATGCGCGACTCTTACAAGACACCCTGGGCCGGCTATCTTTATTTCGCCACTATATTCATTTTTCTGACACCCTATGTCGCAATTCAGATTCGTGGAATCAGCATTTTTCTCAATGCCGCCTTTCCTCTGACCCTGCCAGACTGGGGCTGGGCCGCATCAATTGTTGTTGTCATGCTGATTTATAGCGAAATTGGTGGGCTCAAGGCAATTATTTATAGCGATGCCCTACAAGGTATTCTGCTTCTGGTCGTCACCTGGGTCATTGCCTATGGCTGCGTACAGAACTTTGGCAGCATCCAGTTAATGTTCGACTCTGTACGTGAGGTAAACCCTGCCCTGTTGTCAACACCGGGACCAAAGGGTTTGTTTAACACGCAATTTTTACTGGCTTCTTTTCTGGTAATTCTTTTTTTGCCCCTGACTCAACCTCAACTCGCTACGCGTATGATTATTATGCGCGACATGCAGAGCATGCAGCAGATGGCGATAGCTCTAGGGATATTCGCCATCGCAGTGATTCTGCCCACGGTGGCGATTGGAATGTACGGTGCTGTCCATTATGCCGACGTTTCGGCCTCTGAATTTCTCGCGCAAGTGCTGCTACACGAACAGGCGCCTGCGCTTGCGGCCTGTGTCGCAGTCGGGCTGGTCGCGGCAGCGATGTCGACTTCTGACTCACAATTATTTGCACTCGGAACAGAGTTACGCTCGCTGCTGAGTGGAAAAGAAAAAACCATAATGATTTATACTAGACTTGCCATAGTATGCTTTGCCGGACTTGCGTTCCTGTTTGCTATTATGAGTTCAGAAGAAATGGTTTTACTGGCACGGGTGAGTTTTACCGGTACAGCTCTGGTCGGCCCGATGATTCTGACTGCGGTGTTAACACGTAGAAAATTAGGCTCGGAAATTCTGATATTAACTGCGACTGCTTTAGCATTATTTCTGATATCCTTATCGGGATTAATACCGACATCGCTACTGTCTATCAGATTGGAACTACTGCTTTTGTTGTTTCTAACTATTTTTATATCACTATCTGTTTTGTGTCGTAAATCGCTGGAGCTAAAAACAGTCTCTTGATTAAAAACTGTCGTTTGAAATCCTCAGAAAAGTATCATCAGCCGCTTGTAACAAATTTGCTTGTGCTTCTATTTTCGGCAGTTCATGTCTATAAAAGAAACGACAGGCATCGATTTTTCCCTGATAAAAGTTCGCTTCATCCTCTATTTCGGAATCTATTTTTTTCGAGGCGATCATAGCCTGCTGCAACCACACCCATGCAATCGTTATGTGACCAAACATTTCGATATAGGTGGTGCTGTTGGCAAGAAAAAGTTGGCTTTCCCCCTTGCCGGCGAGTTCAATTAGTGAATTGGTCGTCTCCTGCAGTAGCGCAATGGCCTGTTCAAAAGCTTTCAGAAATTCACTCACCGTCTCTTCGTGCTTTGCTTTTCTCAGCGTGTTATTCATTTCTCGAATGAATAATTGAAACGCTTCTCCATCGTACATCACGACTTTTCTTCCAAGCAGATCCAGTCCCTGAATACCGCTGGTTCCATCGTGAATCGCATTCAGCCGGTTGTCTCGATAAAGACGTTCGACCGGATAATCGCGCGTATAGCCATAACCACCAAGAACTTGTATGGCGAGTTTATTCGCTTCAAGACAATATTCTGAAGGCCATGCTTTCATCACCGGTGTCAGAAGATCCAATAACAGGCCAATTTCGCGTCTGCGTTCTTCATCGACGGTAACGGCATGTTGATCCACCATGTGAGCACCATAAAGCAGCAGACCAAGCGCACCTTCTACGTAGGCTTTTTGTTTTAACAACATTCTGCGCACATCAGCATGTTCAATGATCGCTACCTGCGCACTGTTTGGATCTTTTTCGTCGGCGTGGCGTCCCTGCGGACGGTTGTGAGCATAATCAAGCGAGTAGAGATAAGCAGTGTAGGCAAGTGCCGTTGATTCAAGGCCGACTAATATTCGCGCTTCATTAAGCATATGAAACATGTGTGACATACCTTTATGCTTTTCACCCAGCAGATATCCCCGACAATCGCCATCCTCACCAAAACTAAGTACCGTATTGACGGTACCACGCCAACCCATTTTATGATTAAGCCCGGTAAGGTGCACATCATTAGTCTCGCCCAGAGTTCCATCCTCATTCATACGAGTTCTGGGAACAACGAAAAGGGATATCCCTTTTATACCGGGTGGCCCGCCCGGTATTTTCGCCAACACCATATGCACGATATTTTCCGACAAATCATGATCGCCGCCTGATATCCACATTTTCGTGCCGCTGATTAAATAACTGCCGTCTTCCTGCGGCTCTGCTTTGGTACGAATATCGGCTAAAGAAGAACCGGCATGCGGTTCCGACAGACACATCGTGCCGAAAAATCTACCCTCAAGCATGGCAGGCAGATATTTGTCTTTCTGGGTCTGAGTGCCAAAGGCGTTCAGCATATTCGCGGCAGCGACAGTCAAGGCACCGTAACCAACCGTGCCGACATTAGCCGCAGCAAAAATCGCATTGCAACATTGTGTTATCGTCCACGGAAGTTGCATGCCGCCCAGTTCAGCATCAAAAGACGCCGACAAATAACCAGCCTCACAGTAAGTATCAAGCGCCTGCTTTACTTCGGGAATAATGTGTACCTGTTCGCCATCGAACTGTGGTTCGTTCTCATCAAGTTTGGCGGCGTGACTAAGAAACTGCTCGGTAGCGAGTTGTTCGCAAGCCTCCAGAACCGCATCAAAGGTTTCTCTGTCGTGCTCTGCGTATCTTTCGTAGTCGCAAAGTGAAGCGACTTCCAGAAACTCATAGAGCAGGAACTCCAGATCACGTCGATTTAGCAGTGCTGACATTTTTCAACTATCTTCATGTAATTTAAGTGAAAAATAATTAGATTCCCCGTTTGAATCCAATTTTCTATTTTGTTAGTATACAAACAATTATTTATCACGGCAATACTAACTTAATTCAGAGGTGATCTGAAAAACTACCACCATGACCAGACTCTTTACTTTACGTAATTCAAGCCTTATTCGGGAGACACTATGTTTACAAGATTAAACCTGCTTTGTCGTTTTCGTCTGTTGCCGTTTTTGGTGCTCTCTTTCGTGATGATGAGACCGACACTATCAGAAGAACTCGTAGCAACCAATTCTTCAGGCAACTGGAGTCTGCACGGCGGTGACCACGGCGAACAACGCTTTAGTCCGCTCTCTCAAATTAATGACAAAAATATTGGCGACCTCGGTCTCGCCTGGTATGCCGACGTACTAAGTATTGACGGTTTACTGGCAACACCTATTGTGGTGGACAGTGTTATTTATCTCAGCAGCACATTCGCCAATGTATTCGCCTTCGATGCAAAAACCGGCGAAGAAATCTGGCATTTCGATCCGGAGGTGCGTCTTGATACCAGCATCATTGGCTCCTGGGCTTCACGTGTAAACCGTGGTGTCGCGTTATTCGAAGGCAAGGTTTTTGTCGGTACCGGTGATTGCCGGTTGATTGCCATTGATGCCAAAAAGGGCACGAAAGTCTGGGAAACGCTCACCTGTGATCCACTACAAAACTATGGTGTCACTGGTGCTCCCAGAGTAGCCGACAATAAAATCTTTATTGGCAATGGCAGTTCAGATATGGGAGTACGTGGGTACGTGACGGCCTACGACACCAATACCGGCAAACAGTTATGGCGCTTCTGGACCGTACCGGGCGACCCTGAACTGGGTTTTGAAAACGACACCGTGGCGATGGCGGCAAAAACCTGGACCGGTACAGACTGGTGGAAGAATGGTGGTGGCGCTGCCTGGGATTCCCTGACCTATGATCCGGAATTTAATCAGCTGTATATCGGTACTGACAGCGCCCTGCCCTGGGACACTAATGTTCGTAGCCCTGAAGGTGGAGATAATCTGTTTCTGAACTCGATTGTGGCGGTGGACGCCGACAGCGGTGAGTACAAGTGGCATTATCAGACCGTACCTGCCGATGCCTGGGACTATAACGCCAATAACCAGATGACCCTTGCCGATCTGGAGATCGACGGCAAGCAACACAAAGTACTTATGCAGGCGCCGAAAAACGGTTTTTTCTACGTGATTGATCGCAAAGACGGCAAACTTATATCTGCCAACAACTATGTCAGGGTGAACTGGGCTAAAGGGATAGATATAAAAACCGGACGGCCGATAGAAAACCCTGCCGCTCGTTATTATCTGAATGACGATGGTCGCGCACGCGTTTTCCCTTCCATCTGGGGCGCTCATAACTGGCATCCCATGAGTTATAGCCCACTTACAGGGCTTGTCTATATTCCCGCACAGGATATGCCAACCACCTATCGTCTTGAAAAAGATGCGATGCTTGGTGGTGTGTTTATCGACCTCTATGGGTATAAAGAAAATGATCCGGATCGCCCGCAAAATTTAAGCAAGCTTGTGGCCTGGGATCCTGTCACGCAAAGTGAACGATGGTCAGTGGAAGATAGCCTGCCATTTAATGGTGGTGTGTTATCTACTGCCGGGCAGCTGGTTTTTGAAGGTACTGCCACCGGACATTTCAAGGCATTTAAAGCAGACACGGGCGAAAACCTGTGGTCGGTAAAAGTCGGATCGGCAATGCGAACTGGTCCCGTCAGCTACTCGATTGACGACGAACAATATATTCTCGCTGCGGTAGGCTGGGGAGGCGCCTCACGGTTTCAGGCACCGCAATACGGTGCAAGCCAAGGAGCCCGTGGCCCCAGTCGTCTGTTTGCTTTTAAGCTAGATGCCAAAGCAAACATGCCAGAGTTTGTTACTCCGGCTGACATTCAACCTCTACCACCTGCTCAAACGGCTTCAAAAGAAACCATAGAGCGTGGTGCTGTGCTGTTTGAAGTCATGGTTTGTTCCTTGTGTCATGGTCAGGATGCACGCAGCGTCGGTGGTGGTTCAGTTCCGGATCTCAGGTATATGAGGCCTGAAACGCATAAACAGTGGAAGGAAATAGTACTCGGCGGCAGCAGAAAAGAAATGGGTATGCTTTCATTCAGCGAACTGATGAGTGAAGAAGATGCAGAAGCCATACACGCCTTTGTCATTGAACAGGCAAACGAGTTATATCAAAGCAACAATACGAAGTAACAAATTAATCACCCTACATCTTATAAAAATTGTGAACGCGGAAAATAGCTATGAGTAAAGCCAATATTCGAAAAATAGTCACGGTGGTAGACGAAATACATCGCGAAGCGGACAGGACAATTTCGCCACCAACACGCAGAGCCGCTGCCATAGCGGTTATCGAAAACAGTTTCGCGGGTCGCTACGAAGAGAATCTGGAGGCACTCATGGAGATCGGCGCGGAACTGGGTGGCTTGCTGGGTGACAAATGCGTTAGTGCATTGGGTATAACACCTTCGCAGACTGAGAGTTATGGCAAGGCTGCGATAGTCGGTGTGGACGGTGAACTTGAGCACGCTGCTGCCATTTTACACCCCAGCCTTGGCGCTCCACTTCGCAAAGCCGTTGAAAAAGGTGCTGCTCTGGTACCCTCTTCAAAAAAACGCGCTGCTGCCGGTGCCGCTATCGATGTTCCTCTCGGGCATAAAGATGCGGCGTATGTTCGCAGTCACTTTGATGCTATGGAGGTGCGTGTTTGCGATGCACCAAGAGCAAATGAGTTAATGGTAGTCGTTGCTGTTACCGATAGCGGCAGGCCTTTACCCCGAGTTGGCGGGCTCAAGACTGACGAAGCCAAAGGTCAAGATGGCTTGCGCTAGAAAATATAATTGTACTCTTTTAAAACATAAAAAATTTGCGGAGACCTAGATGGCCTTACTTTCTGAAGTAAAAAGCAATTACGGAGAATTGGAGCAGTTGATTGGTAGCGAATGGTTGAAGTCGCAATCAACTAACAGTATTACTTCTGTTAATCCGGCAACGGCTGAAGTCATTGCGGAATTTTCTATTGCCACTCAGGAAGAGGCTCAAGCAGCAGTTGTTGCTGCTGATCTGGCCTTTCAAAGCTGGAAGGATGTCTGTCTACGCGATCGCGCGAAGCTGCTCTTTGATTTTCGCGGAAAACTCGAAGAACGATTTGAAGAACTCTGTCGTATCCTGAGCCAGGATCATGGTCGGACCATTGGCGAGTCACGTGGATCAGTTAGACGCGTGATCGAAAATATTGAATCAGCCTGTTCGGCCGCCTATGGTCTGGTAAAAATGAATGAGCATATTGATCAACTTGCCACCGGCATTGATCAAACTCTGGTATGGGAGCCGGTCGGCGCTTTCCTTATTGTGACACCCGGGAACATACCCATACATGCCTGGTCTTCTTTTGTACCTTATGCTCTGGCCGCAGGTTGTACAGTAGTCGTAAGCCCCAGTCCTCATGATCCCGTCGCAGCAGAAGCCATTAACCGTGTAGCGCAGGAAGTTTTTCCTCCCGGTGTTATCAACATGGTTTACGGTAACGCGGAAATAAATCAGACAATGCTGCGACAAAACGAAATTAAGGGTCTCGGTTTTATTGGTTCAACCCAGGTAGGGCGAGAGCTCAATCGTCTATGTGGTGAATTAGGGAAACCCTGTTCTCTGAACGGTAATGGTAAAAACCATGTCGTTGTCATGCCCGATGCGGATCTTGAGCAGGCGGCAAAACTGCTTGTCAGTTCCTGCTTTGCCATGGGTGGTCAACGTTGCCTGGGCTCGGATAACGTCGTCGTTGTCGGCGATGGACATGATGAACTTAAGGAAAAGCTGGTAGTGGCTGCTAATATGAAATTGGGCTACGGACTGGATGAATCCACTCAGCTTGGTCCTATGTGTACACAAGCAGGCAAAGACAAAGTGATCAACTGGATCGACAAGGCAATTAACGAAGGCGCTAAAGTAGTACTGGACGGTCGTAATCCAAAAGTAGAGGGTTATCAGAACGGTTATTTTCTATCACCAACAGTTCTGGAGAACGGACATCCGGATATGCCCAGCGCCGGCCAGGAATCCTTTGGTCCGGTAGCGATACTAATGCGCGCAGAGAGTATGGATGAGGCGATTGATTGGATCGACAGAACGAATTATGGCCATTCTGCCTGCCTGTTTACGGAAAGTGGTAAACACGCACGCAAATTTACCCGGGCGGTGAATGTTGGCAATGTCGGAATTAATATGGCGATACCTCAGCCCTATGCTTTTTTTCCATTGGGTTCAAGAAAGGAGTCGTTCCTGGGTAGTGCTAAATCACGCATGGCATCGATGCAACTGTTCCTCGATGAAAAAACCATTACATCACGCTGGGTTTAAGCCCTGGAACGATGTCGACAATGCGAATAGTAAGAGTCTCAGGTTAGTTTTTTCAAAGTGCGGGCGAATGCTTGTCGTTCAGACTGGGAAAGCGGCTCAAGTGTACTTTCTGTAATTTGCTTTGCCACCGGTAAGGCTTTTTTGAGTAATTTCTCGCCATCTTTGGATAATGTCCATAAGTGACGTCTACGATCGTTAACATCCGGTTTTGCTGCAATGAGATCTCTTTCGGCAAGTCGTTTAACAACCCCCTGCACCGTCGCCGGGTCCATGGACGCCAGCCGACCTAGAAGATTCTGAGATACTTCTTCCTCATCTTTGATTTTTGCCATGACGGCGAATTGCATTGGAGTAAGATCAACCTCCTTCATCGCTGCAGCAAATATAACGGTGTGTCGCTGGTTTGCTTTTCGCATTAAGTGTCCAATTTGCTGCTCCAGCATGTAGTCTCCGTCCTTGCCTGTCTTATTACTTTTTTTGCTCATAATCTTCCTGTCTGGATATTGCTGCTGAGTGACTTAAAACCACCTGAAATATAAACGGCTTATTATATACCAAACTGAAGTCGGTAAATCGGTCAATAATCGCCGCTGGCTTCGTCAATTGTCGTATTCAGACTTGCAAAACTGACTTGATTATTCAATTATATGTATACAAACAATTTAAATGAGCTGAATTCTAATGGCATTTAAAGAAAAACTGGTAGTAAAAAATATCGGTTTGTTGATTTCCGGTGATCTGGAGAATCCTGTTCTCGATGCGAACACGGTGATCGCGATTGACGGGCTTATTACCGAAATCGGCAAAGGAAAAGATTGCAACCTGGAAGAAGCAACACAAATAGTGGACGCCAAAGGCACCACTGTGTGCCCGGGACTTATCGACAGTCATGTGCATCCCGTAGCGGGTGACTGGACGCCCCGCCAAAGCCAGCTTAACTGGATCGACAGCACGCTACACGGCGGTGTCACCACAATGATCTCTGCAGGGGAAGTTCATATGCCTGGCAGGCCGAAGGATATTGTCGGTTTGAAGGCGATGGCTGTTGCTTCGCAAAGGATGTTTGAAAATTTCAGACCGAGCGGAGTAAAAGTTCACGCCGGTGCGCCAGTGATTGAGCAGGGCATGGTAGAGGAAGATTTTAAGGAGCTGGCAGAAAATGGAGTCAAACTTTTGGGCGAAGTTGGCCTCGGCAGTGTGAAAGCGGGAGAAGAAGCCCAGAAAATGGTTGGCTGGGCACGCAAATACGGTATCCAAAGCACCATACATACGGGCGGTCCCTCTATCCCCGGTTCCGGTTTGATTGATAAAGATGTCATCCTCGATGCGGACGCTGACATTATCGGGCACATTAATGGTGGCCATACGGCGCTGCCCGATGAGCAGATCGTATGTCTGTGCGAGCAATGTGGCAGGGGCATAGAAATAGTTCACAATGGTAACTCTCGCGCAGCGCTGCTAGCACTACGCACGGCCAATGAACTGAATCAATTGGAACGGGTTATTCTGGGTACCGATGGCCCGGCTGGCTCCGGCGTGCAGCCACTCGGTATTTTACGCACGGTAGCAATGCTATCCAGCTTGGGCGACATCAATGCAGAGACTGCCTTATGTTTTGCCACCGGGAATACGGCGCGCATGCGCGATCTTGATTGCGGCTTAATTGAAGTGGGTCGATCTGCGGATTTCGTTATTATGGATAAAGCTCAGCATACCGCGGGCAAAACTATTCTGGACAGTATTCAGCTTGGCGATCTTCCTGGTATTGGGATGACGATTATCGATGGGCTCGTGCGTAGTCAACGAAGCAGAAATACGCCACCGGCAACGACCCTGCCAGAAACCGTCTTTTAGAAACCCTAATTTAACCCGACAAATTCATGGCAGTTAACACCCGTTCGGGCGTCGCGGGTAAATCTCTCACTCTTGCACCACAAGCGTGGTGAATGGCATTTAAAATGGCTGGCGCTGTCGGAATAAGAACGTGTTCGCCAAGTCCTTTAGCACCGAAAGGCCCGTGCGGATCGGTTTCTTCAACAATGATCGTTTCTAAGTTCGGAACATCGCCGAAAGTGGGTATCAAATAATCGTGTAGATTTTCTGTACGCCCCGGAACGTACTCTTCCATAAAAGTCATGCCGATTCCCTGTGCAATTCCACCCTCGACCTGTCCTTCCACCAGATTCGGGTTGACGGCTTTGCCGACATCATGAGCTGCGATGATTTTGACTATTTTTACTGTACCCAGTTTCGTATCGACATCAACAACAGCGACCTGAGCACCATAACCATAAGTCGCATAAGGCTCGCCCTGACCATTCTTATCGAGAGGTTTAGTGGGTGGGTCGTAAGACCCTTCATTGACGAAAACGAAGCCATTTTCATCTGCTGGCATTTCCGGAAGATAATATTGCTCCTTCCCATTCGCACCAGAAACCGTCAGATAGCCATCTTCAATATCCAATTCGGCATCTTCAGCTGCGTTTAGCTTTTCAAGAATCTTGCTTCGAAGCCCGGCCCCCGCAATTCGCGACGCGTTGCCAGATACGAATGTCTGCCTTGATGCCGAGGTCTTTCCCGCATCAGGAGTCTGCGCGGTATCACCAGATTCAATTTCAAAGAGATCTACTTTCATACCCAGAGCATCGGCACATATCTGCGTGATCACTGTATTAGAACCTTGACCGATATCAACCGCGCCCTGATGAATTAATAAGGTGCTGTCCTGTTTAATACCCACCTTGATAGTTGAAGGGTTAGGTAAACTGGTGTTGCCACAGCCGTACCAGACTCCGGCCACGCCGATACCTCGTAGTGTGTCACCATTTGAAGTCTGGTTAAATTTTTTGGCATCGCTCTGTGCTTCCTGCCAGGGCGACAGCAGAGCCTGCAAACATTTTTTAAAACCGACACCACTGACAAACTTCTGCCCGGTACCGGTTTGCATATTATTCTCCAGCGCATTCGTAATGCGAAATTGTAGACGGTCGATTCCGATTGCGTCTGCCAATTCATCAAACAGGGCTTCCTGAGCAACTGCCGATTGCGGCACACCGAAACCGCGAAACGCGCCAGCCGGCGGGCAATTTGTGTGCACGGCGAGGGAACGTGCGTCGTAAGCCGGAAAATAATATGGGCCACTGGCATGCACCGGCACCCGATTCGCCACCGTAGGTCCCCAGGAAGCGTAAGCACCCGTATTAAAAACGCCATCAAATTCCATTGATGTCAGCTTTCCATCAGCATTCGCCGCAATTTTTGCTTTGATCTTACTTGGGTGTCTTTTCGTAGTACTCATCATTGATTCAGAGCGGGTATAAACGATTCGAGCAGGTCGTTGATACAACCAGGCAGCCAGAGCAACATAGGGCTGGAGAGAAATATCCAGCTTGCTACCAAAACCACCGCCGACCGAGCTGGGCAGTATTCTCACTTTCTCAGGAGCTAAACCAAGAATATTGGCCATATCGTTTCGATCCATATACGGCGCTTGTGTGCAGGCCTGAATCTCTATTCGATCATCGACTCTGCGAGCAAAACCGGCCTCCGGCTCAATATAGGCGTGTTCAATAAACCCTGTTGAAAACTCACCACTGGCAATGTGATCGGCATCGTCAAAACCGGATTCAAGATCGCCGCGTTTAACCAGTCCCCTGATAAGTTCATTGTTGCTTCGTTGAGCGTGTATTTGGGGCGCGCCATCCTGTAAAGCCTCAACAGGTGTCATCACTGCAGGAAGCTCGGTCCAGCTAACTGGAAATGCATCGATGTTGAAAGCAGAAATCGCCGACTCTTCTCCTACAACAGCTGCTATCGCTTCTCCTCTGAACCGCGTTTCGTTTTCTGCGAACACCGGTTGATCACTGCATTCAGGGATAACCCCGAACTGATTCTTACCGGGTATGTCGACAGCACTAAGCACCCCGACGACTCCTGAAGAGCTGTTAACAAACTCTTTTATATCGCCTAATTCAAATTGTGCGCGATGAAAGGGCGAACGGATAACTTTAATCCACAAGGCATCGGCGGGTGCCTCGTCGGCTCCGAAAATATCGCTACCATTTACCTTGGCTTTACCATCCAGTCTTTGAATGGATGAGCCTACTGCCTGATATCTTTCCACCGTCCTCGGTGCATCCTTGAAGACATGTGCCTGCATCACGGCATCGACGATCTTTCGATAGCCGGTACAACGACACAATACCCCCCCAATGCATCCTCTACTTCTTGTTGGTCTGGCTTTGGGTTTCTTTTTAACAGGGCCGTTGCACTCATGAGCATGCCCGGTGTGCAGATTCCACATTGAGCTGCACCATGATGCAGAAATGATTTCTGTAGAGCGTTTAATTCTCCATCATGGCTATTGGCAAGACCTTCAACAGTGATAATGTTTTTTCCCTCCAACCTGCCGGCAGGCAGCATGCAAGCACACACCGCGCGATCATCCATTAATACGGTACAGGCCCCGCAATCACCGGCATCACAACCGACTTTAGTTCCGGTAAAACCTAATTGCTCGCGCAATACCCGCGTCATTCTTCGGGCCGGCTCAACATGAACTGTAACCGGCTCGTCATTTAATCTGAAATTAACTGCTTTCATCTTACTCAGCTTTCGTTTTTACCAAATTCACACTCAGACAGAACCCGTCTGACTAATTCTTCGCTCGCATGCATTCTGTAGTCGCCACTGGCTCTGACATCATTGATCGGTGCGAGCCCAGACAGATATTCAGGCATGACATAATCGCCTAGATCCGTTTTAACACTTTTCCCAATAAGATCCGCTTCCAGTTGCGGGAGCCTTTGCGCTACTTCTGAACAGGAACCTACTGAAATACATGCAAGGTCAATTAATCCATCTGCAGACTTTCTGAGCAGCGCCGAAACCATACTGATTGATATAACCAGATATTTTCGCGTGCCAAGCTTGATAAAATGTGAGCTGGCCTGGTCTCGATCGGTAGGAACCAGTACCGCCGTCAGTATTTCGTTTTGCCTGATCCCCGTCCGCCGGTTGCCTTCGATGAACTCTGACACCGGCATTTGCCGGGTACCCTCTATCGACTGCAGCTCAACTATCGCGTCGAGGCTAAGAAAAGGTGGGACACTGTCTGCGGCTGGCGAGGCGTTGCATAAATTCCCGGCGACTGAGGCTGCATTCTGAATTTGTTCAGATCCAACCTCACGGGCTGCCAGCTTCAAACCGTCAAAAGCCGAAGGGAGTTGAGTTTCCAGTAATTCCGACCAGGTCGTTGTCGCCCCAATACGCCAGAATTCAGCTTCCCTACTGATACCTTTCAGTTCCTGAATCTGGTTAATATCTATAATGTTGAAATCAACCGGCTTGTCGCCAAGTTGGGGATAGAAATCTGTACCGCCCGCTAACAGGCGCCAATCACCGTCATCGGCGAGCTTGATGGCCTGCTCCAGGTTTTCAGGTATCTCATAACTGGACATAGGGCATTATACTACGATATTATCATATGTGTACAAACGATTATTTTATTGCATTGAAACTCAATTCAGACAATAAACAATGTTTAAACCAAGGCAAATATCATGACATACAAGAATTTACTTTATGAAGTACGCGAGCGGGTTGCTCACATTACTCTGAATCGACCTGAGAAAACCAACGCCATGAGTCTGGAACTGCGGCATGAACTCTACGCAGTGCTCAAAGAAGCGGAACGGAATCAGGATGTGGGCAGTATTGTCATAAAAGGCGCCGGAAAATCGTTCTGTGCCGGCTATGATATTTCTCCGGAAACGCCCTCCCCTAATTTTCCAGAAGACGGCTACGTCGCACCCGATGTCGACCAGTTAACAGGGCAATATGCGCAAAGTCTGGTTGATGGTTACTGGATCATGTGGGACTTAACCAAGCCCGTGATCGCGCAGGTGCACGGCTATTGTCTCGCCGGCGGCAGTGAACTCGCCTCCATGTGCGATATTATGTTCGTCGCAGAAGACGCGACTCTCGGCTATCCACCGACACGTGGTATTAGCAATCCGGACACCCTCTATTTTCCCTGGAAGATGTCGATGAGTAATGCTAAATACCTGATGTTCACAGGTAAGTCAGTTAGCGGCAAAGAAGCGGTCGAACTTGGTTGGGCAACAAAATGTTTTACTGCTGAAGAACTCGATGAAAAAGTACACCAGGAAGCATCCGCCATAGCGACAATTCAGCCTGCCTTACTCGCCACCTTAAAACGCGGTGTGAATCGGGCCTATGAAATTATGGGTATACGTACCGCTATGAATGTTGGCGTAGACTGGATGGCGCTATCCACTTATCGTGAAAATTCGAATCAGTTTATGGATACCGCCAATGCGGAAGGGCTCAAATCTGCTTTGCAAAAACGCGATGGTCCTTTCGGTGACTATTCCGCAAAACCCAAAAAATAGTTTTACAACTTGAGAGAGACGACATGACTTCAAAAACATTTTCAACAAAGCATCATTTGCTTCAGAGCCTGGTTCTGGTTTTTGTTTTTTCATTTACCACTTCCAGTTGCATGGCAGCGCAACCTGGCTCGGAGTCACATATTAATGAAGCAATTGGCAAGGCTTACGCAGACTATGGAGTATCTGAAGCGGTAAGAGCCGGTGATTTTCTTTATATAGGCGGAATCGTTGCTTTTAATGACGAGGGACAGGTCATTGCCCCGGGCAATGGTAAGAAACAAATGGAAGTAATCTATCAATACATTACAAAGCTACTGGCTGACCACGGTGCGAGCGCAAAGAATGTCGTCAGCGAAACTCACTTTGTCAATAACATGGAAGAGTTTTACGCGGGTGCGCCGATTCGAATAAAATTTTATGACGATGCAGGTGCTGCTTACCCGACCTCAGTCGCGACAAAGATTGCTGGTCTGGTTGATCCGGGTTTGGTCGTCGAAATTCAGCTAGTAGCCTACCTTGGTGATTAGGTTTTCCTGAACATGAGTAAGGAGCGATCATGAACAATGATCGCTCTTTTTTGAGTTAATCTTTTACTCACCTGCAATTTCCCTTTGATTCTCTGCTAATAAACTACAGACCATCTGCGGCTCTCAGCATCTCTCAAGAAAACCCAGAGCTTGTGGTGGTGAGCAAACAATGAGAAGAAATAATATAAGCCACGGCCTATATTTATACCTATCTCCTGACTATTCTTTTATCCCTTCATTAGACAATTGTCATTTTCTATTTAAATATTAGGTATTTAGAAATAATCAAAAAGATATTGCAAGAAACTATGTATTGGCCTATATTTGTTTCTATTAAATTAACAATGTTGTATATCGACAACAGTATGTTGATGCGAACAGGAAGCAAGCCAATGTCTGCTCTTAACATTGTTGATCTATGTTGCAAAATTGTTATCATACGTATACAAACAATTGTGTACGAACAATCAATTTGAATTCAGTGCTGTATAGCATGATTAACAAGTTTCGGTTTCAACATACTCAAACCCTGGGGAGAAATTAATGAAAGGTCCACAAAAACTACGCAGCCCTCAATGGTCAATCTTGTGCGGCAGTATTTTCCTGCTTGCTTTGGTAACAGGTGCGTCTCATGCGCAACTCCTTGAAGAGGTCGTGGTGACGGCGCAAAAACGCGAACAGAATCTGCAAGATGTCGGTGTATCAGTCACCGCTTTCAGCGGAGATCAGATGCAGAAACTGGGCTTTGTTGAATCTCAGGATATTATCGCGCAAACCCCCGGCCTTGAATTACTAAATTATGGTGGTGGTTCAATTGTCTCCTTCAACATTCGTGGGGTCGGCCAGAACGACTTCCTAGCTCATCAGGAAGCACCCGTAGCCTTATATATTGATGAGGCATATCAACCCTCTAATATTACGACACGCTTTAGCCTATTTGATATAGACCGTACAGAAATTCTGCGAGGTCCCCAGGGCACCCTGTTCGGACGCAACTCGACCGGTGGACTGGTCCACTTTGTCACAGCGAAACCAACACAAGAATTAGACGGATTCGTTGATGTTACCCTGGGTGAAGAATCACGTCGTCGCGTTGAAGCAGCCATTGGTGGTGGACTGACTGAGACAGTGTCTGGTCGAGTATCTATGGTCTATAACGGAAACAATGGACTGATTGAGAATGATATCGGCCCTGACCAACGCGAAGCAGATGATTATGCGGTCAGAGGACAACTCCTTATTGAGCCATCTGATGACCTGAATATATACTGCTCAAAGCACAATACGCCGACGAAAGCTCAGCTGCAGTTGGCTATTCACATGGCCTGCCTTCATTTAATGCAACGGATTTTTTTGGTTATATTGATGCGGACGGCGATCCCTTCACCGCTTCTAATGATTTCGAAGGCCAAAATCAAACGGAAGTACTCGATTTATATGCCAAAATTGAATGGGACGTGGGTAACTTTACCATCACATCTATCACTGATTATCAGGACATTGACACAGTTTATGCCGAAGACTCGGACGCTTCCCCTAACAGTCTTTACCACTACACCCAGTTTTATAAGATGGAGCAAGTATCCCAGGAACTGCGCTTGAGCTGGGAAGGCGACCGGCATCGTTCTGTAGTTGGCTTTTATTATCTGAATATTGATGGCGATTATGACATCGACCAAAGTGGAGATGCGTTTTTTGGTCCAGGTGCTGTTTTCGGCATAGAATCAACTCAGGAAACCACGACCTTTGCGTTTTTTGGACAGACTGAATTCGATATCACAGACCAGCTATCTCTAACCGCGGGTTTACGTTACAACAATGACGACAAGGATTTTACCTTAACTTCAGCTGACTTTGGCTTCGTGGGCTACACAGACAACCTGAGCGAAGACGATTTTAATGCAAAAATTCAACTCAACTACCGGGTCAACGACGACTGGTTGATCTACGGAGGTTACAGTCGCGGTATCAAGTCCGGCGGTTTCAATGTTCCTCTGACACCGGTCACCACGGCTGAGTTACCTTATATCGGCGAAGTCCTGACTGCTTACGAAATCGGCTTTAAAGCGAGTTTAACTGAAACCACGCGTCTGAATGCATCGGTTTATTACTACGATTATGACGACTATCAGGCCTATAACATTGATCCTTTCTTTAATGCCTTACTTTTCAATGCAGAAGCGGAAAACTACGGTGCCGAAATTGAATTAGTCTCGAACCCGATAGAAGGTCTGGACATTCTTCTTGGTGCCTCTTTTCTGGAAACTGAGGTAACCGGTCTACCTACGACGTTTAACACGCTTGACCCAGTCACCTTCGCCCCGGCGCAAAATTTTCCAACAGGAACGGAGGAAGCACCTTTATCTCCAGGCGCTACAATTAACGGTCTTGTACGCTATTCATGGCCGGCTTTTGGAGGGAATGTGGCATTGCAAGGGGATTTTCGTTGGACCGATGATCAAAAGTTTAACCTGGCGGTCTCTGAACTTGTGCTGGAAGATGACTACATAGTGCTCAATGCACGACTGGACTACACCAGTTCTGATGAACGCTGGAGTGCAGCCATATTCATGAAGAACCTGACTGATACGGAATACCGTGTCTATTCAACCGATGCAACACTCTTCTTTGGTTCGGGTTTAGATGTCTGGGGTAACGAACGTTGGGTGGGAGGAAATGTCCGGTATAACTTCTTCTAAACAAAAACATGAAATAACGAAGAGCGGATGCTTAAGCTAGTATTCGCTATATGTAAAAATGCTGAGCAGAGCATGTAAAAGCCATGAAACGCTAATTGTTTCATGGCTCTTTTTTTCAATAAGATAAGAGGAAGTAAGCTTGGCAAAAGAGATTAACTCCAGCATTACTCGCCGTGATTTCGTTAAAGGTACCCTGCTTGGTTCCGGCAGTATGCTGTTAAATATGCCTGCCCCAATTTTTGCAGAATCTGCAAATCAAACCATTCACCCATGGAATGGCTATGCGGGTGTTGGAGATTATGCTCGTTCAAATGGCAACACTGAAAGCACCCGAAGCGCTGCCCACCTGATTCGAGATCACAAAATTGATGAGATCCTGGAGGGTGCCATTGATACAGGCGAGTCATACGACCTGGTCATAATCGGCGGGGGCTTCGCCGGCCTATCTGCCGCCCACACATTTCGAAAGGAAGCAAAACAGGAGCAAACTTGCCTGCTACTGGAAAATCATCACCTTCCCGGTGGCGAGGCAAAGCGCAACGAGTTTATTGTTGATGGTCATAAAATTAGCGGACCTCAGGGTTCAAACCTGACGGTGGTTCCATTCGTTAAGGGTGACTGGTACGACAAGTTGTTTGATGAGTTGGAGATTCCCCGTGATCCGACATTCCAGAAGCTCGAAGGTCATAAGGGAGAGATACGACTATCGCCGACCAACTACCTGCCTATGCTTGGCATTGCCGAACAAGCTGCCAGTGCAGGTTACTTCTTTGATAAGGAAACTTTCGATCTTGAAGAATCTTACTGGGATATCGATTCAAGTCAGAATGGCTATGCAAATACAGCTTTTTCGGATGCAGAGAAATCAGATCTGGAACATTTACGTATGGGAACAGGCGTCAATAAAGCCGGCGACGATTGGCCACAATGGCTGGACAGTATTACTTACAGAGAATATCTCGAAGATGTTCTGAACATTCAGCCCCGCGTAATCAAAGTACTCGATACCACACTTTCAACAACCTCAGGTATGGGTAGCGATGCAATTTCTGCTCGCTATGCCATGATGTCTGCACTACCGGGTTTTGATAAAGGATTTGGCGACAAATCGCTATATAGAGTACCGGCTGATGATAAGGAAGTTGCCGGAATTTTCGCTTTCCCGGGCGGTAATGATGGCATATATCGCTTGCTGCTAAAGAAAGTCCTGCCGCAAGCAATCGCCGGAAACAGCAGCTTTGAAAATATTCACGACTCACCTTATCAATTCGAAAAATTTGATAATGCGCAAAGCCCAATGCGGATACGTCTGGGTTCTACCGCGGTTCGCGTTGCCCATGATGGTGAGCCCGGCGAAGCAAAAAGCGTGTCAATTTATTATCAAAAAAATGGCAAGGTTTATCGGGTCAAAGCCACAGCTGTCGTCTCCGCCATTGGTGGCTGGGTCAACAAGCACATTATTCAGGACTTACCCGCTGAATACAGCAAAGACTTTGGCAAGCTAATCTACGGTTCGAATATGATCATCAACGTCGCACTCCGAAACTGGAGACCGATGGCAAAACTGGGAATCAGTGCCTGTCATTTTTTTAACGACACGGGCATCGGTGGCTACTGTAATATCAAACGACCAATGGTGTTTGGCGACAACCCTCCTCCTCTGAATCCAGATAAACCAATTGTCCTGACTTTCTATGTTGGTTTTCCAAAACCGGGATTACCCGCCAAAGAACAGGCGGCCGCTATAAGATGGGAGTTACTGTCTAAAAGTTATGCTGATATCGAGACTGCGGTGCGTAAACAACTGGCTAACATGTTTGGCCCGCTTGGTTTTGATGATGAAAAAGATATTGCAGGTATTATTGTTAATCGCTGGGGGCATTCCTATGTCGCGCCGGTGCCCGGGATGTTTCATGGAAACGATGGCAAACTGGCATTACAACAAATCATAGATCAGCCTTTTGGTCGTATTGCCTTTGGCCATTCTGAACATAATGGCCTGCAGGAATGGTTTGGCGCGGTGGAACATGGTGAGAGAGCAGCAAGACAGATTATGAAATATCTGTAAGTAATAAGCGTAGTTCCGAAACATGAGGGACATAAAATGAGTACACCGAAAGCATTAAAATTCAACATGAAAGAAGCCAGATGGGAAATGACACCCGAGTTTGGCGGTGGTGAACATGTGTTCTACCGATCCGCCGATAAGAGCCGCGCTGTGGTTGCATTCAAGGAGACAGGAAAACATACCTTTACATATCCCTTTGACGAATTTGCCTTTGTACTCAAAGGTTCAGCCAAAGTAGATGTGCATGGTGGCGAGAAATTCACCCTCACAGCGGGTGATATACTCTATGTTGAAGAAGGTACAACCATTGACTTTGAAATGGATGATGAATTTGAAGACATTACCATGCTTGTATCCGATAAGCCTGTTTCCTGGCGCTAGTTTTCATAATCATTCAGAATGCTTGTCGTCATTAAGTATTTACAGTTAGCACGAAATCACTCATGCATACTGATACGCGTCTATTAATCGAGACATTAATAGCTTCGATTACAACACCGCTGGAAGAAGCACGGGGTTTACCACCACAGGCCTATCTGTCTGAAGAATTTTATCAACTTGAGCTGGAATACCTGTTTCGCCGCGACTGGATTTGTGTCGGACGTGAAGAAGAGGTGCCTCAAACCGGCGACTACTTCACCATTGAACTCGCTGAAGAACCCCTGCTTATTGTGCGTGACCGTGAACAGAATCTACATGCGCTTTCTAATGTGTGCCGTCATCGTTACATGCAGGTAGTCGATGGACGGGGAAATGCCGCAAGATTGACATGCCCTTATCATGGTTGGTCCTATCAGCTTGATGGCGCCCTGGCAGGTGCAACGAATATGACGGAAAGTCGAATACTCGACAAAGCCAATTGTCGTCTTCCCGAGTTTAAACTGGAAACTTGGCTTGGTTTTATTTTTGTCAATCTCGACACTAATGCAGCGCCACTGGCACCACGTCTGCAGAAACTGAAACAACTACTGGCTCCGTACCATATTGACAAGATGCGTATTTCTTCTATGTATGACGAAATTTGGGAAGGCAACTGGAAGCTCACTATGGAAAACAACGCCGAAGCCCATCACCATCGCACACTGCACCCTGATACGCTGCAACCCTGGATGCCTGGCGATGACTCCCATTGTGGTGAAGATGAAATTGACTGGGGTCTTCTGCGCACACCACTGATGATGGATCTCGTCCGTGATGAAGCGCCAATCTATGCAAATTTAATGCAGCGTTGGAGCGCTGACATCGATCCACAGGATCGGGAAGAAACATTAACCTATGTGCTCTATCCATCAAGCACCATTGATGCATCACCGGGTATCGTCTTCTGGAAACGAATTTTGCCGCTTAGTATCAAGCGCACACGCGTAATGATGGGAGCGTTAGTAGCCGAAGAAGAACTGAACGATGAGTTAAGTCATTACAACAAGGAGTTTTTTGATGTGCTTAATCCGGAAGACTACCAGGCTACCTGGCGACTTCAAAAAACTATCCAGTCACGCTTTGCCGAAGCCGGGCCTCTCAGCGTTAAAGAAGCTTGCCTGTTTTATTTTCAGCGTTACCTGGGAAGACGACTAAAAGACACGGTTTAAACCTCGACGAGTAATAATCGCTACGGCTTGTTTTCATTATTCATCACCAAAACTTAGCAGACTAATACCCGCGCATACATTAATATCCTGCCCGGTAATACAACGACCATAGTCACTTGCAAGGAAAGCTGCCATAGCGGCTATATCTTTCGGTTTAATGACCAAACCTAGCGTGTTTGCACTCATGCTTTCTTCAATCAACTGATCCAGGGACATGCCCTCTTCCAGCATATCTTCAAAGGCCTTTCTCGCCATAGGCGTATCAACCCAGCCAGGGTTAATGGTATTCACCGTAATACCATGCTTACCAACTTCCACAGCCAGACAACGGGCTAGCGAATTTAAACCAGCTTTGGATGCACAATAAGCACTCCCATTTACTTCCGCCATAATTGCACTCACCGACGAGGTATATAACTGTCTACCACCCGTCCCCTGTTCGATCATCGCATTGGTGGTAATTTGTGTAATTAATCTGGGCGCCTCCAGATTGATCGCCATTGTTTTTCGCCAGAGTTCAGCATCAGATTCCACTACAGCCTGAGGCGTATAGGTTCCAGCGTTATTCATCACGATGTCAATTCCGCCGAGACCTGAGATAGCAGCCTGACACATTTCTTCGATCGCTTCAGAATCCATCAGGTCAGCTTCTACCGAAAAGGCTTTTCCTCCAGTCGCTTTGATCGCTTCTACCGTGCTCTCAGCTTTCGCCCGGGTACGGGCATGAACCGCGACATGGGCGCCACATTCTGCGTAAAGTTCAGCAATTCTGGCTCCGATACCACTCGCGGCGCCGGTTACCAGGGCATGTTTGCTACTTAAATCAATTTGCATGAATTAATTCTCCTGAGGACTAATACACAGTATTCGGTTATTTTGCTTACTATTCAATATAATAAGCAATTGGCCTATTATTGCCAATTTTTTAAAAGAAATATGCTGGCAAACATATGAATTATTTTCTTTTATAATCTGATAGTTATAATATTATAATCTTGATTTGCAAAAAACAATGTATTGGCCTATATTGTTTTCCCAATGTATCTATGAAGGTCCCTCCCGGGCCTTTATCATTTAATTTACAAGATAGGGGAGCAACAACAATGGCAAAAATGGGAAGACTGACACCTGATACCTGGGGCACAACAATGCCTGCTCATAAACCGGCTTACAAGAAAGGCCCCTGGTTTTATCGTGACACAGAAGCGATTGTACTCACTTACCTGACAGACGAAGATGCCGTGCTGGATATGCTCCCATCTGATCTTGAATTAGTAGAACCTGCAACTGCCTTTATGGTTCTCGAATTTAACCATATGACCACAAGCGGGGGGCCCTATGGCGAAGTCTACACCGGTGTCCTGTGTATGTACGAAGGTGAAGTCTATGGCTATACCAATTGTGTTTACGTCACAACCGAGAACGCCCTTACCATGGGCCGGGAAATCTGGGGCTTCGGAAAAAAAATGGCTCACAGAATCGAATTGATCAAGCATGGTACAGGTGAAATAGAAGGTGTAGTTGAAGTCAAACCCGGTCATATCGCCTGTAAAACATTTATCCTGCCTGACACCAATTTGCCTGCTTCTGCATTGGAAGGACTTCCACTTGCCGTATTGAAGGTGATTCCCGATGTTGAAGGTGGTGATAAACCTGGCCTCGCACAATTAAACTCCGTATTTTTTACCGGTGTACCGCACAAGGGGCCGGATGGTAAAGATGAGCTATACAGTGGTGAGGCTACACT
The DNA here is from genome assembly GCA_012103475.1 of Gammaproteobacteria bacterium. Lineage (GTDB taxonomy): Bacteria > Pseudomonadota > Gammaproteobacteria > Eutrophobiales > Eutrophobiaceae > WLWS01. Next base: position 62,781 of record WLWS01000006.1, on the reverse strand, counting down.
CGAAGTTGACAAGATATCCGATGCCAATCTACCCGTACTGCAGGTAGTCGATGCCAAGTATATGCGCATGACCGCTGACCTGCCCTATGGAAAGATTCTTAAAACTTACTAACTTTGGAGACTCAATAAAGTGGCGAATAACATGAGAATGCATCTGGACCACACCGTAATCTGGGTTGACGACACAGAAGGTACCGCAAAATTTTTATCAGACGTCGTTGGCTTCAGGCGTCACCCGATGGAAATCGGAGTCAGTGACGATGACCCTACGACCGGTGGTATGGAAGGTGTGTTCTTTGACGGCAACGGGGTCTGGCTGGAGTTGATCAAGCCCACAACCCCAGGTCCGGGTATGGATATCCTCAATGAAAAAGGCGCAGGTGCCATCATAGAAATTAATTTCCAACCACAGGATTACGACGGTGTATTGAACGAAATGCAGGCTAAAGATATTCAGATGTTGAATATGGATGGTAGCCCTCTCAATAGAGATGGCGGCCTGATTAAGGAAGGCGTGGGTACCGGTGAAGACATCGAGCATACGGGTCAACGTATTGCTTACTGGTCACCCGAAGTAAGCCGTGGTACGAGTGTCGAAATATTCGAAGTGAAGCCTGGAGACAAAGGTGGGCTGATTAATATTCGAGACGAGCAATGGCTTAACGAGCCAGCCGCTGGTGCCGACGAACCGTGGCTGGACCACATTGCCATCTGGGTCAAAGACCTGGAGGCTACGGCCAGTTTTTACACGGACGTGCTTGGCCTGGAACGTTTTGAAAAGGAGATCGATACCTCGGCTGATAATGACAACGAAAAAATAGGCGCTTCAAAGCCAGTTTTATTGATGCAAAAGGTTGCTGGCTGGAATTAGTACAACCCGTTGGCGCAGGTGCCTTAATGGATACCTTGAATGAGAAAGGTGATGGTTATATCGGAGAGCTTTGTGTCTGCGTAAATGATCTTGATGCATACAACGAAACCATGAAGGCAAAAGGCATCCAGATGTTAAATATTGATGGCTCACCGCTGGATAGTAAGAATTGTGTGCTCGAACCCTATGGGGAAAAAATGGCTTATTTTCCTGCGGAATTGACCTGCGGCATGGTTGTTGAAGTGGTCCAACCAGGACCTGACAGTACGCGCTGTATCCCACCGAGAAGTTATCCACCTGAATGGAGCTGATTAATGAAACTAGGTGTATTGGTCCCACTGAACCCAACTGCCACACCTGAGTTTCTACATGCACTCGGTACCAATGCTGAGAGATTGGGTTTCCACTCTCTCTGGGTTGGTGAACATGTAGTCATGGTTGATGATTACGATCCTAATTTTCCTGTCTATGAAGATGGCAAAATGGAGCACGAAAAGGCCGCCGATAACGCCGAACTGGATGCGTTCACATCACTCGCATACCTTGCTGCCATTACAGACAAAATAAGACTGGGTACCGGCGTCATTGTCCTGCCACAGAGAAATCCGGTTTACACGGCTAAGGAAGCAGCGAATGTTGACTGGCTATCAAACGGTCGGCTGGATCTTGGCGTCGGGCTGGGCTGGCAGAAAGAAGAATTTGAAGCTGTTGGCGCAACTTACGAAAAACGCGGTGCGCGATCCCGCTCTTATATTGAGGTGATGAAACGTCTGTGGTGCGATTCGCTGTCTGAACACCATGATGAGTTTTATGATCTACGTCCCTGCCGTTTCTTTCCGAAACCTGCGCAGACACCACATCCACCCATCATTTTTGCAGGAAACAGCAAGCCGAGTTTTAAACGTGTCGCCGAGCAGTGCCAGGGCTGGTTTGCCATTGGTGCCGATCCGGAAAAACTCAAGCCGCAGATTGCTGATTTAGAGGCAGCACTTTCTAATGCTAATCGTCCCAGGAATGAAATCAAAGTCTATGCGGCACCCTATGGACACGACTATGATCATGAAATGATAAAACAATACAAGGAGGTCGGTGTGGACGAACTTATTCTTTTACACTTTGCCAAATCAGCGGAGAGGTAGAAAGCTTGTTAAACAAGCTGGCAGAAGATTACCTCGACTTCGTTGCCACTCTCTGAGGTTTAGAGCTTAGTCAGCTTGCTTCCAGTACTGTAAATAAAGCCTCTTTAATCTCGGCAGTCAGGGCCTTCATTTCTGCACTGTCCGCGTCATCATAAGAATATTGAATGCCAAGTCCATCCAGTATGGCATGAATGATTCTTGCCATGTGTCGATGCCTCTGATCAGATAAATGAGGAGAGATTAATTTCAATTGCTCGGTTAATACTACTTCGTATAAGTCATTTTCCTTCTTTAGCAGTGCCGCCATTTCCGAATTATGACTCGCCAGGGACATCATAATTCGCCAGAGGGCTGTTTCGGGCGCTTTCAATTCGGCGACACCGGAATCGATAATCGCATCGAGACGCCCTCTTTTCGTTGATGTTGCAGCCACTGCGACCTGCATACTATCCGTATATTTTTCTACTTCCTGGTCAAATATCGCCACTAGTAAATCGTCCTTGGTAGGAAAATAGTACTGTAAATTGCCGTGCGTTATGCCGATTTTGTCAGCGACATCTCTTAGCACCAGGCTACTGACTCCTTCATCAATCAGCACTTGCTTAGCCACATCAAGAATTTGTTGACGACGCATCTGACCTTTCGTCTCTTTCTTTTCTTTTTCTTTAGGTGCCTTTTCGACCTGAGTTTTCGCAGTTTTCTTTTTAGCCATAGAAGTAGTAAATAATGTTATAAATTCAATGTGAAATCAGATGCATATTATAGTCCATTGGCCTATAATATGCCTACTGAAATTATAAAAATATGCCATATCATTATGTTACATCAATCAATATATTCGTATTTGATTAGTTCCGGCCTAATTTCAATTGTTAAGGGTTTATTATGAATATCGGTCTTTGCATTCCGCTAATAGCACCTTACGCCTCGCCTGAGTACATTCGTGTCCTCGGGCAAAGCGCCGAGGAACTTGGTTTTAGCACGCTCTGGATAGGCGAACACGTGGTTCTGTTTGACGAGTACGATTCCAGATACCCGCTCGCTGAAGATGGCAAGATGCCCGGAAATGCCGAAGACAATGTTGAAATGGAAACATTCACATCCCTGGCCTTCCTTGCGGCCCATACCAGAACCATTCGGCTGGGTACCGGAGTCTGCGTATTGCCACAGCGCAACCCGGTTTATACGGCGAAAGAGGTATCCAACGTCGATTGGCTATCGAACGGTCGCCTTACTCTGGGCCTGGGCGTCGGTTGGCTGGCTGAAGAATATGCAGCTGTCGGTGCTAGCTTCGAAAAACGCGGTGCCCGCTGTGATTCCTATCTTGAGGTAATGAAACGTCTTTGGTGCGATAAGGTATCCAGTTACGAAGATGAGTTTTACCACCTGCCAGAATGTCGATTTTATCCCAAGCCAGTTCAGCAACCTTACCCACCCATTGTATTTGGTGGAAACAACAATGCAACATTCAGACGTGTCGCATCGGAAGGTGGCGGTTGGTACGCACTGGGCCTGAATCCCCAACAGCTCTCTGTCCAACTAGGCAAACTGGATGACAAGCTCAAAGAACACGGTCGCTCAAGACAAGACATTTCAATCTATGCCTGCCCTTATCCTCACGAGCATGATCAGGAGATGATCAGGCAGTACCACGAGCTGGGTGTTGATGAGGTGATACTACTGGATTTTGCTGCAAGCACTGAAGAACTGGAAACCCTGTTGAAGAACCTGACTGCTACTTATATCGATTTCGTGAAATCGCTATAACGAACAAATGTGAAGGATAAAATGATGCAAGGCCAAATGATGAATGTGCCCCTAACCATCACCACCGTGATGGAGCACGCCAGGCTATATCATGCTAAACGTGAAATCATTTCAGCAATCGATCCACAGTCGACTCATAAAACAACCTATGGAGAAGCATTTGAACGTGCCGCGCAACTCGCCAATGCGCTGGCGGCCCTTGGTTGCAAACCAGGAGAGCGCATCGCGACCCTGGCATGGAATGATTATCGACATTTTGAGATTTATTATGCGCTGACCTGCAGTGGCGCGATATTACACACAATTAATCCGCGCTTATTCGAAGAGCAGCTGGTCTACATTATTAATCATGCAGAGGACCAATGGATATTCCTCGATCCTGACTTTGTACCACTTCTGGAAAATATTCAGGATGATATCCCGAATGTGAAAGGCTTCATCACTCTTTGTGATGAAAAACAAACGCCGAAAACTTCTCTTAAAAATATTCGCTGCTATGAAACCTTACTATCCGAGCAGAAAAGTGATTTCGAATGGCCCGAACTAGATGAGTATTCTGCCTGCTCATTGTGCTACACCTCGGGGACCACTGGAAACCCGAAGGGCGTTCTATATTCGCATCGTTCAATCGTTGTTCATGCACTTTCGGTTTCCATGCTGGATGCTTCCGGTTTCTCTGCAAACGACATAGTTCTATCTATCGTACCGATGTTCCATGTGCATGCCTGGGGTTTACCTTTCCGAGCGCCGATGATCGGTTCAAAGTTGGTGTTTCCCGGCCGCTATTTGGGCAATGGGGAAGTGTTACAGAACCTGATTACAAAGGAGAAGGTTAGCTTCGCGGTTGGGGTTCCCACAATATGGCAACTTCTGATTGACTATTTGGAACAATCCGGTAAAAAAATTGAACCACTCCGGCGAGCAATCGTTGGTGGTGCCGCCTGCCCACAATCCTTATTTGATCAATTTTCCAACGAATACGATGTAGAACTTATTCAGGGTTGGGGAATGACAGAGCTAGGCTCGGTAGGTACAGTAAACATTCCAGGCCCTGATTTTGAACACCTAAATGAAGCGGAAAAAAAATCTTCCGTATTGAAACAAGGTCGACCTATATTCGGAGTGCAAGTCAAGATTACTGATGATGAGGGTAAAGAACTACCCTGGGACGGACAGACTTCCGGACATCTGTATGTGCGTGGACCAAATGTCTGTAATTCTTACTTCTCACAGGAAAGTGATGAATTTGCAGTAAACGGCTGGTTTATGACAGGTGATGTGGCGAATATAGCAGCGGATGGAACCGTACAAATCACAGACCGATCTAAAGACCTGATTAAATCAGGCGGTGAATGGATTAGTTCAATCGAAATCGAGAACTGTGCGCTAACGCACCCGCAGATTACTGAAGCTGCGGTCATAGGTGCGAAACATGAAAAATGGGGAGAACGCCCCTTCTTGATAGCAGTAAAGAGAGCTGAAGATTCATCTTCAGCCGAAGATATTTTAAATTGGTTTGATGGAAAAATTGCAAGCTGGTGGAAACCAGACAATATCCTCTTCGTAGAGGAACTACCTCATACCGCAACAGGGAAGGTCAGTAAATTATCTCTACGTGAAAAATATGGAGAGTTCTTTATAAAGTAGTAACAAGTTTTTAGCCTATGTATTGACTGTGTTTTCTCTGAACATAATCTTCATACCAACCGATTACATCCGATAAATCATTTATAACAACCATTTCATTAGCTTGATACAGTTGTGACCAGTATAAATTTGCTGAAGAGACAGCTAAATAGTCGCCAAACCCGGGAATGTCATCAGCATTACTAATATTACGAAAGATAAATATTTTGTTGTGCATTAATGAGTTGGGCATAACCTCAGCAAAATGAAGCTCGACTAGCCCATCTGATATAAGGTCATCCAATATTTCTTTGGATGATCCGCCGTAGTGCTCAGATTCGGGAGGACACAACACAATTTTAACAGGTGGATATTCAGGTGGTTTGCCCGGCGGCCATAAAACTTTCAGTCTTTTTTCCAAGGCCAGCGCTACAGGATCACCTGTTTCTCCTGAGACGTGTCCGCTGACATCCAAATACCAGTCCATCATTGCAATCATTACCGTACTGTTTACATCTATGCGATTAAACAGACTGATAATTTCATCATTTATGTCGCCAAGCGGTACATCTAGAGCGTCTGTCGTTGCTGTCTTGGTGGAGACAAATTTAAAATCAGGCATAGTAGAATTGTTCTCTTTTTTCCACACTAATCAATCAGCGCGTAGTTGGACGTTTGTATGTGATACTACAAAATACAAGTATATTTCTTTACCCAACCTCTAGCCACTGGCACTGTGAGAAATTTTGCGATTTCCTATTCCACTATAGCCCGTCTACATGGCGGTTTTTTGTTTGTGGTCATCTTGACCTGCATTTCCTTTGAAGCATCAATTTCACTCTATCGCCTCGCTTCCAATAGCCTTTGAACAACTTCCTCCAACTCACAAGACAAAACGCCCAGACTGTCATCAATTAAGTTTCTCCTCTTCCACTCTTCATGAGAAGTCATTGGTTCAGACCACTTCGCTCTAAGTATTACTTCTACGTCGATTGTGAAGTCCTTTTCCATAGTTATCTCCTTTTTGATGTTCTGGAACTTAAGAGCTTAATCCTATGGAGCAAGTAGAGATGTGTTAAAGATAACATTGTTGGTGTATTAACGACTACCCTAGATGGGGTACATACATAAATGAAAGATAGAGTTAGGATTTAAATCCCAGTACCACCCCCTACGGCCCTTCTAGATTCGACGGGAGGGCCGTTTCTTTATCCAGTTAACATTCAGTATTGGCCGCTGTGCTAATCAGTCGAGTGAGAGATATTAATCACACATGACACTAATCATTGGAGGACAGGGAAACCAGGATGGTTATCTCTATCCACCAATTGCTCCGATGTACCTACGTAGGCCGAGGCTTTTCTACGTCAATACTGAAGACATTATTCACTTCAGCTCCGCCTCCTTGTGACAACTCAGAGGGAACAAGGTATCAGCAATTAAGTGAGATGAGTATGCTAGGTGTCACACCTTTTTAGATATCAGTCAGGCTAACTGTCCAGTCCTGAACTGAGATAGGGACAATTAAGACTATGATAGTAGATCGATTTAACGACATCTGTAGTTTGGGAGTATCCAGGAAATAAGGGCGTAAACTTCTAATAAATACTTGTTAGGAATCAAAAAATGAAAACAATAACAATATGAAACGAATTCAATTTTCTATCCCTTTTTCAGTGGAGCTTACTAAGGAAAACTCATGGGAAACTCTTAACGAAAAAAATACTTCATTTGGTATTGTTCGGTGCCACTTCCAGTTGAACGAAAGAACCTTGGATATGCCGCATCAGGTTGGGGATGCCTTAGCCGTATACAAGTCACCCGAAGGAGTTGGTTCCCAACATGTAATTGCTTCGAGCTTTGAGCTTGAAGAAATCAAGCAGGTATCATCAATTAGGCAATTTCTTCTTGAGCACGAGTCAACTGCGCGATTTGCTACTGAACTAGCTGGAAAGATAGGGTTCTCAAAGAAAAATGAACTATCCTCGAAAATAAAGATCGAACTTTCCGAAAAGCTAAAAACAAATATTTCATCCACTAATGAATTAAGCGAAAGTCAGAAAATTCGCGAAACTATAGCTTTCGAAATAACAAATACGATTAATCCCAACGTTATAAAACCAATAGTTGCCGTTCCGGTTTATAAACGAAAGGCATATGATTTATTACTTGGGCACGTAGACTTCCTGAGAGTGGACTACGAGCGTTCTTTTTTCGGGCTAAGGAAAAAGGCAAAAAAGCTTCCACCAATCTTCGACTATACAAAACATCCTAATAGGATTAAGTTCGGCACTCCACTGTCAACCATAATGTACTGGGAGTTTTTGCCGAGAAGTTCAGTTTTAATGCTTGAAGATGAGCACGAAGTACAGGTAAGTGATGCTGAACAAATCACAGTTGATTTTCCGCAATGTACTAAGCCTAAACACGTAAAATTTCCAGATGTCCCAAGCCTATACCAGATTGCAAATGCAGCATTTCCTTTAAAGTGGGTATTAAGAAAGTCAGAGACAAAGGAATGGACCGAAGATGAGCTAAAACAAATTGAACTGGAGGAAGTTAAAAAACAGAAAAACGGCTGGTGGAATAGATATGGATCAAAAAGCTAACAATCATTTCACCCGTGATTACTGTCGTCATGTGTTGCATTGCGACAATCGTGGTTCTAATTGTCGAACTTGGTTTGGGTTTCTGCTCTGCGGTACTTTTTCAGAGCCTTAAATGCAATTATGGCCTGTCCAATCATCATTAGTTTCTCATCAGAAAAACATCAGAATTGCTCATGCTGTTTAGCTTTATAGTGAGAGAAAGCCTGTTCCTTAGTCACTACACTAAAGTGGACACGGAATTCAGAATGGTTACTCATTTCATTCTTGGGCTTGGGAAGGTCTCATTTGTATCGTTGATAGGGTGTAAACGTTTCGAAACACACCATCTACGCTTAGCCAAATAATGGGAGAAATAGCAGAATCATAGCACTAGATTATTAGGTTCATCGTTTGGCTAGCTAGCATATATCTTAGCTCTATTATGTCGTAAGCGAGATTATTGCTTTATTGCTGGACGGTAAAACGGGGAGGTTTATTATAAATGGTGATTAGGTTATGTATTATTTTTGTAATCGTCTCGCTTAATGGGTGCGCCACCAATAATCCGCTCTCAACTCTTACTCTTGAAGGGCCTAAAGCCATATTACCTAGCGATCAAGTAGAAGTGGATGAGATAAATTCTGGGTTTATTACAGAGGTTGATGCTCAAATTCTTAGTCATCAGACTTATTTAGATGAAACTGCACCTGATGAGCGTGATAGAGAGGATTATTGGAAAGCAGTTCGTAACAACATACAAGATAAAATAATTCGAGCCTCGATCAATCGATGCGGTAGATATAAATTGAATATCAAACGCTTTGACGGGGTTTGGAATTCAACTCTTGGTGGTCTTTCGATAATTTCGGCCACAGCTGGTGCGTTGTATCGGACGACAAGTGTTGCCAAGATATTTTCAGCTACAGCAGCAGCATTAACAGGGATAAAAACAGAAGTTAATCAATCTTTCTTTAATGAAAAAGTCATCCAACTATTAACAAAAGCGATCGATGAGAGACGAAAAACTACCATGGAAACGATACTCGCTCACCGGAAAAGTAAAACTGTACTTGATTATTCAATAATGAATGCAGTTAACGATGCTGTCTATTATCACAATCAATGCTCTCTAAATGTTGGGTTAGAAGAAGCCGATGATTCAATTCAAAGGGTTAATAACCCAGGATTGATTGAGTTTCAGAAAACGCTGGGAAGATTTAAGCACGAATTTAAGATAAAGGCAGTGACTGAGACGACAGGCCCTGAAGAGAACACTGTGCCGGAGGCGGCAACAGAATCTGGTACATGAACAAACTCTTTACACGCACTCTGAAAGAGTGTGAAGTTTTGGCGACTTAAATCAAGAGCTGAGCGAATTGTGGCAGTATAGCTACCAATGATGATAGAAGAGAAGCACGAAAATGTCAGAATGCGAAAAATGCGATTTAAATGAAATGTTAGAACAAAAAAAGCTCCGCATAGCATACTATCAATTAATTTTCATAGCACTTGCCACTTTCGCCGGTGTCTATCAGTTCGTTTATAAAGAAATTACAATTCCCAAGTCGGCACCAGTGAACATCACGCTAGATTTGGAACTAAAGAAAATATCATCCAACATTAATAGAAATATGATGAGTGGAGACAACGAAGAAGAAAATGATTTCGTACAAACGACTGTAACCGCTGAGAATCCTAGTACTCGAACAATTCATCTATTGCCAAGTACAATTTCCTTCATGGGAATTGTAACAAGCGAGTCCGATAGGACAAAAAGCGAAATCATGGAGGCTATTGCTTCGTCAATGAATGAAGGATATTCACGGAACATTATTCATAAATACTCCGAAGTGGATACTGTCCGCTATATCTCAGGAGGGAGCTTGTTTTTTGACAGGGTACTAAAACCTGGTGAAAAGGTTTCCCGCACAGTTATCGTACCCGTTAAGAAAACTTATGATTTACTCGAAACTCACGTGTTTATGGCGAGTGCAAATGATACTTCAAAATTATCCGTGAATTGGAGTGCTACTGAAGATAATTTATTGGCTTACGAGATACATTATAAATGTTATGACGAAATAAAACCGCTTACTGATCTAAAGAATGCAAATCAAGTACGGTCGGATTTGGAACTACAAGTTGTAAAAAACACTTCAGAAATATATTTGAACTAATTGGGCGACAAAAATGAAAAACCTACTCGTTATATTGCTATCACTTTGTTTTATAAATTCTTTATTCGCTCAGAGCGTTGAAGGTGAACATGCCGATGGAGGTGTGATAAGAGCTGGTACGGCGCCGGGGGCCCCTAAAATATTCCCAGAATACATGGGTAAATTAGTTTTATTCGGAAATTTACATGCTCATTCAGCACTCTCTGATGACGTTAAAACTAGATACAAACGGAGAATGACGCCTAAAAAGGCATACTCATATGCGATGAAGCATGGTTTAGACTTTCTCGCGCTTACAGATCATCACAAAGGCTATATGCAAGATCAAGAAGGGCGTCTTATATTAGATGAAAAGTTCAAGATTGGTGACGATGAATATCATGACAAGTCATATGAGGTAGCAATGAAATTTAATGAAAGGCATACAGGACAATTCGTTGCGATTCCTGGTATTGAGTGGGGTACAACGAGTACTGGGAATCATATAAATATATTTGGAGCGGCGTCATTACCTAATAAAGAAGAAATTCTAGATCACCATTATCTCGACCTTATTGAGTGGGCACGGGAATACGCTGAGTTTATTCAGTTTAATCACCCAAATAGTGGGGGTAGTTCGAATAGCAAGAGGCAAGGTAACTATGGCGTCAAACAGTACACAAATGAAGATGAATTTGTTGAGGTAGTGGACCCGGTAGTTAAGACGATATCTCTGATCACTACTGTTGGTGGCGGGCATATCACAGGAAAGCATCGTCACTCAGAGAAAAAGGTTCATCGGCGAGGGCAATGGGAAAAGTATTATAAACGTTATCTGAATATGGGTTTTCATTTATCGCCATCTGCTAACCAAGATACGCATTACACGAACTGGGGAAGTGTTACAGCAGCAAGAACGGCGGTATGGTCGGACGGTGTTACATATAGCGACCTCATGGAAGCTTTTCGTAGCAATCGCGTTTACGCTACAGAAGATGACGAACTAGTTGTGGCTTTTACAGCAGAGTATGGCGGAAAGACCTACTGGATGGGAGATTCAATTGAAATTGGGCATGATGAGTCGACGATTGATATAAAAGTACAAGTTTGGCAAGCATCAGGTATTGATCAAGATCCTCTGGATGAAGGACCGTATACAATAGAGCTTCTCAGCGATTGGGATGGGGTTGGAGAGCATGAAGCTGCCGTTTGGGATGTGCAGAAAGGCGTAAAAACGGGTGAGCTTGCCATGTGGCAAGATATTGAAGTGGTGGATGGAGAATATATCTACATTAGAGTCAGGGAAGAAGGTGGCCAAGATAATCTACTAGGGGATGGCGAGGACGTGCTAAACAATGAAACAGGGGTTCACAAAAAGGATGGTAAAAGAGATAATATGAACGACACGGCTTGGACTTCACCAATCTGGTTTACTAAGTAGTCGAGTTATTGTTATGGAAAAAGTCTTTGATTATAGATCGCTCCGTCTCCTAGTAGGGATGATTGCAATGCTGTTACCGATTGTTGTCACAGGGATTGCAGCGAAAGAATTATCTTCCATCAGTGCTTCTTATTATACCAATGCGCGTGATGTTTTCGTGGGCATGCTTTTCATAGTTGGTACATTCCTGTTGGCATACAATGGACACACCAAACCACAAGCGGTTCTGAGTAAAATTGCGGCGATGGCGGCTTTCTGTATTGCACTATTTCCTACTGCATGTGAGTGTTGCGGTACGGACTGGAGCGCCATGGTTCATTACATGAGTGCGGGTGTCTTTTTTTCAATTCTGGTCTATTTTTGTTTCGTACCTTTTCAATACGAATTCTGGAGTAGCAAAATAGCTAATCTTTCGAGAAAGAGACTGGCTCGAAGTGCTGTTTATTTTGTGTGTGGAATTGTCATGATATTTTGTATTCTTATTATTGCGTTCGCATCCGATACAGCAAAAGAACAACATAACCTAACTTTTATTGGGGAGTGGGTAGCCCTTGAGGCATTTGGTCTCGCTTGGATTGTGTCAGGAAAGTTCTTTACTTTACTTGCTGATCCTGATGAGGAGCTAAAGTTTCGTAATTAATTAGGAGCTAACATGGAAAATAACCCTGCTGAAGAACATATTGGGGCTAGCGAACCCCCTGTTTTTGGCAAACTTTCGGAAATTCTCACCCTCGCCATATACTTCGAAGTCATAGGAGTAGTCTATTCAGTATGTTTCTTCGGCTTTTTTGATTTAAATTTTGCAGATTACGCTGATATTGATGATCTTCTGTTAGGTTCGTTTAAAGAACCAATTGTATTTATTGCAGCATTGGCAATTGTTTTGAGCATAGTGGCAAAGCGGTCGAAAAAAAGCAGTATGAAAGAAAGTATTGTGATGTTAACAATTCCGATAGTCGCAGCAATAATAATGGCCTGGTTAGCACATTTTTATATTACTTCTGAAAACCGGGCAATGCCTCTATCAAACACGGGAACCAATGTAAGGGTGGATTTAGCGGTATCATTGAAAAATGTTGAGGATGACAGAATCATTCATTCCGTAAGGTTGCTTGGCACATCTGGTGACTATTTCTTCTTTTTCGATAAACTGACAAACCAGAAAGGAGAGAAGGCAATAAGCACAATCATATTACCCAAATCATCGATCACCAAACTAGCCGCAGAAACAGTCATAGAATAATTCATATTAGGGGCATCTCGGAGAAACTCAATTGATAGGCATTTGAGGAAAATAGATGATACAGGCTAGATAAACGTCGATAGAGTCCGTTCTTCATTCCGAAGTGAAGTGATTACAACCCAATTCTATAACGTTGAATAGGCAATAGAACGTACTTAATTCTCTCGTCAGATTCGTTCTGTTGGGTTCCACAACTTGAAAGCGTATATTCACTTCCTATCCATTCGTAAGAGTAACCAACCTAAATAAGTACACATCTGATACAAGGGGGCAAAAATTGGATCTGTCTTCCACTTGGGGGCAACTATGGGGGCAATAGTTTTTGGTTAAAAGATAAAGCTATAGTATATCAATTAGTTATGAGTCCATTGCGAATCCCTCTCTCCGCCAGTAAAATGCAAGGCGCTTTACGCCCCTTTTTTAATTCGCAATGTTGAATACTTTCCCATTAATGGTTGTGAGATTAACCAGTCGATGCAACACAAGCATTAATGGGAAAGATTGTTATTATAAAATAAATATTTTCCTTAATCTGCGATAACAATAGTAATTCATGTAATTATTGTTAACCAGTATTAGCAAAAGTAATTTTGAAACTCTCCAATTATTAATGATCGGGATAAGAGTCTGCAGGTTGGCAGTATTTTTATATAAACGAGAGAATTCAAGAAATTTATTTTTGAGCTTTCCCAATTTTGATGTTTTGCGTATTCAATTATTTTATTACCAAGGTATTGATATCTAAGAAATGATTAAATGAAACAGTTTAAATAATAAGAGCCGGGGTACATGAAGGGGCATATCATGCTTTACTTATAAAATGGATATATATGTCGATAAAATAATTGGCCGATATGTAAGCGAATCTCGTACAGATAATGTGTTTTAATTTTAGTGAACTACAAGTGAGAGATTCGAGTTTTTTATGACACTACACCCTGTATGGACAAGGAAACCAGGATGGTTATCGCTATCCCCCCAATACCCCGTTGTACTTTTAGTACTTCGGGGCTTTCGCGATTAATTTTCTTAACTAAAGATATCAATTATGGATGTCTCGTTTGAGGTATATATGTCTAATTTCTGATTGACCGTATCCCAAGATAAGAGCCCATCCACGATTTGGCCTCGAGACATTTTCATTCTGAAAATGGTCATATGATATTTTCTAATGCAAACGACCGAGTTAAGGCTTTAGGAATTTTAGCACAAGTGCTGTCTTTGATTTGGTATTAGTCTTTTTATAAATGTGCTTTAAATGTGTTCTAATTGTATGGATTGTGGTGTTCGTTTTAGAAGATATAGATTTTAGATCGGGGTTTTCTAATAAATGTAAAACTAATTGGTACTCGCTACGAGTCAAATCGTATTTGGCTAGTAGGTGCTCTTTCATTGGAGCATTTTTTTCGGTTAATGCAAATACTATAGCTGTGTTTAAATCAACTTCACGCACAGGTTTGTTTATAAAGCCGGCATGAACTGTTTCTTGAACGCGGGAGAGAAAATGTTCTTCGTAATGCGAGGTTATATAGATAATAGGGATAGAAGAATCCTTAGTTATTATGCCAGCCGCTGTGATTCCATCCATTGTCCCTTCAAGAACAATATCCATTAAAATTACGTTAGGAGACAATAGTTTAGCTTTTTCGACTGCTTGCTCTCCGCTACAAACAGTTGCAACAACAGAACATCCAAGTCTTTGAAGGTATAAAGTTAGAATCGATGCGGTAGTTTGGTCGTCCTCAACAATTAGAATATTACTGTTCTCTATATTCATTACGATAGAGTGCCACCTCAAGCTCAAATATCTCACCAACAAATATATTTATACGATTTGCTGCGACGCAGCATTAAGACTATGACCTTTACCCCTCAAGTTATTGACTTCAGTTATGGGCATTAACATCATTGAGGCTCCCCGATCTTTACACCACAGTCTATGCAGACGGATGTCGAGCAGTCTTATGAGGTAGAGTCCACTTTTGTATCTTGTAAAATATCATTAGCGGGTTTCAAACCCCTAAGTCTTCGTCGAAATTCATCCGTAATCTCTCTTGCGTCGTCTCGATCCCCAATTACACGCGGCGTAATAAGAACTAATATTTCAGTTCGCCGATTCTCTGAGCTTGTTTGTCCAAATAATTTTCCGATTAGTGGGATTTTATGTAAAACTGGAATGCCACCTTCATTATCCGTCTGTGTATTCTGAATAAGTCCGCCAAGCACGATAGTGTCGCCAGAATTAATAGCGACAACGCTTTCAACTTGACGCTGTTGAATAGTGGGTGCATCTATATCTGACGATGTAGTGCTGACAGCGGTGCTGACTTCTTGTTTAATTTCCATTGTTACGAGCCCACCACTATTCACTCGAGGAGTAACGGTTAAGGTGATACCTGTTTGTCGAAATTGAATCTCATTCACAGTTGGCGCACTGGGATCCAGATTACTAATCGATTGTCTAGATGGTACTGGAATTTCATCCCCCACGTTTATCATCGCGGTTTCTTTGTCTAGTACCATTAATGAAGGTGAAGACAATACATTTACTTCAGATTCATTTTGTAATGCATTTAAGGCAAGTCGCACTTGATCTGCAGCATCTACGACAGTAAATGAAAATCCTGGACTGAGCGCATTGATACCAGTACTACCTAGATCGAGTGTACTGCGTCCACTTTTCCTCTCACTGCCATCAATTGTGTTATTGAAAAACCATTCAACGCCGTAGCTAAGATCATCTCTTAGGCTGATTTCAAGGATACTGGCTTCAATTACGACTTGAAGTGGCGCCACATCAAGTTTCTTAATTGTTTCAGCCACCATCTTGTAATCTCTTGGTGTTGATAGTACGACTAATGCATTACGTACATCGTCAGCAATAATTTCAATAGAGCTGGCGTTTGGTAGCACCAGCCCAGTGTCCTGAATGGGAATAGTTGAACTAGGAAGTGCGGGTTGTTTCACACCATTTTCGCTGATTTCAACTGGTGTCAAACCCGGTGCCAACTGGGTGGATTGTGAAGATTGCAATGTTGATGTAGATAAAGTTGATGAGGTGCCAAGTATATTGTTCAAAATGTCGGCAATTTCGAGTGCCTTAGCATTTTTAACATCGTATACATACAATCGTTGACCCACGTGCTCGCCGGGTCTGTCAAGCCGGTACAACCAAATTTCAATTTCTCGTAACGCTTTTAGCGTCGAGCCGACAAGTAATATTGAATTAAGTCTTTCTATGGGAACTGTGCGAACTAGTCCGTCCAATAGTTCCGAACTGGTGTCCCCCTGTATTGCGCCGACGATAGAGTCTAGCTCAGATTTCATGGTTTTTGGATCGACATAGTCCAACGGATACAATCCAAAAGACATGCCACTGAGCCAGTCCACATCGAATATAGCTATCGTATCTTGAATAGTTCTAATTTGTTTTGCAGTGCCAGAGACAATTAGTAGATTACGTCGTTTATCAATCCGTACATCTTTGCCATCTGCAATGAAGGGCTCAAGTATTTTCTGCATTTCAGTCGCAGCGATGTGGCGCAGTGGAATTAATTGAACTCTATAGCCGCCCTTACGATTGTTTTCATCAGTTTCTGCGGATAAATAGCCGCCCAGGGTCTCTTTCTTAGAAAGAACTTGATACCTGTCGTTACTACGTACTAACACGGCCCCATTCATGCCCAGTATGTCATCAAGCAGCGGGATAAGCTCAGACTTGTTTAGTGGATGAGTCGAACCAATCGTTACCTTCCCTGCGACTTTGGGATCCATTAAGTAATTTACGGCGAGTATGTCGCCTAAGACCACTTTTACAATTTCACGTAAATCTGTATCTTCAAAATTAAGCGTAATTTCACCATCACTATTTTCTAGTATTTGAGAAGTGTCCTGATGGGTTGGGTTAGCAATGAAGTTACCACTGCCTATTCCAACTATTTGATGATGATTTTGATTGTTACTTAATTGACGTCGATGACTAACATCACTTTCAGTGTTCACTATTTTTTCCGTTGATACTTCTGCGCCTTTTTCGCCGTTGACTAAATTCTCGTTCAGAGAGACGGACTCAAGCGGCTCAACCTCCTTAGAAGGCAAGAAATTACACGCATTAACAAAACATAATAGGTAAGACATTAACGCCAAAATTACGAGTCGATAGTTTGTGATCAATTGATTTTCTCCCTGATAAGACCAATTACTAAATCATGTATTTTGAAGTCATTAGTTGGACTATATAATCTACTGTGCATCGTGCTAGCTCGATTTAACAATCAAATAAGTAGTTCGACAATCTAATCATTTTACTGTTTCTATATTACTAGGTTTTTTCATTTCTTTAGTTGGTGAATTAATGCTGGTACGTTCAGTAGTCATTACTATGTTTTCCTGACTCGCTACGTCATTCATCTCATTGGCAGAGTATTTTGATGTTTTCACCATCAATTCAAGCTTCCTAACTTCACCACCTCTTTTGAGAGATACTAATCTTGGCTCTATCGCCGTGACTTTCCAACCATTGAGATCGTCACCCTGAAAGACTTTATGTAATTTTTTACTATTTTTAGACTGAAGTAGTGAGATTCGTTTGTCTTCAGTAATA
Organism: Gammaproteobacteria bacterium; assembly: GCA_012103475.1. Taxonomy (GTDB): domain Bacteria; phylum Pseudomonadota; class Gammaproteobacteria; order Eutrophobiales; family Eutrophobiaceae; genus WLWS01. Next base: position 45,347 of record WLWS01000006.1, on the reverse strand, counting down.
AAGATTGCAGATAGAAGAAATTCTTCTTGTGATTCTCTTTGCTTTTTTGGCTCTTTAGTCTTAGCAATTACTTTTTTTGCTACAGGCGGACGCCGATTGTCCATAAATAATGGTCGAGTAACAATACGCTCATAAGCATCAATGGGTTTAATGGGGGCTTTTAAATGGCTATTCTTTTTTAAAATATATTTTTCTTGTTGTTGTACATTCGATATCTTCGTAGGGGGCAGTATGAAGTCCCTGTTTAAGTCAATAACCATGACAATGAGAAGACAGAAACACAAGCATGCAAGGACGAGATTAAAGTAAAACTGTTTATTTTTTAGTGTGTTCACGAACTTTCTGCTTTATACATAAAGCCGCTCACATTAAGTTTAATATCAAGCAATTCCGTTCCACGCCCTGTACGATTCGTACTGGACCCATGACGTTTCTGTACCTGTATATTATCGATAACTAACATAGGCGTATCGCCATTTAATTGATACATCACGTTTCTAAGTGCGTCCATATTACCGCGCATGTGTACTTTTATAGCTACTCTCGGGAATGTATCTATTTCTTTATGCTGGATTACCTGTGTGCTGATTAAGCTGCTGTTACTATTTTTAACTAAGGTTTTGATGTGTTCTTGTAAGTCGGCTGCGGCAAGTGATTCAGTTTTGGTTGTCAAAAAACCAGAATCATTTATTTTTTGTTTTCGTAACCGTTTCAATTCATCGGATAGTCGCTCAGCCGTTTTATTAACATCACCTAATTTATAATGTTGAAAGAGCACACTGTCATAGCGTTCCAAGATAGCGTGACGTCTTGTGAGGGCAGGATGAAAAATCAAAAGATAAATAAGCATTAGCATTACCAGTAGGATAACGAGTGATAGCGCAGCGTGTTGAGATGAGTTTAAATTAATCACTAGCTAGTAGTCTTCTTTGCTAACTCTGCTTTCACACTGAACTTGTCTTTGTTAGTGGAGTCGTTATGGGTCAGTGGTGATTGGAAATGCGTATTTTGAAAATAGGTGGAATTTTCAATGATCTGAATGAGGGCAGTGGCCGTAGAGGACTCGCCTTCCATTTGAATTACAGAATTGCGAATCACAAGACGATTAAGCCATGTGTCGTCCGGCAACACTTTCGTTAATTCGTCGATTAATTTAATTGCTTGTACATGTTCAATTTTCTTTTTATCTAGAAAATGGATGCGTGACAAGAGGTTGCTTTTTTTGGCGAACATGTGCTCCAACTCTAGTGCCATTTGTTGTCGTTCAGCCATGCTTGCCTCGAGCGCAGCTATCGTTTGTTCATGCTTGGAAAGTGGAAGATACAATGCGGTGATAAGTAGTAGGCAACAGGAGGAAACTAATACTAGTGGCAATTTAATTTTTGCTTTGTCTTGCGGATTATCCGGTTTTATTGGCAGTAAATTAATATTGTAATAAAGTCCCCTGTCATTCATTGTTGACATGCGCATTATTCGAATCGGCCACTTTGTAAATTGTGACAATAGGCTGTCTACTATGGCTTTCTGGCAGACAATTAGCTCGATTTCAATTTTATCTTTATCAGAATCAGATTCCACAATCAAAAAGTCATAGTAAACATCGTCAGCGGTGAATGGTGTAGTTCTATTCAATTCAAAACTGAGGGCCTCTCTTATATTGTCTTTAGCGGCATAGGGCAGAGTTACTTTTTTTACAAGCAACTTACTGCTAGGAAGCATGAAAATAGTTTCGTAATGAGTATCACGCAGTTCAAACAACCAGTTCTGCAGAGAGCCTAATTCCAATTTTTCCTCTATTCTGAATTGGCGCGTTTTCAGCAGTTCTCCATTATCATCATGGTGATGTATTTCTAGAGTACTATTATCAATTTCAAGTAGCAGGTAATTAGGTGTTGGCTGAATCAGTTCACGCACTTGCGCAGGCAAGAGGGTTAGTAATCCGGACACCCACCACTGCAAGAATCTGTCAATATTGCCTAAGAATGTCATAGGTCATTAATCAAGGATGTCTGACTATCCATATACGATGAAATGCCGGGTAGGACTCTTATCGTTCGAAGAGCGCGAATGAACCGAAGTAAGATTGTTAATTATTGTTTTTAATTCCATTTTTATATTTGCGGCTGATATTCCAGAGAAATAAGACTCGTTATATTGCATTGAAATATTTCTTTGATTATTTGTGTCTCTCAATTCTTCTTTCAGTTTTGATCCTGTGCCTATTAAGTTGGGGGGATTATATCGTTTCTATAAATTGCGCATTAGGTTCTTTACTTAAAGGAAATAGGCGTTATTAAGAGTTGTTGATTGAAAATATTATTGTCGTTCTATACTAACTCCACGGCAGAATGACATTGCACTGTCGTTTCAATTTTATAGCTAAACGTTCATAGCAAGTATTATATTACTAAAGTAAAAATAGAGTGACGTTTATTATGCAGATCAGAATTAGAATCAGGTTTTGTGTTCTAGTATGACGTAACATTAACCAGCTAATAGCATCAATTATTTCTTAGCATTAATAAACAGTAAGTTATGATTATGAGTTCAGAGTTAACCGCATCACCCATTTTAGGTATATCTCAATGTTTGTATGTCGTGCTAGGATTTGTGTCGCGTTAATACGTATATTAAACCAAATAAAAAAACGTAATTTAAGAGATAGCTATGGAAAGTACCAATTAACGGATGAGATTAATGCAGTTGTTTATATCATTTAATTTATCCTCTACTTCAACAGCAGCTTCATTAATTAGCTGCATTTCTGCCATGACTTATTTGTCGGTAATTACTGCACCTTTGTATTCTTATCTTCAATGGGAGTGAGTTAAGATGCTAATCAAAAATACAGTACTTTGCGTGTTGTTGCCCGTTTTTGTTATTGGTCACAATGTTTACAGCGCGCCAAGCCACAAGCGAAACGTTAAATCACCAGAGTTTTCGGAAAGCGTCACGACCAGTGCTAACTGTCAAGCAGGATATGTAATAGATGCAGCGGTGAAAACGTCAAAGAAGAAAGTGAAAATTGTTGGGCAAACGAAAATAGGTTGCAATTCTATTGGGCAATGTACTTCCTATCAGGTAACGGCGCATCATCCAGAAGGGAAATCTTATTCAATTGAAATTGATTTAACATGCAGTGGTGATGAAAAAGATTCTGAGCTTAACAGGTTATTAGAGATAAAAAGGAAGTATGAGGAGGCGAATAAATGAAAAAGGAATTCGATTCTAAAAGAATTAGAGCAAAAGATGTGCTCCATTTTTTGTTTTGTTTGTTCGCCCTTTTTATGAACACCGCTGCTGCAATATCGGTCTCACCATCGCCAAGCTACACGAGTGTGCTGAATGTCACCTGGAGCAATGCAACATCTGGCAGTTCTAGCTATGGTAATCAGTTACAGAAAAAATCAGGGAGTGGCGGCTGGGCCTATGTTTCGACTTCTGCGGGCGCGAAATCCAAATATTACAGCAGCAGTGGTAACACGACTCATCAATTCAAAATAGTAAACATAGGTTGCTCATGGGGTACATGTTGGGAGTATCTAGTTGAGGGGCCTGTTTCTGTTTTAACCACAAACCCTTCATCTCCTTCAACTCCGTCTGGTCCAACTAATGATGCGAATGGTGCTTATACAATCAGTTGGGGTGTGGCCACCGGTGCGGTCTATTATCAGGTACAACAAAGGATCAGTACGGGCGGTTGGTCGACTTACAATACCAGTACGTCAAGAAGCAAGGCGTTCTCAGGTAATGGCAATGGTATATGGCAATATCGTGCTCGTGGATGTGCGGTGTCAAACTACACGCGTTGTAGTTCTTGGAGTGGAATTAAAAGTGTAAATGTCGCTATTGCACCTGGAGTACCTGCGTCGATATCGATTTCACCGACTACAAGTAATGATGGTGCGCATACCGTAAGTTGGGGGAGCTCATCTGGCTCTGTGACGACCTATCGGCTTGAGCGTGCAATCGGGGGGGGAAGTTATAGTCAAATTTATTCAGGTACAGGATTGTCTCAAGCCTACAGTGGCCTTACCGATGGTAGCTATCAGTATAGGTCGCGAGCGTGCAAAACCATAAGCAGTTACACCAATTGTAGTGGGTATCGAACGAGTTCAGCAGCGACAGTCAGTACCATACCCTCAACACCAGGAACACCTGTTATCGATGATGGTACTAGTAGCCCGGATGGTGCGTATACGGTTAGTTGGACTGCCTCAACCGGTCCTGTTACAGCGTATGAATTAGAAGAGCAGGTGAATGCGGGTGCATGGACTCAGATTCAATCCAGCACAGCGCTCAGTTTGGCTCTTAGCGGGAAAGCAGACGGAGACTACGCTTACCGCGTACGAGCTTGCAGCGCGAGTGGTTGCAGCGGCTACACCAGCATCACTAGTGTGACTGTCTTGCTCATACCAGGAGTTCCGGTCTCGCTGACGGCACCCGCTTCAAATACGGATGGAATTTACACAGTCTCATGGAGCGCCGCGAGCGGGACAGTGGCGACCTATACCTTGGAAGAGCAATTCAACGGTGGTAGTTGGACTGTTGTCCAGAATACATCGGCACTTAACATGAATATCACAGGTAGAGGTGATGGTACCTATACTTATCGAGTAAAAGCATGTAACGCCAGCGGTTGTAGTGCTAGCACCTCGACTATAAGCGTAGCCGTATTACTTGTACCTAGTGCACCCGGTCAATTCAGTATCACAGCTTTAATGGAGCAGTTTCAACTCATTGTAAGCGGGTTCCTACCCAGAAGCAGAAAATGGCTAGACACACCGCATTCTCTTGAAAATGGACAACAGGAGGTTCGCTCATGAGCCATCTCTATCGAACACTCATGAAAGGCGTCGGTATCGTATCTCTCGCATTATTATCTTTGAGTACATGGGCGGCAGTGACGGTTACCCCATCAACTAGTTATACAGGAAGTTATACAGTGACGTGGCCAGCAGGGCAGACATTATTTGAAAATAATGTTAGCACTGGGAATAGTTCCGGCTCATTGAGCGTCAGCGGGAAGGCCATAGGCAGCTATACCTATCTTCCGAAGGAATGGAATTCTCAAGATAACGTTTGGGAACCTAAGCCGCCTTCGGGCACCGCAACCGTCTCGGCTCCAGTTGCCCCCGCGAAACCAACACTACCCACAGATGATACAGACGGTACATTCCGTGTGAATTGGAACACTGTCAGTTATGCCACCTCCTACGAAATTCAAGAAGTTGCCAGTGGTGGGTCTACGTGGAGTACCGTCGCTACACCCACAACTAATTATTATGATCGAACCGTAGTGGACGGGGTGTGGCATTACCGTGTGCGGGCTTGCAGCAGTCTTGGTTGCGGAACTTATTCGGCAATTAGTAATGCCATATATGTTGCTCGTACTCCAGGTGTACCAGGAACACCAACTATTTTACCGCTAACCTCAACCACTGGGGAGCATACCGTTGACTGGAGTGCAGCTTCCGGCTCGGTCAGTAAATACGAATTATTTCGTTCGTCTAATGGCGGAGACTACGGTGAAGTATATGATGGCGCCAGTAGCTCACAACCTTTTAGCGCTGTGGCGAGTGGTAATCATACTTTCTACGTAAGGGCCTGTAATGTAGTGGGTGGTTTTCCTGCGTGCAGCGCCAATTCTGGTACATCCGATGTTGCGGTTGTGAATTTGCCGCCGGTCGCGGTGCTTGATGCGACATCAACGGACGAAGACACACCAATAACGTACAATGTGATTGCAAACGACGTCGATCCAGAAAGCAACAGTCTAACTATCACTAATGTCACCACCCCTGCCCATGGCACAGTAAGCCATGATGCGGCAACAATTACGTTCACTCCTGCTCCAGATAATAACGACAACGTCAGTGTCACGTATACGATTACCGATGGCCCATCCACGGATACTGGCGTGTTCAATATTACGGTTAATGCGATTAACGATCCGCCCGTGGCTGAGTCAGATTTTGGCAATACCTTAGAGGATATTGCTGTCATAGTGGACGTACTTGCAAACGACACCGATATCGATATGGATAGTTTGTCCGTGAGTGCGATAACACACGGTACAAACGGTACAGTAACCAATAACACAAGTAACGTTACCTACACACTAAATAACGGGTTTGATGGCATTGATTCTTTCACCTATACCGTCGACGATGGTAATGGTGGCACAGCAGTTGGTAATGCATCGTTAACGGTCACGACGACGACCATCAATGATGACGACGGGAACTACACCGTTTCTTGGGGAGCCGCTACAGGTCAAGTTGATACCTATAAATTGGAAGAGTCAAGCGGTGGGGCCTGGACGGAAATTCAGGATTCAAGTGCCTTAAGCAAGGTGTTTACTAATCGGCCCGTTGGTGCTTACGATTATCGTGTGAGGGCTTGTAATAGTTCCGGATGTGGTGATTACAATCCAGTGAACACTGTAGTCTGTAATTACCCTGTTCCCAGTCAGGTTACCGGTCTTAGTGGTCCTGCGGGTTCCTCAACTGGCAATGTCCCCTTAACCTGGGATGCGCCGACAGGTCCGCTTGTGTGGCATGAAGTAGAACAAATCAAAGCTGTTCAAGTTAGCACCTACGATACCGCCAGCAGCAATCTTACTTACTCAGTTTTGGGTTTAAACGAAAATGGCGAATATCAATTTCGTGTACGAGCGTGTAATTTCAATGACTGTGGTGCCTACAGTGATCCCATAACGACCGTAGTCTCTCTAGCGAGCACGACTAGTTCTGTACCGACACCCACTGATCCGGAGGATATACCCGAAGGTCATCTGGGTTCCGTGTTTAAAGGCGTCTTGCCCGGCGATCACAATGTGAGCGGCTCTGGCGCGGCTAGTTACACTCTGCCCATTGCTGTGCCAGCCGGTACCAATGGTATGCAACCAAGTTTGTCGCTTTCATATAGCAGTCAAAACCGAAATGGACTGGTGGGTTACGGCTGGTCACTGAATGGCGTTGGCTCAGCTATCCGTCGTTGCCCCCATACCATTGCTCAAAATGGCAGTGTGCAAGCGGTTGAATATTCGAATAACGATCTCTTTTGTTTCGGTGGCCAGCAATTGGTGGTGAGCGGGAGTCATACTTACGGCGCCGATAACGCTGAGTACCGGACAGAATTAGACGGTTTTAATGAGATAATCTCGCATGGTGCAACAAGCTCTGGTCCAGATTGGTTTGAGGTAAAAGCTAAAAACGGACTGATTATGGAATTCGGTAACTCGGGTGCCAATCCCGATGGTGTAATCGAAGCAACCGGTAGAGATGAAGCCGCACTCTGGTTGCTAAAACGTGTGCAAGATCGAAACGGCAACTATTACACCGTCACCTATGAAAAAGATACCGACATAAACAATAACTTTAACGGCGATTATCGGCCTAAACATATTGACTACACTGGCAATGACACGGCTAGTTTTATAATAACCCCTTATGCGAGAGTTGAATTTGAGTACCAAACTCGATCTGATGTAATCACCCGTTATCATGCCGGTTCGCAATTAAAACAAAGTCAACGCTTGAGTAATATCAAAACCTTTGTCGACTTGGATAAAGACGAGGACTTTGTTGGGATAGAAGAAAACGGGGTTTATCATGAACAAGTACATAATTATGTTCTAAGTTACGGTGAAATCGATTCCACCGATTTTCCGCGATTGTCCAGTATCGAGTTATGTGTACCTAAAGATGATGGTGAGACAGAATTGTGTACCGAACCAACGTCCTTCGAATGGGTGGCAGAGCAAAGTGCCTATATTCTGAGTTCCTGGACAGGGCAGGCACCAGTATCCGGTGCTTTGCAAAAATGGGCCGATATGAATGGTGATGGCAAAATGGATTATGTCACTACCAACGGCACGAACCATTATATTTCACTTGTTGATGTCGCAGGGACGGCATACGACTCGGTAGGTACTTGGACTGCTCACGCTAAAGGCAGTAGCGATTTTGAAACGCTGACAGATCTCAACGGTGATGGTGTGGCCGATTATGTCACTATTGACAGTGACGGCAAACATTATTGGTCTATTTCAAATGGTGTAGACGGATACTTGGGTACTGGAGGATTTGAAGAATACGATACTGGTCTTGCCGTGTTAACCAGCGATGAACAGCAATTCATTGATCTCGATGGCGATAGCTTGCCCGATTATCTCCTGGCAAGTGGCACGACTTATACCGCACGTCTAAATAATCGTGCTGGATATCAAGGTAACCTACCCTGGACAGGCGGTCCGGATTTGGGTGCCCCGGGCGTTCAACGTCACAGTTTTCATGATGTGAATAAAGACGGGCGCACAGATCTTGTCACTATCAATGGCACCGCACATAGCGTTTACATTAACAATGGCAGTGGCTTTGATGCACCTCAAAATTGGGTGGCGCACGCCAGTAGCGATGCCTCTGGCTTCTGGGTGGATCTCAATGGTGATGGTTTGACCGACTATGTCACTATCGATAGCACAAACAGCGCACTACACCATGTTTCACTTTCGACAGGTGCGGGATACGCTATCGAAGATGAACCTTGGGGTGCCAATACCTTGGATGCCGGACGTGTCCCAGATTTCCGTGATATTAATGGCGATGGTCTTACTGACTACATTACTCCAGATGTCAATGGCGATCACAAAGTGTCTCTTTCCAACGGTCGTGATGGTTACGACAATGTCACTTGGAGCAATGGTCATGCTTTTGGCAGTAGTAATGTCTACGACTTCGTCGATCTCGATGGCGATGGCAAACCTGACTTTGTGTCGGTTAATATTGACGGCACACAGAATGTTGCCATCAATCGATGCCAGCCGATGCATTTAATGACCGAAGTGGACAACGGACTTAGTGTCATCACAAAATTCGACTACAAACCGCTAACTGATGCCAATGTCTATACGAAGGGTACATCGGCGGTTTATCCAGAAATGGATGTGGTCAATCCAACCCATGTTGTGGAACAGATGCGACACTCAGATGGGGTTGGTGGCGAGTTGGTTGCCAACTACCAATACGAAGGTTTCATGCGTCACCGCTGGGGCCGGGGAAGTTTAGGCTTTGCCAAAGTCACCGTCATCGATGAAGACCGAAATACTACTACCATTGCTGAATATGAACAGACCTGGCCCAAAACGAGTTTAGTGAAACATACTGAAGTATGGCTCACTGATGTGGATGCTAATTCGAATAATGATCCTGATCGTTTATTATCAGAAGGTGATACAACCTACAGCGCTTATCCGAGTGCCTTTCCCTTCGGTGCATTAACGCAATTTGTTGCTGTAGATACGGTAACAAACAAAGTTTACGATCCAGATGACGGTGTTCATCTCTCTACCAGCTCAAATACCAACAGCTCACCAGATGGCTATGGCTTCTCCGCAGTCACAACGGCTACGGTAACGGACATTGAAGATGATAATACCGAATACAAAACCGTTACTACGCGCACACCCGAACCTAATAACGTGACTGACTGGTTAATAGCACGTGTACAGGATGTCACGACTCATAATGAGATATTCCGCGATTCTCAAACTGAAATGGATACTGGTAAGGATCGCAAAACAGCGTTCAGTTACGACAGCTTAGGCAGATTATGGACGACTACCATTGAACCGGGTAAGGGTAGTGAGCATCAGGAATTGACATCAACCCTGGCTTACGATGTATATGGCAATAGAGTCTCTGAGACTATTGACGGGCCGAGTCTCACGGCACCCCGTCTTGAAAGTGTGGAATATCACAATAATGAACAAAAACCCTGGCACCGATTCCCCTATAAAATAACGAATGCTGAGGGACATTTTCAAACTCAGATCTATGACGACCGGCTGGGAGTATTGCTGACGAGAACAGGGCCAAACCTCCTGGATACGACACAGGAATACGATGAATTCGGTCGACTGACCAAACAAATAAACCCTGACAGCACAGAGTCTACTGTTAACTATTATAAACTCACGACACCAGTTAATAATGAAGCTATCTATATTGAGTCAGCGTCAACAGGGAATACCCCGTTGCGGGTGTTTTATGACGGCCAAGGTAGAGAGTTACGTTCTCGAGTCAAGGGTTTTGACGGTCGATTTATCGAGACCCTCACCGAGTACGATGACAAAGGGCGTTTAAAACGCAACTCACAACCTTACTATGATGTGGCTAATGAGGTTATTTATTGGAACACGCCTAGCTATGATGCAGTCAATCGGGTTGTCGGTGTTGTTGCAGCTGATATCACAGAGGATTTAACAACTGATTACGACGGATTTAATGTTACTCAAACGGATAATATACAACGGCAAGTTACCCGTATCAGTAACGCGATTGGGCAGGTCGTAGAGATGTTAGATCCCTTAATGGCGGGCGCCTCAAATAGAAATCGTACCACTTACGAGTACGACATTGCAGGTAACCTGACGAAGGTTCGTACAGGTGTGATTGATAGTTCCACTTTTGATACAGAGGTAACAAGTTTTTATGATCGTTTGGGTCGAGTTGAATATAGGACAGATCCCAATACTGGTACGGTTAATTATTACTATAATGCACTTGGCGAAATCACAGAACAAAATACGGAAGAGTTGCGAGATAACTCAGACACTGTGCTCTTCCAGTATGATTTAATAGGTAGAATTACGCAGCGGACAGAGCCGGAAACTGCTGGCGGTGACGTAACCTTGGTGACAACATGGAGCTATGACTACTGGGATAACGGTAACAATAAAGGCAGAGGTCGCTTGCGTGAGGAAAAGCTGACACGGACCGATGGATCTAACCCATCTACTACTCCATTTATTCGTACCTCATCACATAGTAGTGCAGACTTCGGACGGTTGACCGACAGCGTAACGACCATTGACAACGGTACGCCGTACACCACCAGTTATAACTATGATGGCAATGGCCGACTCCATCAGGTTATTTATCCAACCAGCCCCAGTTATCCCACTACAGGATTTACGGCAGAATATTTTTATAACATCCGTGGCTATCTGGAAACAGTTCATGAAGTTAATCTAGCTAGTGCACCAATTTTCCAGGCGACCGATGTGGACGCAGAAGGGCGTCTTTTAGGGCAATACCTCGGTGATGGCAGTTTAACTACACAAGGCTACGCAGGAGGTAGCGGTCGTCTACTTTACAGCAATGCCAGTCGACATAATGGTGGTAGCCCGCAAAATATTCAGAACCAGAGTTACCAGTACGATCAGGTTGGCAATATTCGCAGTAGAAGTGATTTGCTTAAGACGCTTACTGAAACCTTTCAGTACGATGGTCTGGATCGCTTGACCGAGGCAAAGATCGGTATTAACACCGCCGTGACCTATGCATATAACGCTATGGGTAATTTAAATACGAAGAGTGATCTTGGCACGTTTACCTATCCGCTTGTCAGTGATCCAAGACCGCATGCGGTGACCGGCGTGAGTTTCAATGCGGGTGCTGGCGGCGGAAGTGAGACATATACCTATGATGAAAATGGCAACCAGACCAGCAGCATTCACACAAACAACGATGTTCGTAACATTACATGGACCAGTTTCGATAAACCAGCCAGCATTACTAAAGTAGGTGGGGCATCTCGCAGCTTTACCTATGGACCGGACGGTGCCCGTTATAAACAAGTACACAGTGATGGTACGACCACACATTATGTGGATGATGGCCAGTATGTGAAAAAAGAAAATACCAATCTTAGCCTTGAGACACATGAATTGACGGTATTTGCCAATGGTCAGGCAGTGGCCGTTATTGTGGACAAACCTGGTGGTGGTACTCCTGTTAAGGAGACAAAATATCTTCACCGTGATCATTTGGGCTCAATCACAGCCGTAACTGATGTTGACATGGGTACGCTGACTATTGAAAGCCTTAGTTACGATGCTTTCGGGAAACGACGCAATGCTACTACTTGGGTAGGCGCAAACGCGGGTATCCCATCATTAGACCGCGGCTATACGGGGCATGAGCATTTAGATGATGTCGATATCATTCACATGAATGGACGAATCTATGATCCGAATTTGGGCAGAATGCTAAGCCCGGATCCAATCGTACAGACTCCCTTAAACAGTCAGAACTGGAATAGATACAGCTATGTTGTTAACAATCCTCTAAAGTTTACAGATCCAAGTGGATATATGAGATTTGGGCTAAGCGTTGGTTATGTCGCAATTGGGGGTGACTTAGCATCCTTTACTTTTTTTGCCAGACCATCAGATATTTTTCTTGAAACCCGAAATGTTTTTGGAATCTTTGCGAATAATGGTAGAGGCGCACCAGCCTGTGCATCTTTGGGTTGTAGTTTGCTGCAAGCGATACTCATTGGCGACATCGCTAAACTTCCGCCTAGACAACCCGTTTCACCAGGTGGTGATGAAGGTGGCAGCGGTGGTGGAGATGGTAATGATGGTACTGGTGATACCGAAACGGATATGAATGCGGTGACGCCAGGAGATTTACCGAATACGCCGGTACCGCCGGGGACGCCGATTGATCATGGGGGTGTCGCCCCTTCTCCGATACCCTCGTCGACTTTGAATGGAATGATGAGTGCTGGGAGTTTCACGCCTGGGAGTTCTGGAGACTTAGCGAATCAAATTTTCAATCCGCTAGCTTGTTGGCCATTCTGTGATTTTGGAGAAGCATCTTTCGCGGCGTTTGAAATAGTAACGTATCCAATAGTTGTTTTTAAGGTGCTAAAAGCTGGTAAAATTGAGAAGGCGAGACAAAAAGCAGCTGAAGCTAAGAGAGCTGCGGATTTGAAAAAGGCAGAAAAGGCTAGGAAAGATGCTCAACTTAAACAAAATAAAATTGATGGGGATGCTTTGAGGGATGAAATAGCAGAAGCAATGAGGAAGGAGGGATTTGATGTTAAGACGGAAGTAACTAAAAAGACACCGTTTGGAAGACGGGTAACTGATGTTGAGGTAAGTAAAGACGGTAAAATACTGGGTGGTATAGAAACAAAAAAAGGAAAATCGCCTTATAAGCCTTCTCAACGTGCAAAAGATGAATACCTTAAACGATTAGGATATCCTGTAAATGTTATACGTAAACCGTAAATTGATTTAGTGACACCACGAGACAATTATAGATATTTAGTCAAAAGCTTGGCTGAACACTTTAAAAAGCATGGTTTTTTAAAGAGAGGAAATACTTTTCATTATAAAGAACACGATAATTGGTTGTTGATTAGTATTCAAAAAAGCACGAAATCTTCTCATGAAAATATTGTGTTTACAATAAACATTGGTGTGGTATCTGGGATTCTACTAAAATATTATGATGACGAAGATAACAATTCTATTCCCAGTCTTGAAGATTCTCACTTGCGTCGTCGTTTAGCGTATTTCATAGATGGATCTGATGATTTTTGGTGGCACATTGACGACTCAGTTTCAATATCTAGTCTTTTAGAGGAAGTAATATCAGCTTTGGATAGTAAAACAATGGAAGATATCAAAAGACAAATAACAAATAAATTTTTAGTCAGTATATGGAAACGGGGATTATCTCCAGGTTTGACAAATGTACAAAGACTTCTTTGCCTTGCAATTATGGAACATGCTAATAATGACAGGGCTTCATTTGAATTAGTCAAAGATGAATTGTTGTGCTTTGTTGAAGGGAAGGCAGCCGAGTTTTATGTGAAAAATAATTTAAGAAAACTTTCATGGTAAATATTAACAAATCTGATTTGGTCGGAATGTGGCATGCGGATCCAGAGAGTTTTGCCCATGGTGAAACGGAAAATAGTAGTCTAGAGTTTAATGAGGATGGTTCGTTGATTTTCACAACACACGAGCAGAGCACAGATAAGAAGTCATTTCTTGTCTATGAGGTAAAAGAAGATGTACTGGTTACTGACCAGCTATCAGCTCCTAATAAAGTAGAAACTAAATTCATGATTAATTCCGAAGGGAAACTTATTTTGGATTACAACGGTAGTTGGTCAATATACATAAAGCAGTAGATTTTCAATTCAATTATTTCTGAAAATTAAAGGCGCTCTGTGTCGGATTGAGATAGCTCGTTGATGGAATGGAAGCGCATGTGTCTAAAAAGGTGTCACATTACAGAAAAAGGTGTCAGGTCTCACATTACGACATTGAAATTTGATTGATTTGTTTTAGAATAGACTGAGATTTAGGATGAAGGAGAGTATGGATGACTCGCCCACTTCGACCGGAGTTTCCTGGTGCTTTATACCATCTCACATCACGTGGTGATGGGCGTGAGGTAATTTATTTTGAGTCTTTGGATCGGGAAAAATTTCTCGAAATCTTAGGTGTAGTATGTCAACGCTATCACTGGCGATGTCATGCTTACTGCCTGATGACGAATCATTATCATTTGGTGATTGAAACGATTGAGCCCACTCTCTCGAAAGGAATGCGACAACTCAATGGTGAATATACACGTTGGGTAAATCGACAATATTATCGTTGTGGCCACCTTTTTCAGGGGCGCTACCACGCAGTACATGTTGAAAAAGAAAGTTACCTGCTGGCTCTTGCGCGTTATGTGATACTGAACCCCGTTCGAGCAAGAATGGTTGAACACCCTAATGACTATCCCTGGAGTAGTTATAGACAGATGATAGGGAGTGCACAGCTACAGGGATGGTTAGAAAACGATTGGTTGTTATTACATTTTGGTGATGTGCGAGGTATGGCAATTAGAAACTTCGAACAATATATTGTCGAAGGAATACGACGGAAGGAATCAATATGGAAAGATATTAAAGGACATATTTATTTGAGTACAAATAAATATGTCGAACATCTCGATAAACTAGTTAAAGGCAAAGATTCTCTCAAAGAAATACCAAAAGTCCAAACGAAGGTCGTGAAACCATTGAGCTGGTTTGCTGCTACTTACAGTGACCGGCCTAAAATGTGTTATGAGGCGCATGTTCTTGGACATTATTCAATGAGAGAGAGTGCTGACTTTATTGGTTTGCACTACCAAACCGTTAGTAGAGATATTCTAAAGTATGAAAAAATGATGGAATATGATGCTTAACCTTTTTTATCCACCGTCTACCACGTGATCAGAAATAACTACCTCCGATCCCTTATAAATATGCTGGATCGTATTGAGAACAGTCGCAGCACAGTGATAGATGCGATAGTAATATTCAGTCTTGCTGTATTTTGCCGAATTACCATTGAGTCGCTAACTGATGGTTATACTCATCAGCTACCACTCGACCCTTACCGTTTCCTGCATTATTTCTCCTCTTTCACCAGTATTGCATTAAGCATTATCATAATCAGTGTCGTTGGTATCAATCGCAATGTTGTTCAGGCGGCGAAATTGATATTGCCATCTTTTTTTATCATATTACTCCCGCCTTTTCTGGATCTAACGGTATTTGCCAGCATGGCACCGGAGTATTCCTATATTCTTACTTTTAGTGGCGCTGAGTTGTGGGATAGGTATTTGACCTTTTTCGGACCCGTAGAACGTGTCGGAATTACACCGGGGATGAGAATTGAGATTGGTATTGCATCAATTGCGATAGGTGGCTATTGCTGGTTACGGACACAGTCTCTACTTCGAGCTTTTATAGTGGCGTGGCTCACCTACACATTTATCTTCGTTCACATGGGGCTACTGTTTTTTATTCTAAAGTTTTCCCAGTTGATTGGTGTTTCTGCGAATTTTTCTGAGCACTTGTTGTTCATGGTTTACATGGTAATGATAGCCGTACAATTCACTATTTTGGCGTGGCTTTCTAATCGTTATTACTTCAAGGCGATAATTTATGATTCCCGTTTTTTGCGCCTTGCTCACTTTGAGTTATTGATGATTCTAGGGTATGTCTTTGCTCCGAAGTCAGAGATTGATCCAATTTACCCTTTTCCGCTTGTGCTTGCGTTCATCGCTATTTGGTTGGCATGGTTGCACGCTGTGATGGTAAATAACTACCATGATATTGAGTTAGATCGGATTAATAGTCCCGAGAGACCTTTAGTCAAGGACAGCATATCTATTCCTGATTATTTAAAGATAAGCCGGCTAATCATTTTTTCTTGTTTGGCATTCGCTTTTGCTTCTGGTTTTTCTAGCCTTATCTTTATTTGTATTTTCCTGATGATCTATCAGGTGTATTCATCTCCACCGTTACGAGCGAAGCGATGGCCATTCATCTCGAAATTATTTATTAGTATCAATTGTTTAGCTACTTTTATGATTGGCTTCCATCTTGGCGGTGGGCAATTTTGGCATTGTTCACCCCTATTTCTACTGTTGTTCTTATTCGTGTTTTTTCTTGGCACCCAGTTTATAGATTTAAAGGATGAAGCAGGGGATAGGGCAGCTGGCATTAACACTATAGCTACCATTTTTGGATTGCGTAAGGCGCAGTATATAAACGGGATAGGATTTGCCTTGTTTTTTATTGGTATCTCAATAATCCTTAGTTTTGATTCCTGGCTGGGATTATCATATTTAGCGGCAGCAGGGTTATTCCTTTATTTCTTTACACGACAGCCTTATAAAGAATCCAAAGTTTTCGTAGTATACATTGGTGTGCTTATAGGTCTTGTGATCTATGCCATTAATCCTCCGAAAGGACAGTTAGGCCCGTCAGCTTGGATGGAAATCCAATCTCAATGGCGAGATTCAGTTTTTGTATCTGAATTCAAGGAAGATTAATAAAGGGGCAACTATGGGGGCAACTTTTTTCTAAGATAGTAGGGATATTAATTAAATCAATAGGTTATGTATAGTTTGTGAGTCCCTCTCTCTCCGCCATGTAGTCTGGTTTCTGTTCTGAGTCTCAGAACAGAGACCACAATCTTCAAACAATTCACAACGTTGCACGATAGTCATCGCATCACAGCCCTAGCAAAAGCCAACCCGATATCGTCATTTCTTACGAAATTGCTCGAAAGTCTCGAATGGTAATTATGCCAGTTGTCTTTTTAGGTTTGTTTAGGACGCGAAACCGAATGATTCGCGTTGGTCTTCCCAAATTAAAGGGATCGATTTTTCCAGTAAGCCAAGGGATAAGGTATGAGGAATGTTACCTTTGAAGATGGCTTCCATGATGTCTGGTGAGAGATAAGCTAATTTTAATCTACGGGCGATAAATTGTGGCGTTACATTTTCTTGTTCGGCAATGGTCTTAATAGAAGAAACTTGGTCACTGCAAAGCGCATCGTTCCATAGAAGCGCTTTTGTGACAGCATTCTTTATAGCTTGAATGGTTTCAGGATGTGCTGGGGCATGCTTGTCGTCTGAGAGGATAAGCTTAGTTTCAATGCCACACCGTTTGAACTGAACCGGCTTTTTCATCACGTACTCATCTTCATGTGTGTGAGGTTTTTCCAATGCATTACTTACGTTATTAGCCTGTATCACTGAGCGTAATCCAGCACGCGAAATCACTATAGTCATTTCTCGTTTACTAATAGTAATACGATGGATCAATTGTTTTAATAAAATAATATGCTCCGAGGGTGTTTTCTCTTTCCAGTGCTTGGCCAGGTGTGCAGCATTCTCGATTAGCTGTTGTACATCATTGGCTGAATGCACGTTAAGTTGAATGACATCAATTAAAGTGGCTGCCGTGCTCAGTAAAGTTAGCAAGGTATCGATGACTAAAGATTCAACAATATGGGCGGCAATTCGAATAACACTCCCTGTTTCTTTTTCCTTAAATTGCAGGGTGGCCTGGGAGATATAATAGCGATATCGTCGGTTTTGTTTACGGGTATGGGTCGGACTCATGGGATGCTGCATATCGTCAAAGAGAAGCCCTGCAAGCAAACTGGGATCTTTGGCGAGGGTTCGTGTTCGGTTGTTGTGTTTATTGCGTGAAATACGCTCCTGCACCTGCTGCCAGATTGACACATCAATAATTCCGGCATGTTGTCCATCAAAAAGTTTCCCTTTGTGATGGGTCTTGCCGATATAGATAGGGTTCTTTAAAAGCGCATAGAGCACACCGCGAGAAAAAGGCTTCTCGCCTGCCGCTTTGCCATTGAGAATTCGTGCTTTCGAGACATACCCCTCTGCATCTAATTCCGCTTTGAGCTTTCTAACACAGCCCAAAGCCAAATAACGATTGAAAATATGGCGTACTGCTATTGCCTCTGATTCATTAACCACTAATAGTTTTTCCAATACATCGTAGCCAATGGGAACCTGTCCACCCATCCACATGCCTTTTTGTTTTGAAGCCGCAATTTTATCGCGGATGCGCTCACTGGTGACTTCTCGTTCAAACTGGGCGAAAGATAACAACACATTCAGGGTCAGCCGTCCCATGGAAGTAGAGGTATTAAACTGCTGGGTAACAGAGACGAAGGAGACCTGATGATTATCGAACAATTCTATCAAGCGTACAAAATCCGCGAGCGAGCGGCTTAGACGGTCGACTTTATAAACGACAATGACATCAATGTTTCCGGCTTTAATGTCTGTTAGTAATGTCGTTAGGGCAGGTCTATCCATATTGCCCCCGGAGAAGCCCCCATCATTATAAGCGGTGGACAGTATATTCCAGCCTTCATGACGTTGACTATGAATATAGGACTCGCACGCTTCGCGTTGCGCATCCAGAGAGTTAAAGGCCTGCTCCAGTCCTTCCTCTGAGGATTTACGCGTGTAGATGGCACAGCGTTTCGAAGCTGTTTTATTTTTCTTCACGTGGTGCTCCTCCTTTCAGTCCGAAGAATCGTGGACCTGACCACCGTGTGCCCGTGATGGCGTGTGAAATCGCTGATAGGCTGCGGTAGGTCTCACCCTGCCAGAGATAACCTTTCTCCAAGATAGTGACCTCATAGGTATCACCCTGCCATTCTCGGATAAGGCGGGTACCAGGTTGATACGATGGCGTCGTCGCTGCACTGGCCTGCTTTGTTACTTTATACAGTAAACTGCGTCGCAGGGTGGCATGGGAGTGACCTCGTTGCACGGCCTGAATGGCCCAAGCCAAGTTTCCACGCAGATAGCCAACTCGTGCCCATTTTGGCGCTGGTTTCTGAAAAACATCGATATACAACTCCCTCAACACGGGTGTGGACGCCTCCATAATGGTGTTTAGATCTGGTAAGTTTGACGTGACATCCATACCCTCCATTCGTCCATACTGTGCCGTCGAAAGCCAGTGAATAGTGGGAAAATGGCCCTTTTCCATGAAATTTCGGTAATTTCTCGCACTAAAAATTAAAGCCCGACCAGAGGCACGACCCGAATAGTTGATCGAGAATCAAACCATTGCAAAAATTGCGAGAGCGCATCGACTTGATCATCGTGCGCCCCATAGGGGAAAGCCAGAATTTCCTTATGGAACGCGTCCATCCATTCTGCGTTTCGAGGAAGATGTACACGACCGTCCCGAATCTTTGTGCTTTGCCCTGCAATACGGACTATCTTTTCGCCTTTTGGTATCACTGGCTCTGGAGAAGGAAGCTGCGCTGGGCGTTTATTCTTTAAGGATTGAATAAGCTGGGTACCCGAGGCCATATCTTCGATTAGTATGCGTTTCGCTCGGAATTTTTGCGCCTGGCTTATCACCGCATCATACAACGCGGGAAATTCCAGTTTTTCACGGAACACATCAAGAACAAAATAGTGCTCACCGCGTACCAGACACGTAATACACACGCTAAAGTTAGCAAGCTCGGTGGATTTAGAGGCCGTATCCCAGGATTGAACAACGTAGTCAGCGCGATCAAGAGAAATCGCTTCCTCGTAAAACTCAAACCAGTCCCACTTAATCAGGTTACCTTCAACCGGTATAGGTTGCTGCTGGTATTGCGAGTAATAATTATAGTTACCGATCGTTTCCTTGATTTGATCCAGGACATTCAACGATTCACGTTCTTCGTGTAAAACGTCACCCATAGCTCGCTCATAAACGTATCCGTCTGAGTACTCATAGGATTGTGCAATGTCCGCGACGGCGGGCAATGTTAAGACGTCCCAATCGCCTTTCTCCATTACATGCGCGACCAAATCATCCACATGTAAGCGTTGCATCACCAGGATAATGACGCCATCCGCTTTACTATTGAGTCGTGAGTAGAGTGTGCCGTCATACCAGTCCTTGGCCTTTTTTCGCATCGTCTCCGATAAACAATCCTCGGGTTTTATTGGGTCGTCAATGATGATGTAGTCGGCGCCACGCCCGGTGAGGCTACCGCCAAGAGAGGTGGTATAACGCATGCCCCCTTTGGTGGTTTCCAGATCGGTTTCATTAGAGCGCCTAAGTCGCGTGCCAGGGAAGGCATGTTTGTACCAATCAGACTCGATAATGGATCGACAATCGCGTGCATGCTTAGCAGCAAGCTCAGCGGAATAGCTTGCGCATATTATTTGTGCGGTGGGATCGCGACCCAACAACCAGGCAACATAGGCGACTGATGCACAAATCGACTTCAAATATCGAGGCGGGACATTGATGACGAGTCTATTACTTTCGCCATAATATGTTTGTTCCAAATAATCAGCCATTAGGTCAACATGCCAGTTTTGTTCGTAATTCACACCCGGTGAGACAACAGAAAATGCCTTTTGAATAAAAACAGATAAATCGTTTCGTAACGCCGGGTATAGATGACTTTTCTTACCAGTATTCATTTCATTCTCCTCTTCGATTTTACTCTGCTGCTTGGAGTAGAACGATTTTTCCGTTTTAGGTACCGTTCCAGGATTATTTCGTCTTCGCGTAGCAATGCATCGATATCGTCATTTTTCGGGGGCTCATCTGCGTATCTCGCGTTGTGCTTTAGAATCTGATCAGTGGCGCGCGCGTCGCCATTAACTGCTTTGGTGACTGTACGTTTTACAATGCCACGTTGTTTTGAAATTGTTTTTGTCCGGCCGCCTTCTGTGATTTGAAGTGGCTCGCTCAACTCTTCTTCGAAGTCAGTTTTCAGATTTTTTGTCCCCGTTGGTCGTCCCTTGGGGTTACCCGATTGACCCGGTTGAAACTGGGTATGCTTGGGAGGCTTTCCATAGCCAACCTCATCACTGTCGTGTTTGATCAATTTCACTCGTTGGATTTTTTTCCGCTTAACCATGATGAGATACCTCCTTATTTTGAGCTTTTCGTTTCAAGGTGAGGCGTGCTTTATTGCCGGTGGCCGCCTCCCACCTTCGAATACATAAATCGACATATTTGGGCTCAATTTCAATGCCATAACACACGCGATCTGTTTGTACTGCGGCAAGCAGTGTGGTGCCGGCCCCTAAAAAGCCATCCAATACAATATCTCGATGGCGAGTAGCATCGAGAATCGCATCCGCAATGAGTTGCGTGGGTTTGATCGTGGGATGAGCCGCCAGGGAACCGTCGCGGTCCTGGCCGAAAGCGTTCATACCAGGGTAGTGCCAGACATTCGTTCGGTATCGACCGTGTCTACCTAAGTCGAGATTTTCATAATTGGCTTCACAGGTTCATGGAAACCAATGGACGCTACTTTTACCACTATCGTAGGTATTGATGTTGCCGACGCAGTTGACATCGTTGGTGATGCAGCTCTGGTTGAAGGTACAGTAACTGGTGATTTCGCAGCTGAAGGTATTACAGCCGGTGATTCAGCCGTTTATAACGACTTCGTTTTTGACCCATTTGCGACTGTTGCCCCACTTTGGACTATTGGCTCTTTTTCATTCGACCTGACATCTATCAGTGTCGATTTTCAAAATGCAGCTTCACTGGTTTTGAGCGGATTTGGTTGGGTTAGCTCTACAACTGCAGGACTTGACACAAGTTATGCTTCCTGGAAGTTCACTGCGAACGGTGGTGGCTCCAACTTTAACTTCTCTACTTCAAATAACGTACCTGAACCAGCTATCGTAGGTATGTTTGGTCTTAGCTTGCTAGGACTGGCTCTTGTTCGCCGTCGTCGCCAGGCTTGATACCCTGGCTGCAGTATTTGTAAGAAGTAAAAAGAAGTACTCTGGGTAATATCTATGTGGCCCTGACTGATGTCAGGGCCACATTTTACTTTCCAGAACTTGATAATGAGTCATTCAGTGACAATTAGCGTCACATCTTAAAGCAGTTTTCAGAATTAGCCCTCACCAGTTTCTCCAGTCGAAATGTGCACTAGCCAGTATCAGAAAGACAGTGGCGGTCTTGTATCATCTGTTTATCTACGTCAATTGCAGGGAACGCAAACCAGAGGACAGTCAGTGGACAGTAAGTAGAATTCAATGGACTTAGTCTGCAGCTGTAAGCTCACTGCTTCGGGTATGATTAATACCACTCAAACATAACTACATTATTTCAAAGTAGCTTATATCAAGAGTAAAGGACAGGTCAGAATCACCTTCAGGGTGATGCTTATTGAAGTGCCTCATATAGTTTTTCTGCCTCTTTCCGACTGGCAAAGGAATCATGCTCTTCAAGTAAGGTCTTTAGCTCTTTATGGCCACGTTCGATATTTCCAGAAAGAACTAAAGCGGACGCAAAATGATATCGAATATCTGGTGAATCAGGCATTTGTTCCAGAGCTCCGCTCAGGTAGGTGATGCCTTCTTCGAATTTTCTCTGCTTAATAAGTATCCATCCTAAAGTATCCTGAATTTCCGGCCTGTCTGGCAGTTGTATCTGAGATTTCTGTGCCATTTCGAAAGCCCTGGCAAGGTCTACGTCAAGGTAAAGCCAGGCCAGATTATTCAACGCGACAATATGGTTTGAGTCCTGTTCAAGTATTATTTCGAACTGTTCAATAGCCAGCTTATCGCGCTTTTCTTTTTGATATAGATTAGCCAAAAATAAGCGAACATTAAGGTCCTCCGGATCTTCTTTCAGCCACTCATTAAGTGTCGATATTGCTTTTTCCAGATCTCCGGAAAGTCGATAGGATTGAGCCAGCTTATTCACAACAGATCCGTTGTCTGCTGTAACAGCTACTTTTTTGTACACGCTAATCGCTTCATCCAGTCTGTTTTCCGCGACGAGGATATCTCCTTGTAGTATATCCGCGGTAGTTGGATCTTTTTTGGTGTTTCTTATTTCTGACAGGTACTGTCTGGCAAGTTTTGTATCCTTGTCATCAATTGCCAGTCGTGCCGAAGCATCAAGCGCTCCAACATGGCTTGAGTCGATTTTCAGAATGTCTTTAAGCGTTTTTCTGGCAGCCTTGAATTCGCCGTGTTCGTACTGAGTTATGCTGAGCTGGAATAGTGCGCTGCTGGAGTTTGGTACCAATTTCACCAATGATTCAAGAGTGCCAATAGAATCGTTGGAATTATTGTTTAAACGCTGAGCCTGACCAAGCAACAGAAGAACCTGAGGGTTTGTAGGCGAAAGATTATGAGCTTCTTGGGCAATTTCCAGCATTTTAACAGTATCGCCGGTATCAAGATAAAACCTGGCAAGTAACATTCGGGCGGTAAGCGATTTGGAATTAGCCGCCCTCGCTTTTTCCAGCAAAGATTGTGCCTTAGCAGTGTTATTTCGACCTGCCTCTATTCTGGCCAGACTGATAAGTGCCTCGGCGTTGTCGGCATCAATCTGTAATACCTGATTAAAACGTTTTAAAGAAGCATCCTGATTGCCCTTGTTTAAATCAATTTTGGCCAGATTTACCATTGCTGGCACATTAGACGCTGCGCTACTTAATGTAGCCAGAGCTTCATCAGTCTGTCGCAAAGCCAGAGTAATCACTGAAAGCAGTTTCAGGGCTGGCAGGTGGTCGGGATTGTTATTAAGAAAGTTGCTTATGTATTCTTTTGCCTGTTCCAGTTGGTTGGCGTCGTAATGAATACGGCTTAATAATAGTAGGCTTTCCGGGTGTGTTGGAATTATTTTCAGCACATCCTGTAAAAGCAGTTTTGCATTTTCGATGTCTTTATCGGCTAGTGCAATATAGGCGCGAAAAAAGGTAGCTAATGGATGTCTTGGGAATCGTTTTTCAACTCTTGAAATACTCTCAAGAGCCGCATCCGATTTACCCTGCACAAGGAACGCACGGACAAGTCCAAACTGAGCCACTGTGTTGTAATCAGCGATTGATACAGCTTCTCTGAAAGCGGTTTCCGCATCATCTGGTTTGTTCTCCAGCAAGGCTATCTGGCCTCTGAGAATCCAGACATCAAGGTCGCCCGGATTCCGGGAAAAAGCGGCTTCAACCAATTTTTTTGCATCGTCAGTCTTTTTCTCAATTAGGGAGACCTGGGCGAGTCCCGTCATGGCATCAACAGAATCAGGATCGGCGGCGAGCGCCCGGTTGAATGTGGCGCTGGCATCAAGATATTTCTTCATTCCCAGAAAGGCATTAGCTCTTAGAATGAGAAGCTCAATTGACTGTCCGTCAGAATTTGCTGTTCTGTCAATTACATCTTGAAATTTACCCTGATAGAGAACGGCACGTAACAGATTTGCTTCCATGTCAGGGTTGTCGTAACCCAATGTTTGTGCATCTTTGAGCTCTTTCGCTGCCGCTGTACCATTGCGAAACTTCAGGTATATAGTTCCAAGTAGCCAGCGGGCTTCAGGAAGATTACTCTCTTTTTGCAAGGCGTTTTTGAGTTCAATGGTGCTTGCATTCAGCTTGCCTTCGGCAATAAGTCTTTTCGCGCTCTCAATATGAGATTGCGGAGTAATTTCCGTACCTGTGTCACATGCTGATAATAAAAGCAGGAAAACAGAAGCGATTATAATGAGGAGGCGAGTATTAGTAATTTGAATTGACATGATTATTTCTGCTCAATAATTAGATGATTTAAAAGATGGATGTTCGGACACCTTTTATTTTTAATACAAACTGAGATTTATATGGTATTGCAATCAAATATCCAAAGCCAGTACAGCTATCACAAGGGCGGAGATTTCGGTCTGCTCAGCATATGTCCTGCACAATAGTCCCAAGCAGATTGGATAGAAAAGCGGGACAGGCCCCCAGAAAGCCAACTGACGGGCAAGAGCTCCAGGTGCGTATGCCCGCGCGCCCGCGGATTCTCATATTAAGTGATGTTACTGCAAGTTACTTTGTAAGATTACGGCATCTTTTCGCTCATCAAATTCTGAAAGCAATGTATCTACCTCAGCTTTGGCAAGTTTTTTATCACCTGCCGCATTTAGGGCCTCTGCATAGCGATAACGAATACCCGGTAGTTGTGGCGCTCCCTTTCTTGCCGGTCCAAGGTAGGTAAGGCCTTCTTCGATTTTTTCCTGAGTAATCAATACCCATCCCAGAGTGTCCATTATTTCTGGACTTTGCGGGAGTAGCTTGTGAGCACTTCGAGCTAATTCAAGCGCACGGACAGGATTGGATTCAATGTATAGCCAGGCCAGGTTATTCAGAGCAATAACATTGCTGGGATCCAATTCCAGTGTTTTCTCATAGTTTTTGATCGCCTGCTGATCGCTTGTCTTTTGTTCCTGATAATGGCTCGCAAGATAAAGGTTAACGCTGACATCATCCGGGTGTTGGTTTAACCAGTTCATCAGAGTAGAAAGAGATTTCTCTTCATTTTCAGCCAACTTATAAGCGTTCGCTATTTTCAGTATCAGTGCACTACTTTCAGCTATTCCCAATGCTTTCTCATACGATTGTGCTGCATCAGCTGGCTTATTTCGGGCAATGTTTATGTCACCTTCAAGCGCAAATGATTCAGCTTCGGATAGATCAAGCCCGGATTTCCTGAGTATCACGGCAAATTCCTGAGCTTTCGAATATTCTTTCTTGGTGATCGCAATTTTTGCAGATGCAATCAATGCGCCCATATGTTTATCATTCTTAGCTAATATCTCTTGCAGACTTTTTTCGGCCTGATCAGTTTTGCCTGCAACTAGCATCGTTAGTGCATGTTGGAATACTACATTCTCGGCCTCAGGTAGTTTTTGTTTTAGTTCTGCAAATGTTGTTAGAGATTCCTGGATGTTCCCGTTCATTCGCTGAGACTGACCGAGTAACATCAAAACATCTGGATGTTCAGGTGCCAGATTTATCGCTTCGTCAACAATTTCTGTGAGTTTTTCGGTTTTGTTGCCGTTTAAATAAAAAGCACCGAGTTGCAGGCGGGGTTTCAACGCTGTTGGGTTAGTCTCTCTGGCTTTACTCAATAGTGCCTCGGCTTTAACCATATTGGCGCGCTGAAACTCAATTGCAGCAAGGGTTTCAAGGGCATCGAGATTATTTTCATCGATCCCGAGAATCTTTCTTAATTTCTCTTCAGCAGCCCTGGTATCCTGATTAAGAATGTCAAGTCTCGCCAGATTGGCAATAGCTGGTGTGAAATCCGGTTTTATTTCTATGGCTTTTTCAAACTGTTTTTTCGCATCTTCTACGCCTAATTTCCCTCGTAGCATAAAGCCTGCTCCGAGTAGATTGAACGAAAGTGGATTGTCTGGATGTTTTGCAGTGAAGTTCTTTGCCGCCTTGATCGCTGCGTTCGTTTCCTTTGCCTGTAAATGTGCAAGAATTAGTAGAATGTCAGCTCTGACTAAATCGGGATCAAGTTCAATGGCAGATTCGAGTTCAGTAATTGCTGAATCAATTGAACCGGCGGCCAGGTGACCGATGGCGAGTTGAGTATGAATAGACGCAGTGTTTGGGTTTATTTGAGTTGCTTCTTCGAGTAATTTTACACCCTGCTCCAGATCGCCAGATTCGAGTAGAGCACTTCCAAGTAGAGCTAATACCTGCCAGTCTCCTTGTACCTGTGATGCGGCATTATTAAGAGTCTCAACGGATGCTTTGGGTTGCTTTAGTTGGAGCTGAATTACAGATAACAGTTTCAAAGCGGGAAGATGTTCCGGAAAGTTAGAGAGAAATTTGGAAATGTACGTTTCAGCCTGTACAAGTTCTGTTGCATCGTAGTGAATACGACTTAACAACAATAAACTTTCAGCGTGATCGGGGATTACACTTAGAACTTCTTGTAACAATGTTTTCGCAGTATCGGTATCTTTCTCGTTTAGTGAAATGAAAGCGCTATAGTATTTTGATTGTGGGTGGTTCGGGCGCTGGGAATCTATTTCAGCAATAGTTGCTCGTGCTTCTTCGGTTTTCTCCTGTAGCAGGTAGGCCCTTATCAGACCAAATTGAGCGGCTGTATGTTTCTCGTTATAAATCAGGGCTTTGGAGAATGATTTTTCCGCATCAGCAGATCTGTTTTGTAATAAAGCTATTTGCCCCTGAAGAATCCAGACCTCGGGATCTTCGAGAGCAAAAGTCAGTGTTTCGGCGATTAACTTTTCTGCATTGGGAAAGGCATTTTTATAAATAGCAATTTGAATCAGGCCTTTTCTCGCAGCAACTGAGTTTTCTTCCAGACTGAGTAATTCGTTGAAGGTGGATTCTGCCTTGTTTAGTTCTCTCAAGCCCAGATAGGCGTTACCCCGTAGTCGTAATGTTTCTGCTGACATGCTGGCGTCGGTATAAGTCTTATCCAGAATATCCTGATTCCTTCCCTGCAGAAGCATTGCCTGGAGTAAGAAAGTATCCAGCTCCGGATCAGTATATCCAAGTGATTGTGCTTGGCTCAGCTCCTTAAAAGCCGCCGCTCCGTTCCCGTTTTGCAGATAAATTTTCCCCAGCAACCAGCGTGCTTCGGGTAGGTTACTGTCGATTTGCAGGGCGTTTTTAAGTTCAATTACGCCAGCACTCAATTCGTTTTTGGCGATAAATTCTCTGGCGTTGGCTATATGCATTTCAGGTGATTTTTGCGCACTGAAGTCACAGGCAACCAGAAATAGTAAAATACTGTTCAGAAGCAGGAGGGCTGACTTGCTAAAGGTTCTTGAATTAGACATATGGCACCATTGGTAATGTTCTCTTTATTTGTGGTCGGCGAATTTCTATTATCAAATTATTAGCTAGAGATGCAATAATATTCATTGATTTCGTACTTTATTATCCCTACTTAACAGACTATGTACCACTAAAAAATAGCTTCAGAGGGTTAATGGAAGGGAAGATGTTTAACTTGCCATGGGTCCAGACACGGGAAATGAAAACAGGAAGCAGGGGAAATCAAGTCAATTTCCGCTTGCCCATGACAAGAATATTAAGAGCAGGCCATTTTCTGCATCACTGGGCATATATCTGCTTATACTGGACATGGCCACACGCTTATTGAGGTGGAGAGCGTGAGAAGTTATGTACTATACTCAGGTTTTTACAACACATTAATATAAGTAAACCAGTATATGTCGATTTGCCCAGTAGTCCTCGCTGGTGGTAGTGGTTCCAGATTATGGCCTCTCTCCCAGCAACATTATCCGAAACAGTTTATCAATATGTTCGGTAAGCACTCCATGCTGCAACAAACCTTGATGCGGCTTGAAGGAATTGATCAGAATATCCAGATTTTACCAACCCAGATTGTTTGCAATGAGAGCCATCGTTTTGTAGTTGTTGACGAAGCAAACAAGATTAACCACGATTTGCAGGAAATCATTCTCGAACCCATTGGTCGAAATACGGCTCCCGCCCTAACAATAGCAGCATTGTGGCAATTGCAGTCGGATCATGATCCAGTGCTGTTGATGATGCCGGCGGACCACCTGATTAAGGATGTGAAGGCTTTTCAAGAGTCAATTAAGCTGGCATACGAAGAAGCTATGAATGGTGTCATTGTGACTTTCGGGATTACCCCCTCAAGTCCGGAATCTGGATACGGCTATATTCGGAGTGAGGGTGAAAGCGATATAAAACCAATTCTGGGTTTCACTGAAAAACCTGGTAAAGAAGTGGCTGAAGGTTTTTTAAAATCGGGTAATTATTTCTGGAACAGTGGATTATTCATATTGAAAGCTTCTGTTTGGCTTGATGCGATCAGACAGGTAAACCCCACCATGGTGGAGTGCTGTGAGAGAGCGATTCAGGAAGGACAGAATGACGATAAGTTTTTCTGGCTTGATCAGGAAAGTTTTGATTCCTGCCCGAATGATTCGATCGATTATGCAGTAATGGAAAATATTGGTCGGGAAAATAGCCCGAATGCGGTCGTCATAAACCTTGATGCCGGCTGGTCGGATATAGGTTCCTGGTTGTCAGTGTGGGAGCATAGCGGGAAAGATAAAGACGGCAATGTTATAGAAGGTGACGTTTTACAAAGATTGTCTACGAATAATCTAATCAGGGGTAACAATAAGCTGGTAACAACAATTGGTGTCGAAGACCTTATTATTGTTGATACTTCGGACGCGTTGATGATCGCACATAAGGATTGTTCTCAAGAAGTAAAGGGACTTGTAGAAAACTTGAAAGAGAATGAGAGAAAGGAATATGAAAGCCATCAACTTGTTCTGAGACCGTGGGGAAGTTACGAGACTCTGGAAATGCGAGATGGATTTCAGGTGAAGAGAATAGTGGTGAATCCGGGTAAACGGCTGTCACTGCAATTACATCACAAGCGATCTGAACACTGGGTAGTGGTAAATGGTACTGGAACGGTAACACTTGGGGATGATGAGTTTGAATTAAATGAAAACGAATCTACCTTTATTCCGGTTGAAACAAAACACCGGCTTGAAAATAAGACGTCGCAGCCACTGACTATGATTGAAGTGCAAGTGGGAAGTTATCTTGGTGAGGACGATATTGTTCGCTTTGACGATGATTTTGGCCGAGCTTGAATAATTCGGAGATGTTTATTCAAGGGTGAATAAATCCAGAGGGCGGAATTACTATGACGATTAGAATTACCCCGCGGCAAGTATTGGCCAGCTTACTAACAATTCTTCTTGTACTGAGTACTGCTCAGTTCTTTGTATTGCTGACAACATTTTATATTGGTCATGATTATTTACTGGGTTTAGTTCCACTATTTAACATGGTTGCTGAACAAAACATACCAACACTCTATTCTTCAGTTCTGCTATTGGTTTCGAGTATCTTGTTAGCATTGATTACCACTAAGCAAAAGTCGTTGGGAAACCCATATTTCTTATGGATGTTACTGGCAGTTATTTTTTTATTTCTGGCCATTGATGAAACGGCAATGCTTCATGAAAACATGGGGCAAATTATTAGCGCAAACGTAGAGACCTCTGGTTTTTTTAAATATGCATGGGTGATTCCTTACATTGTCGCTGCCATTTTGTTGTTCGTATTATATGTTCGCTTTTTGCTGGCCTTGCCAAAGGAAACAGGAGTGTTGTTTTTTATTTCCGGAGCATTGTATATCTCCGGTGGAGTTGGCCTGGAAATGACAGGAGCCTGGTATCACGATACATATGGTGCGGTGAATCTTGGCTATAGAATAATTCAATCATTTGAGGAATTATTGGAGATGCTTGGCATTACAGTTTTTATATATGCTCAGGTTCTCTATCTGCTCAATGAATATGGAGAACTAAATCTGACATTCACTAGTAAGACATGAGGCAACTTTGGTAAGCCAGGACGGCTGTCTGCTTTAGTACCGCCGCTGTGCTTTGGGGCTTCTTTTTACCTGAAAAGTCTGATTTTCAGAGAGAAACTGTTGGCCTGTTTTACATTTTGGGTGTTCTTGTTTTGTTTCAGTTATGCCCATGTTTACTAAAACATAAAGCATGATCTTTTTCACATTGATCGAGGACTGGTTGTCGATAATATTTACAGAAGCTAATCATCAGAAACCTCCAAAGTATTGGAACCAATGAAGATTCGGTATTGGCACTTATTTTGTCTTGATTAGAGTGTTAAATAGGAGTGTGGCTTGTTCGGTCGTCATTTGCATCTTTACCAGAACCCGCAACTCTAGCCTTACTTGGCCTGGGTTTATTTGGCCCCGGTTATAAACGCAAAAGAACATAAACAACATAACAACAGATCCTCCACTATTCCTCGTCAATATGGCGGGGTTTTGGTTGCGTTTTCTTGAGAGCATCAACATTCTCTTCGAGATTGACCGATAATATTCTCAATCTATCCTTAACGACCATTTTCTCTTCGTAAGTAGACGAAATATGTCTTATAGCAATAAGTCTACGCTCAACACCATTGCCTTAATAAATATATAATGGTGGAGCCGAGGAGAATCGAACTCCCGACCTTCGCATTGCGAACGCGACGCTCTCCCAACTGAGCTACGGCCCCATCAATAGCACTTATTCTAGCCTGCTGTTGAATTACAGTATAGTCTGAACTCCGGCTAATAAATTTTGTCTCAGACAAGCAACTCTTCTATATAAGGTAACCATGCACGATACATTGCCCCTACTTGAACCATCGGATTTTCCAGCGCTTACTCGTGCCAGTCTGGATACTTTACAAATCAATATTGGCTTGAAATGCAATCAGGCCTGTCTCCATTGCCATGTGAATTCCAATCCCTACCGCAAGGAGAAAATGGATGTCGATACGATTGGCCTCGTAATAGAGTTTTTAAAGCTGCACAAGGTATCTACGCTTGATATAACTGGTGGCGCACCTGAAATGCATCCGCAATTTTGCGAATTGGTGAGCGCTGCGCGAAAGCTTGGCTTGCATGTGATTGACCGTTGTAACTTGACCATACTGGAACAACCCGGATTTGGGAACTTGGCGAATTTTCTGGCCGAGCAACAGGTGGAAGTGGTGGCATCATTGCCCTGCTATACAAAAGATAATGTTGATCAGCAACGCGGAGATGGTGTGTTTGAGTCAAGTATCAGAGGCTTACAAAACTTGAATCAATTGGGTTACGCCGCCAATCAGGGTGAGCTTGTGCTGAGTCTCGTCTATAACCCGCTTGGACCTACATTAGCCGCAGGTCAACAGGAACTGGAGGAGGTCTATCAAAAAGAATTGCTGGAAAAATTTGGTATCCGCTTTAATCGTTTGCTTACTCTGAGTAATATGCCTATCAAGCGTTTTGGTAGCACGCTTGTCTCCCGCGGCCAGTTTGATGATTATATGAGTTTGCTCAAAAAAGCGCACAGTGACGACAATCTGGATTCCGTGATGTGTCGCTCACTTATCAGCGTTGATTGGCAAGGCTATTTATATGACTGCGATTTTAATCAGATGCTGGATTTGCCGGTTCTGGCCGACAATGGCAAAAATATGCACTTATCTGAACTGCTGAAGAAAGATATTACAGGCAATAACATAGTTGTACGTGATCATTGCTATGCTTGCACCGCAGGTCAGGGTAGTAGTTGCAGCGGTGCTTTAATCTAGGCCATACGTTCCCCCGTCGTCGATGAAATTCGTATCTGTCATTATACCCACGCTCAATGAAGCCGGGTCTATTCAACAATGTTTGCTGACCTTACAGTCTCTAAGAGAGCAAGGTCATGAAGTAATACTTGTCGATGGTGGCAGTCATGATTCGACTTGTGTTTTGGCTGCACCGCTTGTTGACAAGTTGATGACGGGCAAAAAAGGGCGCGCTCATCAGTTAAATTACGGAGCACAACAGGCCGGTGGTCATTTATTATTGTTTTTGCATGCAGATACTTTGCTGAACGAAGCAGTCAGAACAGAATTGCTTGAAATTGCCAGCCACGAATCGGTATGGGGAAGATTCGACGTGCAACTTTCCGGCGACCACTACCTCTACCGTGGCATTGAATTTTGTATGAATACACGTTCGCGGATAACGGGGATCGCTACCGGTGATCAGGCAATATTTTGCAATAAAAAACTGTTCGAAGAAGTGGGCGGTTTTCCTGAAATAGAATTGATGGAAGATATCACCTTGTCTGCAAACTTGAAGAAGATTAAATGGCCAATATGTAGTCGGGAAAAAGTAATAACCTCAAGTCGTCGTTGGGATAGAGAGGGGATTGTGAAAACTGTACTAAAAATGCTGTTATATCGTTTACGTTATGCATTGGGCGCAAAACCGGAAAAGCTTGCCAGAGAGTATGACGGATAAACGGGGCGTATTGTGCGTGTTCACCAAAGCGCCAGTGGTCGGACAGGTTAAGACGCGACTTTTTCCGGTCTTGGGGCCGGAAAAAGCAACTGACTTATACCGAACATTGTTAGCAAAGACTCTGGCAACAGCTTGTTCCTCGAATATTTCCAGGGTACAACTTTACTGCAGCCCGGATACGTCTCATATTGAGCTTCAAAATTATTCAAAAACCTACGAGCTACAATTAAAAACCCAGACGGGTAAAAGTCTTGGTGAGAAGATGAATCATGCTCTGGAACAGGGATTATGTGAATTTGATTACGCTTTGGTACTTGGTTGTGACTGCCCCTGGCTGAGCATTGACGACTTAAATACGGCATATCGTGGTCTCGAACAGGGATCTGATGCTGTCCTCGGGCCTGCCAAAGATGGAGGCTATTACCTGCTTGGTTTGACATCGCCGCAACCAGATTTGTTTAATAGTATGCAATGGGAGACGTCGCTTGTCCTTAAAGAGACACGTCTGCGAATGAGAAAGGCCAGACTTGACTGGTTTGAGTTAAATGAATATCAGGATGTTGATGTTCCGGAAGATTTGGCTGCGTACGTACAATTAATGAAAGACAGGTTTTCAGCGAAGCGTTGAGCTTAGACTTCGCTGGGAAATCTTTTTAACTTCTTGATGTTTTCCCGGTCAAGTTGGGCAATAAAACGAGAGAGATCATGTCTGTCAGTTGCCGAAATATGAATAAAGCGGGCACCTATTCTTATTGCCTGTGAGTTTGTCACTTCGTTAGTGCGGGCTATTTCAAGCGATGCGAGAATCTTTTTGCCTTCAGGCGTATGTATAACGCAGGTCGGTATTTCGTCGCCAACTGCCAGTTCTTTGGCCATTGGCGTATTGATTTGAGCACTCAGACCGTCGAGAGAAATATCCCTCAATTCAGCCTGCAATAATTTATCATCTTCTGTTGACAGGGCGACAGGTATAAATTCGGAAAGCCCTACGCTGGCACGAAAACTACTACGACGCTGATGATGATAAACAAAGGCAGGGTAGCTGACTTTATAATATTCAATTTCATCGCGCATTGCTGCCGCGTTAACATTCACCGTAAAGTGAATTTCAATACCATCGAGCTGAGTTTCAATTGATAGTTTTTTATTGAGTAGTGATTCGCTTACCTCATTACGAGGATATAATTCATCCAGTACCAGATAGGACTTGTCTTTGTTTACTTCGAGAATCATGCTCCCGAACATTTTTGAGCTGCCGCTTACGATGATTGACAGCAATGAATGATTTTTTTCCAGCTTTCCAAGCAAAGAATAAATCTCAGACTTCGAATTAACCCGGTAACTAGTGCTTTTATTTATGATATGCCGGCTGGTTTTATCGTTGGCCAACTGGGGCTCGTTTGATGCCAGGTTGTTCATTGAAATTTCACCAGGGGTATGCGTTAGAAAGAGCCTGTTTTATTCTTTCGAGATTAGATTTTGGCTACAACTTGTCGATGACTATTACGAGGCTTGTTCCCAGTCTCATCGTACAGCTTATTTTCAGAAATATTAGAGTCGAGAATACTTTCCAGCATTCTTTGATTAAATTGCCTGCTAATTTCAACGATACCACCGTTTATGGTATTGAGCTCACGGCAACGGTTGAGTAAAGCTTCAGCCCGTTCATCAGCTTCAAAAGGTGGCTGCTTCTCATTTGAGCCGGAGTGAGTCTGAATAAACTGAAGTCGCTGCTGTTCCAGCTTTTCAAGACCAATAAGCGCAATTTCTTTATCTTTTGCACAAGTGTTTATGGTATCAAACTGACGATTTTTAAGAGCCTCCTGTTCAAGCTCGAGCAAGACTACAAGTTTGTCGAGCTGCTCGTAAATTTGCCGTGCTGAATTGGCCTGAACTGGCATACGCTATTTTCCTTCGGTTTTGCTGCTGAGGAGACTCTCAAAGTCGGCCATCTTACTGGCGATTTTATTGGAATCGATCTTGAAACTACCGTCTGCTATGGCTTTTTTGACACTTTCAACTTTCTGCGTATCAACGACAGGCTGATTGGCGATTTGTGCCTCCAGCCGCTGAAGTTTCGCGGCAGTATCGGTCAGACTGACACCTTTATCTGCAGCAGAAGAGTTTTCACTCTGTTGTTTGCCTGCACGATGAATTGAACTATCTGCCACATCAGCTTGCTGGTTATTAGTCAGGCCTTTGATATTTGCCTGTTGAGCGCCTTTTACTTCATTAATCATATGTTTACCTCATATTATTCTATCTGCTTGCTGTATCGGCAATTACTGCCAGAAACTTTAATCCACCCAGCTTGCCTTTTAACAGTAAATACCTCGATTAGTTCACAAAAACCGTGCCATTTTTCGCAATTATCCCTTCAACGACTCTTTTTGAGCGACGATTCCTCACTTTGATCCTGTCACCTACGGCTCCATCCATCAAAGATTCACCTGAAGATCTGACTTCAAAACTACTATTTTTCGCCAGCATCGTAATCGTTTGTCCGCGTCGGATAATTGTCGCTGCTTTTAAGGCATTAAGCATAAGAGGCTGTCCCATTTGCATTGGTCTGGTGGTTAGCTGACCCAGTGCGGCATCCCTATTAGTAATATATCCACCGGCTAACTGACTGATATCAATACGTTTCATTGTAATGTCAGTTGTTGTCAAGGGGCTGTTACGCGCCAGAGGTCGTGTAGTCACGAGGATATTCCGAAATATCTGAACATTTACCGGGACATGTATTGACCAGGGTTGCTCTCCCTCACAACGAATGGCAACCACCGTATTATGTGAAATCTGGCTCGAAAATGGCATGCTGGCTTCGAGCGCATGCAGGCAGGCGGGGAGTCTGAGTCTTGAATCCAGTTTTCCCGCTTTAATAACGATATCCTGTTCTTTTCTGGCCAAACTAGCCCCTACAAATTTGCTGGCAGTATCGCGAATATCCTCCAATGGGTGTGCATCTGAGGCTTTGACAATGTGCGTAACACACACAAGTGAAACGCTGAGAACAAGCACAATAATTTTAAACATAGCAGGCAAATCATTCAATTTTAGGTGTTGAATGAAATGCAATAGTCGTGCCTGAAATGGCAAGCGGGGTTTAATGAGTTGATATAATTACTTTGTATGGAAAAGAAAAAGCCGGAATAAAGATATATTCCGGCTTATTTTAATTACTTCTGATTCTTCGTCTTGTGACGAATGGAAAGCTCTAGCTTCGACGGCGACCTCGTGCCAGGCCCAGAAGACCTAAGCCCATGAGTAACAGGCTTGTTGGTTCAGGAACGCGCTCTGCACGAAAACCAAAATCTTTACAACAAGCTCCATTTCGGTTGTATTCCTGAGCATCCGTCGGGTCGAAACTTCCGTCCACAAAGTATTGTGTATCAGCCAACCAGGAACTTACATAAGGCCCTTTTGGATTTGGTCCGCCAATATTGAACCAGCCGGCAGTACCACTGCTGTAATCTGCGAGCCCTATTGAGCGGCCACCGTCGTTGCCGGCTATGCCGTCAACGTTAACATCATCGAGTAAAGTCAATAAACCGCTACCTGCCAATGGGTCTGTACCGCTGGTATTATCCGCCTGCCAGAATCCCGTGCTGGCATCAGTGATGTTGATATTGTTGTAGGTAAAATCCAGATTCCACAATTGACCGTTTGAAGAATTCCATTCGTCAGCTATACCGGTTTCATTACCACCAATCACGTCACCAAAAATTCGTGCTGTTTGAGCTACGGTGTCGATCTCCATTAATACATTGGTCTGTGTGAATGAGAAGGTCCAATGTGTGTTGTTTCCGGTACCGAACAAATTATCAAGTCGAAGACCATAATCTGGTGGTGCCACAGCACCCGGGGCCTTATTTGATAAGGAGTACTGGAACACTGTTGCATTAGCGGTACTGACCAGCAGACTGGCAAGCAAAACGAGACAGAATCGGAATTTATTCATGAGCGACGCACCTTAATATTAGCTGTGTTAATTCAATATTAACTTAGCAATAATCGAGCTAACCAATATATATCTTTAAAAACAAGCGCTTAGAAAGTAGGCTCATTCAGTAATGTAAAGTCCACTGACACGCTTGCATCTGAATTCAAGCGGCATTACTAGTTAAGTTATTGATATACATAAATATAAAAACTTATTTCAAGTTTGTAAAAAAAATCGACAATTCTCAGGAACAATTTGCGGCATTCGTTTACTCGTGTAAGGGACCTTACTGGCAATTATTGCCAAGGAAGAGGCGAATACTTGCCTAAAACTACAATAGTGGAATAATTAATTTCAATAAATTCAATTGGATAGCTTTATCGTAACTATTTGGCATAGCTAATGCTTAGTGTATTCACAATTCAGAAAGGGAACACACCAAGCATGAACACAGATAATATTTTCGGAATTCACGTAGCTGCTGTAAAAGCAAGGGGCGAGCGTGCTGAGATTCTGGCTCGCAATATGGCCAATGCCGACACCCCGGGCTACAAGGCACGGGATATTGACTTTAACGAGTTACTGGCCAGCAAGCGCTCGGCTTATTCAAATCTGCGTACTACCCAAACTGGGCATATCAAACTGGATGGTCACAGCGCTACTGTATCTGAATTGAAATATCGCGTTCCTCTGCAAGATTCTGTCGATGGTAATAGTGTCGACATGCAGACCGAACGGGCAGAATTTATGCGTAATGCGTTGATGTATCAAACCTCCCTTCAATTTTTGAACGGCCGCATCAGCGGTCTAATGACAGCAATCAGAGGCGAATAACATGGCACTACTGGATGTATTTAATATCGCCGGTTCGGCAATGAGTGCGCAGTCAGTACGTATGAATGTCACGGCCAGCAATCTGGCCAATGTTGACAGCAGCTCTGGCAGCGCGGAAGAAGTTTATCGGGCCCGACAGCCGGTATTTCAGTCAATGATGGGAAATTTTATGAGCGACATGGAAAGTGTCGGAGTCAAAGTGAGTGAGATTGTCGAAAGCCAGGCGGCGCTCAGCCAGAAATATCAACCGGAGCATCCGCAGGCAGATGAGCAGGGCTATGTTTATATGACTAATGTCGATCCCATTCAGGAAATGGCGAACATGATCTCGGCATCCAGAGCTTATCAAAACAACGTTGAAATAGTGAATACATCAAAAGAAATGCTCCTGCGTACTTTAAGTCTCGGGCAATAGCAAATTTTAAGAGGAAGAGATAATGGAAGAAACTAAATCTATAGGCGCAAGCGTGCTCGATCAGTTTGCTCTTAAACAGGACGACAAGCCAAAAGATGAACTTGGTCAATCGGATTTCCTTGAGTTGATGATTACGCAAATAAAACACCAGGATCCATTAAACCCTGCCGAAGGCGGCGAGTTTTTAAGTCAGCTTGCCCAGTTCGGTACCGTTAATGGCATTAGCGAATTGCAATCTTCATTTGAAACACTCTCCTCAACGCTGCAATCAAGTCAGGCTTTACAGGCCTCAACAATGGTTGGTCGTTCGGTATTGGTGCCCGGTAATGTGGGCTTTCTGGAAAATGGCAATGCGCTACAGGGAGCCATTGATTTACCCAGCTCGAGTGGTGAACTCAATGTCTACATACATGATAGTGCAGGTCAGCTGGTTCGGCAGATCAATATGGGGACGCAAGCCGCGGGTCTGGCGCATTTTACCTGGGATGGTTTCAGTGATGCTGGCGCAGCCGTCAGTCCGGGTAATTACGTAGTCAGTGCACAGGCTTTAGTCGAAGGTGAGGCGGTCACTCAAACAACACTGATACAGGCCAAAGTGGAGAGTGTCAGCCTCGGACAGGCGGGTTCGGATTCATCCCTGAACCTGCGCGGACTTGGTTCCGTCCTAATGAATGAAGTGAAAGAAATTCTTTAAGTAAATTTAATTGAAAGATCAGGAGAAAAACTATGTCATTCCGAGTAGCGATAAGTGGGCTCAAAGCAGCATCCGGTGATCTGGGTGTCATTGCGAACAATGTATCTAACGCAACGACCAACGGATTCAAGAAATCGCGAGCTGAATTCAGCGACGTATTCGCAGTCACCGACCTTGGCTCGAGTGGCAGCACGCCGGGCAGCGGTGTACGACTGGCCGCGATTACTCAACAGTTTACCCAGGGAAATATCACCTTTACCGATAATAATCTGGATCTGGCAATCAGTGGTCGTGGGTTTTTCGTAGTCGATGACGGTGGTGCACAGGTGTATTCTCGTGCGGGCAGTTTTGGAGTCGATCGGGACGGTTTCCTGAGTAACTCACAGGGAAAGCAATTAATCGCCTTTGCTGCTGATAGTAGCGGCAATATCACCGGCGCGGCATCACCAATTCAAATAAACACCTCTACCTTGCCGCCTTCAGCAACCACGAGCATGAATGTAAACGTCAATCTGGATGCTGCGGAAACTCAACCGGCGATCGCATTTGATCCGAATAATCCAGCAAGTTTTAATCATTCAACCTCGACTAATATCATCGACACACTGGGTAATTCGCATCTCGCCAGCCTGTACTTTCGTAAAACAGCGGTTGCCAATCAGTGGGAGTCTTTCACTCAGGTTAATGGTGCCACAGTAAGTGGTCCCGATACGATGCAATTTTCTACCGGTGGTATTTTAACGGCTCCTGCAGGTGGCACTCTGACAATACCCGGCTTTACACCGACTGGTGGTGGCGGGGCGATAAATATGACTATTAATTTTCCTGATACCACTCAGTTTGGTAGTCCCTTCTCCGTGAATGCCTTATCACAGGATGGTTTTGCAACGGGCAGACTCAGTGGTCTGGACATCGGCCCTGATGGAATCATTTTTGCGCGCTTTACAAACGGTCAGTCACGCGTTGAAGGTCAACTGGCACTAGCCGATTTTGCCAATCCTCAGGGACTCTCACCGCTCAGTGAAACGACATGGGGAGAGACCTTTTCTTCTGGTCCGGTCGTTGTTGGTTCGCCAGGAACTTCAAGTCTTGGATTGATTCAATCAGGCGCTCTTGAAGATTCCAATGTGGAAATTTCAGAAGAGTTGGTAAATATGATCATTGCCCAGCGTTCTTTTCAAGCCAACGCGGAAGTAATCAGTACCACCGATGCGGTTACACAGTCGATTATCAATCTACGTTAATGGCATTGAAAATGAATTCATTACTACCAGCAAGGGATAAAAACTAATGGATCGACTGCTCTATCTGTCAATGTCTGCGGCACAAAATACGATGCAGGCACAGTCAGTCAATTCGCATAATCTGGCCAATGTCAGTACACCGGGTTTTCGTGCTG
This sequence comes from Gammaproteobacteria bacterium, assembly GCA_012103475.1. GTDB lineage: Bacteria > Pseudomonadota > Gammaproteobacteria > Eutrophobiales > Eutrophobiaceae > WLWS01. The sequence continues at coordinate 5,276 of WLWS01000006.1, read as the reverse complement.
ATCTGTCACGCTTTATCAGTGTTCCGGTAGCAGGCGAAGGATTCGAAAGCCGGGTATATGCGAGCCAGACTACGCCCGGTTTCAATGCCGATGGTGGTGCGATCCAGCAAACCGGGAACCCGCTTGATGTTGCAATCGAAGGTGAGGGCTATATAGCGATCAGGCGAACGGACGGCAGCGAAGGCTACACCCGCGCGGGTGATTTTCGAATCAACAGCGTAGGTATGCTTGAAACCGGTGGAGGGCATGCAGTGTTAGGCAACGGCGGCCCTATCGTTATTCCACCGTCTGAAAAAATAGAGATAGGCAGCGATGGCACTATCACGATTCGCCCACTCGGTCAGGATGCAGCAACTCTGGCAACGGTCAATCGTATAAAGCTTGTTCGACCTGATAGTGCCAACCTGCAAAAAGCCACCGACGGACAATTGGTATTAAAAGATGGTTCAGTGGCAGCGCCTGATGCAAGTGTGCGCGTGACTTCCGGTACTCTGGAAAGCAGCAATGTCAATATGGTCGAGGCTCTGGTTGACATGATAAGTCTGGCAAGACAATTTGAAATAAATATCAAGGCAATGCAGACCGTCAAAGAAAATGATGAAAGTGCGGCACAGATGTTGCGTATAAGTTAACCAAGTGTAAAAAAATCTGAGGATAAATAAATGACTGCAGCTTTATGGGTAGCAAAAACGGGACTCGATGCACAGCAGACTCGTCTGGCGATAATCTCAAACAATCTCGCTAATGCAAATACAACCGGTTATAAACGTTCGCGTCCGGTGTTTAACGATTTGCTTTACCAGACGGTACGGCAACCGGGTGCACAATCCTCACAGAATACCGAACTTTCCTCCGGTTTGATGCTGGGAACGGGTGTGCGTACGGTCGCAACAGAAAAACTACACTCACAGGGAAACATAGTGCAAACCGACAACCCCCTCGATATTGCCATTCAGGGTAACGGATTCTTTGAAGTGCTGATGCCGGATGGCAGTACTGCTTATTCACGTGACGGCTCGTTTCAACGCGATGCACAGGGCAAATGGTTACCTCTGCCGGCAATACTTTGCAGCCGGCCATTACCATTCCCGCCAATACTCTTTCTATGACAATCGGTTCAGATGGTACGGTCAGCGCGCTGGTCGCAGGCAGTACCTCTCCGACTCAAATTGGTTCGATCCAACTGGCAGATTTTGTCAACCCGGGAGGTTTACAACCGGTTGGCGAGAACCTGTTTAAGGAAACCGCATCAAGCGGCACAGCCCAGGCAGGAACTCCCGGGCTAACCGGACTGGGTACGCTGATAGGTGGCTCACTGGAAAGTTCTAATGTAAATGTGGTGGAAGAGTTGGTGAACATGATTGAAACACAACGTGCTTATGAAATGAATTCGCGGGCTATATCCACTTCTGATCAAATGCTGCAATACGCCAGCAATAATCTTTAGGAGTCCTGACTGATGTCTGATTGTAAATTATTTGTTCAATGCAAAACGACTTTGTTGATGCTCTTGCTGCTTACTATTCTCGCTGGCTGTCAGAGCGCACCGAAACGTGATCCGGAGTTTGCCTCGGTAAGACCGCCGCTGCCCAGTCAGGCAGCGGTATCAAATGGTGCCATTTATCAGGCTGGTTTTGATATGCGTTTATATGAGGATATAAAGGCCAGGCGAGTAGGCGATATTCTAACCGTGCGAGTGCAGGAAAACACGGATGGTAGCAAATCGACCAATACAACTGCCGATAAGTCTTCGACTACAACGATAAGCAATCCGACAATTCTCGGGGCGAACCCTGAATTTAATGTACCTGGTTTCGTGCCCCTGAATAATACACAGAACCTGTCGCTGGAAACCAACCTTAATTCTAGCAATGAATTCGAAGGCAGCGGTTCCAGCAGTCAGAAGAACCAGTTGACTGGCGATATTACTGTCAGTGTCGTTGAACTTTTACCCAATGGAAATCTGATGGTAAGAGGTGAGAAGCGTTTACAGATTAACAATGGCAACGAATATATCCGTGTGTCGGGTATCGTTCGGCCGGTAGACATACTGTCGGACAACTCGGTACTTTCAACGCAAATAGCTGACGCTACGATTGTGTTTACCGGCGATGGACAAACCGCTGATGTCAACATCATGGGCTGGCTGGCACGATTCTTTATCAGCACGATTACACCCTTTTAGTGCACCTTTACTAATCAATGAGAAACACGATGATCAAAAATATACTGATGTCCGGTCTTCTGGCAATGACGCTTTTTTCCACAAGCCTGGCTGCAGAAAGAATCAAGGACCTGGCCGACATCGCAGGTGTACGAGAGAACCAGTTGATTGGTTATGGACTGGTTGTGGGCCTGGATGGAACAGGTGATCAGACCACACAAACGCCTTTTACCATTCAGAGTTTGAAAAGCATGATGGCACAATTTGGTATTACCTTGCCGGCCAATACCAACCCGCAATTGAAAAACGTCGCTGCCGTCGTTATTCATGCCAATCTCCCCGCTTTCGCCAAGCCCGGTCAGAGCATTGACATCACAGTATCCTCGTTAGGTAATGCCAAGAGCTTGCGTGGGGGCAGCTTATTAATGACTCCGCTGAAAGGTGCAGATGGCAACGTTTATGCCATGGCCCAGGGTAATCTGGTGGTCGGTGGTTTCGGTATTGAGTCAACAGATGGTTCCAGCATTTCCGTCAACGTCCCCAGTTCGGGACGGATACCAAATGGTGCGACAGTGGAAAGAATAGTACCGACGTCCTTTGGTACAGGTGACTCCATTGTTTTGAATTTGCACAAATCTGACTTTACCACGGCCAAACGTGTCACCGATGCGATCAACGAATGGGTAGGTCTGGGCACAGCTTCGACACTGGATGGTTCATCAATCAAAGTAAGCGCGCCTCAGGATTTATCCCAACGAGTCGCATTCACATCGCTGGTCGAAAACATAACCTTGAAACCCGGTGATGCGGCAGCTCGCGTGATTGTGAATTCGCGGACCGGTACAGTGGTCATTGGACGACATGTAACCGTAACGGAAGCGGCCGTATCGCATGGCTCTTTGGTAGTGACCATTTCGCAAAATCCGATTGTCAGTCAACCTGGCCCACTATCAGAAGGGGAAACCGCGGTGATCGCTAACTCTGATATAGAAGTGGCACAGGAAGACAATCGTATGTTTCTTTTTAATCCGGGAATCTCACTTGATGAGATTGTCCGGGCTGTCAATCAGGTCGGTGCAGCACCCGGGGATCTTGTTGCCATACTTGAAGCGCTCCAACAGGCGGGTGCCTTGCGCGCAGAGTTAATCGTAATCTGATGAATCAGGACTTAAGTACATCACGAATCTACACGGACTTTCAGGGTCTTTCGGATTTACGTCTGGCAGCAAGCCAGAATTCGGAGGAGGCTTTAAGGGAAGTTGCCGGGCAATTCGAAGCGATATTTATTCAAATGATGTTGAAATCGATGCGCGACGCCAGTCTTTCCGAAGGTGTGTTTGATTCACAGCAATCGGAAATGTATATGGGTATGTTCGATCAGCAAATCGCGCTTGACCTGTCTGTTAAAGGCGCTTTCGGTATTGCGGAAATGATGGTGCGACAACTTCAGAATAATCAGGCTAATAGTGTAGACCCGGACTCAGTTACAGAGTCAGCAGTAAAGGTGAGAAGTAGTCGTCAAAGCCGTGTCAGCGAAAACACACCGGAATTTGAATCACCACAATCGTTTATTGACTATATGCTTCCGAGGGCGGAAGCCGCGGCGAAGACGCTGGGCGTGTCACCACAGCTTCTCGTTGCTCAGGCTGCTTTGGAAACCGGTTGGGGAAAAGCAGTAGTCGAAGGCGCTGATCAGCAGAGTTCTCATAATTTGTTTGGTATTAAAGCGGATCGTCGCTGGACCGGTAAAACCGCAGAAATGGGTACCCTGGAGTTTCGCAATGGTATCCCACAACGGGAACAGGCAAGTTTTCGTGCCTATGACTCCTTTGAACAAAGTTTTGCTGACTACGCCGAATTTGTTCAGCAAGGGCCGCGATATCAGGAGGCCATGCAACATAATGGTAACGCCCGACATTATATCGAAGGATTACAGGCAGCCGGTTACGCCACAGATCCGGCTTACGCTGAAAAAGTAATCACAATAATGGAACGTGAGTTCAGTTAAGCTGAGCCGGAGATAAAGTATGCCCATACAAAGCACAGCAATAAGCGGATTACTCACGGCTCAACGCGGACTGACCGTGACTGCACACAATATTTCCAATGTTAATACTCCCGGATATTCTCGTCAGGAAATAGATATCAGCGCACGTGAGGCAAGTTTTCTGGGTAGCAGTTTTGTTGGTAACGGTGTAGAGGTCAACAGCATCAACCGGGTGCATGACTTATTTCTGACCAATCAGTTAAGGAGCAGTGTGTCAGCGGAACAGGAAGCCGACACTTTTCTGTTTATGGCATCACGCATCGACAGTATGCTTGCCAATGAAAGTACTGGCTTGACTGTGAGTCTGCAAAACTTTTTTAACTCATTGCAAGATGTGAGTGACCAGCCATCTTCAATTGCTGCGCGTCAGGTGATGTTAAGTGAAGCAGAATCACTGGCGTCGCGCTTTCAATTTCTCGATCAACGTCTCGTTGATCTGAGTACCGAAGTTCGCACTCAACTGGGTAACGACATTCGTGATGTCAATACCTTGATTACCGGTATCTCAGATATGAACGACCAGATTGTCAAGGCTATGGGGCAGGCGGGTGGTCAACCTCCCAATGACCTCCTCGACAAGCGTGACAAACTTATCGAAGATCTTTCCGCCTACATTGGCGTGAATGTTGTGGAGCAATTTGATGGATCCTCGAATGTTTTTGTTGGCAATGGTCAGCCACTAGTCCTCGGTTCAACCTCGAGCAGAATAAATGCGAGCGAAAGTTATAGCGGGCATTTCGATATTTCTCTGACAAGTGCGTTCGGCACGGCTGACATTACGGACCATGTGAAGGGTGGTTCGATGGGAGGTACACTTGATTTTTAAAACCTTCAGCTTTTTGGCTATGTCATGCTCTGCTCTTCGATTCATTATACTCGACTCCTTTATAGCTCAATAACAGTATAAACTGTCTACCTAAGTCGAGATTTTCATAGCATTAAAGGAGAACAAGTCGTGCGTGTCATGGAGCAATTGAACCAGTGTGATGCACGGCAGCCATTGCGCATTCAAGTGGACAATGGCAGTGAGTTTATTTCCAAAGCGTTGGATCGGTGGGCATACGA
>WLWS01000005.1:5000-517629 GCA_012103475.1 Gammaproteobacteria bacterium | reverse complement strand
CGCATTGTTGTTGTATGCATCATCCAGTTTGATTTCGACCTGGGGAGCGAGCTCAGTTTTTGTCACATGTGGTTTAGTCACCCTGTTACCTTTGTTATGTTTCAGAATGATGCCATCTAGTAATCCCCTGACATTGAATTATAGCAATGCAAATGAAGCTACTGCCCCATCAAAAAGAACAGGTAGAATTATTTTAGTCGGACTGATTGCAGTGGGTTTATTTTTTGCCTCCATGAATAGTATCTGGTCATTTATGGAACGAGTAGGCGATGCCGAAGGCTTCAGTGCAGAATTTATTACAATGACCTTGTCTATTTCATTAGTATTTAGTTTTGCTGGCGCATTGATTCCTGCCCTGATAGCTAGAAGAATCAAACGTATCATCGCAATAGGCATTGGATACATTATGTTACTGATTGCCATTTTTCTACTGGGGCAAAATCCTACGGCAAACATTTATTTGATCAGTTTGTGTGTCTATAACTTTTTTTATAGTTTTTCTATCCCATTTCAAAATGGTTGGATCGCTAGTCTGGATCGCGATGGACGAACTATTGTTCTTTTACCCGTAATGCAGGGGATAGGCATAGCAATTGGCCCAGTCTTAGCAGGGCTAGTGATATTTGGAGAAAGCTATAGAAATGTTATCTATGTCAGTATTGCTTTGTTGTTGTGCAGCTTTATCCTGTTTTTGTTGATGAAAAAGTGGTCGGGGTATGATAAAAATTTTGCTCAGTATGAAGGTATGATCAAGTAGGTTAAATCATAGTGCAGATGGTTTACCTGGCTGATTGCCCTGAAGTTGGGATAATAAAGATATAAAAATAATGAATGCGAGTGCTGCACAAGTCAAAGCGACCCAACCGAGGGCCGATAAGGAAAAGTTTTCGATCACCCAGCCACCGAGTGCAGCGCCCCCTCCATAGCAAAAGATAAGTGTGCCCACAACGGCAGCAGCAACTCGTCCATTTGAATCAAGTAAGGCGGCCGTACCTATTAAATAGGGTATTAGAAAAGCGGTCGTTGCCTGGTAAAGCATTAGTCCGGGTAGATAAGCCGCATCCATTCCCGTAGAGGCCATAAGAACGCAAGCCAATGATGTAAGTAAAGCACCGCCAAGCAAAGGTGGGCTTCGTCCCATCCGTGTCCCTAACCAACCAGCGAACGTCGCTCCGATAATCGTGGCGACGACAGACCATGCCAGGTAGAAACTGACCCCTTTTGCGTCAAGCCCACTATTGATTCCCAATCGTTCGGCAAAACCCCAGCAGGTGCCCAGGCCAACAAAGAGAATTGCCTCACCTGCAAGCAATAATATGATGCTGAGCCAGGGTAGGTTTTCGTTACTCTCATTTGCCTGAATCTGACCCAGATTAGTTTTTGGTAACAGGCGAAAAAGAGGCATGGCCAGGGTAACGATTATAATCAGCAGGGTGAACAGGCCCTGGTAGTGACCGAACTGGGACAAAAATGGTGTGGCGAGATATAGAACTGCCGAGCCGAGGTAAACCAGTGCAAAAACATTGCCAGCGGTACGATCCGTATCGACAAAGCAGGTAGCAATAGCCATGGTTGCTGCCGCATTGATGAATCCCATGCCAAGCCCGGTAATAGCACGTGCAAGCACAAGACCAGGATAGTATTCCACAAAGATACTGAGCACATAGCCGATGACCACAATGATGCCTCCGATAATCGCCAGACGGTTGAGGGGCAGTTTTATAAAACCCAGTGATACCAATATCAAGCCGCCACCCAGAGAAAACACTTCAGCCGTTGCCAGCATCCCTGCTCGGGTTTCGCCGAGTCCAAGACCTTCAATAAAGCCGCCGATTTGTAAAGGCATGAGAAGTAGCCCCAGAACACCGATAAACTTGGTCAGTGTGACGATCAGGAACAAGCCTCTCTCGGGTAATTTCGATTCAGTCGATGCAGTAGGAGTTTTGTGATTTACTGTCATGCTGTTTTCCTTTTTATAGCTTACATCAGACTCATCTTGTCTGTGGCACAAGGCTTTTCACAGGCGGGGTAGCAATAGACTCGCTTTTGAAGGTAATGGCGATCCATTCCAGGGTTTTACTGCCGGTATTGCCGGATTCATGTTGATCACTAAGATGTACAGGTCCTGGACGCCAGAAGACTGAATGGTCTTTTTTATTAAGTTCTTCTTCGGTGAATTTAAATTTGGTCTCTTTATCTCCGATTCGATACGTCACCTCGTCGCTACGCTTTAAGGTAATGACTAGTTGATGTTCCGGATGAGAATGGATGCCTTCCCATTGCCCAGGCTCAAGCACAAACTTTTGCACAATAACCCTGTCATCTTCCATGAGAATCTCACCAGCTACATTGGGATAAGTTTGTTCGTCGGCTGTGAAAGCGGGAGAAGTCAGCATTAACAGCAGAAGGGTAATCGTTAAATGTTTCATTTCGATACACTCCATTATTTGTCTTTAAAAGAGTTTAAAAGAACAGAGAGATTTTACCTGAAAAAACATAGAAGTACGATATACGAACGAAAGAACGTTTTACGCCCTTTTTAAAGTTAGCTTGAATAGCCGAATTTCTAGTTTGCGGATATTCGCAGTAACTACCTGCTTAAGTGGCTTTATCAAGGCTACTGATTCGCGGCAGTTGTTGTGGCATAACAATTCCCATCCATTATTTTTCTACAGTTCTCGAGTAGATATATCGCCGTTAAAAATAGTGGTTAGGGTTTTGTATAGAGCTGTGCGATGAGTTTTGTAAAGGAGTCGAACGTATAGTCGATCACTGTTCACTGAGAGGCGAATACTTATCGCCGTTCATAATCGCTATTTTCCTTACATTACCCTGCATTTCAAACGTACCGCAGAACCCTTTCTTGAGCATGAAGGCCTGACCTGGAAGAAATTCTTCGGCCAGCCCGTCTTTATCTGTGATAATAATCTTTCCGCTAAGCAAATACATAAATTCATCCTGCGGATAATCTTTCAGATCAAGTAAGGCAGGTGCCGCCTGGTAAGCTGCGACAAGAAGCTCGTCGTGGTCAAAATGATGTGTTTGATGCTGCGATTTTCCAGATAAAACTATTTCATCAGGGTAGGGTGCAAGCTCGTCCAGATCTAAACCTGCTAGTTTATTGGCATCCAGTCTTATAAGACCATTATTGTTACTCATATGAATAATTACTCCAGTATGTAAATTGAAATATTGTGATGTTTAATTTGGCGAAAATTTTAATCTTTCGATCATGCTTTCAATAATTCGAGCACATCGTTTTTTTGTATAATCTTCGGGATTCAGTAAGGACTCAATACATACTCCATCCACTACGGCTAGAATGAGGTCGAGTATGCTCTCGGTTTTTCCAGTGCCGGGAATCTCGCCTGTCTTGATAGAGTTAGCGATATATTGTTTCAGCAAATCGCGATACTCGTTCCTGTTTGCTTTGTATTCTTCAACTAAAAGCTGATCGGTACTGTTTCGAATTCCAAAGCACATTGAAACGAAGGCTATGCTTTCTGATTTTTTAGGGTCAGGTAGAACTTCTATCATCGCATTACGCAGGCATACCAGGTCACTATCAGTGGACTTATTTGTTTTAAGAATTCTTTCAAATACCTTTCTACAGGCGATTGTGAATGAAAACCTTAAGACACTATTTTTATCTCTGAAATAATGTGTCAATACACCCGTGGTAAACCCCGCTTCGACTGTAATATCACGCAGCGTAAGGTTTTCGACGCCGACGGACTGAACTGCGGCCCACGTTGCCTGCGCTATTTCTACCCTTTTTTTATCATGGTCAACAACTTTTGGCATAAACGAATTGCTCCATAAGACCTGGAATTAGTTAGATGTAATTTACCAAATGTATACTTAAATATTGAAGGTGTTTATCTCGGTGCTGCGATCTTCAGGTAGTCCAACCCGTGGAACAACATCCTTAACGCAGGATAATGCAAGGAAGGATTGCCGGAGTAAAAAGGAAAATCCTTGGCTGGCATATTATCAAGTAAGGTGGAGGCATCGTCGGCCTTCAGTATTCGTTTGGCTATTTTCGAACCCAGATAGAGGGCCATTGAAAAGCTCGGGGTAGCGCAGAAGTGCACACCATCGCGGATGCCAATATGCGGTAAGTGATCACCAGGCAAAGCCAGGTTACCATGCCAGCAATACTCTGCTTTCACCTTCGCTAATTCTGGAAACAGTTTTCTATAGGCATTCAATATCCTGTTTGACTGTGTAGAATTATCATCAGTACGACAATAGTGTGAAGCCAGTATAAGTCTACTTTCTTTATCGCAAGGTCTGAAATTGTAAAACATCTGTTTCGTATCAACGACGCCACGCAGGGTCGGTAGTAGTTCCGACATTAGTTCCTCAGGTATGGGTTCAGTGGCAACCACGTGCGCCAATAAGGGAAAAATTTTCTTTTGTAAAAAGCCGGTTTCCGCGCCGGAATATCCCTGAGTCGCTAGTACAACATGTTCTGCAGTGATATTTCCTTGATTTGTCGAAATTGTAAACGACCCATTTGCGTGTCTTTGCATCGATTCAAGTTGTGTAGAAGAACATATTGTTGTGCCTGAATCGATAAGGCGTTGAACCAGCTCGCCTGTTAATTGCCCCGGATTTAAATCATACGCATTAGGCTCTACTTTAGCGCCACAGTAGAATTTGTTCGCCTGACCACCAATTTCTTTATAGAGTTCCTGTTTAGGAACCATGTAGGCGTCAACTACTCCAGATTTCTCCTTTATGCGCTCCAGGCTAGTGGCTATGGTTTCATAGACGGATTTCGTGGTCGCCAGTATCAGCTTTCCACGTTGTCTCAATCCACAGCTAATATTTTCGCGTTTGATCAGCTCGATGACATAATCGTGGGCACGTCGTCCTTCTTTAATGAGCTCATATTTTTTGACACCATGAACAAGCCCATCGAGCTCCCCAGTTGTTGTACCATCAATGCGATCCATGACAAGGCCCAGATTTCTTGAGCACGCTCCGTTTCCAGGCCACTCTTTCTCAATAAGAGTCACCTCAACACCACAGCGTCGTAATTCCATCGCGGCGCTTAACCCTGAGAAGCCAGCACCAACTATGACTACATTGGTATTTTGCGGCAGAGAAGTATCCGGTATTGAGAGCGGTAGTGTGTTATCCCACCACAGAGATTGTTCGTTAATCTTATTCATTCCTGTCATTAATACACTTCGTATTGGCCAGTTAGGTTCTACACTTGTTTGTCATTTTAGCGGTTGATTATTTATTTATAATAACTATTATAAATAAAAATGTCACTAATTTGAAAAACCTGGAGCTCGTCACATTGAACGCACAATCGAATCAAAACCAAATACTGAATATCTTCAAAAGCCTTTCGGGCCATATCTATATTGATGGATCGCTACGCAAGGGTACAGGCTCGGGCGGATGTGATGCGATCGATCCGGCGACCGAGGAAGTCAATGGCGAGGTTACTTTCACCAGCGTCGCGGAAGTAGACGAGGCAGTAGCAGCCGCTAAAAGGGCGCAGGCTGAATGGAACCGCATGAGTGGCCTGGCCCGCGCGGATCAGTTACACGAAGTGGCGCGCCGCTTCCGAGAGCTGGCTCCAAAGCTGGCCGAGGCATTGACCCGCGAAATGGGCAAACCCTACAAGGAAGCCGCCGACGAAGCCTTTTGGACATCCACGTCATTCGATTACTATGGCGAGATAGCGCGCCATGAGGCAGGTCGTGTGGTCGGTCCTGTTATTGATGGCGATTTCAATGTCATCACCAAGCATCCCCTGGGGGTGGTGGGCATCATCCTGCCATTCAATTTCCCATTCGTTCTGTTTGGCTGGGAGGCCGGCGCTGCACTGGGTGCGGGCAATGCAGTGGTCCTTAAACCCTCTGAGTTAACTAGTTTTTCTTCATTGATGATGATGGAGTGTTTCGATCATTTGCCGAAAGGCCTGGTGCAGTGCATTCCCGGCGCCATCGAGACTGGCAAGGCACTGGTTGAACACGATGGTGTCGATGGTATTGCCTTCACTGGTTCAATCGGGGGTGGACAGGCCGTGGCCCAGGCGTGTGCAAAGACCTTCAAGCATGCCTTAATCGAGACAAGCGGTAACGATCCCTTCCTGGTCATGCCTTCGGCAGACATGTCGGTCGCGACGCGAGGGGCGGTGTTCGGTGCCTTTGTCAATTGCGGCCAGGTCTGTGCTGCGGCGGAGCGCTTCTATGTACATAACGAGATTTATGATCAGTTTGTTGAAGAGGTGACACGTTTAAGCAGCAAACTGCGCATCGGTAACGGTCTCGACAAGGTTGATATGGGGCCGATGGCCGCCCGACGTGAACTTGAACGATATGAGGCGATGTTGGCACGTGCAGTGGACGAAGGAGCCAGGGTGGCACACGGCGGTGGCCGACCCGATGGCGCCAATCAGGGTTACTTTGTGATGCTACGATCCTGACAGATTGCACACCCGATATGGAGATCATGAATAACGAGACATTCGGCCCGGTGATGCCCATTTGCCGGGTAAGCAGCTTTGATGAAGCGCTGGAACTGGCCAATAATTCGAGGTACGGTCTTGGCTCATGCTTGTATACCAATGACCTGGCGGAGACCATGCGCGCCATCAACGAACTGGAAACGGGTATGACCTGGATTAACACTAATTCCCTGATGGACAATGACGCCGGTCCCTTCGGTGGGCGCAAGATGTCGGGCACCGGACGGCAATTGGGATCAGAAGGTCTTGATCAGTTCCGACATTCTAAGTTTTCGATGATAGATCACGAAAATATCCCACCCGATTTTCTGTGGTTTCCTTATCAGGACTCTGATTCCTATTCTGGTAGAGAATAGCGAAAAGTAGTTAGGATTCTGGTACTGGTCGTCGCCCTTAATGGCCCGACTAGTTTGGTTACTTTTATCGGGAGAAGAACAAAACCAGCTAGCTTTTTGCTGTATAAGTATTTCGCGTATAATAAACCATTCGACTGAGTTCTTCTTTTCACCTTATATTATTCAAAGACCACTGAAATGACCTGGAAAACTTTGTCAAAAGACGAACTCCGTCGGGAGTACGAAATCGTTGTTCCTGGAGTTGAAAAAATCAATGCTCAATTACAAAATGACAGTGCAAGAGTAGCTGCTGGTCTACCCGGTCAACATGATCTGGCGTATGGTGAGGGTGGTGAACGACACATGCTTGATATTTTCACCGTGGAATCATCTGCTCCCTCGGCTATGCTTGTCTTTGTCCATGGAGGATACTGGAAAGTGAATAGTAAGAATGCACGTCGTTTTCCAGCGAAGCCCTTTGTAGAAAATAACATAGCCTGGGCACCTGTTAATTATCGTCTTGCACCGGGTTTTTCCATGGATGAAATGGTAGAAGATGGCAGAAACGCCATTGCCTGGCTTTACCGGAATGCTGAGAATTACAATTGCGATCCAAATCGTATTTATGTATCTGGCAATTCAGCCGGTGGTCATATGGTGGGGATGTTATGCGCTGATGGTTGGCAATCCCAATATGGACTGCCCAAAGACGTCATTAAAGGTGGTTGTGCATTGAGTGGACTGTTTGATCTTGAGCCCCTTCTCTATGCCGACCCCAATGAATGGTTAAAGATGGATGTTGAAACAGCGCAAAGAAACAGTCCAATCTACACATTACCCTCAAGCAATACAAAAATGATCATTACCTGTGGTGGCGAGGAGAGCGATGAATTCCGGCGCCAATCCAGCGATTATGCGGGTTTACTTGAAAGTTCGGGTATTGACGTCAGGTATTTCGAAATGGAGAGCGATAATCATTTTTCAATCATCGGAAAACTGGGAGATTCAGCTAGCCCTCTATTCTCAGCTATCGTTAAAATGATTGAGGAAACCTGATTAATCCATCAGCAATACCGGTTTTATCACATCCCCGGACTTGGTCTCTGTCATCGCCCTGTTAATATCTTTGAATGAGTAAGTTTTGACCAGCTTGTCGTAAGGAAAACGTCCTTGCTGGTAAAAATCGATGATCTGTCCGAGAAATGTATTGGGGACGGCTGAACCAAAAAAGACGCCTTGCAAGGTAGCTGCTTTAACAAAAATACCAAAGGGTGTGAAAGGGTATTTCTCTCCATAGTTTGGAACGGTAACCATGCCGCATTGGCCGGCCATGCCCAGGCAATCAATGGCATCGTTAAGAGCGCTTTCCACACCGGATGTTTCAAAACTGAAAGCAGCACCGCGCGGACAAATCTCCATAATTTTTTCCACGCTGTTAACCTTACCAGCGTTGATAACATGAGTCGCACCCAGATCTTGTGCCAGGGCAAGACGTTGCTCGTTAACATCAACAGCAATGATGGGATTAGCTCCAACTATTTTCGCCGCCATGATTGCGCTGAGTCCCACTGCGCCAGAGCCGAAAACAACAAGACTTTCGCCGGCCGGGACTTTCAGTGTATTCATAACAGCACCTGCTCCAGTCATGATGCCGCAACCCAGAGGTGCTAGTAATTCAGGTGGGAGATCTTGCTCCACTTTCACGGTATTGCGAACCGGCGTTATTACCTGAGAGGCGAAGGATGATTGCTGAAAAAAAGAGGCCGTGATTGCCTTGCCGTCCAGCGTAGTTGTGTTTGAGCCATCCAGTCGCGTACCACCGAAGTTGCTTTGCACACTGTTATCGCAGACATAAGGCCTGCCTTCAAAGCAATTGGGGCAATGATTACAGAAACCGAAGGAAATAATTACTCTGTCGCCTGGAACAACATTAGTAACACCAATACCGACTTCTTCGACTATACCTGCACCCTCGTGCCCAAGAACCGCTGGCATGGCTAACAAGCCCTGAGCACCAATGTCCGTATGACAGATTCCACAGGCCTCTATGCGAACTCGTATTTCGTCCGCCTGCAAATCATCAAGAACAATGTCCTGTAGCTTGAAATCTCCGCCTACTTCATGCAATACCGCTGCTGTCGCTGTTGTCGTCATGGTATTAAATTCTCCTCAGTATCATGGTGCACCATCTGCAACATAGCCTTTCTGCGCCAGGAAGTCGGCAGACATCTGATAGTGGGGGCTGATATCGCCATCTGTACCGCCATGTCCAAGAACAATCCTGTTCATAAAATTAAACATGCAAATAACATTGATAGCATCATGCAGGGCTTGTTCGTTCCAGCCAGCGGCAAACACCGCATCAGCATCGGCCTGGGTCATTTTGCTCGCTTGCAGTGTCAGTTTTTTTGCGTAGTGCAGTAACGGTTTTAATTTTTCGTCAATTGGCGCGCCATCAATATCATTAACAAGGTTTTCAAAAACCTCTGCATCAATGCCAAATTGCTCTGCTATCAATTTGTGCACCCCATAGCAAAGACTGCAGGCGTTAATACTTGAAGTATAAGCGGCGATAAACTCCCTTTCTGCTTGAGATAGTGGGGAATCGCCACGCATGACAATCTCATGCCACTGACTGATACAGTCACCAGCCTCTTGGCTCCATTTGAAAATGTCCGCTACCACCATTTCATCACTGATCCCGGATATGAATGCCATTGCTATTTGTCCTCTTTATTTATCAGATAAATTTTCACTAAGTTTCATCGTTAATTTCGATGATGCCTTCAATTTCCACGCATTGATTCGCTACCAGCCCACTGACGCCCACCGATGAACGGCCATGACAACCTGCTTCCGGTCCGAGAACCTCGTAAAATAAATCAGAGGCGCCATTAAGCACCATGTTATGACGTTCAAAATCTGGATGCGCATTGATCATGCCGAGTATTTTGACTACCCGCTTAACACGGTCCAGATCACCGATATGATGCTTAATCGTAGCTAACATTTTAAGAGCGACGGCACGCGCGGTTTCGTATGCTTCTTCTTCGGTAATCTCGACTCCGACTTTTCCGCGTTTCTTAACATCCTGATCTTCCAGCAGATCAGCTCCGTGTCCTGACAGATAAAGAATATTGCCGACACGAACAGCGCTGGTACGATTTGGACTAGGGAGTTCAAGTGGGACAGGCAGTGTGAGGCCCATTTCTTCGAGCTTTTTATCAACTTTTCCCATAATCAGTATATATTTGCTCCTATTCTTCGGTATCCCACTAATATTCCCACTACATAAAACTTTGTGTAGTCTAACATATTTGCTAATATACGCCATCGTTGCTGAAAAGGCGCTTGAGGAAGAATTTCGTTATTAATGAAGATTAAGTCAAAGTGACACTTTCTTTCTTTATAAAGTAATAAAGCATTATAAAAACAATGTTTTATAAGTTTTTTCTGTAGAGTTTAAAATTCGGCTGACGACTCCGGTAGAACGAATCAAGTGCAGAGAAAAGAGGAAATTTTAGCTCACGTGCAGTGTGGATTTAGCAACTAACCAAGTTTCCCACTATCGAAAAAGTATTGGTTGAGAGTTAGGGTGGCCTAGAGGTGTTGAAAATGGCCGACAGGATCAAGCTCTTCAATAAAACATTGTTTTAAATGTGATAGCAAAACGGCAGGAGAATATTCAGTGCATAAAGTAGAAATACCTGACTATGTCATCGAGCGAATTATGGCGAAGCGCGGAAAGTTGTCTGTGTTCGATCATTTTGAGCCTGAGAAAACTGCTCTACTCGTTATAGATATGCAGAATTTCTATGTGGCAGAAGTTGATACGGCAAAGGGCATTGTGCCGAACATCAATCGTCTTGCGAGTGCGCTACGTGAGGCTGGTGGAAAAGTTTACTGGGTTGTTATGACGGTGGCGGAAGAAGAGGATGCGCCGAGTAAATGGTCTTTATACCACGATTATTTTTTCACACCTGAAAAAGGCAAAAACCATAAGAATGGCCTGGCGGAAGGAACCGAAAAACATAAGCTATATCCTGAACTGGATGTGAAAGAAGAGGACGAAATAGCTCATAAGACTCGCTTCAGTCCCTTCGTGATCGGCTCCAGTGATTTGCATGAACGACTACAGTCACAGGGCATCGAAAACCTTATTGTGACAGGAACCGCAACAAATATGTGCAGCGAATCTGCGGCTCGCGATGCAATGATGCTTGATTACAAGGTGGTTATGGTTATTGATGGAAATGCAGCTCGTTATGACGAAGATCATCTGGCTGGCTTAACGTCTTTCTATCAAAGTTTTGGTGATGTTAAAACTGCCGACGACACTATAGCGATGCTATCAAAATGACTTTTCTGTTTTTCTGCTGCTAATTTTTTTCTTGCTGAATTTAGGTGGATATCCGCGAGATTATCGATAACGGGCCTATAACCCGGCTCCAATATGTGGTCGTTCTGCTCTGTTTTACTCTTAATATGTTAGATGGATTTGACGTGTTGGCAATTTCTTTTACCGCGCCGTCAATTTCGAATGAATGGTCGATTGCCCCTGCGACTCTCGGCGTTGTTTTTAGTGCCGGTCTTCTCGGTATGACAGCAGGCGCCATTTTCATCGCCCCGTATACCGATGTTCTTGGCCGACGCTTGATGGTTCTGATTGCTCTTGCAGTCATCAGTGTCGCCATGACCCTGACAGGTTTAGTAAACAGCCTCTGGCAACTTATTGTGTTACGTGGTTTGGCAGGTCTCGGAATTGGTAGCATGCTTGCCAGTCTGACATCGATGTCGGCAGAATATTCACCTTTAAGACGCAGGAACCTGATAATTACTTTTGTCAGTACCGGGTACCCAGTTGGCGCGACGATTGGCGGTCTGGTGGCAGCCTGGATGATTCCTGAATTTGGCTGGCGCTCAGTGTTTTTTGCAGGGGGCGCGCTTACTGCCGCGATGATACCCGCAGTAATACTATTCATGCCTGAGTCGCTTCACTTTCTCTTGGAAAAGCAGCCAGTAAAGGCGCTGGAAAAAATTAACAATGTACTGACCCGATTAAAACAACCTGCGCTGGAAAGTCTTGCGAACATCTCAAAGGGAAGTGGTGCCAGTCCAAGCGTGAAAGCACTATTTACCCCTGAACGCCGACAATCGACCATACTTTTATGGCTGGCGTTTTTTATGTGTTTCATGACTTTGTACTTCTTGCTCAGTTGGATACCCAAGGTTGTCGTCGATGCGGGCCTGTCTCTGGACAAAGGTATTTTTGCCGGGATTACTTTTAATGTAGGCGCATTTATTGGTGTCGTGTTACTCGGGTATCTTGCCGATAAAAAAGGATTACGACCTCTCATATTCTGGTTTTGTATTATTGGTGCACTACTTATGCTGGCCTTTGGATTCTCTCCCGCCATAGTCGGATTATTGCTTGTACTGAGCTTTCTGCTTGGATTTTTTGTTGATGGAGGATTTGCCGGACTTTACCCGGTAGCGGCCAGGATTTATCCCACTGAAATTCGCACTACAGGTGTTGGCTGGGCGATAGGCGCGGGGAGGACCGGCGCCATTTTTGGGCCATTTCTCGGCGGCATTCTCATTGGTCTTGACTGGTCAATCTCTGCGTATTTTGTGGTATTCGCACTACCCCTTGTTATCGCCGCTTATGCCACCAGGGCAATACCTTCCGACGCGATTTGAAACAGAACACAGAAATTATTGTTAACTATTTAGAACACTTTATCAGGAGTACGGTTTATGTCAGTTAATACATTAGAAGATAAAATCAAAAATATTGGGAACCCGGTTGATATGCTGCGGAATGCTCCGCTGGGGCCTTATGTTTTTCCTATACAGAGTGAGTTCACGAACTGGCGAGACGAGCAAGAGTCATGGCGTACGACAGCTGTATTTTTCGATCAGTCACACCATATGACAGACCATTACATGGAAGGTCCGGATGTTAAAAAGCTGTTATCCGATCTTGGTATTAATACTTTTAAGAATTTCGGCCGTAACAAGGCGAAGCAGATTATTGTTTGCAATCATGATGGTTATGTCATTGGTGATTCCATTCTCTTTGGTCTTGAGGATGAGAAAATCAACATAGTTAACCGGCCGAATGCTGGGAACTGGGTGCAGTATCACGCAGAGACCGGAGACTATGATGTCACTGTAGACGTTGATCATCGCAGTGTGACAAATAAAGGCCAACGTAAAGGCTACCGTTTTGAAGTACAGGGTCCTAATGCACTGGAGATTCTTACCAGGGCTAACGGCGGACCACTTCCCGAGATGAAATTCTTCGGTATGGTAGAACTCACAATAGCAGGTCGCAAGGTACGTGCACTGCGCCATGGTATGGCTGGTGCACCTGGACTGGAACTTATGGGTCCCTTTGAAGAGGGCGAGGAGGTTCGCTCGGCGATATTAGAAGTAGGTAAAGATCTGGGTATATTGGCCGGCGGTGCGAAGACGTATTCAACGGTGGCGCATGAATCTGGCTGGATACCATCTGAATTACCGGCCATCTATTTTGGTGAGAAAATGAAAGCCTACAGAGAATGGTTGCCAGCCGATGGCTTTGAAGCCAATGCCTCTCTTGGTGGTAGCATGGTTTCCGATAACGTCGAGGACTATTACCTGACGCCCTATGATCTTGGTTATGGTCACATAATTAATTTCGATCACGATTTTATCGGTCGCGATGCCTTGATGGAAAAGAAAGAGCAGCCACATAGACGTAAAGTCACCCTGTCCTGGAGTGATGAAGATGTGATTCGTATTTTCTCTTCGTTATTCAATAAAGGAGACAGGTTCAAATTCATGGACATTCCTGCTTCTCATTACGCGACCTATCCTTATGACATGGTCACCATGAACGGAAAGCAGGTTGGTATATCCTGTTATCCAATTTACACCTCCAATTTTCGTCGCTGGATATCACTGGCGATGGTGGATGAAAACCTGTCAGCACCGGGAACAGAAGTCAGCATTGTTTGGGGTGAGCCTGATGGTGGTTCCAATAAACCTGTCGTCGAA
This sequence comes from Gammaproteobacteria bacterium, assembly GCA_012103475.1. GTDB lineage: Bacteria > Pseudomonadota > Gammaproteobacteria > Eutrophobiales > Eutrophobiaceae > WLWS01. Next base: position 503,760 of record WLWS01000005.1, on the reverse strand, counting down.
CGTCATATCCAGACTGAAGTGAAAGCCACGGTTGGGGTGTGCCCTATTTCCGACAGTGCTAGAGACGTGTACAAGAAATAGTTTTCTGGTCGCGTGTGACGATGTCCTTATGAGCCTGTTGTTCGATAAGCTGGTTAAGGGGCCGGTATTCGGGTGTCAGCAATGCGGGCAATGCCTGTTGTCACAGACATCTTATATTTGCCCTATGACTTGCCCGAAAGGTTTGCGCAACGGGCCCTGTGGCGGAACTCTGGATGGTGCCTGTGAGGTATTGCCAGATCGCCCTTGTGTCTGGGTGAATATTCAACAGAAAGGCTACGACACTGAAGGTTTACATTCGCCGCTTGATTCTTCTCTTACCGGTAGCTCGAGTTTTGTTAATTTTCTTACTGGGCGCGATAAGACGACACGCCTCATCCATGATTACACCCGGCCTAAACATGTACTGTCTGCGAAACCCAGTATATTAGCCAGGCGCCTCCAGACAGATGAGCTGGCGCTGACCTACGAAATTGCTTCCCCTAAAACTACAGCAGGTTTGGACAAGGTTGCAATAACGGCGGGAATGATGCTCGGGCATATCGATGCCATCAACACCACAACTAATGCAGGTGGTGTGCCTTCTTTGCATTCATTGGAGACAGCCCGCGCGGTGGCCGAGACAGGTGTACCTCCTATAGTGCAATTTTGTGGTCGGGACCAGGCGCCAGAGGAATTTGAAAGCCAGGTTACTTCTGCTCTGGAAGATGGCTTCGCCAATGTCCTGGTGCTGACGGGTGACTGGAACCCGGATACTGAGCGTGAATTGAACCCTGGACACTGGTTTCCTATGGACAGCTTGCAGATGGTGGACATTATCAATCGCCAGGATAACTACCCCAAACGACCTTTCATCGGCGTTGCCAGTAATGCCTATACTACGCCAATGTCAGTAAGTCTGACTCGATTCCAAAATAAGCTGGCGGCAGGCGCGCATTTCACACAGACACAGGTCGTGACGGAGATTGAGATATTTAGTCGCTGGTTAAACGCCGTCAGGGACAGCGAAGCAGGCCGCGCGTGCAAGATCCTCGTGTCCGTTCCTCTGATCGGAAAACAGAAACCCTGGGAAATACTCAAACATTTGCCGGGTGTTTATATTTCATCTCAGTTCGGCTCATCAATGGAAGGTAGTAGTGAGTTGGCAAAAACAGGGTTTCAATTGGCCCGGGAACTGATCCACGATTTATCCCAGTTGGACATCGACGGTTTTCATCTGATGAATTTTGGTGTTGAAGTCGAAGCAGTTGTTGAACTGGTTGAAGAAGTCAGGTCTGATACAAAAAAACCGACTGCCTGAATACACAAGGTCGACTATTATCTTTTCATCATGGGGGTGATAGATGGGCGTAAGCAGAATGGAGAATTGAAATGAAAGTAACCGCTTTTGCTGCCACCATGCAGGCAGTCTGGTTTAGCCATGATCTTGGCGAGACCTGGAACCGACCAAAGACACCCTCCGGCGGTTTTTACAACGAAGCCCGTTGTTGGTCAGTGGTGTCCCACCCCCAACGTCCCGGCGAGTTTTTGGCTGGCACAGATCAGGGACTATATCGCTGGCTGCATGAGACTCAATGCTGGAACTATATTCCATCGCCCATGGATGACCTTCATATCCAACAGCTAGCCCGTTCACCGGATGATCCCAGCTTCATTGTCTGTGGTACCAGACCTGGCGAAATATTTAAATCAGAAGACGATGGCATCACCTGGCAACGCTGTAATTTAGACGCTGCCACCGAATGCTGGTTTATCAACACCACAAGGGTGACTTCCATACAATTTGATCCAGATGACAGGGATACAATCTGGATCACCATCGAAATTGATGGCGTGTTTCGTTCAAAAGATCGTGGTGAAACCTGGGAGAGTCTGTCAGCAGGCCTGCGGGATGTTGATACACATAATCTGGTGTTTTTTGGCCAGCCTGGTGAGCGTACTATTTTTTGTGCAACGGAAGCCGGCTTGCACAAGAGTACAAATGAAGGACAAACATGGGAATTTTGTCCAACCCCTGAATCACCCTGGCCCTACCTTCGTTGTCTGGAAACGAAGAAAGATGGAAGTGGGATCATGTTTGCGTCAGTGGGGCAATTACCTTCAGGCGACGTGGGTATGTTACTAAGGAGTATGGACAAGGGTGAGACCTGGGAAAAATCACCTGTACCTGAACCGATCAACAGTACTATCTGGTGGATTGGCACAAACCCCGTAGACCCCAATCTTATTTTCCTCTGTACTATTTTTGGTCAGATCTTTCGCAGTCAGGATGGTGGCGAGTCCTGGATCAAAATGAAAAGAGAGCTGGGAGAAGTTCGTATGATCGGCTGGGCACCCACACCTGAATGATTGGAAGCAAAGGAGAACAACGATGACACATTATCTATACAAACCACATGTCCACGGGCCTGAGTTCATTACCACTCCCGATATTCTCGTCGACAGGTTGTTCAGGGTCAATCCCGCAGAGCAGGGTATAGACCTGGTCCCTGCAAGCGTGCAGGGAGTGAATACCTTACCCGAAGTGCAGTGTGCTGAAAGTGTAATCACAATCATCCCGTCCGTTTTCCTGATAGCCGCAGGGGCCGGAACGCTTGTCAGTTTAGGTGCAGAGGTGCTGGCTGATGAGGGTCGCTCAACTTGCATTGCACGTTTTGCCTGGCGTCTAAAATACCTTTCGGATCACCTGGATAAAATCAAACTACAGGTCAGTGGCGGTGAGGGGGATAGTTCGGAAGTTTCATTGAATGCCTTGCCGGCGTCTGCAGACATTATTAACCACTTTGGTGATGGGCTGGATGGTGTGCCAAGAGGAATTATCGTAAGCATCTCCGCTCCTGAAAAAAAGCGGCAATGCCAGGTACCTGAGTCTGTATCCATCAGGCTCGCTGACGGACACACGGAGCGAACCATGGAACATCGTCTTAACCTGCTTGATGTCCACAGTGATTGTTGGGAGACGCGACCGCAACCCAGGTATGCGGTTGGTCCTCAAACAGGAGAGGTACAGCACTTCGTATAGAAGTACATTGTCGAGAAGTACATGCTGAAACTTTACCACCACTACATGTCTATATGCGCAGCAAAAGTCCGCATAGCCCTGGCCGAAAAGGGACTTGAGTGGGAAGGTCAATTGCTGGATCTATCAGCTGGTGATCAGTTTAAGCCAGACTATCTTAGCCTGAACCCAAAAGCAGTCGTTCCGACTCTCGTACATGATGATCATATCCTTACAGAATCCAATATAATCATCGAATATCTGGATGATGCTTTTCCCGATCCAGTTCTGCGTTCAGGATCTGCGCACGAGCGAGCTCAAATGAGATTATTGTTGATGCGCCTGGATAATGGTAGTGAAGGTATACATCATGACATGTCGGTGGTGACCTATGGGTCAGCCTATCGATTGCACTTGCTTGAAAGAGTCACTGGCCATAACAAGAAAGACATCGACAAAGAAATTGATCGATCTATGAATGCTTATAGCAAAAAGTGGTTGCAGGAGACAGTACATGAGGGAGTAGAGGCGCAAAGTTATAAAAAAGCCATACTTGGTATCAAAAAATTGCTTGATGACTTTGAGACTATGCTTGGGAAAACTCGCTGGCTTAGCGGTTCTGAATACTCACTGGCAGACCTCGCTTACACGTCCTACATGGCGAGGCTGGAAATGCTTGGATTCGAAGGCATGTGGCTGCAACAACCCAACGTTTCGAACTGGTACAAGCGACTAAAACAAAAGCCCAGTTTTCAACAGGGAATTGTGGACTGGTTGAACCCAGAATCGGTGAAGGTACTTCAAGAAGGAGGACGGGAGGTTTGGCCGAAAGTTGAAAAACTTATTAAGCAGTGAAAAGTTTATAGAAATCGCTTCCGATACGACCAGGGTTGATTCAGTTTGACAGGCGTTTCCAGTCAAGCAGAATTTCTCGCGCGGCGTTGTGGCCAGGGACGCAGGATACGGCGCCACCGGGATGAGTTGAAGCGCCGCATTGGTAAAGACTGTGGATTGGTGAGCGATAATCCGCATACTTTGGCACAGGACGCATAAAGAATAGTTGATCGAGAGAGGCCTCACCGTGAAGTTCATGTCCACCGGGGATGCCAAGAATACGTTCAATATCCGGTGGTAACAGCACCTGCATATCGATAATGCTTGATGAAAATCCCGGTGCAAACTCATCCATAACATCCATAACGTTTTTCACAAAATTATCTCTTTCATCATCCCAGCTTGCATTCCGTAAGTTGTATGGGGCATGGCCACCATAGAGCGTGACCACATGCTTCCCTTCGGGTGCCAGAGAATCGTCAATCATGCTGGGAACAATGGGAGAGATGAAGGGTTTTGAGGAATACCAGCCATACTTGGCATCGTCGTAGGCCTTTTCCAGATAATCCGTGGTCGGGCCGATGTGCGCATAGGCTGGATAATTGACGCCAGCGGTAACCGGATCGAATCCCTTGTATTGCGGTGGCTGGTCAACGGCCATATTGATCTTGAAGGCGCTACCATTGCTGCGGAATTTTTTTATATCCCGCATGAAAGATTCTGGCAAATACTTTTCCTTTATCAATTTTCCGAAAGTAAGTTTGGCGGATGTATTGCAACTGATAAGTTTGGCGCGATATTCATTGCCTTCTTCAGTAACCACCCCGATCGCTCTACCATTTTCCACGAGGATTTCACTGACCGGCGCTTCGGTGAGGATTTCCATTCCATAACGCTTGCCTGAATCGGCAATGGCCTCTGATATTTTTCCCATACCGCCGCGGGAAAAGCCCATCCCATTTTCACCCACCAGGTGAAACAGAATATTAAACGCCGTACCAGGGGATTTCGGCCCGACATTGCAACCAATTGTTGCCCAATAACAGAGCATAGTCTTGACGACATCGGATTCGAACCATTGTGATACATAGTCATAGGCACTCATGGTCATGGCGTCAAGTATGCGATACATTTCATCGCCAACTTTTCGGTAACGCCAGAGCATACCAGCTGTATTTTTGAATTTACCCCATGAACGATCCGATGGATCAATAGGTGTTTCCAGAAGCAGTTCACGCATGACCATGATGGAATCGTTCATATACTTAAAGAACGCTGGGTAAGCTTCTGCATCTTTTTTGGAAAAGCGCGCAATCTGTTCAAGATTGTGTTTCATATCAGTGGTGAATACTATGCAGTCGTCATTGTAAAGCGGATTGATAACTTCCTTTACCTGCAAATGTTCCAGCCCAAACTTCTCCAATTCAAGATCGTCTATAACTTTCGGGTTTACGTGACCCATAATATAGGAAAAAATCGAGGCTCTGAAGCCGGGAGAGAACTCCTCAGTTACTGCTGCACCACCGATGACATGACGTCTTTCCAGTACCAGCGTTTTCAGTCCAGCTTTGGCGAGATAGGCACCGCAGGTCAGACCATTATGACCTGCACCTACAATGATCGCATCGTAGTTGTTCGTCATATTAATATTTAATTCAGGACATCAGAAGGGATACTGCATCTGTTCCTGGCTGATAGTGATCCATTTAGGCTAAGTCACATCATCTATGGAATAGTGACCACCTTCGCGACCAAAACCACTATTTTTAACACCGCCAAAAGGTACGTTGGGTTCACATTGGATAGTAGTGCCATTAATGTGCACCATTCCAGCTTCAAGATCATTCGCAAATTGCATCGCTTTTTTCAGATCATTCGTTATTACTGCAGATGCTAGTCCATAGCTACTTTGGTTTGCGAGAAGCAGCGCTTCGTCGCTGTTTTTGGCATTGATACAACTGACCACCGGACCAAAGCTTTCTTCGTCAAAAATGCGCATCTCAGCAGTTACATCGGCGAGCACCGTTGCTTCAAAGTAGGCATCTGAATAATTGCCACCGCATATTACACGCGCACCCACAGAGCAGGCTTCTTCAATTTGTTTTTTAATGAATGGGCATTGTTCTGCACGAATAAGGGGGCCAATAATAGTCTCTGCATCGCTGGGCGCACCCACTTTCAAAGTGGAAGATTTTTTGGCAAGTTTTTTACAGAACTCTTCATATATTGGTTCTTCAATAATCACTCGTGAGCTGGCCATGCATACCTGGCCCTGGTGGTTGAAAATGCCAAAACAGGCGGTATTCACAGCATAGTCGACATCAGCATCGGCCAGTACAACCAGCGGGCTTTTACCGCCCATTTCCAGGTGCACTTTTTTCAAATCCTTTGCGGCCACCTGGGCAATAGCCTTGCCGGTGTTCGTTGATCCGGTAAACAATATCATGTTTACATCAGGGTTCTGGACCAATTCATTTCCTACTGAACCGTCACCTGGCAGGACATTGAGCACACCTGGTGGCAGACCTGCTTCCTCGTATACTTCTGCCAATATCAGTCCCGATATGGGCGTATGTTCTGAAGGCTTGAGTATAAAACTGTTACCGGCAGCTATCGCTTTATCGATTTTATTGGAAGAGAGTGCCAGCGGTACATTGAATGGTGCAATACCAACAATGACACCCAGAGGCATTTTCTTTGTTATAGAAAGCAGCCCCGGTATGTCTGATGGAATGGTTTCTCCTACTAACCTCCGACATTCGCCAGCTGCACTACGCATCGAATCGACGGAGTATTCTACCTGGTACCAGGCTGTACCGAATACGCAGCCACTTTCCTGTATAAGAAGTTGAATAATCTCATCACGTCGTCGGTCCAAAATTTCTGCAGCTTTCAGCAATACTCGTTCCCGAGTCGTGGGTCCCGATTTACTCCATTCAAGCGTGGCCAATGCTGCCGCCTGAACGGTATTTTCTATTTGCGCGGAAGCAAGGGAAGGAATTCTGGCAAAAACATCACCAGTAGCGGGGTCAATGTCATCGAAATAGTCTTTTGATTCCAGCCACTCGCCATTACTGAAGAATTTATATGTTTTCATAGGCCTTAGGATAAGGAGATATAAAAAATAAAAATGTAATACGAAACTACAGGCCGTCCCTGGCCAGGATGTCCATTTTTGGAGGAAGGATAATCAATAATCGTACGACAATCTGAGTCCAAAGGTTCTTGGTTCAGGGCCATAGCTTAACCAGTAACCATTTGTCGCGAGAAAACCGCCTGTCTTGGCGAATTCATCTTCGATGTTTTGAACATAAAGTTCACCACTCCAATGTTCATCATTGGATGTCCAGAGCAGTTTAATATCGGTCTGTGTATAACTATCCTGACGGTCAAGACCGAACAATGATTCGTTTGCAGCGGTGACGAAGTACTTGGATTTGTAGGTAAACTGAATATAAGGACTCAGCGTACCGTACTCGCCAAGAGCAAAATCATAGCGACCAGTAAACGTGGTTTTCCATTTTGGAGATAATTCACGGGTATTTCCTGATGCGTCGATATTTTGTGAGCCATTATTAAAGGTAGCGTATTCATCATATTCAGCATCCATATGGGCAACAATTGCCTGTAGTTGGGCTTCTGGAACAGGATAAAAAGTGCTTTCTAGTTCAATGCCAAACGTACTTGCTGCACCAGCATTGGTCGTTACCGAACTGGGCAGGGAGTTGTCGAAAGCATAAGCCTGCAAATCCTCAATTTCGTTGTAGTAGATCGCCAGATTTGTTCTCAGTCGATTGTCCAACCAGTCGGCCTTGATACCGCCCTCATAATTGGTAATGGTCTCCGGGGCGAACACAAGGTCATAGTTTACTGTAACAGCACCGCCACCGACTCCACCGCCTGCGCCAACTGGCGGCTGAAAGCGGTTGAATCCACCAGATTTAAAGCCGGTGGATACGTTAAAATACACCATTGCATCTTCAGTCCAATCGTACTCAAAACCTGCTCGCCAGGTAAATTCATCGAAGGATTCGTCACCGTTAACCGTACCTCGAGTATCCATTCTTGCTACGTCAGTTGAATTGTATTGTTTGTCATCTACTGTATAGCGGAAACCGAAAATAAGGCGAAGTTGGTCGGTAAAGCTGTAATCAAACTGCCCGAAACCAGCTACTGATTCTGCTTTAGCGGTGCCATCTCTGGTTGAGAAATCAAAACCACCGAGTAGGAAATCAAAGCGGAATAACTCTTCAATTTCTTCATCCAGATAATAAAAACCCAGCATCCAGTTGAGCTTAGAATCGGAATCGTTAGACTGAATCTGGAATTCCTGGCTGAAGACAGTAGCCTTTGTATCGAGGGTCAGGTCGGCAAGAGGGAGGGTGGAAAAATCACTATCACCTCCGGCAAACTGCTCATAGTCCGAGTAGCCTGTAATACTCTTGAGTGTGGCCCAACCAGCATCGTATTCGATGGTACCCACGACGCTTAAAGACTCCACTTGCTGGCGAGACTGCGTGTCGGCGTTAAATTTCCAGTCTTCATTAGTATCGGCGGGAAGCGCTGCGCCTGATAAGGCCCCGGCCCAGGTGTTGGTGCCTGGCGTGTCCTGGTCAAAGAATTTGACCCCGGAAAAAGCAGCGCCGTTGTTATCTTGTTCCCAGTAATCTATTGCCAGGTCGACGACAAGGTCTGAGTCATTGTCAAAGCGAAATGCTGCGCGTCCGTAGGTCATGTCTTCATCCATGTAATCATTACCTCCCGGAAACTGATTTTCCAGAAATCCGTCATGTTCTTCACGATGGAATACAAATCGAGATGATAAGGTATCACTGAGGGGGATATTTAACATTCCGTTAACCTGGTAGCGACTGTAGTTGCCCACTTCGGCACCTATGGCAGCATCGAATTCCTTGCCAGGTTTATTCGTCACGATATTAATACTGCCGCCGGTCGTATTTCGACCGAAAAGCGTTCCCTGTGGCCCACGTAATACTTCGACACGTTCCACATCAGACAGCACCGTCCACGCCTGCTGTCCTCGACCCAGATAGATTCCGTCGACAAAAGTGCCAACGGGTCCGTCGGTATTTGCTTCAAAGTTTGCGACGCCCTGTCCACGGATACTGACCTTGGCTCCAAGCCCGAACTGTCCCCATTCCATTCCAGGAGTGAGTAGGTCTAGCCTTTCAGCATTATTTGCTCCAATTCTATCCATGTAATCCTGGGAAAACGCCGTAACAGCCAGGGATACATCCTGTAGGCTTTGTTCCCGCTTTTGCGCGGTAACAATAACTTCCTCAAGTTCTGCAGCAAAGGTTGGGATTGAAATACAGCTTAATGTGAACACGAATAGTGCAAATCTAGCGAGCTTGGAACGCATAATTCTCCTCCTCAAATATACATACCGATTGAATCATGGATTAAATCCCATTAATAAAATATAGTCAATTAAAATGTAGTGGGAAAAGGGTTTTATGTAATCCCAATCCTTGCTCGGTGAGTTTCAGTTTGGTGATCTGAGACTTCCTTGTTATATTTATATAAAACAAGTACTTATATAAGAAAATTTATAATTAAGAATTTGAGTGTCAAGGTCTTTGCATAGAACTGGATAAGTCATTAGTATGCTGTCCCATTTAAGTATCCCACTAAGCATGTGTTAAGGTATCTTAGTGGGATGCATTAGATCAATCACCTTAAAGGTTTTTTTACAAACAGATATATTTCTTTTATGGAACATGAACAATTACTGGATGATATAGCTGGGTTTTGCAAGCAGGCAGGTATCGCCGAGTCAACGCTGGGCCGACTTGCGGTGAATGATGGCAAGTTCGTACAACGTGCCCGTGACGGTGCGACCATAGGTAAAAGTACGATTACCCGCGTCTATGATTTTATGGAAGATGTTAAAACAGGTAAACGGGTAGTAAAGGGGAGAGCCAGACGCAAGCGCTCGGTTGCAAGTGCAGAAGTATTGTCCGAAATAAGGGAAAGCGAAACATCCGTTCGCCCTTACCGGGCCCATGAGTATAACGATGAGCGTCAGAAACATCATTTGCTGGCCAATACCTGTAACGAAAAATGGGTTATAGCGGATCGTTGCTACAATGCGATGTTCGATATGGAGTTTAAACCACCGGCCTTTCGAATTTTTGACGGAAGCCTGGGCAATGGAATCGTTACGGCTCGTGTCTTGCGGGCACTGCATGCACAACACCCTAATATTCCTTTCCAGATAGTTGCCAAAGAGAGAGGCCTGGACGATCTCCGGAATGCGCTTGGCAGATTTTCGGACCGCTTTCTAGAGCACCCTCTGACCGTTCTTGTTGTTACGAATATGTACTTTGACGAGGCCACAACCCTCACTACTAATTCTGAGCAGTCAACTATGCCACTGAACTGGCAGGAGGTTCCTCTCAAGGGAACGACTGCTTACGATTTTCAACAACAAATAAGCGCCTTACATCCACAATTGGCGAAAGACTGGCGCCTCAAAACAGGTAAGGACGGACAGCCGCTTTATGAAAAGCCTAACGTACTGGTGCTTTATCGTGAAGATCACAAATTTCTCCTGGATGACGTAATTCCGCGCCCAGGCTATGAAAGACCGGAATACGATTTTATTCTTGCATCACATTTGTATAGTCATACAGCGTCCGAAGATTTTAAAATCAATAAAGTATTAAAACCCCTTGCAGAAAGTCTGGCGCCGGGTGGTCGTATGTTGGTAATTCAGTCTTATGGTCAGGATCCTGCCCACGATGTGGTAAAGCGTATCTGGAAGGATGAGGCACCGGTATTTGTAAGACGAGAGGAAGTAATCAATGCCCTGAGGTCATCGTTACGGGAAAATAAGCGCAAGTTCACATTCACCGGAGCGACGGACAAGACATCCTTATTCCGCTTCGATATGCACACCCTACCGATTGATCCTCATAACGAAATTGGTACCTCGACACTGTTAACCGCCTGGAACAACCTTGTCTACGTTTGTCAGGTACCGGAAGAGAGTGTCGATGATGTAATGAAAAAGAACGGGGATTTTCTCAAGGTCACTACCGATGTTATTAATGAGTACGGTGGGTTGTGGTTTATCAATGAAAGCTTTGTGATGAAGCGGAGTAATAACTAGTCTGCAATTGTTGACGCCTGTTATATATTGGGGACACCTAAAGTCTCAACTTGCCGCAGACTTTCCAGTGTTGCCGTGGTCATAAGCGGTGTTACCCCCAGTTGCTTAAGTAGCGCCTGTGAGGCCTCCATCTCGTGGATTCGTCTACCGTAGTGTTTCCCGGTACCACTGACAAAGCGGGAAATCATTTGCGCATCTGCACGGTCAATTTCATCGGCGATATTTGTCCATAACCAGTCCTGGCAACCGGCTGCTTCAGCAGCTCGCAGGGCCTCGATAATGGTTGCTGCCAGTCCTTTCATCATAATACTGCGGAGAAGTTTACGCATGGCTGCGTCACCTGCGTACTCACTGACAAAATCGATGCTAACAGGCAGCTGATGCCAGTTTTTGATTAGTTTGTCTGCCCCTGAACCCGCGGCCAGCATGGGTGTGCGTAGACCCTTTCCCGGCACCGTCCCCATGAGGGCAATGTCAACGAAAGGAAAGCCTTTCTTGCATGCGATGTCGGCAAGTTGTTTCTTTGTTTCAACACTGTTAGTGGAAAAATCGGCATAGAGTAAATTGATGGGTATTTCATCGAGGGCCTGCTGCATGGCGCAGAGGGCATCCTGACCAGCTGTTAATGCCATTACTGTATCGCAGTCTGTGACTACTTTTTCTGGTCGCTCTGTTCGAACGACACCGACAGGTGTTTCCACGGCGGCAGGGTCATAGGCCAAAACCTCCACACCTTCAGCGAGAAGATCAGTCGCTATTAGTGAACCGGCTTCCCCCAGCCCAAAAATTCCGATCTTCATAGTTAATAACTCACCAGGCAGGATTATTTAATGCGACTGAACACAGCACGTGTATTTGCTTCAAATATGCTGCGCTTGTCTTCTTCACTAACACGACTGTTATCGATATACCGTTTTGTGTCATCAAAATAGTAGCCGGTTTCGGAATCAATACCGCGCACCGCACCGATCATTTCTGAGGCAAATAATAAATTTTTATTTGGGATGACATCGAGCAGAAGATCGATTCCAGCTTGATGATAGACACAGGTATCGAAATAGACATTATTCATTAGTAGCTCGTCCAGGGGAGCGAGCTTAAGCATGTCCGCCAGACCGCGAAAGCGCCCCCAATGATAAGGTACAGCGCCACCACCGTGCGGAATGATAAACCTTATCGTAGGGAAATCCCGCGTGACATCTGACTGCATCAATTGCATGAAAGCGGTTGTGTCTGCACTTAGGTAGTAGGAACCTGTGGCGTGAAACGCCGGATTACAACAACCGCTGACATGAATCATGGCGGGCACATCGAGCTCTACCATTTTTTCATAAACAGTATACCAGTACCTGTCTCCAAGGGGAGGGGAATCCCAGTGGCCACCGGAGGGGTCCAGATTAAGATTACAGCCGACAAAGGCAAATTCTTTCACGCAACGTTCCAACTCTTTCACGCTATTTTTAAGATCCACACCAGGAGACTGTGGAAGTGCACAGGCACCGATAAAGTTATTCGGATAAAGTTCGGTTACCCGGTAGATAAGTTCATTGGTATGTTCTGTCCAGTATTTGCTGGTATGTTCGTTACCCACATGGTGCTCCATCCAGCTGGCTCGTGGTGAGAATATGGTACGGTCAATGCCTCGCTCTCGTTGTAATTTCAGCTGCGAATTTTCAAGGCTTTCGCGAATATCGTCGTCGGAGATATTCAGTTCTCCTTTTTTACCTTTTGCCGCCGCATTTTTTTCCAGTTCCGACTTTTGATGTGCACGATACTCACCCAACTGTTCCGGTGCCGTCGTGTAGTGGCCATGACAATCAATAATCATGTTTCGCTCCTCAACCTTTGTACTTGTCGTAATCTTCCAGCTTGTCCAGGTAGACAAGACCCTCTTCCTCTAGACGCGGGCGCATATTATAAATATCGAGACCCAATTCACCCTCGGCCAGACGTTCACGCTTGGTCTTTTCGTTCTCTTCACGTTTTAGTCCGGCTTGAATAGTATTCTTAACCATGGACCGTTCGACGATGACCACGCCATCGTCATCGGCAACCACCACATCACCCGGTATTATCGATTGTCCGGCACAGACCACCGGAACATTTACCGCTCCAAGGGCTTCTTTCACTGTACCTTTTGCGTTGATCGCCTTTGACCAGACCGGAAATTGCATCTCCGTCAGATCCCGTGTGTCACGCACCCCCCCGTCTATAACCAGACCACGAATACCATGGGCTTTACAGGATTCTGCCAGCAGGTCACCAAAAAAACCGTCGGCGTCGTCGGAGCTGCAGGCAACCACCAGAATGTCGCCTGGCTGACATAGCTCGATGGCTACATGAATCATCCAGTTATCACCAGGGTGGGCCTGGATGGTGATTGCACTGCCGGCAATACGAGCTGATTTGTATATGGGCCGAATATAAGGTTGTAGCAGGCCGACTCGACCCTGAGCCTCATGGACTGTAGCCACGCCAAGGGATTCAAGGATTTGTATATCTTTTTCCCCTGCTCGTTCAATGTTACGGATGGCGACGTTCTTCATAATTAAGAATTACTCTATGGATAAAAAATAGGATTGTCAGGGACTCGGAATCATGACTTCACCCCGACTAAGTAGTCTCGCCGTGCGAATCACACCTGCTTTTAGAACCTCGGGTTCGGCATTGTCCACACCAAGTTCAAGAGATACGGTAAATTCCCCCGAAGGGTGTTCAATCGAATAGTAAGATCCAGAATCGGGTAGCAAAGCAATGCCTTCCGTTACGGTACCAGGGATAATGCAGGCGGTTGCAACTGACACTGCCCCTAGTACACCGATGGCCGCATGACAGACATGGGGAATAAAGGTTCGAGTATGGACGATTCCCTTGTCGAGAGGGGCGCTGATGAGGCACATTTTGGGCACCACCTTTCCCTTTACCTCACCAAGGTTCATCATTGGACCAAGCTGCAATCGAATATCCTCGAGAGTGGATTTTAGTTCCAGGTCGGCATTTAAAGCATCCCGACTTTCGTAACCCGTCCTGCCCAGATCTGAAGCACGTAGCAGCACGACGGGCATGCCGTTGTCGATACAGGTAACATCAACACCATCGATGACATTCAGACGTTTACCAGTAGGAAATAATTTTCCGCAGGCTGAACCACTGATATCCATGTAGTAGCAAGTGATAGGCGCTGCACCACCCGGTACGCCATCGATATGAGTGTTACCGTCGTACCTGACCTTCGCTGAGGGTGTTTGAATGATGACTTCACAAATAGCATCGCTGTTTACCATATAGACGCGTGCACTCGTTTCCGGCGACGTGGTGGTAATAATCCCTGATTCAATCGCGAACGGCACGACACCCGCCAGGATATTGCCACAGTTTTGCGTTCGATCTGTCTTGCCTGAAGCGAGAACCACCTGGACAAACTCGTAATCAATGTCCACTCCATCTCTTTTGGAAGGGCTGATTATTGCCACTTTACTGGTTAAAGGATCGGCTCCTCCCAGTCCGTCGATCTGGCGTGGATCAGTACCATCAACGCCACACATGGCAGCCAGCAGTATCTTGTCACGCTCGGCATTGTCTTTCGGCAGGTCGGCAGCGAGGAAATAGAGCCCTTTAGAACTACCACCTCGTAGTTGCATGACTGGGATCGCCCTTTGCATGTTAGCCACAGGTGAAATTCATGTCAGTGTGTTTACTTAGCATGCACTAATAATAGTCAATAAATTAAATTTTTATATATCAAAAAAAGTTAAAAATAGATTATAATTATTCAAGAATCCGTTCAAAAGACGAGAATTTCAAAGTAATGAGTAAGATATACAGCTATTTAATAGTGAATAAGTGACTCAACTATCATTGATGTTTATTAACACATTGAATTTATTCATCAGTAAAAATTAAAAATGAGTTATTCCGAATTAGGTGTAACACTCCTTAGCCTTCGTCACCTGAAAGCCGTCAGCGTGGTTTGTCGCTTGCAGAGTGTTACACAGGCCGCTCGCCACCTCAGGCGTTCACAGTCCACAATAACAATGGCTATAAAAGACATAGAAAAATGTCTTGGAGTACACCTGTTTAATCGGGTTGGTAGACGAATTGAGCCCACAGTGTATGCCACGGCTTTGAACAGGGGTATAGAGGCTGCAATGCAAGAATTTACAACTGCTGCCAGACTACATACAAAGTTAATTGGTAATAGTTCTGATGTGCGGCCGAATCCTGTGTTCAGTATCGACATCAGTTATAAAAGATACGCTGCTCTGCTTGCACTTGATAAGTATTCCAATGTCAGACTTGCCGCCGATAGACTTTCCATCAGTAAGACGGCTGTATATAAGTCTGTTAATGAGCTGGAATCACAGCTTTCACTTAAGCTTTTTGACAGAGGAAAATTCGAAACGAAATCAACCTTGTTTTGCTCTCAACTGTCGAGGCATGCTCGACTGGCATTTACCCATCTTCGTCACGCCGTGGATGAATTAGCCGGGATTGATGGCATAACCTGCGGAAAGATTAATATTGGTATGTTGCCCTATTCAAGATCTTTTTTGCTTCCTCGAGCTGTAGGCCGTTTGCTTGAGGCTTATCCTGAACTCAGTATTCTTACTCGGGAGGGTACGTATTCCACTTTAGAAACGCCTTTGATGTCAGGCGAACTGGATTTAATCGTCGGTGCAACTCGCCCTGGTAAGAAAAACAAAACCCTGAAAAGTGAAAATTTATTTGAAGACAAGTTAGTACTCGTTACCAGTACTAGTCATCCGCTAGCTAAATTAAAAAAAGTAAGTATTGATAAACTTCGGAATCAATATTGGTTGCTTCCAGCACTAGATACACCAGCGAGACAGTTATTTGAAAGCTTTCTGGAACGTAGTGGCCTTATGTCACCGGAACATTTTATAGAAACCAGTTCACTTACATTCATAAGAGGTTTATTGCTTGAAAACGATCATGTGGCATTACTATCGGCGCATCAGGTTAGTCGCGAAGTAAAACATGGGATGTTAAGTGTATTACCTGTAGAACTTGGAAATACCAATAGGCCAATTGGCATAATTATGCGAAATATACCTTACCAGGCTCCCGGGTTACGATTGCTAATATCCCAACTGAGACAGGTAGTGTTGGAATTAAAGTAGTCAGGATTCTGGTACGGGTCGCGGCCCTTATATAATGTATAGCTTAGCCAGCCTGAATTACGAACTTGCTGATATCCGTGATAACTAGCTGGTTTAACTGGCTTTATTAAGGCTGCTGATTCGTGGCAGTTGTTGTGGCATAATAGCGCGTTTTTCCAAAATAGAATTATCTAACATGTCTGATTTCTTTATAAATAATGCTTACGCACAAGCGGCGGCTCCGGCCGGTGGCGGGATTGGCAGCCTGTTTATGTTCGGAATGCTGTTCGTGGTCTTTTACTTTTTCCTGATTCGACCGCAAATGAAACAGGCCAAAGAGCACAAGCAAATGGTCGAATCTCTCGCCAAAGGTGATGAAGTGGTGACGACTGGCGGTATGCTCGGGCGTATTAACAAAGTTGGTGACAACTTTTTACTGCTTGAGATTGCCAAGGATATTGAAGTCAAAGTTCAAAAACACGCGGTCTCCGCAACCCTGCCGAAAGGCACCAGCAAGACTCTTTAGAATTTCAGCATATACATTATATAAGTAGGCCCCTATGAATCGTTACTCCATCTGGAAATATATACTCATACTGTTTGTCGTGACGATAGGTGGTATTTACGCCTTGCCGAACATCTATGGTAAAGATCCTGCCCTGCATGTTTCCGCCTCACGCGGAGCTGAAATCAGTGAGTTAACCGAGATTCTGGTGAGTAGCGCTCTGGATGAAGCCGGCATTCAGGCCAAATCTATCGATATAAATATCGAGTCTCTGACTGTGCGTTTTGATGACGAAGATACGCAGCTGAAGGCACAGGATGTTGTGAAGGCCTCGCTTGGACAGGCTTATGTTGTGGCTATCAATCTGGCTCCTTCGACTCCTGAATGGTTACGTAGCCTGGGTGCTGAACCGATGTTTCTCGGGCTGGATTTACGCGGTGGTGTGCATTTCCTGATGGAAGTTGATATGCCGGCTGCTATCCGTAAAGCGGAAGATCGCTATGTCTCAGATTTCAGAACCTTACTTCGCGAAAATAAAGTACGTTATAAAACGATTGGCCGACAGGGAAGTGGTGGTGTCCTGATACGTTTTCGAAATGAGCAGCAGCGCATTGAAGGCGTCAGGCTAATTGAAAAAGATTACCTTGAGCTGGATGTTGAAGAGATTGATACCGATTCAGGTGAAGCTCAGGTACTGGCAACGATTAACGAAACCGCCATAGTTGAAACGCAAAGGTTAGCGCTGCAGCAAAACATTACTACCCTGAGGAATCGTGTTAATGAACTGGGTGTGGCAGAGCCTCTTATTCAGCAGCAGGGTCTGAATCGAATAGTGGTTCAGTTACCGGGTGTACAGGATCCAGCCGTGGCCAAACAGGTTATTGGTGCTACAGCGACATTAGAGTTTCGCATGACCGATGAAGAACATTCTGTGCAGGATGCACTGGATGGACGGGTACCCGCAGGTTCGAAGTTGTATTACAACCGCAGTGGACAGGCCATGTTGTTGAAGAAACAGGTCATGCTGACAGGTGAGTCGATCATCGATGCCGCCTCCGGTATCGATCAGGCGAGTGGTGGTCCGAATGTATCGATTACGCTTGACGGTAAAGGTGCAAAGATTTTCAGCAACCGTACTCGTGATGAAATCGGTAAGTTGATGTCGACTGTTTTTATCGAGAACAAAACTGAAACTGTTGAAGTTAATGGCGAGTTTGTGAAAAGGAAGAAGGTGGTCGAAGAGGTCATCAACAGTGCGACGATACGTGATGAACTGGGTAAGCGATTTCAGATTACCGGTCTTGATTCGACTCAGGAAGCACGCAATCTGGCTCTCTTGCTTCGAGCCGGTGCTCTTGCTGCACCAATTGAAATTATTGAAGAGCGCACAGTCGGACCGAGCCTTGGACAGGACAATATCGACAAAGGTTTTAAATCAGTACAAATAGGTTTTATTCTGGTTCTGATCTTCATGATGATTTACTACCGTGTTTTCGGTCTGGCAGCGAATGTGGCACTGGCGCTTAATCTGGTGTTGATTGTTGCCATGCTTTCGCTTTTACAGGCTACCTTGACCTTGCCGGGTATTGCCGGAATCGTGCTGACTGTGGGTATGGCAGTGGATGCCAATGTGCTTATTTTTCAGCGTATTCGTGAAGAATTGAAAAACGGTAATTCGCCTCAGGCCAGTATTCATTCCGGTTATGAAAAAGCCTTCTCAACAATTGCCGATGCCAATATCACTACCCTGATAGCGGCGCTGGTGCTGTTCAGTTTCGGCACCGGGCCTATCAAAGGATTTGCAGTGACCTTATCACTGGGGATTATCTCCTCAATGTTTACCGCCATTATTGTTACACGTGGCATTATTAATGCCATTTACGGTGGTAAACGACTACAGAAACTTTCCATTTAGCAAAACAATTAAGAGCCAGTCATGACAGAGAAAACTCAAAAAAGAATGTTCAAGCTAATGGAAAAGCGCTCAATTGCCGCGCTGTTTTCTGCAGTGTTAATTTTGGTATCAATTGGCTCTTTGTTTACCCAGGGGCTCAATCTCGGTATTGATTTTACCGGGGGAACATTGATTGAAGTAGGTTTTTCAGATGCGGTTGAGCTGGACAAAGTCAGGGATGCGATGGCAGGTTCGGAATTCAGCGACGCAAGTGTTCAGTATTTTGGCTCAGCAAAAGATATTCTTATAAGGGTTGCGCCTAGAGAAGGTAAGAATAGTGCCACAATCAGTACCGAACTAATGAAAGTATTGTCTGATATTGGTTCGAACGCAGAGTTGCGCCGACAGGAGTTTGTCGGGCCACAGGTTGGTGAAGAACTCACCGAAGATGGTGGCCTGGCTATGTTAGCTGCTCTGGCAATGATCATGATGTATGTTGCGGTACGTTTTCAAATGCGTTTCTCTGTCGGAGCTATAGCGGCCCTGATGCATGATGTAATAATAACGATGGGCTTCTTTTCACTAACCCAGTTGAATTTTGATCTTACCGTTCTGGCCGCGATACTGGCGGTGATTGGTTACTCGCTTAACGATACGATTGTTGTCTACGATCGAATCAGAGAAAACTTCAGACGTATGCGCACGGAAACCCCTCTGGAAGTGCTTAACATATCACTCAATCAGACTTTGAGCCGGACCATGATAACCTCTTTAACAACACTTCTGGTTCTGACAGCCTTGTTTGTCGTCGGTGGTGAAATTATTCATTCCTTTTCCGCCGCTTTGCTTGTTGGTGTGATTATCGGAACCTACTCCTCGATTTATATTGCCAGTCCGGTCATTCTGGCGCTGGGTGTGAGTAAGCAGGATCTAATGCCGGTAGAAAAAGAAGGTGCGGAACTGGACGATCGCCCCTGAGCTATCAACTGGCAGCATCTCCATGCTGATCTGAAGTAATGGTTTGCTATGCTTAATATAGTTGCCGATAACGCGATTCCTTTCGTTGAACGCTTCTTCTCTCGAATAGGCGAGCTAGAACTGCTGGATGGCAGGCAGATTTCAGCAGATTCCTTAAAAAACGCAGACCTCCTTGTTTGCAGAACTGTGACAAACATTAAAGATGACTTAGTTGCTGAATCCGGCTTGCGATTTATCGCCAGTCCTACCAGTGGACTTGATCATATCGATCAGGCCAGTCTATGCACACGAGGAATCGAACTTTGTCATGCGCCTGGTCGTAATGCCCGCTCTGTTTCAGAATATGTATTGAGTGCTCTGTGTGTACTGGCAGATCAACAGGCCTTTAATCTGCTTGACAAGAAAGTGGGTATTATTGGTTGTGGTCACGTTGGATCGGATCTGAAAAAACTTCTGGAGATAATCGGGCTTGAATGCCTGGTTTATGATCCTTTGCTGCAGAAAGAATCAAAACAACAGCAATTCTGCGAGCTGGATGATATCAAATCCTGCGACGTAGTTAGTCTGCATGTTCCTCTTACAAAGAGTGCGCCGCATCCGACCTGTAGGATGATTGGTGAGGACTTTCTGAGCGGCGTCAGCGACGATTTGATTCTTATAAACACCTCTCGCGGTGATGTCATTGATGAAGCTGCTCTACTCAATCACGCAATAGAAAAACCGGGTTTATCTCTGGTTATTGATGTATGGCAAGATGAACCGGGTATCAATACAGATTTGCTCAAACGTGCGCAAATTGCCACGCCGCACATTGCCGGTTACAGCATTGATGCCAAATACCGATCGACACGAGATGTTTTTCAGCAGATTTGCGATTTGATCGATATCAAAGAGAGGATGTTGGAGAAAGAAGAAGTGTTTCCTGAGGTAGAGCAGCGCAAGATCAGTTTGAGTGGGCAACAAGATGATTTAAGTGCAATTTCCATGGCTATCCTGACAAGTTACGATGTACGCAGTGATGCGGCCGCTTTGAGGCGACTGTTGGAGGATAGCGTGAAAGATCAAGACGCCTATTTTGCGGAACTGAGAAATAACTACCCTATTCGTCGTGAATTTTCCTCCCTGCAAGTTGAACTTATTGACGCGGAAAATTCGCTGACTGAAAAATTACAGGCACTTGGTTTTCCGGTGAATCCTGTATGAATCTGGGTTTTCTGGCATCGCATCGGGGCAGCAATATGCAGTCAATAATTGATGCCTGCAAAGGCTCTTCTCTGGCTGCTAATCCGGTTGTGGTTATCAGTAATAATGAGGAGTCGGGGGCTTTAAAAAGAGCGCAAGCTGAAGGTATCGCCTCTTATCATATCAGTGCGAAATTGCTTGGTGATGAATCGAAAACAGATGAGCGCATTGCCGCTGTACTGAGTCAACACGATGTTGATCTGGTGGTTTTAGCAGGCTATATGAAGCGTATTGGCCCGCAAACCCTGCAAGCCTTCAATGATAGAATAGTCAATATTCACCCCTGTTTGTTACCTAAATACGGTGGTCAGGGAATGTACGGTATGCGCGTGCATGAAGCGGTCATTGCGGCCGGCGACAGGGAATCCGGTGTCACTATTCATCTTGTCAATGATGAATACGATAGAGGTGCCATTCTGGCACAGGAAAAAGTAGAAGTACTCGAATCAGATACGGCACAGTCTTTAGCCGAGCGGGTACTGACCCTGGAACACAGTCTTTATGTAGACACTCTGTCGCGAATCATTAGCGGCGAAATCGATTTACCGGTTTAAATTAAGGTCATGAATATAGACGCCTGTCTGCAAAGAATTAATTATCGTTCAAGCACAGCCCCGACTCTTGATACCTTACGATCCTTGCAACTGGCTTTTGTCCACAATGTCCCTTTTGAAAATCTGGATATACACCTCGGTAATCAGATAGTTCTCTCAAGCGACTGGGTTTATCAGAAAATTGTGCAAGAGCGACGCGGCGGCTTTTGTTTTGAATGCAATGCGCTTTTTTATAACATGCTTTCTTCGCTTGGGTTTGATCTAAGCTATGTTGCTGCGATCATGCAAACCGAAACCTCAATGGGTCTTGAATTTGAACATATGGCGCTCCTTGTGCACCTGAACAAGGGTGACTATCTGGTTGATGTCGGTAACGGGCAGTCCTGTCTGGAACCCATGCTGCTTGATGATGACAAAGTAGTGAGTCATGAAAATATTGAGTATAAGACAGGAGTTTTGAAAGACCGCAAAGCCCTGTATTTGCGTAATGAGAATGAGGACTGGAAGCCACGTTTTAGTTTTAGCACGATTCAACGTGATTTGGCCGATTATGAAGAGCTGTGTGCCTTAACACAGGTAGCACCTGAATCAATTTTTACTCAAAACAGAATTACGACTCTGGCAAGACCTGAGGGACGTGTGACGCTGGTGGACAGGGAACTGGAAATTAACACCAGGGGACAAATTGAGAAGCGCACGCTTCAATCTGCCGCTGAGATCAGTGAGGTACTTGAAAACATTTTTGGTATCAGTCTGAAATCTATTCCAGAACATTGGTAAATAAGAACTAAATTTATTCACCCGAAGAGGAGAGCCCTGAATGCGAATGCTACATACGATGTTACGTGTAGGCGATATGGAAAAATCAAAGTCTTTTTATGTTGACGTGCTTGGTATGAGCCTGATTCGGGAACATAAGTTTCCTGAAGGTGAGTTTACGCTGGCTTTTATTGGTTACGGAGATGAAGCGGATAGCACCGTACTTGAACTTACTCATAATTGGGGTCAGTCAGATTACGAACTAGGAAATGCCTACGGACACATCGCTATCGGTGTGGATGACGTCTACTCAGCGTGTGAAAAAA
The DNA here is from genome assembly GCA_012103475.1 of Gammaproteobacteria bacterium. GTDB lineage: Bacteria > Pseudomonadota > Gammaproteobacteria > Eutrophobiales > Eutrophobiaceae > WLWS01. The sequence goes on along the minus strand of WLWS01000005.1, from coordinate 481,376 downwards.
TCAGAGAAGCCGGTGGGAAAATCGTTCGGGAACCGGGCCCAATGAAAGGCGGGACCACGGTGATAGCCTTTGTTGAAGATCCGGATGGCTATAAAATCGAAATCCTCGAGGACAGGCATTAATTGCAGGAGCTTGTGCCCGAATTACTCTACCGTGATCGTGATTTTTTCTGATACTACCGGCGTCGCATGAGGAATATGGCTGAAATCACCGAGTAATAGTTGCAGCGTATGCACCCCCGGTGCCAGTTCGATGCTCGCTTCGGTTTGCCCGCCACCAAAATGACGATGATTTTTGTCATTAGGAATTGGCTGGCTCATGGATGGTAAATCTGTATCGATTAGCAGGTGATGGTGACCTGTATTCGCTTTATCAAAGCCTGCAGGGGCTACACCCATGTTTTTCAAACCAAAACGAACGACCACAGGACTGCTTACTGTCTCACCATTGGAGGGTGAAATAAAATAGACTTCAGCATTTGTAGAGTCATTGCTGGCAAACAGACAAGGGCTCACGGCAAAAAGAAGAAGGCTCAGAATAGGAAATAGTCGGTTCATAATCGCTCTGCTTGTGGTCATTATCTATCCTGAATAGTCTAACACAGACTGAATGGCTTATTTAAGGTTGACGCCCTGACCACAGTCACGGAAAATCTCTTTCGGTTTAGCTACTCACAAGTTGTGGAAGTATATCCTTAAATTCGCCAAGAAATATGCCAGGTTTTATGACCAATCTTTACGAACAATTCATCCTCAAACGCCCTCGTCTGGTGCTGGCTCTGCTCGGTCTGGTTTTCGTTTTCTTTGCGAGTTTCACTGGTAATTTCAAACTGGATGCGTCTTCCGACTCACTTCTGCTAGAGAGCGATGAAGATTTAAGAATTTTTCGTGAAGTCAGTGAGCGTTATGAAGCTCGTGATTTATTGTTGGTGACCTATACGCCAAAAGAAGATCTGTTTTCCGAGACATCTCTAAGCCAACTCAAGTTATTGAGAGATGAACTGAAGATGTTGTCCCGGGTTGAATCGGTTATTACGATTCTTGATGTACCTCTGGTCAAAATCGTCGGCGGTAAATTGTCAGACGTTGCCAAGAATTTCCGTACGCTTGAAGATCCCAGCGTCGATCGGGATAAGGCAAAAGCGGAATTACTGGCCAGTCCGCTTTTTAGTGATGCCCTGATCAGCGCTGACGCCGGGACAACGATGCTGGCCTTGAGTTTAAAGACAAACGAGGAGTTCTCGCGTTTATCGAAACTCAAAAACAAAATTTTGATAAAAAGGGAAAGGGGAGGCCTGAATGAAGCAGAAGCGCTAGAGCTTCCTGATATTCTGGCTGATTATAATCAGGCAAAAGCAAGGCAGGATGCCGAAAATCATCAGAACATCGAGCAGGCTCGTTCGATCATGGCGAAGTATCAGAATCATGGCGTGTTGTATCTGGGTGGATTGACCATGATCTCAGATGACATGATTACCTTTATCAAAAAGGACCTGGTGATGTTTGGTAGTGGGGTTTTCCTGTTTCTCGTGATTATGCTTACAACGATTTTTCGTCAACCTCGTTTTGTTGTACTCCCGCTGATGAGTTGTTTGTTCGCCGGTCTGGTCATGGTGGGTCTTCTTGGTCTGGTCGGCTGGAAGGTAACAGTGATTTCCTCAAACTTCATTTCTCTGATGTTGATACTCACAATGTCAATGAATGTGCATTTAATTGTCCGCTATCGACAGTTACGACGTGACGAACCGGACTGGGAGCAACATAAACTGGTACTGGAAATGAGCAGACGTATGGCTCTGCCCTGTCTGTATACGGCACTTACCACAATGATTGGCTTTGCCTCCCTAGTGGTCAGCGGCATAAAACCGGTTATAGATTTTGGCTGGATGATGACAATCGGACTCGGGGTAACTTTTTTCACTTCCTTCACTTTATTCCCGGTCATTTTAATTTTACTGACACGGACAGAAAATGCCGGCAAGCAGAATTCAGAAATTCCCGTGACCAGAGCCCTCTCAGGCTTCACTGAAAGTCATGGTGGAAAGGTACTGATCCTGTCAGTTCTGTTAGCTCTGGTAAGTGCATTCGGCATGAGCAAACTTCGGGTGGAAAATAGTTTTATCAATTATTTCAGCGAGAGCACTGAGATTTATCAGGGACTGAAACTAATCGACGATAAGCTGGGAGGCACCACGCCGCTTGATGTCATTCTCAAATTTGACGATGTAAAGGAATACGGCGAGCCTTATGCTGAAGATGACGACGATTTTGATGATTTTGATGATTTTTTCGGTGAGGAGGAAGGCGGTTCCAGTGATGCCTGGTTTACTGACTACAAGATAAGTCGAGTCAAGGAGGTTCATAGTTATCTGGAGAGTCTGCCGGCTATTGGTAAAGTTCTGTCGCTCGCCTCGCTCTTGAGACTGGCTGAAGATCTCAACGAAGGTGAGCCTTTTGATGCCTTTGAACTGGCAATTATCAATAAGCGTGCCCCGGATGAATTGAAATCGAGCATGATCGATCCTTATATCTCGATTGATAACAACGAAGCACGTATAAACATGCGTATAGTCGACTCCCTCGATGATCTGCGCCGAAACGAACTCCTACTCCAGATAAATAAGGATCTGCAGGAAAAACTGGGCCTTGAGCCAGAAGATTTTCAGGTTAACGGGGTTCTGGTCCTTTACAACAATATGCTGCAAAGCCTGTTTCGCTCGCAGATTATGACTCTTGGCGTGGTCATGCTGGGCATTGCACTGATGCTGGTGGTTTTATTCCGCTCAGTCAATCTGGCGATTATCGGTATTATTCCTAACCTGCTGGCAGCAGCGATTATTCTGGGACTGATGGGTTTGCTCAATATTCCTCTGGATCTGATGACGATTACTATCGCTGCGGTAACCATTGGTATCGCAGTTGATAACAGCATCCATTATATTTATCGATTTCGAGAAGAGTTTCCGAAACACAATGGCGACTATGTTGCCACCATGCATTATTGCCACGCCAACATCGGCAGGGCCGTGTTTTACACGGCGATCACCATTATTGTCGGTTTTTCTATAATGGTGTTGTCAAATTTCATCCCCACTATCTACTTTGGACTGTTAATTGCCCTGGCCATGTTCATTGCTTTGCTGGCCGTACTGACCTTGTTGCCAAAACTTATCCTTCTCTGGAAACCCTTTTAGACCTGAGTGGTCAAAGTCTTAACTGAGTTGATTCTAGCTCGGATAAATATCTATTATTCATATAGATAGGGGGAAGTGGTGATTGGGCTAGCGGGCTGAAAAGATACGCAAACGAGCGAATTAATAGAAAAAATTTGTTAAATAGCCCTTCCTCCCTTATCAGGATGCAATTACAATTGTGCAACATCAATAATCTGTTGAGGCAAAATTGCAACATTCAATTTGCTGCGGAATGAGTTGTTACAGAAAATAATAAAACACGGACGCAAAGACGAATTATCAAGTAGTGGAGAGTCGTAATATGAATTTCAAAGTTGTTATAAATAAGGTCTTATTTTTCAGCCTCTTACTGGTTTCACTGAGTGCTCATGCGACCACCCCTGATGCGGGTCAGGTTGTACAGGATACAGTCGGAGGTGTTCTCGATCGTCTGGCTGAGGAGAAGGAGCAGATAGATGCCCATCCGGAACGGATTTATGAGCTGATACAGGAACTGGTTATTCCACATTTTGACTTTATCAGCATGTCGAAATGGGTTCTGGGCAAATCCAACTGGCGCGCTGCAAGCGAAGAACAAAGAGACACTTTTGTCGATCAATTCAGAACACTTCTCGTTCGAACTTACGCCAAAGCTCTGTTGGAGTATTCGCAGGAGAAGGTTAAAGTGAATGAGGTTATGGAAAACCCGAAATCCAATCTGGTCACTGTTAAAACTGAGGTAAAACAGCCCGGCGGTGAGAGTGGTATCCCTATCAATTATCGTATGCATATTAGTGGCGGTGAATGGAAAGTGGTTGACGTGGCCGTAGACGGTATCAGTCTGGTACGTTCCTATCGTGGCTCATTCGCATCCGAAATCAAGGCAAACGGCCTGGATTCGTTGCTGGCCAAACTGGTGGAAAAAAATAACAAGCTTGCCAGTGCCATCTCAAGCGAATAAAAAGTCTTCCGCTGGTATTCTCTTCTAAATAGAACATCCCCTATCTGTCCGGACTGGCACAGCCAGTCCGGATAATTTAAGCTACTGCCTTTTTTCACGCCCCTGTCCGGAAACAAAGCCCGGACAACTCATTGGAGCAGATCATGCAAAGTGAAGATATAAAACAGATGATTGAAGCTGGTATCCCCGGTTGTATTGCAGAAATAGAAGGGGATGACGGCACGCATTTCGGAGCTATTATTGTTAGTGAGCAATTTGCCGGGAAATCAATGGTTCAACAGCATCAGATAGTTTACAAAGCCCTCGGTGAAAATATGGGCACTGCTATTCATGCTCTTTCAATCCAGACTTTCACTCCTGAGGAGTGGGAAAGCAAAAAGAAGCTGCGCGTTGTATAACATGGATTCGATTTTGAGCTGTGGATAAGCTTCTTATAAAAGGTGGTCAACCCCTTGATGGCGAGATAGCCATTTCGGGAGCGAAGAATGCCGCGCTGCCAATCCTTGCTTCCACTTTACTCACCAGCGAAGCGGTGACTATTGGAAACGTGCCGCATCTTCACGATATTACTACCACCATGGAGCTGCTGGGGCGCATGGGCGCGGAGCTGACTATCGATGAGCGTATGAACATCGAAGTCAATAACCATAACATCAAGGATTTGTTTGCCCCTTACGAGTTGGTGAAAACAATGCGCGCATCTATTCTCGTGCTCGGTCCGTTGTTATCACATTATGGAAAAGCTGAGGTCTCATTACCGGGTGGTTGTGCAATCGGTTCGCGACCTGTCAATCTGCATATTAATGGACTGGCTGCAATGGGCGCTGATATACGTGTTGAGAACGGCTATATCAAGGCAGAGGCGAAGCGCTTGCGTGGGGCCCACCTGACTCTGGATCTTGTCACTGTGACCGGCACGGAAAATCTGATGATGGCGGCGGCGCTGGCTGAAGGCACTACGGTACTGGAAAATGCAGCGCGTGAGCCGGAGGTGATCGATCTTGCTAATTGTTTGAACAGTATGGGTGCACGAGTAGAAGGAGCAGGTACTGATACGATCACAATCGAAGGTGTTGAGGCACTCTCTGGCACTCATCACAATATCATGCCCGACAGAATTGAAACCGGCACTTATCTGGTGGCTGCGGCGATGACCCGGGGCCGGGTGAAATTGAAGAACACGAAACCGAACTTCCTTGACTCTGTACTGGCCAAGCTAACAGAGGCGGGCGCCAGTATAGAGGTGACTAACTCAAGCATTAGTCTGGACATGCGCGATAAAAGACCGAAGTCAGTGGATATTCACACTTCACCATTTCCCGGTTTTCCAACAGATATGCAGGCTCAGTTCACGGCCATGAACTCGATAGCGGACGGTAGCGGCATCATTAACGAATCGGTATTTGAAAACCGCTTTATGCATGTGCAGGAACTTCAAAGAATGGGTGCCGATCTTCAACTGGAAGGCAATACGGCAATCTGTAAGGGTGTGAAGAAACTGACTGGCGCACCGGTGATGGCAACGGACTTGAGAGCGTCGGCAAGTCTGGTCCTGGCTGGCCTGGTTGCTGAAGGTGAAACCAAGGTGGACAGAATTTATCATATCGATCGGGGTTACGAGATGATTGAGGAAAAGCTGTCACAATTGGGCGCGAGTATTCGCAGAGTACCGAATTAGTCTTGCTGACAGATCAATCGTATAAATCCGAATGAACAAAGAAATTACCATTGCCGTATCCAAAGGGCGAATTCTTGAGCAGTCTTTACCGCTTCTGGAAAAGTTGAATATTCGTCCTCTGGAAGACCCGCATAGTTCGCGAAAACTGGTGTTTGCTACCAATGAGCCGAATATAAAATTAATCATTATCCGCGCCAGTGATGTTCCCACCTATGTGGAATACGGTGCGGCAGATGTGGGTATTGCCGGTAAAGATGTGCTGATGGAGTATGGCGGTGATGGACTCTACGAACCTCTGGATCTCGGTATTTGTCGTTGTCGCTTGTCATTGGCCGGAGCTGAAAAAAGACATAGTGGTGGCAGCGGGCGTTTACGGATTGCCACCAAGTATGTCCTGACGACCCGCGATTATTTCGCTAATCAGGGTAAGCAGGTAGAAATAATTAAACTGTATGGTTCCATGGAACTTGCGCCTGTTCTTGGTCTGGCTGATCTGATTGTGGATTTAGTTGAATCGGGGAATACGCTGAAAGCCAATGGACTGGTCGAGATTGAGAAAATAACGGATATCAGTTCCCGCCTGGTGGTCAATAAAGCGTCTATGAAAATGAAGCAGGAGGTGATCAGGCCTTTTATAGAACGCCTGAGAGACGTCGTCCGATGATGAGACGATTGAAATCTCTGAATTTCGCTGATACTGATTTCTTCCAAAAAATAGACGAGCATCTCTCCATCAATCAGCAGAATGATGATGAGCTCGATGAAGCTGTTGCCGAAATCATAGCCGCGGTGAAGAGCCGCGGTGATGAGGCTCTGCTTGAATACACCAATCAATTTGATCGACGAAATGCCGGTGTCGCTGATCTGGAAATTCCGGCTCAGTCTATTCAATCTGCCCTCAATGAAATTCCGGCTATTCTAAGACAAGAACTGGAACAGGCGGCTGAACGTATTCGGCGCTATCACGAACATCAGAGACTCGAATCCTGGACTTATGAGGATAGCGATGGAAGCCTGCTTGGACAAAAGGTAACAGCGCTTGATAGTGTCGGTGTGTATGTGCCGGGAGGCAAAGCCGCGTATCCCTCATCAGTTCTGATGAACACCCTGCCTGCCAAAGTTGCCGGAGTCGAAAAAATCATCATGACGGTGCCGACACCGGATGCGGAGATCAATCCTCTTGTACTCGCTGCTGCTGCGATCGTCGGAGTTGACAGGGTCTTCAGTGTTGGCGGTGCTCAGGCGGTTGCGGCGCTTGCTTACGGTACGCAGTCAATTCCTGCGGTAGATAAAATTGTCGGACCGGGCAACCGCTATGTGGCGGCCGCAAAGCGACGAGTGTTTGGTACCGTTGGTATCGATATGATTGCAGGTCCTTCGGAAATTCTGATCCTTGCCGATTCAGCGGCGAAGGCGGACTGGATAGCGATGGATTTGTTTGCCCAGGCTGAGCATGATGAAGATGCGCGTGCCATTCTGGTATCGACCAGCACAGAAGTACTTGATGCAGTTCAGCAAAGTATTAATCGCCTCTTGCCGGAAATGGAGCGTCGGGAGATTATTCAGGCCTCTCTCGATAAAAATGGTTGTTTTATTCAGGTCGGGAATCTGCAGGAAGCGGCAGAGGTGATCAATCATCTGGCGCCAGAACATCTTGAGCTGGCCCTGGCCAATGCCGAAGAGTTTGTTAATGAGGTAAAACACGCAGGCGCCATTTTTATGGGGAATTATACTGCTGAAGTATTTGGCGATTATTGCGCCGGTCCGAATCACGTATTACCAACAGCAAGAACTGCCCGTTTCTCCTCACCACTCGGTGTTTATGACTTTCAAAAACGTTCTTCGATTATTATGTGCAGCAAAGACTCCGCGGCAGTGCTCGCCGATACAGCATCGGTACTGGCGCGCGGAGAAGGATTGACGGCACATGCACGTTCTGCCGAGTTCCGGCAAAAACTAGAGGACTGAGTTCCTATTTCTTTTTGAAAGATGGCCGTTGTGCAACAGTTGCACTGAGTGTTTTCTCCTGCCAGCCGCTTAACAGGCGAATATTGATTGAAGTATTCGGTTTGTACTGAGAGATCATGTTGATGGCCTGTTGCGGATTGGCCAGCTGTTTATTGTCAATTTCCAGAAGAATATCACCCGGCATAATGCCGGCAGCATCAGCCGGACCACCTTGCAGAATTCCGGCAATGAGGACACCGCCTGTGCTGAGGCCTGCAGCGTCTGCTATATCCATTGGCACCTGTTGCGCCTCGACACCCAGCCAACCGCGTTCGACGTGGCCTTTTTCAATCAGCTGACGCATGACGTCGATGGCCAGATGAATTGGAATGGCAAGACCAATACCCTGAGAGCCGCCACTGCTGGATATTATCGCTGTATTAATTCCAATGAGTTGACCGCGTGCGTTAATAAGTGCGCCACCCGAGTTTCCCGGATTTATATCGGCATCGGTCTGAATAAAATCTTCAAATGTAGTGATTCCCAGACGTTTACGACCTGTTGCACTGACAATGCCCTGAGTCACGGTCTGACCGAAATCATAAGGGTTGCCAATGGCAAGCACGACATCGCCAACTCTGAGTCCGGCGGAGTCGCCAAGTGTCAGGCTCGGCATTTTTTCCAGATTGATTTTTAGTACGGCCAGATCAGTTTCTTCGTCGGTTCCAACCACTTCGGCAAAAGTCTGCCGACCGTCAGTAAGTGTGAGCAGTATTTCATCTGCGGCTTTGATGACATGTGCATTGGTCAGTACATAGCCCTGATTGTTGATAATTACGCCGGAACCAAGACTGTTTTCGCGTTGTGTTTCCGGGCTCGTCTTACCGAAGAAACGTCGAAACAGGGGATCCTGAAACAGGGGATGGGGTTTTCGGGTTCGAAGTTTGCTGGCGTAGACATTGACCACTGCGGGTGCCGTCAGACTGACCGCATCTCGATAAGAAACCGGTTCGCCAGGAAAGGACGATGGCGACTTTCCAGTAGATGAGGACCCTGTTGGAAGCCATTCAGGCTTAAAATACACAAGCACAAAGGCGACTGCCAGACCGAGCGCGATCGACTGTAGCAGGAATCCGAGAAACTGGCCTATTTGGCGTGTTTTCATATAAAACAATCTTCCAATAACGACATTGCCTGTCTAGTGTAGCAATTAGTCTGGCGGGTATGGATCAGAATTTAATTCCTCATTTTGAAAAAATACTCATAAACATCAGGGAATTAGGTGTTTTTCGCCACCATATTTTTATTATCATGATATAATCCGGCCGATTTTAATGTACTAAATCTGTATTTCGAGGAATAACTATAATGAGCGACGACGGCATTAACATGGAGCGCCGACGCTTTCTCACCACGTCGGCAACGGTAGCCGGTGGTGTGGGCGTTTTGGCTACAGCAGTGCCCTTTGTATCAACTTTTACCCCAAGTGCCAAGGCCAAGGCCATCGGCGCACCTGTTGAGGTAGACATAGACGATATAGAACCGGGCGAAGTCAAAATTGTTAAATGGCAAGGAAAGCCAGTGTGGATTCTGCGACGTGACGAGGCCGCACTCGAATCAATTACCGGCCTGAATGATGAAGTGCGCGATCCTCAATCCGAAGTTGAGCAACAGCCCGGATATGCGCAAAATGAGTATCGATCCATCAATCCTGAATACCTTATTGTTGTCGGATATTGTACTCACCTTGGCTGCTCACCGAAGAAGGTTCTGGAAGGAGGAGGTGCTCCGTTTGGTCTGGCCGACGATTGGGAAGGCGGTTTTTTCTGTCCTTGTCACGGCAGTCGTTTTGATCTGGCCGGACGCGTTTTCAAAGATGTACCCGCACCTACCAACCTGATTGTGCCGCCTCATCAGTTTCTTAGCGATACACGCGTCATTATTGGCGAAGATTCGGGGGTCAGCTAATGAATACACTAGTTAAATCTCTTTATGGACTTCGTGATTGGGTAGATAGCCGCTACCCGTTGATGAAAACCTGGAACGAGCATCTGGCCAAGTATTACGCACCGAAGAATTTTAATTTCTGGTATTTTTTTGGTGGTCTGGCTCTGCTGGTTCTGGTGATTCAGATTGTCACAGGAATCTGGCTGACAATGAATTACAAGCCCTCAGCAGATATGGCTTTTGCGTCGGTCGAATACATTATGCGCGACGTCGACTGGGGCTGGCTGATTCGTTATATGCACTCCTCAGGGGCGTCTTTTTTCTTTATCGTGGTTTATCTGCACATGTATCGCGCCATGCTTTATGGTTCTTATAAGAAACCACGCGAGCTGCTGTGGATATTCGGTATGCTCATTTATCTGACCTTGATGGCTGAGGCATTTTTCGGATATTTATTACCCTGGGGACAGATGTCTTACTGGGGTGCGCAGGTAATTATCTCCCTGTTTGGTGCCATTCCTTTTATAGGCGATGAGCTGGCTCTGTTTATTCGTGGTGATTTTGTGGTTTCTGATGTCACCTTGAATCGCTTTTTCTCATTCCATGTCATTGCTATTCCGCTGGTTATCTGTGGTCTGGTTGCGGCCCATATAATTTCCCTGCATGAGGTGGGTTCAAATAACCCGGACGGCGTGGAAATCAAGGCGAACAAAGACGCTAATGGTGTCCCTCTCGATGGTATCCCGTTTCATCCTTATTACACCGTCAAGGATATGGTTGGTGCAGTCGTGTTCCTCATTCTGTTTTGCGCGGTTGTGTTTTTTGCGCCGGAGATGGGTGGCTATTTCCTTGAGCATGCCAATTTTGTTCCGGCCGATCCTTTAAAGACGCCTGAGCACATCGCACCTGTCTGGTACTTCACGCCCTTTTACGCGATTTTGCGTGCTATTCCAGATAAGTTGGGTGGGGTTGTGGCAATGGGCTTGTCGACAACTATATTTTTTCTATTGCCATGGCTGGACAGAAGTCCGGTCAAATCTATACGCTACCGCGGTTGGAAGTACCGCTCGTGGCTGGCTGCATTTACCGTCAGCTTTATCGCCCTTGGCTGGTTGGGAATGCAAGTGGCAACACCTGCTTATACCTGGTTAGCCCGGTTTTTCTCAGTAGTATATTTTCTATTCTTTTTACTGATGCCGTTTTACACAAGTAACGATAATGACAAGCCGGTACCGGAAAGGGTGACATCATGATGCTGCGTAATTTTCTTTTAGTAACGGGTTTGCTATTCAGCGCTTCGGCCATGAGTGCCGGGGGTGGAATAGAACTCATGCATGCCGACACAAATTTGTCTGATAAATCTTCTTTGCAAAGAGGCGCACGCACCTTCGTCAATTATTGTCTGAGCTGCCATTCTGCCGCGTATATGCGCTATAACAGAATTGGTGCGGATCTGGATATTGGTGACGATGTACTAAAGTCGAACCTGATGTTCGGTACTGACAAAACCGGCAATACCATGACCATAGCAATGCAGAAAAATGCTGCGGAGCAATACTTTGGTGGTGCTGTTCCACCCGATTTATCGGTAACGGCCCGTTCCAGAGGTCTGGACTGGCTATATACCTATTTAATGACTTTTTATCGTGATTCAAAAAGACCTTTTGGAGTGAATAACCTGGCTTTTAAGGATGTTGGCATGCCACATGTCCTGTGGGAGCTACAGGGCTGGCAACGACCGGTTTACGAAGAGGAACAACATGAAGACGGTAGTGTAACGAAAAAAATTGTTGGACTCGAGATGGAGACAAAAGGATCTCAGTCGGAAAAGGAATACGAGAGGACAGTGAGGGATCTTGTGAATTTTATGGATTACATTGCGGAACCCATTAAGCTCAAACGACAGAAAGTAGGTTTCTGGGCGATATTCTACTTGCTGATTATTCTGTTACCCATCGTTTATCTTCTGAAGAAAGAATATTGGAAGGACGTACACTAATCTGGTGTGTCGTCAAATACGGAGAGTCATCTAAATATTTTTTTCTTTTAGCTACATTCGAGATGCGAGCGCATTTAGTTAATTTTGTGCTATGCGTTTCAAGTAAATCCTGTATGAGTATTTAAATACAGACAGGTTCTTTTCAACAGGAAAATATTAAAAATAGGGGAATTTTATGGTGAGTGTAGCCAACAGGCGCTCAGTAATGGTGTTGTATTCAGATGCGATCAGTCCAATCGGTCACAGTGTACGTATTGTGCTGGCAGAAAAGGATATCAATGTTGAAATCAACTACATCAATGATGAGCAACGACCAGAGGAGTTGAATGATTTAAATCCATATAACACCCTGTTAACCCTTATCGACAGAGATCTCGTTTTATACGATGCGCAGATAATTATGGAGTATCTTGATGAAAGATTTCCTCATCCTCCGCTGATGCCTGTTGACCCGGTAAGTCGAGCTAGCAACCGGCAACTACGTTTTCGGGTTATAAACGATCTTTACTCCTTACTTGATGACATTGAAGGAGAGGATGCGACAGCCGCCGCCAATGCGAAGAAAAACCTGAAAGATAACCTGACAGCTATTGCTCCTGCGTTCGCGCAAAAACCCTATTTTATGTCTGATGAATATACTCTCATCGACTGCCTGTTAGCCCCGCTGTTGTGGCGGCTTGATCACTACGGGATTAAATTACCAGCCTCTGCCAAGTTGCTAACTCAATATGGTGAAAGCCTGTTCGAGCGTGAAGCATTTAAAATCAGTATGTCTGAAACGGAAAGGGAATTACGCCTTTAAGCCTGAGGTTTGGACTGATGACTTCTACCCGCCCTTATTTGTTACGAGCCCTATACGAATGGCTGATTGATAACAATATGACACCGCATATTCTGGTCGATGCAGTCAGAGATAAAGTCGAAGTTCCGCTACAATTTATTGTAGAGGACAAAATTACTCTGAATATCAATCCAGGCGCCGTTCGTAATCTGGAAATCGGCAACGAATACCTGAGTTTTAGCGCAAGGTTTTCAGGTAAAGTTGAAAATATCCTTGTACCGGTAACAGCAGTTCTGGCGATTTACGCTCAGGAGAATGGTGAGGGCATGGTTTTCACGGAAGAAGCCGTGAGTGAGCCGAACGATGCCAGTGCGAATAGACCTGTTATGGATACTCCCGAGCCTGACAAAAAACCAAATCTGACCATAGTAAAGTGATATGAGCTTAAGCTCTTAAGCTCATCCTTTATTGTGAATACTGGAAAAGTTTAACCACCTTCTGAACTCCACCTGTTTGTCTGGCGATTTCGGTAGCTCTGTCAGCATCTTCGCGATTGAGTAGACCCATCAGATAGACAACTCCGTTTTCGGTAACAACCTTTACGTGCGTACCATCCAGGTTCTTTTCTGCGATGAGTTTTGTTTTTACTTTTGTTGTTATTACGGTGTCACCACTCCGTGACATTAAAGAACTGGGGCCGGCAATGGTAATTTCATCGTGCACGTGACTGACTTTATCAATGTTGCGGACTATTTCTATGGCTTGCTGACGCAGTTCTTCTGTTGGTGCTTCACCACTGACAAGTACAACGGTATTAAAGCTGGTGACATTCAGATGAGTTTGCTTACTGAATTCTTTATCATCCAGAAAGGCTTTCAGGGCTTTCAATTCTATAGCCTCATCTTCAATGAAAGTACCTGTTGTTCTTCGGTCATGAGCAACGTTTGCGCCTGTCGCCGCACCACCGACAACAACGGCGGCACAACCATTTAATAGCAACAGACTGACAAGTAGTAAGTTTGTGTATAAATTTTTCATGATCAGGTCTCCTGTCCGAGTAATCTTCGATCAATAAGATCACAAATAGAATGAATTATCATTAAATGTACTTCCTGAATTCTGGCTGTTGACCAGCTTGGGACACGTATTTCGATATCTTCTTCTTGAACGAGATCGGCAATTTGACCTCCCTCTCGACCAGTCAGGGCAACCACGCGCATATCCCGGTCGTGTGCAGCATCGATAGCATGAATTACGTTTTGAGACTCTCCACTCGTGCTGATCGCCAACAGGACGTCTCCCGGTTGGCCTAGTGCCCGTACTTGCTTGGAGAATATATCGGCAAACTGGTAGTCGTTGGCAATTGAGGTCAGCGTTGAGGAATCGGTGGTCAGAGCAACTGCCGGCAGGCCCGGTCGTTCCATTTCAAAACGATTCAACATTTCTGAAGAAAAGTGTTGGGCATCACCGGCTGATCCGCCATTGCCACAACTTAGTATCTTGCCTTCTGCGAGGAAGCAGGCAGTCATCATTTCTGCTGTTGCCGCAATCGGAGGAGCAAGAATCTCCCGTACCTCCAGTTTCAACTGGATGCTTTCGTCGAAATTATCAATGACTCGTTGAACTGGATCCATATAACTCGTATCAAACAGAATAAGTTTTTGAATTATGCATCAAAAGCATTTTTAATCCACTCGATATTTGCTGAGTCAACTGGCCCGGTCAAACAAACAACATCATAGCGACAATTAGAACTCTGATATTTCCGATTGCTCTGTATAAAATATTTACTCGTCAGGATTATTTTGTTTACTTTGTTGCGATCAATGCTTTCAAGTGGGTGAAGCACGCTACAGTTGAGTCGAGCTCTTACTTCAACGAAAACGACTACTTTCTTATCCAGCATAATCAGATCGATTTCACCACGTCGACAGTGGAAGTTTCGGGTAATTTCCCTTAAGCCGGCACACAACAAATGCTCCAGTGCTTTATCTTCCGCGGCACGACCTGTCTGGCTTGTATGGATGTCCGTATCCTCTGATAAAATTGCTTAGTCTGGTAATAATCTTGCCCGACCGTTGGTAAATCTTGCCCAGAGTAATTTTCTACGGATTCGACCATCTTTATCTATGTAGAGATCTCCTGTTTCACCGTTGTATACCGCGGTTTCCTGTAATGACAGTTTTCCTATGTAAGGAATCAAACGGTAAGCATCTACTCCGAGAGCGTAAAGACGGCGGAAATTTGAGGTATCAGCTGACCAGTTGTCATTGAGCTTGATATGCACTGATGACGCGAGTCGTTGGTCTACTAACAGGGCAGGCATATCAGTGAAAAAGATGCCATTCATGTCATTGTCTGCAGATCGGTTTATAACCCCGCTGTAGGCATGAGACGAGGAATAAACCGGAATATTCGAAGCCAGGTGGAATTTTAACTGAGGCACAATCTGGCGGGCAGATAGCGGTACAGCGGCCATAAAAATCATATCGGCGTCTTCGCGTAAACGGGTTTCACTTTTCATACTACGATTAATTTTTTGCCTGAGTTTGTTCGCCCGAAGCTGACTACTGTCAATATTGAGTAACTGCTTCACTGGCGTTGAGTAATCGCGCAAACGATGTTCGAAACCTACATGCTCAAGTACTTTACCTCCCAGGTTTATCCAGGTATCACTGAAGGCCTGCGCCAGTCTGCTACCAAAAGTATTGTTCGGAGTAATGATAAGAGCCTTGTTGTGTCCGTCAAAAATAGCACGCTCTGCAGCCTGACGAGCTTCGTCTTCCGGTGACAAGCCGAACTGAATCAGTTTTGGAATCTTATTCGTAACCGTATAACTTCGCTCAGGACCAGTCTGATCTGCATGATTAAGAGCCAGAGTAATCGTGGATAATTCACCATCATTCATTAAAGCTTCAATAGCCTTTTTCTCAAGTGGCCCGATCACGAAGTCAGCCCCTTCTTCCACCGCCTGTCGATAGACAGTAGATATATTGAGTGCATTGGCATCATAGATTTTGATTTTCGGCCTGTAGTCAGTATTGTCGTACCAGGCGTTGAGAATCCCTTCACGTATCGCATGAGACGCTTTTTCGTATTGTCCGGATAAGGGCAACAGAATTGCAATTTGATCGGGTTGTAACACAGCTTGTTTGCTGAGCTTGCTTATCTCGTTTGTAATAAGCGGTGTAGCAATGTGTTGCGGATATTGTTCAATCCAGCTTGCTAAAGACTGTTCCAGTAAGTCGCCTTTAAATAGCATGGTTTGATTGATTATACTCAGTTCAATCCAGGCGCTCATGGAAAGGGATGTGCTACTCCTTATCTCCTGTAAAACGTTTAACTTAATTCTGTTTAAATCATCCCAAATAGTTTGAATGTTGTTTCGGCGAAGCAGGGGATCGAGCAGATAAGTGTCGAGCTCAATACGCTCCTGAACTGCTATTAAAAAATTCAGTGTTAGTTCGTAGGCTTTTGCCCTGCTCTCATGCCAATCGGCCAGTAAGTCTAAAGGCAGTTTTGTTTCAGGTTTTTGCTTGAGTAAACTCAAAGCTCCCTGACTATCGCCCTGAGCAAGTGCAAAGCGAGCATGAAGAATATCACTATAGAAAATATCGACCGGGCGTGACGCTTGTACCTGTCTGATAATTTCAGAAGCCTGCTCTGCATCGTTGGCGCGAAAGAGGTTGTCTGCGGTGCGTAATTGATAATATGGAGCAAGTTGCGGTCGGGTTTCTGCAAGTCTGGTATATTCTTCCGCGGCGGCCAGGTGATTTCCAGCTGTCATCAGCTGTTGCGCCTGTGCCTCCGGGTTACCGGCGTTTGTGTCAGGTTTGCGGGTTTGCTGGTTACAGGCCTGACAGAGGACGACGATAATAAGACTTAACAATACTGTTCGCATTTACAGTTCCTGAGTAATATTAATAAATGAGACCAGCCTAACCAAGTGGAGTTTCCTGTGTCAAATGAATCAGGGGAGTTGTATGTGGTCGCAACACCGATCGGTAATCTGGGTGATATAAGCGAACGTGCCCGTGAGGTACTGAAGCATGCTGATCTTATTGCGGCTGAAGATACCAGACATAGCAAGAAACTGCTGAGCCATCTGAGTATTAGCACGCCAATGCAGTCCTACCATGAGCATAATGAACGTAGTAGCGCAGCGAAGTTTTTGCGCTATCTTGAAGAAGGAAAGTCAATAGCACTTATCTCTGATGCGGGCACACCCTTACTAAATGATCCTGGCTTTCAGTTGCTGAAACTGGCTCATGAGCATCATATCAAGGTGATACCGGTTCCAGGACCTTCTGCACTGGTGAGCGCTTTGAGTGTTGCCGGTTTAAGTGCGGATCGCTTTGTCTTCGACGGATTTTTGCCAGAAAAGCAACAGGCAAGAATTAAACGTCTGCAAAGCCTGACTTCAGAATCACGGACAATTGTATTCTATGAGACCCCGCACAGAATAAAAGCCTGCCTCAACGACTGCCTGCAGGTATTTGGGGCTGAACGGCAGGTCTGCATTGCTCGCGAAATAAGCAAATATTACGAGACGATTCGAAAAGACAGTTTGCCGGCTCTGCTTGGCTGGATTGAAGCAGATCAACAGCAATTGAAAGGTGAATTTGTCCTGGTAATTGAGGGTGCCGATGGCCATGCTCTGAACGAGTCAGATGAGGGAGTACGTGTGCTTAAAATTCTACTGCAAAGTTTGAGTGTGAGTGAAGCTGCTGCGATGGCCGCAGAAATTACAGGAATCAAGAAAAACGAGCTTTACAAAACCGCACTCGGTTTAAGCAATTGATTTCGGTATGAGCAAACTAATTTTGTGGTAAAGCCGCTCGGATTTTAGTAGTTTCCCCCGCAGGAAGTCGGTCAGGTAATCGCTGTCGTTAATCGATAGAGGAAAGTCCGGGCTCCACAGGGCAGGGTGCCAGATAACATCTGGGCGGCGTGAGTCGATGGACAGTGCCACAGAAAATATACCGCCTCGCTTGCGGGGTAAGGGTGAAATGGTGCGGTAAGAGCGCACCGCGCTGTTGGTAACAACAGTGGCAGGGTAAACCCCATCCGGAGCAAGACCAAATAGGAACCCGCATAGGTATGGCCCATACCGGGTTCGGGTAGGTCGCTAGAGGTTTACGGTGACGTAAATCCCAGATGAATGATTACCACTGATACTTGTTATCAGGACAGAACCCGGCTTACAGGCCGGCTTCCTTCTTATTTTAAGTAACTTTATTGATGATGGAGTGTAAACATGCTGGTTGTTCTATCCCCCGCAAAAAAACTGGATTTTGAGTCCCCTCTGCCTGCTATCCTGCCCCATAGCAAACCCGCTATGCTGAAGTCTGCGAGCGAATTGATTGAGGTTGCCAGAAGCCTCAGTCATAGTCAGCTTGGTGGCTTAATGAAAATCAGCGATAAGCTTGTTGAGGAGAATCGCCAGCGATACCAGAATTTTTCGACACCATTTACACGCAAAAATGCGAGGCCTGCGGCACTCGCTTTCATCGGTGATACTTACCTGGGGTTTGATGTCAGGAGCCTTACCGCAGATGAGCATAAATACGCTCAGGAACATTTGCGAATTCTTTCAGGGCTTTACGGATTATTGCGACCTTTCGATTTGATACAGCCCTATCGTCTGGAAATGGGAATTAAGTTAAAAACCAATAAAAGCAACAACTTATACGAATTCTGGGGTGATAAAATCACCAACTCGCTGAACAAGTCATTGACTGCCACTAACAGTAAATTTCTTCTCAATTGTGCATCGAACGAATACATAAAAGCAGTTCAATCCAGCAGCTTGAAGGCCGAGCTTATAACGCCGGTGTTTAAACAGGTAAAAAACGGAGAAGCCCGCATGCTGGGGATGATGGCGAAACGGGCGCGTGGGGCTATGGCGCGATTTGTCGTAGACAATAAAATCAACAAACCAGCCGATCTTAAGGCCTTCAATTTTGACGGATATCGTTACAAGGCATCACTTTCAAATGCCACTACCTATGAATTTCATAGAAAAGCCTGATTTCGACATAGACAGACCGACTGCAGAGCAGACCAGACTTGAATCAGAAACAGCTTTGATCCCACGTTTTTGAATAAAAAATGCTTAACCTTAATAAATCACTTTAATATAGAAACACAAGATAATGATCTAGAACAAGATATATTCAGCTCCCTTCTCATTCCTCTGTAGTTTTTCCAACTTTTCGTCCATAAGTGTTTGTTACAACGACACATTTTCGTCAGAAAACCGCAAGATTTGCTTGACACAATAGAACACAAGTTCCTATAGTTCACATCGGTGGGGAAGTGTGGGGAAAAGTGGTTTTTTATCATAAATCAGAGGTTAAAACATGTTCCGGGGATTTAGTAGTGTCAGCATAGACAGCAAGGGCCGTCTCGCGGTACCAAGCCGCTTTCGAGAGCGTCTTGCTGCGATTGCCGGTGGCTGTCTGGTGCAAACTTTGAATCCTCTCGATCGTTCTCTGTGGTTATACCCTCTTTCTGAATGGGAAATAATTGAAACCAAACTCGCCGCTCTGTCAGATTTTGATAAACAGAGCAGACGCGCAAAACAAATGATGCGTGGTTACGCTAGTGATTGTCAACTCGATGGTCAGGGACGCATTCTACTTTCTCCGGAGTTACGCGATTACGCCTCGATTAAAAAGCAGGCCGTAATTCTTGGTCAGGGAAATAAATTTGAAATCTGGAATCAGGAGAATTGGGAAGAACAAAGAGACCAATGGCTTGATCTGGTTGGCGCGGAAGATGATGAGCCATCTGAGCCTTTGAAAGGCTTGTCGCTTTAAGGCTGACTTAGCGACGCTGAGAATTCTGGATGAAAGCTGATGATTTTACCCACACACCTGTCTTAACGGAGGAGGTGTTAGATGGCCTTGATTTGCGGCCGGCAGGACTATACATCGATGCCACATTCGGTCGGGGCGGGCATAGCATGGCTATTCTAAAGCGCCTTAATGACAAGGGCCGTCTTCTGGTGTTCGATAAAGATCCCGTTTCGATTCGACTTGCTGAAAATCTTGCTGCAACAGACAGTCGGGTTCAGGCAGTGCACGCGTCCTTCAGTGAAATTGATAAACACGCAGCTGAGTATGATTCCTTACATCTGGTAGACGGTATTTTATTCGATCTCGGCGTGTCATCTCCTCAACTGGATGATGGCAGCCGAGGTTTCAGCTTTATGCGTGATGGAGAACTCGATATGCGCATGAATCCGAATACGGGAATCAGTGCTGCCGAATGGGTGAATAGTGAGAAGCAGGATGAAATAGTCCGGGTACTTAAAGAATATGGTGAAGAACGGTTTGCCAGACGTATAGCCAGAAAAATCGTTGAGACCAGAGTTGAACAAAAGATTACTCATACAAAACAACTGGCCGAACTGATCACTCAGGCAGTACCAGGCAGGGAAAAAGATAAACATCCGGCAACCCGCTCTTTTCAGGCCATACGAATTTTTATTAACAGTGAGCTTGAGGATCTTCGCGAGGCTCTGGCAAAGGTTGACACGGTTCTGGCAATTGGCGGACGGCTGGCTGTCATTAGTTTTCATTCTCTTGAAGATCGGATCGTAAAGCGTTACATGCGAGAGATGGCTGCAGGTGATTCTTTCCCTCCGGATTTACCAGTTACTTTCGATCAGCTAAATCCGAAAATGAAACTGGTAGGTAAGGCGATTAAAGCGGGTAGAAGTGAGGTTGAAAGAAATCCGAGAGCCCGTAGTGCAGTCTTGCGAATAGCAGAAAAACTCGCCGCATGAAGCTTCTGACTATAAGCGTATTACTCATGGCCGTACTTCTGTCTGCAATAAAGGTCGTGCTCGCTCAGCATGAGGCAAGAACAAATTTTATCGAGATTCAGCAATTGAAACAGCAGGAAGACAGTTTGAATGAAGAGTGGGGCAAGCTGCAGCTTGAGCAAAGTACCTGGGCGACCGATGACAGGGTCGAGGAGCTGGCCAGAACAAAACTGAATATGACTGAAGCGAATGCATCATCAATTGTATTAATTGTTCAATGAGAAACGAACAGACAATCGTTACCTATCCATTTCGTCGCTGGTTAATGTTAAGCGTATTTTTAACCATTACTGCCTGCCTGCTCTGGCGTGCGTTTGATTTACAAATTCGTAACCAGGAGTTTTTGCTCGATCACGGAAATGCCCGATCGCTCAGAACCGTCAGTATTAGCGCTCATCGCGGTGTGGTATCAGACCGAAACGGAGATCCTTTAGCTGTTAGTACACCTGTTCAATCTGTATGGACAATGCCTCGAAAGTTATTACAGTCCGGAGAGGGATTGTTAGAGCTTGCCAACATACTTGAGATGGAAGAGCTTGACTTGCGTAAGCATCTGCAAAATCGCCGGCATAGAAAATTTGTTTATCTAAAACGCCAGACCACTCCTCAGCTTGCAAAAAAAATTGAAGCCCTGCAGCTACCCGGACTTTATATGGAAAAGGAATACAAACGCTATTACCCGAGCGGAGAAATTACTTCACATCTTGTCGGTTTTACCAATGTCGATGACAAGGGACAGGAAGGTCTGGAACTGGCTTTTGATGAATGGTTACAGGGGACACCAGGCAGTAAACGTGTTTTGAAAGATTTGTATGGACATGTTGTCGCTGACATAGAAAGTATAAAGGCGGCCAGTCCTGGCAATGCAATTACCCTTAGTATTGACCGACGTATTCAATATCTTGCTTATCGTGAACTGAAATCGGCGGTTATGCATCATCGGGCAAAGGCCGGAATGCTGGTGATCCTTGATACGAGTACGGGTGAAGTGATGGCGATGGTCAATCAACCATCTTACAACCCGAATAATCGAAGCGGAATAAAGAGTGGTCGTTTTCGTAATCGCGCTATTACAGATGTCTTTGAGCCGGGTTCAACACTGAAACCCTTTACTATCGCCGCAGCTCTTGAATCAGGTTTATACGATCAGTCTAGCGTCATCGATACAAAACCAGGTCTTCTCAAAGTAAGTGGTCATACGGTTAAGGATCTGAGGAACTACGGTGCTCTTGATTTGACAAGCGTTCTGAAGAAATCCAGCAATGTCGGAGCGAGCAAAATCGCGCTTGCTTTGGGCCCGGAAGATATTTGGCAAATATACTCCAGTGTTGGTTTCGGACAGTCAACCGGCAGTGGTTTCCCCGGGGAGTCTGCAGGTTTATTAAATGGTCACAATAGCTGGTCAGAATTCGAACTGGCGACAATGTCATTTGGCTATGGAATTGCGGTCACTACGCTTCAATTGGCACAAGCCTATTCAGTTTTGGCGAACAAAGGTGTGTTACTACCGGTTTCTTTTCAAAAAGTTGAACAAAAAGTCGAGGGCAGGCGGGTTTTATCTGCAGAAATTGCAGAAGAGGTCAATGAAATGCTCGAGTCGGTAGTCAAAGAAGGTGGTGGCTTGAATGCCGGGATTAAAGGTTATCGTGTTGCCGGTAAGACGGGCACCGCACATAAGGCCATTGCCGGAGGTTATGCTGAGGATCGCTATATGTCTGTTTTTGCAGGCATGGCACCGGTTAGCAACCCTCGCCTCGTTGCAGTGGTTGTGGTGGATGAACCTCAGGGAGGCGAACACTTTGGTGGACAGGTAGCCGCCCCGGTTTTTTCAAAAGTTATGAGAGGTGCATTACGTCTATTAAATATTGCACCGGACGATTTACCGGCAATTGAAAGTAAGATAATTATCGCGGGTAGGGATGCATCTCACGATTTGGTGGTTTCGCAATGATGACCCATGAACAGTTCTCAAGCGGTATAAAGCTTATTGCATTACTTGATGGGTTTTGTGAGTTTGATTCTGCAGATGATCGCATTCTGACCGGAATCAAATCTGACAGCAGGCTGGTAGAAAACGGTGATTTGTTTTTTGCTTGCTCGGGACAGCAAACGGCTGGTTCTGAATTTATTGACGAGGCCATAAATGCGGGTGCCTGTGCGGTAGTAGTTGAGCGTGGACTTGGTAGATCGACATCAAATAAAACTGTTCCCATCATAGAAACAAAAAACCTGAATGAGAAACTCGGTTACATAGCGGATCGTTTCTATGGTTCACCATCAGCGGATCTGAATTTGATTGGAGTCACTGGCACCAATGGAAAAACGTCGATTGCTCACATAACCGCGAATGTTTTGAGTAAATTCGGAAAAAAAGACGCCGGTGTCATTGGGACACTGGGGACAGGAACTAACGCGGAAATGACCGCTGGCATTAATACCACTCCGGATGCAATTAGTATCCAGAAAACTCTGGCTGAATTCAGAAGCAGTGGTTCTCTGGACGTGGTTATGGAGGTATCTTCACACGGTCTGGCTCAGGCCCGGGTCGCCGGTGTGAAATTCGATATAGGCGTTTTTAGCAATCTCAGCCATGAACATCTTGATTATCACGGTGACATGGCCAGCTATGCCGCAACCAAACGACAATTATTTTTAAATGAATCCATGACTGCGGCAGTCATCAATGTCGACGATGATTTTGGAAGAAATCTGTCTTCTGAATTAGAAAATAGGATGCAGGTTATTAACTACGGGCTTAAACAGGAATCTGATGAGTCTGATAAGGGGACTCAGGTAACCGGTTTTATAAGCAAAGCGCAGATAGCGAGTCTCATTATTGATGTTGAGAGCCCCTGGGGTAGAGGCGAAATAAACAGCAGGCTGACGGGTGAATTTAACGCAGCAAACCTGCTGGCATCTCTATCTGCTGCGTGTTTATCGGGCGTTGATTTTGAGCAGGCCTTGGCACATTTATCTAACTCAGATGACATTCCTGGTCGTATGGAGTGTTTTTCAAAATCAAATTCACCACAAGTGCTTGTTGACTATGCGCACACACCGGATGCACTCGAGAAATCATTACATAGCCTCAGGCAGTTTGAATTCGACAAGCTCATATGTGTAGTCGGTTGTGGTGGTGATCGGGATGTCTCCAAGCGCCCTGAGATGGGACGTATAGCTGAAAAATACGCTGATAGAATTATTTTTACCAATGACAACCCGAGAAGCGAAGATCCGGACAGTATCATCGAAGATATGCTCGGCGGAACGCTACAGCCAGATTTCATCAAGGTAATTCAAGATCGAAGTACTGCTATAGCAGATGCGATAGAGAATGCAGGGGAGAAGGATGTCGTTCTGATAGCTGGAAAAGGCCATGAGACCTATCAGGAAATTCAGGGAAGCAGACTCCCTTTCAGTGATCGTCAACTGGTAAGAAATATTCTGGGGCTGACAGCATGATTAGTATGAGTCTTTCCGAAGCAGCACAATCACTGCAAGCTGATGTGACTGGTACTGATATCCAGTTTTCTGGATGTAGCACCGATACGAGGACCTTAAGCTCAGGTGAACTGTTTATCGCTTTACGTGGTGATAACTTCGACGGTCATGATTTTATTGAACAGGCTATTACGACCGGTGCTGTAGCAGCAATGGTTGATCGAAAACCGGAAAATGAAAGCATACCAACTTTGTTTGTTGAGGATACACGTCGAGCTATGGGAGATCTTGCTGCAGCGTGGCGTAACAAACTGGAGTTACCAATTATTGCTGTCACCGGGAGTAATGGCAAAACAACTGTCAAGGAAATGCTCGCAGCAATTCTTTCACAACAGGCAGATGTCTTATCGACAAAGGGAAATCTGAATAATGATATTGGCGTACCGCTAACACTTTTTAGCCTCAGCCAGGAGCATAAATACGCTGTTATTGAAATGGGGGCAAATCATTCTGGCGAAATTGAGAGACTTTCCTCTATCACGAGACCTGATGTCGCCGTAATTACTCTATGTGCGCCCGCGCATCTCAAAGGCTTCGGATCTATTGACGGTGTTGCGAAAGCCAAGGCAGAAATATATTCAGGACTGCAGAAAGAAGGTGTTGCCATCATCAACGCAGATGACGACTACGCGGATTTCTGGCTTGAAAAAGTAAGTGACTACAAAAGGCTGACCTTTTCCATAGAAAACCCGGCAGATGTGAACGCCCGCAATATTCACATGAATAAAACGAACAATTACCCTGTGTTTACACTGTCTACAGCCTGTGCCGAGATTCAAATCGAGTTGGCCGTTTTTGGTGTACATAATGTTTATAACGCACTTGCCGCTGCTGCGTGCTGTGTTGCTCTGAATATTCCACTTCAACAGATACAGGCTGGATTACAAAGTTTTCAGGCAGTTAATGGACGAATGCAGGGATTAGCCGGCAAGAACAACTGTTTCATTATCAATGATACTTACAATGCCAACCCGGCTTCTATGCAGGCTGCTATCAACACAGCAACTGCAGCAGGCAAACCCTGCTGGCTTGTGATTGGAGACATGGGCGAACTCGGTGATATTTCAAATTCTGCGCATAGGCAGGTAGGTGAAAACGCACGAGCGGCAGGTGTTGAACGTCTATATGCGCTTGGGCCAATGAGTAAGCATGCGGCAGATGGATTCGGTGCCGGCGCTTTTCACTTTGAAGACATGCAGGCTTTGATCAAAACCCTCAATGCTGAGCTGGAGAGTGAGCTAACTGTATTGATAAAAGGTTCACGCTCTATGGCGATGGAACAAGTCGTTCAGGCTTTGTCAGAGGAGAACTAGGAATGTTGCTCTGGCTTACAGAATATCTGACTCAGTTTCACAGCGGCTTTAATGTATTTCAGTACATTACCATGCGCACTATTCTGGGTGCGCTTACTTCACTGTTTATCGGATTGCTGGTCGGGCCGGGTTTAATATCGAGTCTGGCCAGGTTACAAATCGGACAGACTGTTCGTGAAGATGGACCGGAGTCACATTTATCCAAAGCAGGCACACCGACAATGGGCGGTATGCTTATTCTTGTTTCGATTGCCTTCAGTACCCTTTGCTGGGCCGATCTGGGTAACCGCTACATTATCGTTGTTTCAGTTGTTACTCTGCTATTTGGCCTTATCGGCTGGGTGGATGATTATCGCAAAGTGGTAAAAGGTAATTCTGTCGGCCTACGCTCCAGGTGGAAATATTTCTGGCAATCAGTAGTGGGGCTCTCTGCAGCGTTCTTTCTATTTTCGACGGCACAGATTCCTGCGGAAACCCAGCTGATTATTCCTTTCATAAAAACAGTAAATATTGAATTAGGCTGGATGTTTGTTGTGCTCGGGTATTTCGTCATTGTCGGTTCGAGCAATGCGGTAAACCTGACTGATGGACTCGATGGTCTGGCGATTTTACCTACCGTTATGGTCGCCGGAGCACTGGCTATTTTTGCCTATGCTGCAGGTCATATACGCTTCGCAAGCTACCTTGGAATACCTTACGTTCCCGGTGTTGGTGAGGTAAGTATTTTTTGTGGTGCTATCGTTGGCTCCGGGCTTGGATTCCTCTGGTTCAATACCTATCCTGCACAAGTGTTCATGGGGGATATCGGTGCGCTGGCACTTGGTGCGGCGCTTGGCATCGTTGCCATAGTGGTTCGTCAGGAACTAGTACTGTTCATTATGGGCGGTGTTTTTGTAATGGAAACGGTCTCGGTGATCTTACAGGTCAGTTCATTCAAATTAACCGGCAAGCGCATATTTCAGATGGCACCTTTACATCATCATTATGAATTGAAGGGCTGGCCAGAGCCTCGAGTTATTGTTCGCTTCTGGATAATAACCTTTATTCTCGTGCTGGTTGGTCTGGCTAGTCTGAAGGTACGTTAATGATTGCTTATGAATGCATTAATGACATACACAGATCACATGAATGATTCAGGCTTTCAGTATGACAGTGTTGTTGTCGGTCTCGGCAAGACGGGTCGCTCAGTCATCGACTATTTGTTGAAACAGAAGCAATCGATTGCTGTGGTGGATTCACGTCTTCAGCCACCGGAACTGGATGTGATTAAGAAGAAGTATCCGCGACTTCCTGTTTTTCTTGGCGGCCTGGATGAGAAAATTCTTTGCTCCGGTAGGCAGCTGGTTTTGAGCCCGGGCATCTCACCCATGCACGAATCAATTCAGGGCGCACTAGCGGCTGGCGCAAAACTCAGTAGCGATATTGAAATATTCTGCCAACAAGTTAAAGCACCGGTAATAGCAATTACAGGGTCCAATGGCAAAAGCTCTGTAGCGACGCTGTTGAGTTTAATGATTCAGGTCAGCGGTAAAAGAGCACATCTCGCCGGAAACATCGGCTTACCAGCACTCGACGTTTTAGAACAGGGGAATGTGGATTTTTTTGTACTTGAATTGTCCAGTTTTCAGCTGGACACCGTCAGTTCACTCAAACCTGTAGCTGCCGTTGTTTTAAACGTCAGCCCGGATCACATGGATCGCTATGCCAGTTACGACGATTACGTGAACAGTAAGAAGAATATTTATAGAAATTCGGAAGCGGTGATTGTAAATCTCGATGATGCCCGAGTCGTAGCGATGGGCGATGACAATACCAGACTCGTAAGATATGGAACAGCAGAACCGGAAATGGACAATTTTGGTTTACGAACTGTCGATGGGGATACGTATCTGGCCTATGGCGAAGAATTGTTGATGAAGGTTGCTTCAATGCTTACTCCAGGCCAACACAATGTTTCAAATGCACTGGCTGCTCTGGCTCTTGGCTCATCAATATCCTTGTCTATGGATTCAATGCTTTCTGCACTAAGGGAGTTCTCTGGCCTCCCTCATCGTTGTCAGCAGATCGCCATGACAGGTGGTGTCAGCTGGTATAACGACTCTAAAGGTACAAACGTTGGTGCCAGTTGCGCAGCGATTGAAAGCTTGTCGCTACGAGGTCCTGTCGTTCTCATCGCCGGGGGCGATGGTAAAAATGCGGATTTCTCGCCACTGGCACGAACCATAAAAAAACACGTAAAAACGACTATTCTGATTGGGAAAGATGCCAGTTTAATTGACAAGACGATGGATCTTCAGAGTCAACGTCTTTTCGCAAGCAGCATGCAGGGAGCGGTTGCGACTGCTCACAAAATTGCGCGGACAGGAGACAGCGTTTTGCTCTCACCGGCTTGCGCCAGTCAGGACATGTATAAAGATTATCAACACCGCGGAGATGAATTTACCAACTGCGTGCTTGCTTTGCAGGAGCAGCAGTCATGAGACAGAGACGTCAGGCGAGTTCGAAGCTGAATGAGTACAACAGCTACAACAACTTTCAGAAGTATGACTTATACCTGATTAGTCTCTCCCTGTTTCTGGTTGGTCTCGGACTGATAATGGTGGCTTCCGCATCTGTCTCAGTTGCCGATCGTAACTATCTCGATCCTTTGCATTATTTCTGGCGACAGGGAATTGCGGCGATCATTGGTTTGACTATGTCATTTATTATTATTCATACCCCATTAGTCATCTGGCAACAGGGCAGTGTTGCGATCCTGATGGTTGGCATTTTTCTTCTTGTGCTCGTGCTTATCCCCGGGATCGGCCGGGAAGTGAATGGCAGCATGCGCTGGATAAGTATTGGACCATTCAATTTGCAAAGCTCTGAGCCGGTGAAATTGTGTGTCATTGCCTATCTGGCAGGTTATCTGGTCAGACATCGGGATAAAGTCATGAACAGCTTTGCGGGTTTTATCAGACCGATTGGTGTGGTGACGCTTGTTGCAGGTTTATTATTGTTAGAACCGGACTACGGTTCAGCAGTTGTCCTTTTTGGTACAGCCCTGGGTATGCTTTTTATGGGGGGCGTACCGCTCAGTCGATTTCTTTTGTGGGTTTGTGCTGCCAGTACGATGCTTGTCAGTCTGGCGGTTTTTTCTCCTTATAGACTCAAGCGTTTAACCAGTTTTATCGACCCCTGGCAGGACCCATTCAACAGTGGTTTTCAACTGACGCAAGCTCTTATTGCCTTCGGTCGCGGGGACTGGTTGGGTGTGGGACTCGGGAACAGCGTGCAGAAGTTGTTTTACCTGCCTGAAGCACATACAGATTTCGTCTTTTCAGTATTCGCAGAAGAATTCGGTTTAGTCGGTAGTATTGTTCTGATACTCGCTTTTTTGTTTCTGGTATGGCGCGCTTTTGTTATTGCAAAAGTTGCCGAGCAGTCCGGGCGCGATTTTGCAGCGTATGTCGCTTATGGCATAGGCACTTTGATCGGGATCCAGGCCTTTATAAATATTGGCGTAAATATGGGAGTACTGCCGACAAAAGGATTGACACTGCCTCTCATCAGTTACGGTGGTAATAGCATGATAGTCAGTTGCATGTTGATCGCCTTATTGGTCAGAGTTGAATTGGAAAACCATCAAAGTCCGAAAGATATGATTCCGGAGTCTCAGCCAAGCTATGTCGCATAAACGCATACTAATAATGGCAGGTGGTACCGGTGGACATGTCTACCCAGCTCTGGCCGTGGCGAAGTATCTGCGAGAGCGTGACGCCGAGATACTCTGGTTGGGTACGGAAAGGGGACTTGAGTCGCGCATAGTACCGGACAATGCTATCGCTTTTTCTACAATAAAAATTACTGGTCTACGCGGTAAAGGGATTCTGCGTGTGGTACTGGCACCGTTCAAGTTACTCATTGCGCTAGTACAGAGCATGATTCTTATGGCGAATTTCAAACCAGACGCTGTCCTCGGAATGGGCGGTTATGTCAGTGGTCCTGGCGGAGTTGCAGCCTGCTTACTCCGAATACCTCTTTATATCCACGAGCAGAACGCTATCGCCGGACTCACGAATCGCTTACTCGCTCCTTTTGCCACATACATAATGCAGGGTTTCCCAGATACTTTTGATAAAGAAGGCAAAGTCGAGACAACTGGCAATCCCGTAAGAAAGGAAATAATCGATTTTTCCAGGTTGAATAAGCAGGAGGATAACTATGAGACTGACAATATTTGCCTGCTGGTACTCGGAGGAAGTCTGGGTGCAAGAGCACTGAATCAAACATTACCCGCTGCAGTAGAAAAAATATCAAAAGAAACAGGTTTGAATATCTGGCATCAAACCGGAGATATACATCTCAGTGCTACCAGAAAGCAATACAAAGATCTGGGTATTGATGAAGTAAAAGTAGAAGCCTTTATTGAAGATATGGCGGGTGCCTACGCCTGGGCCGATCTGGTTTTATGCCGTGCCGGTGCTTTAACGCTTGCTGAAATATGTGTGTGTGGAATTGCCTCAGTGCTGGTTCCCTATCCTTACGCGGTAGACGATCATCAGACAGCGAATGCCAGATTATTGAGTGAGCATGATGCAGCAATACTTTTACCAGAATCAGACCTTGCCGTTGAGAAACTCAAGGCATTGTTGACCGGGCTTTGTCAGGCACGCGCTCAAATTAAAGCGATGGCGGCAAAGACAAGACATTTTGCCTATCTCGATGCGACTGAAAAGGTGGGTAATATTTGTCTTGAAGGTGCACATGCCTGAGTTTGATAGACACGTTATGGGCAGGGTAAAACACATACATTTTGTTGGTGTCGGTGGTGCCGGTATGAGTGGAATAGCCGAGGTATTACATAATCTCGGCTACGAAGTATCCGGTTCCGATATTAAACTGAATCAATCAATACAAAACCTGCAAAAACTGGGTGTTGATATCAGTCTACATCACGACGAGGCTCATATTAACGGGAGTGACGTTGTTGTTGTATCAAGTGCGGTCGACGTAAACAACCCTGAGCTCGAAGCCGCGAGAGAGAAACGAATCCCTATTGTAAGAAGGGCTGAAATGCTGGCTGAACTTATGCGTTTTCGTCCAGGAATTGCAGTTGCCGGTACTCATGGAAAAACTACGACCACCAGCCTGATTGCAAGCGTACTTGCTGAAGCTGGGCTCGATCCGACCTATGTAATTGGCGGCTTGTTAAACAGCAGTGGTTCCAACGCCAGGCTGGGTAGTGGGAAATTTCTGGTTGCAGAAGCTGACGAAAGTGATGCGTCTTTTTTGCACCTGCAACCGGTGATTGCAGTGTTGACTAATATCGATAGTGATCATCTCGATACATATGGAGGGGAATTTCGAAATCTGGCTGACAATTTTCTGGAGTTCTTACACAGATTACCGTTTTATGGTTTGGCTATCGTTTGTACTGAAGATGCTGGTGTCAGGTCGATAGTGGAGCAGCTTACAAGACCCTTTGTAACTTATGGTCTGGATGAACTGGCCGATTATCAAGCCACTGACATTAAGCATGAAGGCGGGAGAACGCACTTTAAAGTTTCCAATCGTAAGAAGGGTCAGGTGCAGGATGTCACTTTGAATATGCCTGGTGTCCATAACGTTCTTAATTCTTTGGCGGCCTTTGCTCTCGCTTGTGAGCTTGAGGTTGATGAGAGCGCCATTGTCAGTGCGCTCTCGGCTTTTGCCGGGATCGGCAGGCGATGCGATGTTCTTGGAAACATCAAAATAAAAGATACCACAGTGTTGCTGGTTGATGACTATGCTCATCATCCCTGTGAAATTTCTGCAATTCTCGAGTCGGTTCGACTGGGCTGGCCTGACAGAAGGATAATCACGATTTTTCAACCGCACAGATACACACGAACCCGAGATCTGTTTGACGAATTTTGTCAGGTCTTATCGACAGTTGACGTTCTCATATTGATGGAAGTCTATGCTGCCGGAGAAGATGCTCTGGCTGGTGCTGATAGTCGCGCGATCAGTCGTGGTATTCGTATGCGTAGCAAACTGGATCCGATATTTCTTGAGCAGAGGAGTGATATTGACAAGGTACTGGAGAATGTAGTGGACGATGAAGACATTCTACTCGTTCTAGGTGCCGGTGATATCGGTAGTCTGAGTGGGGAATTGAATGAAAAATATGGAGCTCAGTTACATTGAAATTTAAAGGTAAGAGTTCAGGTGAGAGCTGAAAATTCTTATGAATCAGATTATTTAGTCATGCGCGGAACATTGTTACATGACGAACCTATGTCAGCGCATACCTCATGGCGTACGGGGGGTACTGCGGACAGGTTTTTTGTACCTGCAGATATTGATGATTTATCGACGTATCTTTCGCAAATGGATAGTTTGGAAAAAATATACTGGGTCGGACTGGGTAGCAACCTGCTTGTACGTGATGGTGGTATTCGAGGCACGGTGATTTCAGTAACCGCTGTACTCGATGATATGAAGTTACATGGAGCAGAGATAGAAACAGGTGCAGGTCTTACCTGTGCGAAAGCTGCCAGGTTCGCGGCGAAAAACAATTTGTCCGGGGCAGAATTTCTTGCCGGGATTCCCGGAACGATTGGCGGTGCTCTGGCAATGAATGCTGGTGCGTTCGGAGGCGAAATTTGGGATCTGGTAACAAGTGTGAAAACTATAGACAGGACGGGAAAGATATTTAACCGGGAAGTTGAAAACTTCGAGGTTAACTATCGATCAGTTAAATCGCCGAAGAACGAATATTTTGTTTCAGCGAGATTATTGTTAAAGCAGGGTGTAACTGGCACGGCAAAGTCGAACATTCGGGATTTGCTTAGTCAGCGTGCTGAGAGCCAGCCAATCGGTGCACACAGCTGTGGTTCGGTGTTTCGTAATCCTGAAGGTGATTTTGCGGCAAGGTTAATTGAAGAGTGTGGTTTGAAAGGATACCGCAAGGGCGATGCGGAAGTATCGACCAAGCATGCAAATTTTATTATCAACTCCGGTTCTGCCAGCGCGGAAGATATTGAAACTTTGATTTATCTGGTACAGGACAAAGTTGAAAAAAAATTCAATGTGCGTCTCGAAACTGAAGTATGCATCGTAGGTGAAATAGTTTGAGTAATCTATCGACAGATCAATCTGACATCAAACAATACGGAAATGTTGCCGTATTGATGGGAGGAGATTCAGCGGAAAGAGTGATCTCTCTGGAGACAGGGCGCGCAGTTCACGCGGCCTTGTGTCGTAAAGGGGTGAATGCTCTGGCCATTGATGCGAAGGATGATGTAATCGGTCAATTAAAGGGTAAGAAAATAGATCGTGTTTTTAACGCATTACATGGCAGAGGTGGTGAGGATGGTGTTATCCAGGGAGTGTTGGAAAGTTTGTCACTTCCCTACACAGGCAGCGGTGTTCTGGGTTCAGCTTTGGCTATGGACAAAATCAGGAGCAAACGTCTATGGCGGGAAATGGGGCTTTCTACGTCTGATTTTTTGGAACTGGAAAGTGAAACAGATCTTTACAACGCGGCTCGAAAAATAGGATTGCCCTTAATGGTAAAGCCTGTACATGAAGGTTCGAGTTGTGGTGCGAGCAAAGTAAACAGCCTTGAAGATGTGAGCAAGGCCTGGCAATTGGCGAGCCAGTTCCAGGATAGTGTCATGGCAGAAAAATGGATAAATGGTGTGGAATATACCATTGGAATTCTTGACCAACAGGTGTTGCCGATAATCAAACTGCAGACGCCACATGAGTTTTATGACTATCAGGCTAAATATGAAGTAGATAGCACCGAGTATATTTGTCCTTGTGGCCTGACTGAGGAAGATGAAAAAAGGGTACAAGATATCGCGATGCGGGCTTTCATAGCTATCGGTGCCAGTGGCTGGGGTCGGGTTGATTTGTTCATCGATGAGGCTGAACAAGTTCAGTTACTTGAAGTAAACACGGTACCGGGTATGACCGGTCACTCGCTGGTACCAATGGCAGCCAAGCAAGTAGGCCTTGAATTCGACGATCTGGTTTTGAAAATTCTTGATACTAGTGTTAATCGACGGGTTAACAGGGAGACTGCGGTCGCATGAGTGCGCAATTGTTA
Source organism: Gammaproteobacteria bacterium (assembly GCA_012103475.1). Taxonomy (GTDB): domain Bacteria; phylum Pseudomonadota; class Gammaproteobacteria; order Eutrophobiales; family Eutrophobiaceae; genus WLWS01. Next base: position 448,169 of record WLWS01000005.1, on the reverse strand, counting down.
GTTGATTCTGTTACGGATGAGGTAAGTCCATCCATGACCCGGCAGCAACCTGATTCTCTTATAGAACCGGGGCGACCTTTACTTAAGTACGTTTTCGCAGCCTTGCTCGTACTAATTGTGGGTATTATTTTTCAGCGTTTACTTGATCCTCTTACCCTGCCGATTAAACAGGTTCGTATTGAAGGAAACTTTCAACATCTTTCGAATGAAAAAATGCGGGACATGGTAAGCGCTGTCATAAAAGGAGGCTTCTTCAACTTGAATGTGATGAGCATTAAAGAAGAATTGTTGAGTGAAGCCTGGGTAGAACAGGTAATCGTCCGGCGGGTATGGCCAGATGGTCTGAACGTACTGGTAAAAGAACAGATCCCGGTGGCTATATGGAACCAGACAAGTTTGCTAAACAATGAATCGGTCGTGTTCACACCGAGCCCACTTGGTCCGCTGACGGGCATTCCGAGTTTAATCGGACCAGATAAATCAGAAGAAATTGTTCATCAACGCTATTTGCAGTTATCGGAAGCATTGAGAGGAAAAGCCAGAATTGAGGAGCTCTTGTTAAATGACCGGCGAGCCTGGAAATTAAAACTGGTAGATGGGCCTCTGGTCATTCTTGGTCGAAGCAGTGTGGATTTACGTATTGACCGTTTTACGGGTTCCGTGCTCTCAAGTCTGGGTGACGACCTGTCGAAAGTGAAACAAATTGACTTACGTTATACGAATGGCTTTGCAATACAGCGCCTGGAAAATTACGAAACCGCAGATGAATCAGGATTGGGGAAAAATGGTTAAAAGAGCAGATAAAAATCTCATAGTTGGCCTGGATATCGGAACCTCAAAAGTTGTCGCGATAGTCGGGGAGGTGTCGCCGGATGAGGAGATAGAGATCATTGGTATTGGTTCGAGTCGCTCACGTGGTTTGAAAAAAGGCGTGGTCGTGAATATCGAATCTACCGTGCACTCAATACAGCGGGCGATAGAAGAGGCAGAGTTGATGGCTGGTTGTGAGATTCATTCGGTTTATGCCGGAATTGCCGGTAGTCATATAAGAAGTCTTAACTCTCATGGCATCGTCGCTATTCGAGACAACGAAGTCTCTGTTGGAGATATTGACAGAGTAATTGATGCGGCAAGAGCCGTTGCTATACCAGCAGATCAGAAGATTCTTCACATACTTCCGCAAGAGTTTGTTATCGACAGTCAGGAGGGTGTAAAAGAACCAATCGGAATGTCTGGGGTTCGGCTTGAAGCGAAAGTCCATATGGTAACGGGCTCGGTAAGTGCTGCACAGAATATTGTTAAATGCGTAAGACGATGCGGGCTTGATGTTGATGATGTCATTCTTGAGCAGCTCGCATCCAGTTACGCAGTACTGACGGAAGATGAAAAAGATCTAGGGGTTTGTCTTGTGGATATCGGCGGCGGCACCACAGATATTGCCGTCTTTACCGATGGAGCAATACACCATACTGCTGTTATTCCGATAGCAGGTGATCAGGTTACCAATGATATTGCTGTCGCACTTCGAACACCTACTCAACATGCGGAAGATATTAAAGTGCAATATGCCTGTGCACTTACGCAACTGGCAAATCATGAAGAAACAATTGAAGTTCCCAGTGTTGGTGATCGACCACCTCGCCGATTGGCCAGACAGACTCTCGCCGAAGTTGTAGAACCCAGATACGAAGAATTATTTACCTTAGTGCAGGCTGAATTGCGGCGTAGCGGTTTTGAAAGTTTAATCGCTGCCGGTATTGTTTTAACAGGTGGCAGTTCAAAAATGGAAGGCGCTGTTGATCTGGCGGAAGAAATTTTTCATATGCCAGTCAGAATCGGCATGCCTCAACATGTCAGCGGTCTTGCGGATGTTGTTAGAAATCCAATCTACGCAACCGGAGTTGGCTTATTGTTATTCGGCCAAAGACAGGTTCAAACATCATCAAACAGTCCACGAGTGAATAACGGCGTGAAAGGTTTGCTCGAGCGAATGAAAAGCTGGTTTCAGGGTAATTTCTAAATTTAACGAAAAAAGATAAAGGCAATCAGGAGTACTTATTATGAAAAAACTACATTTACAGAAGAGAAGGGGGTTAGACAATGTTTGAACTAGTCGATGCTGCTAATCAGGCGGCGATTATAAAAGTTATTGGCGTAGGCGGTGGCGGTGGCAACGCTGTTCAGCACATGCTTACCGTCAGTATCGATGGGGTTGAATTTATTTGTGCCAACACGGATTCACAGGCACTTAAAAATTCATCAGCGCGGACGATAATGCAACTTGGAGGAACCGTGACAAAAGGTCTCGGTGCGGGTGCCGATCCTGAAGTCGGTCGCCAGGCAGCTCTCGAGGACAGAGACCGATTGATGGATGTACTTGAAGGCTCAGATATGGTTTTTATTACAGCCGGCATGGGTGGTGGTACTGGAACCGGAGTAGCTCCAATTGTCGCTCAGGTTGCAAAGGAAATGGGTATATTGACCGTCGCGGTGGTAACCAGACCATTTGGGTTTGAAGGAAAAAAACGTGCGCAGATTGCTGAAGATGGTATTGCCGAGCTGGCTCAATATGTGGATTCACTTATTACGATTCCAAATGAAAAGTTGTTGAGTGTACTCGGTCGTGATGTGAGTCTTCTGAATGCATTTAGTGCGGCAAACGATGTATTGCTCGGCGCAGTTCAGGGTATTGCCCAGCTTATTACCTGCCCGGGTCTGATCAACGTTGACTTTGCTGATGTCAGGACTGTTATGTCTGAAATGGGTATGGCAATGATGGGATCTGGCAAAGCAACAGGAGAAGATCGCGCGAAAGTAGCCGCTGAAGCCGCGATATCCAGCCCCTTACTTGAAGATATTAATTTGTCTGGTGCAAAAGGTATTCTGGTTAACATTACTGCAGGTATGGATCTGTCCATAGGCGAGTTTGATGAAGTTGGTTGTACGATTAAACAATTTGCCTCGGAAAATGCGACAGTGGTTGTTGGCACAGTCATTGATCCGGAAATGAGCGGTGAAATGCGAGTCACTATCGTGGCGACAGGTCTGGGAGCTGAAGCTGGCAAAGAAATTTCCAAGATGAAACTGGTACAGACAGCAGCTACCGCAGTGGATTACAAAGAACTGGAAAGACCGACTATCATGCGAAATCAGGATGCTCCGGATAGCGATAACCCGCTTGAAGATGATCCAGAGTATCTGGATATTCCGGCTTTTCTGCGTAGGCAGGCAGACTAGAAAATGGCTAATAAAATATAAATCAAAGAGTTATAGATATTTTCCGACATGATTAGCTTGTTTATGTCAGATAATCTCGTACCGCGATTGAGAATTCAGTCGGCAGGTGACTTTTTGCCCAGAAACAGGAGTTGTATATATACGACAAACTGAACTTGACACTTTGAAGATTTGCCCGTAGAATAGTAGGTTGCCGTTGGGGAAGCTCGGCCAAAAGAAAGGATTAAAAAAATGATAAGGCAGAGAACGTTAAAAAACGTCATCCGTGCCACTGGCGTCGGATTGCATACGGGTAAAAAAGTTTTTCTAACTTTGCGTCCTGCCGCTGTGAATACGGGGATAATTTTCAGGCGTGTGGACCTCACACCTGCAATTGAAATTAAGGCTAATCCCGACAATGTCGGAGATACACAACTCTCAACCACACTAATCAAAGACAACGTTAGAATATCTACTGTTGAACATTTGCTATCAGCTCTGGCTGGTTTTGGGATTGATAATGCCTATATTGATCTTAGTGCTGATGAAGTGCCGATCATGGATGGAAGTGCCGGTCCCTTTGTTTTTCTGGTCCAGTCAGCCGGCGTCGAAGAACAAAACGAATTGAAGCGATTTCTCCGCATTAAAAAACGAGTAAAAGTGGAGGACGGTGATAAGTGGGCGATGTTCGAGCCTTTTGAAGGTTTTAAAGTGGGTTTTGGAATAGAATTTAATCATCCTGCATTTAATGAAAAAAACTGTCGCGCTGAAATAGATTTTTCAACAACTTCGTTTGTGAAGGAAGTGAGTCGAGCGAGAACATTTGGCTTCATGAGAGATGTTGAGTTGTTGCGTGAAAATAATCTCGCCCTTGGTGGGAGTCTGGATAACGCTGTTGTTGTGGATGACTACAGGGTACTTAATGAAGATGGCTTACGTTATGAGGATGAGTGTGTAAAGCATAAGATTCTTGATGCAATTGGGGATTTATATCTGTTGGGTCACAGTTTAATCGGGGCATTTGAAGGCCACAAGTCAGGGCACGAGCTGAACAATTATTTACTTAAAAAATTGTTGGCCACCGAAAATGCCTGGGAGTTAGTGAGTTTTGATGACGAAGTAAAGTTACCAATATCCTTCATGCAACCTGTCCCAACCAGTTAACTGTATTAACTCATCCCGCGCTTTGACAAGCGATTTAAAGCATCGCGCAACAAGGGGTCATTGATAGAATTTGCAGTATCTAGTATTAATTGAGCGTTTTTGCCTGACATTTTCTGTCGATGCTTAGGCTTAGTTGATACGCTAACAGGTGGCACCACTTTAATACGAATTGATTTGGGAGGGTTCGTATCACACAGTGGCTTAATAGTATTTAGTATTTCGGCGGTTTTAAAACGTAATCTTGCGGCCCACGCGGGACTGTCTGTATGTAAGGTCAGACAATTGTGGTTCACATTAGCAAGCGTAAAGTGTTCTCCAAGAGGGGGAGGAAGAATTGATTGAATTTGTTCGTGAATTAGCTGTAGTTCAGCAGCTCGTTTTTGCAAGGCAGCAAAAGCCTCCGTATTGCCTTTCAGAAATTCCTGAATCGCGATTGTTCGGTGTTTAGCTTTTTTGACCATAAGCTATATTAACCAGACTAAGCCCTGATGAATATCCTGATTTTCACTAAATCCAAGCACAAACAGCTCAGCGTCTACCTCGGACCTGTAAGAGTTGTACTATTTTTCATGATTGTAAGTGGCCTCGGTGCGGGTTTGTTTCTTGCTGGTATCAATTACGCTGGCCACAGTTCGGCTGATCTTCTGACTCAGGCGAGAACCCAAACAAATGCCTTATGGCAAACGGAATTGAACGGGCAGAAAGTGACGCTGGACGAGGTGAGAATGCAAACCGAGAAGAGTCTTGATGCAATGGCCAGTCGACTCAGTCTTCTACAGGGCCATGTCATGAGGATTGATGCTTTAGGGGCTCGACTTGCAGATATGGCAGAGCTGGACGATATCGAATTCGGAATCTTGAATACGCCTGGAATGGGAGGGCCTGTCTCAGAGCCGGAATTACAGACAATGATTGTTGGTGATCTCTCTAAAGCGCTGGATACCATTGAGAAAACACTAAGCGACAGACAAGAGAAATTAGCCGCTATGGAATCGATGTTGATTGACAGGGCTTTGCAGGAAAGGACATGGCCGGAGGGAAGGCCCGCGATGGGCGGCTGGATGTCATCGCTCTACGGGTATCGTTCCGATCCAATGAGTGGTAAGAAAGAATTCCATCAGGGAGTCGATTTTGCCGGAAAACCTGAAACACCCATTACTGCGGTTGCGGCTGGCATAGTTATCTGGTCAGGAATACGCTACGGCTATGGTGATCTCGTGGAAATAAGTCATGGAAACGGCTATACAACACGTTATGCCCATAATAAGAAAAATCTGGTAAGCGTCGGTGAGAAAGTCGAAAAAGGTGAAATAATTGCGCTTATGGGCGCAAGTGGAAGAAGTACCGGCACCCATGTACACTTTGAAGTTCTGCGTCACGGTAAGCACCTAAACCCTAATAAGTACCTATCTTTAAAGTAGTTTTTGCAGTAATCCTGTCTTGTTTTAAGCGCGGATTGATTCATAATGTGTGCGCACGCGATATCTCAGATATCTACGCTGTTTATATGGCTTCCATCTAAATTGCCGCGTGCCTAATTCCACAGGTATTGATATACGGGGGATCGGTGTTATGCACAGGTCGCTTGTTCAAAAATGAGTATTTTATGTTAAGAAAAGCTTTTACAACTGTATTCGGTAGTCGAAACGACCGCGTCGTTAAACGGCTTGGAAAAATTGTCACTCGTATTAACGCGCTCGAACCCGAGATGGAGAAAATGCGTGATTCTGAGTTTCCGCATCAAACAGGGAAACTTAAAGAACGGGTAGCAAACGGGGAGAATCTGAATGACGTTCTGCCAGAAGCGTTTGCCCTGGTCAGGGAGGCTGCAAAGCGCTGCCTGAATATGCGTCATTTTGATGTTCAGCTGATAGGTGGAATGGTACTAAATAATGGCAATATTGCAGAAATGCGCACCGGTGAGGGTAAAACTCTGGTTGCGACATTACCCGCTTATTTGAATGCACTTACTGACAATGGCGTTCATATCATCACAGTAAATGACTATCTGGCGCAACGAGACGCGGAGTGGATGGGTGCTGTTTACACCTTTCTGGGTCTGACTACAGGTGTCATTACCTCTGGCCTCGACAACGAAGAAAGGCAAAGAGCTTATTCTTGTGATATCACTTACGGTACCAACAACGAATTTGGCTTTGATTATCTGCGCGATAATATGAAATTCGTGAAAGGTGATCAGGTTCAGAGAAATCTGAATTATGCCATTGTCGATGAAGTGGACTCGATTTTAATCGATGAAGCAAGAACACCACTGATAATTTCTGGTTCAGTGGATGACAGATCCGATCTATACGTGTCTATTAACCGCATTGTACCCAAGTTAGTCAAACAATTAGTCGAAGATGGCCCGGGTGACTTTAGTCTGGATGAAAAGTCCAAGCAGGCTCACCTGACTGAACAGGGTCATGAAAATATTGAAGAATTATTTTTGCAGGCAGGGATTATTGCAGAAGGTCAGAGTCTTTACGATCCGGTCAATATTCCGGTGTTACATCATCTGGGTGCAGCTCTGCGAGCGCATAATTTGTTTCAAATTGATGTCGACTATATTGTCAAAGATAAGGAAGTAGTTATTGTAGATGAGTTTACCGGCCGTACTATGCCGGGCAGGCGTTGGTCTGATGGTTTGCATCAGGCCATCGAGGCTAAAGAAGGTGTTCCAATCCAGAATGAGAATCAAACTCTCGCGACGATTACCTACCAGAATTATTTTCGACTGTATGGAAAATTATCCGGGATGACTGGTACGGCTGATACCGAAGCATTTGAATTCCAGCAGATTTACGGACTTGAAGTGGTTGTGATTCCAACACATAAAGATATGATTCGCGATGATCAGGCGGATATGATTTTTCTGACAGCTAAGGAAAAATTTGCAGCAATCATCGAAGATATTGAAGAGTCGATTAAAACAGGACAACCCGTACTTGTTGGTACCGCATCAATTGAAGTTTCCGAGTATCTTTCAAAGCTCCTGACAAAAGATAAAATAAAACATCAGGTACTAAACGCTAAATTTCACCAGAAAGAGGCAGAAATAATAGCGCAGGCCGGCATCAGTGGTAGTGTGACTATCGCTACCAACATGGCGGGTCGTGGCACGGATATTGTGCTGGGCGGTAATTATGAAGCTGAGATTAAAAGCCTTGATGGCCCGGACACAAAAACTGTTGAAAAAATAACAGCTGACTGGAATATGGAGCATGAGAAGGTACTTCAGGCAGGCGGTCTTCGTATTATTGGAACAGAACGTCACGAATCCCGACGCATAGATAATCAGCTTAGAGGCCGGGCAGGTCGTCAGGGCGATCCGGGTGCCAGTCGTTTTTATTTATCGCTTGAAGATAATCTGATGCGTATTTTTGCCTCCGATAAGGTCGCAAGTATTATGCAGAAACTGGGCATGGAGGAAGGCGAAGCTATCGAGTCCGGGTTGGTTACCAAAGCAATAGAGAATGCACAGCGTAAGGTCGAAGCACATAACTTTGATATGAGAAAACATTTGCTGCAATACGATGATGTCGCAAATGACCAACGCAAAGTTATTTATGAGTGGAGAAATGAGTTACTGGAAACTGAGGATATCGAAGCTGACATACGGGTTATGCGGGAAGATGTTGTCTACGGTTTACTTGATTCTTATATACCATCCGGTAGCCCCGATGAAATGTGGGAAACTCGAGCACTTGGTGAGTCCCTTGAGCACGAATTTGGCGTTAACCTTGAAATAGATAAGTGGCTCAGGGACGATAATTCTTTAAATGAGGAAAGCCTTCGAGACAAAGTCATTGATGAAGTTCATGATGCAATGAAGTCAAAAGAGCAGCAGATTGGCAGTGAATTAATGCGTAGTATAGAAAGAGAACTTATGCTGGATGTGCTGGATCGACACTGGAAAGAACAATTGGTAGCTATGGACCATTTGCGTCAGGGGATTGGCTTAAGGAGCTTTGCCGCGAAAAAACCGGAGCAGGAATATAAGCGTGAAGCTTTTGATATGTTCGAAAAAATGCTTGATAACATCAAACAGGAAGTAATCGGTATTCTGGGAAAAGTACAAGTCAGGACCGAGCAGGATGTCGAGGCGATGAAGCAACATGCATCTGAGCAGGATATGAATTTCAATCATCCTTCAGCACCTAATGCGCTTACAGGTGAAGCTGAGCAGTCATCTGCCGAAGAAAAAACCCCTTATGTCAGAGATGAAAGAAAAGTCGGAAGAAATGAACCCTGTCCATGCGGCTCTGGTAAAAAATACAAGCAGTGCCATGGTAAGCTTTCCTCATAGTTTTCACTTTTAGCTTGCGATTCTAATCTGCACGATGGCCGTGTCTCTAAAAGAAGCAGATTCTCTACAGGCGATTCCCGGCATTCGTTTGTCGGCCTGTTCGGCCGGAATATACTCCAAAAACCGGGATGATATGGCACTTATCGAGTTGCCTGAGAGCAGCAGCTGTGCAGGAGTTTTTACAAAAAATTCATTTGCGGCCGCACCAGTCAAATTAGCCAAAGAAAATCTTGGCTCAGGCACACCCCGATATCTTTTGATTAATGCCGGAAATGCGAATGCTGCTACAGGCGAGCGTGGCTATAGCGACGCCAGGGAATTATGCAAAACTCTTTCCGTACAGGCAGCCTGTGAAGAGAGTCAGGTTTTGCCGTTTTCTACTGGTGTTATTGGTGAGTTTTTGCCAGTAGATTCGATGAAGAAAGCTATTAAACCTTTATTGTCGACTTTGGAGGATGATCATTGGCTGGATGTCGCGCGTGCAATAATGACGACTGATACAGTCGCTAAAGGCGCGAACAGAACACTAACAATCGGGAAAGATCAGATCTATGTGACTGGCATTGCTAAAGGTTCGGGAATGATTCAGCCGGATATGGCGACAATGCTTGCCTTCCTTGCTACGAATGCAAGTGTGGAGAATCTTGTATTGGAAAAAATTCTGGAAAATGCGGTTAATGATTCATTCAACAGGATCTCGGTGGATGGTGATACATCGACCAATGATGCGTGTATTCTGGTCGCCAGCGGACACAGTAAACAGAATATCTCTGATTTAAATACGCCCGAAACCGCAGCTCTTCAGGAAGCGGTGACAGACCTGTGTCGGGAACTGGCACAGTCGATAGTTCGGGATGGAGAGGGAGCCAGTAAGTTCATAACGGTAGTCGTAAAAGGCGGGCAATCGAATCATCAATCACTCTCTGTTGCATATGATATTGCTAATTCACCTTTGGTGAAAACGGCTATGTTTGCCTCTGATCCTAATTGGGGCCGCATTATCATGGCTATTGGCGGATCCAGAGGAGGCGAGATAGTGCCGGAAAAAACCAGTGTTTATTTGAATTCCCTCTGTATTGTGGATAAAGGAGAGAAATCAGAAGGTTATACCGAGGAGTTGGGTCAGAAGGAAATGGCAGCAACGGAGATCGTAATTAATGTTGATCTGGGTCTTGGTAATTGTGTTGAAAAGGTCTGGACCTGCGACTTATCTCACGACTATGTGCGTATAAACGCCGAGTATCGAAGTTAGATTAGAGCCGGTTATTCACTCGAGAAACGTGGATAGAAGATTACAAATTGCAGTCGGTGTCATATTCAGTCCTGATAAGAAAAAAGTACTTCTGTCCCGTCGGCATGAAAATGCTGATCAGGGTGGGCTATGGGAATTTCCCGGAGGTAAATGCGAGCCTGATGAAGATACGCTTTCCGCCTTGAAAAGAGAATTGTTTGAAGAATTGAATATCGAAATCTCGGGAGCCACTGAGTTGTTGAAAATCGATTACGATTATCCTCAATTAAGCGTGTGTTTGAATGTCTGGTCCGTTAGCGAATGGAAGGGAAGGGTATTTGGCAGAGAAGGGCAGGTGATTGAATGGGTCGATATCGACAAACTCCATTTGAGAGATTTTCCGGAGGCAAACGAAAGGATAATTACCTGTCTGAACCAGTTGGAGTGTTAGTGCCGAAATTCTTCGTCGTCCGGAATATGCTCTAAAAATTCAGCTGATTCTGTTGAGGCAATTTTATTACTTTCATTCATCCATTCACCGAGATCAATTAAGCGACAACGTTCGCTACAGAAAGGACGCCAGCTGTTAGCACTGTCGAGGCTGGAAGGTTGAGCACAATTCGGACAAGAATATTTCTTCGTCATAAAATACAACAATGCAATTCGAATTCAATTGAATGTTTTGTCTGCGTTGGGCGTTGATCGGTGGACTCCTGTTCCATAAAGCGCACCGTGAAGCGATGTTTGCCGCCACTGATTTCCGGAAAGTAACTGGAATTTACCGGCAGAGCCACGCGGATCATCTGACATGCTACATTTCCTTCTATCGGTTTTTGAAAAAAACCATTCACAGCCTGTTCGATTACCGGGTTAGCACTGTTTCTGATCATAAGCAGGGCAAGACGAATACTTTTTTTAATTACCAGTAAATCCTCACGCCAGCGATCAAGATCAGTACTACGTTGAGATTGATCCCGTTGTAACCAATAGTGATAAGCAGGTAAATCAAAATTGCAGGAACCACCGGGAATTGAACTTCGCTGTTTAATACTGGTTATTAATTCGTCCTGTCTTAAAACATGTCCCGGCTGATATTTACTGTCTCGAAGCACTTCAAGATTCATATTAATATCATCGAGAATAACTTCGAGTCTGTGTAAATCTACACCGGGATTCTGTTTCAAATTTGAAAGGGTAACAGCATGGCGTTCCATCTCTTTGATCAGTTCAGTCTTTACATCTGACCTAGTAAGCATATCAATAATATCAAGTAATAATGATAAGCTGGCTCGACTATCCCATTCACTGGCATAGGCTAGAAAGTGGTCTTCTTTATCGAACAGGTGCTCGAGTCTCAAAAACGTTCGGACGCGTTCATTGAGAGGCTGCTCATATAGTATTGACTCAGCCATGTCTCTGATAGTCTCTAAGGATTGATTTAGCAGACATCAGCATTCAAGGCCTGTTCTTGATTCTGCCATGGCAAGATATTTCATATGTAGTTGATCAACCTGTTTCTGCAGACTCGACAAATCTTTATCGTTGCTAATAATATCATCGGCGAATTCCAGTCTGTCTTTGCGATCCAGCTGAGATCGTACTATTTTTTCAATTTCCTCTGGTTCAGATTGATCTCTCGCGCTGGCCCGCCGTATTTGTTCTGATTCCGACAGGTCAATTACCAGAATTCTGTCTAACTTATAAGCTGTTCCTGACTCAAGCAAAAGAGGACTGCTAATTATACAATAGGGGTAGCTAACCTGCTCAGAAAGCCTGTTCATTTCATTGTGTATTTCCGGGTGAGTAAAGGATTCGAGCTTTTTACGTGTCTGTTTATCATTAAAAACCAGTGTTCTCATTTTACTGCGATCCAGTTCGCCGTCTTCACCCAGTATAGATTCTCCAAAAAAACTTACTATCTTGTCGAAAGCGGGCTGGCCAGCTCTAACTACCTGCCGGGCAATGATATCCGCATCAATAACTGGTACACCGAGATCGGCAAAGATATTGCTTACCGTAGTTTTTCCACTGCCAATACCACCCGTCAGACCCACATGGAGCGGCCTTTTCATTGAGGCATCAGCCAGCGATCATAGGCACGGAGGATTTCGTTACCCCAGATCATGGCGATCCAGCCAGCCATGGCAAGATAGGGGCCAAAAGGTATTGCTTGTTTGCGATCATGCTTGGCGAAGACTATCAGACTGATACCGACTGCAGCACCACATAATGAAGACAAAATAATGGTTAGAGGTAACATTTCCCAGCCCAACCATGCTCCCAGCACAGCCAGTAGTTTGAAATCACCATGACCCATACCTTCCTTACCAGTAAGAATCTTAAAGCTGATATAAATAAGCCACAGCACCATGTAGCCCGCCATTGCCCCAATCAGACTGGAATGGATATCGGTAAATACAGAAAAAAGGTTACACAGGAGTCCGAGCCAGAGAAGGGGCAGGGTTATGTCATCCGGTAATAATTGATGGTCAAAATCGATAAAGCTTAAAGCGACAAGTCCCCAGGTGAGTATTAGTGCTGGGATTACATGAATACTGTAACCAAAGTGCAGAGCGACAATGAGGGAGAGAGCGCCTGTCAGAAACTCTATAGCAGGATACCGCCAGGAGATAGATTTCTTGCATGACGCGCATTTTGCTCTTAAGAAAATGTAGCTAACTACAGGGATGTTTTCCCATGCTTTGATTGCATGAGAGCAGTGTGGACATCGTGAACGGGGAACAACCAGATTATACTTTTCATCGCTCTCATTTGAGTCTGTCTCGAGCTGAAGAAATTCGCAACACTCTTTGCGCCATCCTGATTGCATCATCAATGGCAGTCGGTGAATAACGACATTAAGAAAACTACCTACCATCAGCCCGACAAGGGTGACGGTGGTGTTAAAGGCAATCGAACTGCTTTCTAAAAATTGTAGGAGCACGGGAAGTTTTTGGCTATGTTCTCGTCCGGCCTGTAGGCCGTTGTATTAAAAAACGCCGCCCGGATTCGAGCGGCGTCACAGATTTTCAAAGCATTGGCGCGGCCTTGCAGTCTTATACAGCAGCACCCATCTTGAATATCGGCAGGTACATACCTATAACGATGCCACCAATTACGACACCCAGAAAAGCCATAATGGCGGGTTCCAGCAAACTGGTGAGAGCTTCCACAGCATCATCAACTTCCTGTTCATACCAGTCAGCGACCTTACCCAACATGGCATCAATAGCACCTGATTCTTCACCAATAGCGACCATTTGCACTACCATATTTGGAAACAAGCCAGTCTCACGCATTGAAGCCTGAAGCTGAGTGCCAGTAGAGATATCATCTCGCATTTTCATTGTCGCATCGTAAAAAACAATATTGCCACAGGCGCCAGCAACCGAAGTCATCGCTTCCACTAACGGCGTTCCGGCAGCAAACATGGTTTCCAGGGTTCGTGCAAAACGGGCAATGGCACCTTTCTCCATGACTTCACCCAGTACCGGTGCCTTTAATACAGCCCTGTCGAGAAATTGCTGAACCGCAGTTGAGCGCTTTTTTGCTTCCAAAGCGCCGAACACAACACCACCAAGAACACCAAATATTGCCCACCACCATTTAACAAAAAAGTCGGATGCGTCGATAAGAAACTGCGTCAATGCCGGTAAATCCGCACCAAAATTACTAAACAAATCCGAGAATTGAGGGATAACAAAAATCATCAGGATTGATACAACGATAATGGCTACAACAATAACAGCTGCCGGATAAAACAGGGCGGATTTGATTTTAGATTTCAAAGCCTCTGTTTTTTCCATGTAGGTTGCCAGTTTATGCAATATGGCTTCCAGAATACCGGCTTGCTCTCCGGCTTCAACAAGGTTGCAATAGAGATCGTTAAACTGCAGGGGTTTTTTCCTTAGTGCGTCTGTGAGACTGTTACCGGCCTCGACGTCAGCTTTTACGCCTAGTATCAAATCCTGCATTCCCGGATTCTCATGGCCTCTGCCGACAATTTCAAATGCCTGTACCAAAGGGACACCGGACGACATCATTGTTGCCAGCTGGCGGGAGAATACAGTGATATCCTTCGGGGTGATTTTGGCATTACCACCGCCACTGCCGAATAATGGTTTGGGTTTCTTTTTTACTTTAAGTGGCTTGACACCCTGACGTCGTAATACAGCTTTTACAAGTGCGTCACTCTGACCACTCATTTCCCCTTTTACACGTTTGCCTGATTTATCGGTACCTTCCCAGACAAACATGTCCGATTTTGCAGCTTCTGCCATAGTCTTTTCCTATTCCACAGTAACTCGGTTAACTTCAGATAATGAGGTCATTCCCTGCATCGCTTTTGCGAGTCCTGAACGACGGATATCCCAGGTACCTTCCTCAGCGGATTGGTCTGCAAGCTGGACGGCGTTGGCGCCTTCGATAATGAGACGTTTCATGGCATCGGATATTCCCATTACCTGATAGATACCACAGCGGCCTTTGTAACCACTTTCACAATCGGCATTGCCCGTAACAGGTTCAAAAAGTTTTACACCTGCTTCTATATCCTCTTCGGTATAACCTTCATCGAGCAAGGCTTCTTTCGGCATTTCCAGTGGTTCCCGGTACTCGCCATGTAGTCGACGACAAAGTCGTTGCGCAGTAATAAGGTTAATGGAGGTCGCTACAGCAAAAGCCTGGATACCCATATCCTGCAAACGAGTGAGCGTTTGCGGGGCATCGTTGGTATGTAATGTTGACATGACCATGTGGCCGGTTTGCGCAGCTTTAACCGCGATGGACGCAGTTCCGAGATCTCGAATTTCGCCAACCAGAATAATATCCGGATCCTGACGTAGAAAGGCTTTCAGCGCCTTCTCAAAGGACATGCCGGTTCGTTCGTCTACCTGAACCTGATTTACACCCGGAAGGTTAATTTCAACCGGATCTTCCGCAGTGGAAATATTAATATCCACCTGATTCAAAATACTGATTCCTGTGTATAGCGATACGGTTTTACCACTACCAGTAGGACCGGTAACCAGAAACATTCCGTAAGGCTTGTGCAGGTTACTGAGAAAATCTTCTTTCTGAAATGACTCATAGCCAAGCATATCGATTTGCAGGGCCGCAGCGTCGGAATCAAGAATACGCATACAGGTTTTTTCGCCGAACAAAGTAGGACAGGTGTTCACACGAAAATCGATGGATTTGGTTTTTGACAATTTCAGTTTGATACGACCATCCTGTGGTACGCGACGTTCAGACACGTCAAGTCTTGCCATAACTTTTATTCTGGCCGCTATCTTGGAAGAGAGCACAAGGGGCGGTCTGGCAACTTCGGTAAGTACTCCATCGATACGAAAGCGCACACGATAGAGTTTTTCATAGGGCTCGAAATGTAGATCAGATGCGCCTTTTTTAATTGCATCCAGCAGAACTTTGTTAACAAACTTAACAACCGGTGCGTCATCAATCTCGCCGTCGTCTTCGTCCTGACCGGTATCCTCATCAGCCACCTCCAGATCATCCAGCTCATCCAGATCATCGTCATCCATATCACCCAGTCCGCCGTCCATGTCATCCAGGGTTTTATCGATGAGCTTGGTCAACTTGTCCTCTTCAACCAGAATGGCCTCGGTGTTCATGCTTACCGCAAATTTGATTTCATCGAGTGCCTGAAGATTGGTGGGGTCTGACAAGGCGATATAGAGTCGCTTTCCACGTTTGAATATTGGCAGTGCGTGGTGTTTCTTGATCAAATCCTCTTTGATCAGTTTGACAACATCCATATCGAGCTCAAGAGAATCTATCTCCAGAAGCGGAACACCGAATTCTTGTGACGCTGCCAGTGCTATCTGATCGCTGGGTGCCAGATTATTTTCAACCAGATAGGCAACGAAAGGCTTCTTCTTTTTTAAGGCAGCCTGAAAATGCTCCTGAGCGGGTTCTTCTTCCAGAATGCCATCCATGACAAGTTTTCGGGCTAATCCACTGAGATTAATTTTATTTGCAGGAGCCGCCATAGAATCTGACCTTCTTTCTTTCGATTTAACGCTAAATATTAGATTATATGGAGAAAATAACCAACCGCTTTATTGGCATAGAGCGACCTGGTCTGCACTTTTCGGAGGAATTACTCTAAATGTCAGCGTGGGTCCGGAGATGTAGCCTGCCGCATCTGCTTTGAAGGCCGCATCAGCAAATCATTGCTAAGCTAACTGTTTGATTAAACAAGATTAATCCATGATTTTGCAGGCGAACCCAAGCTTACCCTGTTTTACATCAACTTCTATCGTACTTGCCGGTGCAAATTCTCCAGCCAGAATCGCGCTGGCAAGCGGTGTCTCCAGCTGTACCTGTATGGCCCGTTTTAGCGGGCGTGCACCGTAGACAGGATCAAAACCGGCCTCTGCAAGCATATCCAAAGCCGCAGACGACACCTCAATCTGCAAGTCCTGAGCTTGCAGGCGTTCAGATACACGCTGAATCTGGATATCGGCTATAGAACGAATCTGCTCTTGTTGCAATGCGTGAAAAACCACCAGATCGTCAATTCTGTTGATAAATTCAGGTCTGAAATGTTGTCCGACGATGTCCAGAACGATTTGTTTCATATTGTCGTAGTCTGAATCACCGGACATTTGCTGAATTTGATCTGAACCAAGATTCGATGTCATCACCACGACGGTATTTCGAAAATCCACGGTACGGCCATGGCCATCTGTAAGTCGGCCGTCATCCAGCACCTGCAGCAAGATATTAAAAACATCAGGATGGGCTTTCTCAACCTCATCGAGCAAAATGACACTGTAGGGTTTACGTCGGACAATTTCGGTCAGATAGCCTCCCTGTTCATAACCTACATATCCTGGAGGTGCGCCAATTAGTCGGGCAACAGCGTGTTTTTCCATGTATTCCGACATGTCAATTCTGGTCAGAGCATCTTCGCTGTCAAACAGGAATTCGGCCAGCGCTTTACAGAGCTCGGTTTTACCGACTCCCGTTGGGCCAAGAAACAAAAAAGAACCATTCGGTTTATCCGGATCAGCCAGACCAGCTCTTGAACGTCGGATTGCATCGGAGACGCTGTTAATGGCTTCATTTTGCCCGATAACTCTTCTGTGCAGAGCTGCTTCCATTTGTAGCAGTTTGTCTCTTTCACCTTCGAGCATTTTACTTACCGGAATACCAGTCCATTTCGACACAACTTCAGCAATTTCATTTTCGGTAACTTTGTTGCGAAGTAATTGCATCTCCTTAACTTCTGTTTCTCCGGACTCGGTAATCTGTTTTTCAAGTTCCGGGATCAAGCCATACTGTAGTTCTGACATTCGATTCAGATCGCCAGCTCGTTTAGCAGTTTCGAATTCAAGCCGGGCTGATTCCAGTTTCTCTTTCGCATTGTGACTTCCCTGTAGCAGTGCTTTTTCACCCAGCCAGATTTCCTCAAGGTCAGAAAATTCTCTTTGCACCGCGTCAATTTCATCTTCCAGATCCCGCAGGCGCTGCTTTGTTACGGGATCGGTTTCCTTTTTCAGGGCCTCGCGTTCGATCTTCACCTGGATCAGACGTCTCTCCAGTCGGTCCATTGACTCAGGTTTTGAGTCAATTTCGATACTGATTCGACTTGCAGATTCGTCGATAAGGTCAATGGCTTTATCCGGCAGTTGTCGATCAGTGATGTACCGTTGCGACAGAGTTGCGGCAGCTATGATAGCCGGATCTGTAATTTGAACGTTGTGATGAACTTCATAACGTTCTTTAAGGCCGCGCAGTATAGCGATTGTGTCGATTACGCTTGGCTCGCCAACAACAATCTTTTGAAAGCGCCGTTCCAGTGCGGCGTCCTTTTCGATATTGTCACGATATTCGTCCAGCGTGGTTGCGCCGATGCAATGCAATTCTCCGCGTGCCAGAGCCGGTTTCAACATATTTCCGGCGTCCATAGAACCTTCCGCTTTTCCAGCGCCAACCATGGTGTGTACTTCATCAATAAAAAGTATGATTTGACCGAGCTGTTTGCTTAAATCGCTAAGAACGGCCTTAAGACGTTCTTCAAATTCCCCGCGAAATTTCGCTCCGGCTATCAGCAAACCCATATCGAGTACAAGCAGGCGCTTGCCTTTAAGTGATTCAGGTACTTCGCCATTGACAATACGCTGAGCCAGACCTTCAACGATGGCGGTTTTTCCAACACCGGGCTCACCGATTAGTACGGGATTATTCTTTGTTCGTCTTTGTAATATCTGGATGGTACGGCGAATTTCGTCATCGCGACCAACCACCGGATCCAGTTTTCCCTGTTCAGCCCGCTCTGTCAGATCGATTGTGTATTTCTCCAGGGCCTGTCTTTGTTCTTCCGCATAAGGATCATTGACATTTTCGCCACCCCTCAGTGTATCAATGGCCTGCTCGATCTTCTCTTTGTCGGCACCGCTTTTTTTCAATAAATCTGTCAGCAGGCCTTTGTCGTTTAAGGCCGCAACAACAAAAAGTTCGCTGGAAATAAAATCATCCTGACGTTTCTGTGCAAATTTGTCTGTTAGATTGAGTAGCCTGTCGAGATCTTTGGATATATGAACCTCGCCACCGCTGCCTTCGATCTGCGCCTGTTGCTGCAATGCCTGACCGAGGCTGGATCTTAGTTGATTGACATTTGCGCCGGCGGAATCGAGTAAATGACGGCAGGTGCCACCTGACTGGTCAAGTAAGGCCGTCATGACATGAATTGGCTCGATAAACTGATGGTCACGACCTAACGCAAGACTTTGTGCCTCACTCAGAGCCTGCTGGAATTTGCTGGTTAGTTTGTCTGCTCTCATTTTTTGCTACTCACTAAAATATTAACGACACCCCTGAGATATGGGCGCATTTAGTGAAATCAAGCATCAATAAGAAAACTAATGGTGTTAGTAGACTCCAATGTCAAAATAAGTACGTGAGATTTTATCTATTGCTACGACGTAGGCGGCGGTACGAAAATCTTTCACTTTCTCATTCGCATGTAGAGTCTCACTTAGTTCGCGATAGGCATTTCTCATCGTGTCATCCAGCCCTGAGCGGACCAGATCAAGCTCATCGGCACCACGTACGATTTCATCACGCATCCACTCGGGTACGGTTTCGTTGGTTAGTGATTCCATAGCGGATATCAGGTGTTGCCCGCGCATTTCGTCAAAGCGTCGTTCCATCCGGCCAAAACGAATGTGAGAGAGATTACGTATCCATTCGAAATACGATACGGTGACACCACCGGCGTTAACATAGGCATCAGGCAATATGCTCACTCCTCTCTCTCGCAATATTTCATCCGCCTCATAAGTGACCGGGCCATTAGCGGCCTCGACAATGAATTTGGCCTGAATTCTTGCTGCGTTTTCTACAGTTATTTGAGCCTCCAGGGCGGCTGGTATCAGAATGTCACAGCTTAATTCCAAAGCCTTAAGACCATTATCGGTAAAGGTAGCGTTCTTGAAGCCTTTAATAGTCTTATGTTCATTGATATGTTGTCTGACCTCTTCAACGGGCAGACCATCGTCGTTGATGAGTGCGCCATCACGTTCGATGATGGCGATAATTTTGGCCTCGTCTTCCTCTTCAAGAAGTTTGGCGGCGTAATAACCAACATTGCCCAGACCCTGAACGATAATTTTCTTACCGCCGAGACCACCAACAAGGCCGGCAGCCTTGATGTCTTCCGGGTGTCGGAAAAATTCACGTATTGCGTAGACAACGCCTCGTCCTGTCGCTTCTGTGCGTCCCCGAATACCACCGTGTGCAACAGGTTTACCAGTTACGCAGCCGTTATGATTTATGTCCTCAGGGTGTAATAGTTTATAGGTGTCGGCAATCCAGGCCATCTCTCTCTGGCCGGTTCCCATATCCGGCGCCGGTACGTTTTCCGCCGGACTTAAAAAACCTTTACGTATTAATTCGCGGGCAAAGCGACGCGTGATCAACTCCATTTCATCACGATCATATTTGCTAGGATCAATGAGCAGTCCTCCCTTTGAACCACCAAAAGGAACATCAACGATCGCACACTTGTAAGTCATCAGTGACGCGAGAGCCTCGACCTCATCCTGATCCACAATGGTTGCGAATCGTATACCCCCTTTAGCAGGTAAGCGATGATTGCTGTGCACGGCCCGCCAACCCGTAAATACTTCCACTTTACCTTTGATGTTGACTGGAAAGTTAACCTCAATTATTGAATTGCAGGCTTTGATGACGGCAGCGATACTGGGATCCATATCCATTGCCAGAAAAGCTCGATCTGCCATGAGATTAACGCTGGCACTGAATGAAAGTGATGTGTTTGTATTTTTACTCATTATCTGTCTTCTCCCAATAATTCCTGTTAGCTCTGATTTTTATCGCAGGCCTGTCAACAGCATAGTTCAAATTCCAGTAGAATCTATCCAGATCAAAGTTGCCATACGTCCGGTTATAGCTTGCCGCCGATAGGAAAAAAAATGCAGAGGCTCTGCATAAGTGCAGGCCTGACAGTCATATATTTGCGAAATACCGCACTTTTCGAGCTCATAGTTAACCAGTTGAGCAAGACTGAGCTGCCATTTTCCTTTGCCATCAGGAATGAATGCACGATCCGTACCGGGATCGCGATTTTGAAAGATATCGTACACATCTGTGCCGATTTCATAGTGTTGCTGACGAATATGAGGACCAATCCAGGCAATCAGGTTTACAACATCACAGCTAAAATTTTCGATGGAGGATTCAATCAGACCGGCAGCCACACCACGCCAGCCAAGATGCAGCGCCCCGATCTGTAAACCTTTGTTGTCGCAAAGCAGGAGAGGCAGACAATCGGCGCTAAGTACTGCGCAAACTACATCAGCTTGATTTGTGCAGCAGGCGTCTGCTTCAATTTCCTTGTGCCACTCCTTTTCATTGGTGATCCGCGCTCCATGCACCTGTTTAAGCCAGAGAGGTGAGGAGGGTAAGGACAAACCCTGTCTCAATAAACTGCGGTTAGCGGCGACGTCCTCGCGGTCGTCACCGACATGTTCCGCCAGATTAAAACTCTCATAGGGGGAGCGACTCAGACCCTGAAGCCGTGTTGTCGTACCGGCACGAATCCGGGGCGGTGCCGGCCAACTGGCTTCCTGCCAGAAGGACTTTTCAATATCAGTCATTGTCCAGGGCAGTCAGCAGTGAGAGAAAATCTTCAGGTGCTGCGACAGAAAACTCCAGAAGATCGTCCGTGACGGGGTGCTTAAGATTCAACTCACTGGCATGCAGAGCCTGACGTGGAAAAGCGATAATCAATTCTCTTAGATGCTGACTGTTCTGTCTGGCCTGACGAGCGCGACCGCCATACACTTTGTCGCCAACAATCGGGTACTTTATGTGGGCCATGTGTACTCTTATCTGATGTGTGCGGCCTGTTTCAAGTTGAACCTGAATATGAGTATGTGCCGGGTATTTTTTCAGGATACGATAGTGCGTTATCGCGAATTTACCAGAATCTTTCACAGCCATTCGTTTTCGATGTATGTGGTGTCGTGAAATGGCGGCGTCAACAGTGCCTCCTGCCGTCATGACACCCTGAACGATAGCCTGATACTGACGTTTAACCAGATGTAAACGTAGTTGTTCTACCAGATAGCTATGCGCTATGGGTGTCAGAGCAACAACCATCAAACCGGAAGTATCTTTGTCCAGGCGATGCACAATTCCCGCTCTTGGCACATGCTTCAGTTCTGGCCGGTAATAGAGCAGAGCGTTGAGAAGCGTGTGATCCGGGTTACCGGCACCGGGATGGACAACCAGACCGGCGGGTTTATTGATAACCAGAATTTCTTTGTCCTCATAGATCACATCGAGGGATATATTTTCGGCTTCAAATGCCAGTGCTTCCGGCAACTCAGCATCCAGGTCTATGTGTTGACCTGTGCTAACAGGATCTCTTGGCCGACAATTGGCATTATCCAGTTGAACAAAACCCTGCTTTATCCAGTTTTGCAATCGGGCACGTGAGTGTTGCGGGCAAAGTTGAGAAAGAGCCTGGTCAAGACGCTTGCCTGAAAGTTCCTTTGTTACTATGAAGCTTAACTTTTCAGTCGGCATAATCGGGATTTTCGTTTATAAGACTGCGGTTTTCGGGGTATTATACTGAAATAATGAATATCACAGATCTTTATTGAATTATGACTATACGGTTTTTCCTGCT
Organism: Gammaproteobacteria bacterium; assembly: GCA_012103475.1. Classification (GTDB taxonomy): domain Bacteria; phylum Pseudomonadota; class Gammaproteobacteria; order Eutrophobiales; family Eutrophobiaceae; genus WLWS01. The sequence continues at coordinate 426,065 of WLWS01000005.1, read as the reverse complement.
TGCCTTACTCCTACAGACGGGCGCTTGCTCGTTTTTTGATTCTGATGAAGACGATTCTGCAAAAAACTGGACCGTCGACAGATTGTATAATGAGGCGAAAGGCTCTCTGGATGCCGGATACTACAGTAAAGCGGTTAAATATTATGAGTTTCTCGAAACCCGTTTTCCTTTCGGTGTATATGGACAGCAGTCATTGCTTGATCTTGCTTACGCTTATTACAAAACAGAAGATTTTGATGCCGCCGTATCAGCCTGTGATCGCTTCGTCAGGCTTTACCCACAGAACCCACATGTTGATTATGCTTACTATCTGCGTGGTTTGACCAATTTTGGACGGGGCAAGGGCCTGACTGAACGTTTTTTACCACTGGACACTTCTCAGCGTGATACATCTTCGGCGCTAAGGGCGTTTAGAGATTTTACTGAGCTTGCGCGAAAATATCCGGATAGCCAATACATACCCGATGCGCAAAAGCGTATGGTATTTTTACGTAACCTTCTGGCTCAGCATGAGGTACATGTTGCTAATTATTACATGACACGAGGCGCTTATGTCGCGGCGGCAAACCGTGCACGCTTTGTTGTGGAAACGTATCCGAAAACGCCTTCTGTGCCGGATGCACTGGTTTTGATGGCGAAGGCTTATAAGGTGCTGGAGTTAAACGATCTCTCAGGTGATGCTTTGCGGGTTCTTGAATTAAATTACCCGAACCATCCTGGTCTTAACGAAGTTGCAGGAATAGTGGTACGCTGAAATTCGATCCGAATTTACGACTCCCGATATCGTGAGGTAATGGGATAGCGGCGGTCTCTTCCGAATGCCCGTTTGGTAATTCTTACTCCTGGCGCCGCTTGTCGTCTCTTGTATTCATTACGATCAACCATGCGAACAATCTCATAAACTGTCTCCTTGTCGAATCCTGCCCGGACAATTTCCTCCGGGCTCTGATCAAGTTCTATGTATCTTTCAAGAATAGGATCAAGGATAGAGTATGGAGGCAGACTATCTTCGTCTTTCTGATCAGCCCTCAACTCTGCTGTGGGGGGTCTGTCTATTATTCTTCTCGGAATAATTTCAGTTTGCGTATTGCGCCATTCAGATAGTTCATAGGTAAGTGTTTTAGAAAGATCCTTGAGTGGCGCAAAGCCTCCGGCCATATCACCATAAAGAGTGGCATAACCCACAGACATTTCACTCTTGTTTCCTGTTGTCAGGACCAGCTTGCCAGTTTTATTGGATAAGGCCATCATCAATACACCTCTGGATCTGGCCTGTAAATTTTCTTCCGTCGCGTCCGCCGGCAAACCCTCGAATACGGGCGCCAGTAATTCTGTAAAGGCCTGAAAAGGTTTTTCGATTGGTAAAATTGAATACTTGACCTGCAGCTTATTCGCCATTTCAACCGCATCGTTTGTGCTCATATCCGCGGTATAGCGGGAAGGCATAATAAGTATTTCTACATTTTCCGGGCCAAGAGCATCGCTGGCAATTGCCAGAGTGAGTGCCGAGTCAATTCCACCTGACAGTCCAATAACTGCACCTTTAAAGCCGTTTTTGCCTACGTAATCTTTCACTCCAAGAACAAGTGCAGAATATACAGCAGGTAAATAATCAAGTTTGGCAGTGCCGGGTGTGCTCGTACTAAAAACCAGTTCTTTATTTTTCTCTTCTATATCGAAAGTATAAAGCTCTTCATCAAACTGAGATGCTCGAAAAATCACTTCACCGTGTTCATCCACTATCATGGAGCCGCCATCAAATACGAGTTCGTCCTGCCCACCAACGAGATTCAAATATATAATGTTCAGTCCTGTCTCCTCAACACGTTGCCTGAGGATTTTTTCACGTTCAGCTGGCTTGCTTGAATGAAAAGGCGATGCGTTTATGTTGATAAGCAACTTCGCTCCTGCATCAGCCACTTGTTTTGCAGGTCCAGATGACCAGATATCTTCACAGATACTCAGCCCGAGGGCTATTCCATTCACGTTTATCAGTCTGGCAGAATCACCTGCAGTAAAATAGCGTTTCTCATCAAAAACACCATAGTTCGGCAGGTTTTGCTTGTGGTAGCTGGCCTGTATTTCATTGTTTTCTATCAGACTACAACTATTGTATAAAGACTGGGAACTTTGATATGGATAGCCTATTAGTATGCTTATATCGTTTGATACGGATTTAATCGTCAGCAGCGCTTCATCTACCTGATTATATAAAGCTCGTCTAAGTAAAAGATCTTCGGGCGGGTAGCCGGTTATTGCCAGTTCCGGGAAAGCTATCAGGTCTGAACCCAATTGTTTTGCAGTTTCAATACAGTCAACAATTGTTTTAGTGTTATTTTTGATGTCACCGACACAAAAATTGGATTGGGCAATGGTAATACGCATATTGGCTACAGTAAGAAACAATGACTCAAGTTTAACTTGCCCAGTATACTACCAGCTAGTGGTCAAATTTTAGATATATTTAATGCGAAGTTATTAATGCTGGGTTATTGGGGATGAAAAATATTCTGGGAATATCTGCGTATTATCACGATAGTGCAGCGGCCCTTATCAGTAATGGCAGGATCGTGGCAGCGGCACAGGAGGAGCGTTTTTCCAGAAAGAAACATGATCCCGGGTTTCCAGCAATGGCGCTGGAATACTGTTTGTCCAGTTCAAATTTCACTTTGAATGATATTGATACTGTCATTTTTTATGATAAGCCCTTACTTAAATTTGAACGTTTGCTGGAAACTTACCTGGCACATAGTCCCAGAGGATTCAGTTCATTCTTAAAGGCGATGCCGGTTTGGTTGAAAGAAAAATTGTATCTGAAAATACTCTTGCGGAATGAGTTGTCCGCTTTGCAGGATGGCGACAAGCAAAACCTGCCAGTCCTTTTGTTTTCAGAGCACCACAAATCCCACGCAGCATCTGCGTTTTATCCGAGTCCTTTTCAGAAAGCAGCAGTTATATGCATGGACGGCGTTGGCGAATGGGCAACGACCTCTGTCTGGAAAGGAGAAGGGAATAGTTTAACACCGTTATGGCAAATCGATTTCCCTCACTCCCTGGGTTTATTGTATTCAGCTTTTACTTATTATTGTGGTTTCAAAGTTAACTCAGGGGAATATAAGTTAATGGGCCTTGCGCCTTATGGAGAAGCGAGATATAGAGATACTATTATGGATCAGTTAGTAGATATCAAAGCTGATGGAAGTTTCCGCTTGAATATGGATTACTTTGATTATGCAACAGGATTGAAAATGACGAACGATGAGTTCGATCAGCTGTTTTCCGGCCCAGCGAGAAAGCCGGAGTCACCTGTGACACAGCGCGAAATGGATCTTGCAGCATCAATACAAAGTGTTACGGAAGACATTGTTCTTGCCCTGGCGAATACGGTTCGAAAAGAAACCGCTTGTGAAAATCTATGCCTTGCAGGTGGAGTGGCTCTAAATTGCGTAGCGAATGGCAAACTGCTTCAGTCCAACATATTTGAGGAGATCTGGATTCAGCCAGCGGCGGGAGATGCTGGCGGGGCAATCGGTAGTGCACTGACGGCATGGCATGAGTACTACGGAATGGAAAGAAAGGTGAAAAAACCAGATGCGATGCAAGGTAGTTATCTGGGGCCGGCATACACTAATTCTGAAATAAAAATTTTTCTGGATTCTGTTGCCGCCATTTTTGAAGAAGAGAATGATGACGTACTTTACGAGACTATTGCAAAGCTGCTGGCAGAAGAAAAGATAGTGGGCTGGTTTCAGGGGAGAATGGAATTCGGGCCACGTGCTTTAGGTGGCCGTTCAATTCTTGGAGACCCACGCAGTAAAAAAATGCAATCTGTAATGAATTTGAAAATTAAATATCGCGAATCATTTCGACCATTCGCACCTTCTGTACTTGAAGAGAATATCGGTGATTACTTTGAGCTGGAGAAATATAGTCCTTATATGCTGCTTGTAGCCGATGTAAACGAGGATCGGCGATTGCAAATGACAGAAGAAGAGCAGAATAAATTCGGAATTGAGAAATTGAATAATCCAAGGTCAATTATACCTGCTGTCACTCACGTTGATTATTCAGCACGTATCCAGAGTGTAAGCGAAGCGACAAATCCGCGTTACTATCAGCTAATTAAACAATTTGACGCCTTGACCGCGTGCCCTCTTCTCGTTAACACCTCTTTCAATGTCAGAGGCGAACCGCTTGTTTGCAGCCCGGAAGATGCCTATCGATGCTTTATGCGGACAGAAATGGATTATCTGGTTCTCGAAAACTGTATTCTATCGAAAGACAATCAGCCGGAGATCGCGAGAGACGATAAATGGAAGAACGAGTTTGAACTGGATTAGACATATTTGCTATGCATGAAACACCTGAACTTGATGACAGAGGGCTGAGGAACTTCGCATTCACGACAGCAAGTACCATTGTTGTTCTTTTTGCTTTGGTATTTCCGTGGTTGTTCAGTCTGGAATGGCCTTTATGGCCATGGATACTAAGTGTAATCTTGATTTTCTGGGGAATACTTGCCCCGCAAAGTCTGGAGCCAGTATATAAAAACTGGATGCGTTTCGGTCTTTTGATTAGTCGGATTACAACACCCATCATACTGGGCGTACTTTTTTATTTAGTGCTTACACCAGTTGCTTTGATAATGAAGATACTTGGCAAAGAGACGATTCAATTACGTATAGACAAGAACCGTGAGTCTTATCGAGTGCCTGGTAAGGTCAGAGACAAAAATGATCTGGAGAAGCCCTTCTAATGTTTGAGCTAATAAAAGATCTCTGCTTATTCATGAAGGAAAGGAAAAAATACTGGTTGGCACCTATAATTGTGGCAATGGTTCTGCTTGGAGGACTTATAATTTTCGCAGAGAGCTCTGTTGTTGCTCCGTTTATATATACGCTATTTTGATATTAATGAGAGAGGAACATCTGCTGCATTCGCTTCAACCATCGCCAGCAGTATTGTCATAGTAATACTTAAACTTTCACTGTTTTGAAGTAAAACTGACTTATAATTGTTCCAGTAGTCAAGTGCGATATCATATTCTTCGTTTACAAGCAGACCAAGCATAACCGCTGTGTGAATATAGCGCTCTTGCGGCGCAGATAAACTCAAATCAGAGTCTATCAAAATGGAACCCGATTGAATTACCTGGCTACTGTTGCGAGTCGCAAGCGAAAGAAATAAATCGAGCCAATAAGATTGAACCTGGGAGATTTTCCCCGGACAATTCGGTTTTATGAGATTAAATAATAATTTATTCTCAACAGCTTGCAGGAAGGGTAAGCTTTTTGTCATTATAGAAAAGATCGATTCAACCCAGAGTGCTTCATCGGGCCTGGGGCTGCACTCCTTACTCGCTTTAAGCAAGAGGTCTGCCTGGAATTGCACAGATTTATCGTTAATCTGTGATAAATCTCCGGCCATGTAACGGGCAATTTCCTGAGCTTTTAACATGTGATGTTCATTTCGCATGAATCTGGTATGTAATACTTTATTTTTCTCAAGATGATCGAGCCAGGGGTAATACATCTGCATCACAGGCAGGTAATATTGCGGTGGATTATACAAATCATCCGCTTGCATTTTCATATACCTTGTCCGGGGAGATTGATGATCAAGAATGGGATAAAAATCAGAATTGACTACATTTTTTCCGCTGTCAAAGTACGAACCATAAAGTTTCTTATCACCAAGAAAGCGAATGTACAAGTCGTTAATATTGGTGATTCCGATCAGATCTAATTCTTTGCGAAGAGTTTCCGCCTGAAATATAGATTTATCAGGGAGACCGATAATACTGTCGTTAGATGCAATAATAACCAAATCAACATGATTCGGTGCGTAAATTTTCAGGTGCTCGAATTGTGAAGACAGTGCCTTTAAAACAGACAACAGCAAAACCCGGTCAAGTTCATAGACCTGAATCCATTGAACAAAAAGGCCGTCCTCGTTTATGTGATTTTTAATTACGCTGTAAAACTCTTCTGTAAAAAGACTGGAGACTCCACTCACCCAGGGGTTTGAAGGCTCTGATATTATGATGTCGTACTTTTTAGACTGGTTGGAAAAAAAGTTTTCGCATCTTCGATATATATTTTACTTCTTGGATCACTAAACACATTTTCTACTCTCGAGCCAAAGTAACGAGCGGCATCAATTACAGCAGATTCAATCTCAATAGTGTCTACCCTGGTAAACTCGGGCCAGCTCAGTAGTGTATGAGAGGTAAGTCCCGATCCCATGCCAATCGAAGCAACAGTCTTCGCTTTCGGGTAATGAGCAATGGCTAAGGCGCTAAGCAGGGTCATGGTGTACTCATCGGTTGTTGCTTTTTTGCCGGGAGCTATCGTAATCGCTGCATCAGGCTTGCCATTAGTTTTTATCGACATCAGGGTTTCAGTTTTGACAATACTTATTGATGCGGTTTTCCCATCCTTGTAAAAAAGAACCTTATCATTTTCATCATAAGAGACATGACCATGTCGAAACACATCGGCTGTCATTTTTGCAGTATCGAGTTCTACAAAAGAGACTACAAATATAAAAAATGTTGAGTACAGAATGACCGGGACGAATTTAGCAGAAGAAAATAAAGGTTGCTGAACTGCGGTAGCGATTAAGACAAAACCGAGAACGATATCGAGACCTGAGCCGATTAGCATCGAACCCTTAAGGCCGAAATAAGGCATACCAATCAGGACGACAAAGGCGACGCCACAGATTGCGCCTAACGTGTTGCTGGCGTATATCTGACCAACTCCTTTTTCACCATAGCCCTTGGCAATTAATATGTGCGTAAATAAAGGCAAAGTCATACCCGCACAGAAAGTAGTAGGCAACATAACAAGAAGAACAATCAGGTGACTGCCAATGTTGAATAGAACATACCCTGAATCCGTAGTATTCAGGGCAGACATAATAAACGACATCAGATTGAAGGTATGGTTGTACAGAGGCAGGGTGAGTAAGGCGAACGTCCCCATTAATATCTGGATTAAGCCGGCTACCTTCATTGGTTTAATAATCTGTTCAATTCGATTGCGTATCCATAAGCTGCCCATCGCCAGACCGAAAATAAAAGCGCTCAACATAAGTTCAAAGGCATGAGTGCTCGCTCCTAATACCATAGAGAGCATTCGTAACCAGGCAATTTCGTAAATGAACGAAGCTGCACCGGTAATAAAGGCGGCGATCAACAACAATTTCGAGTTAGAGAAATTGCTGGTTGATTTATTCAAGGGAACTGAATCTTCTGATGTAGTCTTTGACATCAGATAAACGATTAGCGCTACAAAAACATTGATAACACCGGCTATTAGAATAGTACCCGGGAGTCCGGCTTTTTCTATAAGATAGAATCTACTTGTTAAAACTCCGATAGCGGCGCCAATACTATTGGAAAAGTACAGCATCGATAAGGAGTAACCCGATTTTCCGGATAGCAGTCTTATCAGGCCATTGCTCATTAACGGGAAAGTAGAACCCAGAAGAATTGACTGAGGCAGAATAATTACGGCGCTTATTAGCCACTTATACAACTGAACCAGATTAGGGTTTTCCAAAGAGGGAAAAACCGAGTCGTAGGAAAAGGATAAAAGAGAGACAAAAAACGAATGAAAACCCAGACCGAGGAGGCCGATTATTCCTTCAACAATTGCATATAACAATAATAAATTCTTAAAACGATGTACCAGCTTTGAACAAAGCCAGGCGCCGAATCCCATACCACCCATGAAAATGGCAAGTACCAGAATCTGTGCATAGGCAGCATGGCCGAGAAAGAGCTTGAGGTAATGTGACCAGATGGACTCGTATATGAGACCGGAAAAGCCGGATAGAGCAAATACGAGATATAAAGTAATTGCGAACTTATCTACATTCATTTTGGAACGCAGGTATTAACCGACCTGAACACAGTCGAAATAAATTCTAAGTATCAGGTCGGGTAAATGGTTATAAGAAATCCTACTTTGTCAGAGCTGCCGAAATAGTTTCACCTAGCAAGGCAGGAGACTCAACTGTTTTTACTCCGGCAGCTTCCAGCGCAGCGAACTTGTCTTCAGCTGTTCCCTTTCCGCCGGAGATAATGGCGCCAGCATGACCCATGCGTTTTCCAGGGGGAGCGGTTACCCCGGCAATATAACCCACAACTGGTTTAGTAACGTTTGCTTTAATAAAAGCGGCTGCTTCTTCCTCGGCAGTACCACCGATTTCACCCACCATTATAATTCCTTTGGTAGCCGGATCTTCCTGGAATAAACCAAGGCAATCTATGAAGTTCATTCCGTGAATTGGATCACCACCGATGCCGACACAGGTTGTCTGTCCGAGCCCGGCGTTAGTAGTTTGATGAACTGCTTCATAAGTGAGAGTGCCGGAGCGAGAAACAATGCCGATGCTACCTGGCATATGAATACTTCCGGGCATGATACCGATTTTACATTCACCTGGTGTGATAATGCCCGGGCAGTTCGGACCGATTAAGCGAGTGCCGGGATATTGATCAAGATTCGCTCTGACCTTAACCATGTCTATAACAGGTATTCCTTCGGTAATGCAGACAATGAGTTCTACTCCGGCGTCCGCCGCTTCAGTGACTGCTTCGGCAGCAAATGCTGCTGGCACCATGATCATGCTGGCATTGGCGCCGGTTTCGTTAACCGCATCGGCAACTGTATTGAACACCGGCTTGTCTAGATGAGTTTCTCCGGCTCTTCCCGGGGTGACACCACCTACAACCTGAGTGCCATACTCAATCGCCTGCTCAGCGTGAAAGGTTCCCTGACGTCCGGTGAAACCCTGAACGATGACTTTTGTATCTTTATTTACCAGAATAGACATTAGCTGGCTCCTCCTTTTACTGATGCAACAACTTTGTTGGCAGCATCGGTCAGGTCATCTGCTGATATAATTGCCAGGCCACTTTCTTCAAGCATACGCTTCCCTTCTTCAACCTTTGTTCCTTCGAGCCGGGCAACGACAGGTACTTTCACGCCAACTTCCTTCACCGCCGCTATAATTCCTTCAGCGATTAAGTCGCAGCGCACGATACCGCCAAAAATATTGACCAAAATAGCTTCAACTTTTTGATCTGAGACTATCAGCTTGAAAGCCTCAGCTACTCTTTCTTTTGTAGCGCCACCTCCAACATCAAGAAAGTTGGCAGGTTCCCCACCATGCAATTTGATAATATCCATAGTAGCCATTGCCAGTCCTGCGCCATTAACCATGCAGGCGATGTTACCGTCCAGAGAGATATAATTAAGGTCGAACTCTCTTGCCGCATTTTCTTTCTCATCTTCCTGTGCCGCATCCCGCCACTGTTCGAGATCAGCCTGTCGATATAACGCGTTGTCATCGACTGAAACCTTGGCATCCAGTGCCTCCAGATCTCCGGCTTTGGATATTATGAGCGGGTTGATTTCAACGAGACTGAGGTCCTTATCAACAAAAAGTTGATAGATGCTTCTTAATATGGCTATTAGTTGTTTTTGCTGAGTCGCATTAAACTCCAGTTGAAATCCTAGGCGTCGGCATTGATGGTTTTGCATACCCATAACCGGATCGACCATAAAGGTAAATATTTTTTCCGGCTCGGTTGCAGCAACTTCCTCAATATCCATTCCACCAGCTCTGGATGCCATCACTGCGATTCGACGATCAGCCCGGTCAACAAGCATGCCCAGGTAGAGTTCAGATTCAATTTCCGAGAGGGCAGATACCAGAACACAGTCGACGGGGTTGCCAGCCGGACCTGACTGTTTGGTAACAAGTTGAGTACCAAGTAAACTTTTTACGTACTCTTCCAGCTCGTCATTGCCGTTGACGAGTTTAACGCCACCTGCTTTGCCTCTGCCGCCAGCATGAACCTGTGCTTTTACCACCCAGCTATCACCACCGAGTTCAGCTGCACACTTGCTTGCCTCGGCTACTGACTTTGCGGGTTTGCCCGGAGGTACGGGGATATCGTATTGTTCGAATAGTAGCTTCGCCTGATATTCGTGGAGGTTCATCTTTATTCCCTTGTTGGTGTTAGTTAGTTAAAAATATAGCCTGATTGCCTATTTGTATGAATAATGTATCGTCAAAAACCAAGAAAGTTTAATGAATTACAGTCAATTTGCCCAGCAGAGGTTTAGAATTCACGCACAATGTTACGTATCCTGCTAATAATTCTTACGATTGGTGTAGTCATAGTCTGGTTCAGGCGCTTGTTCGTCGCATCGGCGGCCAGAAAAAAGTCAACAAGGCCGGAGAAAAAGGTGGTGCCAAAAATGGTGAAATGTTCGCACTGCGAACTGCATATATCGGTCGCTGAAGCGATTGAATCAAAAGGGACATATTTTTGTAGTCACGAGCATCTTGCCGCGGATGAGAGTAAGGAATGAAAGAAAGCAAGAATCAGCACTCAACGAAAGTGTCCTGGGAAGCCTTAACTTATTTCAATTTCTACCATTTTCTGATTTCGTTTTTATTCGTATCACTCTTCTGGATTGGCCAACTACCTGAGCCTTTAGGCGAGTATGACAGTCAGCTTTTTGGAATCACTGCACATATCTACCTGTTTATATCCATAGCGGCACAACTTCTGGTCCGTTTGAAATCCCCCCCTTACGTTCTACAAGTCGGAACCAGTGTTTTCATAGACATCATTATCATAACAATCATGATGTACGCCAGCGCCGGATTGAACAGTGGTTTCGGTATGTTACTTGTTATAGCTGTTGCAGGAGGCAGTTTGCTGAGTTCAGGTAAGACCGGAATTCTTTACGCTGCTGTGACGACGATAATGGTATTGGGCCACGAAGCCTATATGCATCTGCAACAGATTGGTGTGACACCAAACTATACGCACGCTGGTTTTCTCGGCATTACTTTTTTCGCAACGGCAATTATCAGCCATGCTCTGGCAAAACGTGTTGAGGTTTCTGAAGCGCTGGCTGAGGAACGTGCCGACGATCTGGAAAAACTGGCAATATTGAACGAGCATATCGTTCAAAGACTACAGTCCGGTATTGTTGTTCTGGATGATAGTTTCAGTGTTGTACTGGTGAATGAATCTGCCCGACAATTGCTGGGTATTGATGCTGATTCAACCTTCAGTACTTTATCAGAGATATCGGCAGAACTGGATCTGAGAGCGCGAGAATGGCTGGAACTGACCGGCCGTCACAGCACGATAATCAAACTCGGAAACGAGAATCTGGATATTCAGGCATCATTCACAAGAATTAAACTGGAAAGAAAGTTTGAAGTACTAATATTTCTGGAAGACATGTCTACGATTCGACAACGGGCACAGCATCTTAAGCTGGCTTCGCTTGGTAGACTCACTGCAAGCATCGCCCATGAAATACGCAACCCCCTCGGGGCGATAAGCCATGCCGGACAATTGCTATTTGAATCAGAGTCAATCTCCGATGAAAACCGAAGACTAACGACAATTATCAGTGATCAATCAAAACGCGTTAACAATATAATTGAAAACGTCATGAGCATAAGTCGCCGTGAGAAAGCGACACCGACTGTCGTAAAACTGGATGAGTTTTTGGAAAAATTCTCCCAGGAATTGAGAACCCGTCATCAATTACAGGCTGATGATGTGCAAATCATCGTAAAAACGACGAATATATACGTGAATATGGATCCCAGTCAGCTGCATCAGGTGCTTTGGAACTTGTCGGAAAATGGTATCCGCTATAGCAAAAACAGCCCTTTGCTCGTAATTTACTGTGATATTGTTAAGGCAACTCAACGTCCTTATATTGATATCATCGATTGCGGATCTGGTATGGAAAAAAATGTCGAAGAGCAGTTGTTTGAACCATTTTTTACGACCAGCGCTGGTGGCAGTGGTTTGGGCCTGTACATCGCTCGAGAATTGTGTGAGGCGAACCAGGCCACTTTAAATCTCCATTCCAACACTGAGAGTGGCTGCTGTTTTCGAATCTATTTTTCTCATCATGAGAAACAACACACCATAATTTGAGACGCATGGAAATATCAGCACTGATCATTGACGACGAACCCGATATTAGAGAGCTTCTGGAAATAACCTTAAGTCGAATGGATATTACCTGTACCTGCGTCGGTGATATATCTTCAGCTAAAGCTGCTTTGAAATCGAAAGTGTTCGATATTTGTTTAACCGATATGAGGCTACCGGATGGCAATGGTGTGGATCTGGTTGCTTACGTGCAGGAGTATTGGCCAGGTATGCCGATTGCCGTTATAACCGCCCATGGCAATATGGAGACGGCGATTCAGTCCCTGAAAGCGGGTGCTTTTGATTTTCTTAGTAAACCTATCGATCTCGTTCTTTTGCGCAGCCTCATTTCCAGTGCATTGAAACTATCTAAAAATACAACCCTTCCGGCGATTCAGCTTATCGGACAAAGCGAAGGCATCGCTAAGCTCAGAACGAAAATCGCCAGGGTTGCCAGAACTCAGGCTCCGATATACATCTATGGCGAATCAGGTACTGGCAAAGAACTGGTTGCCCGTATGATTCACGAACAAAGTGCCCGAAATGATAAACCGTTTGTTGCTATTAATTGCGGGGCGATACCTACGGAATTAATGGAAAGTGAGTTTTTCGGTCATGTTAAAGGCAGTTTTACTGGTGCTCACGCTGACAAGCAAGGTCTTTTCAGACAGGCTGAAGGTGGCACACTTTTTCTGGATGAAATCGCAGAACTTCCTGCCCACATGCAGGTAAAGTTACTCAGAGTCTTACAGGAAAAAAAACTGAGACCAATTGGCGCCAAACAGGAAGACAGTACAGATGTTCGTATCGTCAGTGCATCTCATAAGAATCTTGGTGAGCAACTAAACCATGGGCTTTTTCGAAATGATTTGTATTTCAGGATAAATGTTATTCAGCTCGATATCCCCGGATTGCGCGAGCGCAGCGAAGATATTGAACTGTTGGCCTCTCATGCTCTAAACAAGATTACCAGTTTGTCCGGACTACCAGAGAAAAAATTAAATCGTGATGCGATAGATAGTCTGACAGCGTATTCGTTCCCGGGAAATGTGAGAGAGCTGGAGAATATTCTCGAACGGGCAGTCGCCTTTTGTGATGGCGATGAAATCGAGAAGAGTCATATAGAGATTCAGGAAGTAGTGAGTCCTGCCGCCGGAGATGAGAGCCTGAATATTATAGATAGTTTCTCTGCGGATCTTGATCTGGACTTGTATCTTGAGACTATCGAGCGAAAGCTGATTATCGCCGCCTGTGAGAAAGCGAAATGGAAAAAGTCTGCAGCAGCAGACTTACTTGGCATCAGCCTACGTTCTCTTCGTTACAAGCTGAAGAAACTGGATCTGGATGCTGATGAGGAATGATTCGCTGAATCCGCTATTGCGAAGGCGCTAATTTTTGTAAAAAACTGACATTTTCTGAACAATTTCCTGTATTTCTGCTGGTTTTTAATTCACTTGTGGGATATTCATAATTATTTAATAGTTATTAAATACAATAACTTATAAACATTTAGGTGGTTTTTTCGCTTATTCTGGCTCATGTGGTCTGGATCATGCTTGTATACTCTGTACCGGAATAGGCCTCAATATTGAACACGGTTTATTGTAGGGAGTGAACGTGGTCGTTAACTTTGGGTGACAAACGTAAGCGCCAATTGAATGGTTTAATTTACATATATTAGGAGATTTACTAATGAATAATAAGCAACAGGGTTTTACCCTTATCGAGTTAATGATCGTGGTAGCGATCATCGGTATTCTGGCTGCGGTCGCATTGCCCGCGTACCAGGATTACACAAACAGAGCAAAAGTATCTGAGATGATTCTTGCCGGTGCTGATGCGAAAATTAATATTTCAGAGTTTGTACAGGTCAAAGGTACTCTGACCAATGCTGGTTCTGGTATTAGTATTCCTACTGGTGGTAAGAATGTTTCATCCACTAGTTCAATTACCAAAGCAACTGGTGTTATTACCGTTCTGAGTTCCGGTATTACCCCGTCAGTAACTATTATTCTGACTCCGGATATGGACGCCACTTCTGGTGTTGTTACCTGGACATGTACAGGTAGTCCGGCAAAACTGTTGCCTGCATCTTGTAAGTAAGACATAGCTACTCTAGTAGTTAGCTTAATGAATGCCCCACCTGTGTGGGGCATTTTTTTTAGACCCTATGTCCATTAATTTCCTGAACTTTGGACGCGTATTTTTTCTAGCAGCGATACTGTTGAGTATCTGGGCGTATTATCCCGGCCTCGGTGGAGGCTTCATCTTCGACGATGTCGGTAACATATCTGAAAACCAACATCTGAAAGTCGAAAGCTTTTCAGCAAGCGATTTATGGCAGGCCTCACTAAGTAGCCATAGTGGCCCCTTAAAGCGTCCCATTTCGATGTTTAGTTTTGCACTCAATCATATTTTCACCGGCATGGATCCCTGGTGGATGAAGCTGACAAACCTGCTTATTCATTTGTTCAACTCCTTGTTACTGTTACTTTTCTGTAAGCAATTTTTTCGACGAATAGCGGAAATAACCCGGCTTGATACTAAATATCTCCCCAGCATAGTTGCTGGTATATGGTTGATTCATCCAATCAATATCACTTCTGTCAGTTATATAGTTCAACGGATGACTTCCTTGTCGAGCACCTTTGTACTACTGGCTTTATATATTTACCTAAAGCTTCGAAATGAAAAACCAAAGGCAGGTAAAGCGTACTTCCTTGGGGCTGTGATGCTTGGCTCATGGAGTCTGGGAATTCTGAGTAAAGAGAGCGCCTTGTCTTTCAGTATATTTTTGTTTGCAATGGAATGGCTTTTGTATCGTTTTCAGAGTGAGTCCGCCTCGCAGAAACGGTTTTTAACAATCACCTGGGTACTGGTAGCGCTGCCCTGGATTGTGGGTTTATGTTACGTTGCCTATAAGCCCTCATTCCTACTTGGCGCTTATGCATATCGGGATTTCACGCTGAGTGAACGTCTGTTAACCGAATCAAGAATTGTCGTCGATTACATGCGTCTGATATTGGTGCCTGATATTCGCGATATGGGCCTGTACAACGATGATATTATTTTGTCGACGTCGATGTTATCTCCCCCGAAAACAATCCTGGCCATACTGACAATTTTTGTTTTATTAGTTTCAGCTTTCAGGTTGAGGCGAAAAAATGTCCTATTCAGTCTGGGCATTTTCTGGTTTTTTGGTGGACATATTCTGGAATCAACGGTTCATCCGCTTGAGCTAATGTTTATACATAGAAATTATCTGCCTTGTCTTGGCATATTCATGACTCTGGTAGGACCGTCTTTGCTGATTATCAAGGAGTATAGAAAGATACTACTTGGTATCCTCTTATTGGTTTTCACTGGATATTCTTTTTCTACAAGATTACTTTCTCATCATTACTCAGGTGATTATAGTGCGATGATACTTGAGGCAATGAATCACCCGAAGTCGGTCCGGGCAAATTTCAGTGCAGGACAGGTTTTTAAACTGTACGCAATGAATATTCCAGCAGGCAAACATCGCGATGAAAATCGTAAAATGGCGCTTAAACATTTTAAAGCCATCAGGGCGCTTGATAGTCAGGCTGTCACAGGCGAAATGGGCGTACTGGAAACTTATGTGCAGATTGGAGAGGCACCACCTGAAGGTTTAATCGACGAATTGGTTACTATATTACCCGCCGGTAAAATAGATATTTCTATGGTCAATATTTTCAAAAACTACACGGCTTGCCTTGATACAGAAAACTGTGTGATTTCGCATGAAGAATTAGAAAGGATTAAAGACGCGCTATTAAGGAATCCGGAAATGGAAGGCTATTTCAAACGTTCGCTGTTGATAAACTACGCCAAATATCTGGCGGAGACTCGAGAAAATATTGATTTAGCTATCACTACTCTGCTCGAATCTACAATGGCACATCCGATGCTGGAAGACTATATGCTACTTTCAACGTATTATGAAAGAGGTGGCTACAGGGAACAGGTAATACGTACACTGGATCTTTTAGAGCTACAGGATCAACTTGGAATGTTTAAGAAACAAATCACAGATACCAGATCGCGAATGCTCAATCTTAACTAACTTTTTTCAACCAGATAAAATAAAGCATGGATATCAGCATAATATTACCGGCAAAAAATGAAGCTGCAGCACTGATAGATTTACTGCCGAAGCTGAGAGAGGAATTTCCGGATAATGAGATCATTGTCGTTGATGATGGTTCCACTGACAACACGGCGGAGCTTTGTGGAAAAAACAAGGTGACGCATCTGTTGCAGCCTTACTCTATAGGCAATGGTGCGGCTATAAAGGCGGGAGCGCGCAAAGCCCAGGGTCAGACTCTGGTTTTTATGGATGCTGACGGACAACACAAACCTTCTGATATATCAATGCTTCTGGACAAGATAAAGGAAGGCTATGATTTAGTAGTAGGAGCGCGTTCGGGGGCGTCTCAGGCCAGTCTCGGCCGTTTGTGTGCCAATAGTTTTTATAACTGGTTTGCCTCGCTTATGGTCGGGCACAAGATTCCGGATTTAACATCAGGGTTCAGGGCAGTAAACGCAAAAAAATTCAGACAGTTTCTTTATCTTCTGCCAAATGGTTTTTCTTATCCCACCACTTCTACCATGGCTTTTTTCAGATCCGGCTACTCGGTCGCTTATCTTCCTATTGAGGCTGAAAAACGCATAGGTAATAGCCACATCAGGATACTGAAAGATGGCGCTCGATTTTTGCTCATTCTGTTCAAAATCGGCACATTGTATTCTCCCTTAAAAATATTTTTGCCTCTTAGCGCCTGTAGTTTTTTTACGGGTATGTTTTATTATTTGTATACTTTTATTACAGCAGGAAGGTTTACGAATATGAGTGCACTTTTGTTTACTACTTCAATCACAATTTTTCTAATGGGTTTAGTGTCAGAGCAGATTACGAATTTGATTTATCATCGCAATAACGAGAATTAGCGACATTACCGACTTTGCTTTTATGAAACTGTTGATACAAATCCCCTGCTATAATGAAGAGCAACATCTTGCTGAGACCTTTGCCGATTTACCCAGAGAAATACCAGGAATTGATCAAATTGAAGTACTCATTGTTAATGATGGAAGTACGGATAAAACAGTTGCGGTAGCGAAAGAAATCGGCGTTCATCATATTTTAAGTTTCACCACAAACCGCGGTCTATCTGCTGCGTTTATGTCAGGAATAGACACCTGTTACCGTTTGGGAGCCGATATTGTTGTAAATTTTGATGGCGACAATCAGTATAAAGGTGAAGACATTTGCAGATTGATACGACCTTTACTGGAATCACGGGCAGACATAGTTATTGGTGATCGACAAACAAATACTATTCAATCGTTTTCCCCTATGAAAAAACGTTTGCAATACTGGGGATCTAAATTAGTGCGAGGCGTCTCTGGAATGGATGTCACAGATTCCACCAGCGGTTTTCGTGCTCTGAATCGAAAAGCGATTTCAAAATTATTCGTCCACAATAATTTCACTTACACGCTTGAAACGATAATACAGGCCGGAAATGCTGGGTTGAGTATAGAAAATATAAAAATAGAGACGAATAGTTCAAAACGAAAATCCAGACTGTTTGGTTCAATTTCCGAATATTTGAGAAGAAATGGACTGGTTATTTTCAGATCTTATGCAATGTATTCACCGATGAAAGTATTTGGCAGCCTGGCAGCATTGTTTTTTGCATCTGGCGTCATTCTCTGTCTGCGTTTTCTTTTTTATTTCATCTCTAACCCACAGGTGAGCTCGCATATACAATCCTTACAGATAGGCACGGGACTGGTCATCATTTCTTTTGTAATAGCCTTGTTGGCTTTACTTGCCGATCTCAGTGCGACAAACAGACGCTTGATGGAAGACGTATTGGGACGTGTAAGGAATATTGAATCTGTTATCGAACAGGAATCTGTAAGCCGATCAGTACTCGAACTAGAATCCACTACAGCAAAAAGCTGGGACAGCGATAAAGCGATTGACCAGAGACAGTAATATTGTTGGCAATACATACGACAAGTATGGTTCTTCCAACCCCTTAGCGCGCCGTTTAATGACGGGTTTTTTGCGGGATGTGACAGCACTATATAATCAGATATCTCCAGTATCCGTTCTGGAAGTAGGTTGCGGTGAAGGTAAATTGATCCGACACCTGGTCAATAATGCAAGACAAGCGCCTGACAGGGTTATAGCAAGCGATTTGAGCCTCAACAAGATCGAATCTGTTCTGGACTCTCGCATTACTTTTCAGGAGGCCTCGATTTACGAACTGCCTTTTGAAGATAATGAATTTGACTTGGTGGTGTGCTGTGAAGTATTGGAACATCTGGAAGAGCCATCCCGCGGTTTATCAGAAGTAGCTCGTGTAGCCGGGAAAGGTGTATTAGTATCAACACCAAGAGAACCACTTTGGCGAGTACTGAATCTCTGTCGCGGCAAGTATATAAGACGGTTAGGCAACACACCCGGGCACATCCAGAATTTTAGTCAATCAGAATTAGTTGCACTCGCCGGAAGTCAGCTTAGACAATTAGCTATCCGTGCCCCTGTTCCCTGGACGATAATAATGGGACAGCCAAAATAGGTATCTGGGCACGATGAAAACTAACTGCAGTAAAGCAATTGTTGCGGTTGTGGCTTTGATAATTCTTGGCGGCTTATTCCTGCGAGTTTATATCGTTAATGAAAGCTTCGTGATAGGACCGTTGCGTTCCGATGCTCTCGAATACTATTCCTATTCACAAAACCTGAAGGAATTCGGAGTCTATTCAAGGCAAAGCAGGCAACTGGTTGTCGACGGCACCGAGCTTGTGCACGACGCTCATCGTAACCCCGGATATGTTGCCTTTCTATTGCCGTTTACTGAATACCCACCAGATTACGAAATGCTGAAGAAGGTCAGAATGACACAGGTTTTGATTAGCGTTCTGAGTCTTTTTGTGGGAATAATGTTCTTCAAGAGCTTTTTATCCTGGCCTGCCGCTTTGGGTGCCTTACTTTTACTGACTCTCAGCCCACACATGGCCTCGATGAATAACTACATCTTGAGTGAGTCGTTATTCATTTTTTTTCTGTTACTGTCAGGACTGGTATTCAGTTATCACATAAGAAGCGAATCAATTTCTTCGGCGATTATGCTGGGAGTCATAATAGGACTCGCACTGCTTGTCAGACCAACAATTCTCTATTTTCCCTTTTTAATGTTAATACTGATAAAGAAGGTGAGTCTTCGTAGGAAATTGCTGGTAATAACTGCCTTTATGGTCGGATTTTTTTCCATGTATGGACCATGGATGATATGGAAGCAGCATTCTGTGCCTGAAAGTAAAGACCCGAATCTAATGGTGATGACTATTCAGAAAGGAATGTATCCGAACCTTATGTACAAGGGAGATTCAAGGACATTTGGTTACCCTAACAAAATCGACCCGCAGTGGTCGAAACGAAATACACTTTCAGCTGTTGCTAGTGAAATAAAACGAAGAGTTAGCGCAGAACCCGAAAAATATCTTCGCTGGTACATATTGGGAAAACCAGCCATATTCTTTTCCTGGAATATTTTGGTTGGACAGGGTGATGTGCTTGTTTACCCGGTAGAAGACTCTCCATTCTTTAGGAATAGACTCGTTTTTGCGATTCATGAAGCTATGTATCACTTACACTGGCCAGCCATAATACTTGCGCTGATTTCTTCAATATTAATATGGATACCTGGCGTGAGCAGAAGTGTTAGTGAAAAAACTGTATCACCAGTCAGATTTTGTTCTCTATTGATTCTCTATTTTATCCTTGTGCATCTGGTTGGTACGCCATTACCCCGGTATTCGATACCTGTTTATCCTTTTATTTACGCAATGGCGATGTTTATGCTCACTCTGATATATTCATTTGCCCTGAGTTTCAATAGTAAAGGTAAACAGGAAGTATAGAATCACGAGCCGGATGGTTTTAAGTGGGCTCATGCGAAGAGATTTCATTCCATTGTTTTAACAGATTTTCTTCGGAAAACACACTTTCGACCAGTTTAATATTGTGTGCTGCTACGTGTCTGTCAATTCGGTCCAGTTTGAAATTAGCAACATTAAATACTTTTATGTCGAGAGTATGCATTAATTTCCAGGTAGTAATATCGCTTCTGAGATAAACTTTTTTTGCCATACCAAGCAAAGTAGTAATGTTACCCATTGCCTGTTGTCGTTTATGCATGAATAGTCCAATATCGACCCGGGCGAGTAAATCAAGATAATCATTCAGAGGGATGAAATCAGTCAGAGGAATGAATTTATTGGCAAACAATTCCTTGCCCATTTTGATAACGGTATTCGTGTACTTCTGATTACCATAAGAAAGAGGTACGACGATCTCGATGTCAGCATCTTTGTACTTTTCAAGTAGTCTAAATGCTTCCAGGTGATTGTTGCTTTCGTCCGCTGAATTTCCCAGTAGTATTACTACTTTGCCATTTTCTGGTCTTGTAATTGGATACACATCATATAAATTACTTGGGTACATAAAACTTTTAAATAATTTTGCATTACAGTGATACCATTTTTCTGCAAGTTGAAAATCTCCTTCATTAAAGGTGATGATGTAGGGGATTTTTCGTATTGCAATTTTTCGAAAGAACTCAAACACAGAATGATAAAGTCGTTTTTTCAAAAGTGTCTTGTGAAAATACAGGTCTTTTCCCCATATCACCCAATAGCATTTTCTGGCGAGAGATGGAAATAGACATAGATAAAGAATCAGGAAAGGTGACGAAAGGCTATGTATGATTATTTTTTTCGAACTAAAAAGAGGTCTGAGGAGTAGTAAGTTTGGTAAAAGAGTAAAAAAACCAGGTGAAAATATGGCTGGCATGCCATGGGTTTTGCCATTATTTTTTGTATATCTGATATGAAATAAATAATGCTTATCTAGCGAGACTTTATTTTTCAAAAGAAACTCAAAGAAGCCCTCAGAAAATTTGGGGTCACTGAAAATATGCAATATTGAGTAGGTTTTTTTATTTGGCACAGCTTTTGTTCAGCGTTGAGAAGTATAAAGATTCTGTGTTGACTAAAATGACATTCAATCAGATTAGAATCTATCGTTATTACTAGAATTAACATACCATATTGTTTATGTCCATATCCTTCAATAAACCCTATTTGACCGGTGATGAACTGGAATTTATCAGTGATGCCCACACACGTGGACAGCTTGCTGGTGACGGTTGGTACACTCATAAGTGTCAGGAGTGGATGCAAAAAATCTCCGGTTCATCCTCTGCCTTGTTGACGCACTCGTGCACCGCCGCGCTGGAGATGGCAGGTTTGCTGCTCAATCTCAAGGAAGGTGATGAAATCATCATGCCATCCTACACCTTCGTTTCCACTGCTAACGCTTATGTCCTTCAGGGTGCAGTTCCGGTTTTCGTCGATATACGGGAAGACACACTGAACATGGATGAAAAACTAATTGAGAATGCCATTTCAGACAAAACCAGAGCTATACTTCCGGTGCATTATGCAGGAGTGGCCTGTGAAATGAATAGTGTTCTGGATATCGCCAGCAGTTTTGGACTCTATGTGATTGAAGATGCAGCGCAAGCCGTGAAGTCATGTTACCGGGGACAAGCTCTTGGCGGGATAGGCGATCTAGGTGCTTATTCTTTTCACGAAACCAAGAACGTTATATCTGGAGAAGGTGGTGGCTTGCTTATTAATAATCCGGATTTCAAAGAGCGAGCAGAAATTCTGCGAGAAAAGGGAACGAATCGTTCTGGTTTCAAGCGTGGACTGGTTGATAAGTATACATGGGTAGATAAAGGCTCATCCTACCTTCCCGGGGAGTTGGTTGCAGCGTTTCTTTATGATCAAACTCAGCATGTACAAAAAATTACCGAGCGTCGTCTCGAAATATGGAATTTATATCATCGATCTTTTCGTGATCTCGAAAACAGGGAAGTGCTGAAACGACCCTACGTACCGGAATATTGTGAACATAATGGTCATATGTACTACATATTATTGCGAGACAAGGATAGCAGAGACAATTTGTTATCGACCTTAAAAGAAAAATCAATACAAACTGTATTTCATTATATTCCACTTCATAGTGCACCTGCGGGATTACAATATTCCAGATCGGTCGGCGATCTATCAATTACTGATTCAACTTCAGACAGAATACTACGTCTTCCTATGCATATGGAGTTAAGCGATGAAGATGCTTCTACTGTTGTAGAAGCGATCACAGCATGGGCTCAAGCCTCCTAGTCGTTTCAGAGGGTTATACTGGATAAAAATGTCGATAGTTTCTTCTATTCAGCAACATAAAGAGTTAATCAGGCGAGTTCTTTTTCTTGCAGGGCTATTATTCGTTTTTTCCCTGGTCTGGAAAAGCTGGGAAGAAATTAGAAATTTGTTGGAATCTGTTAAACCAATGCTATTCATCCTGTCAATTCTTGTTGGACTCTTCGGTACATTGACTGTGTCAGTTTTTTTTAATCGACTTCTGGCAAAAAACGGAGTCATTCTTTCTGATCGTCTGGCCGTAAAAATATACCTAGTCGGACAGATAGCGAAGTATATTCCAGGGAAAATATGGGGAATAGCCTATCAGATTTCTCATGTCGCTGGTGCAAAGGCAGCAACGGGAGTGGTATTAGCAAATATGGAAAATATGTTTATTGTTATTTACATGACCAGTCTTACCGCACTCATTTTGCTAAGCATTTTTGTGGAATATTTCTACACTCTGGGGATAGTAGTTCTCGGCATAGCAGGTTTTCTTTTTATCTACAGAACCGGAATCATCCTTCGAATTGTGAAGTTGTTACTGCAGGTAATCGGACAGCAAAACTTTGCACCAGAAGCCGGAGAATGCAAAAAGCCAGGTTATATAGAGGGTTTTGTATTCTGTCTAGTGTTTTGCAGCGCTTATGCATTTTCCTATATTTTGATGCTCGAAGCAGTATTTGATCACACCTACAGTGAGGCATTTATTTATATTGCCTTGCTATCTGTTGCATGGATTGGCGGCGTTTTGACTATTCTTGTGCCGGCCGGGATGGGAGTAAGAGAATTAATATTCGTAGCGTTTGCCAGCCAGGTGATTCCGGAGCAAAGCATGGAGTCCGTTGTCTTTATTGCGGTAGTTACCAGGTTCTGGCAGTTAATACAAGAGCTTACAATTATGCCACTGCTGTTTTTTCTTCGTAGTGAAAAACAAACTCTCAGCGGTTCTGATCTAAATTAGTTCGACTTTTACCAACTGATGTATGTTATCAATTTTATCCTGCATTTCCGATAGACTGGAAAATTTTAAAAGAAGTACACCAAATTTCTGCATAAGATAATTTTCGACTAAATCTCCTTCTTTCCACCAGTTATACTCCTTGAAAATATTGTTGCGAATCTCATCACTGATTTGAATGCTCTTTAATCTGCCATTACTTGCAGCCATCAGGCAATGTCGACCACAGTATCCGGACTGACGGGTATCTGGAAAGCCCATACAATCCAGACCGCTTTCTGCTCTAACAATCCAGCTTGCCCAATCTACATCTGATGAAAAATCAACTGGAAGAGGATATAAATCACCGGAGCATCTTCGGGTAATCTCAATAATTTTGAATTCATCATCACTAGCCAGATATTGAAAATGGAGCACACCGTCAACTAAATGAAGAGATTTGGCGAATTGCTCTGCTACTATAACAAGTTGTTCTCGAAACTTGTCAATGTTGGATGAAGGTGCTGAAGAAGTGGAAACCAGATAAGGATTTTTAAATGAATATTCATTGTCACTAAAATGGAAAACCAGACTCTGGTTGACAATAAACGCACTGAAACTGTGCTGAGTTCCTATGAAAAACTCTTCAACAACAATTCGACCTGCACGAGAGAAACTAAAAGCTTTCTCTATTGCATTTGAAAAACCATCGGCCTTGTGAATAGTGCTGATGCCTTTGCCACCCGTTAAATCAACAGGTTTAATAATCAGTGGATATTGAAAATTTTCTTCAGAACTCAGCGCGTTTGACTTGTTATCGAACCCTTGTGCAAAAGGTGTTGGAAAATCAATATCTAAAGCGTAATTTTTAAACAAGTCCTTGTGATGTACTAAAAGCGTTTTTTCAAAACTATCATGGCCAGGCAAGTTTAGTTTCTCAGCAACGTAAGCTGCTGTTATTGCGCCAAAATCGTTTGCGCAGGAACAAATAGCATCGATTTTCAGTTCTTTTGCTAACTCCAATATCTTTTGTTCATCAGAGAAATCAGCAGAATGATATTCATCCGCAAAGCGGTGCCCGGGAAGGTTTGGCAGGTTGCCGGTGGTAATAACGTGAAAATTTAGAGATTTAGCAGACTCTATCAGTGGTATTTCAGAATGGCTGCCGTTCAGAATCAGAATTCTTTTTTTCGCCATTTTCGATCTTCAGAAAAAAATTCGGATAGAAAGAAATTCAATAAATGAGACTCATATGAAACGATCATACTCAGCTATAGTTTCAATTTTTTCCCCTTTTTCAGCGGATTCAACCAGATCAATGACTGTCGTATTTGACTCATGTCTGAGACAGTGAAAAGAACAATGTTTACCAGGGTCGAGATAGTCCATTACTTCTTTGCGACGATCGCTACTCCACATATCTGCAAAGGATGTGGTGTGGAGGTTACCAATGTTCATATTGTCTTTGCCTCTCCAATAAGGACAGACAAATGCACCCGAAGGGCATACAAGAGTTCTCAGCTCAGTAGCAGGACATTTGGAATAGTTCTTTGGCTGGTCTTCTGAGATACCTTCTAATGAATATGCAAGGTTGATTGCTTTTAGAATTGAAAAATTATCAGTTTCCAATTCATCGAGTCGCTCGATTTCAGCTTTTGCCTCTTGCATCAGAGAAGAATCATGCTTCATTAAAGCGTGTTCAATATCTTCACGAAACTGATAGCTGGGTTTAACTTCAAAATAATCACAACCTATGTCTTTAGCCAGTTCTGCTGCTGTGTAGATTTCATGGACGTTGGAATGGACACCCGGCCCGTCTGCTTCGGTTTGTACCAGATAGGAGAACCCAAGTTTTCCTGTTTTTACCTCAGCAAGCATTCTCATGTTTTCTACAATGAATTCAAATTTGGATTTCCCGCTTTTTGAAGGTCTCAGTTTATCAAACAATCCGACGCTTGAAGCATCAACGGACACTCGTGTCCAATTTGAATATTCTGCTATTTCTTTCAGATACTTTTTTATAAATGTTCCGTTCGTCGTAATTCCAATATGAATGTCATGGCTGCCCAGATAATTTATTAGATCACCAACAGCGGGATGGGCCAGTGGTTCACCACCACCGATCAGAACGACAGCTTTGACACCGCTTTCATAAAATTCCTTACCAAGTTCGAGTAATCTTTCATTAGAAAAACGATTATTCGTGACCATAATGTCCTGACTAATACATCCGGGACAGGCGAGATCGCAGGCTTCAGTAGTATCGAGTTCTACAACAAGAGGATTGGAACTGCCAGCGTTCCAGTCGCTTCCGTAAATTTTATCGAGGACAAACTTCTGTCGAAGTTTGGTAGTTAGATCCATTCTTTTAGACATGATAAAGACCTGTTTAATATCTGAATAATTAAATTTATGTTAAAAGTGTGACGCAAATCAAATAATTACACCTTTAGAATGCAGAACTATAAAGATGTAGATTATCTGGAGTGAATATATTGAATGTCCTTGGTAAACAATGCACCACAGGATCTAAAAATACAAGTAATAAGCAACCTTATTATGATACAATTATCACTATTGAGATAAAAACAATTCGCTTTTAATAAGAGCTTGGGTCCGACTTATTCAGTCAAGTCATGATCCTGTTCTGGCTAGCCATTAGAAGCTGATTAGCTTCAAACAGGGAGTCGAAAGTGCCGGCGTCTGTCCAACGTCCCTGGCATATACTAAACCCAAGTTGTTTTTTCCGGATGTAAATATTATTTACAGCAGTTATTTCCATTTCGCCCCTTTCCGAGGCATCTGTTGAACGAATAATATCGAACACATGTTCGTCATAGAAATACAAGCCAACGACTGCGAATGATGATTTTGGGTTAACTGGTTTCTCTTCAATATCAATCACCTGATACTCATCAAGAGCGGCGACGCCATAACGCTCTGGATCGCCTACTTCTTTGAGCAGGACATGAGCACCAGACTTCTGCTTATCGAAATTATCCGCGTATGGTTTGATACTGAATTCAAAAATATTGTCGCCCAGAATGACACAGATTTTGCTGCCAAATGCAAAGTCCTCGGCCAGAGCAAGTGCATGTGCTATACCCCCAGCTTCTTCCTGCACTTTGTAACTCAACTTGCAATCAAAGTCGGCCCCACTGCCAAGGCAACGGACAACGTCTCCCATATGCTGGGTGCTGGTGACTACCAGAATATCTTCTATTCCTGCGCTCACAAGTTGTCTAATCGGGTGAAACAACATGGGCTCGCATCCAACAGGCAGCAAATGTTTGTTGGTAGCTTTTGTCAGAGGGTAGAGTCTGCTACCAAGACCACCCGCCAAAATGACACCTTTCATTAATTCGTTACTCCGAGACGTTGACCGCTGTAACTATCTTTGCTTACCTGAGCACACCAGGTTTGATTATCCATATACCAGTTAACAGTATTTGCCAGTCCCTCACTAAAATTCTGCTCCGCCCGCCAACCCAGTGCTGATTGAATTTTTTTACTATCTATAGCATATCGCAAATCATGGCCGGGCCTGTCCTGCACAAACTGTATGAGCTTATGATAAGAAAAATTTGTCGGTTTTGCTTCGTTTAGAATGTCGCAAATAGAATTGACAAGTTCAATATTGCTTACTTCATTGTCACCGCCAATATTATAGCTTTCACCGGGGATACCTTTTTCCAGAATCAGGTTGAGAGCCCGCACATGGTCATTCACGTGGAGCCAGTCGCGAATGTTTTCTCCTTTGCCATAGACAGGAATGGTCTCACCGGCGAGGGCCTTATTTATGACAACTGGTATAAGTTTTTCAGGAAATTGATAGGGGCCGTAATTATTTGAGCAATTGGTGACGATCACGGGTAACTGGTATGTAGCATGCCAAGCTCTGACGAGGTGGTCGGAAGCAGCTTTACTGGCGGAATAGGGTGAGTTCGGGGAGTAAGGGTGAATTTCCGTAAATGCCAGTTCGTTTTCTTCCAAACTACCAAAAACCTCATCAGTCGAAACATGAATAAAACGTAATTCAGTTTTCTTCGTGTCGGAGCAAGTTTTTGTATATTGACGAAAAGCCTCCAGTAATGAAAAAGTACCGACGATATTTGAGTTAATGAAAGCACCCGGGCTATCAATAGAACGATCGACATGCGATTCAGCTGCGAGATGAATGACTGCATCGGGTAAAAATTCCATAATAGTATCCGACATTAGCCTGATATCAGATATATCCTGCTGCAGGAAGGTATAAGTTTCGAATTCCGATAAATCAGCAATCGTATAAATACTACCCGGGAAGCACAACATATCGATGTTAAGAACTTCATGGTCAGTAGAATTCAGCAAGTGACGAATCAAATTTGATCCGATAAAACCTGCGCCGCCTGTAATCAATATTTTCAATCTTAATTCATCCGAAAATCAAAAATAACTGTAGTGATGTCTAGTTAAAAAATCTTTAGCAAGCCGTCTGTGATTTGCAAATTACCGGCGACGATATTACCCGATCGCAGATAGTTTTCAGACTTATCAATATCCGATACCGTGCCACCAGCTTCGAGAATAAGCAGTACGCCGGCCGCGATATCCCAGGGCTTTAAACCTGATTCCCAGAACCCATCGAGCCGGCCACAAGCTACGTAAGCCAGATCCAGAGACGCGGCTCCGGCGCGTCTGATACCGGCAGTAATCGGACAAAGCTTACGGAAATTATCAAGGTATTGCTCAAGACCATCCATATTACTATAGGGAAATCCGGTGCCAAGCAGAGAACCTTTGAGTTCTCTCTGTTTGCTGACGCGAATTTTACGATTATTTAATTGTGCTCCGGCACCTTTGCTAGCCACAAATAATTCCTGCCTCAGCGGGTCGTAAATTACCGCCTGATCGGGTACACCTTTGTGTAGCAAACCAATTGATACCGCAAACTGAGGAAAGCCATGCAGGAAGTTTGTGGTGCCATCAAGCGGATCAATTACCCATTGATATTCATCACCCGGATGTGCGCCGCTTTCTTCGGCAAGAATCCCGTGGGCGGGATAAGCTTTGCGTATATGATCAATTATTATGCTCTCTGCCTGTTTGTCTACTTCACTGACAAAGTCATTCAGCCCCTTGCTATCTACCGTCATACCCTCGATTCGGTCAACATAACGGACGATATGGTCGCCGGCGGCATGCGCAGCGCGTATGCCAATATTCAACATCGGATGCATCTGATTCTCTCCGGGGCTATTATTCTTGGAAATGGACTTGGTGATTCTTTGCTGCCTGTGCGTGCTATTGTACGGGGGACAGCTAATTCAGTGAAGCAAATAGATCGGTAAAATGTTAATGCAGTTATCAAAAAACATAAAAGTAGTCCTTGTCGGTACAACTCATCCGGGTAATATCGGCGCGACAGCAAGGGCGATGAAAACCATGGGCTTAAACCAGCTTGCACTGGTTAATCCGAAAATTTACCCGGACGCTGAGGCAACGGCCCGTGCTTCAGGCGCTGATGACTTACTGGCGGATGCGGTGGTTTTTGACAGTTTTGCAGAGGCTATTTCAGACAGTCATTTTGTCTTTGGAACGAGTACCAGAGAACGAAGCATTCCCTGGCCACTTTTTGATCCGGCAGAATCAGCAGATAAAGTGGCAGAGGTGCTTAATGCAGGTTCAAGCGTAGCTCTGGTTTTTGGCAGAGAAAGTTCCGGTCTTGCAAATGAGGAGCTTGAGTTGTGCAATGCCATGATACAAATTCCGACGAACCCGGATTTTTCCTCTTTAAATATTGCATCAGCAGTGCAGATTATTTCTTATGAGATTCGTAAAACCCTGATTGGCAAGACTGGCAGCGATGAGGAAGAAACTACGCAAGATTCACTGGTAAGCAACGAGCAGTTGCAGCTCTTATATAGTCATCTGGAAGAGTGTCTGATTGATATCGACTATTTTGATCCGGATAAACCAAGGCGACTGATGCGACGCCTGAAACGCATGATCAACCGCACAGGTCTGGATGATAATGAATATAATATTGCGCGCGGAATTTTAAGTGCTGCGCAACAGGCAGCTGGCAAAAAATCGGCAAACTAAATGCTCTGATTATCAAGAATCACTGCAGGCCCGTCCTTTTTGCTGTGGATGCTGCCGATTTCACAGGCATCATCAAGCATTTGCAGGCATAGCGCGACATCTTCTTTGGCTACAACCAATACCATTCCGAGGCCACAGTTAAAAGTCCGGTACATTTCCTCTCCATCAATATCTCCGGTGTTCTGCAACCAATGGAAAATTGCAGGCCATTGCCAGCTGGCACAATCTATGTGCGCCTGCGTATCTGCTGGTAATACCCGTGGCAGGTTCTCGAGCAGGCCGCCACCGGTTATATGTGACATTGCCTTAACTGGTACGGCTTTGAGTAAGCTTAATATCGTTTGTACATAGATTCGGGTTGGTTCGAGCAGGGTTTCAATAAAGGGTTTGCCTTCGAAATCCATATTAGTATCGGTATTCGAACGCTCTATCAGATGGCGTACCAGTGAAAAACCATTTGAGTGTATTCCGCTGGATTTAATACCGACTAAAACATCACCCGCAAC
The DNA here is from genome assembly GCA_012103475.1 of Gammaproteobacteria bacterium. Classification (GTDB taxonomy): domain Bacteria; phylum Pseudomonadota; class Gammaproteobacteria; order Eutrophobiales; family Eutrophobiaceae; genus WLWS01. The sequence goes on along the minus strand of WLWS01000005.1, from coordinate 396,232 downwards.
GACGTTTTTACCATCGATAATATGCTCTTTTTCGACAACCCCTACACAAAATCCGGCCAGATCATAATCATCCGCCTGATACATTCCCGGCATCTCGGCGGTTTCGCCCCCAACCAGAGCGCAACCAGCTAGTTGGCAGCCTTCAGCGATACCGGCAACGACATGTTCGGCAACCTCAACCTGAAGCGAGGAACAGGCAAAATAGTCGAGAAAAAACAGCGGTTCAGCACCGAGAACCAGTAAATCGTTTACACACATGGCGACCAGATCGATGCCTATGCTGTCGTGTCTATTGGCATCTATCGCCAGTTTAATCTTGGTGCCAACACCATCTGTCCCGGAGACCAGAACAGGTTGTTTATAATCGAGTACCGACATATCAAAAAGCGCACCAAATCCGCCAAGATTGCCCATGACACCAGGTCGTCGTGTAGCATTGACACTCGATTTTATACGCTCGACAAGCAAATTCCCCTGCTCGATGCTGACACCGGCCTCGGCGTAAGTGCTTTTCGTTTTGCTTTGCTCTGACATGCTGCTAATAGTACAGCTAAGCCGCCATTTACGCACTAGCAAGAACAGACCTTGACTTAATTCTCTCTCTTGCATAGCGTTGCAGGAATGAAAAAAGTCTATCCCTTCTATCTGTTTCTTATTTGTCTGCTGCCTTTATCCGTGCAAGCTATTAAAGTTCCCGGACTCTATGAAGTAGAGGTGCCTGTCATCGATCAATCTGAAAGCGCCAGACTGGAAGGTCTGCGCACGGCATTTCGACTGGTACTGATCAAATTGACCGGAGACAGTCAGGCGGCCGCACGTACCTCTCTGAAGCCATTGATGTCGCAGGCACAGAGTTATTTGCAGCAATACCGCTATCGTGAGCAAAGCAAATCCGGAGAAGTCGAGCTCGAAGGAAGTCTGAGTGAAAAGGAAACCCGACTGTGGCTTAAATTTGATGAGGACAATCTGAATTTTGCCCTCAGAAATCTGGGTGTTCCGGTCTGGGGTAAAGAGAGGCCTTCTACTTTATTGTGGCTGGCTGTTGACACTGAGGCGGGTAGAGAGATCGCCGGTTATGAAGAGAGCCCTGAGTATTTTCTGCCGATTGAGAAACGAGCCAGCCAACGAGGGATTGCCCTGATATATCCGCTACTTGACCTGAATGACAGTAGTAGCCTGCGCGCCAGTGACATCTGGGGTGGTTTCCGCCAACCTGTTTTCGACGCGTCGAGCCGTTATCATACGGATGCGATTCTTACCGTAAGCGTAGATTCTCCCGTTCCGGGCATATGGGAAGCACGCTGGACTGCTTACATTGATAATAAAATGGCAAACTGGACCAGTGAATCCGATATTCTCGATGCAACGCTTGAGGAAGGCATCGACAGACTTGCTGATATACTGGCCGAGCAATTTGCCACTACTCCGGTCGACGGGCAGATTAATCGCTTTAAACTGACAGTCGCTGATGTTTTTAACGTCGATCAGTACGCAAAAGTACTGGCTTATCTTTCCTCATTGAACTCTGTTGCGGATGTCGAAGTCCAGCTGGTAGAAAACGGACTGGTAGAGTTTGAACTGGAAGCCCACGGTGGCAAGCTGGCTGTGAGTCAGGCCATTGAACTGGGCAGAGTACTCAGTCCGATTGCCGGCAACAGAAATGAATACCGGCTTCTGCCCTGAGTGATTCGGGCGAATCGCAATCACAATCGGGACAAACTGAAATGACTGATGCACAAAAATGGTTGATGCTGGCCTGCATTTTTCTCGGAGCCTGGTTGCTCTATTTACTCGCGCCCGTACTCACTCCATTTTTAATTGCCGGCTTACTTGCCTATCTGGGCGATCCTCTTGTTGATCGCCTGGAACTGAAAAAATTATCACGGAGTCTGGCGGTCGTTCTGGTTTTTGCAGTGATGCTGTTTACCGGGTTGTTGCTCCTGCTGATATTGATCCCGGCTTTACAGCAACAACTCATTGCCGTGCTGAGTCTGATTCCACGCGTGGTACCCTGGTTGCAGGAAGTAGTTATACCCTGGGTTTCGGCAACATTTGATATCAGGATCGAAAACATCGGGCTCGACGCCTTGCAAAATCTACTGGCTGGAAACTGGCAGGATATTGGAAACTTGCTGGGCATGTTGCTAGGCAAAATTGGTCATTCGGGGCAACTTGTTTTTGCCTGGCTTGCTTATCTGGTTCTCGTTCCTGTGGTCACTTTTTATCTGCTTCGCGACTGGGATTTACTGGTACAACAAGTGCGGGATCTGATTCCACGAAAAATCGAACCTTTGGTTAGCAAACTAACAATGGAATGCGATCAGGTTCTGGCTGAATTTTTGCGTGGGCAGTTGCTGTTGATGATGGCGCTGGCAGTTATGTATTCGATCGGACTCTGGCTGGCCGGACTGGAGTTCGCCCTTCTGGTCGGTATGTTGTCGGGTCTTGTCAGTTTTGTGCCCTATCTCGGTGCAATTGTGGGTATCGGCGTCGCGGGGGTACTTGCCTTCATGCAATTTCAGGATTTCATTCACCTGTTTTATGTCGCACTGGTGTTTGGAATCGGGCAAAGTATAGAAGGCATGTTGTTGTCCCCAATATTAGTCGGCGATCGTATTGGTTTGCACCCGGTGGCAGTAATATTCGCGGTCATGGCGGGTGCTCAGTTGTTTGGTTTTTTCGGTGTGCTGCTCGCCTTGCCAGTTGCTGCCATTATTGTTGTACTCCTGCGTCACCTCCGCTCGGTGTATACGGAAAGCAGTTTCTACACGCTATGATAAAAGAAAGTGCTCCGGGTCAACAAATACCCCTGGCTTTCAATAAATACGATCAAATCGATTTTGAGTTATTTGAAGTTGGCCGTAATCAGGCTGTCGTTAAATATCTCAATAATCTGCTTAAAGAAAAATTTGATAATCAGATAGCTTACCTGTGGGGTGCGCCGGGTTCGGGGAAAAGTCACCTCTTACAGGCAGCTTGTACTGCTGCTGCCCGGGACAAATTAACGGTGGCTTATATTCCCTTGAAGGAAGCAAGCGAGTTATCACCGGCCATGCTGGAAGGGCTGGAATCACTGGCTCTTATTTGTCTCGATGATATCGACAAAATAGCTGGCAAGACTGATTGGGAGGAAGCTATATTCCACCTCTACAACAGGTTGCGCGATGCAAATATTCCCTTGTTGATCTCTTCAAACTGCAGTCCGCTTGCGAGCGAAGTTCTTCTGCCGGATCTAAAATCGCGTCTGGCCTGGGGCCAGGTGTTTCATTTGTTGCCGCTGAACGAAAGTGAGGCACTGAATTCGCTGATGCGTAGAGCGCATTCGCGCGGATTTGATTTACCAAATGAGGTTGCCGGTTACCTGATAAAAAGAGTCAGCCGGGACATGCATAGTCTTTTTGGGGTCCTGGATAAACTGGATCGGGCGAGTCTGGTGGCCAAAAAAAAGCTCAGTATTCCCTTTGTCAGAGAATTACTCGACTGACAGTATTATTTCGATAACTGCAGAGACAGTTCTGCGAGTCGCTTCCCCTGAGTGAAACATATTTGTTTTTCCTCCACTGTAATGGCCTGCTTGCTGTCGATACCGGCCACGTGGCTTGCCCCATAGGGAGTTCCGCCCGAGTGTGTATTCAACAGAGCACTTTCAGAGTAAGGCACACCGAGTAGTAACATGCCGTGGTGCATGAGAGGCAGCATCATCGATAAAAGTGTGCTTTCCTGGCCACCGTGCATGCTGGAAGTGGAAGTAAATACGCAGGCAGGTTTTCCGATCAGGGATCCGGAAACCCACAGATCGCTGCTACCATCGAGAAAATACTTCATCGCTGCCGCCATATTACCGAAACGGGTAGGACTGCCGAGAGCCAGCCCATCGCACTTAAGCAGATCATCATGGCTGGCATAGGGTGGACCGGAATCAGGTATGGCTTCTTCGGTTTGTTCACAATTACTGGAAACTGCTGGTACCGTCCTTATTTTAGCCGAACAGCCGCCTACGGAATCGATACCCCGGCCGATTTGTCTGGCCATTTCGGCGACATTGCCATGACGGGAATAATAGAGAACCAGAAGTTCTGACATGATTTATAAAATCTCCAGAACAGTTTCCGGAGGGCGACCGATCCGGGCTTGATCTTCATTGACCACTACTGGTCGTTCAATCAATATCGGGTGCGCCAGCATAGCCGAAATAAGTTGCTCGTCAGTGACATCATCAGCACCCAGACCAAGCTCCTTATAAATAGCCTCGTTTTTTCGTATTAATTCGCCTGGTCTCATGCCCAGCATAGACAATATATGTCGAAGGGTGTCGGCCGTTGGCGGGTTCGTCAGGTATTCAATAATTTCGAATTGAAGGCCCTTATCTGTAAGCAGTTGCAGGGTCTGCCTGCTCTTAGAACAACGCGGGTTGTGATATATGCTAATGCTCATTTCTATCTCCGGAGACAATTGGATGTTATTCTAACCAGCACTTAGTGTAGGTGATACCAAAAATTAGACAAGGCGCGGCAAACCAGTATGAATAGTAATCTGCTTGATAAATTGCAGCACGCGGGTCTCTGGCTTTTCTATTTCTCTCGTTTTTCGATTAGACAGTTTTACCATCAAAGAGGCCTTCAAATCGCATCCTCGCTTGCCTATGCGACACTACTCAGTCTGGTGCCCATGGTCACCGTCATGTTTGGCTTTCTCGGAGGTTTGTCGGTATTTGAAAATATGGGTGATTCGATCCAGATCTTTATTTTCAACAATTTCGCACCGGCCTTCGGCGACAGTGTGCGTGAATATCTTAACGAGTTTTCGAGTAAGGCTTCCAAGTTAACCTCCACTGGGATAATAATTCTGGTTGTTATTGCTCTGATGTTGATGGCAACGATCGACAGTGCTCTAAACACTATCTGGCATGTTCGACGACGTCGTAATCCGGTAGCCCGTTTTCTGGTGTACTGGGCAATTATTTCACTCGGCCCTATTTTACTCGGAATCGGGCTGCTTACGTCATCTTACTTGTTGTCCACAGAAGTAGTCAGTGAGGTCGATGTTTCTCTCGGGCTTGATATCAAAACGAAAATTCTGGCTTCCTTGCCCTTTATGACCACATCGGTTGCTTTCACATTGATTTATGTGCTTATACCAAACTGTTACGTATCAAGAACGAATGCCCTGATAGGTGGCGTGATAGCGGCGATTTTGTTTGAGCTGGCCAAGTATGGTTTTGGCAATTACGTCACGTCGATGCCTACTTACGAAGCAATTTACGGCGCTATTGCTATCATCCCGACCTTTCTCATCTGGATGTATCTATCCTGGGTGATTGTCATCCTGGGCGCACACATCACATTTTGTCTGTCTGCTTTTCGAATGGACTCTGAAAAGCAGGCGACGAAGGGCGCCGAATGGACCTTCATTGACGTATATTTGCTTTTGTGCGGCTTGTGGCGTGCACAAAAAAGTGGTCTGCCTCTGAGTAGCAGTAATATGAAACTCTATGGAATTCGTTTACCCCAGTTTCAATTCAGTGAAATAATGGAATTACTGGAATCTAACAATTGGGTTAAGGGTAGCTCTGGTGGTGCCTGGTTTTTATCGAGAGATCTGGCTGACGTCAGTTTGATGGATTTACACCGCATAATTCCGAGGAAATTACCAAAGAACGAGGAAATGCAGTCCAGTGACAAATGGACCAGACAACTTCAGAACCTTCTGTCAAAACACAATGAGAACCTCGAGGGTCAGTTAGAAATTTCCTTACGAGAATTATTGATGGAAGCTGATAGTCTGGAATCTGATGAATGACTTCTTAGAGTGTGGGTTTCGAACTCACATTGAAGTGCTCGAAACTGATAGTGGACTCCTGCAAAGCCTGTGCAAATAAACTTTGTTTTTGTTCTTTGTACTGTATCTCAAACTCACGCTGATCCGTAAATAACCCTTTGGAACAGACTATGCTCCTGTTCGATTTGTCAGAAGGATCGTCAAGTAGAAAGGCACGTCGATATTGTTGCTCCAGCTCGGAGCCATTTTTCACCCGCAGGGCTACCGGATAGACTTTTTTACGAATCATCTGTATGCCTATCTTGTAGATTTTATTTTGTCGAATCATCAACCAGCGAATGACTCCAAGTTCCCATTTGTCGGTAGCAGATGATGTCGGAGCAGCAACGCCAACAAGATCGCCGACACGAACTGTATCGCGCGGTTTGTCATTTTTAACAACGGCGAATCCACCGGGTCCCTGATCAACCAGACTCCATTCGTCTGCGCTATAGACTCTCTGAATGGTCTCTTCCATCGGGTCTACCAGATACTCGTGTTCACCAGTGTCGTTTTCTGGCGGGATAAAATCCATCTGGCCGTTCACGAAGTAATAAGTGGCATTCAGACCACAGGTGACTTTCATACTGCCTTCTCGCGATTCTCGAGAAAAATGACGTTTTGGCGGCAAGCCCCAGGCTTTGCTCATATGGGCGAGGATGGACTTGGCAAAGTAAGGTGAAATTTTGATACTGCTGTCAAGACTCTGGCCGTTGTTGATGGCAGCGAGTTGTTGTTGAATAACTTTACCCAGTGCTGTGCTATCGATCAGACGGTGTTTATCAGTCGCGAGCTTTGTATTGAATTTTGAGTAGGGCAGAGGTGGTGTATCTTTATCCAGATTAACTACGAAATAACCGCTGGGTGCAGATGGTTTTTCAAACTTTTTAAGATTGGCAAATTCAGCCCAGCCGTCCAGTTGTTCAAATATTTCCCAGATAGCACCAAACGGCAGATGATGAGGATCGGCGAGCGAAGCCAGCACGATTTTCTTATACGCATGCGAAATAGAAGTAGTTGCCGTGTTCGCGTCCTTGCCAGGCAGCACAATGGTATTGTTTTCCTGGCCAATGTCCTGTGCAAAGGTAAATATGTAATTTACTTCGCGCCACACATTTTTCGGAATCGGTGCGTATTCGAGAAAGCTGAATATCATCGCATGGGAAAGATAATTCAGTGACATTAACATCGCCGGAAGCGGTGGCTTGGATTGGCCCCAGAGCGTTTTTTTCTTGAGTAATTCATCAACAGCCAGCTTGCAGGATAGCCCAAGACTGACGGAAATCTTTTTCAGGATCGCCAATTGTGCCTGCATCGAAGAAATGGATTGCAAAGTGTGTTGAGCACCGGTTTTAATTTGCGAGTCGAGATAGTACTGATAAGGGCGGTTATACAGTTCTACAAGTTCCAGACGAGTCGCGGGTTTGATGCTTTCTTTATTCGTCGCCTGTATCGTCTGGTAAAGAATCCGCCCCGTTTTTTGAAAATCTATGTAAGGAAGTTTGTCCAGCCACTCTTCAATATGCAGGGGGCGAGTTTCCAGTTGCATACCGGCCGATGATTTACGCATCGGAATTGAATCAACATCTGCTGCCATTATTATCCCTTTTACTTTTTTTGTTTTTTTATAAGTTGTTGCAGGCTTGAGCTGCTTATAATAGAACAGGATAAAGCTTCAATGCCGACATGCCAGTTAATTTTTGTACCAAAAATCGGACAGGGCAGTCAATTCTTGAACAGATTCAAGTGCAAGAAAGCTATAAAAATATCTGAATCAGATGTTTACAGCTTACTATTTGAATAGTACTTGAAGAAATAAACAGTCGTATGTCTGACGGAGCAATATGAAAATATCGAGAAAATTTCGTGTCTGCGGCAAAGTTCAGGGAGTGTTTTTCCGCGCCTCAGCTAAACAGCAAGCAGATTGTCTGGGCTTGACAGGCTGGATCAGAAACTGCGAAAACGGCGATGTTGAAGGCCTTGTCAGCGGTGAGGCGGAGGCGGTATCTGCAATGATGAACTGGTTGGCGGAAGGGCCGCGTATGGCGAGAGTCGACAAGCTGACTGTTTCTGATTGTGACCTTCAGTCTTTTACCAACTTTGTGGTGGGCGAAACCAGCTCAGCCTGAGGCCAGTTGCTTCTGAATAAAACTCACTGCTTCATCGAGATTGATATCACTGCTTTCCTCGTCGGTTCTGCCTTTATACTCGAGTGTATTCGCATCAAGACCTCGCTCGCTGAAAACAAGCCTGTGCGGGATGCCGATTAATTCCATGTCGGCAAACATGACGCCCGGTCGTTCTTTTCTGTCATCGAGCAGCACATCAATACCTGCTGCGCTGAATTGTTCATAAAGCGCCATGACGGCTTCTCGCAGGCGTTGAGATTTATGCATGTGGATGGGGATCAGGACGAGGCTATAAGGAGAAATGCTTTGTGGCCAGACGATACCTTTTTCATCGTGGTTTTGTTCAATGGCCGCCGCGACGATTCGGGAAATGCCAATACCATAACAACCCATCATAAAAGTAGTGGCTGTACCTTTCTCATCGAGACAATTGGCCTTCATCGCAGCGCTGTATTTCGTGCCAAGCTGAAAAATATGACCAACCTCAATGCCTCTGGCCAGTTTCAAGGGGGCGCCATTTTCTTTTGCTGCCTCTCCTGCAATCACGTTTCTTAAATCGGCACAGTCAGGTTCTGCTAAATCCCGCTGCCAGTTTACCCCGGTAAAGTGCATCCCATTCTCGTTTGCTCCACAGATAAAATCAGAAATATGAGCCGCACTGAAATCAACAATCGTCGGAATATCCAGCTCAATCGGTCCCAACGACCCTATATCGCAACTCAGATGTTTGCGAATTTTATCAGCCGATGCGAAACTCAAAGGTCTGGCAACGTTCTCAAGTTTTTCAGCCTTTACTTTGTTCAGTTCGTGGTCACCTCGTATGATCAGAGCCACCAGATCATCATTGGCACCGTCGACAATCAAGGTTTTCAGACACTTGCTTTCATCAACTTTGAAGTGTCCTGCAATTTCTTCAATACTATGCATACCAGGGGTAGCCTGTTTTTGCATGTCTTCGCTGGGCTCAGCTCTTTCACCTTCTGGCTTTACTGCTGCGGCCAGCTCAATATTCGCCGCGTAATTACCATCTTCAGTAAACACAATTTGATCTTCGCCTGAATCCGCCAGCACATGAAATTCATGCGAGGTATTACCACCGATACTACCTGAGTCGGCAATGACAGCGCGAAAGACGAGACCGATGCGATTGAATATTGTTGAGTAACATTCAAACATATCCTCATAAGTCTGTTGCAGAGATGCTTCGTCCAGATGAAAGGAATACGCGTCCTTCATGAGAAACTCTCGTGCGCGCATGATGCCAAAGCGCGGTCGGATCTCGTCGCGAAATTTGGTTTGTATCTGATAAAAATTGGCTGGCAGCTGCTTGTAGCTGCGAATCTCACGGCGCACCAGATCGGTGATCACTTCCTCGTGTGTGGGCCCCAGACAAAATTCTCTGCCATGTCTGTCTGACAGTCTCAGTAACTCCGGACCATATTCCTCCCAACGACCAGATTCCTGCCAGAGCTCGGCCGGCTGTACCCCGGACATCAGGATTTCCTGAGCGCCGGCTTTGTCCATCTCCTCGCGGACAATGGCTTCAACTTTACGTAAAACCCGTAAACCTGTCGGCAACCAGGTATAAATACCGGAGGCCAGTTTGCGCACGAGACCGGCTTTTAGCATGAGCTGATGGCTGATTATTTCGGCATCGGCCGGCGCTTCGCGCTGGGTCGCCAGCAGAATTTTTGATGTAAGCATGGTTAGTGAGTATTAAGAATATGTAAACGCGGCCGTATGTTACCGTGGCCGATATCAAATGTAGAGATAAAACTGGTTTAAATGTCGAGCTCTTCGGGGCGCTTATTGTGCACAGCACAACTTGACCTCGGCCATAAAAATCAGTAACTTCCGATAGTTTGCCCGTCCGCAATCAATAATTTTACGGAAATAGACTGTGAGTAAATCAAAAGAGATATTACGTGGAGCCGAAATTTTTGTCCGTGCCCTTAAAGATGAGGGTGTGGAATATATATTCGGCTACCCTGGTGGAGCGGTTTTGCATATTTATGATGCGCTGTTCAAACAGGAGGAAGTGCAGCATATTCTCACCCGTCACGAACAGGGTGCGGCGCATGCTGCAGATGGTTACGCCCGCGCCACAGGCAAAACCGGTGTAGTGCTGGTTACCTCAGGTCCCGGTGCTACCAATATTGTCACAGGTATCGCCACGGCTCATATGGACTCTATTCCGATGGTTGTTTTTACCGGTCAGGTAGCAACGCATATGATCGGCAACGATACTTTTCAGGAAGTCGATGCAGTTGGCATTACGCGACCCTGCGTAAAACATAATTTTCTGGTAAATGACGTTAGTGAGCTTGCTGCTACAGTTAAAAAGGCCTTTCACATAGCGCACAGCGGTCGACCCGGTCCGGTTCTGGTTGATTTGCCCAAAGATATCACGGCCGAGTCCTGCGTCTACGAATATCCTTCATCGCTGGATATGCGTTCCTACAAGCCCGCAATTAAAGGTCACCCGAGGCAGATTAAAAAAGCAGTGGATATGATTCTGTCTGCCAGGAAACCTATGCTATACAGCGGCGGCGGTGTTGTGCTTGGTGAAGCAAGCGAAGAGTTAACCGCATTTACCAGAAAGCTGGGCTACCCGATTACCAACACCCTGATGGGGCTGGGCGCTTATCCGGCAACTGACAGGCAGTTCATTGGAATGTTGGGTATGCACGGAACTTACGAGGCCAATATGGCCATGCATCACTGCGATGTACTGGTAGCCATCGGCGCACGTTTTGATGATCGGGTAACCGGCGAACTGGAAAAGTTTTGCCCTTATGCAAAAATTGTTCATATTGATGTCGATCCTTCCTCAATCGCCAAGAACGTTGCTGTCGACATTCCTATCGTCGGTGATGTGAAGCACGTGCTGGCGGATATGATTAAAGCACTGAAAGAAAATAAAAATAGAATTGATAAAGCCGCCTTAAAAGACTGGTGGCAACAAATTAAGGAATGGCAGGATACTGATTGTCTTCGTTTCGATCGCAAGACAGAGGTAATCAAACCGCAGTACGTCGTTGAAAAGCTTTACGAATTGACTAAAGGCGATGCTTATGTGACCTCAGATGTTGGTCAGCATCAAATGTGGGCCGCGCAGTTTTACAAGTTTGATAAACCACGTCGCTGGATAAATTCCGGAGGTCTCGGCACCATGGGTTTCGGCTTGCCGGCAGCATTTGGTGTGCAGCTGGCTTTGCCCGATGAGACAGTTTGCTGTATTACCGGCGAGGCCAGTCTGGTTATGTGTATTCAGGAGCTCTCTACCTGCCTGCAATACGGGACGCCGGTGAAAATTATCAACCTCAATAATGGTTACATGGGTATGGTCAGGCAATGGCAGGAGTTTTTTTATGACAGCCGTTATTCGCACTCTTATTTTGAGGCTTTACCTGATTTCGTGAAACTGGCAGAGAGTTTCGGTCATGTTGGCATGCGTGTTGAGAAGACCGCTGACGTTGAGGGTGCGTTAAAAGAAGCACTGGCGATGAAAGACAGACTTGTGCTCATGGATTTTATTACTGATAAAACGGAAAACGTCTATCCGATGATCGCCGCTGGTAAAGGTCAAAATGAAATGCATCTGACCTCTGAAAGAGAGCTGGCATGAGGCATATTCTTTCTTTATTACTGGAAAATGAATCCGGCGCACTCTCTCGTGTAGCGGGTCTGTTTTCGGCCCGGGCCTTTAATATTGAGTCGCTCACGGTAGCTGTCACGGAAGATCCGACAATTTCGCGAATGACTATTGTTACTTCCGGTTCAGACGAGATCATTGAGCAGATTACCAAGCAGCTGAACAAACTGGTCGATGTGGTTAAGGTGGTCGACCTTAATGAGAGTAACCATATTGAACGGGAGTTGATGTTAATCAAGGTAAGCGCCGAGGGCGATGCCAGAGAGGAAGTGAAGCGTCTGGTTGACATTTTTCGGGGACGTATAATAGATGTCACAGAGAAAACCTACACCATAGAAATGACCGGCTCTGGCGATAAGCTGGATGCCTTTATTGAAGCATTGAATACCAAGCTGATTCGCGAAGTGGTTCGTACCGGAGTATCGGGAATTGGCCGGGGCGATAAAGCAATTACCATTTAATAATTTTTGAGAAAAGGAAAATGAATATTTACTACGACAAAGACGCAGATTTATCACTTATACAAGCTAAGAAAGTAGCCATCATCGGTTATGGATCACAGGGACATGCACATGCGAACAACCTGAAAGACTCCGGGGTAGAAGTGTGCGTCGGACTTCGTCAGGGTTCAGCGTCTGCCAACAAGGCGGAAGCGGCCGGACTTACAGTCAAATCAATCGAAGACGCCGTAGCCTGGGCCGACCTGGTTATGATACTGGCACCTGATGAACACCAGGCTGCGCTTTATCGCGAGCAGGTTGCACCCAATATCAAGCAGGGTGCTGCACTGGCTTTTGCACATGGATTCAATATTCATTTTCAGCAGATTCTGCCTCGTGCTGATCTTGATGTGATAATGATTGCGCCGAAAGGACCGGGTCATCTCGTACGTTCCACTTATACTCAGGGTGGCGGTGTTCCATCATTGATTGCTGTCCATCAGGATGCCTCAGGTCAGGGTAAAGAACTCGCATTGTCTTATGCCAGCGCAAATGGCGGTGGTCGCGCCGGCGTAATCGAAACCAATTTCAGAGAAGAAACCGAGACGGATCTGTTTGGTGAGCAGTCTGTATTGTGCGGCGGCATCACAGCCTTGATACAGGCTGGTTTTGAAACTCTGGTCGAAGCTGGCTACGCACCTGAGATGGCGTATTTTGAATGCCTGCATGAAACCAAGCTGATTGTCGATTTAATTTACGAAGGTGGCATAGCGAACATGCGTTATTCGATTTCGAATACTGCTGAGTACGGTGACTTCACTCGTGGACCTCGCATTATTACTGAGGAGACGAAGAAGGAGATGAAAGCCATACTAAAGGAAATTCAGACAGGCCAATTTGCACGTGAATTTATACTTGAAAATCAGAGCGGTGCAGCGGTCATGAAAGCAGAGCGCAGGCTTGGTGAAGAACATCAAATCGAACAGGTTGGCGCTAAATTGCGTTCGATGATGCCGTGGATTAAACAAAACCAACTGGTGGATCAAGACAAGAATTAGCTTTGGTTTTCGCTACAGACGATACGATACCGGTTTAACAAGCTAGCGAATTCAGCATGCGGGAACTTGTCCGGGGCTAGGGCTGATGTCAGGTAATGGTAGGCGCCTTATTGCGCGGGAAGGAATACCAGTACTGGCTGTCTTGCTGCTTGCGACAATTGCCGGCTATGCTTTTTTTGGCTGGCTTGAGTCGATTGTTTTCTTGTTGCTGCTGGCAACAGCAATATTTCTATTTCGTGATCCTGTCTGTGAAGTACCCGCCGACCCACTTGCCATCCTCAGTCCTGCCAGCGGTGAAATAGTCTCCATATGCGAGGTTGAAGACTACTGGCTATCGCGTCGGGCGCAGCGTATCAGAATCAAGTTATCTATTGCAGACACTCACAGTCTGCGTAGCCCTATCGAAGGCAAAGTAATCAATCAATGGCACAGCACTGAAGCAGGCGGTGAATTTAAACGTCACTGCGCATTCTGGATACAGACTGATGAATCCGATGATCTGGTGTTTGGGCTGGGTATGGATACGCCGGCTCTGTTTACGCGTATGACACTTCGTTCCGGTGAACGAGCTGGTCAGGGACAACGCTGTGGTTATCTTTATCTGTCTGGTACCGTGGATATTTATGTTCCGGAAAATGCGCGATTACAACTTGGTTCAGGCGATGTTGTCTCCGCCGGGACAAGCATACTGGCTCATTTCGTTCGTAAATAAGACTAATTCGCTCTTCGTTCAGACGAAGCCGTGGTACTGCTAAAACCTGTTATGTTAAAGTCGGCTCTCAGTATATCCTCAAAATTACCGCTTGCTAGCGGATAACAGCTTCCTATGGAAAAAAATGAGTAAACGACGCAGAGGTATCTACCTTCTTCCTAATTTGTTCACGACAGCCGCCCTGTTTGGTGGTTTTTACGCCATTGTCGCTGCCATAAACGGTCGTTATGAAGATGCTGCTATTGCCATATTTGTTGCGATGATTCTCGATGGCATGGATGGTCGCATTGCCCGTATGACCAACACCCAGAGTGATTTTGGCGTCCAGTACGACAGTTTGTCGGATCTGATTTCATTTGGTCTGGCACCCTCGCTGGTTATTTATCAATGGTCCCTGTATGGACTCGGTAAACTCGGCTGGGTGGCGGCCTTTGTGTATGCCGCTACCACTGCGCTTCGTCTTGCCCGTTTCAATACTCAGGCTGAGAATGAGGACAAACAGTTTTTTCAGGGCCTGCCAAGTCCGGCGGCGGCCGCGCTGATAGCCGGTTTTATCTGGCTCGGTGCTGCCAATGGCCTTTATGATGGTACCAACCTTGTCTGGATCAGTTTTCCTCTGACAATTGCAGCCGGGATACTCATGGTGAGTAATATTCGCTATCACAGCTTCAAGCAATTTGATCTGAAAGGTCGGGTTCCATTCATTAGTATTTTGATCCTGGTGTTGATACTGGCATTGATTGCCGCCCGACCATCAGTAGTTCTGTTCCTGCTGGCTTTCAGCTACGCGCTTTCCGGTCCGGTTATCACTCTGGCCTTGATACGACGACACAGGGCAAAGCGTAAGCCCTGATTCGTAGAAACTAAAAAAACCGCTTAACTATTGCAAATATCTTTAATAGCGGTATGCTTTTCCTTATGTACAGCGTGAATCAAAACACTTTGATTATCCGACCAGCACAACAGAAAATGGTCAACGCTGCTCTACGCCTGCTGCTCCTGCCCTGCTAGGGCATATTTACACACCACATTTCATCGATCCCCTAATTTTGCCAATTGCCGGTTAACGGTTCTATTGGCCATGAGATATAATCCGGAGCAGGATATGAAAGACAAATTAATTATATTTGATACAACCTTGCGTGACGGCGAACAGAGTCCCGGCGCTTCTATGACCCGTGATGAAAAGGTGCGCATCGCCAAGACACTGGAACTGATGCATGTCGATGTCATCGAAGCAGGATTCCCTATCGCCAGTCCCGGCGATTTCGAGGCGGTTCAGGCTGTAGCCAGCGCGGTTAAAGACAGTACCGTTTGCGGGTTGGCGCGCACCAGCGATGCTGATATTGACAGAGCAGCAGAGGCTCTGAAACCGGCAAACTCAGGTAGAATCCATACTTTTATCGCCACTTCACCAATTCACATGCAGCAAAAATTGCGCATGAGCCCTGAACAAGTGCTGGAGCAGGCGGTGAGAGCGGTAAAACGAGCTAGAAATTATACTGACGATGTTGAATTTTCACCTGAAGACGCTGGCCGTTCTGAGATTGATTTTCTCTGTCAGATTATCGAGTCTGTGATAGACGCTGGTGCAAATACGATCAATATTCCAGACACAGTGGGTTATAACGTGCCTACTCAGTTTGCAGAAACGATCCGAAATTTGAAAGAGCGTGTACCCAATGCCGATAAAGCTGTTTTCTCAGTACATTGTCACAACGATCTCGGACTTGCCGTCGCCAATTCACTGGCCGCGGTGATGGCGGGCGCCAGACAGGTGGAGTGCACTATTAATGGCCTGGGCGAACGTGCTGGTAATGCCTCTCTGGAGGAAGTCGTAATGGCTGTGCGAACGCGACAGGATATTTTTCCCTGCGATACCACTCTTGATACCACGCACATTATGAATAACTCGCGTCTGGTGGCGAATATTACCGGCTTTCCTGTGCAACCGAATAAAGCCATTGTCGGCGCGAATGCTTTCGCTCATGAATCCGGTATTCATCAGGATGGTGTAATAAAAAGCCGCGAGACTTATGAAATTATGCGAGCTGAAGATGTCGGCTGGCAAACCAATCGACTGGTCATGGGAAAACATTCCGGGCGCAACGCATTTCGTACACGATTGAAAGAACTGGGTTATGAATTTGCAAGTGAAGAGGAATTGAACGAATGTTTCAGGCGCTTCAAAGATCTGGCGGATAAGAAACATGAGATTTTTGATGAGGATCTGCAATCACTTGTCTCAGATGGCCTGCTTGAAGCGGAGCAGGAAGAATTTAAATTCATCAGTATGAAAATTGCCCTCGAGACTGGTGAAGTGCCCAGCGCAGAAATTGCTTTGTCGGTTAAAGGTGTTGAGAAAACAGGTGTTGCCGAAGGCGATGGCCCGGTTGATGCCGTTTTCAGTGCGATTGAATCCTTAGTGGAGAGCGGCTGTAAAATACAACTTTATTCAGTAAATGCGATTACTGATGGTTCCGATGCTCAGGGTGAGGTTACCGTTCGCTTGAGTAAAGATGGCAGGGTTGTGAATGGCACAGGCTCTGATACCGACGTTATTGCGGCATCGGCAAAAGCTTATGTCAACGCAGTCAATCGTGTCATGAGCCCGGTACAGCGGGCGCATCCGCAGATATAGTTGAAAAGAATGATTACCCAGGATCAACAGAGACAGTACCTGCGCTTAATGGGTATTGATGTCTGGCTCGAAAAGAACTCGCTAAATACAGGCGACACTTTGCAGCATGTGCCGGCGATGGCTCCGAATAATGCAGTTGCCGGAAGTCCCGTATTAAATGATTGGCAAAGCCTGAAAGTCCGAGTAGAAACTTGTCAGCAGTGTGATTTGCACAGGAGTCGCAAACAGACGGTATTCGGTAGCGGTGATGCGGATGCGGACTGGATGATTATCGGAGAAGCGCCTGGTGCGGAAGAAGATCGTCAGGGTGAACCCTTCGTAGGACGCGCCGGTCAATTATTGAATTCAATGTTACTGGCCATCGGACTCAAAAGAGAACAGGTTTTCATTGCGAATATATTAAAATGCAGACCACCAGACAATCGCGATCCGAAGATCGAGGAAGTGGTGCAGTGTGAAGAATATCTGCGCCAGCAAATTGCACATGTTCAGCCCAGAGTAATTCTGGCTCTGGGTCGTATTGCTGCACAGAATCTTCTTAAGACTGACACAGCTATCGGTAAAATGCGGGGTCAGCGCTACGTTTATCCTGATACGGATATTCCCTTGATAGTGACCTATCACCCAGCTTATCTTTTACGTTCACCGGCACAGAAAAGCAAGTCCTGGGAGGATTTGCAATTGGCGATGGAAGTTTATAAAGGCGTATGAGTGCTCAGCCCGACCAGTCAATGATGATTTTTCGACCGATGCTGGAGGAGGATCTGCCTGGCATCATGCGAGTTGAGAATGCTTCTTATGAGTTTCCATGGAGTGAAACAATTTTTCGTGATTGTCTGCGGGTAGGCTATTGCAGCTGGATTCTGGAAATTGCCGACGAGATTGTTGGCCACGGTGTGATGTCGGTTCTGGCCGGGGAAGCACATATATTGAATCTTTGTGTCCATCCTGACTCTCAGAATTCAGGACTGGGTAAAGAAATGTTGTCGCATCTGCTACATTTAGCAGGTCAACATGCTGCGGAAATTATATTTCTCGAAGTGAGGCCGTCGAATGCGGTGGCCATACAACTCTACAATCGGGCCGGGTTCGATGAAGTAGGTCTGCGCAGTAATTATTATCCTGCAGTAAACGGACGGGAAGACGCCGTAATAATGGCGAAAAATATAGCGAATGGGAAAATGTTCAGTGGATAAAATAAAACAGGAAGCCTTTCCAACAATCGAAGCCTTTGTCGGCAATACCCCGCTGGTCAGGTTACAGAGAATTCCACCCGACAGTAGTAATCTGTTGTTGGGGAAACTTGAGGGTAACAATCCGGCAGGTTCGGTTAAAGACAGACCGGCGATTAGCATGATTAGTCGAGCGGAAAGCCGTGGCGAGATTAAAGCCGGCGATGTTCTGCTTGAAGCGACCAGTGGCAATACCGGTATTGCCCTGGCCATGGCAGCCGCCATAAAAGGTTATCGTATGGTATTGATTATGCCTGAGCATATGAGTGAAGAGCGCCGCGCTGCGATGAAAGCCTTTGGCGCTGATATTGTTCTGGTTACTCAGGAGCAGGGCATGGAAGGTGCGCGGGATCTCGCCGAGAAAATGCAGCGGGAAGGAAAAGGTAAAGTGCTTGATCAGTTCGCCAATCCGGATAATCCGATTTCCCATTACGAAGGTACCGGTCCGGAAATATGGCGTGATACCGATGGTGAAATCACTCACTTTGTCAGCTCAATGGGCACGACCGGCACCAGCATGGGAGTCTCCCAGTACCTGAAAGAGAAAAACCCGGATATTCAGATCATCGGGGTACAACCTGCGGGGGAAGATAGTATTCCCGGTATCCGTCGCTGGCCGGAAGCCTATTTGCCAAAAATATTCGATCGCGCTCGCGTCGATACAATTATTGATGTTACTCAGGATGAAGCCGAAGATATGACAAGGCGACTGGCAGCAGAAGAGGGAATATTTGCCGGGATTTCATCTGGTGGTGCGCTGTCTGCGGCATTGCGATTATCTCAGGAAGTGGAAAACGCGGTTATTGTGACTATCATTTGTGATCGCGGTGATCGATATTTATCCACCAACGTGTTTCCAGTCTGATTTGTGCGTTCGCTTATCCGGCGAGTTTTCTATCTACTCATATGGTTATCCCCCGCGCAGGCTTTTGAGTCAATAGATCTGCAGCTGGATTCACTGCAGCGCGGTGCCGTCAGTATAGAAGGGCTTCACTTTAATTTTAGTCCGGTCAATGCAGACAAACCTGGCTTGTTTGTCCAGTTGCAGAGAATCGAGTCGTCCTTCTTGAAGGGTTCTGTTTCTGCTGAATTATCCTGCCCCGATGCCGTCTATCTCTCTAACCTTTTGACATGCAAAGACGGCAGTATAATCCTGAGAACAGCCGGGCGGGAAATGCTGCAGGTAAAAATGAATGCGAATTTCCATATTCCAGATATGCATGGCCAGGCCTCATTCACATTGGAATCTAGCTGGGGAAATCTTCAGGCCGAACTGAATATCAACAACGAGCAGCTGTGGGATTTCAGATTTGAAAGTGCGTCTCTTGAGTTATCCATTCTTTCTAATCTGTCGATTCCGGGTATGGAATTTTTTCAATCTCATAAAATCACAAACGGCACTTTGGACATGCAGGCCTCAGTTAAGGGCTCTGGTTCTCAGACGAGGGAAATTTCAGTCAGAGCCAGTGCGAAGGAGTTAAGTTTGGAAGGCGAGAGTATTTTGGAAAAAGTAAATTTGCTGTTGGAGAGTGATTTGCAATGGCAGGATGCTCGTTGGGAATTCACGCAGCGAATTGAAGCAAATTCAGGTGAAATGTATTTACAACCAGGGTTCAGTTTGCTCGATGAAAAACCGGGCTTTTACCTGGATGCCTCTTCCTCGATATTATCTGCTGTGCTACAAGGCAACTGGATAGCAGCAGAGAAACTATTTCAATTGAAAACCCTGCATTTTTCTCACCCGGGGATAATCGACTTACAGGGGCAGGCCAGTATGTTCATAGGCGAAACTGACAGCCTGAGGACATTATCACTTAAAGCAAAAATTAAGGATTTGGCTGCGACTTACCCCGTCTATTTACAACCGATTTTATTGCAGTCGAATTTTAGCGATCTGGAGATAGCCGGGGGCATTGAGCTGGGCCTTGCTTACCGTAATGGCGCACTTGATAACATGGAACTTAGCTTGCAGGAAGTTTTTCTCGAAGATGACGCCAGTCGTTTCAGTATCTCCGATTTAAACAGCAATTTGCTACTCGGCAATGACGAAAACAGTGTTCAATCAACCCTCTCATGGCAGGGCTTAAGTTTCTATCGACTGGATTTGGGGCAGGGCAGTATCTTGTTTGAATCGACAAACAAGGATATTCGGGTGCTTGAGTGGCAGGATGTGTCGATTCTTGACGGTGCCCTTGTAATTGATGAATTTGATTTGAAGAATATCGCCAGTAGTAATTTTTCCATGCGCCTGGGCGGAAGATTACAACCTATTTCGATGGATGCGCTGACTCAGGCACTGGGCTGGACGGTTTTTCCCGGCGCTTTATCCGGAGAAATATCAGGGCTTAAGTATTCAGACAATAAGCTACAACTGGAAGGTGATATCCTGATCAGTATTTTCGGTGGTTCTCTTACTATTCAGAATTTACAGGTTGATGACTTATTCAGTCCTTATTCAACCGTTGCGACCGGGATTAAAATAAAAGCCCTTGACCTTGAGCAAATGACTGATGTCTTCTCGTTCGGAAAGATCGAAGGCAGCCTGAGTGGTCACGTTGATAAATTGAGACTGGAGGACTGGCAACCCAGTTACTTCGAAGCTGAGTTCGCGACACCGCTTGATGACGAGGCCCCGCATCGCATCAGTCAAAAGGCATTGGAAAATTTGAATGAACTCGGAGGTGGTCTGAGCGGGACATTATCCAGAGGTTTTCTGCGCTTTTTGCCGGCTTATTCCTACGGTCGTCTTGGGTTTAGTTGTCGTCTGCTCAACAGAGTGTGTGAACTGGGTGGTGTGGAGGATAGCGGTGACAGCTTTTCAATTTTAACCAAAGGTGGCTTATTTCCACCCTGGGTAGAGGTGAAAGGTGCAGGACGTTCAATAAAGTGGGATGATCTGATAGATGGTCTGAAGCAGATTTCGAAAGGCGAAGTTGCTATTGAGTAAGTATTAGTCGTGTCGGGGGAACGAAAAACCTCCGTCGGGTCAAAATAAACAGGTAATCACAGAAAGAGGAATCACCATGCAGGCATTGAAAAAATACCCTTTTATCACATCATTACTGTTATTGACGGCGTGTGTCACCATCAACGTCTATTTTCCGGCAGCGGCCGCTGAAAGCGCAGCAGATAAAATAATCGAGGAAGTCTACGGAGAAGAAGTACCGGCAGACGATAACTCTGCTGTTCCTGATTCAGAGTCCCAGTCTTCGGTAGCTGTACCTGCAAGCAATGTTTTTGTCAGGTTCGTGCATAGCATTATACCGGCTGCTCAGGCTCAGCAGGCTGATATAAATATATCCACGCCAGGTATCAACAAGTTGAAGTCTCTGATGAAAACACACCATCAGTCACTCAGCCCTTATTATTCTTCTGGCGCCGTGGGAATGGAAAGCAATGGTCTGATTGTGGTCCGTGATGCCAAAACTATCGCTCTCAAAGAACGAAACAAGGTAAAAAAACTGGTCGCTGATGAAAATAGAGATCGCACACAACTTTACGAAGAAATCGCCAGTGCAAATGGACACCCGGAATGGGAAACGGATATACGACAAATCTTTGCCCGACGCTGGATCGCACTTGCTCCGAAAGGATGGTGGTATAAGGATGCAGGCGGCAAATGGCAAAAGAAATAGTATCTAATAAATGAATATTCTAGTCTTCGATATTGAAACCATACCGGATGTTGAGTCCGGCAAACGACTCTATAATCTGAACAGTCTGTCAGACAAAGAGGCGGCGGAAGTTATGTTTACCCGCCGGCGACAGGAAACGGATGGCAACAGTGATTTCATTCGACATCATTTGCAAAAAATCGCCGCAATTTCTGTTGTTCTGGCCACCTCTCAAAAACTGGCTGTGTGGACTCTGGGTGATTCTGATTCGTCAGAAGCGGAGATCCTGCAGCGATTTTTCGAAGGTATCGATAAATACACTCCGACTCTGGTGTCCTGGAATGGCAGTGGCTTTGATCTGCCGGTAATTCACTATCGTTCTCTTTTGAATGGTGTACAGGCACCGCGTTACTGGGAGACCGGTAAAGACGATCAGGGTTTTCGCTGGAACAACTATTTAAGCCGGTTTCATGAACGTCATACTGATCTGATGGATGTTCTTGCGGGCTACCAGTTCAGATCAGTAGCTCCTTTGACAGAGATAGCAACTATGCTGGGATTTCCGGGGAAAATGGGTATGAGCGGCGACAAAGTGTGGGATACCTTTCTGGATGGTGACATCGAATCGATTCGAAACTATTGTGAATCGGATGTATTGAACACTTATCTTGTATACCTTCGTTACGAGCTGATCAGGGGACACTATACTCAGGCCTCATACGACGCCGAATGTGAACGGGTAAAGAGTACGCTTCGTAAAGAAGATAAAGCTCACTTGAACGAATTTCTAAATGCCTGGGAGAACTAGGGTTTGCGGGGTGAATAAAGTGAACAATGACATCGAACTTTCTATCGTATGTCCTTTTTACAATGAACAGGATAATGTCGCTGAGTTTTTCAAAAGACTCTTTCCTGTCCTTGAGAGTCTTAGTTGTACTTATGAAATAGTCTGCATTGATGATGGTAGTACTGATGAAACTTTGAAGAGTTTGCTCGAAGTAAAACAGACAGAGCCAGTACTCAAAATAATTTCACTCTCAAGAAATTTTGGTAAGGAATCCGCGCTGAGTGCAGGACTGGATTTTTCAGTTGGAAATAGAATTATTCCAATTGATGCCGATTTGCAGGATCCGCCCGAGGTGATTCCCGAATTAGTAGAAGAGGCTAACAAGGGTTTTGATGTCGTTCTGGCAAAACGTATAGATAGAGATTCAGATACAGTCTCGAAAAGATTTAGTGCTGGTCTGTTTTACAAGTTTCATAACATGATATCGCGAACCAAATTGCCGGAAAACTGTGGTGACTTCAGGTTGATAAATCGCTCTGTGGCGAATGCTATTGCTAGCTTGCCTGAAAACCAACGATTCATGAAAGGGGTTTTTACCTGGGTCGGATTTAAAGTATCTTCAATCGATTATACAAGAGAGAAGCGATCCGGCGGAGTCGGTAAATTCGGTGCCTGGAAACTGTGGAACCTGGCTTTAGACGGTATTACCAGTTTTAGTACCGCACCACTGCGAGTCTGGTCATATATTGGATTACTCATCGCCGGATTGACATTTACCTATGGCAGTATAATTTTGATTAAAACGCTGATTTACGGAGTTGACGTGCCGGGTTACGCATCTTTGTTGTTATCGATACTGTTTCTGGGAGGCATCCAACTTATTAGTATCGGTATACTGGGTGAATACATTGGAAGGGTATATCTCGAAGTTAAATCACGACCAAAATATATTGTAGCGAGTGAAAATTGACGTTCAAAAAAATTGTTTCTCAAAATTAGTCAGGGCAGGTAGCGCTTGCTAAAACAAGGTTTGAGATTTGCTGTTGTTGGCATTGCTAATTCTTTAATGCACGCTGCAGTCGCAGTGTTTGCGCATCAAATTGGTGGTTTCAATGCCGTCGAGTCTAATATTTGCGGTTTTATAATCGCATTTCTTTTTTCTTTTATAATGAACACATACTGGAGTTTTGAGAGGAAGCCGAGTGGTCAGTTCTTCATTCGTTTTCTGACGGTAAACCTTATGGCATTGACCTATATTCTCGTGGTGTCTGCTCTTTCCGACAATATGAACTGGACACCGATAACGGGAATAATGCTGGTTGTTCTTGTGCTACCTTTAATCAGTTTTTTAACTCATAAATACTGGACTTACGCAGATTAAACATGTCACGTCGAAAAAAATTGCCACTCGAAGCCGTCGAAACCAGAATAGAATCCTTATCACACGAAGGCAGAGGTATCAGTCACGTGAATGGTAAGACGGTTTTTGTGGACGGAGCTCTTGCGGGTGAAAATATTACTTTTCGCTATCGTCGGAGTTGTTCCAAATATGCGGAAGGCTCAATGGAAGAACTGCTCGCCGACAGCTCAAGTGATCGTGTTGAAGCGCGCTGCAGGCATGCATCTGTTTGTGGTGGATGTTCTCTTCAACACCTCTCTCCTGACGCACAAATAGAACATAAACAAAACGTCCTGCTTGAACAATTATTGCATATTGGCGGGGTTGAAGCAGACTCGTTATTGCCGCCATTGAAAGGGGAGTTATGGGGTTATCGTCGTAAAGCAAGGCTTGGTGTCAAACATGTTCTGAAAAAGGAAAAAGTACTGGTCGGGTTCAGGGAAAAGTATAGTAGTTATATTGCTGACATTGATTCCTGTGAAGTTCTGCACCCGTCGGTAGGCGGAAGACTCAAAGAACTGGCTGCTCTGATTTTTTCTTTAACTATTTATAACAAGGTTGCACAAATCGAAGTTGCTGTGGATGAGCAGGATACGGCCCTAATATTTCGTAATCTAGAGACACCTGACGATGCGGATCTGGATAAACTCTCTGATTTTGCCGAGCAGCACAAAGTAAGGATCTATTTACAAGCTGGTGGGCCAGATACCGTCACGCCATTGGCTGGGGAAACAGACATACCTTTGAGTTACCAACTGGATGATGGTGAAATCACTATCTACTACGCGCCTTCTGACTTCACTCAGGTGAACCTGGATATCAATAAGCGAATGGTAAAACAGGTGCTTGAATTGTTGACTCTGCAACCTGAAGACAATGTACTGGATCTGTTTTGTGGGCTTGGCAATTTCACTTTACCAGTTGCCAGGCGTGTTGCGCAGGTTATTGGCATAGAGGGAGCTGACAGCCTGGTGAAAAAGGCAGAGTACAATGCACAGGTAAACAATATCAACAATGCCCGCTTTTTTATGAGTGACCTGTTTACTCTTGAGTCGGAGCCTGCTTATCTGGATTTCAATTACCAGAAACTACTTCTTGATCCACCAAGGAGCGGCGCCCAGCAAGTAGTAGAAAAGTGGAGAATGGAAAATGTCGAAAAAATAGTCTATGTCTCCTGCAATCCGGCCACACTCTCTCGCGACGCCGGTATACTGGTGAAAGAGCGGGGTTTTAAACTTGTTTCAGCTGGGGTGATGGACATGTTTCCCCATACCACTCATGTTGAGTCGCTGGCAATTTTTGAACGTCGCTAAGCCTGGAGAGGAATGATGAATACTGATGAGTACCGAATTGAAATAAATCTGGCTGAGCAATCTTTAAAACTACTGAAGGGCGACGAGTTGCTACAACAGTACCCGGTTTCGACTGCCAGGAATGGGGCAGGCGAAATGATTGACAGTGAGTGTACTCCGCGAGGCCAACATATTATTGCCGAGAAAATAGGAGAAGGCTGTGCCTTAAATTCGGTGTTTGTCGGTAGACAGGAAACGGGCGAGATATTCAGTCAGGAAATGGCTATTCAACACCCACAGCGAGACTGGATACTAACCCGGATTTTGAGATTACGTGGGCTCGAGGCCGGGCGAAATTTAAATGGCGATGTGGATAGTTACGCCCGCTATATCTATATTCACGGCACACCGGATACGGTCGATATCAGCACTCCAGGTTCACATGGCTGTATTCGTCTGCGCAATAGAGATATTGTCGAACTGTTTGACTTGGTAGATAAATCAACACCGGTGAATATTAGTGAAAAATAAACATATTTAAATACAATAGCTTAGCTTTATTCTTGTTTTTTTCTCGTACTGAGGTCAACCAAACTAAAGGTAGGGCGTTAATTATCCTGGTAGCACAACTAATGCATAGCAGGAGAATACGAAGATGAAAAAAGCAACAATACTTGGTGCTTGTTTAATAGCCGTTTACCTTAGCTCACCGATAGTCACGGCTCAGGAGACAGATCTGGGTGACCGTATCGACACACGCCTGGACCGCAAGGGCGACAGAATCGACCAGAGACTTGACCGCAAAGGCGATCGCCTTGATACGCGACTCGATAATAAGGGCGATCGCATTGAGGATCGATTTGATAATCGCGCCGAGCGTGCCAGAGAAGCCGGTAAGGATGGGCTGGCAAACAAGCTCGAGAGAAAGGGCGATCGTGTTGACAGGAAACTGGATCGCAAAGGCAATAAAATAGACAGACGTCTGGATCGCAAGGGAGATAGGGCGAATAATCGTCTTGACCGCAAAGGCGATCGAGTGGAACGTAAGTTTGACCGACGCAGTTCTCGGCGAAATGGTGGCTAAAGTGATTTTGCCAACCGGGACAACAATTCCCGGTTGGCATTGAGCTGACAATGTCTGGTCGATTTTTTTCAACACTTGGAGGGGAGTTAAGCTGGAGCAGCCACAGACCCTGGAACAGTTTTTTGTCAGCGTGGAAAAGCGGGCATTTCGCATAGCGGAGATTGCGACCCGAAACCGGGAAGACGCGCTTGATATTCTTCAGGATGCTATGTACAAACTGGTACAGAAGTACGCTGAGCGTGAGCCGCAGGAATGGGGGCCTTTGTTTCAGACAATATTACAAAGCAAGATAAACGATTGGTATCGGCGTAACGCGATTAGAAATCGATTTCGGGTATGGTTTAAGACCGATGCAGATCAAGAACAGGGCGACGTAATACAGGCTCTGGAGGATACGAAATCAGAAAACCCGGAACTGGAACTACAATCAGGAAGAAGTATTGAAGAACTTGAAAGAGTGTTAACTAGTCTGTCCTTGCGTCAGCAGCAGACGTTTATTTTGCGAATCTGGGAAGGCATGTCTGTTGCCCAGACAGCAAAAGTCATGAAGTGTTCTGAGGGAAGTGTAAAAACACATTACTCCAGAGCAGTTCATGCCCTGAGACAGCAATTAGGTGTACATTGGCCATGAGTAAACAAGATACTGACAAATTGCTTGAAAATGTTCGTACTGAGCTTGAAGCCAGTCTCGAAGATATTGATGCGTCCACTCAATCCAGAATCACGCAGGCGCGTCACCGGGCATTGGAAAAAAGTGCCTCCAGAAATATTCTGCACAGCTGGATGCTACTCGGCACAGTAGCAACAGCATGCCTTGTGCTTCTGGTGTTTTCATTGACGCCGGAACCGACAACTGAACCGGATGCGATGCAGTTTGAAATTGACATGCTCAGTAATCTGGACGAGCTGGAACTACTTGAAGATCTCGAATTCTACGAGTGGTTGGATGAATATGAATTACCAACCTAGCCTGCTTTTACTCATAATGATTCTGTGCTCAACCCCGACAAAAGCTGAAAACCAGAGAGATGACATATTTCCTTCACCGGATTTTCTTGAGTTTTTGGGTAAATGGGAAACAAATAACGGAGATTGGGTTGATCCGGAGAATTTTGAAGATGAAGATTTTGTAAATCTGATGAATATTACAGATACGGAAAGTAATCGAGTCGCCACACCTGGAGTCCTCAATAGTCATCCTTTAGAGAATCGAAGCGAGACTGAAAATGACTAGATTCTCACTGCAAATATGTTTATTCATGGTCATTGCTTTTCCGCTCGCTCATGCCGAAGATTATTCCTGGGAACGATTATCTGCAGAGCAGCAGCAGGTGCTTTCCGGGATGAAAGACAATTGGGATGAGATAGCGCTCGAACGACGAAAAAGACTGGTGCATGGAGCGGAGCGGTGGAGCAAGCTGAGTCCCGACCAGCGACAGAAATTGAAATTACAGCAGCTTAAGTTGCAATCACTTCCTGCAGATAAACGTAAAAAAATAGAACGCAGACTACAGACCTTCAAGCAACTCTCACCCGAAAATCAGCAGCGTCTGAAAAAGCGTCATGAATGGTTTAAAGGGCTCGATGCGGATGAGAAAAAAGTACTCAGGAAGAAATGGCAATCGATGAATGCTGAGCAACGCCGCGAATTCCGGCAACAGCAAAACCGCCTGTCAGCTGAAGACAGACACAAACTAAGAGAAAAAGTGCGTGATCTCAGTCCGGAAAGAAAAAAAGAACTTCGCGCAAAGTGGCGATCTATGTCAGCCGAGGAGAAGCGCGCCTTCATTAGAAATAAAGCGCTTGATAACATCCCGCCACAGTAAATATTCAGGGGGATCCGGTTTTAATTAGTGATTGCTTCGTTGTCATTGCGAGATAACGTTTTAAGGACCTGTCTTGTATCAGCAAATCACTGCCAGCCTGTATGCAGGAAAAAGCCATCATACTTATCAACAGAAGCAACAAGAGAGCCACCACCCAGGCAATAAAATAGCTCAGCTGGATTCGTGAATCAGTTTGACTACGCGTCTTCGAAATTGAAGCATTAGTATCTGCTGACAAAGTCTGGTCAATGTGAGAGCCCCTCTCGATTGCCTGAGCAAGTTGTTCAATACTGAGCGGGTCGCGGTACAAACTAAGAGACTCCAGAATTACATGCAGGCCCGCCCATAAGCCGATAATCAATAGCAGCATACCGATGCATCTGACAAAAGTTTCTGGCCAGTTTTTGAGAGACGGTGGTGTCGTAGCATTCTCAGCTTGGTCGTCAAACTCGTATTTTGATTGCATTTTTTTCTTCCAATTTCACTATCTGAATCTATATCGGCTCTGACCTCAATTCCTTTTGCCGTTATACTCCGATTCATGTATCAGACAAGTCGTGTCAGCAACACAAATGATAGGAAGGGTTTGAATTGAGCCTGGGTCCGATCATGCTGGATCTACGTGGTCTTCAGCTTGAGCCGGATGAGCGTGAGCTTTTACGCCATCCCCTGGTTGGCGGCGTAATCTTGTTTTCCCGGAATTATTCTGACATCGACCAGTTACGAAAACTTACCGGGGATATTCATCAGCTTCGAAATCCTGCCTTGCTCATCGCCGTAGATCACGAAGGTGGACGGGTACAGAGATTCCATCAGGGATTCACAAGGTTGCCAGCCTGCGCCTGTTATGGGCAGCTTTATGAAAAGGACAGGAATCTGGCCAGAGATCAGGCAGAAAATGCCGGCTGGTTGTCTGCAGTAGAGTTACTAAGTGTCGGGATCGATCTGAGCTTTGCTCCTGTTCTTGACATCAATCCGGGGGTCAGCGAAGTCATCGGCAATCGTGCGTTTCACTCCGAGCCGGAAATCGTTGCTGAGCTGGCAATGTATTTTTGCAGGGGCATGAAAAAGGCCGGTATGGAAGCAGTAGGCAAACATTTTCCCGGGCATGGTAGCGTTGGTGCCGATTCACATCACGCCGTGCCGATTGATCGGCGTCGCTTTCAGGAAATCGCTATGCGGGATATGGTGCCATTTCAACGCCTGCTGACATCTCATCTTCAGGGTATTATGCCTGCACATGTTATCTATCCGGATGTTGACGAAAAACCGGCTGGATTTTCTGGCCAATGGCTCGAGCAGGTACTGCGTCGGCAATTAGGTTTTCAAGGTACAATTTTTAGTGATGACATCAGTATGAAAGGGGCGGAAGTCCTCGGTAGCTATACTGAACGTGCCTGCGCTGCTATTGCTGCTGGCTGCGATATGGTTCTGGTATGTAACAATCAGGAGGCCGCAATTAAGGTACTTGAAACATTACAGGCGGAAATCAGTCCGGCCTCGCAGGTCAGGTTAATCCGCATGCATGGACGCAGGCTTGACAGTGGAATAGAAGAATTGCAGAAACAAACAGACTGGCAGCTTATTTCCCGGCAGCTGACGAGTCTTGAGAAGAGTCCCGAACTAGGTCTGGCCGATGATGGTATCCCCGGCTAAGTATTTCTCTGCCATTTTTTTTCTGCTTGTTAGCATCTGTTGTCAGGCACAGACGATCCCTCCGGAATGTGAAACTGTCGATGAAATCAACGAGATAAGTGAAGTCGATGCTGTCTACAAGAAAGGCTTGTTATGGAAAATTAGTAGCAAAGACGTCGAACCAAGCTATCTTTTCGGCACCATTCACGTCTCAGATGAGGCTATAACAAGCTTACCTGAAATAGTTGAAAATGCTTTAGATAAAGCGGATACCTTTGTCATGGAACTGGTCCCGAATCAGGCCGATGCCATGACCGTTTCCAGCCAGATGTATTTCAGCGACGGTCAGAAACTCAATGAGCTGGTGTCGGCTGAGCTGTTCGAGGAGATAGTTCGTCTCTTAGTACCTTATCACTTGCCCAGAGAAGCTATAAAAGTCATCAAACCCTGGGGGGCGTTTTTGACGATGAGTTATCCTCCGGATTTTGGGACAGTGCTGGATTTGCAGTTAATGGAACGGGCAAAAAGAATGAATGCAAATATTCAGGGCCTGGAGTCCCTGCATGAGCAGATAGATATATTTAATTCCATGTCCACAGACAAGCAGCTACGTTTACTTCGGGATACAGCCTGTAATCATGAATCCCTCGAAATGGATTTTGAAAAAATGAAAGCACTGTATCTGGCCAGGGATTTGCAGGGTCTCATAAGCTATGGTTCCAGACATTCCGCTTCCGAAGACCTGCTGTATAATGAACTATTGCAGAAATTGCTGATAGACAGAAATTATACTATGACAGAACGAATGCAATCGGTATTGCAAAAAGGCAGGGCTTTCATTGCTATAGGTGCAATGCATCTGGCCGGAGATGAAGGTGTGCTCTCTCTGCTGGAGAAAAACCATTACAAAATATCCCTTGAATACTAGCCGATAGAGGTCAAGATGGAATTCGAACAAATTTTTAGCAAAGCACTGGAATATTTCAGAACTGAATCCTGGATAGTTCAGGTGTTTATCATAGTTTTCGTAACCCTGCTGATTGACTGGGTTCAAAAACGCCTGATGAAAAAGCTATACGCAAAACTGGGGCGTACCAAGAATTACTGGGATGATTCTCTGATTGAGGCCGCACAACGTCCCATAAGCGCACTAATATGGATTCTGGGTTTATCCTTTGCGGCAGAAATTGTTCAGGCTCAGTCAGACGCGATAATATTTTCTGCGATTGATCCGATCCGCGAAGTTGGTGTCATTGTCTGCCTGGTATGGTTTCTGGTGCGCTTTATCCGGCTTGGCGAACAGAACATTGTCAAACAACGACTCGCGGCAGGTGAACCATTTGATCGAACAACCGCCGATGCCATAGCAAAATTATTACGGATATCTGTGGTTATTACCGGTGTATTGGTTATTTTGCAAACACTTGGCTACAGCGTATCCGGTGTACTCGCATTCGGCGGTATTGGTGGCATCGCGGTAGGCTATGCGGCCAAGGACCTGTTGGCGAATTTTTTTGGTGGTCTGACTGTTTATATGGATAGACCTTTTGACGTTGGTGACTGGATACGTTCGCCGGATCGGCAGATTGAAGGCACAGTTGAAAAAATCGGCTGGCGAATCACCTGTATCAGAACCTTCGATAAGCGGCCACTATATGTACCGAATTCCGTCTTCACCACAATCGCTGTCGAAAACCCCTCGAGGATGACCAACCGGCGAATTTATGAAACCGTCGGTATTCGTTATGACGATGTCGCCAAGATGGAAATTATCATTAACGATGTAAAAACCATGCTCAAACAACACGAAGAGATAGATACAACGCAGACAATGATAGTTAATTTCAACGAGTTCGCACCTTCATCTCTGGATTTTTTCGTCTATACCTTTACCCGCACGACCAACTGGATAAAGTTTCATGAAATTAAACAGGATGTCATGCTTAGAATCATAAACATAATCGAGTCCCACGGGGCTGAATGTGCGTTTCCGACCTCAACTGTTCATCTGGCCGGACAGATTCCTCCAATAGAAGCCGACTAGCTCTCATTGCCGGTACAACAGGCTTCCCAGGCTGCCAAACAGCCTGTAGTCTGTCATTATTATGATTCTTTCATTCACCAAAATGCATGGACTGGGCAACGACTTTGTCCTCATTGATGCCTTACAGTCGAAAGTCGAGTTAAGTTCCGAACAATTACGTTTTCTTGCCGATCGGAGGTTCGGAGTCGGTTGTGATCAGATATTACTGATTGAACCGAGCCAGTTGCCGGACGTTGATATACGTTATCGTATTTTTAATGCGGACGGTGGTGAAGTCGAGCAATGTGGTAATGGTGTTCGCTGCGTTGGTGACTACTTACGCAGACGATCTCTGATAGACAGTGACTCTGTAAAAGTAGAGACCAGTGCCGGACTCGTGACAATCTATTTTGAGGAAGAAGAATTGATCCGCGTTGATATGGGCGTACCGGTATTTGAACCGAAAAGTATTCCCTTTGATATCGGCACCAGACAAACCGTTTATTCCCTGTCGCTTGATGACAGCGAAATCGAGCTTATGGCGGTATCCATGTTCAATCCCCATGCTGTGATTGCCGTCGAGGATGTAAAACTGGCTGAAGTATCAAAAATCGGACCTCAAATACAGGCGCATGCCTGCTTTCCGGAAAGTGTTAATGTCGGCTTTATGGAAATCGTCGATCGTGAGCATATTCGTTTGCGTGTGTATGAAAGAGGTGTGGGAGAAACTCTGGCATGTGGGACGGGTGCCTGTGCTGCTGTCGTAGTTGGTATAAATGCTGGTAAACTGGATTCGAAGGTCGATGTTGAATTGACAGGCGGCCATTTAAAGATTAACTGGGCCGGTGCCGGTGAAGCTGTCTGGATGCTGGGTCCCGCAATAACCGTTTTTGAAGGACAAATAGAATTATGAGTACTGCCTCAGAAGATAATTACAAATTGCCAGCTCTGAGCGCCGGGGCCATAGCTGAGTATCTGCGTGCCCATCCGGAATTTTTTAACGAGTATCCGGATATACTGACCGATATAAAAGTTCCACACGCGAGTGGCGAAGCGATTTCTCTTGTAGAAAGACAATTAACGGCACTACGGGAACAGAATGATCAGGCTCGCAAGCGCATGCATGAACTGATCGAGATTGCCCGACAAAATGAGGAACTGGCAAGACGTATGCATCAGCTCGCCCTGACCCTGATGGATGCAGATGAGCCAAAAGATATATTTGCGACGCTTTATGACAATCTGAAAAAAAATTTCAGGGCGGATAAAGTTGTCGTTCGTCTTTTCGCCGAACCTGCTTTTGTAGACACTTTTGCCGGAGATGAATTTGCCGGTGCGCGAGTTAGTCAGCAATCTCTGTTCAAATCAATTATCGATAAACGCATGCCTCTGAGCGGGAGACTTAAACGACAGCAACAGGTCTTCCTGTTCGGCGACGATGGAGATGATATCGCCTCTGCAGTTATGGTTCCGCTTCATGGAGATGGTTGGGGCGGCATTATGGCTATCGGAAGTGCCAATGCTGACCGCTTTCAGGAAGGAATGGGGGTTGAATTACTGGCAAACATGGGTGAAATACTGAGTTTTATTCTGAAACCCTGGATTGTCGAAAAATGAGCTGGTTGTTTGCATTGAGTCGATGAGAATCAGGCTTACTCATTATGCACGCTGTTGAAATCGAGCATATCGATGGTTTTCTGAAGTCATTGCTTCATCTTTCGGCGCATACTCGTATTGCCTATCAGCGGGATCTGAAACATTTTCGGGATTACTGCGAAAGCAAGCATGTCGAGAAATGGAGTGACATGGATGGACGTCAGATGCGGGGTTTTGTCACGCATCGGCATCGTCAGGGTCTTGGTGGACGGAGTCTGCAGCGCAGCCTTTCTGCTGTTCGTGCTTTTTATCGCTATCTGCTGAAAATTGGTGTGGCAAAGACAAACCCGGCTCAGGGTATTGTCACTCCCAAAACAGCCAAGAAATTACCCAATACGCTGGATGTTGATCAAAGTGCCCAGCTGGTCGAGATTAAAGGCGATGACATTCTTTCCATCCGTGATCGGGCCATTCTGGAATTAATGTATTCCTGCGGTTTACGTCTGTCGGAACTGGTCAAATTGAATTTAAATAGTGTCGACTACGCTGACGCGATGTTGACGGTTACCGGCAAAGGTAACAAAACACGGATGATACCCGTGGGCAGGCAGGCACTTGATGCGCTTAAGATCTGGCTTAAAAACCGAACAGCGCTAGCTGCTCAGAATGAGAGCGCACTGTTTGTCAGTAAACGGGGTACTCGAATAAGCCCGCGTAGCATTCAGCAGCGTTTACGGCAATGGTCGGTAAAGCAGGGTCTGGGTACCCATGTACACCCACATATGTTGAGGCATTCGTTTGCCACCCATATTCTGGAATCCAGCAGTGACCTGAGAGCAGTGCAGGACTTACTTGGACATGCAGATATCAGCACTACTCAGGTTTACACACACCTTGATTTTCAGCATCTTGCCCAGGTTTATGACAAAGCCCATCCCAGAGCTCAGAAAAAAAATAAATAGTCGGGCTTGATGCCGGTTATAATGCGGCTAATCCCCTTGAAAAACCACAATCAATCTTCATATACAGTGTTTCAGAATAAATCGTTTTGGCAGCAAGAAGCGGATGCAGTGATGCCGGTACGTGTGAAATAATCAAGCTTTTTTGCTGGAGGTAATCTTTGAAACAGTTTCGTGGTACAACAATTCTCTCGGTTCGCAGAGATAATCATATCGTTATTGGTGGGGATGGTCAGGTTTCGCTGGGTGATACAGTGATGAAAGGCAATGCCCGTAAAGTCAGACGACTTTACAAAGATCGTATACTTGCCGGTTTTGCAGGCGGTACCGCGGATGCATTTACCTTGTTTGAACGCTTCGAAGGGAAACTGGAAAAACATCAGGGTAATTTAATGCGTTCAGCTGTGGAACTGGCAAAAGACTGGCGTACTGACAGAATGCTACGACGACTGGAGGCGATGCTGTGTGTAGCTGATGCCAGTGCCTCCCTGATCATC
The DNA here is from genome assembly GCA_012103475.1 of Gammaproteobacteria bacterium. Taxonomy (GTDB): domain Bacteria; phylum Pseudomonadota; class Gammaproteobacteria; order Eutrophobiales; family Eutrophobiaceae; genus WLWS01. The sequence goes on along the minus strand of WLWS01000005.1, from coordinate 361,836 downwards.
TCAGGTAACGGTGACGTTATTGAACCGGAAGATCAGATCATGGCTATTGGCTCAGGAGGCGCGTATGCGAAATCCGCTGCCAGGGCACTTCTCGAAAATACTGATATGGATGCTCGTAGTATTGTTGAAAAGTCTCTGGGTATCGCCGCAGAAATTTGTATTTACACAAATTCTGCACTGACTATTGAAGAATTAAGCTAGGGAAAAATTATGCAGGAGTTAGCACCCAGAGAAATAGTCCAGGAACTGGACAAATTTATCATCGGCCAGGATGCGGCTAAGCGTGCAGTTGCCATTGCACTGAGGAATCGTTGGCGACGTTCACAGGTCGACGAGGACTTACGCAATGAGATTACGCCAAAAAACATTCTGATGATCGGGCCTACCGGCGTTGGTAAAACAGAAATTGCCCGACGTCTGGCTAAACTTGCCGATGCCCCCTTTATTAAAGTTGAAGCAACAAAGTTTACGGAAGTCGGTTACGTTGGCCGGGATGTTGAATCCATTATTCGTGATCTGGCTGATGTTGCCGTCAAACAAACACGTGAACTCGAACTCGAAAAGGTACAGGCGCGGGCAGAAGTGTCTGCCGAAGATCGGGTGTTGGATATTTTGCTTCCGCGAGCAAGAAGTTTCGGCCCGGATGACACTGAAGATGTCTCCAATGCCACCCGGGAGAAATTTCGGGGAATGCTGAAACAAGGTGAACTTGATGACAAGGAAATTGAAGTAGAACTGAATGCACCGGCAGTCGGTGTGGAAATCATGGCCCCGCCGGGTATGGAAGAGATGACTGGCCAGCTTCAAAGCATGTTTCAGAATGTGTCGGGTGGGAAAAAGCGTAGCCGCAAATTGAAAGTCTCCGAAGCTCTGGTTTTATTGAGCGAAGAAGAGGCCGCCAAGTTGATTAACGAAGACGAAATCAAGTTGCATGCCCTTGAAGCGGTTGAACAGAATGGTCTGGTATTTCTGGATGAACTAGACAAGGTTTGTGGTCGTTCTGAGACATCCGGACCGGATGTTTCCAGAGAGGGTGTTCAACGCGATCTACTACCGCTGGTGGAAGGAAGTACTGTTTCAACGAAATACGGAATGGTGAAAACCGATCACATCCTTTTCATTGCCTCTGGCGCATTCCATCTTTCCAAACCTTCCGATCTGGTACCGGAATTGCAGGGTCGTTTGCCCATTCGAGTTGAGCTCAGTGCGCTCGGGGTGGAAGACTTTGAACGGATATTGACAGAACCTGATGCGTCATTAACTGAACAATACGCAGCCCTGATGAAAACGGAGAATTTGACGCTTAGCTTCGATACAGGCGGTATACGTCGAATTGCGGAAATTGCCTGGCAAGTGAATGAGAATACGGAAAATATCGGAGCCCGGCGATTGCATACCGTTATGGAAAGATTACTCGAGTCACTGTCTTTTGATGCGACTGACAAAGCCGGTGAGACATTCAATATAGACGCAGACTATGTTAACCAGAATCTGAATGAATTAATTCAGGACGAAGATTTGTCCCGTTACATACTATAGAGACCGATTATGGCAGATGCTAAACCAAGACCTGTTTCAATTAATTTGAAAACGAAATCGCGTCTTCTGACGATTGATTTTGATGATGACTCCACTTTTGAATTGAGTTGTGAATTGCTCCGGGTCTATTCACCCTCAGCCGAAGTGCGTGGTCATGGTCCGGGCCAGGAAGTCTTGCAAATCGGTAAAGAAAACGTTGCTATTGATAAAATTGAAGCCGTTGGAAATTATGCCGTAAAACTTGTGTTTGATGATGGTCACGACAGTGGGATCTATGCCTGGGACTTCCTTTATGATCTGGGCGTAAAGCAAAAGCAGTATTGGGAAAGTTATCTACACGCACTATCTCACGCTGGTCACGAACGCAAACCACAATGAGCGAAAAGGACTCAACCCATTTCGGTTTTACCCAGGTTGATCCACAAGAAAAGACCCGTCGTGTAGGAGAAGTATTCAGCTCGGTCGCTTCACGTTACGATCTCATGAACGATCTGATGTCCTTCGGCGTTCACAGGGCATGGAAACGTTACGCAATACATATAGCCCAGATTAAACCCGGTGCGCAGATTCTTGATGTTGCCGGTGGGACAGGTGATATGTCTGTCTTGTTTAAAAAGGCGGCTGGAGACTCTGGCCGGGTTATAACCAGCGATATAAATAACGCAATGTTGAGTGAAGGCCGGGACAGACAATTGGACAGAGGCGTGACAACCGGGCTTGAATTTGTTCAGGCTAACGCAGAGGCATTACCCTTCCAGAAAAACAGTTTCGACTGTACCTGTATCGCTTTTGGTCTGCGTAACGTTACCGACAAAGATGCTGCTCTCAGGTCAATGTACGAGAATATTAAATATGGAGGCAGTATCCTCATACTTGAGTTTTCCCGGGTAGTGTTGCCGGTATTGCGAGAACTCTATGAAAAGTATTCTTTTCATTTCATACCTCGACTGGGTGAACTGATAGCGAAGGATCGGGAAAGTTATCAATATCTTGTCGAATCCATACGCATGCACCCTGATCAGGAAACTCTTAAAGCCATGCTGGAAGATGCCGGTTTTTCACGTGTGAATTACCATAATCTGAGTGGTGGTATCGTAGCGATACACAAGGGCTATAAACTTTAATAGTACAAGGCTCTGATTACGCAAAAGGCGAATCGGGAAGGTTACCAGAAATGCGCTTATTAACTAAAGTTGAACAGCAGTTAAACAAGCTGATCAGACTTGATCAGGATGCAGTAAAGAGGCTGTCTGCGATTTCCGGCCAAATTATTTTGCTGGAATTATTGAACACCGAATTCATCGTGTATCTTGTTCCTTCAGGCTCTGGTATACGACTCCTGAGCGAATCTCGAGAAAAACCCGGAGTTAGCATTCGGGCAACGCCGGGTGACATGATCGCCTATCTTTTGCATTCCCGACAATCATCGGGTAGTCTTGAAATTGTTGGCGACGTTGGTCTGGCGCAAACGTTTCAAAGCATTATGCAGGATATTGAAATGGACTGGGAGGAGCAACTTGCGGTCTGGTTTGGCGATTCTCTTGCCCATCAAATGGGAAGGATGTTTAGAGGAGGCTTTGATTTACTCCAGGATACCCATCACAAATTTCAGCAGGACATTAGTGAATACCTGAGATTCGAAAAAAACCTTAGCCTTGAAAAGTCGGAAATGGCGGAGTTTATCAATGATGTTGATATACTGCGTAATGATGTGGAAAGACTCAAGTTGCGGGTTGAGCGCTTACGGAAATCGGAGAAGTTGAACTAAACCAATGTTAACCCTTGCCCAAACTAAACGCTTACTCGGTATTCAGCGGGTACTTATTCGTCATGGTCTTGATGAACTCGTGTTTGCACTGCATATTTTTCGTTCAGTTCGTTTTATCGAAAGATTATTGCCCTGGAACTGGTGGTCACGTAAAAAACGCCCGAATGCCGAACGAGTGCGTCTCGCTCTTGAGGAACTCGGTCCGATATACGTAAAATTCGGGCAGATACTGTCTACCCGTCGCGATTTGCTGCCGGAAGCCTACGCCAACGAGCTTGCAAAGTTGCAGGACAATGTTCCTCCTTTTTCTGGTGATCTAGCGAAAGATATAATTGAACAGGCTTTAGACGGGAAGATAGATGAGTTGTTTCTGGAGTTCGACGAACAGCCTCTCGCGTCTGCCTCTATCGCCCAGGTACATAGTGCGACTTTGAAAGATGGCCGGCAGATGATTGTAAAAGTCGTCAGATCAGATATAGAAAAGATAATCAAAAGGGATCTCAGTCTGATGCATGTACTGGCAGCAAAGGCTGAAGTGTATTGGGCAGAGGTACGTAAGCTGAAACCGACGAATGTTGTCAGCGAATTTGAAAAAACACTCCTTGAAGAACTGGATTTAATGCGTGAAGCCGCTAACGCTTCGCAACTTCGAAGAAACTTCAAAGACTCAGAATTAATGTATGTGCCCGAAGTCGAATGGGATTTAACGACCAGTAAAGTCATGGTCATGGAAAAGATTACGGGTATTCCTGTTAGTGATATACAGGGTTTGCGTGCAGCTGGTGTTGACATGCACAGATTGGCTGAAAATGGAATTGAGCTTTTTCTTACTCAGGTTGTGCGCGACAGTTTTTTTCACGCCGATATGCATCCCGGGAATATTTTTATTCGACCAGGAGAAAATGGGGATGCTCAGATTGCTGTAGTAGATTTCGGTATTATGAGTTCTCTCAGTGAATTCGATCAACGTTATCTGGCTGAAAATTTTCTGGCATTTCTGAATCGAGACTATAAAAAAGTTGCAACGCTTCATGTTGAATCAGGCTGGGTGCCTTCCAATACCCGTGTTGATGAATTTGAATCAGCTATTCGAACAGTGTGTGAGCCAATGTTTGATCGTTCACTGCACAACATTTCATTCGGCACAATATTGTTGCGACTTTTTCAAACCGCAAGGCAATTTAATATGCCGATTTTACCGCAGCTGATTCTTCTTCAGAAAACGCTGGTGAATGTTGAGGGTCTGGGGAGACAGCTGGATCCTGATCTTGATGTCTGGAAAACGACAAAGCCATTATTCGAGCACTGGATGAGTAAACGTGTTGGGCTCAGCGGTTTGATTGAAGGAACCAAGTATAATGTTCCACACTGGCTCGAGCGTCTGCCCGACATGCCAAACAAAATAATCGATCTTGTGGAAAAAATGCGAGAAGGCAAGATCCACGTAGAATGGCATTCTGAGGAACTTGAGCGCCTGCAATCAGAAATGCAACAGTATAATCGGCGGAATATTCTGGCGATTATCGGGTCTTCACTGGTACTGGGCGGAGTCGTTCTTTACGGACTTTATGGTCTCGATGGAAACACGCCGGTGATGATAGGGCAATTCCCATTGGTATCGTGGATTCTAGGTGGTGTCGGAGCAGGCGTATTGTGGCTTGCCACTCGAGGCAAAGGTCGTTAGTTCCGGCTTATTTCTGCAAAGATATTTTATGTAAGGAAGCTGTACCCTTTTTTCTGGCCAGCATGTCTCGCGGGCTGATCAATTTGACACCGATTTTATCCAGTAGTAGAAGTTTTCTGGATAGTACGGACATTGTCTCAGGGTAGGGATGTCCGATAGCGATAGCGTAACCTTTTCGTTTAGCTATGCTGATAAGCTCGTCGAATTGGGTTTCTATTTTTTCATCATTTTGAATATTGTCTAAAAATACATCCCGGCGCAAATGCGGCAGAGCCATTTCCCGCGCGACATTTATTGCCACGCTGCGGTTGCTGGTAACACTATCAAGATAATACTTATTACGACTTTTCAGTGATTCCATTAACCACGCCATGTGTCCCGGATGACGTGTAAGTAAGCTGCCCATATGGTTATTGACTCCACTAGCATGCGGGACCGAGCGAAGACTCGAATCAAGAACCTGAATGAATTCACTGTGAGTCATTTGCAAAGTAAGTGCGCCGGGGCCAAGAAAACGATTTTTGTCATCGGAAGTAGCCTGCATAGGCAGGTGCAGCAAAACATCTTTACCCAGTTCATTCGCTAATGCCGACATTTGTCCTGCGTGTGGCGAATGCGGCATGATGGCAAATGCGACCTGACCGGGGAGGCCTATTGCCCGAAGATCTTCGTGTAATCGATAGCCAATATCGTCGATAACAATACTAATGAGCGCTTGTTTACCGTTCTCTGCACTGAGCGGGGCAGAGATAAACAGAGATACAACGACACTCAGCAACAGATAAGTTGCAAGTGTGGTGTTTTTCATCGTCGCGAATTCGATCAGCCTTGTTTGCTCAGAATAAGCAGACCTTTGAGGACATTCAGGGCCTCATAAAGCGCATAGTCTCTTTTCGCGAGAGGCGTTTCAGACTTCTGTTTTTCCAGCTCGGGATCACCTTTGCTGATATCGTTAGCAGGATTCGTGTCATTTTCCAGATGCCGGGCCAGGTTCGCTTCCTTAATGCTGTTATCCGGTATGTCGAGTTTTTCGATCTTGACCTTGTCAATGACTATGTCCGGTATGATTCCGGAAGCCTGAATTGAGCGTCCGGACGGAGTGTAGTAGCGGGCTGTAGTTAGTTTCAATGCAGATTCGGTTTCCAGCGGCAGAATTGTTTGAACAGATCCTTTGCCGAATGTTTTTTCACCCATGATGATCGCTCGCTTGTGATCCTGCAGAGCACCGGCAACAATTTCTGAAGCTGAAGCTGAGCCCCCGTTAACAAGAACAATAAGTGGTGCTCTATCAATCATGTCAGTCGGTTTGGCACTGAATTTCAGTTTGGAGTCTTTCACTCTGCCTTCGGTGTAAACAATAAGGCCTTTCTCCAGAAACAAATCAGAAACAGCCACCGCTGCGCCAAGGACACCACCGGGATTGTTACGTAAATCCAGAATCAGTCCATTAAGCTGGTTGTTGTTATCAGATTTCAGTTTTTCCAGTGCTTTGCGCATGTCTTCGCCTGTATGCGCCTGAAACTGTGATATTCGTAAATAGCCGAGGCCCGGTTCGAGTGTGCTGGTACGCATACTTTTAACTTTAATAATGGCACGCGTAATAACAATTTTAAGCGGAGCATCCTCTCCATCGCGAACGATGGTCAGGACAATATCCGTGCCGGGTTTGCCGCGCATTGATTTAACCGCATCGTTCAGGGCCATGCCTTTTACCGGCACTTCGTCCAGTCGAATAATCAGATCCCCGGCTTCGATTCCGGCCTTTTCTGCGGGAGTGTCATCGATTGGAGAAATCACTTTTACAAAACCATCTTCCATGCCGACCTCAATTCCAAGGCCCCCGAATTCACCGGAAGTTCCTTCCTGAAGATCGGTATAGGCGCTTTTGTCCAGATAAGCTGAATGCGGGTCGAGACCTTCCAGCATTCCTCGAATAGCGTTTTCCAGTAGTTCCCTGTCGTTAACTTCCTGTACGTAGTCATTTTTTATCTTGACGAAAACCTGAGTAAAGGTTTTTAACTCATCAAGTGGCAAAGTCTGTAATTCTGAACCCGCAACTTGCTCAGCTTCTGCTTCTATTGCAGCGGTAGTTGAGACCCAGGTCACAAGCACTGCTGTATGCAGAAAAATGTAAAACGATAATGATTTCATTCTGTACTCCAAATTTTATGAGTCTAAAATTCCTTATGTCTTCTGACCTGAAAGAATGACTTTGGTTGCCTTTAAGCTGATTCAGCTGACAGGATACAGGCGCAGGAACACGCCTGACAAGCATCCCTCAGTATTTACACCAGAGCTTGGGGTTAACGGGGTTTCCAGCCTGCCTTATTTCAAAATAGAGTCCGGGAGCCTGTTGTCCACCAGTGTCACCAACCCGGGCAATGACGTCGCCTGCCAGTACCAGATCGCCTGATTTCTTCAGGAGTCTCTCATTATGGCCGTAAAGGCTCATATAACCGTCACCATGGTCAAGTATAACAAGCAGGCCCATATTCCTGAACCAGTCGGCAAACACGACTTTGCCCGATGTGATGGCCTTCACTTCAAGCCCGACTCTGGCATCTATTGTGACACCTTGTCGCTTCAGCTTGCCGCCCTTGCTGAGGCTGCCGAAGCGGGATGAGATTTTTCCATTTACAGGCCAATTCAGTTTGCCTCGTAGTTCATTAAAAGGTGGTCGTTCTTCATAAATCTGAATAACGAGTTCCTGTTTTTCCAGCTCACTGACCAGTTTTTTCAGTTCTTCTTCGTTGGCTCTGAGAAATTCGAGCTGGCTGCCCTGATCATTAATGAAGGCCTGTAATTTGTCACTGGCCTGCTTTCGGGATTGGCGAAAAACATGAAAGTCTGCAAGTTTACTGGTTTGCTCCTTCTGTAGGTTCAAGCTTGCCGACTTTTCTATTTCTATTTTCTTTTCAAGTGACGAAACTTCCTCAAGAGCGATATTGATACTACTGATACGTTCGCCGCGTGCCTTAACGTCGTAATTATAATAGGCCAGAACCCGGCCAACTTTGCCTGCATCCTGCTGATTCAGTATCAGTTTCAGGTAATTGTTCCGACCGGTTTTATAAGCTGCCCGAACTTGCGTCGCCAGTTGCTGACGCTGTTTGTCCAGGATGGTCAGCTGCTCTTCCTTTTTTCTACCCAGTTTTAGTAACTCGTCTTGTCTGGATTTGATTTGCTCATCGAACTTCTTTATTAATTCGGCTGTTTTCGCAGCCTCTATTTCGTTGAGCTGGATTTGTTTATATAGATCGCTAACTTCATTTTTCGCCGATACGATGCTGGATTCAACATCTTTGATTTTAATTCGAATGTTTTCCAGTTTGTGTGCTTTCTCGATTTGCGTCGTATTTATTTCAGCAGCTTCAGGTACAGCGGTTCGCAGTAAAAAAAACAAAAATATGAGAATGAATAAAAAACCGACATTCCTTCTGGAATCACATTCAGAAAAGCGAAACATCAGTACTTACTTTCCTCGTAGAGGCGAAAAATAGTTCGACCTGTCATTTCTTCGGGTTGCGGAAGACCCATCAGGTAAAGCATGGTCGGAGCCAGATCACATAGGGCAGCACTGTTGTGGTCAACTTCTGCCGCGCGACCGATATAGATAAGTGGCACAAGGTTATTGGTATGAGCAGTATGGGCCTGCGCTTCACTGCCATCTGTCGTATATTCACGCATTTGCTCGGCATTGCCGTGGTCGGCGGTTATCAACAGCTCAGTACCGTTTTCCAGCGCGGCTTCGACAACTTTTTTGATACAGTGATCGAGAGTTTCGATAGCGCTGACAGCAGCCTCAAAATTTCCTGTATGACCGACCATATCCGCGTTAGCAAAATTACTGATAATAGCATCGTAGGAACGACGGTTAATAGCATCGACCATTTGCCTAGCCACTTCCAGCGCATTCATTTCCGGTTGTTCGTCATATGTTTTCACATGAGGCGAAGGCACCAGGCTACGATCCTCGTTTTCAAAAACTTTTTCTTCACCACCGTTGAAGAAAAAAGTAACGTGGGCGTATTTTTCAGTTTCAGCAATTCGCAACTGTCTGAGTCCGAGGCCGGCGATGTATTCACCAAAGACGTTCTTATGCTGGAGCGGAGGGAAAGCAACCGGAAATTCAAAATCAGCTTTGTATTCTGTCAAACTGACAAACGTAGACGATTCAAGCGTTCGCTTTCGTTCAAAGCCAGAGAAATCTGATTTTGTAAATGCCAGCGAAAGTTGTCTGGCTCTGTCGGCCCGATAATTTGCAAAGATAATAGTGTCGCCCTCGTCGATGCAAATATTTCTGCCGTTCTGGTCTTTTATAGAAGTAGGTTTTACGAATTCATCCGATTCGCCGCGAGCATAAGCCAAATCGAGACCGGCGAGCCCGCTTTCTGCTTCAAATTCTGCTCTACCTTCGGTGAGTAAGTGATAGGCAATTTCGGTACGATCCCAGTTTTTATTTCGATCCATTGCATAAAAACGACCTACTATACTGGCTATTGAACAATCGCCGAGCTTCTTCATTTCCTCTTCAGTTTTGAGTAAGTACTCCCGGGCGCTCATGGGAGCGGTGTCGCGGCCATCCAGAAATGCATGCAGGTAGACTTTCTTCGCACCGGAAGTTTTTGCAAGTTTGAGCAAGGCGAAAATATGCTCCTGATGACTGTGGACACCTCCGGGTGAGAGCAGCCCCAGAATATGCACAGCCTTGTCCTTATCAACAGCAGATTTTATTGAAGAAATCAAAATTTCATTATCGGCGAAAGAGCCATCTTCGATAGCGCGGGTAATACGGGTGAAATCCTGGTCAATAACCCGACCAGAACCGATATTCATGTGTCCGACTTCGGAATTACCCATCTGATTACCGGGTAAACCGACATCGATGCCGGAGGCGCTGATCAGGGTATGCGGGTAATCACGCCACAAACGATCAAAAGTGGGTTTGCTGGCACTGTTTATAGCGTTGAATTCGTTACTTTCAGAATGACCCCAGCCATCCAGAATAATCAAAATAACAGGTTTAGATGACATAAATAGGGATAAAAGTGAGAATCGGAATGCTGGAAGAAATAATTAAATCTGAGTCTATCATGAATTTTTCTCCAATCCGAGATCGCAAAACCGCAAGCATGATGTCTCGGATTAAGCTGTCGCTGGAGTTTCTAAGCGAGCGCTAATCACGTATTATGCACGCCTCATTGACCCAGCTCACTTAATTGCGCAGATTTATGACTATGGAACGACTTCCCGAATTTATCGGTAATCACCTGTTTTTAGTATCGCTATTTGTTTCATTGTTGATGCTATTGCTGTGGAACCTCTATGGTGGCGCCCTATCAGGTGTAAAACAGATAATACCGGCTGAATTGACCCGACTGGTCAATCGGGAAAACGCTGTTCTTATTGATCTTCGCGCTGCGTCTGATTTTGCGGCTAATCATATTCTGGGAGCGCTCAATATTCCCGAGAGCGAGATGGCTACTCGAAAAGCAGAGCTCGACAAGCATAAGAAGGATGCGCTTGTATTTTATTGCGCGAGTGGGATGATCTCGACCAAAGTAGCGCGCAGCTTGCCCGCTCAGGGATACGAACAGGTTTATTGCCTCAAGGGAGGCTTACCAAGCTGGCAAAATGCGAACCTTCCACTAACGAAAGATACATAACAGCAGGTAGATTAAAGATGGCAGAAGAACAGGAAAACCAGGCGGCCGTTACGGATGATGAAGCGGCGCAGGGAAAATTCGGCTTACAGAAAATTTACGTGAAGGACGTCTCATTCGAGATTCCCGACTCACCAATGGTTTTTCAGGAAGAGTGGGAACCTTCGGTTAATATGGACATAGGCAATACAGCCGCAAAAATTGCCGAGGACATTTTCGAGGCTGTGTTGAGTGTGACTATCACGGTGAAATCAGGTGAGAAAACCATGTATCTCATCGAAGCCCAGCAAGCGGGTATCTTTCATATCGCCGGTTTACCGGATGAGTCAATCAATAAAATGCTGGCAACTACCTGTCCGAATATACTATTTCCCTTCGCACGTGAGACAATCTCCGATCTGGTTACACGCGGAGGATTTCCTCAGTTGTTATTGGCGCCGGTAAACTTTGACGCCCTGTACGCACAAAAAGAATATCAGGCGCAGCAGGAAAAAGAGGGTAACAGCGCCACCACACATTAGTTTTAGAGCAGGAGTCAGGTGATGGAAAAGAAGTCCATTCTGGTGATCGGCGCAGGATCATGGGGAACAGCTCTGGCCCTGGTTCTGGCTCGAAATAATCACCAGACCCTGCTTTGGGACAGTATGGCCAGCCATGTGGACTCCCTGATCGCAGATAAATGCAATAACTATCATTTACCTGGCCACGATTTTCCCGACACTCTCATACCTGTAAAAGAGTTTGATCCTCTCCCTGAGACTATAGGCTATGTTCTTGTAGTCGTTCCCTGTGAAGGTTTACGCTCGGTTTTGCAACAATTACAGGCTTTCGACAAACAGCACCTGAAAATCTGTCTTGCCTGCAAAGGACTTGAACCTGACACCCTGACTCTCAACCATCTGGTAGTGGAAGAATACTTACCAACGCATAAGGTTGCGATCCTGTCCGGCCCTTCATTTGCCAAAGAAGTAGCCGAAGGTCTGCCGACCGCCGTAACGATCGCATCAGAAGATTCTGCTCTGGCCGAAGAGTTCTCAGCTCTGTTCCATTGCGATGTATTCAGAACCTATACCCATGATGACATCGTTGGCGTGCAAATAGGCGGGGCCATTAAGAATGTCATGGCCATAGCAGCGGGTATTGCAGACGGCCTGCATTTCGGCGCCAATACCAGAGCCGCGCTTATCTCCAGAGGACTCTCGGAAATCATGCGTCTGGGTCTGGCAATGGGTGGCCGCGCAGATACCTTCATGGGTCTGGCTGGTCTGGGTGATCTGGTGCTCACCTGTACTGACGATCTTTCCCGCAACCGACGCTTCGGTCTGGCTCTGGCCAAAGGCCTGTCACCCGATGAGGCAAAGGCGGAAATTGGCCAGGCTGTAGAAGGTCTGAGAACGTCCAGAGTGGTCTGCGATCTGGCCGACAAATATGATGTCGATATGCCTATTAGCCGCGAAGTTCTGAAAGTCATCAATGGCGAAATCAGCCCACACGATGCCGTGCTTGAACTGCTTGGTCGGGAGCGAAAAGCAGAAGTGTAAGGACTCAGATTGTGGTGGGAATCACAATTTATTAAGATTTCCTTCGCTAGTGACTCAGAAACGACCAAATTAGCGGTTAATTGTCTTTCGCAAAGCTACTATCATTAACACTGTTTACAGGGCGTGATGTAATGATAGTGACAGGCAAACTAGGCGAGTTCAGGCAATTGAGAAAAATGACGCTGAAGCGCGGCCTTTTTCTATTCTTTCTTTTTCTCAATCAAAATGTCTTTGCCTTGAACTTCGCCGTAGACAATACCGGCGCTGGTTTCTTCTGTATCGACCACTCAGCGTCAGGTGGAAATTTTACCACTCTGGCAGCCGCGATGGGTGCTGCAAACGTAGGTGGTGGCCCGCATACTATTGATGTCTGTCCCGGAGCTGGAGCCTATACAGCACAGGCAGGCGCACTTAACAATGTCAATTATGCTGGTCTTACCATACAGGGAACGACGGGTATTGCGGCTAATGTCACTGTTAATCCGAGTGGTGGGGCAGAAATATTCGACATACGTCAGACTGGAATAACCATCCAACATCTCACCGCCGTGAGTGGAAACGCGAACGACGGTATCGAGATTCGTGCCGCTAACGCGACAATCAGCAATGTAGACATTCAGAACACTGGTAGAAACGGCATTCTGATTATTAATGCAACTGGAGTCACTATCAGTAATGTCACTATCGCGACCACAGTTCGTGAAGGGATACTGGCTAATGCGGGCAGCACGGGCTTAACCATCAATAGTGCCGATGCAACTAAACCTCAGACAGCGGTGAGTTTCACCACTCGAGAGTGTATAGAGATTGATGGCGCCGATGTAAACATCAACGACATAAGCGTGGCGAATTGCAGCAATATGGGTATCCGACTCGATGGCGCCAATGCCAAGTTAGATAATGCTGTCGTCAATACGACAACACTTCAGGGCATTTATCTCGATGGTCTGGCTCCCTTACTGAATCAGGATGATCCGGTCAATAACACAATAACGATTAACAATGCCGGTAGAGAGGGTATCCGTAGCACTAACAATGCAGACGACGCGCTTATTGATAATCTGACGATAGATACCACTACGAGCGAGTGTGCGGAGCATCAGGGTGATGGCGATGGAGTTACTGTTAATTTCGAAAATTACGATTTAAGCAATTGTGGTCTCGAAGGTTTATGGATGCGAAGCCCCGATCAGCTTGCCGATGATATTAAAGTTGATACCAATGCGGCTAATCGGGAATGTATGGAAGTAGACGGAGCCAATTCGATTGTCAGCAATCTGAATCTTGATAACTGTTCAGGAATAGGGCTGCGAATCGATGCTGCTGCAGCAAGGGCAAACGTAATTGACATTAACACAAGCGGAGCTGTGGGTTTGCGTTTCGATGGAGCCGGCGTCAGTGTGACTGCAGCTGACATTATCAACAGCAATGGTATAGGTCTTCTGGTGAGTGGTAATGACGGCGTTGTCAACGGAGTCAATATAAGTAATGTTAATAATACGGGAATACGGATTGAAAATGCTCGCGCCGATCTCGACAACATAGACGTCAACAATACGCGCATTCATGGTGTACAAATTACACAACATGACGCAGATATTAATACACTCACTTTAACGAATATTGGTACCTATCTGGCAGGCAATGTGAACGCGGATGCTATAACGATAACTAATCGACGATTGAATCTGACCAATGTCACCATCAACGATGCCCCTGATTTTGGAATCCATTACAACACCACCAACACCAATACTAATGCTGCAGTAAGTTTCAACAACATTACCATTACCAACACGGGCGATGATGGCATTTTTGTTAACAGAAGCGCTAATAATATGGTTATGGATGACATCGATATCAGTAATTCGGGCAGCATCGGACTCAGTCTGTTTCGAAGTCGAAGGGCGCAGCTATCGAATCTTGTTATCGATAACAGCACTGGCGATGGCATACAGATAAACCGGTCCAGGCAGAACGAAATTTTTGACAGCACCATCAGTAATAACGGAAATCGCGGAATAGCCCTGCTTACCAATAACAACAATACGACCGATGAAGCCAGAAATAACCTTATTCACGACAATATCTTTATCGGTAATGCGAATTTTGGTTTAAGAATTTTACAAAATGGCACTGCCGATAATGACAATAACCGGGTATACGAAAACTGTTTTTTTACCAGCTCCGGCGTCAATGCCCGTGATGATGAAACAACCGGACCTTTGCCTTCCAATCTGTTTGATGTTGGTTCAAGAGGTAATTTCTGGGGTACGGACAGTGGCGGGGCGGGGTTTTCGGAAACCTGTGTCGATATCGCGCCAGCGGATGGAATCTGCGATGCTGCATTTCCCATTCCCGCAGCTGGTAACAGCACAGATAATTTCCCCTTGACCAGTTGCAGTAATCTGGTTTTTCACCATTTTAATGTGACCGTATCCACCACGGCCAGTACCTGCACGTCAACAGAAGTCACAATTGAGGCCGTCGATGCTTCAGATATTCGCGTGCCTTTTTACAACGGGATTGCCACGCTCAACACTGAAAATGGTTTTGGTAACTGGTCAGAGCTGGATCATACCAGCACACTGAGTGCGACAAATCCAGCTTTTAATACAGTAAGTGATACGCCCGACGACGATGACGGCGCTGCCGCTTATCAATTTGCAGGGCCGGCAGACGGTGGCATCATCGGATTATTTCTGAGAAACGAGCATGAAGAAGATATTACAGTCAGCGCTGAAGACACTCTGGTGGGCACATCTTTTGGAACTTCTGGTAATGTGAATTTCGCTGACAATGTGTTCGAAATAACACCGAATACCTGCACCGGTAGCTCCTGTATCGGCCCTACGGGCAGTCTTGAGGTGGTCGCAGGTCGCAATCACTCTTTTCATGTGCAGATGTTGCGTCGAGACAGTGGCCCTTCCGCGGAATGTGGCGTAGCAACGACCTACAATAATGTCAGTCAGGATCTGAAGGCCTGGATTGTCAGAACAGGCAATGATCCCTCGGGTGTGTTACCAACAATGCTGGAACAAACAGCCTCGCTGGGCAATAACGCCGCGCCGGCCGGTGACAACCTGCAGCTGGATTTCAATAGCACTCCGGGAGAGGCAGATTTTACATTGACCACCACTGATGTTGGCGATTTTGAAATTTTTATTCGTGATGATTCCAATGCCTTTGCCGAGGTCAATATCGATGGTAGCACTGGTGCTGCGGACCCCGTCACGGTCAGACCCTTTGGCATCGCTTTGTCAGATTTCGATGATGATGGCACTTTGCCTGCCTCGAACCCCAATGGTAGTGCTCCGGGTGACGGTGTTTTTGTAAGCGCGGGAACGTCTTTCTTTGCCACAGTCGGTGCTTATCTGTATTCGGCTGCTGACGATGACGGATCAGGCGGTGGCACGGCGGCCGACGGTATAGCGGACGGGAGTAATATCATCAGTGACAACGGACTTACACCTGCATTTGCCTGGGATACCAGCTTTACTGTGAATAAGAACAGCCCGCTTGCTGTGGCTTCGGTAACAGGTACTTTGAATAATTCGACCGTTGCACTTGCCGAGTACGCCGGTACCGGCATGGTTCAGATTAGCGATTTGCAATATATGGAGGTAGGTAGCATTACACTGGATCCGCTGGTGACTAATTATCTGACACTCGGCATTGATTTTACCATTGCCAATGGTCTTGCCCGTCGCAGCGAAGTGGTCGGGCGTTTTGATGCTGATCATTTTGAATTCAGCGTGGACACGGCGCCAAGTTTGTCTGCGGCCTGCTCAGTCGTGTTGCCTAAAACCTCGTTTACATATGTTGACCAGCCATTCGATTTCGTCAGTCCTCCGCAACTTACCGCCAGAGCTTATGCTAATGGTGTGACTTTTCCGGCGGCGACCTTACAGAATTATCATGATTTCGGTGGTGTTGAAAATTTCTGGCGGCTTGACCTCTCGACAGATATTTCTCTGACCTACAGCAGTAGTGGTGAGCCAGGTCCCGAAGTTACTCTGGATAGTGCTGCCGCGGATTACCTGCCTACTTCAGGTAGCGGCACAAACGGGGTGATTCAGTTTACTCTGGATGGCCCCTTTAGCTATACCGACAGGGATGCGGCTCCTTTCGGACCCGTTGCGGCTTTCAGTCCGGATGTATCACTTGATTTTTCTGTCAGCGATGCTGATGGCGCAAATGGTACGCAATTATTCAACCCCATTTCTTTTGCTAACCCGGAGCAACGTTGGGGACGACTGGCGATTGGTGACAATTTTGGCTCTGAGTTACTGGCGTTGGGCCTGCCTTTGCAAAGTGAATATTATGATGGCACCAGCTTTATCGTGAATGTTGATGACGATTGTTCAGCAATTGCCGCCACCGATCTGAGTCTGACAAGTGAGATCGCTGTGGGCACGGATAGTGTCGATATCACCAATGCTGCAGTTTGTCTCGGAACCGGGCTTGCCACAGCTACTTTGACAAACAATCCTCTCGACAGTGGTCTAGGCGATTTGTCCTTCAGTATCGCCTCTCCGGCCGAGGCCTGCGCCGGTTACGCGGAGACCAGTGTAGATTTAAGCAACGCTAGTGGTGTCGATCTGGAGTGGTTGTATTTCGACTGGGATGAAGATGGGGTGCACGATAACGATCCTGAAGGTCGCGCCAGCTTCGGCCTTTTTAATGGGCCAAGGGAATTTATTTATTCAAGAGAACCATGGAATTAGTAATATAATCAAATAGTTATTATAATTATCTTAAGCATCAGAAGTTCTTCTAACCCTAACTACCTCAGTTTATTGTTGTTTTTACCCCACGATTTTATTCTCTAATTCGATCTTTCTTCTTTCTTTAATCAATCTGTTTTCTAGAAAATACATTGACATTAGATAGTTAGGCTGGAAAACTTAAGTCAGTTATCAATATTAATCTTGGGGAAGTGTCGCTTAAGTTTGGCGCTGGCCCAAACCAGTCGGTATCGACCGGCATTGAAAGTTTGTCCGGAGAATTTGAATTGTTGGCATTTGGAAAGAAAAAGATGCAGCCGAATACGCTAGCCGCTGTCTGCCTTGAAGGAGAAGGTACGGCTGTGGCCAAGATACGACGGACAACTGACTTGCCTCCGACATTGGAGTTTTGCGATTTCCACCAAAGCGATGACCAGGAAGCGGGAAAAGCAGGGCTCGAAAAGCTCGTCAAACAGGCGAGACTCGAGCATACATTATGTATCAGTCTTATCGAGCTCGCTGATTATAGTTTATTGATGGTCGAAGCTCCTGATGTACAAGCTGATGAAATGCGCGCGGCGGTTCGCTGGCGTATTAAAGATCTGATTGATTTTAGTGTGGACGATGCGGTTATTGATGTATTCGAAGTACCGGATACCAAAACCGGTAGAAGAGATGCAATGCTTTACGCTGTGGTTGCTAAAGCTGCTGACGTCAAGAAACGTATTGATTTATTACAGGAAGCGGGTTTGAACCTCGAAGTGATCGACATCCCGGAACTGGCTCTGAGAAATATTGCGGCCATGTTGCCAGAGGATGTGGGGGCGTTGCTCTGGTATATATAGGCCATGATACCGGTCTTATAACGATTACCCGACAACAGACACTTTACCTTTCACGCCGGCTTGCCAGCGGTGTAAGTGCTTTGCCGGCCACGCTAATGCACAGTACTGATCAGGATCTGATAGAAGATTGGCTGGATACCGTGATAGTTGAGATTCAGCGTTCGCTCGACTATTACGAAAGCCACTTTGCCATGCCTCAAATTTCCAGTCTTGTCATCACACCCTTAAGCCAGGAACTTCCGGGCGTTGCTGAATATATTTCCGGGCAGTTAGACATACCAACGAGAATACTCGATATTCAGAGTCTCATCGACTCAGAGCTTGAGCTTGATAGTCAGATGCAGTCGCAGTGTTTACTCGCGATCGGCGCTGCTCTCAGAAGCGAGGATGTTCGCCAATGAAGCAACAAATCAACCTGTATCAGGATATTTTCCGACCCCAGAAACTACCGCTTTCCGCCAGTCAGATTAGTGTTCTTGTCGGGCTTTTTCTGTTTATATTTGTCGTCAGTTACGCCTATAAGTGGTACGAAGTTGATGCTCTGTATAAGGAATTAGCGGCTACAGAACAACAAAGTAAAAAACTGGTTGGCGATATTGATAAACTCTCTAGTCAATATCCTGTGCAAGCAAAAAGCCGCTTACTGGAAACCGAAATAGCCCGCCTCGACCGTGAACTGGAACAGCGCAATGCGATAAGCAGGGCACTGACGCATCATTCGCTGGAAAACAAAAAAGCTTTTTCCACTTTACTTGAATCACTCGCACGCAAACATGTGGACGGTACCTGGTTAACCAGCGTATCAATAACAGATGGCGGCAGATCGCTTGGTTTTGCCGGGAAGACTTACTCGTCGGAATTAGTACCGGTCTATATTCAGCAACTAGCTGATGAAAGCTCATTTTCCAATCTGTCTTTTAATGTTTTGCAGTTGAATCGCTCACTTGATGATCCAGCCAGCCTCGATTTCCAGGTAAGCACCCGGGCGGAGCGCTTATAGATGAATAAAATCAAGCAATGGGCAGAAAAAATCGATGCTCTCAGTCTACGGGAGAGAGGAGCAATTTTGTTTTGCTCACTCATAGTTATTTACTTCGTCTGGGACAGCATTTTAATGCAGCCCTTGCGTCTGACCGAGAAACGAAGTGCTCAGCAACTACAGCAATCTCGTGGCGAAGTGGAAAAACTGAATGCGCAAATTGAGAATATAGTCAGCACTGGAAAGCATGATCCTAACAAGGAAAATAAATCCAGACTGCAGGCGTTAAAGACAGAGCTGACTGGTATTGAACAACAGTTACGAGAAACGGCAAGTGCTTTGATTCCTCCTCAGGAAATGGCACTTATGCTTGAGACAGTACTGGTTAAAATCAAAGGTCTGCAGTTACAGAAAGTGCACGGTCTGGGCAGTCAGCCTGTTGTTAACACAGCAGCTGTCGACACCGGAGTCAGTCCGGAGCCAGCCAGTGCTAATGCAAATAAACCGGAGGGTCTCATAGATAATGCCTATAAACATGGTTTGCGGATTGAATTTCAGGGTGATTATCTGAGTACACTTGAATACATACGGGAACTCGAAAATCTTGAGTGGGGCTTTTTCTGGGAGAGTCTTGACTTAAAGGTAAATGATTACCCGAATTCCAGCATTGGCATAACAGTGTATACCCTGAGTCTGGACAAAAACTGGATCGGTGTTTGAATTATGCTGAAAAGACTAATAATTTTTCTACTGCTGACGAATATTGCTGGCGTAGAAATGGTTATCGCGGAGACAGCGACGTTACCGGATCCGACCCGACCGGCAAATTTTTCTTCATCCTTTATATCGACTGCTCTGGTTCCAAAACAGCGAGCTGAATTTAATGTCAGGGCGATTCGAATATCCGAAACTGACAGAAGCGCAATCGTCAATGGCAAGCTGGTCAGAGTCGGGGATGAAATTGGTGCGGCCAGAGTCAGTGAGATTAAATCATTCGAGATCGTGCTCGATTATGAAAGAAAGCTACTAACCATTCCGCTGTACGCACAAAGTATAGACAAACAATATAAAACCGTGGTCTCAATAGAGTAAAGCCAATGTATTCAATATTAGAAAAATCAATCTGTTTACTGCTTACTATTATGCTGGTGACGTCCTGTCAGACTCAGGAGTCGAGACAAACGGTTATAGAGGAAATGGAGCAGGTAGTTAAGCAATCGATGGACAATAATGACACGCAAAACAGCATTCCGGCGAATGTCTCCAGTGCTCTGATACCAACAATCGAACTGAGTAGTTCAGAAGTGCCTGATGTAGAAGATGAACAGAAATTTGATATATCAGTTAACAGTGTGCCGGCCGATCAGTTTTTTATGAGTCTGGTTGACGGCACCACTTACAACATGGTGGTGCATCCGGAGGTCAGCGGCACTATTACTCTCAATCTACGCAATGTAACGGTGCCTGAGGTAATGGAAGCGGCCAGAGAAGTATACGGTTTCGAATTTGTCAGTACCCGATATGGTTTCAACGTATTGCCGGCGCGATTACAGGCACGTATTTATCAGGTGAATTATCTTAACGTTATTCGTCGAGGTAGTTCAAAGACATTGGTGAGTTCGGGGTCGTTGACCGATAATAGTTCTGGTAACAGCTCAAACAACAATAACGGAAACAACAGCAGAAACAATAACAACTCATCGAACCGTAGCGGGGTAATCGGAACAGAAATAGTTACAGAACAACCGGAAACCTCCTTCTGGCAGGAACTGCAGGCTTCGGTTGACGCGATTGTTGGTGCAGGCGAAGGCAGAAGTGTCGTCATCAACCCGCAATCCGGAGTTGTCGTTGTGCGAGCTCTGCCAAACGAACTGCGCGAAGTAGAGTCTTTTTTAATTGCCACACAACTTATTGTCCAGCGACAAGTTATTCTCGAGGCAAAGATAATCGAAGTCAGATTGAACGATGGCTTTCAGTCGGGTATTAACTGGTCGGCTTTGAGTACGCCCGGTAACAACTCGATAACCGCCTCGACAGTTGGTGGTGGAACTGTCCTGGTAAATGAATCCGGTGCCAGTGATATCGCAGGTAGCTCCGGTTCTCTTAACCCCTTATTTGATACCGCAGTACCAATAGACGGTGCACTTAGCTCTGCGTTCGGGGGGGTATTCACTCTGGCGCTTAACCTCGGCGATTTTACCAGCTTCATCGAGTTGTTAAAAACACAAGGCAACGTTCAGGTTCTGTCGAGCCCCCGGGTAGCAACAATGAATAATCAGAAAGCAGTCATCAAAGTCGGTACAGATGAGTTTTTTGTCACTGACATTTCCAGCACCCAGACCATATCCGGCGCCAATACAAATGTGAACCCTGATATTACGCTGACTCCGTTTTTCTCCGGAATTGCACTGGATGTTACTCCACAGATCAGTGGAGAAGGTCAGGTGACTCTGCATATTCATCCCACAGTCAGTGAAGTTCTGGATCAACAGAAAACCGTCGTTATAGGCAATGTCACACAGCAGATACCACTGGCCCTTAGTACGGTCAGAGAATCAGACAGTATTGTCAGAGCGAAAAGCGGACAGGTTATTGTGTTGGGTGGGCTTATGCAGGACATGATAAATGACGCCGACGCCGGCGCACCGGGAGTCAGCGATATTCCCTTCGTTGGTAATCTGTTTAAACACAGGAAACGATCTTCAGTTAAAAGTGAACTCGTTATTCTTTTAAAACCAATAGTGGTAGACGATGGCGAACAGTGGTCGGGTGCCCTTAGTCAGACAGCTGATTCTCTGGGCAGGTTACGACGAGAAATGAGCGCACCGAATCGATAGTAAAGCTGAAGAATAGAGAACCCAAATTATGTATTTATCCCATTATTCACTTAAGGAAAGCCCGTTTAGTATCACTCCAGATACAGCGTTTTTTATGAACAGGGCAGGTCATCAGGATGCCCTGAATGTGCTACTTGTGGCATTACGAAGTGGCGAGGGCTTTATCAAGGTTACCGGGGAAGTAGGAGTTGGTAAAACCCTTCTTTGTCGCATGCTCATGAAGAAACTGGGTAAGGAATATGCAACGGCCTACATCCATAACCCTTACCTGAAACCGGATACCTTACTTTACGCCATCGCTGATGCCCTGTCAGTGACATACAAGGACAAGGCGAGCCAATACGCTTTGCTCAGAGCGATTACCAGAAAGCTAATAGATCTCCACTGCAAAGGAAAAAAAGTCATTCTGTGCCTGGACGAAGTTCAGGCAATGCCTATTCAGACTCTGGAAACATTGCGTCTGCTGACTAATCTGGAAACCGAAAAAAGAAAACTGCTTCAGGTTGTTTTATACGGACAACCTGAACTCAATGAAGTACTCGAGAACCCGGCGATTCGACAACTCAAACAAAGAATCACGTTTTCTTATAATTTACAGCCACTAAATGATGTGGCCATCAAAGCTTATGTCCGGCATCGTTTATCGGTAGCCGGTTATACCAAAAAAGAATTGTTCTCAAACCAGGCACTTGACTGTTTGCGTCTTAATAGTGGCGGTATCCCGCGCTTGATCAATATTCTTTGTCACAAAGCCATGATGCTTGCTTATGGTGAGGGAGAGAGCCAAATCAATTTGAAACATATGCGACTGGCTGCGAAAGACACAGTAGAAACTCAGGGTATCACTCGATCCGGAAATAAATTCAGCTTCCCCACCATCAGCAAGTGGCTACTCGCTTCGGCATGTGTGGTGCTGGCAGTAATATCAATACAATCTATTCCAATGCCCGGGCTCTTCTGGTGAGTATTATCAACAAGGTCATTGCTGATCTGGAAGAACGCCAGATCCTCGGCTCTAACAATGCTGGCAAAGTTTTTTCCGGCTTGAACGCGACAGAAAATCGCCCCAGACGCTATAGTAGCTCTATTGCACGCTTGTTTATCGTACTACTGTTTTTTGTCGCTTCGGTATCAGCGACTTATGCACTAATGGGTGGTCGTGAATCAGCAATTATTGCGAAAGAGGATATCGCACAGGTATCCAACAAAAGCCTGCAGCTGATTAGCGAGCGTGTTCTCAATAAACATGATAAGGACAAGACCAGCCTCAGTCCAAATTCTTTAAAACTTGATTTTTCTCTGCCGGTAATTGACTCGGACCTTGCGGAACAGCTTGAAGTCTATTCAGCAGAAATTACGCAAACTTCAAACCGTATCAATGTGAGTGATGTACAGGTAATACAAACGAACAGCACTATGCAGTTTCGACTGGCTTTATCGGCTGAAGCAAATTATCGGGCCTACTCGCTGACGTCGCCAAATAGAGTAGTTGTTCATGTGGATAAAGCTGATCTTAGTGGCAGTTTGCCAGATCTGGCGACTGTGCCCGGGCTCAGCAATATTCGTCTTGTTGACAGAGACAGAGATGAAGTGATGTTAGTGATTGACACCAGAACATTTCAACAAGTAGACGAAATAGAACTCTTACCGAATGGCGATAGTTATCAACTGGCATTTTCACTGAAATCAACAGAACCGGCTGGTGAGTTAAAAGTTGCTGAACAGGATGGCTTCGAGTCGGTAGTTCATGATATCAGCGAATATGAAAGTGCCCAGTTTGGCGAGATGACTAAACAGCATAGTCATTTACAAGTACTACAGAGTATCGAACGCAGGTATAAAAAGGCGCAGGTGCTCTACCGACAACAGAAAGAATTAAACGCGAATGGCATACTTTCAAGTCTTCTGAAGGAAAATCCTGATTACGTACCGGCACGCAGCCTGCTGTCCAGAAAACTAATTGAACAGGGGCAATTGCAAAAGGCCGAGTCCTTATTGGAACAGGGTTTGAATCTGAATAAAACTCAGGCTGACTGGGCCAATCTTTATGCCAGGTTACAGATTAATCGCGGTGAGACTGAGCTTGCTATTGATGTTCTCGAAACTGCTGCGCCGGAGATCAAGACCGACCCCGGGTATTACGCTTTTCTCGCTGCTCTCTATCAGAAAACTGACAATCATCGCCAGGCTGTAGTGACATATCGCCAGGTCGTCGAGCAGGAATCAACTAACAGTGTTTGGTGGATGGGCCTGGCTATTTCGCTTGAGTCTCTGGCTGAGGATGCAGAAGCGCTTTTCGCCTATCGTAGAGCTATGCAGGGAAAAAGCATGTCGCCAGACTTGCAGCAATATGTACTTGGGAAAATCAGTTACCTGAGTAAACAGGGTTAAGGATGAATACCAGAAAGAAAATCCGGCTCGGCGACTTGTGCATAGAAAATGGTTTGATTTCGCAGGAACAGCTTGACGAAGCACTGGCGGAGCAGAAAAAATCCGGCCGTAAACTGGGCCGAATACTTATCGAGAACAGCTACATTAAAGAAGACGATATGCTGGAGATTCTTTCTCGCCAGCTGAAAATACCATTTGTCGATCTGCTTCATTACAAGTTCAAACCGGAAGTCATCAAACTCATACCAGAGATACAGGCGAGGCGTTTTCGTGCACTTGCCTTATCCAGAGATGAGCAGAGCATCACTGTCGGTATGGCGGATCCAACCAATATCTTCGCCTATGACGAATTATCTAACCTTTTAAAGCAGCAGGTTCGTCTCGCCGTGGTAAGAGAGTCTGATCTTCTGCGTACCATTGATACCGTTTACAGGAAAACTGAACAGATATCCGGTTTTGCCGAGCAGCTAAGTGATGAATTGTCAGAAGGCGATATTGATCTTGCTGAGCTGGTTTCCGAAGCAGATGTTACTGATGCCCCGGTAGTAAAGTTATTGCAATCGCTATTTGCAGACGCAATCCAGATTGGCGCATCCGATATTCATATTGAACCAGACGAAACTCTGGTTCGAATTCGACAACGAGTAGATGGTGTTCTGCAGGAGCAGGTAGTAGAAGAGACAAATATCGCCGCTGCACTGGTGTCACGTTTAAAACTGATAGCAAACCTGGATATTTCTGAGAAACGTCTACCTCAGGATGGTCGTTTTAGTATCAAAGTCGATTCGCATAACGTCGACGTCAGAATTTCCACAATGCCGATTCAAAATGGCGAGTCCGTTGTCATGCGTCTCCTCGATCAGACCCGTGGGACTTACGATTTGGAAAGTCTCGGTATGCCTGAAGCTATCGTCAAATCCTTTCGTCATGCGATTACCCGCCCACACGGCATGGTGCTGGTAACCGGGCCTACGGGTAGCGGTAAAACAACCAGTCTTTACGCCGGTTTAAAGTTGTTAAACACACCCCATGTAAAAATTATTACAGCCGAAGACCCCATCGAGTACCGCTTATCAAGAATCAATCAGGTGCAGATAAATACGGATATCGGACTTAGCTTTGCTAACGTCTTGCGTTCGGCTTTGCGTCAGGATCCTGACGTGTTACTGGTGGGTGAAATTCGTGATGAAGAGACTGCAGAAATAGCAATAAGAGCATCAATGACAGGTCACCTTGTGTTATCAACTCTGCATACAAACAGCGCAATCGGCACAGTAAACCGATTAATAGATATGGAAGTGAAACCTTATTTGCTCGCAGCGGCACTGAACGCGATTGTTGCTCAGCGTCTGGTCAGGAAAATATGTCGAAGTTGCGGAAAAAACTCGGATATGTCGACGGAATTGACTGAGCTGGTAAAGAAGATTGGCGGCGAACAGGCCATCAATGTTCAATATGCTAAAGGTGCCGGCTGTGCGCATTGTAATGCCACCGGTTATCAGGGCCGCATAGGGGTTTATGAATTCCTGAATATCGACCAGCAGCTGGCGAGTGTGCTGGGCACCGGAGATACAGCGGGATTCACTACAATGGCCCGTGAGAAAGCGGGCTTTTCGACACTTGAACAAGCGGCATTAAAAGCGGCAATGGACGGTATAACGACGCTGGATGAAGTACTCAGAGTCAGTGCCGATATTGACAACGAACTTAGCCAGGAGCCTCCTGTTAGCGCAGAGCTCAGTCCGGCTCAGTTGGCCTGAGTAGGTGTTTGAATGCCGGAATTTCAATACAGTGGAAGAAACCGACAGGGTGAAGTAGTTAACGGCGTCATTGAAGCCGGTAACATTGACGCTGTGGCCAATCAATTGCTAAACACCAGCGTCACCCCGATTGATATTAAAGAAAGACTCGTCGGTGAAAACGGACTGGTAGAATTCTGGAACAGACTAAATAGTAGAAAGCCTGACTTAACAGATTTAATTATGTTCAGTCGGCAGATGTATTCTTTAATGAGAGCCGGTGTACCTTTAATTCGATCACTCTCCGGTATTATTCAGGTGACAAATAATCGTATTCTAAGGGAAGCCTTCAAGGAAATTCAGGCAAACCTCTCATCCGGAAGAGAATTGTCTGTGGCTCTGGCCAGACACCCGCTAATATTTTCACCGCTTTATGTGAGCATGATCCGTATAGGTGAAAATACCGGCAGGCTCGACGAATCTTTTCTTCGGATTGCGCAATATCTCGAACTCGAAAAAGACACTCGTGAACGGGTAAAATCAGCCTTGCGCTATCCGTCTATGGTGATAGTCGCCATGGCAATCGCCATTGCTATTGTTAATATTTATGTTATTCCGGCATTCGCTGATGTTTTTCAACGGGCCGGTGCGGAATTACCTTTAGCAACAAAAATACTCATTAACACTTCAGGGTTTTTCGTTAGCTACTGGCCATTTATGCTGGCGGTGATAGTAATTACCTTACTCTCATTTTTTTATTACATAAAAACTGACAAGGGTCGTGTGGTATGGGGTAAATATAAAATTCGCCTGCCTCTGGTCGGGAAAATATTAAATAAAGCAGCACTGGGTCGATTTGCCAGAGCTTTCTCTATGTCACTGAGTGCGGGCGTGCCGATTGTACAGGCTCTGACTGTTGTATCCCGGGCGGTTGATAACGATTATATCGGTGAGCACATTGCAGATATGCGTACAGGTATTGAGAGGGGAGATAATCTGACTCACACGGCAACGCTTAGCAACATGTTCAGCCCGCTGGTACTGCAGATGTTGGCTGTAGGCGAGGAAACCGGGCAGGTTGATGAGATGCTGGAAGAAGTCGCCGGTTTTTATGAACGAGAAGTTGAATACGATGTAAAGAATCTTAGTGCGGCAATCGAACCGATAATGATTGTCTTGCTGGGTGGAATGGTATTGATATTGGCGCTCGGTATATTCCTGCCAATGTGGGATCTGGCCTCTGTCAGTCTCGGGAAGTAAATGAGTGGCGATTTTTCCAGGCAGTTTACAACGCTCGCTTTCCAGGCTGGAACTGGGAGTGGCGCTGATAGTTATATTTATTCTGTCAGGTCTGTTCTTACGCCAGGTTCTTATTCTTTCAGCCCGGGCAGAGCAGAGCTTTCTTGAAGTGAGCGTGTTGAATATGAATACAGCGCTCCACTATCAGGCCGGATTACTTTATATGCAGGGAGAAAAACAGAAGTTGCAGGAGATGGATGGTATGAATCCTTTTACTCTGATGCAGTCAGGGTTGTCCAACTCTATTTACGAACTGAGTGTATTGCCAAGTAAATATCAAGGCGAAATTGGCAGTCTTCAAGATGCTGACATCCTACCAGGACATTGGTATTACCTTGGTAATGAAAAGATACTTATTTATAAAGTCAGTAATGATGAATTTTTTGAAAGTGATAACTCAACTGAAAATTGGATTCGTTTTCGAGTCAATTTGAATTACGAAGACAAAAACAATGATGCTCGTTTTGAGTGGGGTGAAGATTTGTATTCTGGTGTGAAACTACAAAATCTCGGTGGCTATCGATGGGAAATATAAGTTTTTATCAAAGTTGGTTTATGGACGCACTGTTCTGGCTGGGTGTATGTATTGCACTGTTCGGAGGCTTGCTATTACTGGCCCCTTCTTACGCAATCCGCCTCAGTCAAAGTCTGAATCGATGGGTGTCGACGGAAACATTTTTTCAGGTCCTGGATAAACCACATAACCATGATCGCTATTTTTATCGTTGGCATAAAGTATTAGGTCTGCTTCTGCTTCTGGCTTCGCTGTATATTTTTTATATGATGTTCTTCCAGACAAATATTGAAAGTGCCGCTGCACTTGCGCCAATATTCAAACAGAACGAAATGAATGAGTGGTTGTACGAGGCCTTAAAAATATTTTTTATTGGCGTCAGCATTCTAATCGGGATCATTGGCGTGATTGTCATGCTGCGGCCGAGTGCTCTGAAGTCAATGGAAGAAAAAGCAAATCGCTGGTTTCACACAGGAGAGTCATTACAAAAACTTGACTCCCAGTTTGTGATACCCGAGAACATATTGCCGGGCAATGTCCGTCTGTTTGGTAGCCTGGTTTTACTGGGTGGTGTCTACATCATGGCAAGTAGCACTGGACTGATATTCTGATTATTGATTAAAACAGGTGAATAAAGGCAGGTTATTTACTAGTAATTGAAGAATTTTAGTGAAATCTACTTGATATTTGAATCGAGTAGGCTTTACTTGATAAACGCCTGCACAGGAGTAGGTGAGCAGATGTGTCGGGAAAAGGGGTTTCTGAGTTTGTCTGACTGCGGTTATGACGAACAACGGCATGTTTAATGACACGGGCTGCGGCTCGAAAACTGGAGAAGTAAAATGAAAAAACAACAGTCAGGTTTTACCTTGATCGAATTAATCGTTGTAATTGTCATACTTGGGATTCTGGCGGCGACAGCTTTGCCTCGCTTTGCAGACTTGTCCTCACAGGCGCGAATATCTGTTGGCGAAGGTGTGGCTGGTGGCATGCGCTCTGCTGCTGCTTTAGCCCGCGCTCAGGCATTAGTCGACAACAACCTGGCAGGTCCGGTAAATATGGAAGGCGCCAATATCGTCCTGGTAAATGGTTACCCGTCTAATACTGCTATAGTAACGGCCGCCAATATTGCTGGTGATGTGGTTTGTGCTGCTGGTGTCTGCACTATTGACGGTGATGCTGGCTGTACCGTTACCTACACGGAAGCGACCGTTTCCGGACCACCGGTAGTGGACACTTCGGCGCTAACACTTGCAAACTGTGATGGAACCTAGTTAGTTGTATTTCGCGCTAATTATCAATTAGCTAAGGGGTGCGAAAGCGCCCCTTTTTATTCGTAACGAGCAGACTCATTGAAATTAGTAATAAAAAGTAAGCAATTCACGTCAGGGTTTACTCTGATAGAACTTATCGTCGTTTTGATTCTTGTTGGCGTACTGTCACTCTATGCCGCATCTCGTTTTTTCTCTACCACATCATTTGACCAGGCAGGATTTGCTCAGCAGTCTCTGGCCGCGATTCGTTATGCTCAAAAACTTGCGATTAGTTCTGGCTGTGATATCCGCCTGACATTTACAGCCAGCTCGATTGCATTACATAAATGGGTAGATACCAGCAATAATCGTTGTGATTCGGCCGCACCTTCAGCAACAATTACACCGGTAAGTCAGCCGGGGGGCGGTGATTTTTCTATTCAGGCACCCACCGGGATAAGTGTGACAGCTTCATCTGCTGCGTTCTACTTTGATCGAATCGGAATTCCTTTTTCCATAGGAGGTACGAAACTGGTAGCTGAAACCACTGTGGACATTGGCACCGAAACTATCTCAATCGCACCAGAGACCGGATTTGTAAGATGCACACCAGACTGTTAGTTGAAAAGGGTTTTACCCTGATTGAAATTGTCATCTCAATAGTGATTGTTGGCATTGCACTTTCCACATTGATATTAGTGACCGCCAAGAGTACTGAGAGAAGTGTTGATCCCCTTTATCAGGAACAGGCTAACGCGATTGCGCAGGCTTACATGGAAGAGATAATGCAAAAGAACTTCTGCGATCCGGATTGGGATATGGATTGCCGAACAAATTGTGTTACCTCAGCCTGTTTAAGTTGCAAAGGAATGGGTTCCGGTTGGACGACCGAGAGTCGGGCAAATTACGATGATGTTTGTGATTACTCGGGTACCGATAATCCGCCTCTGGATCAAAATGGTGACGTATTTGCGACGGGATTGGGAGATTATAGTGTGACCGTCAGCATTGATGACAGTGCTACGGCTACCCTGGATACACTCGCTGGTAATAATGGAGAAGTAGTGCGAATCGATGTTACCGTATCCAACCCCGGTATGAGAAATGATGTTCAGCTTTCCTCTTTTCGGGCCAATTTTTGAAAATGACCCGGTCTGTCTCCATACGCGGTTTTACGCTTATCGAACTGGTGATAGTCATTGTTCTGACCGGTATAGTTGGGACACTAATCGGGCAACTGTTATCCAGACCTATTGAAGGCTTCGTTGACCTTGCCGATCGCGCTGAGCTGGTTGATGGTGCCGAACTGGCCTTACGCCGGATGTCGCGTGAACTACGTCTTGCACTGCCAAACAGCGTACGTATTACAGACGGCACCTTGAATTTATCTGCCTGCACAGCTAGCGGTGGCAGCAGTTGTGCACTGGAGATACTGCGTACATCAAACGGCGGACGCTATCGCACCAAACCGCCAATTGGGGCACCTGCTGTTTGCCTTGCATCAGCGCAACAAGATCGTCTTAGTTTTAACAGCAGCGCCGATTGTTTTGAAGTGCTTGGAAATCTGGGGGTTCTGCCAGTCGCAGCAGGCGCAAACCAGTTATCGTGTATGAACCTGCCCCGTTCCAGTCATTGCCTGGTCATCGCGAATACAGGACAAACTGGCGCCAATGCTTATAATGGCGACAATATTGCCGGTATCACCGGAGCGACTGCAAACACAGTGACCTTCGATATTAACGATGGCGTTAAAGTGTCACCAAGTTTTCCTTTACGTTCACCCTTACAGCGTTTTCATATAGTCGACACGCCAGTAAGTTTTACCTGCACAGGTGGCGAAATTGATCGTCAGGCGGATTATGCGATTACGGGCACTCAAGTTCTCTCACCGGCAGGAGGAAGCAGTTCTTTACTGGCAAACAAACTGACCAGCTGCATTTTTAAATATACACCGGGAAGCAGTACAAGGAATGGCATTGTTGTAATTGATATTACGATGAGATTTACAGCCAGCAATGGGAGTAATAACGATATTCGTCTGGTTCAACAAGTTCACGTCCCTAATATCCCATGATTAAACAGCAAAAAGGAATTAACCTCGTCAGTGTCATTTTTCTGCTGGTGGTTATTTCCGCTATTGGCCTGTTTATGCTAACGCTGGGTAATGTTCAGCAGCAGACGAGCACCTATTCTGTTTTGAGTTCTCGTGCTGTCTATGCTGCTCAAAGTGGTATGCAATGGGCAATACGCTCAGTGCTTACTACAAATGACTGTTCAGCTTTTACCGGTGACTTTAATCTGACAGGAACAGTCTCGTCCAATTTCACAATCAGTCCTTCTTGTACATTTTCGATGCATACAGAGAACCCGCTTACCTACAATGTTTATCAGCTCAGCGTCACTGCTCGCAATGGCTCTGTTGGCGATGATGACTATATCAGCAGAACGATAACTGCGAAGGTGACCGATCTACCTTAGTCAGATTTTCGTAAAATTGTTTTGCCGCCATGCTTCATAAACCAGGATTGCGACAGCGTTTGAAAGATTCAGACTCCGGCTTTCTGCCTGCATAGGTATAGTGAGGCTTTGTTCCTTGCTGAATAGATTAAGAACGTCATCCGGCAATCCTCTAGTTTCAGGTCCGAATAGAAAAGCATCGCCTTCCCGATACTGTTGCTCTGAGTATCTGCTCTTGCCTTTGGTTGAAACAGCAAATAGTCGTGAGAGTTTCAGTTTCGCCTGACACGCATCGAGACTGTTATGTTCTTCGACATTGGCAAATTCGCGATAATCAAGTCCGGCACGGCGTAACTGTTTATCATTGATGTTAAAACCCAGAGGATGAATCAGATGAAGCTGATTTCCTGTATTAGCACACAGCCGGATGATGTTACCAGTATTCGGTGGAATCTCCGGCTCGTATAGTATGATATGAAACATATTGCTGGATATAAAAGATGAATGAGAACAGGAAGAGTAATTGTACGTTAATAAAGAAAAGATCCCACTTTTCAGTTTCGCCCTGATCTTTATAGTCGGAACGACGATTACCCTGCCCAATATGGGTGGTTATGGTTTGTATTTGCCTTCTAATAATCTTGTCTGGTTGTTTAGCTTCCTGTTTATATACGTAGTTCTTTTGAAGATAATTCGTGATAAAAAGTGGCAAAAACCAGGCAATTTCCTGAGCGGTCTTTTCTTACTGCTTTTACTCGCTATGCCTTTATTATGGGATCCAATCGCGACGAATGCGGGGCTTTTCAGGATAGGCGCCATTCTTGCCGGACTGGTGTTTTACGTTTGTCTTTTTTCAGTATTCAATCGCGACAGTGAAAAAAATCTCTTATGGATTATATTTGTCGCAGGTCTGATTCAAGCCATTTGGGCATTCCTGTATTTCTCGTTTGCTGAGCCCCCGCTACTGACCGGAATATTCAGACAGCCTAACGTGATGGCTTCTTTTCTGGTCAGTACCTATCTGGTGAGTCTGGTATTACTGAGAACATCTTACTGGAAAACCACAAAACCTCCCTTGGCTTCCTTAATCGTGTTTACCGTCTTTGCCTTTCTGGTGGGCATTATTATTTTCAAGCTTAATTCAAGAACAGCTTATTTGTGCTTGCTTGTTTCACTTCCGCTTTTACTGCTTTCACTTATAGATAGAAGCCGCTATATGTGGCTTTCTGTTGTCTGTTTGCTAATTGGGCTGATTGTGGCTGCAATTGATTCTAATCTCTTATCCGTCGAACAGATGGGCAAACGACTGGCTATTGGTAGTGCTGATGTATCGAGCGGTCGCTGGGCCATATGGGAGGTGAGCTGGACTATGCTTCAGGACTTCTTTCCTTTTGGAATTGGCTATGGAAACTTCGAGGTCTTGTATCATGACTACCGGGCCATATTGTACTGGCATTCAGGCATCGAAGGGGCTGCCACTGTCCATCATCCACACAATGAGTTCATGTTGTGGTTGATTGAAGGGGGTTTTGTTGCTGTGGTAGCATTGTTTGCCTTTACTATCTACCAACTTATTCGAATAGCAAAAAAAGGCCGTTCAGCCTATCCCTATGTAGTTCTGCTGTTGCCTTTAGCTATTCACGCTATGCTCGAATATCCCTTTTATCAATCAACACTGCATTTCATACTTTTTCTAAGTCTGTTTTTTCTTACAGAGCTTAATATCGCTGAGAGGCAGGTAACCACTGTAAATAACAGAATCTATCACGGAGCCCTTTGCCACTTGTCATTTTTCATTTTGAGCTTCTTTTTTCTTGGCAATCTACTTGCCATCCATAAAGTACGGGGTTTTTATAACAAAGACGGCGATAATCGAAACGTGAGTGCTATAGAAGGTATTTTGAATAAAAGCGCCGTTCAACGCGGCGTTGATTACGCTATTGTGAATGACATGCTCGCTGGCCTTCGCCTGCAACCTGATGCAGAACTACTGAGCGAATACCTCTCACATATTGATAGAATGTTACTACGGAGTCCGCGACCAGAGTTGTATATCGCTCTTATGGAAGGTTATAAAGTAGTTCAAGATAATGAAAGCCGTGAAAAAATTAAAAAAATCGCGCATTATTATTACCCGAATGACAATCGCTTTCATAATAAAACAATTACAATTGAGAATAATTAGCAGGTAATCATGACATCAGGTCAGGAAAATATAGAACTCGAATTTTGTGACATGAAATTCAATACACCTCTGGTATTACTATCGGGTTGTGTTGGTTTTGGTGAAGAATATACGCGCATTAAGGGTTTTTCTAATCGTGATGTCGGTGCCATTTGCCTGAAGGGCACAACTTTGGACGAGAGGCTGGGAAATGCACCACATCGACTGGCCGAAACATATATGGGCATGCTGAATTCTATCGGCCTGCAAAACCCCGGTGCAAAAGTCGTTGTCGATGATTATTTACCAAAGCTTGATTTTGAGGAGACCCGCTTTATTGCAAATATTTCAGGGTCAACAGTAGAAGAGTATGAAGACGTCGCTCGAATATTCGATGATTCAGCGATAGATGCCATGGAAATAAACATATCCTGTCCCAATGTGAAAGAAGGCGGAGTGACATTTGGCAATGATCCGGATATGTCGGCCAGAGTCGTGGAAGCCTGTCGACGCGCGACAGATAAACCTCTGATTACAAAATTATCCCCAAACCAGACCGACATTGCGGAAAATGCCAGGCGTTGTCTGGAAGCCGGCAGCGATGCTTTTGCGGTTATTAATACTTTAATGGGGATGTCGGTTAATATCGAAACCCGGCAACCGGTTATAGGGAACAATCAGGGAGGCTTGTCGGGACCTGCTATCAAGCCTGTTGCACTGCTAAAAGTTCATCAGGTCTATCAGGAATGCAAGGCACATGGCATCCCAATAATAGGGCAGGGTGGAATCGTTAATGCAGAGGATGCTCTGGAGTTTATAATCGCCGGTGCATCCGCAGTAGGTATTGGCACTGCCCTGTTCTACGAACCGTTAATTTGCAAGGAAATAAACGCAGGAATTAGCAACTACCTGCGAAGACATAAAATTGACAATGTCGCGGAACTGGTTGGTTGTCTGCAGTTACACGACACTAATTCAGGTTAAACCTAGCGTCTGCGACCGCCACGTTTATTATTGGTGCGCGGCTCTTCAAAATTAACCCGCAATTGTTTGCCATTAAAATTTTTACCATTAAGGCCACTGATGGCGGCTCTTGCTTCGTGACCTTCCATTTCAATAAAGCCAAAACCTCGGCACTTACGGGTGAAAACGTCACTTACCAGATGAATAGAGCGAACCTTACCGAATTCTGAAAAAAGCTCAGTTACCGACTCTTCTGTTGCTTCGCTTGGCAAATTGCCGACAAACATTTTTTTCACCTTGAATTCCTCACTTTAAAATACGCCGACTGAAGCTCAGCGGGGCGTCTGGTGCCTCGCTTTACCTTGCGCGGCGATCTATTAATTTGTTTTTTGCACAGGCCACGCTGGTAATCGTGCCTGTCTGAGCTGAATGACAATCCTTGGAAAAGCCATTTCTCGATAGTTGCTTAGCCATATTGGCTGCAACGAAAAT
The DNA here is from genome assembly GCA_012103475.1 of Gammaproteobacteria bacterium. Classification (GTDB taxonomy): domain Bacteria; phylum Pseudomonadota; class Gammaproteobacteria; order Eutrophobiales; family Eutrophobiaceae; genus WLWS01. Next base: position 326,981 of record WLWS01000005.1, on the reverse strand, counting down.
TCCTTATAAAAATCAAGCGCTTATAAAAAACGCAACTTGACTCGCCCTGTGGACTGTCCAAATTACAGGAGATATCGCCTCGAGGCTACTGAAAAACCCGTATAAAACTATGCAAGGGTGAGGATTTTAACCGACTGGCATTAAAAATACGAGTGAATGCATGTTTCAGTTAAAAATGAGTCTAAAGTGGTCTTTAAACCGGCTTTTTCTCCAAAATTGCCAATTCTTGCTGCCAGCGTTCCATGGCACGCTGATAGTAGTCGAATACACAGGGCTCACAGCCTCGCTGACAGCACTCTGAATCGGCAGGTCGAACAGGCCTGGGCCTCAGTGATTTTCGAATTATTAAATTATCAGTTTTAGACATCGTCAATTGGGAAATCGTATTTGATATCAAGAATACAGTAATTCTGATCGCTATTGCCCGTCCTTACTGTGACTTCATCATCCGTAGTTTTTCCGAGAAGGAGACGTGCCAGAGGCGAATCAATACTCATGGCGTTTGCGTTATTATCAAGCTCGTCCGCACCGAGGATCTGGTAACGTACGTTTTCACCATCGTCTTTTTCAAGCGTGACGATGGCGCCGAAATATACATAAGACGTATCCTTAACACTTGAGACAATTTTTAACTCAGGCATACGTTTTTGCAGGTAGGCTATGCGCGAATCTATTTGCCTGAGTTCTTTCTTCCGGTAAATGTATTCTGCGTTTTCAGAACGATCACCTTCTGCGGCGGCAGCGCTTAGAGCGCGAGTGACCTCAGTACGTCGTTGCCATAAAGATTTCAGGTCAGTTTCCAGTTGTCGATAACCAGCCGGGCTGATGTAAGGAGCTGACTTTGCTCGCGGTTCACGCCATCGCACAATAGTAGGTTTTCCTTTCTTATGTAGTCTCAGGCCTGAAGCTTGCCGTCCATTACGTATTTCATAATGCTGACGACCTCTGCCGGTTTACTGGCGACGGCAAGTGCAGCTGCATCTACTTCTTTCAGAGCATGAGTGAGTTCAGGATCGTGAACTACAATCATTGCTTTGCCCAATGCGGCTGCATAGCCAGCGTCAAATGCCGCATTCCATTGCTTGTATTTGTCGCCGAAGCGCACCACAACAACATCGGCATCTTCAATTAACTTTCGGGTTCGAATGGCGTTTATTTTTGCGGCTTTGTGATCTTTCCAGAAGGGCTGTTCTTCTTTCCCCAGTATGTCGTCACCACAATCATCACTTGCCGCATGGTCAGTGACCGGCGCACTTATTGTTACTGATAAATTGGCTGCCTGAATACCCTGAGCGATTTGCTCCCGCCAATCGCTATGTATTTCTCCAGATAAGTAAATATTCCAGCTCATATACTTCCCCAATAGTTGTGTCTGTGAAAAAAGCAGGCATGATACACAACTTCAATGTTCGAAACTCAGTCAGCGCTGCAGAAACACGGATTCTGCAATTTAGACCGGTTTTTTGAAAATTGACGAAACAGGTTCCAAATCCGGATCTAAAATCAGTAGTGAAGCCCGATAATGGTTTACAATTACAGGCAAATTAAGGTGTTTTCTTACTGATTTCCTGACAGATGTGTCGGACCTTTTTACATTTAGTCTCGGATCAGCGACAATAATTAATTGCTTGAAAACTTAAGTCGTTGTTTTTTATCGAAATAAAAAATTTGGTGCGATTATTGCGTTTATAAAAGACAGTATGCAAAAAAGAAACTCACAAATTAAACAATCGATCCTGAAACTAAGCGCTGTTATGTGCCTGTTAGTGCCTTTGCACGCGTCAGCGGCTGTGAAATTAAGTCTTTCCGGTATCGGCGATCCCTCTGTCTATGGTTTTGGCGCCAAGGGTTTGTTTCTCGGTGGTCACTTTTCATCTAATACGCTCAACCATCAGTATACTAACTGGAGTTGGAGTGATGTTGAAATGACAATCGAAGAGAATGGTAATGCCAGTATCAGCGGCAATATGACCCGCGATTACAATAACGAGTCCTGGGGTGTGAATATTGCCCTGAGTGATATAGAGTTCCGACGTTCCAGCGGCAATTACAAGGCTGATGGAAATTTTGGCGGCAATGTGGGGCAGCAGACTTTTCTCGATTTAGCATCAGGTATTAATCCTTTTACTGGCACCGACAGGAGTCAGCAAAGCGGATGGGGCTTTGAGTGGAAAAACCTGAGTCTCACGCTAGATAAGAACGGAAATAATTCATCTGTACCTGAAACTGGCTGGGAAGGTTTTGCTATGCCGGATATGGGTCATCCTCTGGTCGCCGAGTTACATTACGATGGCGACACCGGACTGACCTTTGAAGCCTGGTATAAAAACCCTACTACAGACAGCTGGTATGATGTTGGTGATACCAAGACACTGGCGACGGTTAAGTCAGCAGGTGTACCGGAACCAGCGAGTATGTTGCTCTTATCTTTGGGCTTACTCGGTCTCAGAGCAAAGAAAAGACACCTTACAAATTAACTTCCTTCTTTTCGAAGAAGACACATAGCTTCCTCATTTTTCCAGTTTTGACAAAAGCGCTTTCGCTTCGCCAAGTTCTCGAAAATCCAAATGGCTCTTGAGTAATTCGCGCAAAGTCTCCAGTGCTTCGTTCTTCCTGTTCATTTTGTTGAGAACCAGAGCTAGATGATAACGAGCGGCAGGTTCTTTTGACGATCTTGACAGTGCCTGTCTAATGTAACTCAACCCTTCATCCAGTTGCCCAGTCTCTGCCAGTACCCAGCCAAAGGTATCCAGAATATCAGGATCTTCCGGGCTAAGTTCAAACGCTTTTTTCGCGTGTTTAAGTGCTCCGGGTAAATTTCCATTCTGAAGCAGCCAGGCAAGGTTATTATGAATCGATGCATTATCTGGAAGAAACTTAAGTAGCTTTTCGTGCATGCTTATTGCTTTGTCGTACTCACCGACATCGATGTAGCCGACGGCAAGACCAAACTGGGCTTCTATATCTTCGGGGTTCGACCTTGCCCATTGTTCAAGTGGCTTGAGAGCACCTTTGCTCTTTCCCAGTCGCTGACGCTGTTGCAGAATTTTTAAAAATAACTGTGTGCTTGGCCATTGAGAATTAGTCCATTCGTAGATTTCTATAGCCTCTTCATTACGATTTGCGAATACGAGAACATCAGCGCGCAAACTGTAACCTAATGGTAAATCTTTCAGTGCGTTTATAATTTCATCTGCCAGAGTCAGAGCTTTTTCATAGTTTCTGAGTTGTGTTTCGAGTTTTAATAATTCAACCTTGGCAGGAATATATCCTGGTTCCTGAATAAGGCATTTGCTTAAGGTGCTGTAAGCGCCTTCAGTATCTTCGACCTGAATCTGTTTTTTAGCCAGCTCCAGCAATTGATTAATGTCGAAATCAATTGTATAGCGCAAACTACGATTGATTGTATCGATCGCGTCCTGTCTTTTGCCCGAACCAAGTTGAGTATTGATAAGAGTAATTAGAACTTCGAAGTTTTTCGGATTTTTCTCCCGTAATCTTAATGCGATTGTCAGGGCTTTATCGAGTTGTGCCATTCGTTGATATAGAATTATGAGTTGTAGTACTTCGCCAATTGCGTCTGGATGTTTGGCCCATAGCTTTTCCAGCCATAACGCAGCAGACTCATAGTCACCTAGATTTTCAGCAATTTGAGCCAGCCCTTTCATCGCCTGCAAAGAATCTGGCTGGTCTGCCAATAAAGCTTCCAGTCGTATCCTGGCTTCGTCCAATTTGCCTTCGCGCATATCAATTTTAATCAGATTCATCAATGCGGGCGTATAAGCGGGATCGAATCTCAATGCCTCGCTAAATTTCCGCCGCGCTCTCATGTGATTACCTTTCGCTGCGGCGATAGTACCCATCAGGTTATGTAAAACTGGATTTTCCTGGTCTGTTTGTAACAATGATTCTGCGGTCTTTTCCGCATTGTCAATTTCGCCTGCGGAGATTTGGGTGTAAGCAAGCAAAACGCCGGACTTGGTATCCGATTTTCCCTCGTCAAACGCAGTTCTTAAATCTTTTGTGGCATTGTCTGTTTCGCCCATAGCAATTTTTGCCAAAGCAATATCGGACAGTAAAGGTTTGGCATCCTTGCTAAGTTCCGCGGCCCGCTCGAGTGAGCTTATGGCGGCCTCGTACTGTTCGAGTTGTAGCTGGGCCTTACCATACAAAGTGAGAAAGTCCGGGTCGTTTTCGCTTCTGAAATATATCGGTCTTAGAGTGGCAATAACATTCTCAGCTTGATCCATCTGAGTATATATTTTCGCTAATAACATTCTGCTTGGCGCGTGATTCGGTAGTTTCTCAACCAGCTTTTTGCAACTTTCAAGAGCCTTTAGTAGATCACCCTGTTTGAACGAGATAATGGCAGAGAGCAGAGCTAGTGTCGGATGTTTCTCAACCAGATTAGCTCCCAGGTAATCAATTTTTCTACTGGCCTCTTCCAGCACCTGTGTTGCTTTCACTGTGTCGCCGCTTCTTGCCAGAGCTGTGGCGTACAAATAAATCGCCTCCGGCTCGTACAGTTCTTGTTCCCATAAAGGTTCAAGATCCGAAATAACAGTGGATAAGTCTCCTTGATCCAGCAAAATTCGGGCGCGTCTGATTTTCGCGGAAACATAATCCGGATTTTTTTGTAATATATTATTGTAAGCAGCTAGCGCAAGATCTCGATTATTCAAACGCATATTCAAATCGCCTTCCAGCATCCATAAGTCAGGGCTGCCACTGGCAAGGGGGCGAAGTACATCGATGAATTTTCTAACCTCATCGAGTTTGTTGTTACTCATAGCCAGACTAGCCTGGGCTAACAATGGCTCCGGGTTATTCGAATCCAGTCGTCGCGCTGTTTCAAAAGCCTGTTTGGCCTTTGAATAATCTTCCTGCTGGACATAAGCGATACCCAGAATGACCTGTATTTTTGAATCAACCTCCGACGCGCGTCTGGCTCTGGCAACATAGTCTTTCAGCTCGCGATATTTTTTTTGGCTCAATAGTGTATTTGCAATTGGTACAGCAACCAGATTTTCATCTGCGCCTTGTTGTCTGGCTCGTTGTAGTTGTACTTATGCCGCCTGCGCTTCTCCTGAACCCAGATAGGCTTCTCCCAGAAGAATCTTCGCTGGCAAATGTTTCTCATTAAGTTGTAGAGCATTTTTTAATTGAATAATTGCCGTACTAAAATCTTTCTTCTTATAAAGGAGCAAGGCGTCCTCATAATAATCGTCGGCATTATCAAAATTTTGTGAATGCACCCGAAAGGAAAAAGTCAGCAGCAGCGGTAGCAACAAAGTGACGAGCAATGATTTGGTAAACACAGGTCTTATTGAGATCAAATTAATTCGTTTCATAATGTAATATAGTACATCCATTGAACTATGAACAAGTTTAAAAAGCGAAAACAAACTGATGAAATTATATTATTTTCACGATCCGATGTGCAGTTGGTGCTATGCCTTCAGACCCAAACTACAGAAACTGAAAGAGGCGATTCCTGTGGATCTGACAATGGTGAATATACTCGGTGGTCTGGCTCCAGACGAAGATGCCGTGATGTCCGAGGCTATGCAACAGACCATTCAGCATCATTGGCGTCGCATTCAGGAAGTGGTGCCGGCTACTCGTTTTAATTACGATTTCTGGACCAGCTGCGAACCCCGTCGGTCTACCTGGCCAGGCTGCAGGGGAGTGATTGCCGCTGGTAAGCAGGGAGCAGGATACGATGACGCAATGACACAGGCAATACAAAGGGCATACTATCTGGAGGCAAAAAACCCGTCCGATTATTCAACGCTTATTGAAATCGCGACTGGACTTGGGCTGGATGTCGATCGATATGAAATCGATTTAAAATCCGGGGAAACAGAGGCGGAATTACAAAGACAGCTCCGGGTCACGAGCGAATACGGGGTAACTGGCTTTCCATCTCTTGTTCTGGATACAGCAGAAAAAAGACATGCGATTAAGGTTGATTACATCGATTATGAGCCAATGCTAAATGCTATCCGGGCTGTCATGTAGTTTAGTCGCGAATACGACAGCGCTCTGCCGGAATTGATAATTGCTCTAACAGGTAGTTTTTAAATTCATCAGAATATCGCTGCTCGGCAATAGCTTTTGCCATGCAATTCAACCAGGCCTCTTTTTCGGCACTGCCGATATCAAAGCGACGATGAAAACCCGGAATACTTATCGAGCCTACCTGTTCCTGATACAGTTTCGGGCCGCCTAACCAGCCACTCAGGAATAAGGCGAGTCGGCTTCTGGCGATTTTCAGATCTTTCCTGTGCATGGCGCGAATATTCTGCGATTCGGGTAGACTATCCATCAGGTCATAAAAACAGCTAACCAGTTTCTGAATGCCGTCAATGCCGCCCGCTGCCTGGTATGATGCATCACCGACGCCAAATGTCTGTTTTTTCATACTTGATAAATTTCCATAAACCCTGTTGTTGATAATTTTTAACATTCTCGCTGTATGGCTGTAATTTGGCAAAAAAAGATTGGTGGCTCGCTCTACCAGATACGTAGTGCCGGTAAAACCAGACGTTTGTACACGAATGGAGTCTGTCACAGTGAGTTTAATCCTGCCAAACTGGTCACGGGTAGTATTTGGGACCTACTCATTCTGCTTGCATTTTTTTATCAGCCGGAATCAGTCCGTCGAATTCTGATGCTGGGCGTGGGAGGCGGCGCATCGATATTGCAGCTCCATCATTTGTTGGATGTGGAAAATATATGCGGTGTTGAACTCGACCCTGTTCATCTAGAGCTGGCGAATCGATTTTTCAATATCGAAACGATACCGGTTGATTTACATAATGCTGAAGCCAGAGAATGGCTTCAGCATTATAAGGGCAGTTCTTTTGATTTGATCATTGATGACTTGTTCACTAATAAAGGTAAGGAACCGGTGCGTGCACTCGAAGCAGATACAGACTGGTTTACATTGCTCCTGACTAATCTTTCCGAAACAGGTCGTCTTGTTATCAACTTCGCGTCAACTGAAGAATTCAGGAAGTCGGCTTACTTTCAGGATTTAACTATCGCCAGGCAGTTTTCTGCCGCTTTTAGGCTTTCTAACGTTCAGCTAGACAATATTGTAGGTGCGTTTGTCAGACTTGATACAGATGCAGCCCGCTTAAGAGCCAATGTAATGAGCAATCCGGTTCTGGCTCAGGCACTGCATAGTAAAAAATTGCGCTACAATATTCGCAATGTCAGCATAGTTTCCTGAACATACAGAATCGATCGTCATGAAAATCAGAGTCATCCCGGTTACACCTTTTCAACAAAACTGTTCCATGCTGATCTGCGAGCCGAGTAAGGTGGCAGCCGTTGTTGACCCTGGTGGTGAGCTTGACCGTATCATTGCGATTGCCAACGAAGAACAGGTGGAAATAAAGAAGATTTTTCTTACTCATGCGCATATCGATCATGCCGGTGGCGCGGCGGAGTTGTCAGAAAAACTGGCTATACCGATTGAAGGTCCACACCGGGACGATCAGTTCTGGATAGACATGCTGGAGGAGCAGGCCCGTATGTTTAATTTTCCTGCTGTACGACCCTTTCAACCTGATCGCTGGCTATCACAGGGTGATACTGTTGAGATTGGTCAAATCAGTCTGGATGTTTATCATTGCCCCGGTCATACTCCGGGACATGTCGTCTTTTATCAGTCAGGCCTTCAGATAGCCATAGTCGGTGATGTCCTGTTTCAAGGCTCGATCGGACGTACAGATTTCCCAAAAGGCGATCACGCTACACTTATTCGTTCTATCAGGGAGAAACTATGGCCGCTTGGTGATGAAGTTCAATTCTTGCCGGGACACGGTCCGGGTTCGACTTTCGGTTATGAGCGCTTGACCAACCCGTTTCTCTCAGATAAATAAGAAGCTGTTACTAATTTCATATAAACATAAGGATTCTGCCATGCAACTATACGTTTTTCCTCCATCCCCTAATTCATTGTGCTGTCAGGCTGTAGCTAATCGCTGCGGTATCGAACTTGAGGTCATTCCAGTTGATTTACCAGGTGGTGGGCATATGCAGCCGGAATTTGTCAAATTGAACCCGAATCACAAGATACCCACACTGGTTGATGATGGTTTTTCGTTGTGGGAATCATCAGCGATTATGCTCTATCTGGCTCAGCAAGCCGGAGACGCTAATTTGATTCCTGAAGATGCGAAGCTACGTGTGCAAATGGCGCAGTGGATGTTCTGGAAGACAGCGCACTTTGGCCCGGCCTGTGGTGTATATACATTTGAAAATCTGGTCAAGCCTATGATGGGTATTGGTGAGCCGGATGCAGCTAAAATTGAAAATGCGGCTGAAGATTTCCATCGTTTTTTCACTGTTCTGAATGACCAGCTTGCAGGAAAACAATACGTACTTGGCAGCACAGAAAGTATTGCCGATTATTCCATTGTTACCTGGTTGGTTCATGCCGAAGCCGCTTCTTTTCCCATGCAGGACTATGAGGAAATAAAACGCTGGGCAGCTGAAATGCTGGCAACAGATCACTGGAAAGCTGCACTTGCGACAATTCCGGCCGGATAGGAAAGATTTGTTTGACTGTAGCAGAGCCTCGGCTCTGCTTACGATCTTTGTATTGGTATTTGCTCCGGTTCTTGTTTGTGCTGACATGCGAGCGGCGAACAGGGCATTCGAGGCTGGTAGTTATAAGAGTGCTTTCAAGCTGCTTTTACCATTGGCAGAGGCAGGTGAGATGCAGGCCCAGGCTCATTTGGCATGGTTGTTTCTTAACGGTGCCGGTACAGAGCAGAATGATGAGAAAGCAGTGCAATGGTACTTAAAAGCAGCGGAACAGGGCGATGCCTACGCGCAATTTAATTACGCGGAGATGTGTATAGAAGGCAGAGGCACAGGACAATCAGATGAAAAGGCTTTTATCTGGTATCAAAAAGCAGCCCGACAAGGACAGGTAAACGCGCAATTTGCGTTAGGAGAAATGTATCTTGATGGCGCTGGCGTCGAGCCGGATCCCGTCAAAGCTTATGCCTGGATTCACGTCGTCGTCGGAAGCGGTATAGATGCGGCAGAAACACTGCTTGAAGAAATGGAATTTGATCTTTCGGAAGAACAATTGAAAGAAGCCCGTTTACTTGGGCAGTCACTCTGGTCGCGCTTTGCTATTAAAGATGAAGAATAATTCAACTCTCAAGCAAGTACTAAAATAGCTACTCCCAGAGTATATCTTTTTCGATGAGACTGTTATCGGCGATGCTGGCCTGTTTTGAACTCGCATTGCATAAACTGACATTACCTTTAATAACAACATTCGTCCCAAAGACTACATCACCTTGAACTCGTAACCTGGAGCAGCCGAGCAAGGAGGGGGAACCATTCGGAAATCGTTGTTCAAAGTGATCAATCAACTTGTAGTAAGTTGAGTCGAGCTCAATAAGGGGCATTTCTGTGTGCGCAAGTTGACTCACCAGTGTGTAGTTTTCCTGCAATTCATATACATCGGAGCGAAGCAATAACAAATCATTCGTCGTTTTTACCGGAGCAAATCTTCGTCGTGATACACAAATAGCACGTGCATCACTAAATATCTGTATGGCTGCACCCATGGCAGTTTCCAGTTGATAGACGGCTGCAGATTGCGAGTCTCTTGGATCCAGAGTTTTGCTGTTACGGATCAGAGGCAAATCGACAATGTTATTGTTTTCATAAAGGTTGATTTTCAGTGCCTGCAAATCAATCCAGAGATTATTAGTGTTAAAAAAGCGATGTTTGTGAATATCTTCAAAAGAGAGCTTATCTTCCTGCGGACATTGCGCTGACTCCCGTAAAACAAATTGACCATCAGCACGTTTAGCCAGATGACCGCCCTTTTTATCGGCTTCGCTTCGATCGGTTACTTCCATCAAAAAAGGAATCTTCTCATCGATCATATAACCGAGCAGGGAGGTGTCCAGTGTGGCGCCGAGGTTGTCAGAGTTGGAGATTAGAGCATAGCGATAATTTGAATTGAGCAAGCTTTCAAGTATGCCGCTGGTCTGTAAAGCGATGTAAATATCACCATGCCCGGGTGGGCACCATTCAAGTTGGGGATCTGTTGAGTGACTTGCCGGACTAAGATCCGACTGTGTCACCTTCGGAACTTTGTGCTGGAGGAAATCCAGAGCCAGCCCGGCTTTCGCCAGGCTTGAATAATGTTTCAGTGCCTCGATCGAATCATCCCGGGTATTAACACTGTTCATTAGCAGCAAAGGTACATCAGAATGAATAGCGTGTTTTGCAATAATATCGAGAAAAGACAGCCTGTCTCTGACCTGAATAAGTGATTTTGCCCGATCCAGGCCCATCGATGTGCCCAGACCACCGTTCAATTTTATTAATACCGTCGAGTTCAGATTTGCTTGACCAATGTCCTGGTATTTTACTGAGAGACTGTCCGCGTCAGGGATTTTGCCTACCGCTTCAATATCATGTTCTGCAATCTCACCCCTGGAACCTTGCAGAAGTTGTTGATAATGGCTGGCAAAATTAGCAATGGCAATTTCGGGCAGCTGAGCATCTTTCATTTTTAATTGAAACGCTTCAAACATTTGCTCATCTTCATTTTTATCCATAATCAACAATGTACCCTTATAAAATCAGCTTGTCCTGATATAGTAGACAGACATCTCCGGCCCAAAACACAATAAATGCTGTGCTCAAGCTGAATAATATATCCAAGCGTTACGGCAAAGAACAGGGATTATACCCATTCTCAGGTTCGGTCGAACAAGGTCAGACAACAGTGGTTATCGGCCCCAGTGGTTGCGGTAAATCAACCTTACTGCGTCTGGTTACCGGTCTGCTTCAGCCCGATTCCGGCGAGATTCTTATTGACGGAGAATTGCTCTCGACACTTACATTGCCGGCTCTGCGCCTGCGTCTGGGCTACGTTATTCAGGAAGGTGGTTTGTTTCCGCACATGACTGCCAAAGCCAACATCAGCATCATGGCAAAGTTTCTTAATTGGGAAGAGCCGCGTATCGACGCGCGTATCGGTGAATTGTTGGATCTGGTGCAATTATCTGACGATTATCTAAGTCGTTATCCGGCCGAGCTCTCTGGTGGGCAGAGGCAAAGGATCAGTCTGATGCGTGCGCTGATGCTGGACCCCGATTTGCTGCTGATGGACGAACCACTCGGAGCTCTGGACCCGATGATTCGCTTTGATTTACAAAATGACTTAAAAAAAATATTTGCCCGGCTTAATAAATCGGTATTGATGGTGACTCACGATATCGGAGAAGCTGCATTCTTTGGCGATGAGTTAATTCTGCTTAAGCAGGGTAAAGTTGTGCAACGAGGAACTATTTCAGATCTGACTCACAAGCCAGCTGATGAATTTGTTACCTGCTTCATCAATGCACAGCGGCATAAATTTGAAGACAACGAGGCTGTTGCCGAATGAGAAGATTCTTCTCGATAGATTATCTGGCCGCTTTGCTAGCGTCGATTCTGATACTGCCATCAGCAAGTGCCGCAGAAAAAGTGATTGCCTCAAAAAATTTCACGGAAAATATTATTCTTGCCGAAATTGCGACACAGATACTGGACTCCAGCGGAATCGTCGTCAGACACGAGGTCAACCTGGGTGGCTCACGAATTTTGTGGACGGCTTTGTTAACTGGTGAAATCGCGGCTTATCCAGAGTACACAGGAACCTTGAGCGCTGAAATGCTGGCCGGAAAGAAGATTGAATCTGATCTTGAGTTACGTGCGGCTCTTGAAGATCTTGGAATCGGCATGACTGAGCGAATAGGGTTTAACAATACTTATGTTATGGGAATGCTGGAGCAGGTAGCCGAGTCACTAAACATCAGCAGGATTTCGGATTTACAGAGGCATCCTGATCTGGCATTTGCGTTCAGCAATGAATTTATGGATCGGGATGATGGCTGGACAGGTCTGCGAACGCGCTACCAATTGCCTCAAAGTAATGTCCGCGGACTTGACCATGATCTCGCTTATCGTGGTCTGGAGTCGAAGTCCATAGATGTAATCGATTTATATTCAACTGATGCTGAGATTGAATATTACAGAATCCGTTCATTGGAAGATGATAGAAACTACTTTCCAGACTATTACGGGGTTTATATATACCGCCTTGACGAAGATCCTGCTTTAGTAGAAGGCCTGCACAGGATGACCGGTAAAATAGATGATCAGCTTATGGTGACCTTGAACGCCGCCGTCAAACTTGAAGGGCGCTCGGAACCTGAAGTGGCTGCTGACTTTGTAAAACAAAAGTTTTCAATAGAAAGTGATATTGTTGAGCGTAGTCTGTTTCAACGTTTTGTTGAAAACACACGGCAACATCTTATTCTTGTCCTTATTTCATTATCCGCAGCAATTTGCGTTGCCATTCCGCTTGGCGTTGTCGCAGCGCGCTTGCCGCGTTGTGGTCAGATTATTCTTGGTATTTCCGGTGTCTTACAAACCATACCTTCGCTGGCACTGTTTGTATTTCTGATCCCTGTGTTGGGAATTGGTGGTCCCCCGACTGTTGTTGCACTTTTCATTTACAGCTTGTTGCCCATCATCCGTAACACCTATAGCGGTTTGCATGACATTCCTGCGGCTATCAGAGAGTCCGCGCTGGTAATTGGTTTACCCGCAGGCGCAAGCCTCCGACTAGTAGAGTTGCCGCTTGCCACGCGTTCCATTCTGGCGGGTATTAAAACTTCTGCAGTCATTAACATTGGCACGGCAACACTTGGCGCACTGATAGGAGCAGGTGGTTACGGTCAGCCAATCCTGACGGGCATCAGACTGGATGATATTGGTCTTATTCTGGAAGGTGCTATTCCTGCAGCGATACTGGCCTTACTGGTGCAGGGAATATTTGAATTTATTGAAAGAGTATTGCTTCCTGCTCCAATGCGTTTTGCGCAGACAGGGCAAAGAAATGATTGAGGCCTAGCTATTCTGTTCCTTGATTAATTCTTCCATCTGCTGTTGACGGAACTGAACAATATCCATGAAAGCGTGCGCTACCCGCGGTACATTTTCAAAATAATGAGTTAAGGCGCTGTATTCGGCGCATAGACATTCGACGTTATCGACAGCGCGAACAGAAGCGGTACGAACGCCACCCTGAAAATAACCCATTTCTCCGATTGGTTCATAGGGTTCAACATGAGCAATGTGCAGGTGTGAGCCGTCAAGGTTCGTGCGGTAAACTTCGACCTTGCCGGATGCAATAATATAGAGTGTCGGATCCGGTTCATCCTGAATAATAAATTGGCGACCAGCCGGAACCGTAATTTCTTTAAAGCGACTGCTGATTGCAGCTAATTCGGTTTTCGAGAGCATTGAGAAAACCGGCGAGCAGGCCAGTCGATCTATACGCTGTCTCTTAAGCGCATTGTCGTGTTCTTCCTGAGTAATATCACCGTTTTCTACTAGTAACTCGCCAATGTGTCTTGGTGTTAATCCCTGCTTAAGAGCCTGGCCCTGTCTTTTGACAGCATTTTGCAAAGTTCCGGGTGAAACGATGAGATAGTCCCCGAAACGTTTGGCTTCAGCTTGCAGTACGATTTCTTCGTTCACGATTCAATTCTCCTGACTCACCGGCTTTACGGATGGCTCAGTTTAAACATAGGTGAAATTTATGAAATTTCAAATGATTCCACATTAGTAGACTCTTCCAGCTGAGCGCTGGCTTCCCCGATAAACTCACCAATTGCGAAATCGGCGCCCACACTGATTACTTCAGTAAGCGTGGTCGCATCTTCCACATCGCAAACAACAATGCTCAAACCACGATTTTTAAGACTGGCCAGCAGTGTTCCGCCTTCCTCATCACCACTCGCTTCTTCCGAGAGCTGCTTGATCATTTCGGCGCTGATTTTCAGTAAATCAAAACTGGATTTATTCGTTAGTGCTTTAAGTGTTTCAATGTCGTCTATCTGAGCAAGCGCAAACTTGAAGCCATGTGATTTACGCAGGAAAGTCATTAGTGCTTCGGCTTTTTTTCGTTCGGCTGAAAAAGTCTCAGCAGATAACTCCAGCGTTATTGCGCGGCCAGGCTGAGTCGAACCCAGGCCGGAAAGTAATTCTTTCAACCAGTTGAACAGGGTAGCATCGGCCAGTGAAGCATCACTTATTTTCATCAGGAAGCCAAAACGATCGTGCGAGCTGTTTACCGAACGACCAATGGCCTCACGTATCATCCAGCGATTTATGTATTTCATAAACGCCGGGATATCTTCAACGCGAGACAGAATTTCGTCGCTATCAATGGTGCTGCCATCCTGCTCGATCAATTGCAATGAGGTATCGTATAACTCGCTGGTTTCTTCTTCCTCATCAGCCAGCAAAGAGATCACCGGCTGAAATATTTGTATCACGCGCTTTTCTTCAAAAGAACGTTTTATCGCCAGAGCAGCAAGGTTTAGATTGGCATCATCCAGAATAGATTCGTCACTTTTAGGTGCTGCGGCGGGCTTATCTTTAACCGGGCTGGTCTTGGTTTCTTTAACAGCAGCAGCTTCTGGTTTCGGTTTTGCAACTGGCGCCGCAGGCTTTTGTTTTACTGGCTCGGGTTTTTTCTCAGGTTCAGGGGCGGTCTTAGCCTCAGGTTCTGGCTCAGGCTCGGGTTTTTTCTCAGGTTCAGGAGCGGCCGTGACCTCAGGCTTTGTCACTGGCTCAGGTTTTTTCTCAGGTTCAGGGGCCGTATCAGGCTCAACTTTTTCTGTTTCCGGTGCGACTTCAGGTACTGATTTAGCCAGCGCCTCGACTGTTGTGGATTCGCGGTCAATAAAATCATCGTCGTCTGCAATGTCATGACCTGTTTGCGCGGCTTCTGCATCAATCACAGAAGAACTGCTTTCTGACGCGCTTTCAGTCGGTGCCTCATTACAAATTTCGTAACTGTTTTCGCCTTTCCTGCTGGTTGCCACACGCATGGCAGTATCAGCCATACCGATTATCACATCGACGCTGAGAGAACCGATGGCTACCGGTACGACGCCTATACTCACGGTATATCGGTACTTTTTACCATCAAACTTGTAAGGTCGTTTTTGCAGGTGTTTGCAAAGACCATCTAGATTAAATTTGAGAGTTTCAAGTGAATCGGGATCATCAATCAGTATGCCGATAGAAACTTCACTAAAGCGGGTTATGCTGGGAAAGCAATTACCAAGTTGAAATACTTCAAAGGTCTGTTTGGCTATGTGACGAACAATATTATCGCGTACGATAATTCCGGCAGCTTGTGCCAGGGTTTGATGCCCGTCGAGCTGAATCAGAAGCAGAATGCGTTTACTGCTACCGTCTTCTACATGTTCCAGCTGCTGATAAAACAAGCCCTTGTTAAAAGCATGCCCATGCAGGGTCGCATCGTTTGCTTTCTGTCTGGTTGCGGCGTGCTCTTCATGAGCTGTGAGGATGGATTTTTTTAATTCGTTTTTATCCAGTGTTTCTTTTCGGATGTAATCGGAAACGCCGGATTTAAGTGCTCGAACCGCAATTTCCTCATTACCAGCTCCGGTGAGCATGATAGTTGCCGGAAACTGGGGGTTTTTACGATTCTTGCGTAGTATGTCCAGACCGGTGACACCATGAATGCATAAAAAATAGTCGAGCAGCAGAACATCATAGCGTAACCAGTCAAAACCGGTGTCGGGCACGCCTTTCGCGATGGGATCGTAATCTTCAATCTCGGCGTCGGGAAACATTTTGCTGAGACGGAGCAACAGTAACTTTCGAAAGTCGCTGTCATCATCGAAGATTAATATTCGTTTTGGCGTGGACACGTCATTCATTAACTTAAGATAAAACTGGATTTGAAGAGATTATAATAACAAATCTTCGTATTTGGCATTGCTAATTGAATGCAGAAACGACTGAAATCAATTATTTAGCTAAATTAATGACCTCGAAATGCCGTCAAAGTCAGTTTTAGTCAGGTCAAAGTCCCAATAGTTCGATAGTCGCTTGCAGAGTTTCCCCGCAATCATCTTCAATTTTCAGCTGGAGTTCGGCATCAGCTCGTGTACGTCCTCTGTTCAGGGCAGACAAAGGTAAGCCTGATTTGCTTGCCGCCCGGCAAAAACGATAACCGGAATAAACCATCAAAGAAGAACCAACAACCAGCAGAGCCTTTGATTCCTGCAGGTATTGCATCGCCATCTGCACTCTTTTTTTAGGCACAGACTCGCCGAAAAACACGACATCCGGTTTTAGTATGCCGCCGCAATGAGAGCAATCAATGATGTGGAATCCGGAAAAATCGTAGTTATCAAGCACGGCGTCGCCGTCGGGAGCCAGTTCATGACTTTTCTCGTTGAAAGCCGGGTTCTCTTTTCTGAGTTTTTCCTGCATCTCGACGCGGGTTAATTGAAAAAAGCAGCTCAGGCAACTGACCCGTTCAAGATTACCATGAAGGTCGATAACTCTGAGAGATCCCGCTCGCTGGTGCAAACGATCAACGTTTTGCGTGATGAGGTAGTGTATGGCGCCTGCCTGTTCAAGCTTTCTCAGAGCATGATGTGCGAGGCCGGGTTGGGCGGCAAACACCCGTGGCCAGCCGAGCAGGCTTCTAGCCCAGTAGCGTTGGCGGGTCAAACGATGTTGGATAAAATCCTGAAATTGAACCGGTTTGCTGTGTTTCCATTCACCTTTATCGTCGCGATAATCCGGAATACCGGAGGCGGTACTGCAACCGGCACCGGTCAATACGAACAGAGAGCGATGTTGTTCGATATAGCGCGCCAGACGGGCGGCATTATCAGAAGTAGAAATACAGGTCGACTTTTGTTCAACTGGCAGCATAAAAGTCGCGACTAATTGAAACGGTAAATCTCCTGCCAGTCTGGTGGCTGTGATATGGAAAGTGACCTGGCCAGACCACCAATTGGGTTCTCGGCAACCTGTCAATTTCAGAGTGTGAGTAAATCCCGAACATAGCTTGTTCGCTTGCGACAAAATGGCAAAGCAATTCAGGCGGGTCGAAAGCTTTAAAACCTGCTGTTATTTTCGACATGACAGGTTGTTGCAGATTTCAGCGAAGTTTCGGCAGGACCTGCTCAGCCAGAGTTCTGATAATCACATCCGGCTCTTTTGTCGCGATCGGCAGGACGAAGTTTTCCACGCCAAGTTCCATTAGTTCCTGAAAACGTGGTACCGCTTCTTCTGTTGTTCCGGCGATGGCGACCGCATCCAGTATTCGATCAGTAATAAGTTCTGCCTGATCAGCATCCATGCTGCCATGTTGCTGATAATCGTATTTTTCTCTCAGGATATGCAGGTCTTCCCACAGGGCATCAGGAATATCTTCTCTCGGGATAGCGCTGTATATCGTATTAGCCGCCACTGAGGCATAACCTCGGGCTTCTTTGCGCACCTGATCGCGATCCTCAGAGACAGCGCAGGCCAGTCGCTGATAGAGTTTTATGTCATTCACATCGCGACTGGCCTGATTGGCACCAATGGCAATATTTTTCTTTGCGTATCGTACCAGCGTCGGGTCTGAGCCGACCTGAAAAAGAACACCGTCAGCAATTCGACCGGCCAGCTGCAGAGACTTCGGGCCGGTGCAGGCGATCACGATGGGTACCTTACGCGGTGGCCAGCTGACTTTGATATCCTGACCATCAAAATGGGCGGTCTCACCGGCCATTAATTGTCGCAGTACGGCAATCAAATCCTCGAGCCTTTTCAGTTTGGCCGGTTTATGGCCGATATTGTAAATAGCGCTATCACCGATACCTATACCCAGCACCGCGCGGCCACCTGAGAATTCATCCAGCGTCGCAAAACTGTTCGCGAGTACAGCAGGGTGACGCGTGATCACATTACTTACACCGGTAGCCAGTTCCATGTGGCGGGTACGGTCAGCGAAAAGTGTCAGTGCCATAAAGGCATCACGAAATACCGATTGAGAATCGGCCACCCAGACACCACCAAAACCGAGCTCATCAGCCTGGGCAATCCAGTTAACGAAATCTTCTATTGGGCGATTGGGTAATATTCCTACATTAAATGACACTGCCATAAGAACTATTTTCCTGTTGAGATGGTAAGCGGATGTCTGACTTAACTTAATTCAATCTGGTAGCCGGCGAATTTCCGAATATTGAGTACACCACAATCCAGTATCAGGTATTGTCCTTTTATGCCCTGAAGTATTCCGCTGATTTCCGGTGTTTTATCAAAATTCAGGGACTTCACCTTTTCCGGATAGGTCTCAACCGGATACTCTATGTTAATCACTTCAGCAGCAGTCAAAAATTCTATATCAGACTCTTCATAATCGTCCGCAATCGCTTCGAGTTGGTTTTTAGCTGCACTGATAAGCTCATCTCTACGCGCAGGCAAATCGACCGGATCTGCTTCAGCTTTGAGCATTTTGCGCCAGTCGGTGCGATCCGAAACATGAGCTTTGATAGCGACTTCTATTTTTCCAGACAGAAGCCGGTTGGATACTTTGAAAACCGGCAGAGCCTGACTGGCACCCTGATCCATCCAGCGTGTGGGTACTTGCGAGCCCCGCGTTATGCCTACTTTAACTCCAGAGGAATTTGCCAGATAAACATAATGTTCCTGCATGCAATTTTTTTCTGCCCAGTCGGGTTCCCGGCAGGTACCCAGATGGAAATGACAGGTTTCCGGTTTCATGATGCACATATCGCAGGCGGCAAGTGAAATAAAGCAGGGATAGCAATAGCCCTGGCTGTAACTTTTATTACTTTTGCGGCCACATTTTATACAGTGGATTTCCGCAATGTATCTCATGGAAATTTCTTTCCCGATACGTTCATTCAGAGGAATCAGCTCGTCATCCAGAGGCAGGGAATATTGCACAGAAGACTCAAGCGAAGTTGCCATTTTTCGCAAATGGCCGGTATGTTTTAATGACATAAAAATTTAGGTCTGTTTAGAAACAGGATCAAGAACAATAACCGGGATCTGCCGCTCAGTTTTAGCCTGCAATTTAATATATTCGGGATAAACCCTGTTCATAACACGCCAGAGTTCTTCTCTTTCCTTGCCCTCAGAGACTCTGGCTATGGCGGCAAACTTATTGGCGATCACCTGAATATCAACCTCTGGCTTATGCATCAGATTGATGCACCAGGCAGGGTTAGTCGGCGCACCACCGGCAGAGGCGACAACAACAAAGCGTCCGTCCGTTTCAGTGTAGATGAGCGGCACAATCAGAAGCTCAGCGCTTTGACGCCCGGTAGTGGTAAGCAATAAAGTAGGAATCAGACCATGATCGCCAAAGCCCGTAGAATCCCACAGGTGTCCATCGGCTCCGTCACTTTTCTGATATCGGTGCAAATGCTCCATAACGAAATCAGGCGCATTGGCAGGTTCTCGAACTTTAGTCATAAGGCAATTTAGCACATCTCGCGCTCAGGGCGGAATGCTTAGTAGTCAGGAAGCTTTTATATATACTATTACCTCCCATTGTTCATCAACAAGAGCCATGATTATCCAGTGAGCTTCAAAATTGGTATAGATGTCGGCGGCACTTTTACTGACCTGCTTGTATTTGACGATGCAGGTAACACCTCAATATGTAAGGCGCCGACCACACCTGCAGACCCGAGCCAGGGTGTTTTTGCCGCACTGCAGCAGGCGGCCTCTGAGCGGAATTTGCCAACCCGGGGTTTTCTGGAACAAGTCGAATCCATTGTTCATGGTACGACCATTACAACGAACGCAGTACTAACCGCTTCGGGTGCCCGTACTGCTTTCATCACGACTCACGGCTTTCGCGATCTACTCAATCTGCGCAGGGGAATGAAAGATGGCGAACGTTATGATTTGCAACTTGCCCCGCCGCCACAGCTCATTGAACGATCTTTAAATCTAACAGTAAGAGAAAGAGTAAACGCAAGAGGTGAACAGACCATCCCCCTACACGAAGAAGACGTCGCCAGCGCTGCGGCTGTAATGCAGTCAGCGAATATTGAAGCTATTGCCATCTCCTACCTGTGGTCTTTCCTGAATCCTGAGCATGAACTTCGCACTCGCGAATTATTAGAAAAAGAATTTCCCAATGTTTATATTTCCTTGTCCTGCGAGGTCTTGCCACAAATACGTGTCTATGAGCGACATAGCACCACCGCCTTGAATTCTTACTGCGGTCCGCCTTTGGCATCCTATCTGCAGGAACTCGAACAAAGTCTTCAGCAGAACGGCTTTTCCGGAACACTGAACATAATGCAATCCAACGGCGGTTGTATGTCTCCGAAAGTCACCAGTCGTTTTTCTGTCAATACACTATTATCCGGACCAGCCGGTGGTCCAGGCGCAGGCATTCATTATGGTAAAACCCACGACTATAAAAATATCATCACCGTCGATATGGGCGGTACCAGTTTTGATGTTGCTCTGGTGCAGAATGAAACTCCCGTAGTCAGTTCGGAAAATGAAGTAGGCGGTTTCCACGTTGCCGTGCCCATGCTTGATATTCACACAGTGGGCGCAGGTGGCGGTTCGATTGCCGGTGTCGACAGTGGCGGCATGTTGTATGTGGGGCCTGCCAGTGCCGGTGCTGATCCGGGACCAGCCTGTTACGACCGCGGCGGTAGCGAACCCACCGTGACTGATGCCGATTTAATTCTCGGATATCTTGATGCGGACTATTTTCACGGTGGCGCTATGACGCTGAACCGTGAGGCAGCCAGCCGCGCGATAGAAAAGAAAGTGGCGATCCCTCTCGGTTTATCGATTACTGAAGCTGCCGACGGCATTTATCGTGTGGCAAATTCTATAATGAGTGGCGCGGTCACAGTCGTGACTGTTCAACGGGGTCTTGATCCGAGAGAGTTCGCCATGATTGTCGCCGGTGGCGCAGGACCGATACACGCGGTTCCAATTGCCCGCGAGCTGGGCATTCGCACACTACTGGTACCTCGTGAATCATCGGTATTCTGCGCGGCCGGCATGTTGCTGTCGGATTTAAAACACACCTATGTCCGCACCTGTGCCATGCTCGGTTCCCTGGTCGATTTCAAGCTTATCGGCAAACGTCTGCAGGAGATGCGGGATCTGGCTTTATCAACTTTCGCTGATGAAAACCTTACAAGCGAAGACGTCACAATGCAGTATTCAGCAGACCTCCGCTATGTCGGTCAGTTTAATGAGGTGGAAGTGACAGGCTTTAATCTGGGTGATAGTAATGAGCAAGTCTGGCAACAACTGATCGATGATTTTCACGGCTTACATGATGAGCGTTTTGGTTATGCCCTGCCTCAGGGCGAAGTGGAATTAATTAATCTGCGACTGGTGGCCAGTGGCAAAACCGGGAAACCACAGGCCAGTCGTTTTGCACTAAAGGATGAAGATGCGGTGCATGCAATAAAAGGCAGGCGCGAGGCCTGGTTTGATAACTCGATGCAGTTGGTTGACGTGTATGACGGTCTTGCCCTGCAGTCAGGTAATCTGCTTCTAGGTCCTGCTATTGTCGAACAGCCGACAACGACCATTGTGTTACCGACTGCCACTGAATTACGTTGTGATGAGTGGGGTAATTACCTCATTGAGATTCTGCGGAAAAAAGAAGAGTAAAGGTGAAGCAATATGAAATCTGACATTGACCCGGTAGACATAGCTGTCATCAGCGCAAGGATGCAATCCATCTGTAAGGAAATGGGTGAAACCATGCTGCGTACTTCCCGCTCACCGATTTTCTCTGAAGCCAGAGATTTCACTACGGCTGTGTTTGATCACAAACCGGAACTGCTCGCACAAACTATTTACATTCCGGATATTGCCGCTGCCACTCCTTTCGCTGCAAAAGCCGTAGCAGAACGTTTTGTAGGCGATGTACATGAAGGTGATCTGTTTATTTTGAATGATCCTTATCGTGGCAATAATCACCCGCCGGATTTAAACGTGATGAAACCCGTATTCTGGGACAAGCAACTGCGTTACTGGTTGCTATCGAAGGGGCATCACGCGGATATGGGCGGTGGCGGTGTGGTCGGTTACAACCCTGAGGCTCACGATGCCTGGGAAGATGCCTTGCGCATTCCCTGTTTGCGTCTCGCGGACAGGGGTGTCCTGCGAGAGGATGTGCTTGATTTTATTTTGCTCAATATTCGCGCCAGAGATCTTGTTGAAGGCGATATACATTGTCAGATCGGTGCAGTTAATCTCGGCGAGCGTCGTCTTCTGGCCTTGCTTGAACATTATGGATACGCAGACTTGTCAGCGGCGACAGCAGAGATTCTGGATGCGACCGAACGACGCGTACGTGCCGATATAGCGAAAATACCGGATGGCGAATATTCAGCAGAACGTGCCATTGATCATGATGGAATTGAATTTGATAAAAGTCCGGTGGTTAGGCTTTGCCTGAAGGTGCAGGGTGACAAAGTCATCTTCGACTACAGCGACAGTGATGCACAATCTATCGGTTACATTAACAGCACCTTGCCGAATACCAGTGCCATGAGTCAGCTGGCACTTTTTTCAACTCATGCCATCAGCAACGACATTCAGTTTAACGATGGTGCTGTGCGGCCGCTCGAAATAATTGCGCCCGAGGGCACGATAGTCAATGCCCGCGAACCGGCGCCGACATCCTGCTGCACCTTGTGTATTGGCGAGGCCATGATCGAAGCCATCTGGCTGGCGCTGGCACAGGTCATACCGGAGCAGGTCTCCGCCATGTGGGGTCGCTGGTGTGCGCCCGCGACCATGGGTATGAACCCGGCTAATGACCGTTTTTTTGCCGACATTCATTTTATGAGCAAAGGTGGCGGCGGTGCGGTACATGGCTACGACGGCTGGGATCATGTTGGGACACCAGTCACGCTCGGTGGCTTACGTGCACCGGATCCGGAGTTGCATGAACTGGTAACACCTTACAGTTTGCTCGAGTATGAAATTGAAACGGACACTGGCGGTGCTGGTGAGTGGCGCGGCGGCATGGGAGTTCGTTATGCTTTTCAAGTGGAGGCAGATAATGTCGCCTGTGCGAATTTCGGCAGCGGTATGCGAAACTTTACGGCGCCGGAAGGTATCGCCGGTGGTGAGGCTGCACCAGCTCATCGACTGAACCTTGAGCACGCGGATGGCAGTAGCGAGGAACTGGATGGCAATCGCATGTACACCTTTAACAAAGGCGACAGGATAAGTATTGTCTCAAGTGGTGGCGGTGGTTATGGCGATCCGAAACAACGCAGCCCGGAAAGAGTCTTGCGTGATGTTCATGATGGTCTGGTCTCTGTTGAACAGGCGAGACTGAGTTATGCCGTTGTTGTGACTAAGGACGACTCGGTCAGCGCTTATACCATTGATGAAGAGAAAACCCGCGGCTTACGCTCTGCTTAAAACATTCATTGAGTGATTAGTCGAAAACCATCATCACTGGCCTCAATTTGCCCCCAGCTGGGTGTGGGGAAATGTGCCGGCATAAGTATGGCTCCGCTCGACGCTGTTTCTTCGAGTACCCGTCTCCGGGTAACAGCAGAGAGCTGCGGATCACTACAGAAGCCACTTGACCAGTCTGGCCGGACAAGTTGCAGAGGATGATGTAATACATCACCGCTGACAGTCGCTCTACTACCTGCCGATTCCAGTTTAAAAATGAAGTTTCCGGGCGAATGACCGGCTGCGTCTTCCACACTTACACCATCTTCCAGCTCAAATCCACCTTCGATCATTTCAGCTTGACCGGCAGCGATAACCGGCAATACGCTGTCTTCAAAGGACAGGCGCAGACTGGAACTGGCGACTTCAGGAATAGAATCTGCTTCAGTGCCGGCTATTTCCTTGTGATAGTGCAGCCAGGAGTCATATTCCGTTTTGCCAAAAAGGTAACGGGCGTTAGGAAAGGTGGGTACCCAAAGACCATCTTCAAGTTGTGTGTTCCAGCCTACATGGTCCGGATGCATATGCGTGCACATAACAAAATCGATTTCGTCCGGTGAGACGCCTGCTGTCTTCAGTTTCTGCAGGTAATCTGTATTCAGATTGTGCATCTCAGGAAAGGCGGGTCTGTCTTTGTGATTGCCGACGCAGGAGTCGATTAGAATCGTATATTTACCTGTACGCAGGAGATAACTATGAAAACTGATCATCAGGATGTCAGTTTTCGGATCAATATAATTCGGATACAGCCAGCTACGATTCGCTTCAACGGTATCGGTATCCGCATCAGGTAGCAGAAAATTCAATTCGAAAGCCGGGGAGACGGATTCGACTATCTTGCAGAGATCAAAATTTCCGAGTTTGAGTTTTTCCATCCGACTAAAGCCCCTCTATGTCATATTTATCGAGCGCCACATCCTGCATTTTTGCGCGTACATATTTTTCTTCAATAGGTAAGGGCACCGTTGCATCAATACCGACACGTGTCCACAGATCATCTTCGCTGGTAGGATTGAGACGATGGCCAGCCGAATCTTTGTCAATCAGCAAATCTTTATCAAAGCGACAGCGGGTTGCTACGGCCCATTCAACATCGGCAAGATTAAAAATATCGACATCGGTGTCCACCACCGTCACCATCTTAATAAAAGCCTGAGAGGTAAAACCGGCCATGATGGCGTTGTATTGAATGCCTTCGAACTTTTTGTCTATTTGTATAACGAGATGATAAGGAATCGATCCCTGTGATAATTTCACTGCAGTGACAGCAGGTACCAGTGCATTAACTTTTTCAAAAATACCGGCTTCGGTGATGGTGGCGAAAGCGTTATACACTTCCATGCCGGATAAAATAGAATGAAAGACTGGATTGGCTCTGCGTGTAACCGCTGTCGCTACAAAAACCCAGCGCGGTGCGCGTTCTGCATAATAACCGGTAACTTCCGCATAGGGTCCTTCATCCTCACGTACTTGCGGGAGAATGTGACCTTCAATAACAAACTGCGCATTGGCGATAGCTTCGACTGCAACAGTTTGTGCTTCTATTAATTCAACCGGCGCACCCCGGATCTGGCTGGCGATACCGAGTTCATCGGTATCGATAGGGGCGGCCGATGCGGGTGCAGCCGCGGCCATACTTACTGCGAAATCCACGCCGTTGCTCATGGTGATTTCCAATGCTTCGCCTCTGGCTTCGGCGCGTTTGTAGTAATCCATCAGGTGACCATATTCTTCCAGCTGGATAGTCATTCTGTCGCGGCCAACGAGCATCATGCGATGAATGGAAAGATTACGAACACCTGTATCCGGATCTTTGGCAATGACGACAGTCGATGTCAGATAGCGTCCGCCATCCCCTTCGGCATGATGGGGCATAGGCAGTTTGTTCAGATCGACCTTCTTTTCTATGACTTCGTTTGCCGGTCCTGTCTTGCTGATAAGCGGCTCCATAGGAGATTTGTGCCAGGTACGAATTTCATCTTTCAAAACAAAGGGAAGTTGCTCTGAACTGGTTTCAAAAAAATCAGCTATTACATCCCTGTTCCAGTAGAGACCGATGAATACCGGATAGTCACTGTCTTTCACATTCTCAAAAAGAATGGCTTTCTCACCTTCAAACTTTTTCGCGATACCTGCCAGTTCATAGACGGCATCCACTTCTGTTTTTACACGAAGCAGATGATTGGCTTTATCCAGATAGTCGAGATAGGCCTGCAGGTCGATCAATTGTCTTTTCTGAAAATTCATAATCCCTTTAGTATCACTCAGCTTTCCCTTACCAGGTATTCGCGTTTTTTCTCATCCAGATAATCAATACCAATATCGTACTCCTGCCAGCGATCGTGGATTTTCTGCTCCAGTTCCTTTTCAAGATTACCAACCGGTGGAAAACTCTTACCACCCCAGTCATCATTTTTTGCCAGATCCCAGTTGCGCGTTGCGTCCACCAGTACTCGAGTCCATTTGCCGGTGCGAAAGCGCGGCATGTCGAGCACATCATGGCTGACAGAAGGGTCCAGTGGTGAGCCAAAAGTGGGTCCGAACATGGATATCTGATCCATACCCGCATTAACCCGGAATGCGATCGCCCATTCCACAGCAAGAGGATCGCGGATGTCGATATCTTCTTCAACGACGATCACATGTTTGAAAAACCATTGCGCGGCACTCGTGCCCCACAGAGCCATTGCGACTTGCTGGGCATGCCCACGATATTGTTTACGGATTTGTACAATAATATGAGTTCCTGTAGATACATGCGGGCACCAGACATCGGTGACGCCTACCACTCCGGCAGCTTCAAGCATGTTCCAGAAAATTGCCGACCAGCTGTAAGCGCAAAGAATAGAATCTTCTGAAGGAAAACCCGGGCGACAGCCTTCCAGAGTTCCGCGCATTATGGGTTTGTTGCGGTAGCTAATGCAGCTCACTTCAAGTACCGGTTTTGGTGAAGGAACACCAGCGTAATAACCGGGGTATTCACCGAAAGGTCCTTCCATTTCGAAAGTCGCCGGATCGGGGTTGATATAGCCTTCAACGACGATCTCCGCGCCGGCGGGAACAAGTAGATCGATAGTTTCACACTTAACCAGATCCATCGGTTTGCCCAGAATCGCTCCCATCATATCCCACTTACAGACATGACGTGGAAAGGGACTGCCGGCACAGAATGGCACGACATCATGACCACCATAAGCAATGGCCACCGGCATTTTTTCCTGCTTCTCGCGATAACCAGTCATGTGTCCGCCACCGCCCTGAGTGGCGAGCATAACTTTCGCAATGCGGTTTTTATCAATCACCTGACCACGGTAGAGCCCGATATTCTCACGACCGGTTGTATTGTCGCGGGTAATGACTCCACAAAAAGTGTCGATGTAACGACCACCATCCAGGCCCTGCCATATCGGTGCCGGAAATTGTGCCAGATCAATATCATCGCCCTTGAGAATATTCTCCTTATGCGGAGCCTTTTCAACAACATTCGGAGCGATCGGATTACTGTATGTTTGCTTAAGATGTCTGACAATTTCGGCATCAGAAGTCTCCGCCGGTAATTGCAGAAGCAAACACAACTGCACTTTGTTACTCATGCCACAGGTGACGAAACGCGTTGAAATCGTGTCCTGATAATCTTTTATATTGTCGAATAAGAGGGCCGGTCCGGCCAGACCGAGATTGACGCGCGTAATGGCACCGATTTCGAGTTTCGAATCGACCTCACACTGTACCGGGCTTAACTGTCCGGCGTCGCGTAAAGATCGCAGCCAGGATCGTAGTGTGGTTTCCTCCTCAGCCGGGCATTCAAGCATTTTTTCTAACTCGTCCGCCGACAATGAACTTGGACTGGGCATAGACATTCGCTACCTCCGTAAATCCGGGAATCAGGGTCGGTGATTATAGCACCGTCTCCCGAAAGAATTGCTCAAGATAAGTGTCAAATATCCGATAAACCATTATCAGGAAAAAGAATTTTCATATGAACGAGTCGTCGACAAAAACGCTTGGTCGCTTCGAAGTGCAAAAAAGACTGGGGCAGGGATTTCAGGGTAGAGTCTATCTGGGCCTGGATCCAGTCCTGCAGCGGCAGGTTGCACTCAAACTGATCAATATTAAGGATGACGATACTAATCATGCCGAAGACCTTGTGCGTGAAGCACGTTTTGCCGCGCAAATCGCACACGCCAATGTCATCCCCCTGTACGAAGTTGATTTATTTCATAACACCCCCTTGCTGGTGTTTGAGTATGTCGAGGGGCTGAGTCTGAGAGAATATCTGCACCAGCGCGGAAAAATGGAGGAAACGGAAGCGCTGGAAACAATTATCGGTATCGCCTCTGGTCTGGCCAGTGCACATGAGAAGGGCATTGTGCATCTGGATATTACGCCGAACAACATAATGATAGATAAAGAAGGCCGGCCGCGCATAATGGATTTCGGGCTTGCCCGCAACAGCACGGCCAACAAAGACAGGAACAAAACCGAACGGTTGTTTGGTACACCACGCTACATCAGTCCGGAACATCTGAAACGCGAAGCCCTGACACCGGCTACCGATGTGTTCAGTGTCGGTCTGTTGTTCTATGAGATGCTGAGCGGCAAATGTGCCTTCAATCAAAGTGAACTTAACGACATATATCTGGCTGTTGAAGCAGTCGATATAAACTGGGGTGCCTTGCAGTACCAGGGGCTGAGTCCGGAAGTAATCGCGATAGTTCGAGATATGTGCCAGGCAAACGCCAGCTGGCGATTCCAGAATGCGGGCGAATGTCTGACGGCCCTGCAAAGTGCTATGAATATTCAGGAGAATGAAGACCGAGGTGCATTAGCACTCGATTTTCTGTTACGCCGTCTTGAAAAACGACCTGAATTTCCCGCCTGTTCAACAAGTATTGGTGAAATTAATCGTCTCACAGATGAGAGATCCAATACCGACTTCAAAAAACTCGCGGCACTGATTGCCCGTGATTACACACTCACGAACCGGGTATTAAAGATTGCCAATTCAGTCATATTCGATAGAAGTAATCAGGGTGTGAAAACCATTTCGGTGGCTATTTCTCGTCTCGGTTTGAAACTGGTTCGTATGATTTGTAATGGTCTGTTGCTTTTTAAACAGTCTGATAACAGTAGCAGTGAGCTTAAGGATATTCTGGTGGCATCCTTTGTCGCCGGTCTGATTGCACAGGCTTTGTTGCTAAACAGAAAACGACATATTGCCGAAGAGGCATTCATCTGTTCTTTATTTCACAGACTGGGCGTTCATTTACTGGTTTTTTATCTGCCTGATGAGTATGAAGATATCAACGCCTTAATTAGCCGGGGCCGGAGTAAACAGACAGCTGAACGTGAAATACTGTCAACCACTTGTTCAACACTCGGTGTAGCCGTCGCGGAGAAATGGCATTTTCCTGAAACCATAAAAAAATGCATGCTCGAATTGCCACCGGGTATTCTGGAATTACCGATAAATGACGAAGAGTATCTTTGTCACGCTGCAAACTATGCCAATGAACTATGCGACTTGATCAATACCAGGCAGGAGGATAGTGACGTAACTGGCGAGCTGGATTTATTCAACGAGCGCCACACCGAAGTGTTTGCAATGAGTTCAGATGAGCTGGTGAAACTAATCGATGGCACAGCTGACAAGTTTTCAAAACTTGCTCCCGGTCTCGGTGTAAATTACAGCGACAGTCAGTTTTGCAGTCAGCTTGCCAATTTTGCAGAGACGCTTGAGGCAAGTTATTTCGAGGTAGATGAAGCACTCGAAGCGATTGCCTGATCGATAGCTGACTTGTTCAAAAGCGCTAAAGTCTGCAGAATAGATCCCATTCTATTTTTTGAGGGTCTGACAATGAATTTCGAACATAACAGGATCGGTGTGAAACTGATCCTTCTGAGTATTCTATTGCCTGCCGGCAGTACTATTGCCGATGAGGCTGATGATTCCTCATCTGCCCGGCTTTTTCAGGCACAGGATATTTTTGAACTGGAATACGCATCCGATCCGCAAATTTCTTCTGATGGTCGTCGCATCGTTTATGTGCGTAATCGTATGGACATCATGAGCGATTCCAGTCGGGCCAATCTATGGACAATCAATGCAAATGGCAGCGGTCACAGGCCATTACTGTCCTCAAGGGATAGTTATTCCTCGCCACGCTTTTCACCCGGCGGAGAGCGGCTGCTCTACCTCAGCGGTGCTGAAGGCAGCTCGCAACTATATATGCGCTGGATGGATTCGGGTCAGACCGCCTTACTCAGTAATCTGACTGCGAGTCCGGGCTCTTTAAGCTGGTCACCGGACGGAAAGTGGATTGCCTTTACCATGGATGTCCCTGCCAGCAAAGAACCTTTGGCTGCAGCGCCGGCCAAACCGGAAAACGCCAAATGGGCCGCACCCGTAAAAGTGATTGACCAACTGGTATATCGTGTCGATGGCAGAGGTTATTTGAAAACCAGTTTTACACATATTTTTGTTCTGCCAGCCGAAGGCGGTTCACCCCGCCAACTGACTTCCGGCGACTTTAATCATGATGGTCCCCTGTCGTGGACAGCCGATGCTGAGCACATTGTATTTTCAGCAAATCGTCTGGAGGACTGGGAGTATCATCCCTCAGAAAGCGAACTGTATACGATTAATGTCAAAGACAGCACGCTCAAGCAATTAACTACGCGTAAAGGACCGGATTCCGGGCCGACTGTCTCACCCAATGGACAGTACATTGCCTATACGGGTTTTGATGACAGAGAACAGGGTTACCAGCTGACTAAACTCTATTTGATGGATTTGAAAAAAAATACCGTAAGAAATCTCAGTGTCGATTTCGATCGCTCCGTACAGAATCCGCAATGGAGTGGCAATAACCGACTGCTTTTTCAATATGACGATCGCGGCGTGCGCAAACTGGCCTCTACCAATCTCTCCGGTAATATTTCAACCATTGCTGAAAATGTCGGCGGCACTTATCTGGGTCGCCCATACACAAGTGGCTCTTACAGCGTAGCCGACAATGGCAGCGTGGCTTATACAATGACCTCACCACACCATCCCGCTGATGTGGCTGTAGCAAGAAATAAGAAAAGCCGGAAAATCACTGCGCTGAATGACGACATTTTCGGACACAAACAACTCGCAGAGATTGAGGAACTGACCTGGTCATCCTCTTTTGACGAGCGTGAAATTCAGGGCTGGATTGCCAGGCCACCGGGTTTCGATCCGGCAAAAAAGTATCCGCTTATACTGGAGATTCATGGCGGACCTTTCGCCGCCTACGGCCCCAATTTCAGTGTTGAAGTGCAGCGCTATGCG
Source organism: Gammaproteobacteria bacterium (assembly GCA_012103475.1). GTDB lineage: Bacteria > Pseudomonadota > Gammaproteobacteria > Eutrophobiales > Eutrophobiaceae > WLWS01. The sequence continues at coordinate 296,302 of WLWS01000005.1, read as the reverse complement.
GCCGAGGGCTATGTGGTTCTCTACGCCAACCCCCGTGGCAGCACCAGCTATGGTGAAGAATTCGGTAATCTGATACATCATGATTACCCGGGAAACGATTATGACGACTTGATGTCGGGGGTGGACGCAATACTCAAGTCGGGCTACATCGATGAAAATAATATCTTCGTTACCGGTGGTTCAGGCGGCGGGGTGCTGACGGCCTGGACGGTAGGCAAGACCGATCGCTTCAATGCTGCGGTAGTCGCCAAACCGGTTATTAACCAGACCAGTTTTGCGCTGACCGCCGATTATGTGAACTATTTCTACAAGTACTGGTTTGCTTCCTATCCCTGGGAAGATCCTGATGAATACTGGCGTCGTTCACCTCTGTCACTGGTTGGCAATGTTTCTACTCCTACCATGCTTCTGACCGGTGAAGCAGATTTAAGGACGCCGATTTCCGAATCAGAGCAGTTCTATGTTGCCCTGAAGTTGCGCCGGATTGACACCATTCTACTGCGCGTGCCCGGATCATCACACGGTATCGCCTCACGTCCTTCAAACCAGATTGCCAAGATTGACAATATACTTGCCTGGTTCAAGAGATATCGCACAGACATGGATAAAGAGGAAATGGAGGAGTAGAAAACTAGAGCAATTCTACAATTGTACGGTGACGTAGATCGCGTGCGCTATCCGGATCCTGTTTGGCGATAAAGCCGCGAATGTGTTGCAAGTAGAGATCAGGAAAGCCGTGCAGGCCGGCTCCGGCAAGAACAATATCCTGATACCAGCTATAAGGTGAGGAATAATCTTCGACCGGGTCGTCGGCAATGTAAATCAGTACATTTTCATGCGGTCCGACTGCGATACTGTGCTCCTGATAGCCTCGTTCAGCTTCATCAAGTACCGGTTTTTCTTCGGCCTGAAAACGATAAACTGCTCCGAGTACATGATCATTTTCCAATGTTTCTGTGATATTACATTTTCCGGAATTATCCAGACCATGTTTATTAAAACTCAGGCTGAAACCGACCAGTGTTTCAACACTGACTATTTCAGCGGAAGGTGTGCGGCTTTTCAACCAGAGAGGGTGCAGATTCGAACCGTAAGCGAAGTAAAGTAATTCAGACATGATTCACTCTTTGTAATGGTTTTTCTTCAATAGGAATATGAATAAGCGCAGCAAGCAAACCGAGTACAATACCCGTATACCAGACGGGATCGTATGAGCCGTTCAAGTCGTATAAATAACCACCCAACCAGACACCGATAAAGCTGCCAAGCTGATGCGAGAAAAAAATCAGACCGGTCAGTGTTGCCATATAGCGAATACCAAAAATCTGGGCGACGATGCCGAAGGTTAGTGGAACAGTAGATAACCAGAGAATACCCATCGCAAAGGAAAATAGATAAATCGTTAATTCGGTTTTCTCCGATACTAACAGTAGAGCGATCACAATCGCGCGGGTGAAGTAGATAACACTCAAACTACCTTTCTTACTCCAGCGTTGACCGGCAATGCCGGACGCAAAGGAACCAATAATGTTACACAGGCCGATAATTGAAATCGCATAGGCGCCGACTTTCGCATCAAGACCCAGATCTTTTACATAGGCGGGGAAGTGAACTGTAATAAAAGCGACATGAAAACCACAAACAAAAAAACCGAGGGCCAGCAGAATGAATCCACGGTGGGCTGCAGCCTCCTCCAATGCTTCACGCAAAGATTGTTCCACCGTGCTTTCTTTAGCAACATGCTTACGGTTTGTCGGTAGCAAAAAGGCCAGTGGAAAGATCAACAGTGAAATAAATGCCAGTATCCATAGCGTCGAACTCCAGCCATAGGCACTGATAAAAGACAGTGCGATAGGAGAGAAAACCACCTGTCCGAAAGAACCTGAAGCGGTGCCGAAACCCAGTGCCAGAGAGCGCTTCTCCGGACCAACCACACTGGCGATAGCGGACAATGCAATAGAAAAAGCCGTAAAAGCGATGCCAAGACCGGTTAAAATTCCGGCTGTCAAATGCAGGGCAAAGCTGGTTTCCGCTTCGGCCATGCCAATAGTTCCAAGCGCATACATCAGGGTTCCGCCGGCAATCACTTTCGCCGGGCCGAATCTATCGGAGATAGCACTGGCGATAGGAACACCAATGCCCCACAGCAGGTTTTGCAAGGCCAGGGCAAAGGCAAATGTTTCCCGGTTCCAGCCGCGCGCAACTGTCATGGGTTCAAGAAACAGGCCGAAACTCGAACGTAAACCAAAACCAAGCAAGGCAATCAGACAGCCGGCGACGATTACCACTGCAGGTGTACGCCATGCGGGCTTTAATTTGCTTGCTGTTACATTCATAAATTGATTCTCGTATTCAGTGAAATAAGCTTAACTGTAGTCATTATCCATCATTAAGACTGAGAATTATATTGACAGTCTTTCGACAAGCTCCCACGATGAAACTTATGTCATTACTTTTCGAAGAACTGGATTATCAATCCACGCCACTTGGCGAAATTGTCTTACGTCGCCGTGCCGATCCGCGTCTGCAGGGACTTATTATTTACGAAGTCCTGCTTGGTGAAGAGTTTCTGATGTCGAGTCTGTTCACGGAAGCAGAAATAGAGCTGGCCAGTCTGGCTCTACAGGGCTTGCCGGAAAACTCTGTCGATGTCGTTGTCGGGGGACTAGGGCTGGGATATACCGCGGCTGCGGCTTTACAGGAGCCGGCCCTGAAATCTCTGAAAGTCATAGAAGTGATGGAAGCGGTGATCAAATGGCACAGGCAGGAGATGGTCCCGGTTGGACAAACACTTAACAAAGACAGTCGTTGTGAGCTCGTCCATGCCGATTTTTTCGCACAAGCAATGGCCGATAGTGACGGTTTTGATGACAGCGGAGAAAAAGTGCATGCCGTGCTTCTCGACATCGATCATTCACCCAAACACTGGCTGAACTCAGAGAATCAGAGCTTTTATTCAAAGACAGGGCTGCAGGCCATGGCGAGGAAAATTCACCACGGTGATGTATTCGGTCTCTGGTCCAACGATCCGCCCGATGCGGAATTCACAACCTTGCTTGAATCCATATTTGAAAGAGTTGAGTACCATGTAGTTAGTTTTGCCAACCCCTACACGGAAGGACAATCATCCAATACGGTTTATCTCGCCCATAAGTAAGGTTGAGAATACTGTCAGGGTTTAAATCAATATTCAGGAACAAGACCAAGTAAGCTTGCTTTTTCCTTAAGAAATACCAGTTGCTCCGAGTTTTCTCCATCTCGACTGGCGGTTTGTTCAAGTTTGCGCGCATATCCTCGAGACAGACCGCGACATAAACTGACTATTTCGATATCAAGATTAATTTCTCCACTCAGGTCAACGCCGTCACAAAGCCGTGCGTCTGAATACCATCTGTCGATTTCTCTGCCCAAACCTGTTTTGGTTTCCTTAGCACTTTCCCGACGCCGTTGTGAGAGTGTTTTTTTGCCAGTGAAGCAATCGTAATAGCCGCTATGTGCGCTTGAAGACATGTCAGTTTCATAAAAACAAAATGTAGCAATGATATTGTCGGTTTTCTCAATTTTTCCCCACTTGATATCCTGCATGCTAGTGGTGAAATGCACGGCGACGTGTTCTGCGTTAGGTGTCTGCCAGGGCATCCTCATACTGTTTTTTTCTTCCAGCCAGCTTCGAAACACACTTTCATCGTAAGCGCTGTTAGTGTAAACCATCGCCACTTCACTACCTCTGGGTGTTACCGGACGTGAAAGCCCGGGCTTGAAGATGGTGCCGGCACTTCTATAAAGGATAGCTTCTGCGCCAATAATGCTTAGTGGTATAAGCGGTAATAATACCAGTTTTCTCCAGTTCCTTTCGCTGGTTGCCCGCAAGGCAAAGAAAGCAACCCAGAGAGCATCGCAAAAAACGAACAGGAGTAGAGGATTGTCATTGAAACGAAAGGGAGAACGCGCCGGTACATAGTCGGTAAACAACCAGTTATTCAGACGTTCAAAATCGAGCTGTAAAGTTTGAGCTCCTATCGCTACGCCCAGAGCGAGAATGAAAATGTAAAAGGCACGCGATCCTGATGTTTTGGAAACACCGACAATAATTGCAGCGGCAATGACGAAACTTGGAACATGAAATACGCCTCCGGCAACGGGAATCGGAATAATGTAGTCAAAAAAAGCGTTGCTACCGCCCCATATTCCGCGCCAACCCATAATGCCGGCCAGAAAAGCCGGAGTGACCCAGACCAGTATCAGCTTGGCAATATTCATAAAATTATTTTCCGCATTCCAATTTCCTGATTAATCGACACAGCCCAAAAGCAGCTTTATAAGATTCAATTACCAGGTTCAGACTAGGAGTTATGAAAGCGCCTGTAAAGCTGCAATTAAGAGGTTTAATTTTGATGTGGATCAAGCCTCAAAGCTCACTTATGAATTATAAAAATAGATATAAATCAGGAATAAGGAGTAAAGCATGATTAATTTAAAACGAATTCTCTGGCCAACAGATTTCAGTGAAACCTCTGATGCCGCACAAACCTATGCCTGCAATCTGGCAAAGCAATTTGATGCGGAGCTGCATATTGTTCATGTCATAATTGATCCGGCTTATGCTGTCTCGCCTATGGGGGTTGGCTATATACCTGCATCCTACCATGAGGATATGCGTGTTCGTTCGGATGCTGAGCTGGCAAAGTTACCTGTAGACAGCGCAGCTGATGGTCTGTCGGTTGTACGCGAAAGTCTGGGCGGTTCAGCGGCAGAAAATATTACAGATTACGCACAAGAGCATGACATCGGCATGATCGTGATTGGTACCCATGGCTACTCCGGATTGTCCCGAATGTTAATGGGCAGTGTCGCGGAAAAAGTTGTTCGAACAGCTGGCTGTCCGGTATTAACAATTCATACAGATGATCTGCAGTTTATCAAAGCAGATGATTAAAATACCTCGACGAAAATTTCTTGTTCCAGCTCTTTCCGGCGCTCTGCTCTCACTGCTACTGCCTGCCTTAATATATGCTGGTGGCGACGAAGAAATAAACCGACATCGTCAGGTTCAGACTGAAAATCTGCCGCATGAGGTTCACGATAAGAAACTAAGGGAAATAATGCTTCGCCTGAATGCTCTGGTGTCATTTTCGGAGCAACCGGGATTCCCTCTTACGAACGAGAGCAGTGAGTTTCTTACTGAGTTGATCGATACAGCGGCTCTGGTGGCAGCTTCGGCTCTGCAGCTGAAAGAAAGTGGTTCGAGTGAAATGTCGGAATTTTCATTTTTGGCGGAGCAGCTCTATGAGCAGGCGGTCTCAATTGAGCTTAACGCGAAGAATATGAATCTAGATGAAATGAACAGCTCCTTTAGTGGACTGAATCAGACATGTATCAGCTGTCACAAAATGTATCGGGGGCTTTAATTCAGTAGTAAAAAGAAATTGCCCGCGTCACAGCGGGCAATAAGAATGCCACTCAAGAAAATCGGGGGATAGGCATGAGTGGCCGTATGGGGATTCGTTTACATTGTCTGAGCTGAAGATTTATTCCTTCTCTTACTGTTTTTTTGAAAGCGATTACCTGCGCTGAGTTGGCGACTTAACACCCGGTTCATTTTTTGCGCACAGTATTGAATCGCATCGTACATATCAGTAGCCCTTTCCTGTATGAGTATTGAGCGGGAGTTAGAAAGATTGATCGTGACCATACAAGATCTGGACAATTCACCCTGAATAGCTGATTCATTATACTCGACTCCTTTATAGCTCAATAACAGTATAAACTGTCTACCTAAGTCGAGATTTTCATATATTGCGCTTCGCTATGCAGATGAGATTTTTACCCTGGGTCAGGAAATGCATGAAGTTGTCCGCGGTGCATCAATGGAAGGCCAGATAGAGTTTGTTGTCGGCATACTGGATTGCATCCCGAAAACGATCGCTTACAAATTACTGGAACCGGCATTCAGCAAAGAAAACCAGATCAGTATTGTTTGTCAGGAAGGAAGTATTGACAAGATACTGGCCGATCTCGCCGTACATAAAATTGATATGGTGTTGGCAGATATGCCACTGAATTCTGCTTATAACATCAAGGCTTACAATCATTTTCTGGGAGCGAGCGAGCTATCCTTTTTCGCTACATCGAAACTTGCGAAAAAATACGCGCGTAATTTTCCGCAGTGCCTCGATGGCGCGCCGCTCTTACTGCCTACGCAGAACAGTACAATAAGACGTGCACTCGATCAGTGGTTTAACGAAATTGATGTGTTTCCGCGAGTGACAGGTCAGTTTGACGATAGTGCTTTACTGAAGGCATTCGGCCAGGCCGGTGTTGGAATATTTTCCATGCCAAGCATTATTGAAAAGGACGTTTGTAAGCAGTTCGATGTTAAAATTATTGGTCGGACTGCAGAGGTAAAAGAAGAATTCTATGCCATCTCTGCAGAACGTAAAGTGAAGCATCCGGCGATAGCGGCAATTTGTGATACAGCCCGGACCAGCTTGTTTTCCTGAATAAATAACTCATTTTGTCAAAGCTGAAGTTCACTTAAACCCGGATGTTCGTCCGGACGTCTGCCCTGTGGCCAGAAAAACTTTCTATCCGCTTCGCTGATTGGCAAATCATTAATACTGGCAAAGCGTTTGCGCATTAAGCCAGAGTCGTCGAACTCCCAGTTTTCATTTCCGTAAGAGCGAAACCATTGTCTGTCGGCCTCGTGCCACTCATAGGCAAAACGCACCGCAATTCGATTGTCGCTATAGGCCCATAGTTCTTTGATTAATCTGTATTCGTTTTCACGTTTCCATTTGCTTTGTAAAAACTCCGTAATTTCCTTACGACCTTGCGGAAAGTCAGCACGATTACGCCACTCAGTATCTATTGTATAGGCGAGAGCGACTTTTTCGGCATCACGTGAATTCCAGCCGTCTTCCGCCATACGCACTTTCTGTTTTGCTGTGGCTTCATTAAAAGGTGGCAGAGGCGGTCTGTTTTCTGTTTTATCATTCATATTATTTCACCTGTATCGCGTTTAATTCATCCTGTAATCGCTGGTTTTCATTTTTCAGTTTCTGCAAGCGTTCTTCAATTTCAGTCTCGGTAAAACGAGGCGTAATATGTTGGGGACAATTCCAGTCAAATGCTTCAACTTGAATAACATAGCCACTTTCAACACGGGCCCGATAATTGTCGAGCTCAAGACGGGGCAAAATTTCCCTGTCACTTTTATCAATCAGTTTTACCCGACCCAGTAACTTTAAACGGGTGCGCGATGGGTAATCCATAAAGAATAATGAAACACGATCATCCTTACGCAAATTACCAACACTCACATACTGGCGATTGCCAGAGAAGTCAGCAAAGCCAAGTGTCTGTTCATCAAGTACCCGCATAAATCCGATCGGCCCGCCACGGTGTTGAACATAAGGCCAGCCTGTTTCGGAAACACTCGCCATGTAAAAACTGTCACGCGCCTCGATAAACTGTTTCTCGCGTTCGCCGAGCACATTATTATAATCTTCACCTTCATCCATCCCGGCGTACATTTCCCGTGATTGGTTTAGCTTCTGCTCTTCACGAACGGCATCGGTAAAAGCGATTTTTGCAAACTGATGGGCCATGGTTTTTCTCCGGTTTTTTATTCCAATTGGCCGGTGGTACAACCCTGCTTGTACCACTGGCCGTGTCAGTGAGAGTTTCAGGCGGCTTTTTTCAACTCTACTTTGGGAAAGTCAATTTCAACCCGGCTCGCTTTAGCCAGAATGTTGGTCAGTATGTTCATACCAACATGGGTAATGATCTCAACTATGTCCGAATCTGTGTAACCGGCATCGCGCACAGCCTGAATTTCGGCATTTGTGACTTCACCGGTGTGCTCCACCAGAGAACGGGCAAATGCGACCGCTGCTGCGGCTTTTGCATCACTGCTGCCACCAGCACGATTGGCTTGTATTTCCTCGTTATCAAGACCGGCTTTGCGACCAATCGCCGTATGTGCTGATGCACAGTACTGGCAACTGTTCTGCTCAGCCAGGGCCAGAGCAATGCGCTCACGGGTTTGAGGCTCAAGGCTGCCAGCGCCGGCAATGCCGTGCAATCCAAGGAAGGCCTTCAAGGCATCAGGCGAATTGGCAAATACCTTAAGAAAATTGGGTACCACACCCAGTTGTTCAGTGATGGCGCCATAAAGTGCGGCTTGTTCTGGATTAGCGTCGTTTGCTTCAATGACATTTATTCTGCTCATGATGTATCTCCTGTAGGTGTTTTAAAAAAAATTCCGGTCTGTTTGTCCGGACTGGAGATACTTTGCCAAATTCCTCTTGATATAAGAATATAGTTAAAAGACAATTAATTATTCCAATAAATGGAATAATTATGGACCGTTTTCAACAATTATCAGTTTATGTGGCGGTAGCCGAAGAGCAGGGCTTTGCGGCCGCAGCCCGCCGTCTGCATATGTCGCCCCCGGCAGTCACCCGCAGTGTCGCCGCGCTTGAATCCGATCTCGGAGTGAAGCTCCTGGAGCGTTCAACGCGTTTGGTCAGGACTACCGAAGTGGGTGTTCGCTATCTCGAGGATGCCGCCGTATATTACTTGAGTTGGAAGAAGCGAACGAAACGGTGGCAGGCATACATGCCACTCCGAAAGGACGCCTGAACATCACCGCTCCGGTGCTTTTTGGCCGTAAATTCGTCATGCCGGGCGTTGTCGACTACCTGCAGTGCTATCCGGAAATGCAGGTATCGACCATGTTTCTCGACCGTAGCGTCAATTTACTGGAAGAGGGCCTCGACGTGGGCATTCGTATTGGCAAGCTGGCGGATTCGGCCATGCACGCAGTCCGGATTGGCTCAGTTCGCATTGTACTTTGTGCTTCACCCGCCTATCTGGCGGAATATGGTGAGCCGGATAGCCCGGAGGCGCTGCGAGATCATCATATGATTGCTTCCATGGCCGGAAATCACTTGCTGGATCTGCGCTTTCAAACAGAAGGTCGGGAGAAAATGCTGCAATTCAATGCTCGTTTAAAGACCAATACCAACGATTCGGCCATTGAAGCGGCAACCCGGGGGTATGGCATCACCCGTTTACTTTCCTATCAGCTTGCAGAACATATTGAGTCGGGTAGATTAAAAACGATACTGAAGGACTGGGAGCCGGAAGCATTGCCCGTAAATATACTTTATCGCGAAGGTCGCCAGGCGGCGGCGAAAGTACGCAGCTTTGTCGATCTGATGGCAGAACGATTGCGCGCCGATTCACAACAGTGGTGAGGGGATGACTAAGAAAGCGTATAACTGTGATAACTGCGGCACAAACCTGCAAGGCGAATTCTGTCATGCCTGCGGTCAGTCGGTTCAGGTTTCCTCGCGCTATTTCGGCACTATCCTCATGGAATTGCTGGACAACTTGTTCAGCTATGACTCACGTGTTTATCGCACTTTGATTCCTTTGATGTTCAAGCCGGGTTACGTCTGCAAAGAATATCTGGCCGGGAAACGTTTGTCTTTTCTACCACCGTTCAGGCTTTACCTGTTTGCCAGTGTGATATTTTTTCTGCTGGCACCTTTTGTATTTGATATTTCCATGTCGCTTAATCTTGATAATGTTGCTGGCAATACGACGGCGCAAACAGAAGAGCCGGCCGGTTTTATCAGACTGAATAAAGACGAAAGCAGTTATGACGTGGTCGGTATTGCCTCGGGCGAGCCGGACGAAGTTGATACGGATTTTCCCTACTTCATCGAAGAGCGCCGTTTAATGCGCGAGAAAATTTACGGATTCGGTGATAAGGATGATGAGGCTTTGCTGGACACGGCGCTTAGTACTCTGCCTACGCTGATGTTTTTTCTGTTACCGCTTCTGGCGGTGACATTGAAACTCCTGTATCTGTTCAGTAAACGTTATTACATGGAACATCTGATCGTTGTTCTGTATTCGCAGAGTTTTGTGTTCTTCATGTTGCTCTTTGCCAGTACTTTTGAAAATACTCACAATTTGCTGGCGGAAAAGTACCCGGACATCGTCGTCTTGCACAACATCGTTAACATGATGGTCCAACTGGCTTACCTGTGGATTCCCATCCACGTGTTTCTGTTTATGAAACGCGTTTATGCGCAATCTTATGCTATGACACTGGTAAAATTCACCGGCATGACCCTCGTCTATCTTGGCCTGATTGCAACAACCGTATCACTGACCATCATCTGGGGTATTTTTAAGATTTAACGCAGCTAACGCAGGACACCCTGAGCCACGATCATGATCGTCGATATCGCCGCAATGTAGCCACACTCAATCGAAATCGCTGTATTACTTTTCCCCGCCCACATTCCGTTTGAAGCAATCATCATCACCAGCATAATGACCGTGAGTATGGCGGCGGCCAGAGCATGAGTGACAGCGGCGACGCCTATTACCCAACTTAGCAAAGCGGTACCAAGCAATTGCGTGACCATGGCGATCGCCGGCGGCTTCATTTCGCCTTCCATATCAATACCCACACCTTCTGCCCATTTCGCGCCGAACATCTTCGGTGAATACCAAAGCGCACCGAGCATGAAAGACAATACGGCGCTGACACCCACAGCCAGCCAGTTAACATCTGCAATGATCCCGCTCATTTTCTGTCCCCCGGTTAATGTAAAAAATCAGTAAAGCTCTTAGTAAAATAGTCGCTCAAGCGCCGTAATGCCAGTGTCTTGTATGGGATAAATAGGGTGGATGCCTCTTATATGCTGCTAGCGGCTGATATATACTTTGCCCTAACGACACGCGGCTACAAATTCTGAGAAGGGGTAGATAATGAGCAATATATTTGATGACAACAGCCTGACGATAGGCAAAACACCGATGGTAAAGCTGAGTCGAATCAGCGATGCCAACATATTTGCCAAACTGGAAAGTCGCAACCCGGCTTTTTCCGTGAAATGTCGTATCGGTTCCAACATGGTCTGGGACGCTGAGAAGTCCGGTAAGTTAAAAGCCGGTATGACCATCGTCGAACCCACCAGTGGTAACACCGGTATCGCCCTGGCCTTTGTTGCCTCGGCCCGGGGTTATGGCTGCAAACTGGTGATGCCACATACCATGAGTCTGGAACGACGTATGTTAATGAAAGCACTCGGTGCCGAGATTGTCATTAGCGATGGAGCCAAAGGTATGAAGGCGGCTATTGCTAAGGCCGAAGAGATTGTCGCCGAAGATCCGGACAAGCACTGGATGCCACAGCAGTTTGAAAACCCGGCTAACCCGGAGATACATGAGCTTACCACCGGTCCTGAAATATGGGAAGACACTGACGGCAGCATTGATGTGCTGGTTTGTGGTGTCGGTACCGGCGGTACACTCACCGGTGTATCCCGTTATATAAAGAACACGCAGGGCAAGGCAATCACGACTGTTGCCGTAGAGCCGACTTCAACCACCATGATCACCGCTGCCAAGGCTGGTACCGAACCGAGTCACGCACCGCATAAAGTGCAGGGCATCGGCGCTGGTTTCGTTCCGGGGAATCTGGATCTCGATATGGTTGATCAGGTTGAACAGGTCAGCGATGAAGAGGCGATGGACTACGCGCACCAGTTGATGACAAAGCAGGGCATTCTTGCCGGTATCTCCTGCGGCGCAGCCCTGGCAGTAGCTGTGCGTGTCTCGCAACAGGAAGAACATAAAGGCAAAAACATCGTCGTCATTTTGCCGGATTCCGGTGAACGTTATTTATCTACCGCCTTGTTTGCAGACAGTTTTACGGAAAACGAAACGGTCCAGTAATTTTTGTCCGGTACCGGAGTGACATAGATAGTCACTTCGGTACCAGTTCTTTCACATCATCCCGCCCCAGTAACATGGCCTTGAAAGCGGGCCTGACTTCACGCGCATTCTCACGATAAAACTGATAATCAACATGCTCGTTGATACGAGTCTGATCGATCCTGATGCCCCATAAGGGTTTTGCACTGATCGGCAACATGCTGTAACGAATATCACCAATAACATTATGTTGCGTCGGATCATTTGCCACATAGCCATCGGAAAAGCGGATGAAACGACCTATGTCACGATAGAGTAGTGAATCTGTTTCCAGCCAGTGCATGTCTTTTTCAAAAGAAAAAATCGGCAGTGACTCACCCTGATAAATAAGCGCTTCAGAAAAAACGCCCATTCGAATCGCATCAACATAGATGCGTTCATCGTCGCGATAAACAGAACGCCAGAGTAGAAGATTAGCGAGAGTCGGTTTAACAATATGCGAAACGGCACTGTGACCGCGTTCCTCAATCAAATGTTGCGCCAATAATGAAGCACGTTCCTGCTGCAGTTTTCCAAAGCTCAGATAGAGCAGGCAGAAAGCTAATCCGTACAATGCCAACACTCGCTGTTTCATCCATAAACCTGCCACCAGGGAAATCGCCAGCGCCAGGGTAAAGACGGGATCAAGGATGGAGATAATATTAAAGGCGATACGCGCCTCGGAGAAAGGCCAGAATAGTTGCGTGCCATAACTGGTACAGGCATCAAGCAGGCCGCTCAAACTATAACCTGCAAAACAGAAAAGATAGAGACGCTGCCAGCTGCAGGATTTACGCAGTAAAGGCCAGAGCAACAACGCAGCAAGCGCCGCCCCAAAAGGAATAAAGATAAGTGCATGGGTAAAATGCCGGTGATATTCCAGACTCAAGAGCGGATCGCTGGAAGAATGAATTAGAACATCCGCATCAGCCAGTAGTCCGGCGGCGAAGCCGGCCAGGGTCGCCGTCTTTTTCTCATCATCTTTACAAACAGCCTGCGCCAGTACACCGCCGAGCAAACCTTGAGTTAGTATATCCATACTTGAATTCTACCCTTACACTGGCTTCGTAATGAACTAATAAGCAATCTCAGGGCACTAAAAGAAAAACAACGGGGAAATATAATGAAAAACACATTTCTGATGCTTTGTCTCTTGCTCTGTTTCAATACAGCAATGGCAGAAGAGAACAAAGCACTCACCAGCGGCTTTAACCATGTTGGGCTGACAGTCCTTGATCTCGATAAATCGACCAGATTCTTTACCTACACTCTGGGCTGGAAATTATCCGGTCAGGATCCGGATTACCCTGCCAGTTTTCTGACAGATGGCGAGATGTTTCTCACACTCTGGCAGGTAAAAGATCCGGCAAGCGCCCTTAAGTTTGATCGGAAGAACAATGTCGGTCTGCATCATCTGGCGATTTCCGTTCCCGGTTTCGCAGAACTGGACGCACTATACGAGAAGGTAAAAGCAGTCGATGGCGTGGTAATCGAGTTTGCCCCGGAGCTTGCCTACGGCGGCCCGAGCAAACACATGATGATTCGCGAACCGGGTGGTAACCGCCTAGAGTTTGCGCACAACCCACCCAGGCCAAAAAAATAAAAACAAAATAATCTTGCAATAGGTTTTCAATGTCTCTATATTTAACCAAATGGTTAAATATAATTCACAACACTTAAATGCCGTATTCTCCGCACTCTCTGACGAGACCCGGCGTGGAATTGTGGCCAGTCTGACCAAAAAATCTCTGTCCGCACAGGAACTGGCGGCACCCTATGACATGTCACTTCCGGCGATTTCAAAGCATCTCAAAGTGCTGGAGAAAGCCGAATTGGTAGAAAGGGATGTGCAGGGAAGAAAACATATTTTTTCACTGAATGTATCCACTTTAGAGCAGGCCAGTGACTGGCTGGAACAGCATCAGAAGTTCTGGCATCAGAGCCTGTCGAAGCTGGATTCATACCTAATTAAGAAAATGAGGTAATTATGATTCAGGATTCCAGAATTAAAGACAATTCACTCGATATCACCTATACCTTCGCCGCGCCGATTAGCAAAGTTTACTCGGCCTGGGCTGAGGCCGATCAGATGTTGCAATGGATGGGACCGGGTGAAGTTAAATGCGAAGAGGTGCAAATCGATTTGCAGGTCGGCGGTAAGTATATGATCAAGATGAACACCGACGATGGTATTGCCACTGCAGTGGGCGAATACAAAGAAATCGAAACCAATAAAAAGCTGGTCTTTACCTGGCATTGGCTCGACGGCAGCTTTGAGAATTCCATTGTGACACTGTTGTTCTCTGAAACATCCGATGGCACTGCCCTGAACCTGAATCACACTCTGCTACCGGATAAAGAAAAGACCGAACATCACGCCATGGGTTGGAATGGTTGCGTCGCCAAGTTAAACGATTACCTCGGAGCCTAGAGCGATGACTGTCAAACTATATGGCTTCGGCACGCCGAACATGACCAAAGTTTTACTGACTGCTTCGCAGGCGGGAATTACTTACGAGTATATACATTTGAATCCGGCGGCTGGTGAAATAAAAACGCCTGAACATCTCGCCTGTCATCCGCTTGGCAAAATCCCGACACTGGAAGAGGATGATTTCAATCTGTACGAGAGCACCGCTATATGCCGCTATCTGGCCAATGTCAGTGATACCGATCTTTACGGGGGCGACCTCAGGCGCATGGCACTCATCGATCAATGGACTGATTTCATGACTCATCATGTGGGTAAATGGATAGGCGTTTATTTTTTTCAGGAAGTTGTACAAAAGCGATTTTTCGAAAAAGATATTGATCTTGCCGCGATGGAAGAAGCAATTGGATTTTTAAAAGAACAATTACCGGTAATAGAAAAGCAGTTGGCAGAGAACCAGTATTTATGTGGTGATGGCATCACGATTGCCGACACCATTGCCTTTTGTTTTTTCAATATTCATGAAGTCACTGAATTCGAATTCAACAACTACCCGAACATCACCCGCTGGTACGACTTGATTAAATCATCACCAGCCTATGAGCAAGCCTTCTCTCATCTTGATGGCGGTATGATTATTCACTGAGCGACGATTAAGCGTGGCGTTTTTCAAACTCCGCCATGAAGGTGACCAGCGAATCAACGGCAGCTTCCGGTACCGCGTTGTAAATACTCGCTCGCATTCCACCGACTGTGCGCCAGCCATTCAGGTTCAACAGTCCGTATTCGGCTGCCTCGTTTATGAATACTGAATCCAGCTGCTTATCAATTAATTGAAAAGGAATATTCATCCACGATCGGCAATCGGCTTTCACATCATTAATATAAAAATCCGTCGCATCAATTGCAGCATAAAGTTTTTTTGCTTTGCGTTCGTTAATAACAGCCATCGCTTCCGGACCACCCTGTTCTTTTAGCCAGCGAAACACCAGTCCGGTCATGTACCAGGCAAAAGTAGGTGGCGTGTTATACAGCGAGTTGTCAGCGGCCTGTACGGCGTAATCAAAGGTGGTGGGCGTGTTGGGTAATGCATCGCCCATTAAATCTTCGCGCACAATGACGATAGTAATGCCGGAAGGGCCGATATTCTTCTGTGCACCAGCGTAGATTAAACCGAAACGTGAGACATCCAGCGGGCGTGAAAGAATATTCGATGACATATCCGCAACGATGGGCACATCACCGACTTCAGGAATGTAAGCGAACTCTACACCGCCGATAGTTTCGTTCGGGGTGTAGTGGAAAAAAGCCGCATCCGGATCAAGCGTCCACGAATCGAAATCCGGAATGTAGTTGTAACCCTTATCCATGGTATCGGCGCAAACATTCACCTCGCAAAAAGCTTCTGCCTGAATCACCGCCTTATTCGACCAGATCCCTGTGCGCACATAGTCCGCTTTGTTCTTACCGCGTAGCAGATTCATTGGGATAACGGCAAACTGGGTACTGGCACCACCCTGCAGGAACAAGACCTTATAGTTATCCGGAATGTCCATGACATCCCGTAAATCCTGCTCGGCAGCAGCCGCAATCTGCAAAAACTCCTCACTGCGATGACTCATCTCCATGATCGAGGCACCAACCTCGCCCCAGTTGAGTAATTCTTCCTTGGCTTTTTGCAAAACAGGCTCCGGAATCGCCGCCGGCCCGGCACAAAAGTTATACGCTCTTGGCATTAATGCTCACCTTAATCAGATTTTTCAAACGAGAGACTTTATCACGTTGTTATCTTCTTAAGTCATATGAAAACTACTATCGCCGTTTGCTGGTTGACCTACAAGACCATATATCTGGCAGTTATTAACTTGCTGAATTGTATCCAATTGGATACAATTCAGCAATGTACACGATTCTAAGGACAGAATTGTTTAATCAATGGCTGAAGCGTTTGAAGGATAATCGCGCCAAAGCACGCATAGTCGAACGCATTCAATCTGCTGAGCGTGGAAATTTTGGTGATCGTGAATCAGTGGGTAACGGTGTGTTAGAGATGCGAGTTCATTTCGTAGCCGGATACCGGTTTATTTTACCCGTACAAGTAAAACTATTGATGTTCTGCTTTGTGGTGGTTCCAAGCGTGGGCAAAAGCGGGATATAGCTAAAGCAAAGTTACTTGCTAATAAACTTAAAGAAAAGTAATCAATGCCTAAATCTGACAATTTAAAAATCGCCCCTTTTGATGCCAGTGAGTATCTGGATAATGAAGAAACTATCGCAGAATACCTTGCCACAGCTCTAGAGAATTCGAATCCCGATGTGTTTCTCGCAGCTGTGTGCGATGTGGCGAAAGCACGTGGTATTTCAATTGTAGCAGCCGACGCTAGTTTGGGTAGAGAAAGCCTGTATAAAGCGCTGAAGCCTGGAGCACAGCCACGTTTCGAAACAGTGAGGCGATTGCTTAATGCACTCGGGGTTAAGCTGGAAGTTGTCCCGTCAGCTTAGATGGCTTTCGGTGTTCAGCGCCCAATCTGAATACAAATCAGCGTTGGCCCGTTAGAGCGGCAAGTCCCCTGAATAACCTGTAGAGCGCGGGTCCGGTAAGAACAAAACGAGCCGGAGCGACGACCATCACAGGCAGAGATCGCATCCAGGGAAGGCCGGTGATTGCGTAAATCGATACCACGTCTGTCTTCTTTCGGTTTCGGCTTTCTTTCCTTGCCTTTCATTGTGTCGCCGGGGCCGGCACGACCGGGAGGCGGGCCTTTGCGAAAAGAATCGTCCGGTTTACCCATCCAGCAACGCGGAATAAAAGGGTAGCTGTCCGTAATCACATAGTAGTAAGTGCCTTTGGGGTATTCCGGTGTGACCCCCTCGCGACCATTACAGCGATCCAGATCGCCCAGCCCTTTTTCAAACTTGTAGTCCTTAGTGTAAGTCCCATCGAACTTGCCGCCGGGTCCACCTGGACGTTCACCCTCGTGAAGACGATAAGAAGGAAACAGATTTACTAACTCGCTGTTCTTGTCGTTTGCGTCCTTATAACCATAAGGCCCGTAAACCGGAAAGCCGTCAGCTGCATAGCCGAGCAGTATCGGTTGGCTGTATTGATCGCCACGTTCCATCAATGGGGTAGGGATACCATGATAGTGATAGGCACCATTCGGCTGTACATGCGCATTGTTCTGATCCAGCCCGGCCCTCATCTGACTGGATAGCGCATCAATATTCCAGCCGCTGGAACGATCATTGTTCCAGTATTCCGCTGTCGCGGGATCAAAAGGAATGCCATTCAAGGCCACACCAAAGGCGGACATGCCGACAAAAGAGGGCACACTCCCTTTCTTCGGTTTAAAGGGCACACGGAAGCTATGCTTCTGTTCAGAAATGGCATTGGGGTTTTTATCGTTGGGAAAACGCCCGGTTGCATGGTCCGGCAAGCCATCACTCTCAATAATGCGATAGTCGCCTTTACGTTTAATAGTGATTTTACCAGCGGCATTCAGATCGGAAATAAAGAAAGTCCAGAAGTTGACCATATTCTGATTCGAAGTGACATCAGTGAGATAGAAATCGCTGTCGTGTGCCTGAATGGAAGTAGTCAGAAGCAAACATACAAGCACAATTGAATTCAGGAGTAATTTTTTCATCTAATTGTCACTCTTTCTGATGTCTTTCAAATAACGAAACAATACCCGCGCCGATTTCGGAGGTTTCTGCAAGCTTGCTTCTTTTTTTGCGTTACGTATTAACTGGCCAAGACGTTGTCGCTCAATATCAGGGTAACGCTGGCACAATTCATTTATCAACTCCGTATTCCCGGCCAGCAAACAGTCGCGCCATTCTTCCACTTCATGAAAAGCCTGCACAGATTCCACATGAGGCTGGCGCAGTGTTGCCAGCGCATCACGAATGGCGTCAGAGTCTTCATTGCGTAATAATTTGCCAATGTGTCTTATCTTGCGGGCCAAAGCAGACATTTTTAATTTTCTGGCTTCCTGCAGGGCTTCTAGTAAATCATCAGACAAAGGCAGGTGTTGCAGATCTTTGGCAGACAAAGCCACCAGCTCACGGCCAAGATCCTGCAGGGCCAGTAACTCGCGTTTAAGCTGAGACTTACTTATCTCTACTATTTCTTCTTCTAATTCTTCCACCCGGGCTATCCCATACCAAAAGCTTCGCGAATACGAAAAGACACCATCTCATCGTAACAGCGAATCAAATCATCCAGAGAAAATTTTGCATTGGCCGGACTCGGATTGGGTGTCACAAACACATGTGACCTGCCAATCTTTTGTTTTTGTAAGCCTAATTGCGCGCTCGCATTCTGGCCCTCAACATATTTCATATAGCTGTTATAAGTACCTTGTCCGTGAAACCAGGCAATCAAAGGCTGATACTCCAGTAACTTTTCTTTCAGCTCTGGCCCGTATTCTTTGTAGTCAGCGGCGCGCAGATCTTTACCCATTGTACTCGGTCGCTTAACCAGATCGGTAAAGCCAATCTTGTATTTGGAAAACAGACTATCCATCGACGCTTCACTCGCTGTCATTTTTTCATCAATTAGCCGTGAGCCGTTCAAGGCCTTCCAGAAACGATTACGCGGGTTGGCGAAATAATAACCCGCCTCAACGGAAAGCGGATTAGGATTTAAACCGATAGAAATAAAATTCAGATCAGACTGCAGGTAATCAGGAAGTGTGTTCATAGAAACAGCTTAGCGAGACTGAAGCTAAAATACTTTGCTTGAAGAAAGATTACTCTGCTTCCATCCATTTAATGGCATCTTCGACAGTATAATACGCACGTGCAGACAAACCACGGCCACTGGCTACCTGTTGCGAAGAGTAATTTAATAAATGGTGAGGATACACATAGGCGTACTTAAAAATAATATCCTTGAGTTTAGCAGAGGCGTATTTGGCAAACTCAATCTTGTCTTCGTTATTAAAAGTCCCCGCGGCCGCACTGACATCAATAACGACTTTGTGCAGATCCTTCTTCTCGCAAATCTCCAGCATCTCATCGGTAATCTGTCGAAACAGTGGCTGGTCCAGAGGGCCAAGCACAACTACAGACAAATAATCACCAATTACCCGAGTATCATGCGTAGCCATCTGTTTCTGCCTCACTCCCGTTAATTAATGCTCCGCTTAAAACTAGTCAATTAAGTAAAAAAACACAAGTCATTCTCAGAGGTATAGCTCTCAAAAACACTATTTAGACTGACTACCCTAAGAAACACGACGAACAGTCAGCCTCACACTACCCCGGTTATTCCCATAAAAATTCCAGGCGTCATTCGCAAAACAATAAAGATAGCCCGCTTTGCTCACCTTCTTCGCCACCCCGGCACCAATCAAAAACGAAGTATGCTTACTTTGACGGCCGGCACTACCCGGATTCGGCGCATCCGCCACCACGCCCACCAGCGAAACCAGGGATAATCCTCATAACGCCGCGTACCCGGCACTTCCGCACCTTCATTGCCACTCACCGCTTGAAACAACTCTTCCACCTTACCGAGCGCCGTGCCTAAAAGATGAATCACTTCACCCGCATCAAACTTGCCATCGTCCGTACCACCGGCGCCACATTTAATAGAGGCATCCAGCCATTCCCCCTCAGCACTGAATTCATACTTTGCGCCTTCTTCAAGATACAGGCCGGTATGGTTCCAGGGCTGATCGGCGTAAATAGAAATCGTCAGAGATTGGCCTTTACGTAACTGCTGCGTTGGCCGGTAGGGTGCCTGGCTGATGGGAGGGTTGGCAGCACGATCAGCGGCAGAGGCATGAATACTCTTATTGGATTTCATCACCTTCGGTACATTACGCGGCTGCGACTTGAGCAACTTAAACACACCATCGTAGGAATCATGCAAAATACCGTGAATGTCCGGCTTAATCTGCTCCGTCATATCGGTATTAAAATCCAGACCTTTGGCTGTCGCTTCATCGATCATCCACTTCAAGGCAATATCCGACAAACCTGTTTGTGCATAACCGCCACCGACGTCCGCATGCACTCCGGCAAACCACTGCTGTTTCACATTAATCTTGTCTTCTGCGCCCATCCACAAAGTCGGTGAAAAACTGGCACGTACTTCGTCAAGCGCCAGCGCATGTCGCGCATTAATTATTTTTACACCCAGCTTCGTATCATGAAAGGCATACGCTTTTCTGTCATCAAACAGATTCAGCAGCGCCAGATCATCCGGAATCCCCAGCGCCCCGACCGTATCCCAGACACCAATAAAATGAATATCCATATGACCATCGGCTGCGCGCCCGGCATGAAAGTCCCAATCCTTCGCCCACTTACCACGGGCTTCCTTCTTTCGATAGCCCGCTTTATAAGTTTTCTCCACCCGCGCCCAGACTTCCGGCTCCGGCAATCCCGATAAATCCAGCAAGCCACAGCGGGCAATCATCCCGGCCAGACTACGAACGGTATAAGCACCGCGAGAGAATCCAAACAGAAACAAACGATCACCCTCGCCGTAATTACTGCCCAACCAGCGATACGCACTCATAATGTTCCTGGACAAACCCACTCCGACACTGCCGCCCTTAACCTTGTCCCACCAGTTCCCCTCAGAACCGACGCCCGGATGGTAATAACGAAGCTGCTCATCCCCGGCACTATCCACCTCTGCCAGACAGTTATACAACTTCACAACATTTGTTGGTGAAGGAACGCCTCCATCCTCCTGATCCGGCGTGTTCCAGGTACCATCGGCACTGACGATTAGGTTTCTCATGGGTGTGCTCTTCTTTAGTTTGTCAGAGGTTCTATTTAGAATAGTCTCATCTTGTATTCGCCTTCGAAAGTCGTTTGCAGCCTTCTTATCATATACCCCATAAGGTATATGATAATTTTAAACCCCACAGGGTATATTATGAAGTTATACCTTGAAAGGTATAAAAATAAAGTATACCTTATAGGGTATATAGCTAATGAGGCCAGAGGATAAGCTGTGATGGAAAAAACAATTTACACACCAGAGCAATTAGGCGCTGCGCTCAAATCCTATCGAAAGACCAAAGGTGTTTCTCAAACTGAAGCCGGCATAAATGTAGGCTTACTTCAAAAGACGGTATCAGCATTGGAAATTGACACATCCAAAAGCTCTGTGGATAGTTTGTTCAAGCTGATCTCCGCCCTGAACCTGGAGCTGGTCTTAAGGCCAAAGGGTGTTGAGGTAGACGAAACCACTGACGCTGAGTGGTAGAGCAATGGCTCGCACAACTAAAAGCCGGACATTGGATGTCTGGATGAATGGAGAACTGGTAGGACATTGGACGATAAGTGCTCAAGGCAGGAATCAATTTAACTACGCAGACACCTGGGAGAATTCAAAATTTGTCAGACCGGTGTCTCTTTCTCTGCCATTACAACCATCAGCCTTACTGCATACTGGTGAGGTGGTAGAGAACTACTTCGACAATTTACTACCAGACAATAAAGATATTCGTAAACGGATTCAAAACCGGTTTGCAAGCAGATCGATTGAGCCTTTCGAATTGTTAAAAGAAATAGGCCGGGATTGTGTAGGAGCGATTCAACTATTACCGGCAGGAGAAATTCAACACGACATTAAGACAATTGAAGGAGAAAAACTCGATACGGCAGGTGTCGCAGAAGTACTTCGAAAAACCCCATTAATGCCAGGCCTTGGTATAAAAAACGATGATGAGTTTAGAATATCAATAGCCGGAGCGCAGGAGAAAACAGGCCTTTTATTACATAAAGGGAAATGGCATCGGCCCAAAGGAGCTACCCCCAGCACACACATATTTAAACTGCCGCTCGGCAAAGTCACCAACTATGAAATTGATTTAAGCACCTCCGTCGAGAATGAGTGGTTATGTCTTCAAATATTAAATGCGTATGGCCTTGAAACGGCGCAGGCAGAAATCGGTATATTCAAAGAGCAGAAAGCACTGGTCGTAGAAAGATTTGATCGACGGCTTTCAGCAGATTCAAGTTGGTGGATGAGGCTGCCCATGGAAGATATGTGTCAGATACATGGTATTTCTCCGGGAAAAAAATATGAAGAAGAGGGAGGGCCGGGCATAGAAAAAATCATGAAGTTTTTATTAGGCTCTACCAGATCATTTGAAGACAGAAGGGCCTTCCTGAAAGCACAAATACTATTCTGGATGCTTTGCGCCACAGATGGCCATGCTAAAAATTTCAGTATTTTTATAGAAAAAAATGGGCGTTATAGACTGACACCAATATACGATGTTATTTCAGCGCATCCGATATTGGGGCATGGGAAAAATCTTTTACCAAAACAAAAAGCAAAAATGGCGATGGCGGTACTAGGTAAAAACCGACATTATAAATGGGCAACAATAATGCCCCGGCATTGGCTTACGACAGCAAAAAAATGCGGTTTCGATTCTGAAATCAAGACAATAATGAATGAACTTGTCACGCAAACACCAGCTGTAGTAAGAGATGTTAAAAGTAAAATACCAAAAACTTTTCCAACAGCAGTTTCTACATCAATTTTATCAGGCTTGAGCGAATCTCAATTAAAGTTGAAAGAGTTCTTGAAGCAAGGTGGCTTATAAAAAATACCCTGGCTGCCCCACTCCTACTGAACCAATTTCTGTGCCTTCGATAGCAGTATGATATTGGCATTCGATTTTTGAATTAATCCCTCTGCCATACCCGATTCCAGAATCTCAACAGCGCGCACCGCATCGCCGTGCAGGACATGAACATTCGCCAGACTGACTAGCTCCTGCTCGGTAGACAATTCTCCGTTTTCACTTAGCTGTTCCATGATAAAAAGCTGATCCTCATGCTGTCCTAGTTTCGCATGCGCCTCAGCAAGAGCGAGCCAGTGTTCCTTATTCGGATAAAGCCTGACCAGTCGTCTGTTGATATTGAGTAAGTTATCGTTATCTGCCAGTTGTCGATAATTGTCACCCATCAGGAGTAAGAGGTTTTCTGTCGGATTCTCACCGTTTTCCCTGACTAAATTATAGGCCTGCTTTAGCGATCCTATCGATTCACGATACTCAGTCCGGTCGTATTGAATTTCGGCCAAAGCAAAAAGCGTGTTACCCGCCAGCGAGGCCGGTAGATTCTCCTGCTGCAGAACAGTCTCATAAGCACGAATCGCTGCGTCATCATCATTAGTAATGGTAAGCGCAAAACCCAGTGAATAATTTATCTGGGCTTTCTCATAAGGACTGAGCCCGTCCTGTTTTTCCAATGCTCTTAAAGCTGACAAGCCTTGCTCATATTGCTCAATCGCAATCAAGCTGCGAGCTTCTTTTAACTTCTCATAAACAGAAGTACTCATCGACAACGCTTTTTTCGCTTTCTCTTCTTCAAGACGCTCACGTTCCAGAGCCGCAATACGTTCCGCTTCTGCAGCCTTCTCAGTCGCTTCTTTCTCAAGTCTTACTCTTTCCGTTTCTTTTTCTTTCTCAAGCGCCGCCTGTTCCTGCTTTTCGCGTTCGAGTGCTTCTTCTTTCAGGCGTGCTTGTTCTTCTGCCTTTTCTTTCTCTAACTTATCCAGTCGTTCGGCTTCCAACTTCGCTTCAAGTGCCAGTCGTTCTTTTTCTTCCTCCTCTTCGAGTGCCTGCTCTTCTTCCTCCTGTTGCTTTATTCTCTCCAGGCGTTCCGCTTCCAGCCGCTCTTCTTCCCGCTTCGCATCAAGATCAACCTGCTCTTTATCAATGTTCACCGGTTTTTCAACAGAAGAGGGCGGATACTGAATCTGCGTTTCTCTTTCAAACCAGAGCCAGGCCTGATAGGCACCAAGGGCAAAGGCGATAAGTAAAATCAAACCAACAATGCCCCACAGGGAAGAGCCGGGTTTCTTGTCGACAGGGGCGGGTGGAGTATTTTCTTCAGGCACCGGTTCAACAGGAGCCTCTTCTTTAACGTCGATCTCCTCAATGGCCTCAACTTTCTCCGTAATATTAAGAAAGGTTGAATTCACTTCAGGAGCGGCTTCGGCCGGCGCCCATTCCGTAGTCCCGTCAAAATCACCCCGCCATTCTTCAATCGTTTGCGGGCGATCTTCTGCCTTGAACTGAATGGCGTGATCAATCGCTTTCAATAGATGCTCAGGATAATTGTCTTTAGCAATCTCATAAGCCGGCACGCAGGTATCTAATGAGCCTCTTAACAAGGCCTTACTTCGTTCAATCGCATCCAGAGGAATGATGCCGGTGACCGCACGATACAGCGTCGCGCCCAGCCCGTAGATGTCGCTGAACGCTCCCTGCTCATCACTTTTGGAATAGTACTGCTCAAAGGGGGCAAAACCCGGTGTCACCAGGCTGGTTAAGGTTTTCGTTTGCTCGCCAAGCGCCTGTCTGGCAGAGCCAAAATCAAGCAATACCGGACTGCCGTCTTTGCGCAGATAAATATTGTCCGGTTTGATATCCCGATGAATGAAACCCATGCGATGGATCTGCTCCAGCCCGTCCAGCAGCGGCGGCACAATCTTCTCAAGCGTCGCAGCATCCAGCGTTTTAGCACCCTTCAATCGGTCCTGAAGCGATTCCCCATCCTCATACTGCATCACCATGTAACCGCTGTTGTTCTCTTCAAACACAGAATCAACCCGCACAATACCGGGATGATTAAACTTGGTCAGCGTACGTGCTTCGGCGATAAAGCGTTTCAAACCCCACTGATAGCGCTCAGAGTAATCTTCAGATAAAGGCTGAACCGTAAAACTGGCATCGCGCACAGCAATCTCAACCGGTAAATATTCCTTGATGGCCACATCCCGTTTCAGATTCATATCGTGCGCAAGATAGGTGATACCAAAACCACCCTGACCAAGGATGCTGGTTATCTCATACCACAGTAACTGGTGACCGGGTGGAAGGGAGTTACGATGCGCATTTGCCATGCCCGATTCTAACATGCTTCCAAATGCTCAGATATTTCGTGCAGCCTGCCCATAAACCCGATAATTAGCTCGACGAACACAAGGCAATCCCCTATAGTGCGCGGCGTTTCGACGTTCAACTTTATTTATTCAGGAATTCCCAGTGATCTCCACCGCAAACATCACCATGCAGTTCGGCAGCAAGCCGCTGTTTGAAAACATTTCAGTCAAATTCGGCGAAGGCAATCGTTATGGCCTCATCGGCGCCAATGGCTGTGGTAAATCCACCTTTATGAAGATCCTCGATGGCAGTCTGGCACCAACATCCGGCAACGTTGCCATCAGCCCCAATGAACGTCTGGGTACATTGAATCAGGATCAGTTTGCCTTTGAAGAATACAGCGTCATCGACACCGTGATCATGGGTCATAATCAGTTATGGGAAGTAAAACAGGAACGCGATCGCATCTACAGTCTTGCAGAAATGTCAGAAGACGACGCCATGAAAGTGGCCGAGCTGGAAAACGACTTCGGTGAAATGGATGGCTACAGCGCGGAGAGCCGTGCCGGTGATCTATTAATGAGTGCCGGTATCGCCGAAGAACTACACGAAGGCCCTATGAGTGAAGTGGCACCGGGCCTGAAACTAAGAGTGTTACTGGCTCAAGCCCTGTTCTCCGACCCGGATATCCTACTGCTGGACGAGCCCACCAACAACCTCGACATCCACACCATTCGCTGGCTGGAAGGCGTGCTCAATGAAAGAAAGAGCACCATGATCATTATTTCTCATGATCGACACTTTCTGAATACCGTGTGCACCCACATAGCCGATATCGACTATGGTGAACTGCGCATCTATCCCGGCAACTACGATGACTTCATGACCGCATCGACCCAGGCCCGCGAGCGCATGCAAGCCCAGAATGCGAAAAAGTCGGCAGAGATCGCCGACCTGCAACAATTCGTCAGCCGCTTCTCGGCCAATGCCTCAAAAGCCAAACAGGCCACCTCAAGAGCAAGACGACTTGAAAAAATAGAACTGGATGAAATCAAAGCCTCCAGTCGCGTCAGCCCCTTCATCCGTTTCAATCAGGAAAAGAAGCTGCACAGATTAGCCCTGACTCTAAAAGACCTGAGCCACGGCTTTGAAGACGAAACCCTGTTCAATGAAGGCAACTTGATTCTGGAAGCCGGCAGCCGCCTCGCCGTCATCGGCGAAAACGGCGCAGGTAAAACCACCTTCCTGCGTTGCTTAATGAATGAGCTAAGCGCAAACAAGGGCAGCATACAATGGGCAGAAAACGCCAGTCTCGGTTATTGCCCGCAGGACAGCACAGAAGAATTCAACACAGAACTAAACCTCTTCGACTGGATGAGCCAATGGCGCAAACCCAAACACGACGATCAGATCGTACGCGCAACACTGGGAAGGTTACTCTTCTCTAGCGACGATTTTGAAAAACCAGTTAAAGTCTGCTCCGGTGGCGAGAAAAACCGCCTGCTGTTTGGCAAACTGATCATGCTGGAAACCAACGTCTTACTAATGGACGAACCCACCAACCACCTCGATATGGAGTCCATCGAAGCCCTGAACCTAGCACTGGAACACTACCCGGGCACCCTGATCTTCGTCAGCCACGACAGAGAATTCGTCTCC
Organism: Gammaproteobacteria bacterium; assembly: GCA_012103475.1. GTDB lineage: Bacteria > Pseudomonadota > Gammaproteobacteria > Eutrophobiales > Eutrophobiaceae > WLWS01. The sequence continues at coordinate 269,563 of WLWS01000005.1, read as the reverse complement.
TCACTAGCCACAAGAATCATTGAAATCAAAGACCAACAACTAAGCGATTTCAAAGGCAGCTACGATGAATACCTCGAAAGCCAGGAACTGACCAAGAAAGCCGTCAACGCCTGAACCTGTCACCAAATCAAATCATCAGGAATCTTATAATCAGCATAAACGTCATCTTCATCCTCTGCTAACTCAGCACCAGTCCCGGTATCAATAACACAGTCAGCATCCCGCTGCTTAATCTTCTCCGCCACCGGCCTTGGCACCAATTCATACCCCTCACCAAACTTAACGATAGCCAAGCCACCAGACATAAGATGCTTATGTATCTCTTCAGAAACATGAAGTCGCTTAACCACATTGGCATCAGTAAAGTTATACACAACCTCACCATCACGATCGTCAACACGACTAGTTTCAATCATCTGAATAATCTGCGCCGCAATTGCTTTAGCTTCAGCTTCTTCCTTTAGCTGCTGATTAATCTGTCGATCACGCTCAACCTTAGAAGCCTGCGCCTTTTGCGCCAGTACTTTTGCTTCGTCTAACTCAGCAGCCTCACCCTTCTTAGCCTTTTGTTTCTTACTTTTATACTGACCATGCTTAACCTTCTGCGCCTTGTTTTTATCAACAAGCCCAGTTTTCTTCAGTTGCTCAAGTAGTGAATTGGCCATAAATAGTACCGGTTATTGAAAGATAGGTAATTTAGAGTCTCATATTATAAACGACCTTCTCATCAAACCCATTCGATTTGTTACAATCAACCATGTCCAAAGCCAACACCGTCATTGTTCTGGATTTCGAAACAACCGGTCTGTCTCCGGATCATGGTGATCGCGCCATTGAAATAGGCGCTGTACGTATCGTAGATGGTGAAATAAAAGATCGCTTCCAACAACTAATGAACCCCGGCAGGCCGATTGACGACTTTATCGAAAGTTACACCGGCATTACCAATGACATGTTAGAAAATGCACCGCCATGCAAAGAGGTCATGCACGACTTTGCTGACTTCATCGGAGACTATAACCTTGTCGCCCACAATGCCTCATTTGATAAACGTTTCCTTGACGCAGAGCTAAGTAAAATAACAAGAAACTACACTGGCCAATTCGCCTGCTCGATGCTAATGGCACGAAGACTATATCAAGACGCACCAAATCACCAACTAGGCACACTAGTGAGACACTCAAAAATCCGTAGCGATGGAGTATTTCACAGAGCTCTATATGATTCGGAAATGACAGCTAAACTTTGGCTGATCATGCTGGAAGATATACGAGAACGAAGCAAGGTGTCGTCTATACCATTCAAATTAACGCAGAAGTTGACGAAAACTCCAAAGAAAGCGGTTAGTCAGTTTTTTGATGGTTGTTAATAATACAAGAAGCGAAGAATTCTAATAGTGTGACTTTGAAAGAGAGATTACATTAGGCCTTTTCTGTATAAAGATAATAAATACTAGTATTTAAATCATCCACTTTTAAGAAGTGTATTAATTGCATCTTCAGCCTGTTTCAGTCGCAAATTAATAAGTGTCATAGTAACCTCACCAACGTCTTGATATAAGTTGTCTACGTATTTATGTAAATCTAAGTTAGGATCATAACCCATCTTTTTTACAAAGGAAGTAATACGTTGTGTTCGGGCTTTAAATTCTGAGTTACTAGATTTAAATTTTAAAAACTCTTGCCAATCCTTTTGTTGTTTTTCATTATTGCATGTCTGACAACAAGGAACTATATTTACCCAAGCGTGTAAGCCTAGAGCTGTTTTATTCATAGGGATAAGATGATCTTGAGAAAGAGATTTCTCAGTAATATCAGAACCACAAAAACAGCATTGATACTTAAAGTATTCTAACAATACTTGTTTTTGTTTTTTCTTAGGACCAAAAGGTTCAAATCCACGTTTTGTATCATAGAACTTACCAACCTCCTGCAAAAAGATACGAAGAGCACCGTTTGAAATGTCCGACTTGCTTCTAGCCATTATTTCATTCTTCTTACTTAAACAGATCAGAGATATCACAGTTTAGAGAAATACAGATTTTCTCTAATGTGTCTAATGAGACGTTTTGTTGCTCAGATTCAATGCGAGAAAGGGTTGCATAGGAAATACCAGTCTTACGACCAAACTCCATGAGAGACTTATCACCTCGACGGTTTCTTAGATTTGTGGCTAATTTCTTACTGAGTTCTCCTCTTTTCATGTTGGAAATGTGACATAGCCAGCTTTACACAAGTGTAAAACTTACAGTTGTGTAAAAACACAATTAACAAAGGTCTTTCTACCCCGTTGAGTTGGTCAGTAACTTGGATTTATTGATGAAATAGAATTTTTGACACTTACTTCACACTTACAGAGACAATCAAAGTAGAGAACATAAATAGTAATTAATTGAAAACGGATGAAAGCAAAAACTTTTCTTCGAAGGTGAGAAGAAACGTGCGTTGCATTGTATATGCAGTACATATTACTTCATGCATTGTAAGGTCAAATATTTTCAATCAATTCTTAAATTCTTCAGTTCTTCTCAGATTTAGGTAGTTTCGGTGCCCAAAGCATCTTTTTACTAAAACACCCCCACCCCCACTTCACCCATCTCAGTAGTGCAAATACCAGCCACAATGACCATACCAGCATGGCTACTCTGTATACCCATATGGGTACGGAGATGATGTGGCCTTGTGGGAGGAGGTTCTGGCTGTTGTCCTGGTACCAGTTGTAGAAGTAGTTGTAGGAGCCGTTGCCGGTGACCTGCATGTCTGGTGTGGATAGCAGGCTTTCGGGGATGGTGTAGAACAGGCTTACTAATGCGACTACTGATATGCCGACGAAGAAGAGTTGCATTAGGTTGAATTTCCATCTTGCTTCGGGCAACTCGAATCGTGTTCTGGCTTCCATGGCGAAGAACCAGAGGACGACGAGGACGCTGCCCATCATGTTGACGGTACTCATGCCGAGTGCCAGTAGTACCCATTGGCTGGTGTTGACCGGGATGTTGAGTTTTTGTTGTTTGATGATTTTACCCAGTGCGACGGCAACGCAGAGGATGACTATTAATACTCCCCAGTAGAGCATGGCCGGGCCGATGTCGGGGCCGCTGACGAGCAGGGGCCATCTGGATTGGGGCAGGGTCATTTTTAGATCGATATTGCCTGCGGGGGTGGAGAGTGTGATTTCCGGGGTGCTGGTTTTTAAGTTAACACCTTCTGCTATCAGCCAGCTTATTTTGGCGCTTTGTAAACCCGGGTGCAGGGCAGGATGACGGTGTTGCCTTCCTGTTGCTGGGTCATTTCTCTGCCGTCGATCTCGATGCGTTCCAGTGTGGCGTTCTCGGGTTGTTCGATGCGGAAATCGCCGCCGAGGCTGGTGCGGATTTTGAGTTGTAATTCAAGATCGGTGCTTCTGGCGCCGGGTTTGCTGTCGATGATGGCGCTTTCGACCGTGGTGGTGGCACCTTCGACTGGCTCTGGTTTGACCATGTTGATTTGCACCTGCTCACCGGGCCAGGGGTACCAGATGGGTCTTGCACCTTGTTGGTTGTTATTGCTTTTGATTGGGGTCAGGCCGGTGCTGCTCATGTGCCATCTGGGTGAGCTTTGTGCGGACCAGGTTTCGACAAACTGCGGGTTGTCCGAAGCGGTGAGATTGATGGCTGGTACGGGTTTGATGACCGAGCGCCAGGAAACGTTACGCTGTCTCGCGCCAAAGGCGGCGCTGACGTAGCGTTTGCCGTTCTCTTCGATGACTTTGACTTCTTCGCTGACGACCGATTCACCATCGAGTAAGGGCACTTTAACCGAGAGGCCACCTTGTTGCGGGGCGATGCGCGAGACAGTTGTGTTGATGTGCCAGTCGATGTCCATGTTGAGGTTGCGGCTGACGCGGACGAAGGGTGCGATTGGATCGGGTAGCAGGGCATCTTGTGTGATGGCTTTTTCGCGTTTTTGTATTTGCAGTGATTTACTGGGGACGCGATTGTCCTGCAGGCCGAAGATGTCCCAGCCTTCTGCGCTGACCGAGACGTTATGAGGTACTAGCGTGAAGGGGATGTTGATGGCATCACCACTGACTTTGCCTTCTATGTGTATATCGTTGTTGCCTTCCGGCAGGCGTAGCCAGAGTCGGTTGTTGGCTTTGGCAATGTTGTCGTTGACTTCGATATTGAGTAGTACGCGGGATAACTGCCAGGTCTTGTCATAAGGTAATGGCAGGCCGAGTTCTGAGCCGCTGCCGACACGCATGCGTATGTGCAGGGTGTCGCCGTCGAGGTTAACGCTGACTTTATTGATAGCGAGACAGTTCGGTGCGCACTTGGGTTCCTGTAGTAAACGTTGTTCCCATTCCTGTAAGAGTTGTTGCGGTGGGAAGGCATCGGCGGCGTAAGTGTCTGTTGGCATGTTGCTTATCAGGCCTGCGACCAGAACGAGTCCGGCGACTGTGGCTGTACCATTTGGTGGGGTGTCGTCTTCTGATGGGTCTTTTGTTTTGGATGCAGTTAATAGCATTCGACTAAAACCGTAGACCAGTAGTCCGATTAGACCAACCTGTAGAAACATTAAGATACGGGTGACCCAAGGCGGTGAGAGATATAACTGTAATGGTGCATCGGCGGTGACCGGGCCGGACCAGTTGATGTTGACTCGATTCCAGTTCCAGGTGGGTTGGCCGGGGCCGGTTTGGGTGTTGGCGCTGGGTTGATAGCGTTTTTGTTCTTTGAATTTTCTTGCTGAGCGCGATTCGGGAGCTCGTACTTGTGACAGCACCTGACCATCTGCGGCTATATTGTAGTTGTCGTCTTCATAAGATTTTTCGCGCTTTGATGCCGTCACCACCACTTCTTCCATCATCCCCGCTGCCGGATCTTGTGGGGCATACATGTCAAAGATTTGATCGTCACTTCGGCCATAACTGCTGATTGCTGAATTAATTGCGCGTTGTTGTTCCAGTTGTGGATAGAGACCACGGCGCACCTGTTGTACGGCGAACAATAAACTAATGATGACCAGCGAGAGAACGCTCAGGTAACCCAATCTGGTAATGGATCTGCGAAAGGCACCGGCGGGTAATACCTGCAGCAGGGGAATGATGACGATAAGCGCTACCCAGGTAACAATGGGTGCGTTATTTTCATGATAGCTGAGGGCCAGTGTGATGGTAGCCAGAGCCGCCCAGGGCAGGCCCAGTAATTTGAAGGTGGCGCCGATGATTAACAGGCACAGAAACAAGTCCCACAGATCCCATTGGCTTAACCAGGAATTGTTAATCTTATCCGCACCAGTTGCATGCCAGAGTTTCCAGCCGGGTGGCAGGTTTACGATCATGTTCAGGCTATCGAGATTGTGTTGCCAGCCGGTGGCGCTGAGATCGCTTTTATTTTCAAGGCGGCTGATGGCTTCGACGTTTAGATTCTGTTGGCGAATTTCAATACCGTCGCTGTTGTCCTGCTCCATGCGCGTGACTAATTGTGGCTGACCGTCTACTGCGACACGGCCAAGTTGCAATTGCGGTTTCGCAGATAAGCGCCAGTCCTGATTCATCGCGCCGTTTAGTGTGTCTTTTATAGTGGCGCCGCTGCCATCGAAATCCAGCCAGACTTGCCTGAGGGCTTTAATCTGGTTCGCACTGGGCGCGACATCGCCGCGGTATTGTTCTTCCAGTTCGAATTGGCTGTCTTTCTCAATGAGGTAGGTAGGCAGATTTTTCCATTGGCCGGGCATGTCCAGTTGACTGGGATCGAGTGCACGCACACCGTTTATTTTTACGCCACGGGTATTCGGGGCTGAGCTGAAGCTCCAGATTTCCTGCTCGGGCCAGTCTTTGCTTGCTTGCGACATGGCTAAAGAAGCGACATTGCCGGTGAAGCGCGATTGCAGGTTTACCTGCCAGCTGCCGGCGCGGACCTGAATACGCAGGCTACCGTCTTCTTCGATGCGGGCGGGCAGTTGGGAATTAAACGCGGTTTCTTCGCTGCCTTCTAGTAAGAGTTTGCCCATGACAATCTCGCGTGGCTTGCCGGAGACGACTATGCGGATATTGCTTTCCATGGTCAGTGGTACGCCATCATTCAAACGGCGGAATACTTCCACCTTGACACTGTCGCCGCGTTTGGCTTGTTGCGCATTGGCGTCGGGGCGTTTAAACCAGAGCCGGCCATTGTTATCGATGTTGGGCCGGAGCAGAGCTTTACCATCGACACTGATATTCACCAATGCAGTTTCTTTGGGGATTTGTAAATACTGCGGGCGTTCGTTCCAGCTGAGTTTGCCGCTGATGTTGTGTTGGCCTGCTTTGACTCTTATTGAAGGCTGGTTGTTTTGTTGAAGGACGGCCGCGTTGTTATTGTTAATGGTGACTTCGCCGGGCCACTGTTGCTGGTTGCCGGGCAGTCGTAACCAGCTTTCACCATAAGTCTGCCAATTTTGAGAGAAGCGTGCGCCGTCTTTGCTTACGTTGATGCTTAACTCACCCGGCCAGGCGCAGCGGCGTTGCTTGGCCTGATTGTCCAGCCGCGGACAGTCAATATCGGGGTGTTTCTCCAGCACCCAGTCTTTCCATTTTTCAAGCTCGGGTGGCGCAGTCGCGGCGAGGCTGGCGCTGCTCAGGAATGCGGTGAGTACAATGGCAAGGATTCGATGCATTTTTCTACCCCTTCGGTGGATATTGACAGTCTAATGGCTTTGCATCACTCGCCCAAGTTGGGATAGCTGATGCACATCACAGTTTTACCGCTTGTCTGTGTTAACGCGGATAAACGCGATTGGGGTTAATTCGTCTGATTTAGTTTACATTCCGGCTCGCAGCCAGCGTTTTCTTGTCCAGTAAGCAACGAATGGGATTTCCAGAGCCACGGGAATAATGAATACCTCTTTGGCATCGGCAGGCCAGAAAAAGCCAAGCAGCCATTTAAGATCAAGGCCGGCAATAATGAGTGGGACGACGACATAAAGCAGACACAGATAGATGATGGTGATGACCGCGTGACGCTGGCTTTTGCTGCCGAATGATAAGCCCAGCCAAAGCAAAACATCGCGCAGGCCGAACAGGAGGAGGCTAATAAATATCAGTCGACTATGTTCAGGCCATTCGAAGAACACAACACCTTCAGCGTAAAAGCTTAGCGTCGATATGATGGCGCACAAGGCGGTCAAAATATAAGTCGTTGCCCATAGCGGGGTGTTGAGCCAGAGTGCTTTCGGGTTTTTGTCTTTTATGGCGTTGATACAACGGCGTATGCGCTGGTTCTCAATAGTGGAAGTCAGAAACAGCATATAAAACAGCGACAGACCAATACCAAAAGCAATGGTGTATTGAAACTGTGATAACTGTGATTGGTCATTGAGCTCAGCGAGCCCGGGAAAATAGATCATCAGGAATATATTGAAAGCAATCCAGGGTAGCTGACCGTTTTGAAACTGCATTTGATTGCGCATCAAACGATACGCACCGAGCACTGCCCAGAAGGCAAAGCACAGAGAACTAAGCATAACGAAATCTCTGGTGGCGATATCGACACCGTACCAGGATTGAAAACCTTCATGCGGTAAACCCAGAAAGGGTGGGGCAACGATGATGGCGACGAGTACAGCGCTGGAAGTATGGTTACGCCGGTAGCGGATGAGGCGATCCGGGTTATTGGCCAGATTAAGTGAAAGCAGAATACTGAGTGCCTGCACGAACACAGCTATCTCTATCAGAATGAAACTGTTTAGCAGGCGCTCCAATAAACTGGTTTCGTTTCCATAGAACGGTGGTAATAAGAGATAGCCAAGTAGACACAGAATCGCACCATACCATGGGAACAATGTACCGCCGACTAATTTACCCCAGGTTAATGTCCAGGGTGACAAAGGACTCAGACGTTGCTGGTCCCAGGTTTTTTCTACGAACTCTGTCATGAGGCTATTGGATGCGTAGTACGCACCACCGATACAGGCCAGAATTACCGCAGCGCTATAAAAATAAATCTCCAGTGTTTTGGCGAGATCTGTCTCGGCGTTTATGAGAATAAGTATGGCTATCAAGGCGATAACAACGGGCGTCGCAATTAAACGATGTGGCGTGATCTCCAGCCAGTAATTTTTTGCTAATTCAGGGTTAAACATGACTTAGTGACTTCTCCCCTGGTTTTCGCGTTCCTGTCTGACCCGTTGCAGATAAACATCCTGCATATCCGGGCGGACCACTTCGTATTCACAGACTGTCAGCCCGGCTTTGATAAGTCGTTGCAGTAACTCGGCAGCGGCTGTGGCATCGCCGTTTAATTCCCCAAGCGCTTCCTTGTCAGAAGCGACTTCAATACTGAAGTCGCTTTCCTGTTCAAGCAGGGTTTGTAATTCTGTGCTTTCGCTGGCCACAGCGATTCTCAGGCGAATACTTTGTGAAACCTCGGCGGCAATGGGACTGTTGTCTACAATGCGGCCCTGCTCGATGATGAGCATATGCGAGGAATACTCGCTGAGTTCCGAGAGAATGTGTGATGACACCAGGGTAGTGACGCCGGTTTTTTGTAAAGCCAGCATAAGATCAGCCAGTTCTGCACGGGCTTCGGGATCAAGTCCGGACGCGGGTTCATCCAGAATCAAGACTTTCGGTTTGTGGATAATGGCCTGCGCCATTCCTAAACGCTGGCGATAACCCCGCGACAGGGCACCGGCGGGAGTTTGTACATAGTCCTGCAAGTGCAGGAGTGTTATCGCCTCATCAATTGCCTCGTCAATATTCTGAATATGATGACAGGCGGCTACGAAGCGCAGGCACTTTTCGACGCTTAACTCATCGTAAAGCCCGAAGAAATCCGAAAGATAACCGACCTGACGATGACACTCTCTTGGTTCTGCCAATACATCAACACTGTTCAATTCGATGCTGCCATACAAAGGTGTTTCCAGTGCGGCGAGGCAGCGCATCAAAGTCGTTTTACCCGCGCCGTTTGGTCCGACGAGTGCGGTAATTGAATGTTCGGGAATAGTAAAAGAAACATTATCCAGAGCACGTTTGCCGGGATAATCGAAAACCAGATCTTTGGCGGTAATAATGTTCATTTTTACCTGCGATACGCGTCCTTTTGTTCGTCCATTTGATGTTACTCCTGTTTCGGCAAATACCAAAGAAAATGGGGCTTTGCGAGGCAGAGCTCATTTTAGGTACGGGTGGACGTGTGCGCGAATTCTATAGTGAATCGGCGTCGGATTCGCAAAATCTAAAGAGTTTTTCCAGGATTTCGTTACAACTACTTGCTTGAATTTGCGTTGAGAGAATCAATTGGAAGCTAAGACAACAATAAAAACACGTTTTTCTGAGGTCTATGGCATTAGCCATCCTGTTGCCGCTGCCGGTATGGCTTTTGTTACGCTTTCTCCCGCTTTGCCGGTGGCGGTTTGCGAAGCCGGGGCTTTGGGTTCTTTTGCCGCCGGAGTCTTGCCGATCGAATTGATCCGGCAGAATATCCGTGCGATACGCGGGCAAACTATTAAGCCGATAAACATTAATCTGATTACCCTGTTTGCCAGTGATGCGCATATTGATATGTGTATTGAAGAGCGCGTGGATGTGGTCTCGTTTCATTGGCGCCATCCTTCGAAAGAGTGGATTGATCGTCTGCAGGCGGCGGGGATTAAAGTCTGGGAGCAGGTCGGCACGGCGGATGCGACAAAACTGGCTCTGGATGATGGTGTTGACCTGATTATTGCGCAGGGTTCGGAAGCGGGTGGGCATTGCTATGGGGTTTTACCGACCTTCGTCGCGGTGCCGGCGATTGTGGATGTGGCCGATGGTGCTCTGGTATTGGCAGCAGGTGGTATTGTCGATGGCCGTGGCCTGGCGGCAGCGCTGGCGCTGGGCGCGGACGGGGTTTCGGTGGGTACGCGCTTGCTCGCTACTGTTGAATCGGATGTGGATGAGGATTATAAAGCGCGGGTGTGCAAGGCCGGGTCAACTGATACTATTCTAAGCTCGATGTTTGGTCAGGAGATGCCTGACTTCAACCCGATGCGGGTGCTCAGTAATAAAGTGGTGCAGGACTGGCACGACAGACAGGATGAGATCAGTGATGCTGATCGGGAGCAGGTGGTCGGACACATGGCGCTGGCCGGACAGGAGCTGGAGTTGAAAAAGTTTTCCAGTCTGATGCCGGTGCGCGGGACGACAGGCGATCTGGATCAGATGGCACTGCCTGTGGGGCAGGGCCTGAGCGGTATTCACGACGTATTGCCGGCGGCAATGGTGATTGAAGACATGGTCTCCGAGGCGATAGAGATTATGCACAGACAAAGTGGTTGTATTCAGTGAGATGTCATCCCCGGATTAGGAGAGACGAATGGCAAGTATAAGCAGCACAGATATTGTTCCACCTCAGGAGCGACTCAACTACTGGCAGGAAATGGTGCGTGATTCCTATGTCAGTCTGGAGGTGGAGAAGCAGCCGAGCGAAGATTTTTTCGGGCATATCTCTATAGAGCCTCTGGGTGCGGTTGATATTTCTGAGATTCATTCCTCCCGACAGGTTGTGCATCGCACACCGCGTTGCATTGCCCATTCAGAAATGGATTACTTTTTTGTGCTGGCGCAAATGGAAGGCCGTGGTTTGATTTGTCAGGCAGAGAATAAGACGCGGCTGGATGTGGGCAGCTGGGCTTTGATAGATACCACTCGACCCTTTCAGTTTTCCATGGACGACATGTTTCGACAGCTGGTGATTTCAATTCCTAGAAGTAGTTTGCCCTGGTTAACCAGTCGTTCGATTCATCTGGCCGGGCGTGATTTAAGTCAGGCATTATCTTTGGGACCAGTTATCTCCAAATATCTTTTGTCACTGTCAGGACAGGTGCAGAACATTAAACAGGAGTCGCGAATATTGCTGGCCGAATCGGTGATAAATCTTATCTGTGGTGCGCTGAACGAAAGTTTTCCAGACAGTGTCAATCACTGTGATTCGACGACGATGTACAGGGAGCAAATCAAGACCTTCATTCTCGGTCATCTGCGCGATCCGGATTTGTCGGTGCCGATGATTGCCGCTGAACTGAATATCTCCAGTCGCTATGTGCACAAACTGTTTAGTAATCAGGAAAGCAGCGTGTCGGAATACATTCGCCAGTTGCGTCTGGAGAACTGCAAGCGTGAATTGATCAGCGAACGCAATAAGGAACGCAGTATTACGCATATTGCCTTCAGCTGGGGCTTTAACAGCGCAGCGCATTTCTCTTATGTGTTCAAACAACAGTTTGGATTATCGGCGAGTGAGTATCGGCGCCAGTCGTATGCCAATCAGGAAGCAGAATCAGATCGTTTGCATTAGTCAGCGTTTTTTACTTCCCATTTTATAAACACGACGTTCGCCTACAGAATAGTTTGCTCTTAACACTCCGGTAGATTGATCCTTTGCTAAACCGTCCGGGGGACAGGGTCATGAGAAGCAGCAAGCTGAGTGTGTATTTTTCCTTTTTGATTTTCGTTTTTCTGGCTGACGAGGTTCTGGCTCAGCAAAACACCATCGAAGAAATTACTGTTACGGCACGTAAACGCGAAGAGAGTTGCAGGATACGCCGATTTCTATTACTGCCTTCACAGGCGAGATGCTGGAGCGACAGGGTATTACCAGCCTCGACGGCGTCGCTTCATCCAGCCCCAATGTGGAGTTTGATTACAGCTCGACTTTCTCCGGGGCCAACGCTGCGTCGGTTTATATGCGCGGTATTGGTCAGGTTGATTTCACCTTAACCACCGAACCCGGTGTGGGTATCTATCTTGATGGGGTCTATATCTCGCAATCCATCGGCAGTGTCTTATCACTGGTCGACATCGAGACGGTTAAAGTCCTGCGCGGACCACAGGGCACCTTGTTTGGACGCAATACGATTGGTGGTGCAATTAACGTACGCAGTAAATTACCCGACGATCAGTTTCATGGTGATGTCGAGCTGACAGGCGGTGCTTATGATCGCATTGATGGCAAAGTGAATGTGAATGTCCCGCTCAGCGATACACTTTATGCCAAGGCTTCTTTTGCCTCGCTTAATCGCGATGGTTTTGTTGCGGCGCCTAATACGCCGGATGGCGGTGATCTGGGTGATGAAGATAAGGAAGTCGCGCGTCTGGCTCTGCGCTTTGTGCCTAACGATCAGTTTGAAGCCAACTTTTCTGTCGACTACACGCGCCAGCGCGAGAACGGCGTGGCGCATATTCTTAATTCAAGTTTTGAAGGCGAGAGTCTGGCTTTGATTGGTTCATTGGCGAATCCGGCCAGCCCGACCTTTGTGCCACCACCGGGGCCTTTACCAGCTCCGAGTTTTGTTGATTTATACAACCTGGTTGCCAGCATTCCCTTCGGGCAGACAGGTGGTGTCGCCGGACTGGTGCCGGGTGTGGTGCCGAATCCGGTTTTTGGACAGCCGGCCTTTGGTGCAGGCGATACACAACCTGTTGGTACTGACGATCCAATCAATGGCAGTACGCTGGATCTGTCTTCTAACTCGGAAACCTGGGGTGTAGGTCTATCACTGGAATACGATCTGGGGTGGTCTACTATCAAGTCCATCAGCAGCTATCGTGAGATGGAAGCGCGTACCGGCTATGACAATGATGCCTCAGCCATTGATCTGATCGCGCTGGTGGATAAGTTTGATACCAGTCAGTTCAGTCAGGAGATACAGCTTTCCGGTCTGGCCATGGATGATCGGCTCAACTGGGTGCTGGGTTTTTATCACTTTGAAGAAGAGGGGCTGAATCTTGATGATGTGGAATTCACGCCGGTGCATATTCTTTCCGGTGCCGAGATAGACAACCGTAGCACGGCCGCTTTTGCTCAGTTGAGTTTTGATGCTACGGAAAAGTTGTCACTTACCGCGGGCCTGCGTTATACCGATGAAGAGAAGAAATACATCGTCGACGATACCTGCCACACTTTACTCAAAGGACCGGAAACGCTGTTCGATGGCACAGTGGTAAATTGCGCGCCGATACAAACGGTGATCAATCCGAAGTTTCTGAATACCGGCTTTCTGGCGACAGTAAATCAAAACCCGATTATTGATACCAGCACTGGCACTATTATTAATCCGCAGGGTTTGCCATTAGCGGATGCGCGTGTTTGTTGTATTCCGATATCCGATGCTGCGGGTAATCCGGTAGGACTGGTAACAGGTTTAACAGCAGGGCAGGAAGTGCTGCCACGCGGGACGACAAAAAATTCATTCGACGATCTCTCACCGCACGCGAGTATTGCGTATCGCTGGCATGAGGATTTCATGACCTACTTTTCCTATTCGGAAGGGTTCAAGTCTGGTGGTTTTGTACAGCGGGTCTTTCCACCCAAGACCGAGGTGCCGTCCTTTGCTCCTGAAAACGTGCAGGTGCTTGAAGTTGGTTTCAAATGGACCGGTTTTGATAATCGTGTGCGACTTTCAGCGGCAGGTTTTCATACCCAGTATGATGATCTGCAGATCCAGATCAACGATGGCATCGCTCCGGTCACACGAAACGCCGCTGCTGCCGAAATTGATGGCTTTGAAATAGAAGTGATGGCGACACCGGCAGAGGGCTGGTTGTTACAGGGCGGGGTCGGCTATCTGGATGCACGCTATACCGAGCTGGATCCAAATCAAAACTTCGTTACCGACATTCGCGGCATTACTCTGAATTCAAATCTGGTCAACGCGCCGGACTGGTCGGCGAGTGCAGGCGCGCAGTATTCCTATCGCTTTGCGCACGGCGGTGAACTGATCACACGACTGGACTGGTCTTATCGCTCTGCTGTGAATAAGGACGCCCTGAATTTTCCCAGTCTTGCTCAGGATGCCATCACCCTGCTTAATGCCGGTGTCACCTACATCAGTGCGGATGACAAATGGGAAGTCTCGGCTTTCGGTAAGAACATCACCGATGAACGTTACATTGTCTCCGGCTTCGCTAACGGGCTTGCGCAGGCTACCTCGACCGTGAATCTGGGCCGGCCGGCGGAATGGGGGCTGAGTGTGAAATACCGCTTCGGTGAATAGCAGCTCGCAATACAGTAAACTAAGATTTCGATAGCACTCATAAACTTAAAACAGGAACAGCGCGATGCCGATTATTGACAGAAACAACACCAGTACGGAAACCGAAGGCTACAAAATGGCCGAGCAGTATTTTACGCAGCAGGTTGACTATGCCTATATTCCCAATGGCATTGTTTCGCAGTTGATGGTGCCGGAGATTGGTCTGGGTGCGCTGAACCTGATGGGCGCGATTATGAACAAGGATTCAAAAATCGGCCCGGATTTAAAAATGCTGATTGCCTACATGACCAGCTTTGCCAAGGGTTGTACTTATTGCCAGACGGCAACCTATTCGGCGGCTCATGACGGCATGGGCGATTCGGAAAAGTTCTCCAAGATCTGGGAGTACCATTCCAGTGATCTGTTTTCCGATGGCGAACGTGCAGCATTGGATATCGCACTGGCAGCAAGTGCTTCGCCCAGCGATGTGAGCGATGAAATGCGCGAAAACCTGAAAAAGCATTATGATCAGGTCGAATGCGCCGAGATTATTTCCATGATTGCCATGTTTGCTTACTTCAATGCCTGGAACGATACCAACGGTACCATGCTGGATGATAATGTGATTGAGAGTGCTGAGAAGAATCTCCTTGGTACCGGTTATATTGATGAAGATAAATTTAAAAAACTGCAGGGCTGATATAGATGAAACAACTAATTATCTGTCTTTATTTAAGTCTGCTTACTCCCATTGCTTTTGCAGCTCCAAAACCCATTCAGCATGTGGTGTTTTGCTGGCTGGCTGAGGATCATAGTCCGGCCGATGTCGAGGCAGTGAAAGCCGGTTTCGCCGCTTTCTCTAGTATTCCGCAGATTGCCAACATGGTGATCGGCGCTCCCCTTCCGAGTGAACGTGACATTGTTGACGACAGTTTTCATGTGGGCGTGGTGATGGAATTCAATAAGGCCGAAGATCTTGAGGCTTTTATGGTCGATGAGACTCACAAGAAAATCACGACAGAGGTACTGGCGCCTTTATGCCCGCGCGCGGTGGTTTACGATATTATCGAATAGGATTTTAAATCTCGATTAGCAGATCGGAACGAAAAAACTCGCCTTTTTCATAACCCTGATAGCCGCGCGGGTTGCAGACAACGCGCGTACCCTTCACTTCGTAATCAAAGGCTTCATGCGTGTGCCCGTGTATCCATAAGCGAACTTTGTCTCTATCCATCATCGCTTCCAGATCGCTACCGAAAGCGGGTGTCAGCATGTCCTTTGCGTATTTTGGATGTATCGATTTGGGTGAGGGAAAGTGATGGGTGACAACGACGGTTTTGCCGTCGAACGTCGAGGCAAGTTGTGACTGTAACCAATCCCGTTGTTGTTGATGCAGCTGAATCGAATCTTCCGGTGTGAAGCGTTTGTCATTCAAAGAGATCAATTTGAAGTCCGCCATGCCGGTTTCGGTGATTTGCATCGAGACTGGTTTTTCTTCTTCTCCGAAGAGGGAAAAGTCGGTCCACAGGGTACAGCCGAGGAAGCGGACACCGGCGAGTTCAATCGCATCACAATCCAGAATATGAGTGTCGGGTCCGGCGAGCCTTCTTATTTCTTCAATAAGCGTAAAGTCATGACGATAGTATTCGTGATTGCCCAGCACATAGATCAAGGGCTTGTTGATATTCTGCGCTTGTATCCATTCGAGTCCGTCGGTGCCGACATTAATATCACCGGCAAACACCACTACATCGGCATCAGTCCCGGGTACTTTGAAATCACCGAACTCAATATGCAGGTCACTGAGGATCTGAATTTTCATTCGTACTCGGCTTCAAATTCATTGATCAGGTTCGCACGTATGCAACGAATCACGTCGTAGGACACTTCTTCATTAAGCATTTTGTAAACCGGTTTTAAAGGATAGGAGTCGCTTTCGCTGGGTTCCTGCTCAAGTAGCATCTCAGTCACCCGGTTGATCTCCTGATCACTGAGATCAATGACCTCTGTCAGTGTCACTTCACCGATGTGCATGAGTTCTTCGATATGCTGGGTAACCGTACTGGTGGCGAGCGAACGTTGATCGGCCACTTCTTCCAATTTGAAACCCTTTCTAATCAGCGCGAGTGTTTCCTGAACACTATCGCGAACTTCGTTCTTGCCGCTAACCTGATTATTTACCGGTGCTTCTGCATTCACAGCAAAGTCTTCGATCACAGCAAGGAAGGGCCGGCCATAGGATTTTAGTTTTTTCGCACCCACACCGCTGATTGTTGCCAGTTGTTGTTCGCTGTCTGGTCGCTGAGCAACCATCTCCAGTAAGGTGGCATCATGAAAGATGACATAGGGTGGCACGCCCTGTTCGTCCGCCAGTTCTTTGCGACAGGCCCGCAAGGCTTCCCACAATTCCAGCTCTTCGCCCATCAGGCCGCTGTTGGCCTTGCTCTTGCGCACGATCTTTTGATCCGGATCTTTACGCAGATGGACGATTTCTTTGCCGGTCAATACCGCGCGCGAGGACTCGGTGAGTTTCAATGAGCCGTAGCCTTCTGCATCAACCGTGAGCAGTTCGCGTGCGATCAGTTGTCGATAGACGGACTTCCATTGGTTGGCGGAAAGATCTTTACCGACACCATAGGTGGAAATGTCCTGATGCGAGAATTGTCTGACTTTGGCATTGTCTTTACCGAGCAATACATCGACCAGATGTCCGGCGCCAAAGCGTTGCCCGGTGCGGTAGGCGCAGGACAGAGCCTTTTGCGCAGCTTCGGTGGCTTCCCAGGTTTCCACTGGTAAAAGACAGGTATCGCAGTTGCCGCAGGGCTCGGGCATCTCGTCACCGAAGTAGGCGAGCAGAGCTTGTCTGCGGCACGTGACAATTTCACAAAGACCCAGCATGGCATCGAGTTTCTGCCGTTCGACGCGTTTGAAAATCTCATTCGCATCCGAATCACCCATCATCTGCCGGAGTTTGACGACATCCTGCAAACCATAAACCATCCAGGCTGTCGCTGGCAGACCATCACGGCCGGCGCGACCGCTTTCCTGATAATAGGCTTCGAGGCTTTTCGGCAAATCAGTGTGAGCGACAAAACGCACGTTAGGTTTGTCGATGCCCAGACCAAAGGCAATGGTCGCCACAACCACAATGCCTTCCTCGCGCAAAAAGCGTTGTTGATTACGTGCGCGTTCTTCCTTACTTAAACCGGCATGATAGGGCAGGGCATTCACACCACGGTTCATTAACCAGGAAGCGGTTTTATCGACGCTGTTTCGCGACAGGCAATAAACTATGCCGGCATCTCCTTTGTGCTCGGCATTGATGAAATCGATGAGCTGTTGTTTGGCGGTGGTCTTCTGCGTAATGCGATACTGAATGTTAGGCCGATCAAAACTGTTTATGAAATGCCGGGCTTCAGCAAGATGAAGATTGTCGATGATTTCCTTGCGTGTGCGCGCATCAGCGGTGGCGGTGAGGGCGATGCGTGGCACATTGGGAAAACGTTCTTCTATTAAGGTCAGTTGCAGATAATCACTGCGAAAGTCGTGACCCCATTGCGACACACAGTGCGCTTCGTCAATGGCGAACAGTGCAATCTTGGCCTGGTCGAGCAGGGACAACATGCGTGGATTGGTCAATCGCTCCGGTGCAATATAAAGGAGATCCAGTTCGTTATTCACAAGCTGGCGTTCTATCTGCACTTCGGTTTCGTATTCGAGACTGGAATTCAAAAAGGCGGCTTTCACGCCTGCCTGCGATAGCGCATCAACCTGATCGTGCATTAGCGCAATTAAAGGGGAGATAACTACGCCGACACCATCGCGAACAATGGCCGGGATCTGATAACACAGTGATTTACCGCCACCGGTAGGCATCAATACCAGCGCATCTTCACCTCGCAGCATGGCTGCGATAACGTCTTTCTGGGAGTGTCGAAACTGCTCGTAACCGAAGGTGGTTCTGAGTACGTCTACTGCCGCATCCATCATTACAACTCTTGTCCTTTTTTAGGGCGGTGGGCTTGCGGCGATTATCCTATATTGACTGTTGCGGGGATAGGGGGGAATTGGGACAAGTTTTGTTCTGTGCTAAAAGTTAGCTGGCGAGAGCTTCCTGTCTGTCCAGCATGAGCCAGTGTTCGGCACTTTCAAAGTCGGTAAAGTTGCGCCAGTTGAGTCCGCGACCGAGCAGAGCGATTTCCAGTCGTTCCCAGTTCTCGTCCCAAAGCTCACTACCGTTCACAAAGCCAATACGAATTGGCAGGAAGTTGACTTTCTCCGGAGAATTGAGGGCTTTCCAAATATCATTTATCGAGTCCAGACCCTTAACTTTTTCGAGATCTATCAGTATCGCTTCAAATCCATGAGTCAGACATTCGCCGTTGAGTTTCTTCAGTAGGGCATTACCGGTGAGTTGTTCGTAGTCGCCAGCCGTGCGGATGCAGAGAAAGGCATGGCGGCCGGTTCTTATCTGGGTGGTGTAATAGTGGAGCATCGTTTCTCCGGATAGCTGAAGCACTTGATAAGCTGCCCATAATACAGGATTAGCTGAGCGGGTTGAGTTGCGGCTTTATTATGAAGAACTAAATTTGCCGGGTTTTAGAACTGCGTCACATAATAATTTCTAGTTGCAAATGAGAATCATTCTCATTACTATTTGGCCGTCTATGAAAGATCAAGATGAAAATCAGAAGCGGGGGCCTCTTGAAGGCGATGCCAGGCGAGACTGGCGCAGTGAAGAACTTCTCTCCGGCGCTAAGGAGATAAGCATTCTGCATAACGAGGAGCGTTACAAGTTGCGCCTCACTGCCAATAACAAACTGATACTGACGAAATAGACAGACTTTTTTTTAAATTTTAGTTGTCACGCCAGCCACCCAGACCGTCAAGCGGTAGTAGGCAGCAAGCCAGACAAGCGATAAACAATCAGGAGTAATCGCTATGAGACTTGCTGTTTTATGTTCAATTTTTGTTATCACTCAGTCCCTGCCGTTAGGCAGCGTTTTTGCTGAGACGTCCGCACAGCCTATGGAGGAAGTGGTAGTGCAGGGTCAACTTGGTAAATTCGGCGCACTGAAATCTGATGTGCCCATTATGGAAACAGCACGTTCTGTTTCTATTGAAACCTATGAGCAGTTTATGAATAAAGGCGCACTTGAGCTTGACGACACACTTGCTTATTCGGCAGGCATTATTGCGGATACCTTTGGTTTTACCACGCGCGGTGATTTTCCCAAGGTGCGCGGTTTTGACCTGCCGGAATTCAGAGATGGTATGCAGTCGCTCAGCGGGTTTTACAATAACACCCGTCCAGAAGTGTTTACGCTTGAGCAGGTTGAAGTGTTAAAAGGGCCTGCCTCAGTGCTTTTCGGTCTGGGCTCGCCGGGTGGTTTATTGAATGTGGTGACGAAAAGGCCGCGCGATGAGTTTAGCGCTGAAGTGGGCGTCGAATACGGCACATTTGATCGTAAACAGTTTACTGCCGATATCACCGGTGCGATTCCCGGAATGGATGATCGTCTGTCGGGTAGATTACTGTTCCTGTTTCGTGATAGTGATACACAGATTGATCAGGTCAATGATGACTCGCTGGTGATTGCGCCTTCGCTGACCTTTCGACCTTCAGAGCGTACCTCGATTACAGTGCTGGGCGATTTTACCAAACGGGAAAGCGACACGGCGCATCAGTTTTTGCCTTTAAGCGGAACCATAAACCCGAGTGCGAGCGGGCAGAGAACGAGTAATACTGCCTATACCGGGCAACCGGGCTTCAATCGCTTTGATACTGAATCCTACGCGATTACTTTGGTCGCTGAGCATGAACTTAACGATGTCTTTTCTTTTGAGTTGAATTCGCGCTACCGCGATGGTGAATCAGACTATCAGCAAAGCTGGGTGTCTTTTGCCGGCAACGGTGTTCCCAGAGTCGATGAAAATGGTGACGGACCGCGCAGCTGGTTCAGACGAGATGGTCAGTCAGAGCAGTTTCAGATCGATTTTCGTAGCAGGGCGGAATTCACGACAGGTATTTTTCAGCATAATTTTCTGGCCGGTGTGAGTTATCAGGACATCTCGGGAGTCAATAACGATTCCTTTCTCTATGCGACCGGATCCATTAATGTGTTTAATCCGGTTTACGGGCCAACGCCACTACAGCCTGCACTGGCGGACAACCCTTTAACTAAAGAGGATATTCTCGGTGTTTATCTGCACGATCAGATCAGTATTGGCGATTTCATCTTAACTGCCGGCGTCCGCTTTGATGAGGTTGATAATGACAACGGTACGAATGTTCAGGAAGACAGTGAAGCGAGTTTCAGTGTCGGTGCTCTGTATCGTTTTGACAATGGTCTGGCACCATACTTCAACTACTCGGAATCTTTTCAACCAGTCATCGGTACCGATGGTCTGACTAACACTCAGTTTAATCCTGAGAAGGGACGACAGTACGAAGTCGGTCTGAAGTTCCAGCCGGTAAATACACGTCACTATGCCACGCTGGCTTTTTTCGATATCGAGCAGTCCAATCTATCCAATCCAAACAGCTTACCCGGGGCGACCACTCAGCAGGAAGGTGTGTCTAAAGTGCAGGGAGTCGAGTTTGAGGGCTTGCTGAATTTTGGTGATGTATCGCTGGAAAGTAATTTAAGCGTGCTGGACACCGAAGATCCGGACGGTTTCAAGCTGGCGAGCATACCGGACACCCAGGCTTCTGCCTGGCTGTCTTATCATCCTGAGGAAGGTCAGTTGGCGGGGTTCAGCGCCGGTCTTGGCGTGCGGCACGTTGGCAAAAATGAAAGCAATGGTTTCGACTTCTTTGGTAACATTGTTAATATCGACACGCCGTCTTACACCGTCGGCGATGCCATGCTTGGTTATGATTACGATGACTGGATTTTCAGCCTGAACTTTCGAAACCTGGCGGATAAAAAAATACTTCTCTACCTGTCTTGCACGCGGAGACTGTTTTCCCGGCGAGCGTCGTAGTGTGGTCGCACGCGTGAGTAAGCGTTTCTAGCTTGAAGACTGGCCGACATGCAAAAAATAACTTTGTTTCTTCCTGTTTCATTGCTGATTTCCTTATCGGGTCTTGGCTGTCTTTTTTATTCATGGAAAAGGCAGCCCGATTCAGCGATATATCGAACTGCAGGCTGGATACTTTTAACTGGCAGCATTTACCCCTGGGGCAGGGCACTGGGCTTTGAGTATGGAACCATATTATTCTTTGCCGTGCCGGCACTGGCGAGCTGGTTTGTTATTAGCACAAACATGAGTGGTTTTGCGCGCGCTGAACAAGGGGTCCTTCCTGAAACGAAAGGTTTTGATCTAAAGCTCGGCCGGGTTGATATGTATCTTTTCTTATTGATCGTTCCTGTCTGTGGACTGAGCAGCTTACTGTCCAGTCTGGCGATTGCGGTTCTACTACCAGTCAGCCTTACTAATCAGATGGCAACGGCGGTTATCCTGCTGCCATTGATTTGGGGAGCTTTGGGTAGCTGGGTAGTTATGAGTACGAGACCTGTAGCGGTGGCGGCTCTGCTGCTCTGCGCCGCCGGAATATCTGCTGCGTCTATTTTTATCCGATGAACATACTTCCTCCGGCTTTGGTAAAAAGCGCGCTCGGCGGGCACAAGTGGGTCGGTTTATTGTGTGGCGCCTTAATGTATGTGGTGTGTTTGAGCGGTACTCTGGCGGTGTTCTATCAGGAATTCGAACGCTGGGAACAGGCAAATATTCCAGAATCGGCAACAGCAGATAGCGTGGAGCTGGAAAAACGCTTCAACGAGTTATTAGCCGACAATGTAAATGTTACCGAGCACATGTACCTACGGCTCCCTACCGTGAAGCATCCGCGAACGGTTATTGCTAATGAAAATGAAGGCTGGTTTGTCAGTCCGGATGGCAGTTTGTTGGAAAATGTTTCTCACGACTGGACTCATATGTTGATTGATTTGCATTTGTATCTATTACTCCCCAATAGTTTTGGCATGATCGTGGTGAGCCTACTGGGTGTCTTACTCTGTACTTTGATATTCACCGGCTTTCTTTCTCATCCCCGAATCTTTAAAGACGCATTTCATTTTCGCAACAAGGGGTCCAGGCAGCTTGAGCAAACGGACTTGCACAATCGGTTAAGTGTCTGGGGTGCGCCGTTTCATTTAATGATTGGTATGACGGGCGCCTACTTTGGTCTGGTCGGTATGCTGGTATGGCTGGTAGCCAGCGCTGTCTATGATGGCGATCGGCAACAGGTTCTGGAGAGCGTGTTTGGCGGCGAGCCTGAAGTTCATGAACAGGCAGGTGATTTTTCAATTCATCGTGTGCTGACAGACATAAAGGTTATTGCCCCCAACGCTACGCCGCTCTTTATCACTTTTCACAATGTTGGCGAGAGTAATCAGTTTATGGAGCTCTATGCCAGTCAACCGGGTCGTCTTATATATTCGGAGAATTACAGTTTTGATACGGCTGGCAATTATCTCGGTAAGGATGGTTTTTCTGACGGGGAGATCGGCAAGCAATTGGTGTATTCCATCTATCGCCTGCACTTCGGTAATTTCGCCGGACTACCGGTAAAAGTAATCTATCTACTACTCGGTTTCGCTTTGACACTTGTTTCAGTCAGCGGCATCAATATCTGGTTGAGCAAACGTAAGGTGCGCGATCAGATCAATGTTATCTGGAGCGGAATTGTATGGGGGCTTCCTGTCGCTTTGACGGCGAGCGCTATTAGTTAGGTGCTTTTCGGATTATCAGCCATAATTAGTTTCTGGCTGAGTCTGTCAATATCAATCGCTTTGTGCCTTCGCTTACAGGATGTAAACCGCAGCGATGCTCTGTTGAAATCATTTCTAGCCACCTTGTTATTGTTGCTTGCAGGAGGACATTTTTATCTATTTCTGAGAACGAGTATGAGTCCGGTAGCCATGGTTATTAACGTGATTTTGCTGGTCATAGCTGTCTCGCTGTTGGTGACATCAAATATTAACCAAAAAGAGGAAAAACTGAATGAAAAAACACAGTAGTTGCGAAACTCAAATCATTGCGCAGTCGAAAAGCTGTTGTATTACTTTATGTGAAGGATGTGAGTCCTATCATTTGCACATCGGGCCAATATCACTAAGGTTGAAAGCGGAAGCTTTTGAAGATATTTGCGAGACTCTGGTCGACTTCTACCGGGCAAGCGGGCAGATGACAGCTAACCAGGGGTTTCGGATGCAAAGTCACTAGCCTGATAGTCTAATCCAGCACCACTAAATGATTAGGTAGTTCATTAAGCTCGCCGGTATTCGGTGCGTACTGATGGAGAAGCGTGCCGCAGGCGGAGATGCAATCGATAAAACCCTGCTGAGTCTGTCCCTGCTTGATGCTGGCAATAAAGTTGTTAACGATTTCCTGCCACTGCTCATTGCTGACGTGCGCGCTTATACCGCGGTCGGCAATAATCTCGACGTAATGTTCGGCCTCGGAGACAAAAATCAATACGCCGGTTTCCCCTTTGGTGTGATGCAGATTGTTTTCCAGAAATTGCCGGCGGGCGAGGTTGGAAGCACGCCAGTAGCGAATGGATTTTGGAACCAGATGCATCATGACTGCGGGTATACGAAACACCAGTGCCAGAACGATAAACACCAGCCACTGCAACATGAACAGATCGTCCGCGCTCAACCAGAAGTGGGTGAAGCGCAGCAGCGCCGGAATCAGGAGAGCCAGCAAAGCTGCCCACAAGGTAGGTATGTAAAAGTAATTGTCAGCCTTGCTTGCCAGAACGGTGACCAGTTCGGCGTCGGTTTCCTTTTCCGCCGCTTCAATAGCATCGGAAACTTGTTTGAGTTGTTCGTCGTTTAATAAGGCCATTACCATCCTCCCGACGCGCCGCCGCCACCGAAGCCGCCACCGCCTCCGGAAAATCCGCCGCCGCCACCGCCGAAACCGCCACCGCCGAAACCACCGCTACTGCTGTAGTAGCCGCTTCTGCGACGAGAACCATCGCCCATATTTCTCAACAAAGAAATAAATATGACGAAGATGATGAACAAAGTATTAAAGAGAGTGTAAGAGACGGGTAGTTTGTTTTTCTTTTTCTTCATTTTGTATTGACCGCCCAGAGCCTGCACGATGGCGCCGGCACCGGCTTCAATACCCTGAGCGAATTTACCTTTTTTGAAACTGGGAACAATGATTGTATGAATGATATTGGCGCTGATGGCATCGGTCAGTGTGCCTTCCAGCCCATAGCCCACTTCAATACGTACTTTGCGTTCTTTCTGCGCGACGATGAGAAGGACACCATTGTCTTCGTCTTTCTGGCCGATACCCCAATGCCGGCCCAGTTGATAGCCGTAATCTTCAATAACCTCACCACCCAGATCTTTTAAAGTTACAACTACAACCTGATTCGTCGTGGCGTTCTCATGTCCGGCCAGTAAGTCACTGATACGTTGCTCAGCCAAGGCATCCAGCAGGCCTGCTTTATCGACAACCCGACCACTAAGACGAGGAAAATCAGCTGCGACAAGTCCAAGACAAGCAAGAGCGAGACAGACGCAGGAAAGCCGGGTGACTGTGCTGTGAGTGCCAAATTGTTGTCGGTGAATCACGAGTGAATAATCAGAATTTCACTTCGGGAGCTTTGTCGGCATTCTCTACGGTTGCTGCGTAGTAGTCTTCACGAATCTTCATGTCGCTATATAGCCAGCTATGCCAGAGTCGACCGGGAAAGGTACGGATTTCCGTGTTGTACAATTGCATGGCGCCAATATAGTCGCGTCTTGCTACGGCAATGCGATTTTCCGTGCCTTCCAGCTGCGATTGCAGGGCGAGGAAATTCTGATTCGATTTCAGATCCGGATAACGTTCAACTACCACCATCAGTCTTTGCAGCGCACTGCCGAGCTGGGCCTGAGCCTGCTGAAACTTTTTCATGGCCTCCGGGTTGTTGATTAAATCGCCGGCCGCTTGCAGGCCACCGACTTTTGAGCGTGCGTTAGTCACAGCCAGAAGCGTATCTTTTTCCTGTGCGGCATAACCTTTTACAGTTTCTATCAGATTGGGAATTAGATCACCGCGGCGCTGATACTGGTTTTCCACCTGCGCCCAGGCTGCTTTTACCTGTTCATCATAAGTGGGGATGTTATTGACACCACAGCCGGATAAGACCAACAGGGGTAGTAAAAGTATTAACAAGTGCTGTCTGAATCGCTTCATTGTTTCAAGTCTCCTTCGCATTGGCTCGAGTATACAGTACTTGGCCACATACATTGGGGCGTCGTGTGACTAAATCAAGTTTTCAGACTCGGACGAATGAGTAATGCCATTGCCGGTAACAGCAGCAAATCGCCAATGAGGGCGATGAGCATGGCAAGTCCGGTTAACAGGCCGAAATGTATGGTCGGAATAAAGTTGGAAAAAGACAGAATGGCAAAGCCGAATATGATGGCAAGAGAGGTGTAATACATGGCTTTGCCGATGCTGCTATGACAACGCTTTATCAGAATGGGATAATCCTGATTCGTTTGGTACTCGTCCTGCAAACGATGGATGTAATGAATGGTGTCATCAACGGCGATACCGATGGTAATCGAGGCAATGGTAATGGTCATCATGTCCAGTGGGATACGCAACCAGCCCGTGATACCCAGAATCATCACTGCCGAGAATATATTCGGAACAATGCCGAGTAAAGCCAGAGTGACATTACGAAACAGCACAACAAAGGTGAGGAATATCGCCAGCAAGACGGCCGCCAGTGTCAGTATCTGTGATTTGAACAGACTCTGTAGCATGTTGTTGTAGAGTACGAGCATGCCGGTGATGTGCACCTGAGCCGGTTCGAGTTTAATTTCATCGACTAGAAAAACCCTTAGATCTTCCAGCAGCTGTTTTCGATTTAGTGAGTGATCCGACTCGATCACCCTCACATTAAAGCGGACCTGATTAGCGTCTTCCGATAAATAAGGTGCAAGCAATTGATCGGCGAATTCATCGGGAATGCGTTTACGAATGATGGCCAGTTCAAAAGCATCTAGTTCATCTTCATTCAAATGTTCAGCGATGCGAACCAGAGTCGCCAGTGACAGTACCTTGCCGACTACCGGGTTTTCATCGAGATAATCCTGAATACGTTTTATTCGCTGCATTTGTGTCGGGTTAAGCCAGTAATTTCTGGCTGCGAGCTCTTCGTCGTCTTCCATAAAAAGTTCATCAAAATCTTCATCCTGCCCGGATTCCGGCTCGGCAAAGAACTCTGCATCGGCATCCAGAATAATTTCCAGCGGTGTAGTGCCGCCGAGCTTCTGATCAATCACTGTCATGCCCTGATATATTTCCGTGCTGGATCGAAAGTTATCGATGAAGCGGTTTTCAACCTTGAGTTGCTGCATGCCCAGTCCGATCAGCAGGGCCATCAATAAACAAATGGCAATGATGCTTCGCGGTGTGCGGCAAACCAGGCTGGCGATTGCCAGAGTCACTCTGCGGGTGAAGTCACGTGCCGGCGGTTTTTTTGCTGGCGGCAGTAATCCCAGGATTGTCGGGAAAAGAATGAAACTGAGAACGAAAGCCGCAATAAGCCCGACTATCATCACCCAGCCGAAATCAATCACCGGGCGAATTTTGCTGACAATAAGTGAGGCAAAAGCAACGATTGTGGTGGCGATGGTAAAAAAACAGGGGCGGAACATTGAGCTGACTGTGTCGCGCACGGTTTGCAGATGCGAGTTGTCGGGACTTTCTATTTGTAGATCGCGAAAACGTACGATCAGATGAACGCAGAGGGAGAGCGTAATGATCAACAGTATAGACATGAAATTAGACGAGATGACAGTGATACGCCAGCCAGCCAGACCAAGGAAACCGAACATGAAGGCCGCTGTGACGGAGCAGCAGACAAGCGGCAAGAGGACCCAGCGTAGTTGCCTGAAAAACAGACTGAGTATGACAATAAGAAAGCTAAGAACACCGAGACCGAATACCTCAAGGTCGTGGCGTATGAATTCGATCATATCGGTGGTAATCATCGGAATACCACCAAGATGCAGCGTGGCACGTTCACGCTGACGATCAATGATCTCGCGTACGGCTTTAATATCTTCCCCTCGCTGTTCAAGAGCGAGGCTGGTGTCCTGTTTGATCCTGTAGCGTAGCTGATCCAGTTCCATTGCTTCGGCACTGCCAAGTGCCCGTGTTGCAGCCAGTTCGGTGAGCTGTTTTCGTCGCGACAACATCTCCGCGAGTTCGTCATTAAATTTAAACACGGCCTGTAAGGCGGTGGTTTTTCCATCCTTACTGACCAGTAGCTCGCGATAAAAAGGGTTGCTGGCAAACTCGCGCCCGGCCAGTTCAGCATCGATTTCGTCTGAGTCCAGAGTCTTAAGCACCTTCGCTAATTCAGAAAGGTTAACCCCGGCTTCGTAAATAATCGGAACATCAAGGATGGAATAAACGGTTTGAATATTTTCCAGTGCCAGCACTTCCTCACGCATTTGGCGGATACCCTCAAGCGAATCGCTGGACAAAAGACTGGAGTGGGGGCTATAGGTAATGACCAGAAATTCGTCGGTCCCGTAGTTTTCTCTTACTGTGCGGTAATAGCTAAGATCGGCATCGTTCTCAAGTACCAGTGATTCGCCCGAAGCATCGAGTTCAAAGCGAAAAGCAAAAAGAATTGATGCCAGAGTGAGTAAAGCGACGAATAGCAGAACAAGGCGTGGTCGTTCGAAGACGACTTGTTGATAGAGTTCAGCTACGCGCATGAAGATTTGATCCTGATAAAGTCAGGATTGTGTACAAGTTGGCAGTTAAAGTCTACCTAGCGCACTCAGGGAATGTCTTTATAAAATAATCCTGCCCCTGGCTGTGCAGACGACTTTGGAACATACCGCGATGGCTGCGAACCAGACTCACGTCATCAATTATCAAATCGGCCACTTTCCATTCCTCATCCATTTTTTCCATGGCGTACGCAATAGTGAGCGGCTTTGCACCCTCACGGCTGATGGTCTGGCTGACCAGTCGCAGTCCTTCTGTGCCGATGCTTTTTGTGTCAGCGTAGCTGATCTGCTGATTGTCATAACTGAGCAGGATATAGGCGTAGCGTTCTACCAGCATGTTGCGAAACCCGGCTATAAAACAGCGGCGCTCATTCAGCTCAAACTTCTTCCAGTGTTTGCCCATCACTAGTTGTGACATCAGGGCGAAATCAAACTGAGGAACGATAAGCTCACGCACAAATTCCTGTATATAAGCTGGTTCGGATTCAAGCCTGCCACGCGAATTTTCGAGCTGTTCAAGCACCGCAGCCGTAGTATCACGAATCGTATCCTGCTCGCTTTTCGACGCTGACATGACCGGACCAGTCAGCAGTATCAATATCAATATGGAATAAATTATTTTCATGTCTTCGGCCTCACCGGGACTGGTTAAACTTAATACTAACACTGTGCCAGATTCGCTGATTGATTGAGATCAAAAGCAGCTTACAGGCAAATTTGTCGAGTAATTTTACAATGTCAAAACTGGTTATATACGAAAACTTTAATAATCAGTTACTTATAAAGTTGGTATCTAATTTGCCTATTACAGGAAATAAGCGAATAAGTAGCGAAACAGAATTCTATCGATTCAGAGGCCCTTAGGCTTCACATCAAAAATCGTATTTCATGGCATCGACAGGTGTCACTCCGATTCTTAGCGTTTTCCCGTTAAGTTAACTTTGCCCCGCCTTTGTGGCGGGGCTTTTTTTTCTTCAAGAATGAGTTCAGGTTTACCCGCTTTCCTGCGGACCCAGTTAACCCCGGATAAAACAGTATGGTTGCCGATGATTTTTCTTTCAAGACGGTACTTACCCGGAAAATCGAGAAATATCAGAGCAACCAGAATAGTCAATATGCCCTGTCCCGGAAGTGCCAGCATCAGAATTCCGCTGAAAAGAAAAATGAGCCCAACACAGTTTTTCAATATTAATATCAGAATTGTCAGAAGGAAATGAGGCGTGTTGACAGAGCGGCGATGACGGGCTGTTTCAGAAAAATAGTCCGCTGGTATTCGGGCCAGAACGAAAGGAACAATGATCAGGCTTGCGACAAAGGAGATGACCGAAGCACTCAATAACCAGAGTAGCAATGTTTCATTCGTACAAATCTGTTCCAACATGTAATTGAGCTACGATGTTTCTAATTTGAAATCTGCTATCACTGGCAGATGATCGGATGCCTGTCTTGCCAGATCACTGTGCCCCACAAAACTTTTTGAAGAGCTTACTTCACCTTTATAAAAAATGTGATCAAGTTGTCGTACCGGCATGATAGCCGGGAAGGTCGGACTGTTCTTATTCACAGCCTGGAAACCGGCGGGTTGCATATACTTTTTTCCGATTGTGCCCCATACATCGTTATAGTCGCCGGCTACTATTACCGGTGTATCGTGATAGAAGGATTTCGATTCAAGATGCCGCAATACTTTTTGTATTTGTATAGCTCGCTCAAAGCCGGCAAGACCCAGATGAAAATTAACCAGATGCAGGGTCCTCTGATGGCTCTGACGCATGTGGCAGGTGACGAACTGGGCGCGCCGGCGTTTTTTCAAGGCTACGGTTAGATCAAAATTTTCAATATCAGAGAGAGGGTGTCGGCTCAGGATTGCGTTACCATAGAAACCGCGTTTAAGTTTTACATTACGCTGGAATGCATGGTGTGCCAGACCGAGTGCTTCAGCTATCTCAATAACCTGATGATGATGTCTAGAGCGCGGCACATCCTCATCTACTTCCTGCATGAATATAATATCTGCTTTGTAATCAGTGAGTGTATCGATTATGCGTTGTAAACGATAACGACGGTCGACACCACCTATGCCCTTATGAATATTGTAGGAAATCAGACGGAATTTCATAGTCATACTATCGCCGCGTACTTAATCATCCATTGCCTGGCTTTTCTGTTCTCAAGTCATTGCGCATTTCCTGCAATAAATCGGCGTAGCCATCAGCCTGACCGAAATCTGCAAAACGCGCATAACGACGATGCGGGTCCAGTATTTTTCGCGCATGCTTAATCGGGCACCAGTATTGTTCCGTCCTTGCTGCGACTTCACGAACGTAGGAAATAACGCCGCCCGCATATCCGCAATAGATACAATTAAATCGTTCAATTGAATTCAGGTAGCGCAGATGATGCCGGTCTATAACTATATACATGGAACGTTTTACCCGCGGAATCCGGTAGAGTGGAAAGCAGAGGTACTGGTACACAGTCACCCAGACATCAAGTAAAAAGAAAGGAATGAACACACTGTAAATTATCGGTGCGCTAATAATGTTTCGCGGCTGACTCTGTCGCAGAAATTTAATATAACCGGTTTTTAATTGCCGCTGTGCTTCCTGAATACTTTTTTCGAATTTAACCTTGGTGCCTTCCAGACGATAATTGAACTCTGCCTGTTGTTCCTGAATGAGCTTGTGCAGGTCATCTTCAAGTTCAGTGATTTGTGCCATCAAGTGTCGGATTTGTTCATTCATGGTCGTTCCTGATAGTTGTTAATCATGAAAAATTGGCAATAATTATCTGAGTTTTCATTATCTGCAAAGTAATATCCAGATAAAAATGTCACGAGTGCTGGTTATTCTGGGCGCTCAGCGCAATAATTCCTGTTTAACAGACAAATTAGTCAAATACCGCCCTGTATTACCGATGACTGAGAAACGCGATAGTAAAAAGTTTTTTTCCAGACTTGCGCAGATTTCAATCGACCGCCTGGATTGGTGGATAGCGATCATTTTGAAGTCGGGTCTGGCAATCGGTGTGTTGCTTGAACTGCTGGCCGGAAACTGGCTGAATGCGATAGCGACTTTTGGGGTATTAGTCGTGGCTTTTTTACCCATGCTGGTTGGCTATCGATTTCATGTACAGATTCCTTCTGAATTTGAGGTGCTGGCGGTTATCTTTGTCTACGCTTCACTTTTTCTGGGTGACTTACAGGGTTTTTATGATAAGTACTGGTGGTGGGACATCATGTTGCACACCAGCTCTGGTCTGATTCTGGCAATATTCGGTTTTCTTCTGGTTTACGTTATTAATGAACATGAAGATCTCGAATTGCATATGAAACCCTCCTTTGTCGCCCTGTTTGCTTTTATGTTTTCTCTGGGCATGGGCACCATTTGGGAGATATTTGAGTTTACGCTGGATACCTTCTTCGGCATGGATACTCAGGCAGGTGGCCTGACCGATACGATGACAGATTTAATAGTGGATGGAGCCGGCGCCCTTATCATCTCAATTCTGGGTTACAGTTATATGCGTACAGCTAATAATGACTCCTTCCTGCAACGTTGGATTCAGCACTATATTTCTTTAAACAAACGTTTTTTTTCAAAAAAATCCCACAAGCTTTAAATTGCAGTTCTCAGCGCGCTGACGAATCAATAAGGTGCTTCGTAAGAAACCGGTGCTTCTTCTGCTGACCAGCGTACCTCGGTGTAATAAAACGACCATGATCCGTCAACCTGTGTGCCCCAGTCCGGGAAGCTGATATCGCCAAAGCTGCGATGTGGGCCGTAGATGTATTCGGTACCGTCAGCATGACGCCAGCGATATAGTTGGCCATCATTGTTTACCCAGAATGTGCCGAGATGACGTTTCAGTCCCTGATCAAAGACAGTAAATGAGTTATCTTCTTTCATTTGCAGACGCAGTGCATCATCGCCTCGTGCGAGACGGTGATACATGACATAGATTTCACCCTGCCAGTATGCCTGGACTTCGTCATGCAGGTCGGCAGGCAGTTTGTGATTCTTTTTGCCGTTCAGGGTCTGGTAGATTCCGTGTTCGTCCCACCAGGTTCTGACTACCATATTGTGACGGTTATTTAAGGTATACCATTCGCGCGGACGTTGCAGATCACGCCAGAACTCGCCAATGATCCCATCGCCTTTCAGAGATCGGGATTTTTCAACGACGTAGAGCGAGCGTATTTTTGCCCATAAGGTTTTACCACCAATACTCTCAATCAGTTGGTCGGCAAGTTCGATTGCGGCTTCATCCCCCTTCAGTTCGGCATACGAATGAGGCGGGTTCAGCAACAACAGTAAGCAAAGAAAAGTCTGTACAATAATTTTCATACGATGTCTCGCGGCTGGCAAAAAACAGATAATGTCTGAGTTAGTTTAGCAGCCGCAAGTATCAGGTTTAAGCGTTTGACTGAATTTATTAATACGCCCCATAGCCGTGGCGCATGCTCACGTATTGTGGCATCAACTTTTCATAATTAGAATCGAGAAAGGTGACAAGGTCTATCAGCTGGGAGACTGTCATGTCGTCATTAAAGGTGGGCATGATGGAGTTCACTTCAACACCGGCTTCCCGTTCTTTTAATTTCTCGAGGTAGGCAGGTGAAATAACATGCTGGGGGTTAACGATGGAAGTCACCAGTTCGCCATAGGTTTTTACCTTCTGGACTTTACCACCAAGCAAGAGCAGCGGCTCCAGATCTTCTTCCGGCAGAGCCAGTTCGACATTTGGTATGGCGTGACAATACACGCAACCAAGATTCACAAAGGTGGCCTTTCCGTCTTCGATATTGCCTTCCGGTAAATGCAGGCCTTTTCCGGAAGTACGCTCAGGAGTGCAGGCAGACAGAAAAAAGAGCGAAAGTGCGATCGACAGCGCGATAGATAAGAGGTTTTGAGTTTTCATTGTGTCACTCCGTATGAGAGTTTGATTACAATTCTAATATAGGAGCGAAGTAAGAGACAGGACTTGATTTGGATCAATTAAGTTGACGAGATCTGGACGCTATTTTGTGAGCTCATTGCCTGTAATAATTCGCCAGAAATTCTTCGAAGCTGATGCTGTCTTCACGCTCCAGTTCTGCTTTTTTTACCAGAGATTGTGCCGCTTCTTCGAGCAGAGGCTGTTCAACATCTTTTGCCAGTGAATATTGCTGGAATTCTTTCGCGTACTGGCCAGTGAGCCGGGCGGAAAATTGAACATGACTTTCATTGTGTTCAGACATGCTGTTGAGATAAAGAGCGGCGGGCGTTAAAGACGCATCTTCAATTTTCTCTTGCTGCTGACTGACGCTGGCAAGATAGTCACTGCTGTTGTGTGCATTGTCCAGCTGAGTTGCGACCTTGCTTATTCCCTCCAGCATCTGTCGCGCACATTCACGCATGGGGATTTCCTTTTTTCCACAGTAAATATTCAATTCCGGATCACGGCCCTGATTAACGATGCGGGCCTGGTTCTCAGAGATGTGCGCAAATTCTTCCTTATCGCAAAGTGTGCTTTCCTTGTTTAAACAGTAGAGCAGAAAGCTGTCAAGAAAACGTATGGTCTGTGCATCAATACCGATATCACAAAATGGATTAATGTCGAGACAGCGTACTTCGATGTATTCGATTCCGCGTTCGGCCAGAGCACGTAAGGGTGTTTCACCGGATCGGGTTACTCGTTTTGGTCGAATCGGAGAATAAAATTCGTTTTCAATTTGCAACAAACCTGCTGACAGTTGCTGATACTCGCCGTCTTCGATAATGCCAATACGTTCATAATCCGGATAAGGAATGTGAATCGCTTCGCCCAGAGTTTCGATATACGTTTCCAGTTCATTATAACAAACAAACAGGGATTGCTGCGCGACACTCTGATAACCGAGATCGCCCATGCGCAATGATGTGGCATGAGGTAAGTAGAGATCAGAGTCGTTCAGCTCCTGCATTGTGTGTTTTCGATCGCGAACAAAACTCTTGTCAAAGCAGGGCGCGGCACCTAGCAGGTAAATAAGTAACCAGTAGTTACGACGAAAGTTTCGAATCAGATCAAAGTAGCGATCATTAATATAGTGCTGTAGATCGACGCGACTGGTTTTATTATTTTTCTTTGCATCAGCAAATGCTGCCTGCCAGTAGGCTTCAGGCATTGAAAAATTGTAGTGAATCCCGGCTACAGTCTGCATGGCCCGGCCATAGCGATTACCCAGGCCAACACGATAGATGGATTTCATTCTGGCAATATTGGAGCTGCCATATTCTGCGATAGGAATCAGATCATCTTCCGGCAACAAACAGGGCATGCTGGCGGCCCAGATCTTCTCGTCATTCATGTTTCTGCTGGATAGAACATGAATATTGCGTAAGTAATTCAGAGTTTCGTCGATTGACTGATGTACCGGGGTGATAAATTCGAGCAGGGATTCGCTGAAATCGGTAGTCAGCCAGGGATTGGTGAGGGCGGAGCCGAGTTTCTCAGGATGAGCTGTCAGTGCAAGCTTGTTATTGCTGTCAACCCGTAAGCCTTCTTTCTCGATACCGCGATGCAAACGCGTGAGTAAATCCTGACCAGATTTGCTCGCCATGAAGGCGATATTTTGTTCGAAGGTGCTTTGGCTTACCGCTTGATCGGCGGTGGGATTGATTTCCATTTCGGCGTGCAAGTTACTAATCTCAATTTTACTGGTGTCTAATTAATACCCTGTACCGACGGTATCAGCTAAGTTGCAAACTCTATCATTGTTTGCCGCCAAGGAACATCGCTACGGGCCCGATAGGAGGAAATCGGGCCCGCGCGATATTGTCAGTTTTTAGCAATTTTGCCAGCCACTGACCAGGGCTTGCTCGGACCTACCACTTTTAGATACAGGGGAGTGTAGCTAAAATCAGGATTCGGTCCGTGTGTCTCTGCTGCCGCCAGTTGCTCTACCGATGCGCTCACCTGCTTATATAAAGGTGTATAGCTGATTTCGCTGCTTACCGTAGTGGTGGCTTTGTCCGCCTGTGGGGCATTAGCGATAAGTTGTTGATAGAAACCATCAGCGTTTACCTGTGCTGCGGCGAGGATCAGTACTAAACTTGTTAAAACTTTTTTCATGTTATTTCTCCAATTAGTTTGTGATTTGTTAGTGTCGAGGCGAATTGTGCTCGCGCAGCTGCAGGCCGGTAAGTTTCAAACGGTAAGTAACCTTTATAAGTTATTGAAAATAAAGCGATAACTGTCTATGATTGATTTTTCCCAAGCTGGAGTAGAACAATGGATAAAGCAAAAGTAGCCCAGGCAGCACCGATAGCGGTCGAAGTCGACGCAGGAAAAAGTTATTTCTGGTGTAGTTGTGGGCTTAGCGGTAATCAGCCTTTTTGTGATGGTTCACATAAAGACACCGACTTTACGCCAGTGAAGTTTGATGCGGGCGAGGGCGGCACGAAATATTTTTGCGCGTGTAAACAAACTGCCAATCAACCTTTATGCGATGGTGCGCACAAGGGACTTGATTGAATTTGAAGTAGACCAGGTTTAAACCGGTTCACCTGCCAGAATTTTGGATAGCACTGCGCGGTCGATGTTACCGCCAGTGACGACGCATACTATTTTTCCTTTAAGATTGCCGGCAAGTGCCGCCGCAAGCGGAAGAGCGCCTGCGCCTTCTGCGACGACATGATTTTTATCGAATAAAAGACCAATGGCACCGGCAACTTCTGCGGCAGGGACAACAATGGTGTCATCTACCAGTTCATTGACCAGCGGCCACATTTCCTCAAGCACAACAGGTGCGCCTGCCCCTGAAATAAAAGACGGTTTTGTCTCAACCCTTGTTGGTTGGCCCGCGGCGAGAGCAGCCGTGACCGGCGCCGCAGTATCACTTTCGGCTACGACCATTTTCGATTCGGGCTTAAGCGCTTGCAGTGCCGAGGCGATACCGCAGGCAACACCGCCGCCACCAAAAGGTACGATGATCGTATTTACGTCGGGAAGTTGTTCAAGGATTTCCAGACCCATAGTGGCATTGCCGGCAAGGGCAGCAGGGCTACGCACCGCATCAACATAAAAACCTTTGTCTGATGGTTGAGATGAGTTAACAATCACCTGCCACCAGTCATTATCGCTGAGTACTTCAACACTGGCACCCAGTGAGCTCATCGTATCGAGTTTACCCTGTGGTCCTGACTCCGGTGTGTAAACCCTCGCGACAAGTCCGAGTTTTTTCGCCATCCAGGCCAGACCGATACCGGCGTTACCCGAGCTTGCGGTGTAGACACCATTAGCCAGTTTACTTCTATCCTCTTTTAGTATGACATTACCCATAGAACGAACTTTAAAGACACCGGTGGGCTACAGATTTTCAAGCTTCAGATATATTTCTTTGTCATCACTTTCAAGGTTTAGTCGTAATAGCGGGCTACGAATAGCATAAGGTGAAACTAAATCGGCAGCATGACGAATATCTTCCAGAGAGGGCATCATAATCTGCGAATGTTTCATGGACTCTTCCTGTTTATCAGCATGTGGCAAGGTAGGCTTTTTGGAAGAGAGGTTCAAGCCGCAGACTCTGATATATTAGGGCGAACAGTAAATTAACAGGACATATTTTCGATGACAGCAAGTATTGCCTTTGATGTGTACGGGACACTTATAGATCCTCTTGGTATCAGCAACGCACTGAAGCCACTTATTGGTAAGGACAAGGCGCATGCGTTTTCGGAGACATGGCGAAGTAAACAACTGGAGTATACCTTTCGGCGGGGCCTGATGCGGTCTTACGAAGAATTTCCAGTCTGTACCCGACAGGCGCTGGATTATTGTTGCCTTCAATACAATAGTAATCTTGATGAGGTCAGCAGGCGGGATTTGATGAAAATGTATCAGGTTCTGCCAGCTTATGATGATGTAGAACCGGCTTTACGGCTTTTACAGGATCTCGATGTCCAGCTTTTTGCATTTTCAAATGGTGTGGAAAGAGATATTCAATCTCTTCTGGAAAATGCGAACCTGACAACGTATTTCGAAGGCATCGTCAGTGTTGATGAGGTGCAAAGCTTTAAACCTGATCCTGAAGTTTATAATCACTTTTTGAAAAAAACCCGATCGGAATCGAAGAGTACCTGGCTGGTGTCCGGGAATCCCTTTGATATTCTGGGTGCTATTTCTGCTGGCTGGGAGAGCATCTGGTTACAACGACAGGAAAAATCAATTTTCGATCCCTGGAACGAGCAAGCATCGGAAATTATCAAATCTCTGGATGAGCTTGCGCAGATTCAATCATTTCACAGCCATCAATCCGGCCGGTAGAATCATTTTATGGTCAATTACAGAATCGGTTTCGACATAGGGAGCACTTTTACCGATTCGGTGATTATTAGCGGTGTTGACCTGGGTGTTTGAATCGGCCATGGGACATTTTTCCAGTATTGATGGAAATAATTTCAGTAATTTATTAATAGCTTAAAAGTGAGCCCGTTAGGTATGGCGTTTATTGATACGTCATGTTGCACCTGTTGCGCTGGTTACAATTCTTTACGCTTACTTATAAAAAAAGACTGATTGCTGTACCGATCCCCTTAAGACAACAAACCGGAGATTTGATAAAAGCAGAAAAAAGCGCAAGCCAGAGCGCCGCAAACAGGGATCCACAGCGGGGTAGTAAATACGGCAGGCGCTTCATTTTTGTTTAACTTGATTTTTACCAAAGCAAGATTAACAAAGGTAAAAATTACAAGGAGAAAGAAACTGGTTGTTTTCGCCAGAGTTTCGATAGGCAGCCAAAGTGCCAGAATCAAGGTAATAATAGTGACCACGACAGTCGCAATCACAGGGGTCTTGGTGCGGGCATTAATCCGGCCCAGAATTTCAGGAATCCAGCCTTGTTTACTTAGTCCATAACATACCCGCGATGCCATGATAATCTGGATTAAAGCGCCATTGACCACCGCAATGATACTAATCAGGCTGATGAGAACAGGTTTTCTGCCACTGCTATGTTCGTAAATAAGAGCCAGTGGTGCTTCTGATTCTGCCAGAATTTCAGGTGACATTGATAACACGCTGATCAGCGCAATGAGAATGTAAATAAACGTTGCAAGCCCAAGACAGATGACGATGGCATAGGGCATGTTACGTTCCGCGTGTTCTGTTTCTTCTGCGACATTTACCATGTCTTCAAAACCGATATAGGCATAAAAAGCAATAAAACTCGCGGCATAGATTCCTTCAAATGCACCCGGAGACAGGGGAGGGATTAACTCAGAATAACGTTGTGGCAGCTCGAAGAGGCTGTCTCCTGCAACAAATACAATTATTAACAGACCCATTATTTCCAGAATGGTAATAACCGCGACGGTCCTGATTGATTCTTTTATACCCCAGGCAGCGAGAAGCCCGAGTGATATCAGTAGTAAAGTAATTAGTAATGCACCCGGAAAATCGACAAATACCTGCACATAGCCGACAAAGCCCCGGGAGATAGTGGCAGCCGATACAATGCCGGTCATTATTATTATCAAGCCTGTGATCAGAGCAAAAGAAGGGAGTTTAAATCCCTTGTAGATATAGATAGCAGCACCAGCACTCAGCGGGTATCTGGAAGACAGTTCCGCATAGCTGAATGCGGTTAGTACAGCGAGTGAGGAGGCGATGATAAAAGAGACAGGTACAAACATGCCGGCGTGACCGGCTACCTTACCAATGAGTACGTATATTCCTGCACCCAATATGTTTCCAAGACCAAAAAATATAATCATTGGCAAGGAAATGGATCTCTTTAGCTGCGTAGCTTCGGTCATGTCGGCAATAATGAATTTATAATAATGACTGAAACACTATGATATAAAGATATTATGAACCTTGATAACTGATGCAGGCAACCGAATATTGAAAACGATGATAACAAGATATCAGCTAAAGCAGCGTACATTAATGATTGGTAGTTTTATGTCGAGTGTAAGTGTTATTCTCTGTATAGCCTGTCATACGGTTTTTGCAGAGCAGACAGCAGCAGATCCGATACCAATCAAAGTGGTTGTCCTGGCCATGTTTGAAAAGGGTGAGGATGTAGCTGATAAGCCGGGTGAGTTTCAAAACTGGGTTGAAAAACTGCCCTTGCCTGAGTCATTCCCTTTTCCTCAGGGACATCGTGATCTTCGTTACAATGATCGGGGTATTTTGGGAGCGGTAACCGGTATGGGCATAGCCAAGGCTACTGCCAGCACCATGGCGCTTGGTCTGGATCCGCGTTTCGATTTAAGTAAAGCATATTGGCTCATAGCAGGTATTGCTGGTGTTGATCCGGAGGATGCCTCGCTGGGTTCTGCGGTATGGGCAGAGTGGGTGATCGATGGCGATCTTTCTCATCAGATCGATGCCAGGGAAGTCTCGGATGACTGGACGACGGGATATATTCCGCTTCGACAGGCTGAGCCTTATGCTCTTCCACTAACTGGCAGTGAGGGTGCGGCTTATCAACTGAATTCTGAATTAGTTGACTGGGCCTACCAACTTACCAAAGGTATCAGGCTGCAGGATAACAGCAGGATGAAAGAACAGCGAAGCCTGTACACCAATTTTACTCAGGCACAAAGACCTCCTATGGTTGTAAAAGGTGATCATCTATCGGCGTCCACTTATTGGCACGGGGCATTATTAAATGAATGGGCCAATAAGTGGGTACGATACTGGTCAGGTGGCGAGGCTAATTTTGTGACATCGGGTATGGAAGACAGCGGTACCTTGCAAAGTCTTAGCTTTCTTGCCAAAGCAGGAAAAGTAGATTTAAACAGGGTACTGGTACTACGAACGGCCAGTAATTTCACAATGCAGTATCCGGGAATCAGCGCTCCGGAAAGCCTCAGGCAGACAGTCAAAGGAAAGGGCTATTCAGCCTATATACCTGCCCTGGATGCGGCTTATGAAGTTGGTAGTCCTGTTGTTAATGAGCTGATTAATAACTGGCCTGAATACAAATAACAATGACACGCTACATTATTTTTTTACTTATCGTATTCGTTCAGGATGCTTTTCTGAATACAACGCTGGCTAGTAGCAAAGCACCCAATATCATTATAGTTCTGGCAGACGATCTTGGTTATGGGGATGTCGGAGTCTATGGTGCGGAGCTGATCAAAACGCCAAATCTGGATAAGCTTGCGCGCAACGGAGTCCGTTTAACTCAACACTATAGCAGTGGCAATGTCTGCACCCCGTCTCGTGCTGGACTTCTTACCGGACGTTACCCGATACGAACAGGTCTGGCGAACAGAACACTAGCCATCGGCGATAGCCGGGGCATGCGCCAGTCCGAGGCGACTCTGGCCGAGCAATTGAATTCTCTCGGTTACAGAACAGCGATAGTCGGCAAGTGGCATCTGGGTGATAAGCCGGAGTATCATCCGCTTGAACATGGTTTTGATGAATTCTTCGGAGTCCTGTATTCAAACGATGAGCCGGAGCAGGCTCTGTTAAAAAACAGAGACGCAATTGAGAACCCCATCGATCCACAAAATCTCGCAGTCAATTTTGTGAAGGCTGCTTCTGACTTTATTGAGCAAAACGAGGATGGACCTTTTTTCCTCTATTTAGCCAGCACCTCACCTCATAAACCCTTAATTCCATCTGCGCAGTTTGCCGGTAAATCAAAGGCGGGCGCTTATGGGGATGTGGTCGAAGAATTGGACTGGGGTGTCGGGCAGATTGTCTCCGTTTTGAAAAAGAAGGCCTTGTATGAAAATACCCTAATTATATTTACCAGCGATAACGGGCCGTTTCCAGAGGGAAGCCCCGGTGGTTTACGTGGTGGTAAGGGTACTGCCTGGGAGGGCGGCTATCGGGTTCCTTTCATCGCAAGCTGGCCGGGACAGATAAAAGAAAATACAGAGTCATCCGCCATGTCGATGAATATTGATATCACTCCGACTCTTATCAAGATTGCCGGAGGCAAAACCGATTCGCAGCCCGTTCTCGACGGTAAAGATATTTATTCTGTTTTAACAGGCTCTCAACAGTCGCCGCACGAGGTATTGTATTTTTTTAACAATGAAAGGATCGCCGCGCTTCGAACAGAAAAATGGCGCTTAACATTGAGCGATTATCCGCCATGGCGCGATGCGGAGCCGGTCCTTTTTGCTGCAGACAAGCACTTGTTCAATCAGATGTACGATATGGAACTCGCGCCGGATCAACAATACGATTTATCCCGTGACCACCCGCTTGAAAAACGCAAACTGGAAAAATATCTGAGCAAAGGCAGGGAGATTCTGGAGTCTCTGTCGACGCAACCAAACAGCACACAATACGTAAACGTAAAGGACAAAGTCTCTGACTAAGAATGCATAAGGTGAGTATAAAATTCATAATGTGTATGAGCACCGTGCTTCTATCGTGCTTTTATACACAAGTGTCACTGAGCGCGACAAAAGAAAATTTACCCAATGTGATTATTATCCTCACGGATGATCTGGGATACGGTGATTTGGGTTCTTACGGTGGCAGCATAATAAAGACACCGAATCTGGATCGAATGGCGAATGAAGGGATTCGATTGACCAACGCCTATTCAAGTTCGTCAAACTGCACGCCAAGTCGTGCCGGTTTGCTTACAGGCCGCTACCCACTTCGATCCGGGATGGCCCATCAGGTGATATTTGTCTCAGACACACATGGCTTGCCACAGTCGGAATGGACCATCGCTGAGATGTTAAAAGAATCGGATTACAGTACAGCCATTATTGGCAAATGGCATCTTGGTCATACCCCGGAGTTCTGGCCAACAAAGCATGGCTTTGATTACTATTACGGATTGCCATACAGCAATAACCAGTCACCTTTAGCCCTGTATCGAAACGAAGATAAAATTGAAGAGCCGGTTGATCAAACCAGACTCACCGGAAACTACACCAGAGAAACTATTCAATTTATCGAGAAGAATCGGGACAAGCCCTTTTTTATCTATCTGGCGCATACTTCCCCTCATGTACCACTGCATGTTTCGGATGAATTTAAAGGCAAGTCAAAAGCATCACTTTATGGCGATGTGGTTGAGGAACTCGATTGGAGCACAGGTGAAATACTGTCGGCTCTGCAACGTCTGGGTCTGGATAAAAAT
The DNA here is from genome assembly GCA_012103475.1 of Gammaproteobacteria bacterium. Taxonomy (GTDB): domain Bacteria; phylum Pseudomonadota; class Gammaproteobacteria; order Eutrophobiales; family Eutrophobiaceae; genus WLWS01. Next base: position 227,729 of record WLWS01000005.1, on the reverse strand, counting down.
ACACTGGTGATCTTCACCAGTGATAACGGACCTTATCAGGGCGGGGTAAGCGGAGGACTACGCGGGACCAAGGGTACGCCATGGGAAGGTGGTTACAGAGTACCTTTTCTGGCCCGCTGGCCGGGGAAGATACCTGCTGGTTCCGTCTCTGATGCAATTTCAATGAATATTGATTTGCTGCCGACTATTCAGAAAATCAGCGGTGCTGTACTATCAGAGTCTGTTGAACTGGATGGAAAGAATATCATGCCGGTGTTGAAAGGCAGTCAGCAATCACCTCATGAAAAACTGTATATCTTTGCCGATGAAAAAATTGCCGGAGTCAGAACTCAAAATTGGAAGGCAGTTTTTCTGGCGAGGTACAGGGGGATTAATCGCTGGTTACCGAAACATGATGTTCGCCTGCTATTCAATATGCTCAATGATCCTTTTGAAAGGTACAGCGTGGTAACGAGTCATGAGGATATCTGGCTACAAATGAAAAACTACCTTAAGGAAGGAATTGAGGAGCTTGAATCTCTAGCGTTGCACCTGAAATAGTTTTTACTACTTCATTTCATTATCAATTAGTATTTTCGCCGCTTTCTTTGCCGTACTTGCCGCATTCGGATTACGGGAAACCTGGGCCGTGACAATTGAACCTTCGAGCAATATTGCCAGTTCAGATGCGAGCTCGACGGGGTTCTCAACAGCAAGCAAATTGGCAAGCTCTTCAATGTAACTGCTCATCAGTCGTTTAAACTCAATACAGGTTTGCTGGATTGCTGTGTTCTTGTTTGAGTATTCACCAATTGCATTGATAAACATGCAGCCATAAAAATCGTGCTGTGAGAACCAGGCATGAGCAACATCAAAAATAGCAATCAGGCGTTCATAAGGTGTCTCAGCTGAGTCCTCCACGGCTCTCATGAAGAAGTTACGAAACAGACCATCATGATGCTTCAGAGCTGCCACTATCAGTTCGTCTTTGGAACGAAAGTGCTGATACATCGTCTTTTTCGAGACATTGGCTTCCTCCGCTATCCAGTCTATGCCGGTCGCATGGAAACCATGCTGGCCAAACAGCCGTATGGCTGTATCTATGAGTTCCTGACGTTTTTTCGACATTTACTAAACCTTTCTGTTTACTTGATATTGAACAAAAATTCACTGAAAGAAGTTGAATATTAGCATGAATAGCCGATATTTAGAAAATATGTTTGACAAAGGTAACAGATCTGTTTACATTACGTTTCCAGAAGTAAACAGAACTGTAACCCAAGCGAAAACGCTTAATAACTAGAAGGAGTAACTGTAATGACGTTTAAATCAACCCTACTGGCATTTGTCGTCCTAATTGGCCTGAGTACTTCAGCAATGGCAGGCGATCACACTCATAGCGCACCAGCGGTACAAGGCTATGATGTGGTTTCCTATCAGACTGGCAAACGACCGGTTCGCGGCAATGGTCACTATCTTGCCGTTCATGAAGGCGCGACCTATCTGTTTTCCAGTAAAGCAAATCAGGAAAAATTTGAAGCAAATCCGGCAAAGTATGCACCGGCCTACAATGGCTATTGTGCTTTTGGTGTATCTGTTGGAGAGAAATTCGTTGGTGATCCTGAAGTATGGCGTGTCATCGATGGAAAACTTTATCTGAATCTTGATGCTGGAATACAGGACATGTGGCTTAAGGATGTACCTGGACGTATAGCTAGCGCTGATGATAAATGGAAAAAGATCGCAAGTAAGGACCCTGCATCCTTGTAAATAAGAGAATCGTGGTGCCTACGTCGCTATATCCCCCCGTTTTTTAAAAATAGCTTCGTAGTCGCCACGTTTTTATTCACTCTTAATCGCGAACCGGAATTTAATTGAGCAACGAAAGACATGAGAGACTTTATAAGAAACTTTTACCTTGGCACAACACCAGTACGCTATCTGGATGGCTTTGCACCACTCGCATTTCGCGTTTTTCTGGCGCCAATCATGCTTCAGTCAGGCTGGACCAAATTAGCAGGGTTTGAAAATACTGTAAGCTGGTTTGAACACAGTCTCGGCCTGCCTTTTCCAGAAGTTATGGTCGTGCTCGCAGCTGGTACTGAATTTGTTGGTGGCATATTACTTATTCTCGGGTTAGGTATTCGTATAATCGCCCCACTTTTAATGATTGTGATGTTTGTTGCCGCCTATACGGTACATTGGGAAAACGGCTGGCTGGTATTATCAGATGCATCAAGCTGGCTTGCCAATGATCGGGTTATGGAAGCGGTCGAGAAGAAGCAACGCGTTCATGAGATTCTTCGAGAATACGGGAACTACAAATGGTTAACCAGTTCGGGGCCAGTGACGATTCTCAATAATGGAGTCGAATTCGCTATCACGTATTTTATTATGCTTTTCTCATTATTTTTCACCGGGGCCGGGCGGTATTTTAGTCTGGATTACTGGTTTTGCCGAAACGCGCACGAATAGGCATAGAGGGTGGTTTCTATTTACACGGGTTCTAGATGTAATTACCTGCGGCTACCGCGGAGGCCCAGGCCCATTGGAAATTGAATCCACCCAGTTGCCCGGTGACATCCAGCACTTCGCCGATAAAGTATAAGCCGGGCTGTTTTTTTGCCTGCATGGTTTTTGAAGAAATTTCGTCAGTGCTGACCCCTCCCAGGGTAACTTCGGCTGTACGATAACCCTTGGTACCAGAAGGTTTAAAGACCCAGTGGTGGAAGTGATCGGCAACTTCCTGAAACTGTTGATGAGTAAATTGATTCAAGCTTTGATTTGGATAGCCTGATTCACTGAACCATAAATCAAGAAAAACCTGCGTCGTGTTCTTACTCATATACTCGGTCAGAACAGTTTTCAATACAGCTTTCGGGCGTTTATTCTGTTTTACTTTCAGCTCTTTGAATAAATCTATCTGCGGCAGTAAATTAATATGTACTTCACTTCCGGGGTTCCAATAGGAAGATATCTGTAGTATTTCCGGGCCACTCAGCCCCCGATGTGTAAACAACATGTCTTCATTAAAACTTGCTCCGTTGCAGCTCACTGATACGGGTAAAGAACTGCCACTAAGTGAAGATAATTGCTCTCGTAAAATCTCACCTAGCGTAAAAGGTACCAGAGCAGCCTGCATCGGCACCAGATTCAGGCCAAATTGTTTCGCCACCTCGTAGCCGAAAGCACTTGCACCCATTTTTGGAATAGATAAGCCCCCCGTGGCAATTACCAGAGATTGGCATTGCAATTCTCCAAGATTACTTAGGATTTTGAAGCCACTTTCAAGAGCTTCAATATTTTCTATTGAACAATGTGTTCTTAAGGACACTGAAGACTGTTTACATTCATTCAACAACATATCGAGAATATCTTTTGCCTTATTATCGCAAAATAGCTGACCCGATTTTTTCTCGTGAAAGGCAATGTGATGTTTTTCTACAAGGTTTATAAAGTCTTGCGATGTATAACGGGAAAGTGCCGATTTACAGAAATGCGGATTTTGTGAGAGATAATTTCCCGCCTCTGCATAGATATTGATGAAATTACAACGCCCACCACCCGACATTAATATTTTCTTACCGACTTTGTTGGCGTGCTCAATCAGCAAAACAGAACGCCCACGTTGACCGGCAGTGATTGCACACATCAGTCCGGCCGCACCTGCACCGATTACGAGGACGTCGACCTTCTCGGGGATTGCGTTGTGGGCAGGGTAAGGCATATAAAGATAAGACGTTTAATTATTGATCAGTTTAACGGATACTGAGGGAATGAGATATACATCAAGATCAATATCATGATTAGAGAATCAACAAGCGCAGAGTTTCCGGCAATCGGCCAATTGATGGTAGAAGTCTATTCGCAACTCGAAGGCTTTCCCGATAGGCAGGATATGCCCGAATATTACGAAATGCTGAGCAATGTCGGTGCACTCACCGAAAAGTCAGGCACAAAAATATTCGTTGCTCTGTCGTCCGAAGATGTTTTGCTGGGCGCCGTTGTCTATTTTGCGAATATGAAAGACTACGCCTCCGGTGGCGATGATATTGATATAGAAATGGCTTCCGGTATTCGCTTACTGGCCGTCAGTGACAAAGCCCGTGGCAAGGGTGTTGGCAAAAGCCTGACGAATTATTGTATTCAAGAAGCGCAAGAAAACGGACATTCACAGGTCGTGTTACATAGCACTAAAGTCATGCAAGTTGCCTGGGCTATGTATGAAGCTATGGGATTTCAACGCTCTCCGGATCTGGATTTTGAATTACATGGCTTTTCCATATACGGTTTTCGATTAAGCATTAAAAATGGCTAAATATAATATCAAAATAAAAAACCCTGCCCGGCTACTGAAGCATTTATTCACGCAGCCGGAATTTCGACAATTTTCAGAGATGGACGATATCTAGCTACCTTGTCGACGAAATGAGAGCAGGGCAATTGTCCCGCTCAGCATCAGCATAAACGTAGCCGGTGCCGGTACATTGGCTGTAGCAGCTTCAATATTTGCCAGCAACTGCATATCAAAATAGGTCGCTCCACCATAATCGTTGGCAATAACCGAGATTGTATTCAAACCGTTTATAAACAATGAATCGGATACGCTCGCTGTGTATTCCCAGATAGAGGTGAACCCCCCAGCATCTGCATTAAACACTTGAGTACCATTAATAAAAATGGCTGCGCCATTATCGACTGCAACATTTAAAGTCGCATTTCCAGTGATAATACCGTCTAGATTTACAGTTTTTTGTAAATAGAGCGCAGTGTTTGCATCCCACAGGGTCGTATACAAGGGCGCACCACCGAGACCTGAATTACCAAAAGCCGCATTTCCCGTGCTAGTGCCCGTGTATCCGCTTGTGAAAGTAGCGAATCCACCACCAATCAAACCACTGCCCAGACCAGTAGCCTGATTGTAACTCCATACATCCTGCTGACTGACGATGGTGATTGGCACCGCGTAGGCCGTAGTAAGAGTAAAAAGTGAAACGAATAGAACAACAGTACGCATGGCGAGTCTCATAGCTATCTCCGATTCAAGTGGTCAATTAGCTTTTGGCTATATTAGAAAGCAAATTTCGCACCACTTTAATTTCCTACATATTTTCAAAAAGATACGAAATGTGAGATAGGGTAATGTTTCAAAATGTAAATTATTCCGACATACTAATTGTACTCTGGGTTCTGGATAACATCGGCTGGAACATAAATACGACCTTCCATCAAAATCCGTGCACTGCGGCTCATGATCACTTTGCTGGCGGTCCATTGATTATCAATCAGTTTTGCTTCAGCGCCAACTTTCAGGGTACCTGAAGGGTGACCGAAGCGAACGCTGTCACGTTCATCACCACCTGCCGCCTGATTCACCACCGTACCGGGAATCGCGGCTGCGGTGCCAATGGCAACTGCCGCGGTACCCATCATGGCATGGTGTAATTTTCCCATCGACATAGCTCGCACGAGAAGGTCTACGTCACTTTCGCGGATCGTTTTTCCACTTGATGCCGTATAACTAGCCGGTGTGGCTACGAAAGCAACCTTGGGTGTGTGCTGGCGTTGCGAGGCTTCACCGAGATCATGTATCAGACCCATTTTCAAAGCGCCATGAGCACGTATTGTTTCAAACATGGCGAGCGCTTTTTCGTCATTATTGATATCGTCCTGCAATTCCATACCGCTATAGCCAATGCTGTCTGCGTTAACAAAAATAGTTGGAATACCGGCGTTGATCATTGTCGCTTTAAGCGTGCCTAATCCGGGTACCTGAAGATCATCGATCAGTTTTCCAGTAGGAAACAGAGCACCATCGCCATCGGCCGGATCAAGAAACTCAATCTGAATCTCTGCTGCCGGGAAGGTCACTCCGTCCAGTTCAAAATCACCGCTTTCCTGCACTTCGCCATTACTCATGGGGATATGCGCGACAATGGTTTTACTGATGTTCGCCTGCCAGATTCGTATCTCGGCTATACCGTCCCGCGGAATATTGTTCTTATCTACCAAACCTTTACTTATAGCGAAGCCGCCAACCGCCGCACTAAGATTGCCACAATTGCCACTCCAGTCGACAAAAGGTTTGTCGATGGATATTTGCCCGAAAAGATAATCGACATCATGATCAGTCCGCTTGCTTTTCGACAGGATCACACACTTACTGGTACTTGAAGTGGCGCCGCCCATACCGTCGGTGTGCTTAGCATAAGGATCGGGACTACCGATAACACGCAAGAGCAGGGCATCGCGCTCAGCGCCCGCTGTTTGTGCCGTTTCGGGTAAGTCATTCAGACTGAAAAACACACCTTTGCTGGTGCCGCCACGCATATAGGTAGCTGGAATTTTTAACTGAGAAGGATGAGACATAGATTATTGTGCCTCTTGCAGAAAATCTTCTGCAAAGCGTTGTAACACACCACCGGCAGCATGGACGTGTACTTCCTCGGCAGTATCGAGACGACAGCTCACCGGGATTTCGACAGTCTCGCCATTACGGCGGGTCATCAGGACCAGTAGATTCGCACCCGGAGATAGTTGACCAGCTACATCAAAAGTCTCGGAACCGTCGATGTTATAGGTATGACGGCTTTCGCCGGATTTGAATTGCAGCGGTAGTACACCCATGCCGACCAGATTGGTACGATGGATACGTTCAAAGCCTTCTGCGATGATGGCTTCGACTCCCGCCAGTCGGACACCCTTTGCAGCCCAATCGCGGGACGAACCCTGACCGTAATCTGCACCGGCAATAATGATCAAAGCCTGTTTTCTATCCATATAAGTCTCTATGGCTTCCCACATTCGGCTCTCTTTGCCTTCAGGTTCGATTCGTGCCAGAGAACCCTGCTTCACTTCGCCGTTTTCATCACGGCACATTTCGTTCAACAGTTTTGGATTGGCAAAGGTCGCACGTTGCGCTGTCAGGTGATCACCACGGTGGGTCGCGTAGGAATTAAAGTCTTCTTCCGGTAAACCCATCTTGTGCAGATAAGCACCGGCTGCGCTATTGAGCATGATCGCATTGGATGGCGAAAGATGATCGGTAGTAATGTTGTCCCCCAGAACTGCCAGCGGACGCATACTTTTCATAGAGCGCTCACCGGCGAGAGCGCCTTCCCAGTAAGGCGGGCGACGAATGTAGGTACTTTGCGGACGCCAGTCGTATAGTGGGCTTTCCGATTTACTGGCTGTACCCAGATCAAACATAGGAATGTAAATTTTGTTGAACTGCTCTGGCTTAACACATTGCTCAACAATGGCATCAATTTCTTCGTCAGCGGGCCAGATGTCCTTCAGCTTGACCGGCTTGCCGGCATTGTCGCTGCCAAGCACATCATTTTCGATATCAAAGCGTATGGTACCGGCAATGGCATAGGCAACCACCAGTGGTGGAGAGGCAAGAAAAGCCTGTTTTGCATGAGGGTGAATACGACCATCAAAATTGCGGTTACCGGATAGTACAGCGGTTGTATAAAGATCACGCTCGAGAACTTCTTCTTGAATGTCGGGATCAAGTGCACCACTCATGCCATTGCAGGTAGTACAGGCGTAGGCAACGATGCCAAAGCCCAGCTTTTCCATTTCACTTAGAAGACCTGCGTCTTCCAGATAAAGTTTTGCAACTTTTGAGCCCGGAGCAAAGGATGATTTAACCCAGGGTTTGCGTGTCAATCCCAGTTCGTTGGCCTTGCGCGCTATCAGACCGGCGGCGACTACATTACGGGGATTACTGGTGTTGGTACAGGAGGTGATGGCGGCAATGATCACTGCACCATCGGGTAATTTTCCTTCGGCTTCTTCCGCCTTTGTATTCTCCAGACCCTGCGCAATACCACTGGACGCGAGTTCGCTGGTTGGCAGCCGACGATGCGGGTTGGATGGTCCGGCCATGTTGCGACAAACTGAGGAGAGATCGAATGTCAGCACGCGTTCATACTCGGCCTGTTTCAAATCATCCGCCCACAGACCGGCTACTTTGGCGTAGTTTTCTACCAGTGCCACTTGCTCAGGTTCACGCCCGGTGAGTTTGAGATACTTAATAGTTTGTTCATCTATATAGAAGAGTCCGGCGGAAGCACCGAACTCCGGTGTCATGTTGGAGATAGTGGCGCGATCACCTATAGACAATGTTGCTGCACCATCGCCAAAAAATTCGAGATAAGCGGATACAACTTTTTCCTTGCGCAAAAACTCAGTGATGGCAAGCACGATGTCAGTGGCGGTTATACCGGCTTGGCGCTTGCCACGTAACTCAACACCAATAATATCGGGTAGACGCATCATAGACGGGCGGCCCAGCATGACAGTCTCTGCTTCAAGACCACCCACACCGATGGCGATAACACCAAGGGCATCAATATGAGGTGTGTGACTATCGGTGCCAACACAGGTATCAGGAAAGGCGACGCCATCACGCGCCTGTATAACAGGAGACATTTTTTCCAGATTGATCTGATGCATGATGCCGTTGCCAGCCGGAATCACATCAATGTTTTCAAAGGCGGTTTTAGTCCAGTCGATAAAATGAAAGCGATCTTCATTGCGCCGGTCTTCTATGGCACGATTTTTTTCGAAGGCAGCCGGGTCAAAACCGCCATGCTCGACAGCCAGTGAGTGATCCACGATTAACTGGGTCGGAACGACTGGATTTACCTGAGCAGGATCTCCGCCTTTTTCGGCAATGGCATCACGCAGACCAGCCAGGTCAACCAGCGCAGTCTGACCAAGAATATCGTGACAGACCACTCGCGCCGGGTACCAGGGAAAATCGAGCTCACGTTTACGCTGAACGATCTGCTTCAAAGAAGCGTCGAGTACTGCAGGATCGCAGCGACGGAGAAGTTGTTCGATCAATATACGGGAGGTGTAGGGCAGGCCGGCATAGGCACCAGGCTGGATCGCTTCGATTGCGGCGCGAGCGTCAAAATAATCCAGGCTGGAATCAGGCAGAGGCTTACGGTATTGGCTATTCATTAAGGAAAATTCTTATATTGTCGACATTTATTGAATAATTTGACTGTATTTTTGCGAATTCTAGCAATATCAATGATTATTGTCGACAATTAGCTTATTTTATGTGAATGAATCAATGTATGTCGTCAGCGATATATACCCAACATACACACGTATTTGCCTGACTCCAGCCGGTGTCAATCAACACGCATAACGAGCATAATCAAGCGAGACTCATGGCTGTGCACAACTGACACTCAGGCGCTTGCCGCACACTTGGCGCTCCTTGAACGTTCAGGGTAAAGTGGCAGCAGGGGAATGGATATTTGCCAGAGCGTCTATTAAATATAAAGGGGATTAATATGGAAGATGAATCAAGTAATATTTATAAAGCACCTGAATCGGATCTCAGCACGACACAAAACGCTGACGACGTAAACAACTTCGAACGATTTTCTGCATGGGCTGTATTTGGATTATCTATTATCACATTTGGTATCTACCCGCTTTACTGGTTATTTACCAGAGCTAAAACAGTTAACACATTTCATTCCAATCTAATCTCACCGAAAATGATTATGGCGACCGGAATTATCTTTATTATCAACATTGTTTTTCAGGTTCTTGCCGGGGTATATGAAGAGAATATGGCCATTGTGTCGTCTTCGGCCCTTATTAATCTCGTGTACCTGGTGTTCTATTTGATCCTGCTTTTTTCCTTGCGTAATAGAATCAGAGATATCATCGGCAAATCAGTAAACCCTGTATTTACTTTTTTTGCCTCAGCTATTTATTTGCAATATAAAATTAATGTCGCGATAGACGAAAACGAATAGTTATAATTTCCCTGATCGTTTTATGGCTAAGTATTGATTAATTAACCGAACGGGTAACTCTTCAGCTGTCGTATCAATACAGATAGCACCGGCATGTTGCAATATTTCGTGCTCCTGTTTGCGACGATGCAGGTAATCCATTACGCCATGAAATAATAAGGCACTATCGAGATCAGTCACCGGGTTCTCGCTGGCTTCGTTTAATTCAGGCTCACGCAAATCTGCAAGCACAACTAAATGACGACGGGACAATAGTTTTGCTGCCTTTTTCAGATCAGTCTGATCTTCGTCTCTGGTATTAGTAAGTATAACTACCATGGCACGTTTACGTTGTAAGCCAACGAGTTTGTTAGCCACTCCAATATAATCAGCAGTCTCAGTGGTAGAAGGTAAATCATAAGCCTGATTTAGCAAGCTGTTAACAACATGAGCACCTTTGCGTGGTGGCACCCAGCGCTCAGTTCCAGCAAAAGACAAAAAGCCGGCAGCGTCCCCCTGACGAATAGCGACATAACTTAATAGCAACATTGCATTGAGGGCCTGGTCTAAATGCGCCTGGCCGTTTTCTACATGGCGCATGCGTCGACCACAGTCTATTAAAAATATGATTTGCTGATCTCTCTCATCCTGATACTCCCGGGAGATAAGCTTTTGGTAGCGTGAAGTGGCTTTCCAGTCAATTTGTTTAATGGAGTCACCAAAACGGTATTCCCTCAGTTGCAGAAAGTCCTGACCTTCTCCTCTTCTCTGACGACGACGTACACCCATTTGACTTAAATGATTGTCGATTGCCAATAAAGCAAAATGAACAATCTCGGAGAAATTAGGATAGACATGAACCTGATCATCCAGTTGCAGGTGTAGACGTTTTTTCCATAGTCTAAATGGTGATGTAATTAACAAATCTATCCCTGAAAATTGAGCATCGCCTCTTTGCAGGGGTTTTACTCTATAGCGAATCTCAGAAACTAGTTTTGGTGGCAGCGAGAATGTATGCGGTTGACCCTGTACGAGGAAATGAGATGGGTGGTAATCATGTACAGCTAGCTGCAATGTACTGTTATAGTTATGCTGTATACGAAGGGTAACTTCAGTCCAGGAGTAGATAGGTATGTTCTTGTTAACTTGCCTGGTAACCTTGATATCAACCAGTTGCCTTAGTCCAATAAAGTCAAATAAGCATATCGCGATAAAAAGACATACAGTGATTTGAAATGTTTTCACCAGTTCCGGTAAAAATACCGTTGCAATCGCAAACAGCGTGATCACTATGGCGGACAAGACACTGTAAGCAGAAGTTCGCATTTATTTAAACCCGGGGTGCCTCACAGTTTTGCAGGATGTCACTTAGGACACGATCTGTTGTGTACCCTTCAATTTCATAATCTGCCGTAAGAACAAGTCGATGACGAAGGACAGCAGGGGCAACAGTTTTAATATCATCTGGCGTGACAAAATGGTTGCCGGATAGTAAAGCCTGACTTCTGGCTGCACGCAACAATGCGATTGAACCTCTGGGTCCGGCACCTATAGAGATGCCATTCCAATCACGCGTTGCACGGACGATACGCACAGCGTAATCTATTATCTGTTCGTCCATTTCCAAAGTGGCCGCAATTTGTTGTAACTCAAGGATACGCTCAGGAGACAGGATCTTCTGTACTTGTGAAATATCCAGTTTATCCCCGATCTTACCGCTTGTTACGCGCTTGACCATTTGTTGTTCTTCTTGTTCGTCAGGGTAGTCAATTTTAATATTGAGCAAGAATCGATCTAATTGCGCTTCAGGCAAAGGGTATGTCCCTTCCTGTTCAATTGGATTTTGTGTTGCCAGCACCAGAAAAGGTTGCTCTAAAACAAAGCTTTTCCCTTCGATGGTAACCTGTTGCTCCTGCATCACCTCAAGTAAAGCCGATTGTGTTTTTGCCGGTGCACGATTGATTTCGTCTGCAAGCAGAAAGTTACAAAACACCGGCCCACGACGAACATGCCATTTTTGAGATTGAATATCATACATAGTATGACCGGTCACATCCGTTGGCATCAGATCAGGCGTGAACTGGACTCTGCTGAACTGACCTTCTATAGATTGTGCGATGGCTTTTACTAAAAGCGTTTTTCCAAGCCCGGGAACACCTTCTACCAAAGCATGCCCGGCAGCAATGAGGCAGATAATCGTCTGATCGATGACGTGCTCCTGGCCAATGATGGCTTGACCAATCTGCTCTTTGAGGAGGTTAATATCTTTGTGGGCTTGTTGAACTAGCTCTTTTTCCATGGTCATAGTTTTTTCCGCATAGTTTGTAAAATAGAAGTAAGCTGGATAAATTCACGCTCTGTTTTCCAGTGGCCGAATAATGTTTGATGAATAGTATTTGAAGGTAAATTGCATAAGTCGGCAATCTTCTGACATTGCTCTGTTTCCGACAGGGATGAGAGTTGAGGATGCTTAAGCGACAACCAATGGAGAAATTGGTCCCTATTAGTAGTGAACAATTGTTGTCCTTTGTCCTGTCGCCATAAGTAGTTTCCGGCCATCTGTATGTGTTCGATGTAGTTACGCCTTGCAGGGTTTATATTTGCACGATAAGGACCAAATCGATTTCGTTGCCACCAAAGCCAAATCACCAGTAATGCGAGCACACTGATACAGACTAACTGAGCTTTTTGCCAGAGCAAAACCCACAGGCCACTGGTTTGCAAACTATATAAAAGCCAGACCTTGGTATTGTCTTCGAGTAATAACCATAAGTAGTACGCATGGTCCCCGACAGCAATGGAAGTCGAAAAATAGGCTGGCTTACTATCATCGTCAAAGAAGTCTGAATTATCCGGGTTGGTTAAAAATTGATTGTCACTCATGATGGTGACAATTCCCTCTCCCAGAGGAACCTGAACAAGATGAATACCATATTCTCCTGCAACTCGGGCAGTAGCTATTTCCCGGCTATCAATCAAGGCATAATACGGATCGAAGTTTACTTTAACCGTTTCACCTGACTCGAAAGGTACTTCTACAAAATTGGTGTCAATGAAACTGTAGGTATCCATTTCGGAATCATCTTCATCTCCACTCGGTTCATTATCATCTTCGGAGTCATAGTAGTAATCAACTAAATGTATACCCAAGTCGTCCAGTAACTGGTCTCCGCTTTTTCCTTTCTTTTCATCCCAGGCTTTATGCGCGGTCGTAACCAGGTGGCCTCCTGCTTTAATCCAGTCGAGTAATGACTGATAACGTTCCGAACTCAGATTGGGGCCAAAATTATTGACGAATAATGTATCTTCAGTGGGAGGCAGTTCATGTAAACGTGTTCGGCCGCTAACACTTTCTACATTTACGCCTGCTTTACGTAAAAATAATTCTGCTGCCAGAAATGGATTACGTTTGGCTTCTTTCGATACCTGACCACGGATTTCCTTTTCTTCGAGTTGAAAGCTGTGTAAAAACCAGACAACAGATAAGGCCAATATTAGCAAGACCACCCCGGCCATAATTATATTGACTATGCGTTTCTGACTATTTCGTTCCATGTTCTTTTCCATAGTACTGTGGCCAGGTATCGCATAGTAAAATTAAATGGCTTTTTTGTGGAGATTCATGGGCATAGGCTAAAAATAGCCATGTTTGAGTCAGGGAAGAAAAATATTTAGCCTCATCTTCAGGTCGTAATAAGCTGACCATTCTTTTGCATTCACTTTCTGTGGTTGACTCCGTAATTTCCAGTTGATGTAAGTAAATTAATTGAATCAAACTGGCGCGATACAGGAGACTGAGTGCTTCCCGAAATTGATTCGTGAGTATTAAGTTCCGAACTGAGCCAACAATATCTTCAGGCAGGCTTTCTGAGTTGATTTCCATACCAAAAAGTCGAGAAGGTGGCACATACTTTTTCCCTGATTTGATTTGGGGTAAACCAAGCCAGTCAAGCCAGCTGGTAAACCGCGAAACTAAATATAAAATCAAAATAATAGCGATTGTCCAGAGCAAAAACTTAAATAAGCCCGCTATTTCGGGTAATGTTTCTCCAAACCATTTCACCAGTCCTTTTAAAGCCGAAATTAACCAGGAAAGATCAAAATCAAGGTTCTTATTCTCAGTTTTATCGTCAACAAGGACCCAGCGTTTTACGGTTTCTACTTTTCCGAACTGTTCCTGGCTTAGTACTTCTGCAATCATTTCTTTTGACTCAACTTGCCCCAGTGCATACGCAGGTACAGGAGTTAGTACTGTCGATAAAGTTAAACCAATCCAGGATAGACAGATGATTAGCGGAGCACGTAACTTTCTTAAGCGGCCTGCTATACGTCTAAAATTCAGTTCGATATCCCAGCCTTCCAGTTCCGTACGGCGAGTAAGATATAATGCAAAACCTGCACAAATATAAAACGGCGCCATAATCGCCATGGCAATTAAATACAGTAGACAACCGATTACCCCGGCATAGCTATCCTGATAAGAGGTAAGACTATCAAAGTCAAGCCAGTTACTGTTTTCCGGGATCAAACTTAGCAATAAAACGCAAAAGCCAAACCACAGGGTTGTTTCAAATGTGTAACAAAATATATGCAACCATTGGCTGGCGTTACGTTGAGTTAAATGTAGTAGGTTGAGTCGTTTGATACGTTCTTTACCGCTCAATCCTTCCAGCATCGCAACCGGATTGTTAAAGTTTCGGGAGAATGATAATCGACGCCAGGTTAGTAATGGTATGATTTGTGTTTTACTGATAGACCAATATTGCTTTAATACCTGCCGCAAGGACGGAAACTCACCAAACAGGGCCCTGCTGACATAATATAGCTGTACTTGTTCGAACAGGGGTTTTAACCACCAGATAATGATTCCCATCCAGATAACATCAATAAACGGAGCCAGGTAAAGAAACAAAAATGCCGGTAGCGCCGCAGCAAGCCAAAGTAGTATCAATGGTAGAAACCATTGTTGAGCCATATTAAAACCCAGATCGATGGTTTCCCAGTTATTGCGCGGTCGAAGTGCGGTTGTGATGCTTTCAATCTCCATCACTTGCTCCGTCTTCCAGATTACGACCTGCACGCCATAGATATAAAAGAACTATTAGCCAGAAAAATGCGCCGACAGTATATTTAACGGGAATGGGTAAGAGATTGCTTGATGACCAGAAGGCTTCTATAAATGCTGCGATAACCAGCATCAATGCAGCGCCAATGACCATCTGTATGCTATCTATACCTGCAATTCGAAGAGCATCTATACGACGACGACGGCCAGGTGCAACAATCGCCCTGGCTAAACAAAGACCTGCAGCACCACAGATGCATATCGCGGTTAATTCAAACGCGCTATGACCAGAGACGAAAGGCCAGAATGTTTGTGTAAAACCCAACTGTGATAAATGTCCGGCAACGCCGCCCACGAACAGGCCGTTGTATATCATATTAAAGATGGTTCCAATTCCAAGTAAAATTCCCAGGGCATAGGCACGAAAACCGATGGAGATATTATTGAAAATATAATAGCCAAACATCATGATGTCGGTATCTGCCTGGCGCTCAGCTTTTCTACCAACATTATCATTACCCGGGTCATACATATATTCCATATCGGCAACGCTATGGTCAGGCATGATTTGATAAATCATTTCGCTATCAAAATAGCAGGCAATACCAAATGCAAAAGCAGGAAGATAAAACAGGAGTGTCGCTAACCAGAATACTTTCCAATGACGCCGGATCTGGTTAGGAAAACCAACCCAGATAAAACTCAACATACGCCATAGCCAGGAT
Organism: Gammaproteobacteria bacterium; assembly: GCA_012103475.1. Classification (GTDB taxonomy): domain Bacteria; phylum Pseudomonadota; class Gammaproteobacteria; order Eutrophobiales; family Eutrophobiaceae; genus WLWS01. The sequence continues at coordinate 212,190 of WLWS01000005.1, read as the reverse complement.
ACTTTGTGTTCATAAAGTAGTTGATGTCCTGCAAGAACCTGTTGATGTAATTGGTTGATCAAGTGCAGACTATAATGACGTTGTTGTGCTATAGCGTAATGCTGACATATGCGACGATATAGCGCGGGCAGTTCATAGCGTTGCAGAGCGTTTAACGATGATTTATTACTATTAAGATCTTTTGTCAGTGTTTCATACCTGGACCAAAGCGCCGCATTTTGTTGTTCGAAAGCATATTGTTTCATGCTTGCTCTCCACCGCGCTGTATCCAACTGGCATAACGTAACAAATGTTCCTGTCCTTTATCACCTTTATGTGTTGTTAATTCTTCCAGTATGTCTGAAAGTTCGATACGCCTTTCGTAGGATAGTTTTTCACCTCTTTCCGCAAATTCCAGTATGGCTCTTTGTTCAACTAATCTCAGTGCCTGTGGCGAAGGGAGAGGCTTTTGTTCAGGAAGATTATAGTTCCGCTCCCCTTCATCCCGATAAACGACCAAAGTTCCTGCGGCGATATCGCCAAGGCGCTTAAAATCCCGATTAATCAGCATGCTGATGAGACCAAGCACGTAAAGAAAAGGAAGAAAATCGGCAACACGCAATAGGTTTCGTACCATAGAGGCTTGCCAACCAATCGGCGTGCCATTGTCATGACAGACCCAAAGATTAAACAGTTTTTTCCCCGGCGTCGTGCCTTTGAGGACTTCAAATAAAACAGGGTAGAACCATTCTACAATGAAATAAACGAGCAGGATGATACCCCAGCCCATTTTACCTAAGAGAGAGAATATAATTGTAAAAGCTATGTAGATGCAGGCACGAATCAAGCTATCGACAAGCCATGCAGCAGCCCGACTAACGGGCCCCGCTACATGAAGTTGCAATTCTATGCCTTCAGGTGTTTCAAAGGCACGAATGGTATCAAGCATTATTGTTGCTGCTGACTTCTTTCGGGGCTAAATCTGATGTGGGAGAAATGTGAGGCTTACTACTGCTGAGAGTCATCATACACATCCTTTTATTCTTACTTTTCCTAATCTTACATGAATTATCATTAAATAATCCATGGTTTAAATCTGACAATCAGCGCTTGGTGTAGTCAGATTTCGGAAAAGTTTCAGTATTTGATGAGAAACTCAGGTAGTGGAGAAATTCAAATGACTCAGGCCGCCAGCGTTACCTGATTACGGCCACTTTTTTTGGCGCTGTAGAGTAGTTCATCGGCATTATGAATTAATTCTTCCAGAGAATTACCGAGTACTTCTGAGACTCCGACACTAATAGTTATCGGCACGTCGATGTCTTTCAGCTTCTGCGATTGTGATTCAATTTCCTGACGCAGATTTTCGAAAATAGCCAGTGACTCTGCTTCATTGCTGTCAAAGAGCAAAACACAAAACTCCTCACCACCATAACGTGCACTCAGACTGGCACCGGGAAGACTGGATTGAATAACATCAGCAACCAGACGGATAGCTTTATCCCCGGCAACATGTCCGTAGGTATCATTGAACAACTTGAAGTGATCAATATCGATCATGGCAGCACACAAATGAAGTTGTTTTTCTTTTGCCTTTTTATAAAGCACTTCGCCCGCCTCAAACAAGTAGCGTCGATTATAAAGTTGAGTCATGTAATCGCGTTTAGCGCTTTCCTTAATATGACTCAACTGTTCCCGCATATCGATATTTTGCGAGAGACGACAGTAGAACTCTTCGACTATGAATGGCGTTTTAAGGCAGTCATTAGCTCCCGCTTTGAGAAGCTTCGCGAACAGATTGCCATTTCCACCGCTTGAGATGCCAATTATTGACATATCATCCCGATGAAATTGCTCGCGAATCTTTCTAACCAATTCAACGCCATTCATTTCTGGCATTTCGTAATCGGTGATAACCATACTTATTTCGGGATGCTGTGACAGAATAGACAAAGCGGCTACGCCGCTGTCTGCGTGATGTACCTTATATTGATGTACTTCAAGTAGCCTGGAAATGAATAGTCGCTGTGCCGAGCAATCATCCACAACCAATATTGAGGTTCGGGAATTACCTTCCAGACGCTCGACCATATTGGCGACATACTGCAGCTCACTTCTATTTCCCTTGATTACATAATCGAAGACATTCTTTTTCAGAATCTCCTCTCGTACGGATTCGTCCATATCAGCGGTCAACACGATCACCGGTACATTATGTGATTGCACAAGATCGACTATTACGCCTCTCGGTGCATCTTTCAGGTGCAGACCGACGATGGCGACCAACCAGTCTGATTTACTCACAATTGCGGTACTCGCTTTGCTCAGGCTGTTGACGGTAACCACCTGAGCATTCGGAATTTTTTGCTCGATGCTACCGGCGACAAGCTTCGCGACTGTGGCACTGTCTTCTACAATCAGGATATTAGGCATATAGCATTATCGACTAAAGTCAGCAATCCTTTAGCCCGGTCTGCAGCGAGAGATTCAGGGCAAAATCGGTCCTTGATTACCCTGCGTGTAAAGTCGTTTATTGAATCAAATTAGACTTTTATTTCAGCCCTTAAGAATCTTCAAAAAGGTGTCGCATTAAGCCGATTAAGAATGCAGTACTGGCGCCAAACAAAATCAGACCACCCATGGCTTCAAAAGTACTCAGCAATTGCCATCGTTCGGATAAAACAATATCTCCGTAGCCCAGTGTGGTGGTGGTCACGACGGAAAAATACAAGGCCTTACTCAGACTTTCAAATTCACCAATGTACATATAAATACCAGCCCAGGACCAGGCTTCGATTGTGTGTATGCCGATAATATAAAGCACGGCAGAGGCAAACAGAGACAGCGTTCTCAGCCACTGAGATAAAGCCGCGAAGTTTTTACCAAATCGTGTCAGTAAATTCGCCAGAAAAACCAGCGCTGTGACATGAAAGACGACAGTCAAAACAATAACGTCTGGCATACGTATCTGATACCGAAACTGCTATTGCTTCAGCACGCAATTTTCGAATATTTCTGGAGTATCTTGCCTTAGACACTAATGCCGAGCGGATTCATATTGTCGGCTACAGTGCGGGCACACGTTTGGTCATTACGTCATTGATGCAGCTTGCTTTACTACATTCCGGTAAAACTAAATCAGAGATTCAGGCAGAACTTAAAATCGGGAATACCATTCTCATTAGCAGTGATTTTGATGGAGCCGTATTTGCAGGCTATGCCCTCGAAGGGCTGCTGAATGTTCCAGCTACTTTAACCTTGTATGCATCGGCTAAAGACGAAGCCTTAGGCTATTCAAACTGGTTGTTTTCACGTACGAGACTAGGGCAAATCGAAGCATCCCTATCAAATGACGCGAAAGAGTTTCTATTTCATTTCGATAACCTGTATCCAATAGATGTTAGCCAGGCACCCGGCACGGATCTGGGTGATGGTCATCAGTATTTTCGTCAAAGTCCCTGGGTGAGTAGTGATATTCTTTCGACACTCCTGTACGACTTAAGGCCGTCTGAACGTGGACTGGTCAGCAATAACGGCAGTCCTATATGGGAATTTCCAGAGAATTATGTGGAAAAACTGCGTAGTGCGACACTGAAGTCTATTTCTGAAAGTCCGTAAGCTGTAAGATTGGTTCTACCGTCAATTTTATTTCGGTCTTCTGGAAGCCTTATAAAAAAAACCATAATTATTGCGATATTTCTGGTCCTCAATCACTCCTCAGTTCTTGCTGCGGATAAGTCTGTTGCCGAGCTGTTTGAACAATCAAAGTCTTCAGTAGTTGTTATTCACACTATTCAGCATCGAATCGATGAACAACGTGTGGGTACTCTGGTTTCTTCGCCAAGCCTGGGCTCCGGTGTGCTGGTAGATAAGGAAGGGCATATTATGACAGCTGCGCATGTAGTACATACCGCTGACACGGTGCGGGTCGCTTTTATAGGAGATGTGCGCGTGGATGCAAAGGTGATTTCCTCAGATCCTGTTCAGGATGTGGCTTTACTAAAAGTAGATAGCATTCCGAAAGGCGTCAAGCCGGCCAAATTGGCTGACTCCGATAAAACAAAAGTGGGTGAACAAGTCTATGTTGTTGGAGCGCCTTTCGGACTCGATTACTCGCTCTCTGTCGGTTATATATCAAGCCGGCACAAAGATGGAGTGCAAAGTAATCCGAATATTAAAACAGAATTGTTCCAGACTGACGCCGCCATCAACACCGGTAATTCCGGCGGGCCGATGTTCAATATGCAGGGTAAGGTGATTGGTATCGTGAGTTCTATTCTGAGTAAGTCAGGTGGATTCGAAGGGGTTGGTTTTGTGGTGACAGCCAATGCTGCTTATGATGTTCTGTTCAAGCAGAAAACCGCATGGACTGGTCTGGAAGGAGTTCTGCTGTCAGGCGATCTGGCGAAGGCATTTAACGTGCCGCAGAAATTCGGATATCTGGTGCAAAAAGTAGCGCGAGGCTCACCCGCACAATTGACAGGCTTAAAAGAAGGCACGATACCTATTAAGGTACTGGACAGACCGCTGGTTATTGGTGGAGATATTATTCTTTCAGTTGATGGTATTGATGTTGATGCGAGAAAACCGGAAGCTATTAGTGATCATCTTCAAACATTGAAAAGTGGTGATCAATATACCATTCGTATATTACGAAATGGTTTTAAACTGGATTTAATATCGAAGAAATAGTATGGGAATACATTAATCGCTACTCGAAAGATAAAGTCATTAGGAATCCAGGCGCGATTCGATACTCACCTGGCTACTTTTCTGCAACTGCCTGATAGCCTGGCTTACTTTATCAACAGGAATATTACGAGCATCATTATTTTCACCACGAATACAAACAGCAGAATCACCCCAGGGACTAAAGCGCTCCGGACTTACTTGACTAAAAAAACTAATGGTAGGAGTTTTTACTGCACTGGCAATATGACCTAAACCAGAATCAGGGCCGATATAAAGACAAGATTTTTCTATCAAAGCAGCTGATTCCAATAAAGTATTTCCAGCAACATTGACATAAGGCGTACTAATCTGCTCAATCACTTTTTTTGTATTTTCAGCTTCAGAATCGCCTCCCAAAAAGATTAATCCGGAAAAATTATCTTTATGTCGAACAAGTATATCTATGAATTTTTCTATTGGCAGCGTTTTAAAAGGTTTATTCGGATCACCGACGGACAAAGCCAATAAACTGTTCTTATCCTCGAAAACGGATAATTTATTATTTGCGTAATCCCGATCAGAGTCAGATATCCAAACTTGCGGATGCGGTATAGCCTGTTCCTGATGCAATAAGGCAATAACACCCAATAAGTCTTCCACTGCATGAGGGCCATAGCTCTTAGCAGACCATTTTGTGTATCTTTTTTTACTTCTCAATAAATAGGCGAGGCCATCGGTTCTTAAATCGACAATGATGTCATATCGGTTTTTCCAGAGTTTAAACATTAAATCTGGCACGCCTCTTAGTGGTTTTTTTTTATCTTTTACATAGAGCTGACCTTTAAAAGGATAATTTTCGTATAGTGCGATTGAACGTTTATCAGTAACTATATCGAACAAGGCTTCGGGGTATAGTTTATGCATAGACTGTAATACTGGTGTTGTCATCACTACATCACCAATAGAACTAAGTCCAATGAATAATATTCGTTTAACCGTCATAAAAATATTAGCGAGGGTCCGTATATTCAAAAAAGATGGTTAGTGATAAAGCATTAACAGTCTTTAATTATATTCACTGTATGATTTTTCTTCAGTCAGCTCAGATCCGGCCTTCTCATTAATAATGTGTTTCATTTTTGCGCGATTATCATTAACAACATATACCGAACGAGCGAGATCTATAAACCGCTCATCGAATGTTTTATTTTTTTCTTCGTCCCTGATTGCATCCTCAATTTCCCATAGTTGCTCATTTATCTTTTTAAGTTCAGCGATTTCGCTAGTCAAATCACAACTAGAATATTCAGAAGTTTCCCACTGTTGTATTAATACTGACAATTCTTTATTGACGTTATTCAACTTCCCCGGGTCGGTAATTCTCTCGGCCTTAATTTCAAGAATCGTTATCTTATCCAGTAGTTCACCGACTGATATATCTACTTTAATGCTCACTTATTCTCCTAAATTTGGTTTTACAAAAATCAGTTTTTTCACAGTTTTTATTATTTTAATCTAAGAAAGACTTTTTCTAAATCTTGCCAGGCATTGGTGCCCGGGGTGATCATTTCAAAGTGGCCCGATGGTGCTACCTCCAGGTGCGAGATTTTCCGACTGCGCTTTTTCATACTTTGCCTGTAATCTACAAATTGTCTGTAGAAACCTTTGCTATCCTGATCACCATTGACGACTACTATTTTTAAGTCGGTATCCGCCATTTGTACAGGTGAGGCTTGCTGGTAACGTTTTGGAAATTCCGCCAGTGAACCACCCATTAGTCCACCCACGGTATCATGGCAGGGGAGCGAGTCGTCCTGGGCCACCTTGCTTAAATCAGTCAATGGCGCTAGAGACACTACGGCCTTTATATTCAGTTTTTCATGTTTATTGATCAATTGTTGTTGATGGGCGAGCCATAAGACCAGATGGCCACCGGAGGAGTGGCCGGTGAGAGTAATATTTTGTCTATCCAGATTAAAGCGACTGGCCAGGTTATCAACGTAATGGGTGGCCATGAGCACGTCGGTAAAAATGTCTGACCATTCGCCACCTTTCATACCAATCCGACGAAACTCCGGATTCCATGTGGCAAAGCCCAGGCTGGTGAGGCGCTCAGCCATCGCATCCATCAGGTGTAGACCGTATTTCGCCGTCCAGCAACCACCGTGGATAATTACTACCAGCGGATACGGGCCTTCACCTTCCGGTAAGCGCAGATCGCCGAATTGAAATACGCCGGGGCCGTAATTCAGTCGATAGTCGGCAGGCTGTTGCGTGGTAGTAACGGCTTCCTGCAGGGAGATAAGTGTGGATTTTTCATCTGTCTCGGCGAGACAAGAACCAATGAGTCCCTGCAACAGGATGGCGGCGCTGACATATTGCATGATCTTTCGCATGAAACATTACTCCTGTTTGAATGTGGCTGTGGCTGGCACTTGAATGATAATGATGTATTTTTCAGTAATTTTCACCTTATTCACTATCAATTTCAGTTAAATCTAAGAGATTGCGACTCTTGCTTAAACGATTTATTCTAAATAGTGAATTCAATGGAGTGATTTATGAGTAAGACGAATCAGGCAGATAAGCTGAATCAGAAGCTAAAAGAATTTTCCGAGGTAATTGGCAACTTACTGGTTGATGGCTTCCACTATCTTGCATTGTTTGCCATTGGCGGGGCAACCGCATGGTCAGCGGTGATTGCCTTCATGGAAATGGTAGCGACAGGTCACGCAACCATAGCGGATATTCTCTTACTCTTCATCTATCTTGAACTCGGTGCAATGGTTGGTATTTATTTCAAAACCAACCACATGCCGGTCCGATTTCTTATCTATGTCGCTATCACGGCCCTGACCCGCATGTTGATTGGCGATCTACAAGTACACCATCAACCGACTCTGGAAATACTATACGTCGCAGGTGCAATCCTGCTGTTGGCTGTTGCTAATCTCGTAATTCGATACAGCTCAAAGAATTTTCCCTATGGTGATTCAGAAGGAGATGGAACAGCTTAGGCGAACAAAATCCTGATTATTGAGCTCACTGCTTCATTTCGAAAGTCGCAGAAACTTAAATCAATCTCCGGGCAATAAAAAAGGGAGTCAATTGACTCCCTTTTTTTCGACCGTTTTTTGTCCGCTTAAAGCATGATACCACCATACTGAACGAAGAATGGTGTGAATACCAAACTCAGAATCGCAGATAATTTGATAAGGATATTCAGTGAAGGACCTGACGTATCTTTCATCGGATCACCTACAGTATCACCAACAACCGCTGCAGTGTGCTCATCCGAGCCTTTGCCACCGTGGTTGCCTGCTTCGATGTATTTCTTGGCATTGTCCCAGGCTCCACCACTGTTAGATGATGCGATGGCCATAACGCCACCAGCAACTAGCGAGCCGATCAACATGGCCGCTACTGCTTCTACTCCGAACAGGAAGCCTACAACGATTGGCGAGCCCATGATCAACACGCCAGGAGCGATCATTTCTTTTAGCGCTGCCTGTGTCGATATAGCGACACACTTCGCGTAATCAGGTGTGCCTGTGCCTTCCATGATGCCTGGAATCGTCTTGAACTGATGACGCACCTCTTCAATCATGGCAAATGCCGCAGCACCTACCGATTTCATCGTCATAGCAGAAAACAGGAATGGCAGAACTGCACCAATAAAGAGGAAAGTGAAAACTAAAGGCTCTAGCAAGCTCATCGTAATCGGCTCACCGCGCAATGTTTCGGCAGTGGTAATAAAAGCTGCGAACAGAGCCAGTGATGTCAATATTGCAGCACCGATGGCAAAGCCTTTACCAATCGCGGCGGTCGTATTACCGGCAGAGTCCAGAATATCCGTTCTACGTCTGACTTCTGATTCCAGACCAACCATCTCAGCAATACCGCCGGCGTTGTCTGCAACAGGCCCGTAAGCATCGATAGTAAGAGTGAGTACCAAACTACCCAGCATACCCAGAGAGGCGATAGCGATACCGTACATGCCCGCAAGCTCCCAGGAGATGAAGATGCTTACTGCAATAGCCAGATAAGGAAGAACTGTACTCTTATAGCCGAGTGCAAGGCCGTAGATGATGTTGGTGGCAACACCCGTCTCACAGGACTTCGCAACTTCCTGGACGGGGCCGAATTTTTCAGAAGTGTAGTAGCCAGTTAGCAGGCCAACCGCAAGGCCTGAAACCAGACCTGCCAGGAAGCAGAAGTACACACCGAGGTTGGTATAGTCAGCGCCGTTCAATACGAATTGATCTGGAATAAGCTCAACAGTAACGAAGTACATGACCACAGCCATAATGGCGCTGGAGATGATTAGCAACTTCATTAAAGCAGGGGCAACATCGTCTTCAGTCTTTACGCCAACCATTAGTTTGGTGAGCAAAGCAATTGGAATACCTACAGCACTGATCAAAATCGGGAACAGCATGGCATCCGGGTTACCGGCAAACACTACCGCACTTATCACCATTGCAGCACAGGTGCTTTCTGCACAAGAACCGAAAAGGTCAGCGCCCATACCGGCAACATCACCCACGTTGTCGCCAACGTTGTCAGCGATCACGGCAGGGTTACGGGGATCATCCTCCGGGATGCCTTGTTCAACTTTACCTACAAGGTCAGCACCAACGTCTGCGGCCTTCGTGAAAATACCGCCGCCAACTCGTGCAAACAAGGCGATTGTAGAACCACCTAGTCCAAAGCCGGCAATCACTTCCATAAGGATGTGGTTGTTCTCAGGTCCAAGGTCAGCAAGCAAGGTGCTCATTACCACATAGATGATGACCAGTCCGAGGGTCGCCAGTCCGACAAGGGCAAATCCCATTACCGCACCAGAGTTAATGGCCACATCGTAAGCGGCGGAAATGTCTTTCTTCGCAGAAACTGTCGTTCTTGCGTTTCCTTGAGTCGCGACTTTCATGCCAATATAGCCGGAAGCGATGGATATCGCACCACCAAATAGGAAAGCGATAGCGGTATAGATACCCTCATGAATATCAGAGGTATGAGTATCGTCAATCAGAATGGCGATAATGGCGGCAAAAACCACCATGAATATCGTCAGGACTTTGTATTCCTGCTTCAGGAACGCCATGGCTCCAGTGGCAATAGCACCGTGGATGAAGGTCAGCTTCTCCGACTGAGCGTCATCCAGCCCAAGATCAAGCGGAATATTTACCACCTTCTTCATGTAAAAGAAGGCTATTCCCAAGCCCATTAGCGACAGAATTGTCGTTACCCACATTGTTATGCCTGACATCTAAATTCTTCCCCTTTAAAAGTGCAGCGTTTATTTCAAAGGCGCGCACTTTAGCATAACGAAGGCCGCAAAAAAAGGCGAAAACCGCCTGTGAAACACGTATTTAAGTGCTTTCCGGGGTCTGAGGGCGAAGCGATATCAATGCTGCTCAATGCCATTGTGTCGGCATTCACATCGTCGATGACCAATGTATTGATATCACCTTGGGTACCCGGTGCGTTGCAAGAATCTATTTGGATATTTCTATATGGCGCTGATCTCCCTTGCCCATCGAACTTACATCACGCCTATAAAAATTCGGCGGCTACCGTACGGGCCCGCTGGATGTTTTGGGTTAAAAACAGCAGCAGAAGGGGTGCTTGAACTAGTTTTAAGTGATGAAATGGCGTAGTCTGAAGTAGTTCAGGGAAGCTTCAACGCCTCTAGTAGTGGTTTGGGTTTGGCTGAATTGCTGTTCGTGTTCCAACAAAAACTCCGGCAGAGTGCTCAGGTTTGACAATGGATTGACTCCACCGGTGCTTGAATAAGTCCAATGACTGGCGTTGTTGACAGATGAGGAGATTCACCCCATGCAATGTCCTACCTACCCATTTCAGTATCCATCGCCTGTAGCATCTCGTCAGCACTGGATAATCCAACTCTGGTTCGCAGTTTTGCTAACGGTCTTCGTAATTAATGTTAAAGCGGATGTACCCGAAATTATTAACTATCAGGGCGTGGTGGATGTCTCTGGGGTGCTGTTTGACGGTACCGGCCAGTTCAAGTTCGCGCTGGTGGATGCGCCGGGAACGACTACCTACTGGAGTCATGATGGGACCAGCGTTAACGGCAGTGAACCGAGCAGTTCAGTAGCGCTGGGTGTTAGCGGCGGAGTGTTTGCTGTCGCTCTGGGTGATACCAGTATTACCAACATGAGCCAGTCACTGTCGGCGGCGGTGGTCGCCAACAACGCTCCAGTGTATTTGAAGATTTGGTTCAATGACGGCGTAGCAGGCTTTGAAGCGTTTATTCCGACCTTGCAGTTAGTGTGTGCGGCTTATGCCCTGCACGCGGCGAGCGTCGCGCCGGACAGCATCACCGAAGCCGCCCTTGCCAACGGTGCGGTGACCTCGACGAAGCTTGGTCCAGGCAGTGTGACCGCAGCGGCAATTGGCAGTGGCGCGATTACATCGGAAAGTATAGCACCGGGGAGCATCACTGCCGCGGAGCTCGCGCCAAACTCGGTGACGGCAGCCAGTATTTCGCCAAACGCGCTGTCTAGTCTGGTGCCTCTCGATAGCGACGGGACAAATCTTTCTATCCCCAATAGTGTTGCGGTCTCGGGCAACGTGGTCTATGTCACGGACCAAATTGCGGACGTACTGCAGCTCTTCGATGTGAGTAACCCGAATAACATCGTGGTTCTCGATAGCGACGGGACCAATCTTTCTACTCCGACCTCTGTTGCGGTCTCAGGCAATGTGGCCTATGTCGTGGACCTGGTCACGGGTGTATTGCAGCTCTTCGATGTGAGTAACCCGAATAACATCGTGGCCCTCGACAGTGACGGGACCAATCTTTCTCAACCTTTTAGGGTTGCAGTCTCGGGCAATGTGGCTTACGTCGTGGACACTGGCACGAATTTATTGCAGCTTTTTGATGTGAGTGATCCAAACAACATCGTGGCCCTCGACAGCGACGGCACTAATCTCGATTTTCCGCAGGGTGTTGCGATCTCGGGCAACGTGGCATACGTCGTGGATTTCAATACGGATGTGTTACAGCTCTTCGATGTGAGCAACCCAAATAACATCGTGGCTCTCGGCAGCTACGGGGTAAACTTTCTTAGTCTGTCAGGTGTTGCGGTTTCAGGCAATGTGGCCTATGTCGTGGACAGAGCTGCGGGTGTGTTGCAACTCTTAGATGTGAGTGACCCGAATAACATTGTGGCCCTCGACAGCGATAACAGCAATGTTGTTTCCCCGGTTCAAATTACGGTCTTGGACAATGTGGCTTACGTTTTGGACACTGGCACGAATTTATTGCAGCTTTTTGATGTGAGTGATCCAAACAACATCGTGACCCTCGACAGCGACGGCACTAACATTGATTTACCGCAAGGTGTTGCGGTCTCGGGCAACCTGGCTTTCATAGTGGACAACGGTACGGATGTGTTGCAGCTCTTCAAATTCACTAAATCGGGCATTCTCGATAGTCTGTCGTGCGCCAATGGGCAAGTCGCAAAGTGGAACGGTTCTGCCTGGGCATGCGCGGACGATAGCAACACCCAAAACTCATCGATCCACTGGGACAACGTGACGGGCAAAAGCACCAACATCACTACTTTTTCGCAACTGGGTTGCAGCACTGACCAGATTATCAAGTGGAGTGGTTCGGCCTGGGTATGTGCGACCGATAACAACACTCAAAACTCAACGATTCACTGGAACAACGTGACCGGCAAAACCAGCGACATCACTACCTTTTCGGCACTGAGTTGCAGCACCGACCAGATAATCAAGTGGAGCGGTTCGGCCTGGGTCTGCGCCGACCCCATCCCCGCAACCCCGCCGCCTTGTTCGAGCGGTTGGACTGCTGCAGGAGGGTGGTGTCTGGACCAGGCCGACGGCGGTAATCTGAATCATTTCGCGGCCATGCAGTCCTGCTGGAATAAAGGCGCTCAGCTTTGCCCACTTGAGGCAATTACTGCCTGTGACGATCAGGAACCAATAGGTGCCTGCGAGACACTGACCGACGGCGCCGGAGAAACACTTTGGGCCGCAGAGACTAGTACTAACGTGAGTGGGACCAGATGGGATGATGCCTCGGGAAGTGCGTATACCTTCGATGCGAATGATAATAATGTCACAAACCAAGTCTTGCTTAGAGCCCGAAGCCTTCAGCACCGGTTCTTTTGCTGTCGGTATCGATAGCGATTTGGTGACAGTCCACGGATTCTGTTAGTGGCACATGGATGTCGGTAAGAGTACAGGAAGAACAAATCTCCCTTTACCCAATCCCACGCATCTCTATGACATTTTGGTGTTGCCAGTGGTAGCCTAAATTAGGAATTCGCACAGGACCGACAGTGGACTACTCAATTGGTGCCGATGGCCGGAGTCGAACCGGCACGCCGTTAAGGCACTACCCCCTCAAGATAGCGTGTCTACCAATTCCACCACATCGGCAATTCTTTGAAATTTATTCTGTTGGTAATGCAGGAATATCAGAATCAGGTATAGCAGGCATATCGTCCGCAGTTCCAGGTATTTGCGGGATTTCTTCTTGCATCATTTCTGACATATCCATATCTACTGTCGGAACTTCCATTTCCATGTCGTTTGCTGATTCTTCTGCTGCTTGTTCAATCTGAATTTCTGAACCTATCATCAGGCTTTCCTGCGCGGTCATGCGTTTGCTGGCGATGAAAGCAAGGCTGAGACTATTGGCTAAAAACAAAAAAGCGAGTATGGCGGTCGCTTTGGTCAGGAAGTTGCCTGAGCCTTGAGAGCCGAATACTGTTGATGAGGCCCCGCTGCCAAAAGCCGCACCGGCATCAGCACCTTTGCCGTGCTGGATCAGAATGAGTCCGATCAGGCTGATTGCGATCAGTACCTGCGCGACCAATAATATTGTTTGTAATGATTCCATGTTGTTTTACCTCGCCGCCCGGCATATGGCCAGGAAGTCGTTTGCTTTGAGTGAAGCGCCTCCAATCAGGCCGCCATCCACATCTGTCATTGAAAAAAGTTCTTTGGCATTGTCGGCTTTGACACTGCCGCCGTATAAAATTCTGATTCCAGCGGCTATTGTACTATCTTGCTGCGCCAGTCGCTGACGAATAAATTCATGTACTTCCTGAGCCTGCTCCTTGCTGGCTGTTTTACCTGTACCGATAGCCCAGACCGGCTCATAGGCAATTACGGCCTGAGAAAAGGCGGCTACACCGGACTTGCTCAGGACTGCGTCAAGTTGCCTTGCCACAACTTCTTCGGTTAAGCCGGCCTCGCGTTCGCTGAGTAGCTCTCCAACGCACAATATCGGTACCATTGCGGCAGATTGAATCTGAGCAAACTTGTCTGCCACCAGCTCATCGTTTTCTGCATACATGCTACGCCTTTCAGAGTGTCCGGCAATGACAAAATGACAGTTAAAATCATTCAGCATTGTTGTCGAAATTTCACCAGTAAAGGCACCGGCTTCATGTTCTGACACGTTTTGCGCGCCTACTGCGATGCCCGTTCCTGCAAGGCGTTGTTCCAGTTCCGGCAAGTACAGGGAAGGCGCACATATTGCGACATCGACATCATTGTTATCTACAAGACCGGCTTTAATCGCATCCACCAGCGGCTTCATGCTGGCCAGATTGCTATTCATTTTCCAGTTTGCAGCTACCAGCGACTGTCGTTTACTCATGCCCGAGACCATTCCGTAGAAAGGGCGCAAAGCTTACAGAAAAACTCATAAAATTCCAGACTTTAAGTACATTCATACCCAAGTTAAGTGGTTTAGTTGCGGATAAGTGTAGGGCTATTTAACTAACTCACTGAAGATAAAGGGAAAAAATAAGAATTACAGTCTCCTGCTGACAAAGATAAGGCTTTACTCTATGTTGCGTCGTTGTTGTTGAGATTAAACCAATCGAATTCTATGTACTCATAAGTGATTATGCCAGCTTTCCTTCCACGTCTGTGTATCTTCGCCTTTGGCGCAGTCTGTTTGCCAGTTTGTCTGGCCTATGTGATGGGGCCGGATAATCGTGTGCCCGTTAATGACGCCTACCATGATAATGCGGCAATCAGGCAGACCGGTATGCTCCGCATTGAGGGTGAGGAGTTTGTCAGCGGTCTACTCAGCGGGGCGAATTGTGATGTAGTGATCAGCGCCGGTCATGCGGCCATCTATTGGCAGAATCTGGCAAGAAAAGGCTGGCGCAAAGGTGAATTGCGAGGTGGTGGCAGGTTTCAATTCAGCCTGAACCCCGAACGGAAGGCAAACTGGCATGATCTGCAACTTGTCAGCTCGGGTTACAGCAAAGAAGATAATATTGGTAAAGATGATCATGACTGGTCTGTTTTTCGCAGTAAGGAGCCGCTAATGCCAAATTGCGAAACAATCAGCATTATTCGGTTCCAGAATCGATGTAAAAGCGGTCTAATTATGCCGGGTTTTCATTTTGATCGGCCACAGACGAGATTGCTGGATAATTCCTGTGAAGTAAAACGGGTAAGTGAGACTGGTATCATCACTCACAATTGTGACAGCAAAGATGGATCTTCGGGTGCTCCGCTTTTTTGTCAGGTCGATGGTAAGCAGGCATTGCTCGCTATTAACATAAGCGGTTTAACCCGAAAGAATTACTATGACTCTGGCGTTTATGGTAAATCTGGTCGGCATTATGATGACAAACAGCACAAAAATTTTGCGCTTGCTGTGGATGGCGAATTTTATCAGGCTCTCAGAGAAGAATTGAGGGCCTCAGAAAAGAGATTAGCGCCCTGATTTTTTAATTAAACTATTGAGTAATATGAAACGATTATTTTTACTGGTGTTATTAATAGCAATACTTGGCGCTTGCTCCAGGGTGATTCTCAGTCCCGATATGGAACGCGTTAAAGACAAACCTGTGGCCTGGCAGGAAGGATACAATCAGGGATGCCATAGTGGCTTTGTTGCTGGTGGATCTCTGGTGCACAGTTTCAAGCGGGATTTAGAACGACTTCTGAAAGAGGAAGACTATAAGGGGGGCTGGAAGCAGGGCTACCGGGAGTGTAAATCCGACTTCAGGGAGATGTGTCGCTCCGAGGCGATGGTATCGAAAGCCAATCTTTACTGTTCTGATGTGTGGCAGCAGGGAATTTTAGACGAAGAAGAGGAAGATCAGAATAAAAAGGAGAAATAGATTCAGTAGCGCGACTTTTAATTTAAGTCGTTGAGTTGCTTTTGTCCGGCCCAGTCTCGTGCAAATTGCCATGCCACACGGCCGCTACGGGATCCATGTTCCAGTGCCCATTTTAATGCGGCCTTGTGTAGTTGTTCTTTGTCGTCGATATTGATTTCGTGGCGGGCTATCCAGTGATCGACAATACTCAGGTATTGATTCTGATTAAAGGGATGAAAAGAGAGCCAGAGACCGAACCGTTCTGAAAGTGATATTTTTTCTTCGATGGCCTCACTCAAATGCAGTTCACCTTCAACCATCTTACTTTGCTGATTATCACTCATATATTCAGGCATCAGGTGGCGACGGTTTGACGTTGCATAGATAAGGACATTATCAGGGGTGTCGTTTACCGAACCATCGAGTACAACTTTTAGTGCCTTATAGCTGGCATCATTTGATTCAAAAGACAGATCGTCGCAATAAATAATGAAACGATCCTGTTCCTGATACAGCAATTCGGCTATGTCAGGCAAGTCGCCAAGATGCTGACGTTCAACTTCGATTAAGCGTAAACCTGCCTCAGAAAATTCATTAAGCGTGGCTTTAATCAGAGACGATTTGCCGGTTCCTCTTGGTCCCCATAGCAAGACGTTGTTCGCAGGCAGTCCTTCAATAAACTGTCGGGTGTTACGGCTTATGATTTCTTTCTGGCGATCGAGACATTGCAAATCATGCAAACGAATCTTGCCCGGGTTACGGACTTCCTGCAGATAAACGCGGTTGTCGTGTCGCCGCCAACGATTTGCTGTCGCATCATTCAGCTTTACGTTACTGGTGCCTTGCTGAAAATATCCCTCCAATTTTGCCATGAGGGCATCTGCACGTTTGAAAAAATTATCTATATCCGACATCGTACATATTATAAGGCAATAAAAAGTGAAGGTCAGATGAATCTTCTGGCAAGACCCGGGATACTAGAGCTGGGTCAAAGCTTCATTTAATTTGTCTTCAATGCGTTTTTTGTATTTCAAAAAATGAATTGTCTGCAGGCTGTCAACTTCAGGGTCATAGAGTATGCTGCGGGAGAGATCAATGTCTGTGATATAAATCGGATAGGTCTGACCGCTGGCCCGGCCTTTCAGTACATGACTGGCGACTGCTTTGAAGAGCTCATTGCCATATTGAAGAGAAGAAAACTCCTGATCTTCACAATAAATAGTCAGACTACTCTTGTTGTCTTCAATCAAATTTCCCATCACCTGGATGTTAAAAAAGTTCTTGTTGCCTGAGCCTGGCTTGATTTCAATATTGGTGATCTGATAATTGTGTGCTTCGGTCTTTTTCATTTGATAAAACTCAATCGGAAAATTATCTATGGTCTTTTCGTTCTCCAATGAGAGGATGTGCCGACGTGTTATGGTGGACTTGAAAAAAAGTGTGAAATGATTAATTAGTGACTGGCTATCGTGGTAAGGCATATTCTGAATAAACAGGGCGCCACATTCGTCAATAATATAGATGGTCACTGTAGTGTTCTGGATTAGAAAGAACATTTGAATCAGTCCGGCACCGTTTACCTTATAGATATCAGCTAATGGTGTATCCCACAGTGTATTCTTGTCGAATACAACGGGGCTGAAAATCGCTCTGGATGCGCCTAGTTCCCTAACAAGATCCTTATAGCTGCTGATTTTTTCATGATGCAGAGCGTTTTTCCGATAGTCGCAAATATAATAATTATCCTCGACCATAAGTACGTAGCGTGAGTGCTCTGCGGCTGAGTGGCTGTAGTAACTATTGATGATCGATGTAAAAAGTTGCTCAACCCGTGTGACGATATTGCCCGCGTAGGTTGAGGAGAAACTGAAGCCATTGATTGCAGGTGGTGCGATTCTGAATTGCAGAGGTGCCCAGCGCATGTATTCAGACAGGCACTGGAATAAACCTTCAATTCCAACATAGCGGAATATGAGAATCTCGTCCCAGCTGGTTGCAATCACCAGATCAAAAGTTTTCACCAGGTTTTCCCGCAAGGCGCCATAACTGAGCGCATCATCACGGCTGCTGGACAGGTAACTATCTTCAGTGTTTTTCGCCGGACTTGAATTTAAACCGATGTTGATAAACAGGCTTGCTGTATTTATTCGCGCAGGCTGGCTTAGATCATTAAAATCGGTATACGGAATATCACCGCCGGGGAATAGTTTATGCAAAGCAGTTTGAATGTCTTTGAGTTCCCGCACTGTAAGATTTTGATCGGGGGAGACAAGTGAGAGTGCTGTGTTCGGACCAATGATTTTATTGAAATGACACCAGACGACTAACTCAACGGCGCTTTCTGTTCGTTTCAGAGGTTTTTGTTTGTTGATGGTTTCAATTTCTACCCGACCCCGAAACAGTTGCCAGCTATCGGGATTATCCCGGTTCCTGACGTGATAGAAGGAAAGCTCCTGTTCGATAATATTTGGAGCAATGCCTCGATTGACGATTTCAATTTTACCGCTCTTTCTTTCAAAGGCCGCATAGAGTTTGCGACCCAGCATATTCAACTCGGTCTGGCTCAGACGAGATACTTCAGAATGTTTACGGGCGAAATCAGACAGGAAGCGGTAGCTACTGGTGAAGGCGTTGATAAGTAAACGTCGTTCGGTCATAACATTATCAATGCGCCATTTGTCCTGCTGATCGAGATTATTCAGTTTATCAGCTTCCCAATCCCAGCTTTCACACATAGACTGCATTTGTTCCCGACGCCAATCAACATTGATGCGTTTTACCTGCTGGCTAAGACGAATATTGATTTTGAAATAGAAACACTTTCGAAACAGGTCAAGACGTTCATTGTCTTCATGCTGTTTCATATAGGACTCAATTTTCTGATACATGATCAAATAAGGATCGATGTCTATCAAATCCTTTGAATCGGAGTAAATGGAGTACTTATAGAGGTGACTTAATAATTCAATCTGCGGGTATTCGCTGGCGTAAACTTCCATCAGCAAGAGTTTTAAAACGGATTTGAATGGCGAACCAATACCTTTATAGATTTGCCAGACAGCTGCGCCAAAAAATTCGTCAGCCGGTATTTTCCCAAGTCCACCAAAGTCCACAATGTCACTCTCATCAACAAAACGTCGTGTAAGCAACATGCTGATGTATTCCTCGTAGTGATACTCCTCCTCAGGTGGAACCAGCCACCAGATTGGATAACGACCAGCCAACAGCAGGCTGGAGCGATAGAATTCATCAAGTAAAAGATAGTGCTGGGCGGAACCACTGCTCTCCGATGACAGGTTGTCGTGTTGACCCTGTTTGAAGGTGATTGGGTCGAGGACAAAAAAATGCACTTCAAGACGCAGCTTCATCGCCCATGTTTCTATCAGGCGCGCTTTTTCCGTTAACTGTGCGATTTGCTGTTTAGACAAGTCCGGAGAATGTACCAGCCAGATATCAAAGTCGCTTTTACTGGTGTAGGCAATGGTGCCGCTGCTACCCATACAAAAAAGTGACTGAATATCCATCTGATGACTTGCTCTGCGTTCAAGTTTGACGGCCGGGAATAGCACTTTGCAGGCTTTCAGGGCAGAAAAACTGGGGGAGTACGCCGATATCCCTATGGGTGTGCTATCTCCGGCGAAGCCAGGCAGATCAGGATGATTGATATGGAATAACAGTGGCAGGAGTTCGAGCAAATGTCCCTGCTCAGTCGTCAGGAATTCATGTGTGCGGGCCAGTCGCATCCGGTTCACTTTCATGAACCTCTCTTTCAGGTGATTACTGTTATTGCCCAGGGGTA
Source organism: Gammaproteobacteria bacterium (assembly GCA_012103475.1). Lineage (GTDB taxonomy): Bacteria > Pseudomonadota > Gammaproteobacteria > Eutrophobiales > Eutrophobiaceae > WLWS01. The sequence goes on along the minus strand of WLWS01000005.1, from coordinate 192,612 downwards.
GGATACTTGCCATTTTCACTATCTGATTAATTTTGTTGAATTTTACGAATACATGTCGATTTCGACTTAGCCTTTTCTATATCGGCAAATAGCTGAAAAGCTTCAGTTTGTCTTTCTGCTGAGTTATGCATGAAGGGCTTTATTCTGCTACTCTGCAAGGGTTATCGGGTTGTTGGCACTCAGGTTAGCAGGAGAGGTCTGTCCACGGGTTTCGCCATCGCAAATTCCAAATCCAAGAAAAATTCTACGAGGAAATTCAAATGTTTAGTAAAGATACGTCTATTGCGGGCTTTGATGATGAACTGTGGGCCGCGATGCAGAAGGAAAAGCAGAGGCAGGAAGACCATATAGAACTTATTGCATCTGAGAATAACGCCAGTCCCAGAGTTCTTGAGGCACAGGGTTCAGTGCTGACAAACAAGTACGCCGAAGGTTACCCGGGTAAACGCTACTATGGTGGTTGTGAGCACGTGGATGTCGCGGAGCAACTGGCAATCGATCGGGCGAAAGAGTTGTTCGGCGCTGATTTTGCCAATGTTCAGCCGCACTCCGGCTCACAGGCAAATGGTGCGGTATATCTTGCTCTGGTCAATCCCGGCGATACGGTAATGGGAATGAGTCTGGCTGACGGAGGTCACCTTACACATGGTGCGTCAGTCAACGTATCCGGCCGTATTTATAACGCGGTTCAATATGGCCTGCATCCTGAAACCGGAGAGATCGATTACGACGAAGCCGAACGCCTGGCACTTGAGCACAAACCCAAGTTGATAATGACTGGATTTTCGGCTTATTCGAGAGTCATAGACTGGCAGCGCTTTCGGGATATCGCCGATAAAGTGGGTGCCTATATGGTATCGGACATGGCTCATGTCGCCGGACTGGTTGCTGCCGGGATCTATCCGAGCCCGGTGCAAATAGCTGATGTGACCACCACTACTACGCACAAAACTCTACGCGGTCCGCGTGCGGGCCTGATTATGGGTAAGGCCAACGAAGAGATTGAGAAAAAGATCAATTTCATGGTATTCCCTGCTTATCAGGGCGGACCTTTAATGCATGTTATCGCGGCAAAGGCGGTGGCCTTTAAAGAAGCGATGCAAGATGACTTCAAAGCTTATCAGCAACAGGTGCTGGACAATGCACGTGTCATGGCCGGCACTTTTCTCGGGCATGGTGTGAAAGTTGTGTCCGGTGGTACGGATAATCATCTGTTTCTGATTGACCTCGTTGATAAGGGCATTACCGGTAAAGATCTCGATGCTTCACTCGGGCGGGCTCATATCACGGTAAACAAGAATGCGGTACCCAACGATCCACAATCGCCTTTTGTCACCAGTGGCATTCGAATCGGTACGCCGTCGATTACCACCCGCGGTTTCAAAGAAGCAGAAGCGACACGCGTGGCTGAACTTATCTGTCAGGTCATCGATAACATGGGTGATGAGTCAGTACTGGATAAAGTCAGAACGGAAGTGAGTCGCCTGTGCGCCCAATTTCCAATGTACGAGCAGTGACAGGAAGCACTAAATAGCACGAAACAGAGGGGGCTTCGGCCCCCTTTCTGCTATTATTAGCAATCAAACATTCCCGATAAAGGTAAAATAAATGCGTTGCCCGTTTTGTTCCTGCATGGATACTCGTGTTATCGACTCGCGACTGGTTGGTGAAGGCGATCAGATTCGTCGGCGACGGGAATGTACAGATTGTACTGAACGTTTTACCTCTTATGAATCCGCCGAGCTGAATTACCCGCGCATCGTGAAATCTGACGGGCGTCGCGAGCAGTTTACTCAAACTAAACTTCGTTCGGGCATCATGCGCGCTCTGGAAAAGAGACCGGTAGAGATGGATCAGGTTGAACTTGCCGTTTCTCATATTGAGCATAAATTAAGAGCGCTTGGTGATCGGGAAGTGAAAGCCCGTAAAGTCGGTGACTGGGTTATGGAAGAATTAAGGGCACTGGATCAGGTGGCCTATGTACGTTTCGCATCGGTTTATCACAGCTTCGAAGACGTGCGTGCTTTTCTCGAAGAAATTGAGCGTCTGGAACACGAATTACCACCTGAACTGAAAGAAAGCCAACTCGACTTGTTGCCGGGTGAGAGCGACGAAAAGACTGAGTGATTCGGCTTGTGAGCTGGCAGGAAGCAGATTATTTTTATATGAGCCGAGCCTTGCAACTGGCTGCGCGCGGCGAATATACCACAGCGCCGAATCCTCGAGTTGGCTGCATTATCGTTCGTGATAACGAAATCCTTGGCGAAGGCTGGCATCAGTTTCGAGGCTCCGCTCATGCAGAAATTAATGCACTCGACTCTGTCTCTGCAAACGCCAGGGGAGCTAGCTGTTATGTCACTCTGGAACCCTGTAATCACAGTGGTCATACTGGTCCATGTACCGAGGCCTTGATCAGTTCGGAGATCAGCAGACTTGTGTGTGCGATGGTGGATCCCAATCCCCTGGTGGCGGGTGAGGGTTTGGCAAAACTTACTGAAGCTGGGATTGAGACATCTTCTGGTCTGATGGAAGCAGAAGCGCATAAACTCAATCCGGGTTTCATTATGCGGATGACGCAAAAACGCCCTTTTGTCAGATGTAAAATGGCAATGAGTCTGGATGCACGTACGGCAATGGCAAGTGGTGAAAGTAAGTGGATTACCAGTGCCGCGGCGAGAAGAGACGTACAGAAGTTACGTGCCGGCAGTGCTGCCATCATGACCGGAATTGATACGGTGCTTCTGGACGACCCTGGTCTGGATGTCAGGGACGAGAACACAGGTAGGCGTGATGTGCTCAGGGTAGTGCTGGACCGAAAATTGAGAATGCCGGTCTCAGCAAAAATGTTAACTCTAACAGGACGAACTCTTGTTTTTACGAATACTGAAGATTCCCGGAAAAAACAGCAAATAGAAGCTGCCGGAGCAGAAGTAATAATGCTGGAAGAGACAGGTTTTCTTTCTGCTGTTTTGCATTTTCTGGCTGAGCATGAGGAAGTAAATGATGTTCTGCTGGAGGCGGGCGCGACCTTATCAGGTGCCATGCTGGAAGCCGGACTGATTGATGAAATAGTGCTTTATCAGGCGCCGGTTATTCTCGGCGATGCGGCTAGAGGCTTGTTCCATTTGCCGGCTATCACATCGATGAAAGATAAATTGCAGGTAGAGATAAGTGATTCGCGTATGGTTGGTGTTGACAGACGTATGACCTACACAGTTAAACGATAGAAAATTTAGAGTATGTTTACAGGAATAATTGAAGCACGCGGAAAAATAGCCGCGATAGAAGCGATTGGAGATGACAGTCGCTTTACTTTTCAGACAGGCAAACTGGAATTAGCTGATGTCAGCATTGGTGACAGCATCAGTGTTAACGGGACATGTCTTACCGCTACAGAATTGCATGATGATGGTTTCAGTACAGATTTATCAACCGAGACCTTGCAGGTCACCACTTTTGGCAACGCGCGTGTTGGCCCTGAAGTTAATCTTGAAAAAGCCATGCTCGTCAGCGATCGCTTTGGCGGGCATATCGTTTCCGGCCATGTTGACGGTATAGGCCGCGTCAGGGAGTTTTATGATGATGGCCGTTCTATTCGTTATGAATTCGCTATACCTTCAGAACTGAATCGCTATCTGGTCAAAAAGGGCTCTATTTGTATTGATGGTGTCAGCCTGACTGTAAATGATGTTTCCGATGATTCTTTCTTCGTTAACATCATTCCACATACCATGGATGAAACCATTTTTTCGTCCTATGAAAAGGATAGCAGTGTCAATCTTGAAGTGGATCTAATCGCCCGCTATCTGGAAGGCCTACAGAGACGGGAAACGTAAATATTTGCCGAAATTACAACGGTTCGATACGCGGAATTCGATTACTCAATAAGGCAGGAATGAGACTAAAACTCCTTTGCTATCAAACATGATAGCCGGTACTCTTTGGGCACAGAAATCAGCGACGGCAGTGAAGAAATGGCGTTAAATACAACAGAAGAATTAATCGAAGAAATCCGTGAAGGACGAATGGTCATTCTCATGGATGATGAGGATCGTGAAAACGAAGGCGACTTCGTTCTTGCGGCAGATTGCGTTGACGCCGATGCGATTAATTTCATGGCGCGCTTTGGCCGGGGTTTAATTTGTCTGCCCTTGACTCGCGAACACTGCCGAAAACTCAATTTACCTTTAATGGCAGGTAATTTCTATTCCAGTCAGGCAACAAATTTTACCGTATCTATTGAAGCGGCGGAGGGTGTGACCACAGGAATTTCAGCAGCGGATCGTGCAATTACCATTCAAAAGGCGGTTGCAGAAAATGCTCAGCCCTCTGATTTGGTACAGCCCGGTCATGTTTTTCCGATTATGGCTCATCCGGGCGGTGTTCTGGCCCGTGCTGGCCACACAGAAGCCGGATGTGATTTGTCGCGACTGGCCGGCATGCAGCCGGCATCGGTTATTGTCGAGATTCTTAATGAAGACGGTAGCATGGCTCGCCGGCCTGATCTTGAAGTACTGGCAAAAGAACATAATATTAAAATTGGTACCATTGCTGATTTAATCAAATACAGAATTGAAAGCGAAAGAAGTGTTGAGCGTGTTTCTGAGACTGTGATTAACACGGAACATGGCGAGTTTAAATTGTTTGCCTTCAGGGATAGCGTTAAGGGCGATATTCATATGGCAATCGTGAAAGGTGATGTCAGTCCTGATGTTCCCATTCTGGTTCGCGTGCATGTTGAAAATCCGATTTACGATTTAACCGGCGCGATTAGCCATCACTGGCCAATTCATAACATTCTCAAGCGTATCAGTAATGAAGGCAGTGGAGTTGTTGTTGTTCTTTGTAATCAATTTGAACCCGAAGCTCTGTTAAACCAGATAGATTCTATGGGTAGAGCCGCTAAAGACGATACAATCAAGCCGGAAAAAGATGAAAAACACATTCGTACGCTGGGGCTTGGCGCGCAAATTCTGTCTGATCTCGGCGTCGTCAAAATGAAAGTAATGAGTTCTCCGAAACGACTGCATGGTCTTCCCGGTTTCGGACTTGAAGTGGTTGAGTACGTATCAGAGTAAAAGATGACAGCTATAAATAAAATAGAAGCAAAGAGTCTTGTTACAGGTAACCGGGTGGCGATAGTCGCCAGTCGTTACAATAATTTTATTGTCGATCGCCTGCTAGAAGGGTGTCTGACTACTCTCAAGGCTGGCGGAATTGAAGATAAGAATATCACTCTGGTGACGGTGCCCGGTGCTTTCGAGATACCGGTTGCGGTTAAGGCGCTTGCGGACAAAACTGAATCTGATGCGATAATTACGCTCGGCGCAATCATAAGAGGAGAGACACCGCACTTCGATATTATTGCAGAGGAATGCACACGCGGCATTGGTAGTATTGCAATTGATAGCGGATTGCCAGTGGTATTTGGTGTGTTGACAGTGGATAACGTCGAACAGGCAATGGATAGATCGGGTGCTGAAGAAAGCAATAAAGGCAGTGAAGCGGCAACGACGGCGCTGGAAATGATCAGTGTACTGGGACAAATCAGTGGATGAGCAAAGATGGTAAAAAGCGGACTTCAGTCAGCGCACGTGTAAGAGCCCGGCGTTCAGTCGTACAGGCGCTTTACCAATGGAACATGTCTGGAAACGATATGCGTACCGTTATTCGTGAGTTTGAGCTGGACAGAACTGAACTCAATCGGGCAGATATTGATTACTTTCGTGAAATTTTAAAAGGTATTGAAGTTCAGAAGGATGATATTGAAGCTGAATTACAAGAGCTGCTTGATCGACCCTTCGCTGAACTGGACACCGTTGAAAAATCGATTCTCTGCCTCGGTGTATATGAGTTAAAAAATCAGCTGGAAATTCCCTGGCGTGTGGTTCTCAATGAAGCAATTGAATTGGCCAAAATGTTCGGTGCCGAGCAATCACATAAATATGTTAACGGTATTCTTGATAAGGCTGCGCGCCGGATCAGAGCAGTCGAACTCGCTAACAAAGCCTCCTGAACTATGTCTTCTTCTGAATTCGATCTGATTGATCGTTATTTTTCCGGCTTGAATTCGTCTGACAAAACGGTCATCTGCGGTATTGGCGATGACGCTGCCGTGCTGGATATTTCAGCGGAGCACTTTCTACTCACTTCTGTTGATACACTTATCAGTGATGTTCATTTTATGGCGGATACTGACCCGGCTGATATTGCCTATAAATCTCTTGCGGTGAATATCAGTGATATTGCCGCGATGGGTGGTACCGCGCGCTGGGCGACCCTGGCTCTGACTATGCCGGAAGCGGGTCACGACTGGCTGCAGGCTTTTGCAAAGGGATTTTCAGAGATAGCCGAGCGCTATAAGGTAAGTCTGGTTGGTGGTGATACGACACAGGGACCTCTGGCGGTTACGATTCAGATCATGGGTACGGTTTCCAGAGGTCAGAGTATTCGTCGAAATAAAGCACAGGCGGGCGATCTTATTTATGTCAGTGGTTCTCTGGGTTCTGCCGGGCTGGCTTATCAGGCCACACTTGATAAGAGTCTCAGACAATATGTATCAGAATCCTGCACACAGCGTCTGCATAGACCTGAACCACGAGTGGAGCTTGGAAAACAACTTAATCATTTCGCTCACGCCGCCATCGATATTTCAGATGGACTGGTATCTGATCTTGGGCACTTGTTAAAGGCGAGTGAATTGGGTGCCGAAGTAGAACTGGACAAGATTCCTTTTTGCCCGGAATTGATGGAATTGGATAAACAACAGCGGTGGTCCATTGCACTGGCAGCCGGGGATGACTACGAACTCTGTTTCACCTTGACTCAGGCAAGTGAAGCGGAAATGCAACGACAATTAGAAGAGCTAGATTACCCGGTCACCTGCATCGGCAAAATTACCGACTCTAGTGGAATAGTCTGGCTGGATGAAAAAGGTGAAAAAGTTGAATTGCAACTCGAAGGTTATCAGCATTTCTAGAGATTGATGTAGCCTTCATTGCCCAGTCTTCTGATTTCGTCCGGTGCGTAAGGCACCGATTCGATAAAGGCGGGAACTTCACTACGCTCTACACCCATGTTTGACATAGTCGTCTCACATATTTTCATATCGATAATATCGAAGGCATCTAACTTTGCGGCGAGGTCAACCAGAGCTTTATGCTTGGCATAATTCTCCTGTCTGAAAATATTGATATCAGGGCCATGCAGTACCATGACAATTTCAAGTTCGTCATATCCATCAGCCTGAGTGTCACGAATTTCCTCTGCCCGTTGTAACAGTGCTTCAAGGTCTTCGGGTGTATGATCCGAGAGATTGAAAAGATACTGTGTATTGCCGATATTGAACTGGGCATTATTATCAGTGACCTGTTCAATTTCTGTCGAGTCGGATGGGGCGATGGCCTTACTTACCTGAACTTCGTTTTCTGCTTCGGTTATTGTGTCAGGGACTACTGTTTGCTCGGGCACGTCTTTTTCACAGGCCGAATTGAGCATGAGTAGCGTTAGCGCTATTAAAAGTCGAAACAATACAGGCATGTTATTCATGATGACAATAAAAGTGTAATTCAGTTGTTATGGTATAACAGAGCGCGGACTCTGACAGTATTTTATTAAAAAGTCAGGCAGATTTGCGTTTAATAATAATTTCCTGCCATTCGCCGGGTCCTGATTCGTGTACGGATGTGCCTTCAGCATCGACTGCAACGGTCACGGGCATATCTTTTACGCTGAATTCGTGTATCGCTTCCATTCCAAGCTCAGGGAAAGCCAGCACCTTCGATTCTGTGATGGCTTTTGAGACGAGATAAGCAGCTCCACCCACGGCCATCAGATAAACAGCTTTATGTTTTTTAATTGCCGCGATACCGGCCGGGCCACGTTCAGCTTTTCCAATCATGCCAATCAGACCGGTTTTAGCCAGCATCATTTCAGTAAACTTATCCATGCGGGTAGCCGTAGTCGGGCCGGCTGGTCCCACCACTTCATCGCCAACTGCATCAACCGGACCGACATAATAAATAAAGCGATTGGTGAAATCGACACCATCTGGCAGGGCTTCGCCATTGTCGAGAAGATCTTTGATTCTTTTATGAGCTGCATCGCGCCCGGTTAAAAGCTTTCCGTTCAATAAGAGTGTTTCACCCGGTTTCCATTCCAGAATATCCGTAGCCTTAAGAGTATCCAGATCAACACGACGTGAATTCGGTCCGGCCTCCCAGCTGATCTCGGGCCAGTCGTCTAAACTCGGTGCTGTCTGCAAGGTCGGTCCGCTGCCGTCCAGTGAAAAATGCGTATGTCGGGTTGCTGCACAATTAGGAATCAGACTGACCGGCAGTGACGCTGCATGAGTAGGATAATCCTTAATTTTTACATCGAGCACAGTGGTGACCCCACCCAGACCCTGAGCACCGATACCGAGATTATTCACTGCTTCAAATATCTCGAGACGCAATTCTTCTATTCTGTTGGCTGCACCACGTGCCTGCAATTCCTGAATATCGATAGCATCAAGTAAGGATTCTTTTGCCAACACCGTTGCTTTTTCGGCGGTGCCTCCAATACCGATACCGAGGATTCCCGGCGGGCACCAACCGGCTCCTAGTGTGGGAACGGTTTTTACAATCCAGTCAACAATGCTATCGCTGGGATTGAGCATGACCAGTTTGGCCTTGTTTTCCGAACCACCACCCTTGGCAGCCAGATGTACTTCGACCTTATCCCCCGGCACCACTCGCATGTGAATGACCGCGGGTGTGTTATCGCCGCTGTTTTTTCTGGCACCGGCCGGATCAGTAAGTATTGATGGACGTAGAACATTATCAGGATGGGTATAAGCTCTTCTTACCCCTTCGTTAACCATTTCTTCGACACTCATATCGCTTTGCCATTGGACGTCCATACCAATTTCGAGAAACACTGTAACGATACCGGTATCCTGACAAATCGGTCTTTTCCCTTCTGCACACATACGTGAATTGACCAGGATCTGTGCCATGGCATCTTTTGCTGCCTGAGATTCTTCTCTCTGATAGGCTTCATGTACGGCATGGATAAAATCCAGTGGATGATAATAAGAGATAAACTGGAGTGCGTCGGTGACACTGTCGATCAGATCATTTTGCTTTATTAAAGTCATACGCTTTGTCTGGATATGAATGATGTCGGGTATCGGATTATAACAGTTTTATCTGTAACATTGGTTCATCGGGGTATTTAACAGGAGAGCAACTATCGTGGCGGATTTGAAGGAAAAATGGGCGCAATTTGCTTTATTACTGATTGATGTACAGGAAGATTTCTGGAGTGAGGAGACTGAAGCTGCTTTTCCGGAGTTTAGAAAAAACATTGAAGACCTGTTGAAGATTTGCCGGGATGAAAGAATTGATGTCATTCACATACGCGCGCGCTTTAGTTCTGATCAATCTGACTGGATGCCGGTGTATAAACTCGGACGCCGCATGCCCTGCGTCGACGCTACCCAGGGCGTTGAGCTTTTGTCGGAAGCTATCGAGCTCCCCGGGGAGTTGATATTGGAAAAACAGGCCTTCGACGGATTTCTGATGAACGATCTTGAAGCCACTTTACAACAAAACAATAAACGCTTTTTATTGACAGCAGGACTAGTGACTTCGATCTGCGTCTTGTTCACGACAGTCTCTGCCATGCAACGTGGTTATCTTACAGCGGTGGTAGAAGATTGTTGCGCAGATGAAGTAGCCGCACACAAGCACACTATGGAACGATATTCGTTTATGTTTGAAAAAATTCAGGTCGCGGAACTGCAGGCACAACATTCGCGCTGGCAGGAGATGCTCCGGCAACTGGAAACAAGATGATGAGCGATCAATTGCATCAGATAAATATATCTTACCAACCTAAAGAAGATCGACTGATGTTGAAAATCAGTAGTGGCAACGGCGATGAGTATCGATTCTGGCTGACACGTCGCTTTACGGGATTGTTACTTGGGGTTTTGAACAAAGAGATGGATGCACGTGGAGGTGCGCCATCTGTGGCTGGAAAAGAAGAAACCACAAAGATGATCAAAAAGGGCGCACTCGAGAAAAAGTATGAAGCGGAAAAAGTACAAAGTTATCCGCTTGGTGAAAACGGTGTGCTGGCATTTCGGATTAACACCCGCAGCCCGGAAGAGGGCAATCTTGTGCTGGAGTTACTGCCTGAAAAAGGTAAGGGTATTACCCTTAACCTGAATCAGGCTTTGCTCTATATGCTGCACAATATTTTAACGCAGGGCATTACTCAGGCTAACTGGGCACTGCAGACAGAAAGCTCTGTTTCCATGCAGGTCCACTAATTTTTTATCAGGCCTCTACCACCGGAATATTTACTAGCTTTTGCGCCGCCATACCCGCTTTTTCCTGAAATGAGGCTATTTCGTTAAAATTCAGATAACGATAGACATCGTCAGCCATGGTGTCGATTTCACTGGCAAAAATTAGATACTCTTCCATGGTCGGTATATGTCCCAATATAGAAGAGACGGCTGCTATTTCTGCGGACGCAAGGTAAACGTTAGCTCCATCACCGAGCCTATTCGGGAAGTTTCTGGTTGAGGTGGAGACCACCGTTGATTTCGCCGCTACTCTGGCTTGATTTCCCATGCACAAAGAGCAACCGGGCATTTCTGTACGTGCCCCGACTCTACCGAAGGTACTGTAATAGCCTTCTTCTGTGAGTTGATGTTCATCCATTTTTGTTGGCGGCACGATCCACAGACGGGTTGGAATAGCGCCATCCGTTTTTTCCAGCATCTTTCCTGCGGCGCGAAAATGACCGATGTTGGTCATACAGGAACCGATGAAGACTTCGTCAACAGTCGTGCCTGCGACTTCCGATAAAGGTTTAACATCATCAGGATCGTTCGGGCAGGCTAGTAGCGGTTCTTTAATTTCGTTCAAATCAATTTCGAACACTTTCGCGTATTCAGCGTCAGCATCCGGTTCCATAAGTTGCGGGTTTTCCAGCCAGGCTTCCATCGCCTGTGCCAGGCGTTCCATGGTACGCGGGTCGCCGTAACCTTCAGCAATCATCCAGCGCAATAAAATAATATTGGATTTCAGATACTCAATGATGGGTTCCTTGTCAAGGCGTATCGTACAACCGCCAGCTGAGCGTTCAGCAGAGGCATCGGAAAGCTCAAAAGCCTGCTCACATTTCAAATCGGGTAAACCTTCTATTTCGAGAATTCGACCGGAGAAAATATTTTTCTTACCCTTTTTGGCGACAGTAAGATCGCCGGTCTGTAAGGCCGCATAGGGAATGGCATTCACCAGATCACGCAATGTAATACCAGGTTGCATTTCACCCTTGAAACGGACCAGAACCGATTCCGGCATGTCGAGTGGCATCACTCCTGTCGCCGCTGCGAAAGCCACCAGACCTGATCCTGCAGGAAATGAAATACCAAGCGGGAAACGCGTATGTGAATCCCCGCCTGTACCTACCGTATCCGGCAATAACATCCGATTCAGCCAGGAATGAATGATGCCATCACCGGGTCGAAGAGAGACACCGGCACGGGTCTGAATAAAATCGGGCAGAGTGTGCTGAGTATCAATGTCGACAGGTTTCGGGTAAGCGGCCGTATGACAAAATGATTGCATCACCAGATCGGCTGAGAAACCCAGACAGGCCAGATCTTTCAGTTCATCTCTCGTCATCGGCCCGGTTGTGTCCTGAGAACCGACAGTGGTCATTTTGGGTTCGCAATAGGTACCCGGACGAATCCCTTCTACGCCACAGGCCTGACCCACCATTTTCTGCGCAAGTGTATAACCCTTGTTGCTTTCCATTGCCGGAGCAGGTCTTCTGAATAGATCAGAAGGGCCAAGGCCGAGGGCTTCACGAGCGCGTTCGGTCAGACCGCGGCCGATAATCAAGGGGATACGGCCACCAGCCTGTACTTCATCGACAATAATATCGGTTTTGAGGCTGAATTCGCACAATACCTCGTCGGAGTCGTGTTTGGTAATCTTGCCTTCATAAGGGTAGACATCGACGACATCTCCCATATTCAAAGCCTGGACATCACATTCAATAGGTAAAGCACCAGCATCTTCCATGGTGTTAAAAAAGATTGGGGCAATTTTACCGCCGAGGCAGAAGCCACCATCGCGCTTGTTTGGAATACAGGGAATATCATCGCCCATATGCCAGAGCACGGAATTTGTCGCAGACTTGCGTGACGAGCCAGTGCCAACCACATCACCAACATAGGCAAGTGGGTAGCCTTTGCTTTTCAATTCGGCAATCAATTTAATCGGACCGACTTCACCCTCTTTATCGGGCTCAATGCCATCACGTGCCATTTTCAGCATAGCCTGAGCGTGCAAGGGGATATCCGGTCTGGACCAGGCATCAGGTGCGGGTGAGAGATCGTCAGTATTGGTTTCACCGGTGACTTTGAAAACAGTCACTGTAATTTTTTCTGCCAGTTTGTCCCGCTCGGTAAACCAGGTGCCTTCTGCCCAATTCTGCATAACCTGCTTCGCATGCTCGTTACCAGCGTCAGCTTTTTCTTTGACATCATAGAAGGCGTCGAACATAAGAAGCGTACCGGAGAGAGCATCAACGGCAGTACTCGCAAGTTCGCTATCGTCAAGACAGGCGATAAGCGGGGCAATGTTGTAGCCTCCCAGCATAGTGCCAAGTAGCTCTGTTGCTTTTACCTTATCGATCAGATTTGAGTTAGCCTCACCTGTGGTGATGGCGGCAAGGAAACCGGCTTTTACGTAAGCGGCTTGATCCACACCTGCAGGAACACGATTAATCAGCAAATCCAGAATGAATTCTTCCTCACCGGCAGGCGGGTTTTTCAGTAATTCGACCAGTTCTGCAGTTTGTTCCGGACTTAAGGGTTTGGGGACAATTCCAAGGGTGGCACGTTCTTCGACATGCTTGCGATAAGCATCAAGCAAAATAATTCTCCTGTTTAAGGCATTACAAATTGGGGGGCGTATTATGCGATATTTCCGGGCTTTGCGGTAGTCGCATTGCAACAATCAAGGACTTACATCAGGCATAAGGGCAGCGCGACTCTGAAATCAAACGGAGGAGGTGCTATCTATTACGCCGCTGGCGAGACAAGTGCCGCTGTCGTTGTAGAACACGACATATTGACCGGGGGTGACGGCCCTTTGTGCTTCTTCAAAGTCGACAACAGCGAGGTCGTTCTCTAAATGACGGATTGCACAAGCCTGATCGGCCTGACGATAACGTGTTTTCGCCTGACAGGAAAACGGTATTGACGGAATATCCTCGCTAATCCAGTGCATGTTACTGGCCTGCAGAGAATTACTGAAAAGCAGAGGATTATCATGGCCCTGAGCGACAGTCAGAGTGTTGTCTTCGGTATTTTTCGAAACAACATACCAGGGCTCTTCACCAGCGCCTTTAACGCCACCGATACCGAGGCCTTGCCGCTGACCAAGTGTGTAAAAATAAACTCCCTGATGCTGGCCGACACGCTGGCCTTCGCTGCTAAGGATGTCACCATTTTTTACCGGAATATACTGGCTTAAAAATTCCCTGAAGGGGCGTTCGCCGATGAAGCAAATACCTGTACTGTCTTTCTTATCGTGTGTGATTAGTCCTGCCGCACTGGCTAATTCACGCACCTGAGGTTTACTTATTTCCCCGAGTGGAAACAGGCTTTTTTGTAATTGTTGTTGCTGTAAGCGGCAGAGGAAATAACTTTGATCCTTATTATTGTCCAGTCCTTTGAGTAATTGATAAGCGTCGCCTGAATTATGCACCCGTGCATAGTGTCCGGTCGCGATCATGTCTGCGCCAAGCGCCAGCGAATGTTCAAGAAAGGCACGAAATTTTACTTCCTGATTACAGAGGATGTCCGGATTGGGAGTTCTTCCTGCTTCATATTCTTTGAGAAAGTCGGTAAAAACTCCATCCCAGTATTCGCGGGACAAATCAACAGTGTTCAAGGGGATGTCTAGGTGCTCGCAAACACGCATGGCATCTTCCACATCGGCTTCCCACATGCAGGCGCCGTCTTCGGTTTTTTCATCCCAGTTCTTCATGAACAGGGCCTCAATATCGTAGTCCTGTTGTTTTAACAAAAGCGCCGCGACTGAGGAATCAACGCCACCGGATATGCCGACAATTACCTTGGTCATTCTATTGAGTCACTCTTCAAAGTGATGGATTAATTCAAGCGGGTATCTTTTGTCAGCGAGATAGTCGTACAGGCATTGGCCAACCAGAGGGCTTCGCAGCTCTTTTTTTCGTTTCTCGATTTCCCCGGGACTCAGCCACATTGCCTGGATGATCCCATCATCGAGTTGACGCTCAGGGAAGTGATGAATGGCGCGTCCGGAGTAGCAGACTCGCAGATAAGTAATACCATTATCGGGGCTTGGATAGAGATAAATTCCGATTACATAATCAGCTTCGAAACTCCATGCTGTTTCTTCGAGAACTTCTCTTTTCACAGCGTTCAGGAGAGATTCATTTTCTTCAAGATGCCCCGCCGGTTGATTAATGACACTGATGCCATCGCTGGCCTGTTCTTCTATCATGAGAAACTTGCCTTCTTTCTCGATGACAGCAGCTACTGTCACATTGGCTTTCCATCTCATTCGATAATTCTCGCTGCAGGGATCTCGGGTATTGCCTGAAACAGCTTAACTTGCGGCTTCACTGAGTTGCTGATCGTTTTTCTGAGTCTTAATTTTTTCGATGACGGGTTGATTCCAGCTACCAGTAATCGTGTATTGAAATTGCAAAAGCTTATCGATACCGTCATGGACCGAATCAAACATTTGTCCCGCCAGATAAAATACAGCTCCCAGGCCAATGCCAACGGGACCGAGAAACACACCCGCTACCGGCAGATTGTCCGAGAACTGTGGCGTTACCGTTACAATTTGGTCGTAGTCCTGCTCAGATAATCCTGTGCGACCCGAAATGGCGACGTTTGCAGAGGGTCCGCGCATGGTCAAGTCATTTGTGTAAGCATTTCCATTATCTATATCAAAACTACCCTCTATGGCATCAAAGGCCATTCCCTTGCCGAATATATCTGAAAAATCGAGCGTCAAGCGACGTGACAATGTTTGTAAGCTGAACAGACCAAATAAGCGACCGGCTGAGGGATTTACATCGAGCAAATGTCCTTTGCTTATTTGCATATCGAGAGTACCACTCAATTTCTCAAGCGAGTAATCCATAGGAGAACCCGGCCAGCTTGCCTTCAGTGATAGTGTGGTTTCTCCCTTCTTCACCGGTGATTGCTTATAATCAAAAGTCTCGAGCATGGTCACCATTTCATCGGATTGCAGGTCGAATTCGAATCTGGACTGACCCTCAGTCGCATTGTTGCTCCAGGTTCCCAAGCCGGAAATAAATAAGCCCGGTTTGGTAAAGGTTATTTTTTCTACAGAAAGCCCGCCTTCTATAGCTTGAGTTTGTAAGTCCATCGAACCCATCTGGAAATTATTGAATTCAAGTTGTTTCACTGTTCCGGCTATAGCAGGTATATCAGCTGGGTTTAATTTTTCTGCATCACCCTCAGTGTATTGTTGCTGTTCGCGACCCATTTTCAATTTTTCAAGTTGAAAAGTAATTTGCTTGTTCTGCTCGCCCTCAGAGGGAATCAGTATGTCACCTTCGATGTTTTCTCCGAGAAGATTGAAATTCCAGATCTTTTCAGGTCGATGTATGGATAACTCAACATTCCGGAAACGGTGTTTCATTAACTCAAGAGCGGCCACGCTCAGATTGATTGAGATTCCCTTGTCAAGAATCGACTCGTTCGAACTGTTTTTTGATTGAGTTCTTTCCTTAATGACTTCCCACCACTGAGTTGCGGCCAGCTCTTCCACAGCGCCGGCAATGTGTAATCCCGGTTTCTGGTTCGTAGATTTATCCTTTGTTCCAACCTGCAGATTTATAGTCTGCAATTTTTTATTTTCGTCCATCATGAGTTCAGCGTGCAACACGTTGGCATAATCAAGCTGAATTGCTGAGGGCTTCGGGGCACCCAGATAGGAAGTCACTTTAAAAAGTTTTTTGCGATATTCCGGTTTGCCGACGGGTGCAGGAAAGTCGATCTCCAGACCGTTGAGGTCGGAGCTTATTTCAAGTTTTTTTGAACCAGGCTGGCCCGGAACACTGCTCAGGGTCATATGCCATTCAGCTTCTCCGAGCATACGTCCGCGCAGATAGTTTTCCATGGAACTAAGGGCGGGGAAATATTCGAGCAGCCGATCAGCGACGAATTCATTGTTGCCCATTCCATGTACTTTTATGGCAGGCGGGTTTTCTTTATCCTGTTTTGAACCACTTATACTCAGCTCGACCGGGTTGCCTGCGAATGTGGCATTCATCGACTCTGAATCGACAGAATCCCGGGTAAAACTCACCTCTCCACCGACACTATCAAGTTGAAGATTATTAATTCCGGATTTCAATGTGCTGTCAGACAGTTGCAGGGTACCGTCAATAACAGGGGTTTTACCGACCTGTTTGATTGGAATATCAAGTGCAAGACTCATTGCGATCTGGCCTCCATGCAATGAACGACTGATTTCATTCAGACCCTTATCCTTATTCAGAGGACTCTGCTCGATAAAAAGTGTCAGATCTCTGGTCACTCCGTGTATACGGCCATCAATACTGAGATCTTTTTCTTTCACAAAAATATCCGGAATAACAGCTTCAGCGGCGCTGATATTAGCGTCGAAAATCTGACCGCTGCCAATATTTGCCCGCATTTCACGACCATCGATGACTATTTCGGCAGCAATATTATCTACCGGTGGCCAGTATTCGGAGTAATCTAGAGTTGCATTCGCTGTGTTGGCGATTAATTGAAATCGACCACTGTGCTCATCAAAGGGGAAATCAGATAGATCACCTCTAATTAGGGCAGTTCCTGAACTAAGACGACCGCCGACAACACGTTTTTGCATCCAGTCACGAAATTTGAAACGAGAAGTGTAAGGGAGGTATGAGGCCAGCTGCTCCAGATCTGCTTCCCCGAGATTAACTATCAGATCAACAAAGGGAGAAGACTCTTCAGCTAGAGGCTTCCTGATAAGCCCGGTTAATTCCGCACTTATGTCTTCATTTTCAAGATTGAGATGACGGGCATTCAGTGACCATTCATCGGTATTTTTTATCCAACTAACTTCACCTTTGAGACTGTTCAACTGTAAGGATTTGATGTTAAACATCTCCAGGTTCAATTCTGTACTCCGGGTATCCAGAGACAAAACTCCTTTGTCCAAATAGCCATAAAGATGGCCGGACATGTTGGAAAGAGCAGGCATATCCTTACCCAGGTCGGCATTTATGTTTTCAAAGCGGGTATCAAACTGAAAGCGTTCACTGACTGGTTTGGCAGGATCATAGATGAGCTTACCCTCTCGAAGCTGCCCTTCAATTGAGAAACTGGCCAGTTCTTTTTTAACCGTATCCGGAATAAAACTAAGATTGGAAATAAAGGGACTCAGATCATCAAGCTTGAGATAGTCAAACGAAGTTGAATAGCTATACTTACTGTCTTTATCAGGACGGCTGGCCGAAATAGTTAAATTGGCCTGCGGCCAGTTGCCGTTTGCGGTCAATAGCTGGTTGAGTTTGAGGTGAAATTGCCAGCCCTTATCGCTTGTTCTCTCACCGAAAAAGCGATAGTCGAGTTCCTTGATATGTAACTGTTTATTGCCAGCGACGGTCTCAAAATCGTTGTACTTCAATTCGCCTTCAAGCGTAGCCAGTTTAGTTTGCTGCCAGGTACTCCAGACTTTTATATCGGCTTTGCCGCCTTTGAAATTTATAAACTCGGGTCGGTAGGCGCTATACCAGTTATCCGGGTTAATATCATGACCGGAAAGATAAAGTTCTCCGGACCAGTCCGTGCTGAGTAGATTCCCGCTTGCATCAAAAGAAAAATCCATGGTTTTACCAAAGTGCCCCGGTAGTTGGGCTGCTCCTTCCGCCTGCAAGCGTTTTCCATCTGATCGCAACTGCAGATTAACATCAGTCAATAAAATGGGATCTTGTTGATGATAAATATCGATCCATTCAATTTTCGCGTCCTCGATTTTCAGTTTTTCCTGATTGAACAACCATTCCGCGAGTTCATTGTCCTGAAAACTGGTTGCCTGTACTTCGCCGAAGTTGATGCCTTCTACGTAGAGTGCACCGCTACTTAAACGCGCAATAGCCAGTTCAAAACCTTTAACGGTTAATTGTTTGGGCACTATATGTCTTTTCAATAATGTAGCCAGAGGGGCTATTCTTATTGTCGCTGAATCGAAGCGGGTGATTGGTGTTGTGCCGGCCCGGTTAAGTAGGTCGATATCGCTAAGTTCCAGATAAGGAACCCAACCTTCCCAGGTTGCATCAAGAGTGCGAATCACAACCGGGTAGCCCATATAATTACTTACCCAGGCTTCAACTTCCCCGCGATAAATTCCAATATCTGGCAGGAGCAAACGTATCAGGGTCACCAATACCGCAGCTGTCAATACCAGTATGCCAATGGCATAGACGGTAAAGTGGTAAACACCTTTAAATATTCTGGGTAACATTAAACAGGAGAATTAAAGAAGAACAATGTCATATTGTTCCTGGGTGTATAGTGGTTCAACCTGAAAGCCAATCGGACGACCGATAAACGCCTCGAGTTCAGCGACACTGGTGGATTCGTCATCAAGCAGCATCTCTACCACCAGTTGTGAGGCGACAACGAGTAATTTCTTTGCATCAAACTGGCGAACTTCACGCAAGATTTCTCGAAATATTTCATAGCAAACCGTCTCCGCTGTCTTAATCGTTCCACGTGCATTACAGGTTGGACAAGGTTCGCAGAGGATATGTTCAAGACTTTCGCGTGTTCTTTTACGGGTCAGCTGTACCAGGCCAAGGGAGGTGAGTTCACTGATAGTTATTTTTGAGTTGTCGCGCTCAAGATGTTTTTCCAGTGAACGTAAGACTTGACGACCATGTTCAGGGTCCTGCATATCAATAAAATCGATAATAATAATTCCACCCAGATTACGCAGACGTAATTGTCTGGAAATTGCCTGAGAGGACTCAAGATTGGTCTTATAGATGGTTTCTTCAAGGTTACGACTGCCTACAAACCCACCGGTATTTACATCAATCGTAGTCATCGCTTCGGTCTGGTCAATAACCAGATGACCACCGGATTTCAGGTTTACTTTACGATTCAGAGAACGTTGAATTTCATCATCGACTGAATACAGGTCGAGAATCGGTCGTTCGCCCGGGTAATACTCAATCCGGCCCAATAGTTCCGGTATAAAGTGCTTGGCAAATTCCTTCACCCGCAAATAGGTTTCTTTGGAATCAATTCTAACTTTTTCAATGTCGATATGAACCAAATCACGCATTGTGCGCATGACC
Source organism: Gammaproteobacteria bacterium (assembly GCA_012103475.1). Lineage (GTDB taxonomy): Bacteria > Pseudomonadota > Gammaproteobacteria > Eutrophobiales > Eutrophobiaceae > WLWS01. Next base: position 173,199 of record WLWS01000005.1, on the reverse strand, counting down.
AAAGGCAGATCTTCGTAAATAATATTAGGTGCAAAAGTATTTTGACTGCGGACAAAAGTTGAGTCCCACAGCTTGCGTAAAAACTCGATATCCTTGATTAGGTCTTCTTCTGCTATACCCTCTGCAGCGGTGCGAACAATGAAGCCACCTTTGTCGTTAATTTGATTTTGTTTAAATGCGGTATGAAGTACCACATTACTATCCGGTACGACGGCAAGACTCTGAACTTCGTTTTGATAACGACTGATGATTTCTCGAAGTCGCTCGCGTTCTTCTTCATCTTCAATTCTCTGAGAGATGCCAATACTTGAATTGTCAGGAATGAAAACGAGAAAGCGCGAGGGAAAAGAAACTCGTGTCGTTAGCCTCGCTCCTTTTGTGCCCAGCGGGTCTTTGACAACTTGAACCAGAATATCCTGACCTTCGCGCAAAATACCATCGATGGAGGCTTCAGCTATCGGGGAGGATGAGTCGGATTGATCGTTCTCATCATTAATGCCGATGATGTCCGAAATATGCAGAAATCCGGTGCGTTCCAGACCAACATCGATAAACGCAGCCTGCATACCGGGCAGCACACGGGACACGCGACCTTTGAAAATGTTTCCGACGAGGCCACGTTTACGAGTGCGCTCGACGTAGACTTCATGAAGTACGCCGTTTTCGACCAGAGCCACACGCGTTTCCTGCGGTGTGACATTGATGAGTATTTCTTCGCTCATTAGATCAAGATTTATAGATAAAACTTAAGAAAATAGTGTAACTATAAAATATATATAGGAAAAATACACTTTTCAGGCTTCAAAAGTGAGAATCAATTAAGGATTTATCCAGACTGGTACTGTTTTTCAGGAACCAGCTGGTGGATTTTAGCAGTAATAGACCCTTGGAGTTTAATTATCCCGGCAGGTACAAATAAATAATATTCAGGGAGGCAGAAAGCAAAACCCCGGTCTCACCGGGGTAATTACACAAAAAAACGAGATGAATTTTTCTATTCTATAACCAGAACATCATCATCACCGCCGAAATCGCCGTCTTCATCAAAGATGTCATCATAGCCTTCGGTCGGCGGGTTACCGTCGTGAATAAGATACTCGCGTTGTTGTAGATAGGCCTCACGGGTGAAAGAGTAAGGGTCGACCGCAGCCTCATCCCGGATGTTGGTAGCATCGAGCAGGTTGGCCCGGATATTAACGACATTCAGCGCAGTCACTGGAAAGAGTACGGCTCCGGTAACATAGAATAGAGGGTTCAGAAACAGGCTGGTCGCAAAGTCGGGTAAATTTCGTACTGTATTAGGTCCGCGTACCGGCAGATACACATAGCTACCACGATCGATACCCCAGACGGCGAAAGTCTGACCAAGATCTTCCTGGTGTCGTTCAAGTCCCGCGTCGGTTGCCACATCAAATAGACCACCTAGTCCAAGCGTGCTGTTTACAATAAATCGACCAGTATCGGAAAAGCCCTGCGAGATTTTACCCTGCAGAAAAGAGTTCAAAATGACATTAAGATAAGACAGGTTATCAAAAAAGTGCGTCACCGCGGTGCGCACGGGAGCCGGAGTGATACTAACGTAGCCCTCAGCTAATGGTTTGATCAGGTGCCTGTCCAGCCCTTCACTGAAATTGTAGAAGGTCCGGTTTGCCGGTTCAATAGGATCGTGAGGCGTGGCATTTTTGGACTGATTGCTGGCGCAGCCTGCAAACAATCCAAGCATGAGGAAGGTTAAAACCGTTCTGGTAATTTTGTTCATAATCTGTGTACTCAATATTTTCTATAAAAACGCTACTTCAAGTTTACTTCGCGGGCGACATAATACTCCAATGTGCGCCAAATTCATGTTATTCCTTGTCCTGTAGCTCCATGTCGCTAATTTTACGGCTGACTTCATCCACCAATCCGTCGAATCCCCTGTCCTTGATTACTGTAGCGTATTCTGCGCGTTTCAATGAAAGGTCATTCACACCGTTTGCGATAACGCTGATGATTTTCCACTCCCCATCTGTTTCGTGCATCAGATAGTCCAGATGAACCGGCTTATCATCCGTTCTTTGTAATTCTGTTTTAATTAAAAGTCTACCCTTTTTAAGCTTTTCTGCTGATAACTCGACGAAACTTTCATTATCATAACCATCAAAACGCGATGCATAGGTTGCTACGCTGAGTCTCTGGAAAAGCCGGATGAAATCCATTTTTTTCTCATCATCAAGTTGTCTCCAGTAACGACTCATGATGACTTTTGCAATCAAGGGTGTATCGAAACGTGAAATAACAACTTCTTCCACTTCACCATAGCGACCCTGATACCCCAGAGATTCAGCATTTTGCATTATGTACAGGAGTTTGGAATGCAATTCTTTTATTACCAGCATGGCATCCGTGTAGGTCACCGTCGCCTGTTGCTCATCGGCATGCATATCCCTGGTATCAGCTATTGATGCCGATGTCGAAAGTATCATCAGTATTGCGATTTTTTGCAGGCAGCAAGTCAGGCGCTTTACGGACAATACACCGGAGGTGTTTATTATTTTTATTTTTCTATAAAACATAAATAGCATCAGAAATTTACAGTCTGTAATTCATTTGACCCAAATTAGGCAAAAAGTTTGCATTGATCAGGGTGCTGGTCGTGCATAAGCCCTGTTTTTCCATACTGCACCCGTACCACGCCAATGACGAATAGCTGAACTCCATGTCATACACAGGTAGAGTACACCGGTGATGGGCAGAGTGCAGGCCCACAGCGGGTTGCGTTGGTAATATTTGAGCACTGGCAGATAGCTTATCATCATCATTATATAAGCGAGAACCGAAATTAGTATGATCGGTAAATCCATCACAAACATCGAAGCCAGTGGGACAACAAAAGCGAACAGCATTAAAAGGGTACACAGAAGTAATAAAGCGAGTGAATAATGCAACTGTGTGTAGGCCGTACGTGCGACCATATCCCAGATGGTTTCCAGTTTATCATAGCTTCGATGACTGATTGCCGAGTGTGATAAGCCGAGCCAGGTGCGCCCATCTGTTTTTTTCACCAGGCGAGCCAGTGAGCAATCGTCTATCAAAGCTTCTTTGAGAGCCGCAAATCCACCAATCTCCTCAAGTTTTGCTGACTTAATCAGAATACAACCCCCTGCCGCCGCTGCTATAAGTTTGTTTCGGGAATTAGCCAGGGCAAAGGGATAGAGGAGTTTGAAAAAATAAATGAAGGCGGGCATCAGTAACAATTCCCAGACACTTTGCATGCGTAAATAAGCCATCAAAGAAACCATATCCAGATTTTCTTTTTCCAGTTTCTTTACCAGAGTAGCAACAGTATCCGCCTGTAATTCAATATCAGCGTCCAGCAAGAGCGTATATTCAGTTGTTACTTTTTCCCGACCCTGTTCGAGCGCCCACAATTTACCACTCCAGCCCTGCTTTAGCGGGCGACCTTCGATGATGGTGAGCTTGTCGCATTCGCTCTGTCTGGCAAGATCAACCGTCTTATCTTCAGACTGATCGTTAATCAGGATTACCTGAGCAATAGGACTCTGGTCAGCCAGGGATGAGAGTGTGCGAAAAATAACCTCTTCTTCATTTCTGGCCGGGATCAGGACGCTGACACTCGGACTGATAACATCATTACAGCTGTGAGCATCAAGAGACTCCCGCGTACTCCACGGTCGCCAGGGAAGAACGAGAATGCTAAACCAGATTAGAAATCCGCAGAGCGCCAGCCAAAATGTCGTCATTAAGCAACTTGTTTTTTATTGCTGTCATCGTTGACGGGTTTAATTTCTGCGACCAGTTTCGGCTTGCCAGGTGTCACATCATCGTAAAGTACCGGTAGTTCAGGAGCCATCGGGCCTTCCGTTTTCGGTCCCAATAAAGCAACTTTCAGTGCAGTCAGAGGATGACGGAAAGTATCATCGACAGCGGAGGCTTCGAAACCGCAATGTACCATGCAGTTAGCGCACTTGGGGTTACGACCATTGCCATAATTATCCCAGTCGGTGTCTTCTATCAGGGCTTTAAATGTCGGCACATAACCTTCTCCTACCAGTAAATAGCAGGGTTTTTGCCAGCCGAATATATTTCTGGTCGGGTTGCCCCAGGGTGTGCATTGATAACTCTGGTTGCCGGCAAGAAAATCAAGATACATAGAAGATTGATTGAAGCGCCATTTCTTACCCTTGCCCATCTTGAAAATATTACGGAATAATTGTTTGCTTTCCTTGCGCTGCAGAAAAACGTCCTGACGAGGTGCGCGTTCGTAATTGTAACCTGGTGATATAGTTACGCCTTCAACGCCGAGTTGCATGGCATGATCCATAAACTCTGAGACTTCTTCCGCCGTTTCATTCTGGAAAAGAGTGCAGTTAATCGTGACTCTGAAGCCTCTGTCCCGGGCTTTCTTTATGACTTCAATACACTTGTCAAAAACACCATCACGGCAAACTGAAGCATCGTGACGATCACGATTCCCGTCAAGATGGATGGAAAAAGTCAGATAGGGTGAAGGTGAGTAGTCGTCCATCCGTGCATCCAGTAAAAGTGCATTGGTACACAGATAGATGAATTTCTTTTTAGCTATGTAGCCTTCTATGATTCTCGGCATCTCCTTATGAATGAGCGGTTCGCCACCAGCTATCGATACCATTGGAGCGCCACATTCGTCGATGGCGTGCATGGCGTCTTCATAGGAAATACGCTTATCAAGAATTTCATCAGGGTAGTCGATTTTACCGCAGCCAGCACAGGCCAGATTGCAGCGGAACAGGGGTTCCAACATGAGCACAAGCGGATAGCGTTTTACACCACCCAGTTTCTTGCTGATTATGTACTTTGCCACACGATATTGTTGGATTAATGGGACACCCATCAGATTACTCCGTAAATGTAATAGTTTTCGTGAATTCAGTCCGGGAGCTTAAATAAAAACCCCAAAAATTAGTAAGATAAAGTATGATACCCTAATTCTATAGATGATGCTTCTCAAAATTGAGTAGCTCATAGTGTTGTTTTAACGCATATTTAACACGTAAATGAACCAGTGCCGGACAGCGACAGTCATATTCAGTCAACAGGCCGCACCATAATGACAAATGACAGAAGCGAAACATGAGTAGTGAGACCTCTTATACCTTACTGAATTCAATTAATTCTCCGGCAGATTTGCGAATGCTGGCTGAATCCGATCTTGAACCACTTGCTGAAGAAATTCGCGATTTTCTCTTACGCTGGGCCAGTCAGAATAGTGGTCATTTTGCGGCCAGTCTGGGGACCGTTGAGCTGACACTGGCTCTCCACTATATTTACAATACCCCGGATGATCGCCTGATTTGGGACGTTGGGCATCAGGCCTATGTGCATAAAATTCTGACAGGTCGGCGTGATCGACTGCACTCAATTCGTAAAGCCGATGGTCTGGCTCCGTTTCCGAAAAGAGATGAAAGCGAGTACGACGCTTTTGGCGTTGGCCATTCAAGTACCTCCATCAGTGCAGCCCTTGGTATGTCAGTCGCAGCGAAACGAACCGGGCGCAATCGAAAAGCGGTCGCTATTATAGGTGACGGGAGTATTACTGCCGGAATGGCCTTCGAAGCGCTCAACCATGCTGGCGGGCTCGAGGCTGATATGCTGGTGGTGCTTAACGACAATAATATGTCGATTTCCCCGAATGTGGGCGCACTTTCCAATCGATTTGCCCGAATTCTTTCCAGTAAGTTCTACGCTTCGGTAAGAGAAGGTAGTAAGCGGGTTATGTCACAGGTACCAAATGTCTGGGAACTGGCACGCAAAACTGAGGAACATGTCAAAGGCATGATTGGCCAGGGCACTTTGTTTGAAGAGCTTGGCTTTAACTACATCGGCCCTGTTGATGGTCATGATTTGCCTCTACTACTTGAAACTATCAGAAACCTGAATGAATTGTCCGGTCCGCAATTCCTGCACATCATCACACGCAAAGGCAAAGGCTACGCTCCGGCTGAAGACGATCCGGTAAAATATCATGCGGTGACCCCTTTCGATCCGGATAAGGGCATGACCACTACAAAAAAAGCCAGCAAGCCGACCTACAGCAAAGTGTTCGGCGACTGGATTTGTGATATGGCTGCTGAAGATCAGCGACTGGTCGCTATTACGCCGGCCATGCGCGAGGGCTCTGGTCTTGTTCGTTTCGATAAAGAATACCCGGATCGACATTTTGATGTCGCAATTGCCGAGCAGCACAGTGTCGCTGTTGCGGCGGGTATGGCCTGTGATGGTCTCAAACCAGTTGTTGCAATCTATTCAACCTTCCTTCAGCGCGGCTATGATCAATTGATCCACGATGTGGTCGTGCAGAATTTGCCAGTGTTGTTCGCAATTGATCGGGCCGGTTGTGTCGGTGGTGACGGTTCAACACACAACGGTAGTTTTGATCTGAGTTACATGCGTTGCCTGCCGAACATGGTGGTTATGACACCAGCTGATGAGAATGAATGCCGACAGATGTTGTACACGGGTTTTACCCTGGATCAACCGGCAGCAGTACGTTATCCACGTGGCAGTGGACCGGGCGTAGAAATTCAGCAGAAAATGGAGGCTATTCCGCTTGGTAAAGCCGAATTGAGAAGAGAAGGAAAAAATGTTGCGATACTGGCCTTCGGTTCCATGCTTGGAACCGCGCTTGAAGCGGCGGACGCAATTGATGCCACAGTGGTAAATATGCGTTTCGTGAAGCCGATCGATACCGAGATGATTTTACAAATGGCGAACCAGCATGATCTTCTGGTAACTATTGAAGAGAATGTTGTGCAAGGAGGTGCCGGATCGGCAGTGAACGAAGCGCTTGCAGCAAATGGTATAACTCAGCCCATTGTTAACTATGGTTTACCAGACAGACTGGTTGAACATGGCAGTCAGGACGACATGCTGCGTGATGCAGGCTTAACCGCAGAAGGCTTGCTGACATTTATTCAAGATCATCTGCGAAAAACCGGTCAGTTAAATTCAGCGAAATCCGCCTGAACTAATTTCCAGACTTCTTAAAATGACGAGCCGATGTGCTGCATCAGTCGTCGCAGCACTGTTTCCGGTGTGACATTCGGCCTCGGCAGGTCCTGTATTGTTCCTGCCTTGATTTTCAAATGTGCGAAACGGGGGCCCGCTGTTTCTACCGAATTCAGCAAGGTCTCAATCAACCCTGAATCGTTACCGCTATAGCTGAGCCCATAGGCGCAGGCGCTGGCTATATCTGCAAATTCTACATTTCCGGCAACCGTAGCCTGAGCACCGGTTGAATCATGTACTTCATTATCGAGCAAAATATGAAAAAAATTATTTTCGGCATACGTTCCAACAGTGGCAAAGTTTCCCAGGCGCATTAATGCAGCACCATCACCATCGATAACAATCACTTTCAAATCTGGGCGGGCGAGACTGATACCCAGCCCGAGTGACGAGGCGCAACCCATTGAGCCAACCATGTACAGCTGATTATGACGATCGTCGATGGCATACAATTCGCGGCCGGTAAATCCCGTTGTGGCAATGATGACACTTTTATCTATCGGACTGTTCTTTAAAACTTCCTGCAGAATTTCCTGTCTTGATGGAAGATTATTGCCTGGCTGGCTGAAATCCTGTCTTTCGGTTTCACGTCCATTTCGTTTCGGCACCGAACTTTCATGCAGAGCATGTTCGCTTACACTTCCCTTGCGCATAATCAGAGCGTAGGGTCGATGCTCGCGTTTCATGTAATCACCTGCCCTTTGCAAGGCCGCTTCAATCTGATCCTCTTCGTTCGGGAAATATTCCCATGGCGTCTGCATGGTGTCGAAGAGGTCGCTGGTAATTTTACCCATCAACTCATGTTGCGGTTCGTCTTTCAAGCCGGGTGCGCCACGATGGGTAGTAATTATCAGCAAAGGGATACGAAAAACATAGGCAAGTGAGGTAAGCGGACTGACCGCGTTGCCAAGTCCTGAGTTCTGCATCATGACGACAGCCGGTTTACCGGCAATCGACAAACCGGCAGCGCATGCCATCGCATCGCCTTCATTGGAGGAGGAGATATAGTTCAGTTTGCTCTCGTTTATTACGTAATTGATGAAGGGCGTCAGAAATGAGCAGGGCACGCCGACATAGTCGTGAAAACCATGGCGACGACCGGCCTCAATAAAACTTTCTGCTTTGATCATTGGCCGTAAGTAAAATCGCTTGCGCGGTCAATATCTTCCAGAGAATTCACATCAAGCCAGTGACCGCTTATATAATGCACGTGGATGACCTTACCTTTTGCAACCAGATGATTTAATAAATCTGGAACTGTCAGTTGCTCGAAATTATCCTGCGCGGATAACTCCAGCAGAGCATCATGCAGCCATTGTCTTCCCTTCAGGCTCACCTTCAGCATACCAATCCAGCGCCCGTTTGGCTCCCCGAATTCTGCGGGCTGCTGTTCGGCGATATGTTTGATAAAAACTTCCTGCTTTAAAAGAGAACGATCATCCTCGCAGGTGCAATAGGCGTAGTCAGGCGCACCACTGATAGAAGTATTTTCTTTCATCGAGTCCACAACCACGACCATGTCAGCTTTATGGTCGAGCAAATCACTCAATATATAGCCACGAAAGAGAACATCGCCATACATGATCAACATATTGTCATTGAAAGCGGATTCTGCACAGGCCAGTGACGATAACTCTGAAGTCTTGTCGTAACTGTCATTAACACAGACATCAATACCGCTGATGTCGACAGCTTCTGCTTTGTAGCCAGCCACCACTGTTATTTTATTTACCGATTGCTTCTTGAATTCATCCACCAGTCTTCTTAACAGTGGCTTACCGCCAATCGACAACATTACTTTGGGCTTATCTTCTGTCAGTTCGTGCAGACTACTACCGCGGCTGGCAGCAAGAACAATGGCATGAGACTCTTCTTTTCGTTTCAAATATCGGGATTGTGCCTGTGATAATTCCTCCGCGCCTTGCAGCGAGAAAATTTTGTTCACACTGGCTATCTGATCTTCGACATTTACCAGAGATTGCTGCTGGTGAATTTGCTGACTGATATTTTCCATCGCAGCGATAGCTGCCCTGATCATATGGTTTGCCCAAATGACCAGATCAATACCGGCCTTGCGGAACACATCTGTTGGTGTACTGAAATACTTGGTTGGGACTATGACCAGCGGTGATCTCCCCGCCCATTCGGCGGCGAAGCCCAGTATTTCCTCGGCACTTGAGAGCTTGCTATGAATTAATATAGCGTCGGCACCTGCCTGGTGATATGCCTCGGCACGACGCAGGGCTTCATGCATATCCCAGCCCGCTATCAGGGCTTCGACTCTGGCAACGACAGAAAAATCATCGTCCGACTGACTGTCCTTACCGGCCTTTATTTTCCCGCAGAATTCATCAACATCTGCGAGTGGCTGGCGTTCTCCATCGATAAAGCTGTTTGTTTTCGGAAATTGTTTGTCTTCAATACAGACACCGGCGATATCCCGTTGTTCCAGTTTGGTGACCAGGCGCCGCATATTATTAAAATTGCCATAACCCGTGTCACCATCAAGCAAAATGGGAATACTGGTGACATCACTCATGAACTCAAGCATATCGATTATTTGAGTCCAGCTGGCTTCATTGCTATCGCGTACGCCGAACTGTGCTGATAAGGCGAGACCACTACCCCATAAACCCTTGAAACCTGATTGTTCAGCTATGCGTGCAGAAACACCATTATGTGCTTCAAGAATGAATTCCAGTTCGGACGACTTCAGTAAATCCCGAAACTGTTTACATTTTGATCTTGTTTTTTCTGATTTGCTCACGGTGTTGTATCAACTGATCCTGTTTAGTATGTCTTCGGAAGCCCGTTTATAGTCTTCCGGAAAATCGATCTCTATCCATGCTAGCCCGCTGATATCTTCGTAATTAAAATTCTGCGGATCCTCGAGCAGCAAATCCCTGAGAACTTCCTCATAAGGTTCTTCCACTTTGCCATGCTCAATATAATATAGACATCTGTCAGAGAGTGCATGAGCAAGGTCGGCGTTAAATTTAAAAAAACCGACGGACTCTCCCTGAAAATCGAAAAGCAGGTTTGTATCAAGTATTTTACGAAATTCAATCATTTGATTGTTGCGAACACAGATTTTTACCGGCTCATCTCCGGCTTCAAAGTCCCGATCCAGAAGAAAACAATTTTCGTGTTCTGTAGTAACTAGGCGTTTTAATATGTCAGGGTGGTATAGCACATCCGCGTCCATCAGAATGATGTCCTGTCCCGCCTCGAGGGTGCTATGAGCTCTTCGAAGACTAACCACGCTGCCGGATGTAAAATCAGGATTGAATACAGTCTTTATCTGTAAACTGCCGGAGTAATTCTTTATCTCGGTGAGTATGTCTGCTTGCTGATAGCCGCTTACAATCAAGAGTTCATGGACACCCAGATTCTCAAGTATTTGAAGATGTCTATGTAAAAGAGATATACCGTCAATTTCCAGCAGGCATTTGGGTTTGTCGTCGGCCACACCACCCAGACGTTTACCAATTCCTGCGGCAAGAATAATTGCTTTCATCGTTCTAATTGTTTTCTGTCATAGCCCAAGACGGCGCACAGTATACCGAATAGCTGTCATGTCTTCAGACTTTCAAGTAATATAAGCCATAAGCAATTGATTTTATGTATATTCATAAACCAAAAATGAGAGAGAAAATAACAGGATCATGGCACCCCCGATTCCCGAAAAAATAGGCAAATACGAAATTACCCGTCAGGTGGGGAAGGGAAGCATGGGTGTCGTGTATCAGAGTTACGATCCTTTTATTGGTAAAGATGTGGCTATCAAGGTGGCTTTGGTAGAGTCACTTCGTGATCGAGAGTCGGGCGAACAGTATCGTAAAATGTTTTTCAACGAGGCGCATACCGCCGGCTTACTGAAACACCCGAATATTGTTGAGATTATAGACGCCGGTGCAGAAGGCGAAGACTGTTACATTGTCATGGAGTTGGTCGAGGCCGGTAACACATTAAAATCCTATTGCACGCCGGATAACTTATTGCCTGTTGAAACGGTCATTGAAATAATATTCAAATGTGCCAAGGCACTGGATTATGCTCATCGACAGGGAGTTGTGCATCGCGATATAAAACCGACCAACATTCTCATTACCGAAGATCTGGATATAAAGATTGCCGATTTCAGCATAGCTCATGTTGTGACTTCTGATACCACTCATACCATGCCCATGGGCTTTGTCGGTTCCCCCAGATACATGTCACCAGAGCAGGTGCAGGAAGACAGTATCACCAATCAGACCGATCTGTTTTCGCTGGGCATTGTTATGTACGAGCTGTTAACCGGAAAACATCCCTTTATAGCCGACAGCTTTTCAAGGCTTATTCACGTCATTATCAATGAAAAACCACCGCCAATGAGAACTTACCGGGCCGACCTGCCGGAAATACTCGAGAAAATTGTCTACCACGCTTTGCAAAAAAGCAGGGACAAACGTTACAAGATGGGCCTTAACATGGCGGCCGATTTAAGCCTGTCTTTTGATTATCTTGAAAAACCGGAAAAAGATATCGACGCTGAAGAAAAACTGAATATTGTTCAGAGTCTTGATTTTTTCAGTGATTTCTCAGAGGCGGAAATCTGGGAAATTATTCGAGCCTGTGCCTGGCAGGAATTTGAACCAGGAACCGAGATCATTGTTGAAGGAGATATTGACGATTCGTTTTATATTATTACAACCGGTAGTGTTGAAGTGTTCAAAACTAATCAGGTAATAGGACTTCTGCAAAAAGGGGACTGCTTTGGAGAGATGGGCTATCTTGCCAAGACAGAACGTTCGGCCACGATTATCGCCCAGAACTATGTGCAGTTGATGAAAATTAACTCGACACTGATCGATCAGATTTCAGTCGAATGTCAGCTCCGTTTTAGTCGGGTTTTTCTGAAAACTCTGGTAAAGAGACTGTCCGATACCACCGCGATGTATGCGACATTAAGTAATAGCTGATATCGCTTAGTTTCGCCGCAGATATTCCTGCATTAACAATTGCGTAGAAGCATCATGTTTTTCCTCGTCCGGTTCTGCAGCTGAGAGTTCCTGAATAATCTGTATAGCCAGCTTTTTTCCCAGTTCCACTCCCCATTGGTCAAAGGGATTAATATTCCAGATGGTGGCTTCGACAAAAGTCTTGTGTTCGTAGATGGCAAGAAGCATGCCCAGAACTTTCGGACTGAGTTCATCGTATAATATTGTGGTTGATGGCGTGTTGCCGGCGAATTTCTGATTTAAATTGCTACTGTGCTGCTGCCCCAGCATCAGTGCTTCACTTTGGGCCAGACAATTACTAACCTGCATCAATTGTTGTTGCTGACGCTCCGGGTTTTTCACCGCTACGATGAAGTCGACCGGTATTAGATGTGTACCCTGATGTAACATTTGAAAGAAAGCATGTTGGGCATTGGTACCTATTGTGCCCCATATAACCGGAGAAGTCTGGTGTTCGACAGACTCACCATCCAGTGTGACTGACTTACCATTACTTTCCATTACCAGTTGTGATAAGTACTCAGGAAAAAGGCGTAAAGACTGATCGTAGGGAATGACTGCGTGGCTTTCAGCCTCAAAAAAATTGTTATACCAGACGCTAAGCAAGGCAAGAATGACCGGGATATTTTTTTCGGCTGATTCGGTTTGAAAATGCTCATCCACTTCCCGGGCACCGGCGAGTAAATCCCGGAAACTTTCCATACCAAACGCAATGGCAATAGACAGGCCCACAGTCGACCACAGAGAGTAACGTCCACCTACCCAATCCCAGAAATAGAAAATATGCTCATCAGTCATGCCGAATTCTTTTGCTGCAGACTGATTTGTCGTAACAGCGACCATGTGCTTGTCCAGATGAGTACAACCATTATCTACTAACCACTGTTTCGCAGCGTCGGCGTTGGTTCTGGTTTCCAGAGTAGTGAATGTCTTCGATACCACGATAATCAAAGTCCTGTTGGGGTCACAGGCGGACAGTACTGAATCGAGCTCTTTAGGATCAAGATTTGAGATAAACTCGATATCTATGTCATTGTCTGCTTTGGCTTGCAAGGCTTCGATGGCTAGGCGAGGCCCAAGATCTGAACCACCGATACCAATATTGACCACCTTGTTGAATTTCTCACCGCCTGCGCCTCGAATTTTCCCTGCGCGCAGATCACCGGCAAACTGTTCCATATTTTGAAGCTGTTCATGCACCTGCGTAATAAGGTTTTCACTATCATGAAGCAGACTATCTTTAGCCGGGGCACGTAAACAGGTGTGCAGCGCAGCCCGATCTTCCGAGAGGTTGATTTTGTCTCCGGCAAACAAAGAAGCTATAGCGGAATTTAAAGAACAGGACTCAGCAAGGTCAAGCAGTAAAGCAACAGTATCTTCTGTGATTCTGTGTTTTGAAAAATCAACCAGAAGCTGATCGAGACGAATGCAATATTTGTCAGCACGCTCGCTGTCTGCCGCAAACAGGTCACGCATATGCAGGTTTTTGACCTGCTCATGATGACTCTTGAGTTGTTTCCAGACTTCAGCTCGACTGAGAGGGCTTTTGCTTGATTTGCTCATGACACTTATTGTGACATATTCTGCAATCGATAGTTAAGACGCTGGCCTGATGGCGTATACATCATCAGGCCTATTATTGTCTTTGCTACTGACTTCGCATCCTTTTTTCTGTGATTGTTCAGCTTTATCCAGTACTATTCGGCGATGCTGGGTAATAAGACTCGGTACAGCCGCAGGAGGTTTATTTGCCGGCGGATTGCATGAAATTAGGGAGCAGGAAATACAAGATTTATGTCTGAGTTGACACTGGAAAAGCTGGGCAAATACGAAGTTAACAGCGAAATAGATCGCGGCAGTATGGGCATTGTCTATCTGGGACATGATCCTTTCGTTAACCGGGATGTCGCCCTCAAGGTCGCTCTTGCCGACTCCTTAAGAGATCCGGAGTCTGGTGAACAATATCGGAAAATGTTTTTTAACGAGGCACATACAGCCGGCATGCTCACCCATCCGAATATCATCAGTATTTTTGATGCGGGTGTGGATGAGGATACCTGCTATATCGTTATGGAATATATTGAGGGTGGCGATACGCTGAAGTCACACACCAAACCGGAAACACTGCTTTCCATAGACAAAGTTGTCGAAGTAATTTTTAAATGTGCAAATGCTCTCGACTACGCCCACAGACAGGGTGTTGCGCATCGGGATATCAAGCCCTCCAATATTCTGATTACCGCGGAAAAAGATGTGAAAATCGGTGATTTCAGTATTGCCCATATCACCAAGCTCGATACAACCACGACAACACCTCAGGGCGTGATGGGTTCGCCAAAATACATGTCGCCAGAGCAGTTGAAAGAAGAAAAAATAACCACTCGGTCGGATTTGTTTTCACTGGGCGTTGTCATGTATGAATTACTTACGGGCAAACACCCATTCGCCACCGACAGTTTCTCGACACTAATCAATCTTATTCTCAATGAAGATCCCCCGCCAATGTCGGATTATAGAGCTGATGTGCCGGAGTCTCTTGAAAAGATTGTACGAAAAGCCTTGATGAAGGATATCGAAGAGCGCTATCAGACCGGCCTTGAATTCGCGACCGATATCACGAAAGCCTTTGATAATCTGAATATTCAACAGGAAGATATCAGCGCTGAAGAGAAATTCAACATGATCAAAAAGCTTGAGTTTTTCCATGGTTTTCCGGATGCGGAAATATGGGAGATACTCAGAGCGAGCAACTGGCAGGAGTACAGGCCTGGCGAAAATATTATCGTTGAAGGCGAACTGGACGATTGTTTTTATATCATCGTCACCGGAAAGGTAGAGGTGAAGAAAAATGAAAAAACCATCAGAACTCTGCACATAGGAGATTGTTTCGGTGAAATGGGATATCTGGCAAAAACCAAGCGTACCGCTTCAATTAAGGCGGAAGATTCAACTGCTCTTATTAAAGTGAATTCGGCAGTTATCTCACAGGTCTCTCTGAATTGTCAGGTCAGATTTCTCAAGGTATTCCTACGCACGCTTATTCATCGTTTGTCCGCAACCACGGAAATCATCTCTCAGGATATCTGAATTACACAAAACCCGGAACGCGTTCGCATATCGTCTGGCGGTTTACTGGAAACTGTTGAGATGATCTTCGAAAAATGTAGTTATTGAACGCGGCTTTGTTTGTGTAATTTCTTCAAAGTGTTGACTAACAGTCGCTTCCCCGCCTTCTTTAACCATCCTGAATAATTGCTTACGCATGGAAATATCCCAGATGGAGACGCCTTGTAACCTCATCATAAGCCCGGCAAA
This sequence comes from Gammaproteobacteria bacterium, assembly GCA_012103475.1. Lineage (GTDB taxonomy): Bacteria > Pseudomonadota > Gammaproteobacteria > Eutrophobiales > Eutrophobiaceae > WLWS01. The sequence continues at coordinate 157,834 of WLWS01000005.1, read as the reverse complement.
CCAGAAGGGTGGTGAACGATAGGTGATTTCACGATGGAGCAGGTTCGACAGAATTTCTGCACACTTTTTAAATGAGAGTGAATCCGGGCCGGTCAGATGATAAATCTTTTTTTCGTGGCCTGAATTCAGAAGAATCACACTCGCAGCGAATGCAACATCACGGGCATCAATCAAGGCGATTCTGGCATCGCCCATCGGCAGAGGCAGAATGGATCGCTTACGCACCAGATCGGCAAGTTCAAGTGTATTCTGCATAAATACAAAGGGTCTGATAATTGTCCAGTCCAGATCACTTTGCATCAAAGTCTTTTCAGCTTCGGCGTGACCTATGCCATAGCCGGGGGGAGGTTCGAGCGCCGCGGCAAAGGCAGAAGATTTCACAATTTTACTGACACCGGATTTTTCAGCCAAGCTGATAAAATTACTTTCGAGCGGACCTTGTTGTGGCTGATCGCGGGTAAGTAGAAAAACCCGGCTGATGTCTTTTAATGCATTAATCAGACTGTTATTGTCCATCAGATCGCCCGTCACTAGTTGTAGACTAGCTGACTCAACAAGCTTTTTCTGATTCGAACTTCGAATCAGTGCGCGTACCGGAGTTCCGGTTTTTGTTAACTGGGAAATTAACTCCCGTCCGACCTGACCGTCCCACCGATTACCAGCGTTTCAGCTTTCATATAATTATTAATCCTGGTAAATGACTTGCTACTATGGCAATTGATTCATTATCCACTTTTTAAGAGATAGCTTCTATTGCGATTCTGCATGTGCACGGCTGGCAGCGGGCTAATACGAAGTGTAGTATTCACCGCATGACATCAACAACAGAATCTGACTCAAAGGTTATTGTGGTTATCCCCTGTTTTCGGGCGAAAGATCAGGTATTGGATGTGCTCAAGCGAATTCCTGCAGAGGTGTCGGAAATTATCTGCGTTGACGATGCCTGTCCCGAAAACACAGGCAGACATATTGAGGATCAGTGTAAAGACCTGCGGGTGAGTGTTATTTATCATCAGCAGAATAAGGGTGTAGGCGGCGCGATGGTCAGTGGCTACAGACTGGCATTGGAAAACAATGCGACCTGTATTGTGAAAATTGATGCTGACGGACAAATGGATCCTGCAATTATTTCACGATTTTTGAATCCGATAGTCAGAGGTGAGGCCGACTACACAAAAGGTAATCGGTTTTATAATCTTGAAAACCTGTCTTCAATGCCTACGATTCGGGTGCTCGGAAATGCGGCGCTTTCTTTTATGAGTAAATTTTCAACAGGCTATTGGCGAATTTTTGACCCGAATAACGGTTATACAGCAATTCATGCTGATATATTAAGACATTTACCTTTGCAAAAAATCAGTAGCGGCTATTTTTTTGAGACCGATATGTTATTCAGATTGAATACTCTTCGGGCGGTAGTCATTGATATCCCAATGCAATCTAAGTATGAAAATGAGGGTAGCAGCCTCTCAATATTAAGAAGCGTGAATGAATTCGGTCTGAAACACCTGATGAATTTTTTCAAAAGGATAATTTATAATTATTTCCTGAGGGATTTTCATCTTGCTTCGCTGGAATGGATTCTCGGCCCCAGTCTGCTTGCTTACGGACTGGTGTTTGGAGTAATCAAGTGGAACGAAAGTATCGCACTCGGCACATCTGCAACCGCAGGCACGGTAATGTTAGCCGCATTGCCCATTATTATCGGCCTTCAGTTATTACTATCCGCGCTGAACTTTGATGTAGATAACAGACCGGTTATTCCACTGCAGCGTTTGATGGAAAATCAACAGAAATAGAAAACGTATTTCATATGGCATTCAGAGCCTAACCTTATTCAGCTGAATGAATTACTCGCCAATAAACATTCGTGGGTTGGAAATCACCGTATTTCTATTTGTCTTTTCTCTCCTTGTATTTTCCAACCAGTTCTTTATGGAAAAACCACCACGGCCGGTTTTTGATTCAATACGCTATATCCATTACGGGGTTAATCTGGAAGAACAGGGAGTTTTTGGTCTGTTTAAAGACAGTCAGGGCAGAGTCTTGCCGGGTAACGAAAATACACCACTTTATCCCTTTCTTATCTCGCTTGTCGCTGTAATGGATAATGAATTGAAATCAAGTCTAAGATGCTTGTTGAAATCAAAAAAGACAAATGAATGTCAGCTCAGACTTGAGAGTTTCGTTTATATACAAAGCCTTTTTATTGTACTCATTCTGTTTTGTGTGTGGCTAACAGCCTGGCATTTATTCAAATCAGGCTTTATTGCATGGACATCGGCCCTGATGGCTTTTATTTCCGGTGAACTGCAATATTACGCGAACCGCTTTATGACAGAAATAGTAATTGTTCTGTTGTTTTCGCTTCTCGTTTTGCTGTTGCTATTAATAATCAGGCATTCAAGAGTTTATCACTATGCTTTACTTGGTTTGACGCTCGCCCTGTTAACTTTGACACGCCCGGAATATCACTATCTCTTTCTTGCCGGACTCTGCTGTTTTCCTGTTTTATATCTATGGAAAAAGCGCAGGATCCTCATCGTCGGCCTGACTGTGTTTTTTCTATCCTATTATTCATTAGTTGGAAGTTGGCAGCTAAGGAATCAATCTCATTTCCAGGATCCTTCTATAACTGGCAACTACGGCAGTATTATTCTCGCTTATCGGACGGCCTATAATCGAATGTCATGGCCGGAATGGGGAGTTGCCTTTATATATTGGTTTCCAGATGTGGGAGACAGTATCGCGGAAAAACTTTTCGATGAAAAATATTATACGAAACTTGGATTTGACGCAGGTTCCTATTATTCAATGACCAGTGTAGAAATTCTGGAATTGCTTGAAGTTGAAACAGACTCTGCGGATGAGGCAATGAATCATCTGCTTCGCCATGAAATTCTTGGAAATCTGTTTAAACACTCGATGGTAAGCATTCCCTTATTCTGGCGAGGTGTATTTATCGGCAAGTACTGGGGTGTACTCGGCTTTTTCTGTTTTCTCGTCTTGTTAAGTAAATTCCGAAAGCCGGCTGTATGCGATCTTCTGCTTTTAAGTCTGCCAGGCTGGTTTTTGGTAGCACTTCACGCCTTTGTCTCTGTAAATGTGACTCGTTACAATCTTGTGCTACTGCCTTTTTATGCTATTTCTATTGCCGTTGTTTTTGCCTCTGTGAAAGAAAAATTAAGTGGCCCTGCAAGTGGATCCGGCACAGTCACAGGCTGATGCGAATCTGGCAAGAACTTGGTCGACGAGCCAGTCCTCTCATGTGGGTTTCAGCAGCGGCAATTAGTCTTATTCTTTTGTCGCTTGTTCTGAGTCAGGTTGACTGGCTCCTGTTTTTTGAAATTCTGCAACAAACCCTGATTGTATTCGTAGTAATCAGCGTCATTCTGTTTCTTCTGGAAGGCGTATTTACCTCATTACGCTTTTATGTATTGACGCCGAATAGCCCTGCGCTTTCATCGTGTTTTCAGTTGACCGCCTGGTACGTTGTCTTACTCATATTACTGCCACTTCGACTTGGCGAAGTGGCAGTAATTTTCCTTATGAAAAAGCATCTTAATCAAAGTGCAAGTCCGGCTATAATGAATGTTCTTGTTCAGCGTCTGTTTGATGTGATGACCTTGTGCGTTGTTTTTTTGATTTGTATTCTGATGTTTTCCTCGATTATTGAATCAGAGCAGATTACTGGCATAGCTGTCGTCTGCCTGATAGCTCTTGCTTGCGTGCTAAGCATTCTGGACAGAATTCTGGCCATTTTGATAGGCCCCTTATTGAGACGGCGAAACCCGCAGAGCGATACGGTCAGGAAATTGTTACGTGCCTTGCTACAGGCAAGAATCTGGTATCGGCACAGGTTGACACTGTCAAAATCACTCATTGCATTTTTTCTGTCCCTGGGCAAATGGTTGTGTAATATTCTCGCCTTTGTTTTTTTGCTGCAGGCTCTGCAATTGCCAGTTGATTTCAATAACAGTGTTGTCATTGCTGCAGCCTATAATTTTTTGGCAATTATTCCTTTACAAACAATTGGTGGTATCGGTCTTAGCGAAATGGGACTCAGCGGTTTACTGATTTTTTCCGGATTATCTCTCACTCTGGCGGCAAGCGCGACGATTCTGGTGCGAGTCATCATCATACTTATTCCTTTTCTGTTCTGGGCTTTGGTTATGTTGGCCTTGTCTGTCAACAAGGCTGAAAAACATGACTGAAGCAAAAAAAGAATCACAGGCAGCGGACAGTCGAGTTGACGATTTGTATGCCAGTGTAAGAGAGGCCTACGGTGATAAAAATCCGAAAGCGAATGGCTATCGATTGCATCAGTATTTTTTGAAGGAACAGGCTCTGGTGCTATCCGAAATACCGACAGCAGCTGAGACGATTATTGATATAGCCTGTGGTTCCGGTCTGTTTATTCAACCGGCCGATAGTGATACACGAACTGTGCTGGGGATAGATTACAACGAGCAGGCCTGTCTTGCCGCTGACAAAAACGGACTAATTGTACTACGTGGGAATGCCTTTTCACTTCCGCTTGCAGACGAGTGCTGTGATGTCACTATTAACTGTCAGTTTCTGAATCAGCAATCCGCGGAACAAGCGAAACTATTGCTTGATGAGATGTATCGCATACTTAAACCTGGTGGCAGATTGATTATTATCTGGCGCAATGACAGGGCATGGATACACAAACTGGCTGTTTTCATTTTGCGCTACTATGACAGGATGATCGGCAGACCTGATTTTCCTCATTACGACAATTACATTGTCGATCTAATGACATATTGCCGTGAGAAAGGTTTCAGTCTTGTAAAAACTCAGCTTTGTTTTCCACTGCTTAATTTGAAATTCGATAATTTCGATAGTCCTGCCGCGAAAGTTCTGGGTGCGTCCTGCTTTATGGTGCTTGATAAGACATGAAAAGTAGTCAGGAACAAGAGGGCTCAATACAAATAAAGCTGCTCGATAACGAAGAGATGGGCCGCTGGAATGCTTATGTGAATAACAATTCGCAGGCTACTTTTTGCCACCGGGCCGAATGGCACTCGGTTCTGCAGGCCAGTCCTGCTATGAAAACTCACTACCTCTATGCTGAACAGGAAGGAGTGATAAGCGGGATATTGCCGCTTGGCGAGATTAGGAGCTTAATGTTCGGACACACTCTTGTTTCAACACCTTTTTGTGTTTACGGCGGTGTTTGTAGCGACAATGCGGAAGTTGGCAAACTGCTACTTGAGCGAGCCAGCAGTCTGGCTGAAGAGCTGCATGTTGATTATCTTGAAGTCAGAAATACGCAAGACATGCCCGAGCAATGGTCGAGCAAAGATTTCTACTACACCTTTCAGAAAAAGTTGTTGCCAGAACCGGAAGCAAATTTTGAGGCCATCCCCAGAAAACAGCGGGCCATGGTGAGAAAAGGGATCGCAAATGGGCTCGAGAGTAATATTGATGAGGACATCGACGATTTCTACCATGTCTATTCAACCAGTGTAAAGAATCTGGGAACACCGGTATATTCAAAACAGTATTTCACCTGCCTGAAAGAAAGTTTTGCGGGTGATTGCGAAATTCTGACTATTCGTAAAAACGGGAAAGCAGTAAGTAGTGTGCTCAATTTTTATCACGCCGGTAGTGTTTTACCTTATTACGGTGGTGGTTTGCCTGAAGCCAGAAACCTGAAGGCACATGATTTTATGTATTGGGAACTGATGCGACGAAGTTGCGAGAAAAATATACAGCTGTTTGATTTTGGTAGAAGTATTGAAGGAACCGGCTCCTTCAGTTTCAAAAAGAACTGGGGCTTTACACCGGCTAAGCTGTATTATGCTCAACGCCTGATCCGAGCCAGTCATAGCCCGGATTACGATCCGAATAACAGTAAATACAGACTCTATATAAAACTATGGCAGAAACTACCACTGACTCTGGCGAATTTTCTCGGACCCCTGCTTTCAAGGGGGCTGGCTTAGTGCGGATCATGGAAAATAAAAATGATTGATCGAATCAGTCGTAAAGACATACTCAAAGTTACTTCAATCGAAGCCGGGGATATCACCGAGCATGACAGGGATGAAATGGCTATTCCGACCTACATGCACTGGAATCCTCTGATTCGCTGGCTGATGTGGAAGCGTTACGATTGTCTGGCTGATCTTATTGATGAGAAAAGTGCTGCTGCGCTCGAGTTCGGCTGTGGCATAGGACTTTTTCTGCCAGAACTTAAAAAAAACTACAATAATGTCTTTGCAGTCGATTTGTATCCACAGTACGCGAAAAGATTGTTAAAGACTCTGAATGTCGATGTTAATTTTGTCGATTCGACAGATGAGCTGGAAGAAAATTCTCTGGATCTGATTGTGGCTGCAGATGTGCTTGAGCACATCGAAGAATTAGAACAATACCTTGATAAGTTTCATGCAAAACTGAAACCAGGCGCTCAGTTTCTGGTTTCCGGTCCGACTGAAAATATTCTGTATAAAATTGGACGAATCATCGCGGGCTTTGCCGGAAAGGGAGATTACCATCATACAGACATTTACCAGCTTATAGAGGCTATTGAACAATACGGTTTTCGAAAAGAACGAGTTATCGATCTGCCGTTTCCAGGTTTGCCTCCCTTATTTCGAATTACGGAATTTCGCAACCCGGATTAAACACTTCGAGTCCTTCATATTTTCCAGCATTTATCGCTTCAATAAAGGGCATCGAATTGCGACATAGTTTCTCACTCATAACCTGATCAATTTTATTAAAAGTATTTTTCCGGTTAAACCAGAGCAGTAAACTTGTCAGCATCGAAGTACCTTCGATTGTGTAGTAAGACTCGCCATGATCGAAGTCATGTGGGTGACAATAGAGCCATAAGCTCCTCTGGTCTGGCTCACGTTCAACAAAATGATTAATTAAAAAGATCGGCAGGTAGCGCAGATAAATACCGCCCAGATAGGGCATGCTCAGTGGGCCGATTTTCGCCAGTGGCGCCGGGATTTCAATGATCCCATTTGACCAGAGAAAGGGCTTTGCCGGTGCGCCCGGAAAACCATTAATCGGGTTATTGGCTGGTAGAACACTGGATGAATAGCTGAAGCCCAGTTCTTGTAGAACATCCTGTACCCAGAGAGATTGGCGCGTAAGAGAGAATGCCGGTGCTCTGAATCCGTATATGGCCTGTCCGGTCAAATCTTCCATGAAAGCTTTGCTCCGATGAGACTCTTGTTTAAAGTTTTCTGCTGTGTCCTTATTCAGATGCACGTGCGCATAACTATGAAAACCGATTTCATGACCCGCGTCGGCGATTTCTTTTATCAGACCAGAGTCATTTTCCGCAAGTTTTCCCAGCACAAATACGGTTGCCTTGACGTTTCTGCCTTCCAGAAAAGTCAGTATGTCGCGCATTATGGCGGGAAATCGTTTCGAATAAGTCTCATTCGGCCGGTGTTCTTCGAGATCGACAGTAAAGGTCAAGGGCATGATGGTGAAGGCTCAGATTTTCATGTACTTTTTCTTGAAGTAGCCTTTGAAATAATCGGTTGGCATCAGTCTCATTCCCGTATCCCTGATCAGTTGTCGTACCCTGTTTCCCGGAATATACCAGTTGGCCGCTTTACGTGTGGATTCCTGCATCTGCGTAATTGAAGGACGCATCGTTTGTTCAAGTGTTGAAAATGCCTGCTCTGGGCTCTCATTGATCAGGGCTCTGCATAAATAACTGGCATCAGAAAATGCGGAAGAAGCTCCTTGCCCAGATAAGAGGGTCATACAGTGTGCGGCATCGCCGATCACAACAACACGACCACTGTGCCATCGTCGCATCTCTACTTGCAGAAGCGGATCCATGTACATTGGTGAAGTGTCGGGGTAATTATCCAGCACTTTTCTCGCCAGAGGTCCGGCATCTTTAAAATACCCATTCAGATAATCCCAACGTTGTGTGGCCGTTGGCGGGTAACTTTCATTTGCCCGCCAGACAAACACACAGCCAAGCTGGCCATCACGACAACTGTAAAGGACCATGTAACGATCCTTTTCCATGTGGTATTCAAATTTGTTCTTCAGACCGATGACGTCATCAAGTTTATAGGCCGCAACCTGCATGCCGAGATGATGTTGTTTGATTTCAGCTTCATCAAATGCCAGTTTACGAACTCTCGAGTGCAGACCATCAGCGCCGATAAGCAGATCGAATTCCTCGATTGAACCATCGGTGAACTGCACTTCGACAGAGTTCGAATCGTTACGAAGAATCTTTTCGATACTCAGGCTGAAGCGGTATTCGGCACAGTCCTGTGCATAGGAATAAAGGACATTTTCTATCTCATCGCGGGAAATCTGAAGGAAGTCGACACCGTCAAACAGATACTGGTAGTCCAGCTGCATCAGAGTTGAACCGCTCCTATTATGATAGCTGGAGGCGTGAATATCTGAATCTCTGGCATTCAGAGCATCAAGCATCCCGAGTTCATCAGCGAAACGATAAGAGGTGCCGGAAAGGCAGATGATAAACCCGCCATCTGCACGGATCTGAGGTGATTTTTCGACGACTACAGGACGAAAGCCGTTTCTACCCAGCCATATAGCGCAGGCAAGACCGGCAACACCCGCGCCATGTATTAAAATTCGACTGTTCTTGTTCAATCTTTGTAATTATCGTAATTGTATTCGCCATTTTCATTCCGAAAATGGTGCAGACATTATCTTACCAGCAAAGCCAAGTGCATAGTGACCGGCAATATGACATTGAGGCTTATTCTTTACCTGCTTGTCCAGCAAAGAGATAAAACTCTTTTTAAAGTCGTGACGCGGATAGGCATTAACGATTGCCTCGCGTGTCTGCGCTGACACGTCTTCGCTACGAAAACCGATTACATCGATTCCCGCACCATAGTGAACAAGTTGTATTTCCGGTTCCAGTTTGTTCGCGATACCGACCGCTGAATGCAGCGCAATTGCCTCGTGTACCAGATCCGCCTTTTCCTGAGCAGCACCTTGTTCCAGCAGAAAGTGATGGGCCGCATCGGCGCCTACAAGCTCAAACGAACCTTCAGTCTCATCATGTGGAGCGACCAGTCCAAGGTCATGCATGATAGCAGCCAGATAAAATACCTCCGTGTCTGCCTTGATATTCAGATGTCTGGCCAGAGCTACGCCAAAACAATAGGTTCTGATTGAGTGATTCAGTACGACGACAGGAGAGCAGGCCTCAATCAGAGAGGTAGCTTCCATGGCGAGCTTTGAATCGGGGATTTTGATTTCGTCGAGCGAAATATCAGTTGGTGTATTGTAGCCAAAAGCCCGGGCGATTTTTCTGGCAAGGCCGCCAATTTCGAGGCGGGCGAAGCGGGAAATAAGGATAGGTGCCGGGGTTCTGGGAAGTGAAGTAGTTAGTTGCATGACTCTGTCTCCGCTATGAAATCAGTTGATGTGTTCTGGTATTACGAAGTCTGCCGGAGTCAGGATATGTCAACAATGACACGAAACCAGCTTATTCTGCCAACACGGCAAATGCCTGCTATAAATAGTTCGGTTTGAATACAAACAGACGCAGCAAGGGATAAACAATAAAGGCTACTGCCAATGCGGTGAGAATTTCTATCGGGATGTAGTCAGCGAGAACATAGTGTGCCAGCAGGAACGCGACTGGTATTGAACAGATACCGGCCCAGTTAACATTGTCCATGCCGTATTGTTCGGTATTTTCATGCCCCAGGCGTGGACGAACGATAAAATAATCCGCGAGCATAATGCCGGCAAAGCACATGGTCAGAATGCCGAGTATAACCAGAAAAGAATTAAACCAGTTAAGTAGATCACCATAGAGAAACAGGAGCGATAGAATATTGGCTGAGATCACAAAAATATAACGACCCGGACGCCAGGCGAAAATGGCGTCACATAGATTGGCGAGAGACAGGGAGCTGCTATAGGCATTGAGGACTTGCGCTTTGGTTTGTGCAAGCACCATCAGTACGGTGCCGAGGATTCCACCGAAGACTATAAAGGCCGCTGCAACCCGATCCGGATTCTCAATCGCGACAGCGGCTGCTTCGGTTTCTGTCAAGCCACCAACATTGACATAGTACTCAGTGAGAGCGGGCATGCCGGCATACATAATGACCGCGCCCATGAATATCATAAACACATCCAGTGCAAAATTACCGAGAAAAGCCGCGATACCAATGTCCATTGAGCTACGCGAATAACGCCCCAGATCGGCATCAACCAAAGCCAGTGCACCTGCGGAGCCTGCCAGTATGTTGATGACGAAAATCAGTTTTGTCCAATCGCTTTGTGTACCAAGATCGGCCTGTATTTCAGCTGAAAATTGCGGGCCAAAGCTCATTAAGTCCCGCCATGATTCTGATGAGGACATGATGATCTCAAACATCATATAAAACAGCACAAGCAGGAAACCGATAAGCGTTATTGAGGAGACGCGGGTGACGACGTTGAATCCGAAAATTGTCAGTAATATCCAGGCAATGGTCAGCAGTCCATAGACAATTAACTGGTTAGTCAGTGAATCTTCGGCTTCGAAATAGAAAAGAAAGCCTTTATAAAGAAGCACATTCTCTGCCGCAATAAAGCCGATAATCATGAAACCGAAGATCAGTGATGCCAGTACCGAGCCCTTGAGTCCGAAGCCGTATAAACGTGACATGACACCGCTGGCGAGGCCTGATTTATAAGCGATATGTCCTGTACCCCAGCCCAGTAAGCCACCGATTATCGCAACAATGAATCCACCCAGCATACCTATCTTCATGCCGGCAACAAATGTCACCAGAGCGCCCAGATAGAGCTGAATAAGCGTGGTAACAATACCAACAGTATTCCAGCTGATATCGAGCCAGGTATGTCGTTCTCCTTCGGCACTTTTTCAAGTGCGTGGTCTTCTATTAATTCCCTGGTGGAGGCAGACATCTTGTTTATACTTAGTAGTTATTGTTCTACTTCGGAATTAAAAGTGGAAACAGGTCTGAATCAAGGACATCGCCGTCCTTTAGCGCCTCATTGTGCAATGGTTCGCTGGTCCCGATTCGTTTGTCATAACGCACGTCATCACCCGTATAACGAACGGTGTAACCACGCCGCCGCCGGTCATGAAGTTGATTTCCACCGGCACCGTGAACCGTCATCGCATTGAATACGAATGCATCGCCCGGTTCGAGATCCCAGGAAATAATATCGTAGTCCTCTCGCGATGCTTCGATATCAGGTATATTCTCGTAATTCGGATTTCGTTCGTAGCTACTGATGGCTTCTGTCTTACCAAAGGTCTCAGGTTGATACCATTTGTCCCATTTATGCGAGCCACGAATAAATTCGACTCGCCCGTTCTCAGCGGTGGTTTTATCCAGTGCCAGCCAGATTGAGATTACCTGATTGCCGGACACCGGCCAGTAGGGCTGATCGTTGTGCCAGCGGGTGCGCTGACTCATTTTAGACTCTTTAACAAACAGCTGATCATAAAGCAGATTAATTTTTTCGGATTGCAGGAAATTCTGAGCAAGCTCTGGCAGGTGAGAATTCAGACAGATATCACGAAAGGCGGGATGATGTTGCCACAATCGAAGGTTGCCATGAAACATACCCTCGTCGGAATCATAACCGTGGTAAAAAGGACCTGGCGACTGAATATCGTCTTCAACTGCCTGGGCAAGACGTTCCAGCCAGTCTTGATTGAGAACGCCACGTAAAGGCACAGCTCCATCCCTCTGATAGGCTGCAATCAATTCTTCACTTGCTTGTGTCATCTTTCAATGTCTCCAGCTGCTAATCATCTGTTATAAATTCAAGGTGAATTCGGTTCCAGCACTTATTACTTTATATGCCTCAGCATCAGCGCCTGGCTGAAGGACTTCAGCAAGTTCAATAAAACATGTGCGATTAAACCTCGCCTCAAGTTGGGCACGAATAAACAATATCGGAATAACCTGATCGTTATTCAGAGCTTTTATCGGGCTGCTACTTAAGGGGTGAGATTGATCTATTGTCACCCGATCACCGACATTCGTTCTTGCTTTTATCAATTGCTCTTTGCTGTTTTTATGTTCTATATCTAGCTCAACAACCATAAATGGCAAATCTTCGACCTGAATTCGCCATTTCTCAACCGGTGTCAGTAGAAAGTATTCGTCCTTTTCCTTTTTTAATACCGTAGAGAAAAGCCGGATTAATTTTACATTGGTAATCGGACTTCCATCGATATGCCAGCTGCCATCACGTTTAATTTGACAATTCATATCACCTGACAGGGGCGGGTTCCAGGCTTCCAGGGGCCTGGCTGTCTGGTTTACCGATTCAATCTGTTGATAAAAACTCTCGGCGCTCATGCCGCGATATACCGGCTAGGCAACTTCAGCCTGCGTTTTCGCTGAAGACTTTGTGTCTGTGGTAGAGGAGATAGATTCTTTGAATTCCCGCCGGCGTCTGTGCAGTACCGGTTCGGTATAGCCATTTGCCTCCTCATAGCCGGTGAAGACCAGATCAATGGCAGCCTGAAAGGCAATACTGTTATCGTAATCCGGAGCCATATCAAGATAGTCAGGATCGTCCGCATTCTGGTGATCAACAATGGCAGCCATTTTCTTGAAAATACTAATGACCTGATTGCGCGTGATCAGCCCATGATGCAACCAGTTTGCTATATGCTGGCTGGATATTCTCAAGGTCGCTCTGTCTTCCATCAGTGAGGTATTATGAATATCAGGTACTTTGGAGCAGCCGACACCCTGTTCAATCCAGCGCACCACATAACCAAGTATGCCCTGAGCATTGTTTTCCACCTCTTTACGAATCTCGCCATCACTCAATTGCCTGTTGCCAAGCAGAGGTATTGTCAGAATATCATCCAGATCGGCTCGCTGAACGCTGCAGAGTTCCCGCTGTCTGCTACCGACATTCACTCTGTGATAGTGAATAGCGTGTAATGTTGCCGCGGTTGGAGAAGGCACCCAGGCAGAAGTCGCGCCGGCACGGGGATGACCTACCTTGAGTTCCATCATGGCTGCCATATTGTCCGGCTCAGCCCACATGCCTTTACCAATCTGCGCTCTTCGTGGCAAACCGACTTCCAGACCGATATCAACATTCCAGTCTTCATAAGCGAGCAGCCAGGGCTCAGTTTTCAAATCAGCCTTGGGCAGCATTGGTCCGGCCTCCATACTGGTATGAATTTCGTCTGCGGTTCGGTCCAGGAATCCCGTGTTAATAAAGATGACCCGGTCTTCAGCGGCCCTGATACATTCTTTCAGGTTAACCGTCGTGCGACGTTCTTCATCCATAATGCCGATTTTGATAGTCTGGGGTCGAAGTCCGAGAGCCTGTTCTACACGGCCGAATAATTCAACGGTAGCGGCGACTTCTTCCGGTCCATGCATTTTAGGCTTAACAATATAAATAGAACCACTACGGCTATTTTTATACTTACCATTGCCAAGCAGATCGTGTTTCGCGGCGAGCACGGTGACCATGGCGTCGACAAAACCTTCCGGGACTTCCTCATCATTTAAAGTCACAGCATCGGTATACATATGCATACCGACATTTCGCAATAACATCAGTGCACGACCCGGTAATGTTTTTGGCTGACCGTCAGGTGCGATGAATTCGCGATCGGCTTCCAGATGTCGTTCGATGGTTTTACCGTCTTTCTCAACCGTGCGAGTCAGATTACCTTTCATCAGTCCAAGCCAGTTTTTATAGACTCGAACTTTGTCAGCAGAATCGACAGCAGCAACGGAATCTTCACAATCCATAATAGCGCTGACGGCAGACTCAAGTTGAATGTCATAGACATTAGCCAGATCGCCGCGGCCAATATAAAACCCTTCACCTATACGAATTTCCAGATGTAGTTTGTTATGTTCCAGTAATATGCTTTCTGGTGCTTCGGGATTGCCTGTATAACCTGCAAAGCGTTCGCGTTTGCCGAGGCCGGTTTCAGTGCCGTCACCCATCACGCCAATAAGCTTGCCCGACTTCACTTTATATTTAACAACATAACTATGACTTCCAACCGCCATCGGTGCGGCACGATCAAGTATTTGCCGGCCGTAAGCGATAACCTGTGCGCCACGAACCGGGTTATATCGGTTGGTTCGTTTACAACCATGGGCTTCGAGAATGATGTCAGTCGTATACAGTGCATCGTAGAGACTACCCCAGCGGGCATTAGCGGCATTCAGGGCATAGCGCGAATTGTCCACCGGCACAACCAGCTGCGGTCCGGCGATTTTGGTTATTTCGTCATCTGTTTTTTCAACGCTGACGCGGTAGGGTTTACCCTCCGGGACCAGATAGCCGATTTCACCAAGAAATTTTTTGTATTGCTGAAGGTTTGAGACATCGTTCGTTTTGTCCAGATGCCACTCATTCAGCTGTTTCTGCAAACTGTCCCGCTTATTCAATAGAGAGCGGTTTTTAGGCGCGAGATCCTTAATGATTCCGGCAAGTTCTTTCCAGAAAAGCTCTGGCTCAACACTTGTTCCTGGCGCGATTTCATTAATCACCAATTCATACAAAGGTCTGGCAATACTAAGGCCAGAAGCTTCAACACGTTCATTCATTACGCTGCTTCCTGTTATTTCTTATAATCAAGTCGCGATACCAGACTAGTGACATCGCAGCAGGAGGATAATACATCAAATTTGTCCGGACATTGACTGCTATGACCGCTGCAAACGATTATTCGGGCGGGCTAATAAAAAAAACGGTATAGTTCGGCTGCACAAAAACTGTAGTGATACTGCGCTTCCGTAGCTCAACTGGATAGAGTATCGGGCTTCGAACCCGAGGGTTGGGGGTTCGAGTCCCTCCGGGAGCGCCATTTCATCAGCTTGCATCCTGCTGTTTTCTTTAATTGCTTTAACTTTCTTAAACTTCGCTGGATTTGTTGTGACGCATATCAAACTCTGGGGGAGAAGAACAATAATTCAATCATCCGCGCTGTCCAAAGTAACAGAGCAAAGGGGTGTTTTTATACGAAAATTGCGCATTTGGTCACAGGAGCTTGACAGATATTGTGATAAAGCTCACAATCATTTTTCCTTAAAACACCTATACTTACGTTGTACATTTCAAACAATGGATGAAAGTAAAATGAAATTTAACGACAAATTATGAAAATCTCGACTTAGGTAGACAGTTTATACTGTTATTGAGCTATAAAGGAGTCGAGTATAATGAATCGAAGAGCAGACGAAAAAGCTGGAGAATACGGCCTTTGCGGGTTTTGCCGTCTTTATCAATAATTGTTACCTGTGTATTGGAGTTGACTTTGCCTCGCGCTATCCGGCCAATTCCGATTACACCAATATAGCTGTTGTAGTCGAGAGCACTGACCTGAAACTGAAGTGGTCCGTTTTCATCAACATCCGGAGCAGGCACTTCAGCAACAATGGTTTCGAACAGGGTAGTCATGTCCTGTCCTGCACACTCGGGATCGTGGCCACTATAACCTTCCTTCGCCGAAGCATAGATTACCGAAAAATCGAGTTGGTCATCGCTGGCGCCAAGACGATCAAATAAATCGAAAGTTCGATCCAGTACCCAGTGTGGGCGGGCACCGTCGCGATCAATCTTGTTGATTACAACGATCGGTTTCAAATTATGTGCTAGCGCCTTTTGTGTGACAAAGCGGGTTTGTGGCATCGGACCGTCTACGGCATCTACTAATAGTAGAACTGAATCTGCCATAGATAATATTCGTTCAACTTCACCACCAAAGTCCGCATGTCCCGGTGTGTCTATAATATTGATACGATAGTTTTTCCATTGTAGAGCCGTATTTTTGGCCAATATGGTAATACCGCGTTCTTTCTCGATATCGTTTGAGTCCATGACGCGATCGGTTAAGGTTGCCCGTGTCTCAAATGTACCCGATTGTCTCAGCAACTGATCCACCAGGGTGGTCTTACCATGATCGACGTGAGCGATGATGGCGATATTACGGATTGCGTCTGTCATAAGTTTTCTGCGGTCAAAAAAAGGCGCGAAGTATACCTTAATCTTTTAACATTACTTCATGTATGACGCGAAAAAGCGTGAAATCTGGCGAAAATAGCTGGAAAAGCCACTGTTTTGCTTGGCAAAATGGGAATATTTCGACTATCCTCAGAACTGATGCAGTTGAGGTATAGGTCGTAATCAGGTCTCTCTATTGTCTCTGCCGTCCAATTCCAGGCTGCGCAAAATAATTCCAAATAGTTAAGGGGGGGATTGTTATAAGTAGTAGCGGTGTCGTTAAATGGTTTAATAATTCTAAAGGATTCGGTTTTATTGAACCGGAAGGTGGTGGTGATGATATTTTCGTTCACTATTCATCAATAAAATCGGAAGGCTTTAGAACCTTGAATGAAGGTCAGAGTGTTACCTACGTAGCAGAACAGGGCCCTAAGGGTTTTCACGCGACGGAAGTCGAAGTGAAAAACTAGAGCACGAATAAATTTGATTTACTGACCCCGCTACTGCGGGGTTTTTTTTACCTAATTAAGCGGAGTGATTGTGATATGGCCCTATGGGAGCAGATAATACTGGGGATGGCCGGGATGCTGATTTTCTTTTTCTTTTGGCCCGGTGTGAAAGCATCCATGGAAAAAAGCCGGGATGCTGAAAATCCCGACTGGAAAGGGGCTCTGCTACCAATCGGAATTGTTATTCTGTTCGTTGTTGTATTGATTATGCTGGCAAAAGCCTGAAAGCCGGGAAAGTGACTACAATCAACGATTTTCACTCGATCATTGAATTCTGGTTTGGTAGTAGTCTATCTCAGAAGACTACGATTGAGGCGAAATCCCCCTTGTGGTGGAAAAAAAGCTCTGAGACCGACGCTGAGATATTAACTCGTTTTGAAGTAGATCTGATTCGATTCAACAAAGGCGAACTTGAACACTGGAAGACAAGCGCTGAGGGTTGGCTGGCACTGATCATATTGAGCGATCAGTTTCCGCGAAATATGTATCGCGATAGCGCAAAGGCTTTTGCCTACGATGAATTGGCACTTGCTCTTTGCCTTGAGGGCATTGAGAGAAATCTGGATACCCAACTGAACTCGCTTCAACGTGTATTTTTTTATCTGCCACTGGAGCATGCAGAATCCAGAGCTATGCAGGAACGTTCCGTGATGATGCAGGCGCAATTACTCGATAGTATTGATGATTCTCTGAAGAAAGCTTTTCAGGGCTTTTATAACTATGCGCTTGCGCACCAGAAAGTGATCGAAGAATTTGATCGTTTTCCGCACAGAAACAGGATACTGGGCAGGCATTCAAGCGGGGCTGAACTAGCTTACCTTGCACAGCCAGGTTCAGGTTTTTAAAAAAATGCGTGCTTATTCAGAGCGACAGGTAATGTATAGTAAGTGACTATGAACGGAAAAATTAAAGAAGCTATTATTAAGCTTGTGCTGTTTGCTTGTTTTGCGTGCATATCATTTACGCTAAGCAGTCAGGAGGAGGAAGAGCAGGCGCTAAGCGGTCGTGAATTATTGACCGACTGCGAAGGCACTACCCAGCCTACTCAGGCTTGTATGAAATATGTGTTTGGACTGGTACAGACCGTCGTTATGCTGCAACAAATGGAACCCGGGCAACAGCTATTCTGTATCAACCCGACAGAGGTTTCTCTGGAAACGGTTACCAATAAGGTAACGGCGTTTTTAGAAGACTCACCTGAGCGTCTTGGCGAAGATGCCTATGTGCTGGTTAGTGAGGCACTTAATACCCATTATCCCTGCCCGATGCAAGATGTGATCTAATGCAGGCGGCAAACCGAAAAGCCAGCTACGATTTTAATAAATTGCAGAAACGACTGCGAAGGCAGGTTGGACAGGCAATTGAACAGTTTAAAATGATCGAAGCGGGCGATCGGGTAATGGTTTGTCTTTCCGGTGGCGCCGATTCCTATACCATGCTGGATATTCTGCTCAAGCTGAGAAAAAATGCGCCGGTAGATTTTGAATTGATTGCGGTCAATCTGGATCAAAAACAACCGGGTTTTCCCGAGCACATTCTGCCAGAGTACCTCGATAATCTCGGCGTGCCATACCATATTCTTGAGCAGGATACCTATAGTGTGGTTAGCCGGGTTATTCCCGAAGGTAAAACCATGTGCGGCCTTTGTTCACGTTTGCGCAGAGGTATTTTGTATACCTTTGCAAAAGAACAGAACATTAGCAAAATCGCCCTGGGGCATCACCGAGATGATCTTATTGAAACGTTGTTTCTGAATATGTTCTACGGCGGCAAACTCAAGGCAATGCCACCCAAGTTATTAAGTGATGATGGTGCGAATACCGTAATCAGACCGCTGGCCTATTGTAAGGAGGCCGACATTAAACGCTATGCGGAGCATGAAGCTTTTCCGATAATTCCCTGCAATCTGTGTGGGTCACAGGATCATCTGCAGAGACAGGCGATAAAACTGATGTTAGGCGAGTGGCGTCGAAAGTTTCCCGGCCGGGTGGAAAGTATTTTTACTTCGATGCAGAATGTTGTTCCATCACATCTGGCCGATAGTGATTTTTTCGATTTTCAATCTCTTGGCGCGCAATCAGAATCTGAAACAATGAAAGCTGCTCAGGGCTGGTTACTGAAAGAAGCTGGTAGCGAGAAAGCCTGATAAATTATTTGGTTCTTAAGTCGTGATGTCCGAGATTCCCCTTCTTCAGAAAATTGTGTTGTTTGCGATTCCGATTATATTCGCCATAACCGTTCATGAAGTGGCGCATGGCTGGGTAGCCAATAAGCTCGGAGATCCAACAGCAAAGCTGCTCGGTAGACTGACTCTAAACCCTATAAAGCATATGGATCCGATTGGCACGGTAGTTTTGCCACTTTTAATGATTATTCTGACGCCCTACGCTTTCGGCTGGGCAAAACCGGTACCGGTGGACTGGCGAAATCTAAGACAACCCAGAAGAGACATGGCTTTGGTCGCGGTGGCCGGGCCACTGGCAAACCTGTTTATGCTGTTCATCTGGATAGTATTTTTATTAGTAGTAGAAAAGCTGTTGCCGTTTTCAGCCTATACCCTGCACCTGCTGCAGAGCATGGCGGCGGTCGGTATCCTCATTAATATAATTTTAATCGTATTAAACCTGCTGCCTCTACCGCCACTCGATGGTAGTCGAATCGTCGCGGCCTTTCTTAGCCCTGCGCTTTCTCTTCAATACCAGAAACTGGAAAAATGGGGATTACTAATCCTCGTTGCGCTTATGTTTAGCGGTATTCTTGGCCGGATTCTTCAACCTCTGGTCGGATTTTTGTTGTCCCTGGTTGATTTAATAGTCGCCGTGTAGAGTATTCCGGGTTTATTTCCGGCCTTTCAAATTAAGTTCGTCTTATTTAACCCGAATCGTCGATCGCTTCGTTTATAGCCTGTGTTTACTATTACGGAGAATTGAAATGAATAAATTAAAAGGCTTGCTGCTACTGTTGATATTACTGAGTCCGGCCATCTCCTTCGCTTTCGCCCCTCAATCCCGTGCGTCATTGCAGGTCGAAGTGATTGCGGATGACGGCAGGGTATTTCCACTGTATGCCCTGCAAACATCGTCATCGAAGACGCAACGGGCTTACCTTGAAGCAATCTATGGCAGTAATTATTCCATCCGAGTTCGTAACAACAGCCGGTATCGACGGGGGCTGGTGATTGCAGTGGATGGCCGGAATATCATTAGTGGACAAAAATCCGATCTGAAAGCAAAGGAACGGATGTATATTCTGGAACCCTGGGAGTCTGCTACTTACCATGGCTGGCGTACAGGGAGTGACAGAATAAACCGTTTTTTCTTCACCGCAGTGGATAAGTCCTATGCCGATGCCTTTGGAGATCGTTCAGCAACGGGTGTTATTGCTATTGCCGCCTTTAACCAGAAATACCAGTACAGAAAGAAACCCCAGGCCCTCTCATCTGAGAAAAGCAGTCGTGCGGAGATGCCTATGGAGGAGGCTGCCAGTGCATCAGGAATGGCACGGGATAGTGTCGCAAAAAAAGAGAATCGACAGGCCGGCACGGGTTTTGGCGAAGAACAGGTTTCTTACGCGAGGGTGGTATCTTTCAAACCGATGAAAATTGCGAGCGAAGAAATATTTCTGAAGTACGAATGGCGGGAGTCACTTTGTGAAAAACACATAGTCGATTGTGGACAGGAAACTCCGAATCGATTCTGGCCGAAGCGGCACAGTGAACATGGTTTTGCCCCATACCCTCCTAAAAGTTAAGAGCAAGGCAAAAAATGACCTCTGCCAGGAGCAGAGGTCATTGTCTTTTTGCTGCTCAGGCGGCCTGATGCATATGCACATTCTGCTGCGGATAGGGAATGCTGATACCTTCTTTATCAAAAGTCAGTTTGACTGTTTCAGTCAAATCCCAGTAAACCGCCCAGTAGTCAGCCGAATTTACCCAGGGTCGGACGATGAAGTTAACGCTGCTATCCGCCAGTTCAGACACCGCAACCACCGGAGCCGGGTCTTTAAGGATACGTTCGTCTTTGCCTACCAAATCTTCAAGAATCTGTTTGGCTTTCTTGATGTCATCGTCGTAACCGATACCAAATACCAGATCAACGCGGCGTGTGTCTTTTGTTGAATAGTTAGTGATGTTGCCACCGGTTATATTGGCATTTGGAATAATAATGGTCTTGTTGTCACCGGTTTTCATTTGTGTAGAGAAAATCTGGATGCCCTCGATGACTCCTACTGCTCCACCTGCTTCAACGAAATCACCGACCTTGAAGGGGCGAAATGCAATGATCATCACACCGGAAGCAAAATTCGCGAGGGAGCCTTGCAAAGCCAGACCGATAGCGAGACCGGCGGCACCGATAATGGCAACCAGCGAGGTAGTTTGAATTCCCAATTCGCCAAGCGCGGCGATTAAAACGAAAGCAGAAATCAGAATGTGCGCAATACTGCCCATAAAAGTCGCCAGCAGTGTGTCCATACCACGTTTTTCCATCATACTGACCAGGATATTCTTAATACGTTTGGCCAGCCATAGGCCGATTACCAGGATTGCTGCAGCAAGTACTACATTCATCCCCAGATCTTTTAGCATTGAAGTGTCGGGCATTTCTTTGTCCTCTTGTTGTTAGCGCACCGGGCGCCGTGAAATATAGTCGTTTGACCAAAAACAGCAAAGTATAGTACGTTTTAGGGAGTGGTTAAACTTACTTGCCCGACTCAATGAGATTGTTGATGAATCACCTTGTACCAGCCAAAACAGCGCAGCGCATTATCGGCAAGTTTTCTGGCTTTCCTGTCACCGCAATTTGCCAGAATGGTGATTTTAACGGGACTGCTGTTCAATTCTTCGTCCAGCAATAAAATGCCGGCTTCTTCAATTCGGGAAGTCGCAATAGCCGGTGTTGCCAGATAACTCAGGCCATGTCTGGCCATCGTCAGGTAATCCTGACGCTCAGTATAGTGATGAAGCAGATTTAAAAAACGACTCAGACAAATATTTTCGTCAATCTGCCGGGTATCCCTGTTCTGCGCAGATGTCGAAATCCCAGACTCGAATCCTCCCAACTCATGATGAAAATTGCCAACAATATAGTCGGCACTTTCTTCAGCTAGTGAGAGATAGCGATGCTCGGCAGTCACGCGATACAACTGTAAGGCGGCGCGGGCGACCGCCAGGGTATCGCTCATCTGCCTATTTGCAGTGGGTTTATTGAAACTGTTAAAGCCGCCTGTGTCATTACGCCGGTTTCGCTCTAACCAGTTCATGGCAACTTTCGCCATCTCCAGAGCAGATAGTTCGCTGGTAAATTCATAGCAACTTGCCAGTGCTTCACATACCCAGCCGTTATCTCTGCTTCTTATCTGGGAATTTTCCAGTTCGATGATATTGGCGCCGGACATTGAGCGAAAACATCCTTCTTCAGTGAGTGAACGACTTCGCAGAAAATCACAGATATGTCGCGTTGTTTTCAGATAGTCGTGTTCCCGGAATAAGGCAAAAGCTAAAGAATAGAGTCTTAATGAGCCTGCCTGAGCTGCAATGGTTTTTGAATAATGGCAGTCGCTCCAGCCATTTTGAGTGGCGAACTGATAAATACCACCGTCTTTAAGATCCAGTAATTCCATGCCGCGATTGAGACTAAGTCTGGCCATACGTTCTTCATTCTTATCGTGCGAAGCAGACTGGCACAGGGAAAATTCAATGCTGTCCCGATCAAGAAACTTTATCGGAGTTTTTAAGCCCCCGTGCTGCCAGTCAAAGCTACTGATATGCATATACAGCAGTTTTTTTCTAAGGTGTGGCGAAAGCCCTTTTTTCATTTGAATTGATGATGATTGCGGTTCGGCAAACACCTGGTTAGCCAGAGGATCACAGGCTTGAGACTTTAATAATGTATGCATAGTTTCAGGCGTCTAAATATAGCTACGGGCAATTTTGTAGCGGGCAATTACCAGATAACGCCGCTCACTGCCGCCATTAATTGCGTTGAATGGATAACAGGTTACTAAGGTCAATAACCTGTCATTGTTGTCGCTCAGATGACGGGTATCGTTTTCGTCAACTACTGCGGTGTCGCTGATACGATAGACCAGTGTCTTGTTCTCAGCAGTCTGCAACTCCAGAACATCACCAATACGCAAATCCTGCAGGAACTGGAAATGGGTATCACGGTGACCGGCAATAATAACGTGACCGGACTCACCGGGTTTGGCCGATTCAAAAAGATGTCCCGGGCCGAAAGCCAATGCAGAACCATTGGCTCCGGCCAGGACAATGCGGTGAATACCAAGGCGCGGGACGCTAAGCCGACCAACTGGCCAGGTATCTGCCCATGGCCAGGGTTTCACCTCCTGACGGCCATTGAGCGTTTCTGTCCAGGCGGTCTCCAGCAGAATCTGTGCGACTCTTGCCTTGGCATGGATGTAGCCACCCTGGGCTAGCATCCAGATACCGCAGAGGGGGAGGGTGAGTAGAATCAGTCGGATAAAAAGTTTTTTAAACATCATGGAAAATTCTTTGAGTACGCTTCCGCTGAACAGCAGCAGAAAACCAAGAATGAGATAGAGCGTCGCTGGTGTGGCCGTCTGCGGCATACTTGTGAATACTTTATTATGCTGCCAACCTGCGGGCAGATTGACTGGCAATGCGCGTTTCAGCAGAGGATCGTTTTGTGCCCGGGTCGGGGTCACGTCAACGGCGAGCAAGCTTGTGTACTTACTGACCAGGTGATGTTCGAGCGCCGTATCAAGAATCTGCTGACGAACATTCTGATGTTCTTCGCCTCTGGCATTTTGATCCATCAGCGCTGCAATCTTTCTTCGTGCCCACAAACCACTGACTCCGGCCCGTTGCTGGCCACCTTCAAGCGACAGCTCTGTTTGCCAGATTGAATCGCTGAGCTGACCTTTGATTTTAATTGTCTCGGGTAGGTTTTCGGCTTTAATACTGAGTAGAAGAGGTTCTCCCAGATAGAGATCGGGAATATGTTGAGGCCATACTTCGGCACCGTTTAAACCTGCAGCATCGACAACAATATTACTGAGCACCGGGTTTTCAAGTTTGCTGAACAGAGCATTCATTTTCTCCTGAACTTCGGCTATGTCACCGATGTAGGTATGGCTACCCCGACCAAAGCGTGCGGCCCGATTCATAAAATGAGAATTCGGTGCGCTGCCAATGCCGATGGTGAACAGTCGCGATGCTCCCAGCAGGTTTTTTATTTCCTGAAAAAGTGCATTTTCATTTCCCACGCTGCCATCTGTCAGAAAAACCACTTGTCGTATATCCAGTGTATTGCTCTGGTTCGCCAGGGCAGCCCGAACCGCAGCAGCCATCTGTGTACCCCCGTTCGCCTGCAGGCCCTTGATATAAGACTGCGCCTGATTGATAGATTCCGGACTTACCAAGCGTGGGTATTGAAACAGCTGCGAGGTGTAGGAATTAAATTGAATAATATTAAAGTGTTCACCTGGACGAAGTCTGGCAAGTGCCAGTTGCAAAGCGGCTTTCGCCTGCACTATTGATGTACCAGCCATGGAGCCCGAGGTATCAATAACAAAAATAATTTCTCGTTTAAGAATGAGTTCCTGCTGATGTTGGGGAGGTGCGACCATGACGAGGGCGTAATCGTCGCCGTTCAGATTTTCTCTGAATAACGCAGCCTGTGGCCGGGAGTTGGCTGTGACATTCCACGAAAGCTGAAAATCGCGATTGGCTGGAATGGACTCTTTTTTCAGTTGGACCTGGTATTGTCCGGGTCTGTTAAGCTTTTGCAGTGTTATCTCATGATAAGCACTGTTGATATTTTCGATCGCAAAGCCCGCATCAAGATCAATGCTGATGGAAACCGGGTTTATCGCTTTAGCTGGCTCTGCTATTACCGGTGGTGTGATGCGTGCGGCGTCTTCAACTTCATTAGTGTTATATGCCCAACCACTACCGGAAAACCCCTTTATCCTTGTCTCGCCCGGAATATAGCGGGGTGCCACTACCATCGGGAAACGCAGGCTAAACCTGCCTTGTTCGTAGCGGACGACTTGTTGATACTCTATTTCAACCGTAATCTGCTCTCCGGGTCCGATATTGGCCAGTGAAGTGGTAAAAATATTGGGGCGTTCCTGCTCAACAAGACTGGCCTTTTTACCGGCGCGACGAGCTGTCTGGTATTGCTTTTTTGCCTCCAGTTTTTCCTTTATTTGTCCCTCGATAATGCGTTCGCCAATATGCATTCGTAAGCGATCGACAGCCGTAGTCTCTGGCAGGGGGAAAACATAGATGCCTTCCTGCCAGACTTTTTCAGGATTGGTAAAAGTCTGTTTAACTCTGGTTCTCGCGATCATGCCGCTCACCCTTGTGTGCACATCCGTGTGCAAAATAGGAGCTTTGCTAAACTGACCGGCAGATTTGAACAGCAAGCCACCACTTTTCATTTGTCCTGGACTGTCGATGATCTGCGCTTCGTCAGCCTCGATATGAGTAATTACTTCTGCCTGAGCAATGTTACCCATTAGCAGAATCAATACCGTAATGACTGCACTAACTGTCAAACCAACCCGAAGACTTTGCCTCAAGCATTGCATGAATACATTCAGAAACACTGGTTCTGTTTTCATTTACTTCAAATCTCTGTATCAAGTGTGAGTTGAATATTGACGCGTCGGTCAAAAACATAAGCTTCCCTGTCAGCTTCGCTGGCTATCGCTGCAGATTCGCCGTAGGCATGACTATGAATGCGCTGTCCATCAAGACCAGCTTCACGTAGTTTTTCGGCGACCAGCAATGCGCGTTGCTTACTCAACTCAAAATTGTATTTCTCGTCTCCGCGTTTATCTGCGTGAGCTGAAAGTTGAATTTGAATTTCAGGGAAATCTTTGACGAAAGTTGCCAGATGCTGCAGTCGCTTGAGATTGTCTTTGTCAACTTCTGCGCTGCCGGTGCGGAAATAGACGACGAGAGAAACACCTCGACTCAATTGTTCCAGAGCACCAATATGCTTTTCCATTTTTACTTTTTGCAGTTGTTGCCCGAAGCTTCCCTGCAGATGTGAAAACTCTCCACGTAATGTGTTCAGTTCGCCATTTTTTTCAAGCAAACGTTGCTCCAGAGTGAATAACTTCTCATCCTCCTGCTGTTCTTTATTGCCTAACCAGGCGCCACCGGCTGCTCCAAGAATTGCTCCTGGTGGGCCACCCAGAAGGCCACCGATAATTGCACCAATGCCGAGGCCGCTTTCTTCCTTATACTCGTTTGCATTACTACGGCTGCTGATGGGATTCGCGTATACTGCAAGGTTGAAAATACAAAGGCTGCTTAGAACCAGTAAAGTATATTTAATCATGTTCGATCTCCGGATTGGTTTTTTAGAATTTGGTCGAGTGCTATTAAAAGCTTTTGATCTGGCGTGCACAGGGTTGAACAAGGGAGAAGCGATGATCAATTGTGGCGAAAAAATGGAAATTGCCGTCGAGCACCTTTTTTACCTCGCCGATTCAATTAGAGTAGAGCCCTGATAAAGTGACAAACAGGAGCCGGACATGACAAGACAGGTAGCATTGGTTGAAGACGAAGCGGCCATTCGGGACAACTACAGTGATGCCCTGCAAAGGCAGGGGTTTGTTGTCAGAAGTTATGCAGATCGAATAACAGCTATCGAGTCGTTCAGGCGCGAGCTTCCGGATATGGCCATCATAGATATTGGTCTCGGTGATGACTACGAAGGAGGATTCGAATTGTGTCGTGAACTGCGCAGCCTGTCTCCTGCTTTGCCGATTATGTTTCTGACTGCAAGAGATTCGGATCTGGATACGATTTCCGGGCTACGACTTGGTGCCGATGATTACTTAACAAAAAATATCTCAGTCGCTCAGGTCATTGCGCGTGTACTTGCCTTATTTCGAAGAATAGACATCCAGCAATCTGATGTCGCAGCTGATGACGTTCATCGTGTTGGTGATCTGACCATTGATGTGAACTGTATGCAAGTGGAATGGAAGAGCGAGAAAATTGATTTCACTCTGACTGAGTTCTGGATGTTGAATTCAATCGCCAAAATACCCGGGCATGTTAAAAGCCGGGGTCAATTGATGCAGGATGCGAATATTTTTGTTGACGATGGAACTGTCACATCACATATCAAACGTGTACGTAGAAAATTTGAACAAATCGACGCTGAGTTTGATTGCATCGAAACGATTTACGGTATGGGTTATCGATGGAACAAGAAGTAATTGAATTATCATCTGTTACCTTAAATTAATGTCCAGACAGTCTTCCGCCAAATTCAGTATAAGAGCAAAGTTACTGCTCTTATCTATGGTAACGCTTAGCATTCCCTATATGGGCTTCGAATATATACGTGAGCTGGAAACCTACTTGCGAGATGCTCTGGAAGTATCACTGGTGGATGCCGTGAAATCCTATGCGGCTCCTCTGCATGAGCGCTCCGGTCTGTTTCCGGTGCATGATGACAACCCGGGTCACAGTCTCTACGTGCACGAAATGACACATCCTCTGCAAACAGATGGCTATACCGACGACTGGAAAGCCTATCTGGCCTGGTCTGATTTTTATGAATTGAAAAATGAAGATGAGCAGGCAAATCCGCTTGCCTATAGATTGATTGTGGGCCATTACAACAAGGCTCTTTATGTTCTGATTAGGGTTACAGACGATAAACTGAGTTATCGACAAGCGAATCGACCTGATTCAATCAACAACGATCATATTTCACTGGTGTTTAAAAATGCCAGAGAAGAATTACTTCGTTACTATTTTTCACCAACTGCACCGGGTCAGATTCGGCCATTCAGATACAAGACATCTTCTGATGAATATGGTCTCGAGTATCAGCAAACTGAATACGCAACCAATATCACAGGAGTGTGGCAGGAATCGACTGATGGTTACATACTTGAAATCGAGGTTCCTACCTATTTGATCACCGAAAATTTCGGGATTATTGTCAGCAGCAACGATGGCGACAAGAATATCACTCTGGGAACGGCTGGAAACCGAACGGCTGACTCCCCTGGCAGATTGCTGCGGTCTTCCGAGAAAATCAGGCAGATCATTGATTCTGAAACTCTACCGGAGGGGCGACGAATCTGGGTGCTGAATCATCATGGGCAGGTGCTTGCAAGCAAGGGTTCTCTCGATAAACAGTTTGCTGACAACAAACAGAATCTGATTTATTCCCTGTTGCTGCCAGCTGTGCCGACCAGAGTGCGTGATGACCTCGCAGGTCAGTCGCGTTTGCAGGGTGAAGAAGTCAGACAGGCTCTGCTGGGATTGAGCGAAACTCGCTGGCGTTCCTCACCAGAAGGTAAGGCGGTGATTATCTCTGCCGCAACGCCTGTTAGGGTGAATGGCGAAGTGAGAGGGGTGATGGTGGTAGAAGAAAGTAGCAGTGGTATCCAGATGCTACAGCGCAATGCCATGGCTTCACTGTTTAATAAAACAGTATTGGTATTTTTTATTATCGTTGTACTTATATTGTTTTTTGCATCAAGGCTTTCGTCACGAATTAAAAAATTAAGCGATCAGGCAAATGCAGCCATTGATGATAATGGTCGGGTCGTCGGAGAATTCAGCTCGGATAGAAGTAATGACGAAATTGGAGACTTATCGCGCAACTATGCGTCGATGTTGGACAGACTGCGGGAATACAGTCACTACATGGAAAACATGGCTGATCGCTTATCGCATGAATTACGCACACCGATTGCCATAGTTCAGTCTTCACTCGAACAAATCCAGGATAGCGAAAACTCCGGTCAGGCTGATCAGTATCTCGAGCGTGCCAGACAGGGAATGGAACGACTTAGCATGATATTGACCCGACTGGGCGAGGCGAGGCGTCTCGAACAGGCAATGCAGAGCGCCGAATACAGTTTGACCGATATAAATGAGTTAATGCTCAGTTGTGTTGCTGGATATCGAATGGCTTATCCGCATCAGCAATTTAACTTACTGTCTTCTGCGCAAACACTGACTACTTGTCTGGCACCTGATTTATTGGTGCAGATGCTGGATAAACTGATTGCCAATGCCGTCGATTTTTCGCTGAAAGATAAAGCGATTGAAATAAAAATAAACAGCAAAACTGATTCATGGCAACTTGTGGTCAGTAACTTCGGCGCAAGCCTGCCAGCAGATATGGAAGATCAGCTTTTTAACTCAATGGTGTCACTGAGGCAGAAAAAAGCAGACGATACCCCGCATCTTGGTCTTGGTTTGTTTATTGTCAGACTGATTTCGGAATACTTTGGTGGCAAGGTAAGAGCGGTGAATCTGCCTGGCGCCGACGGGGTCAGTTTTATCATAGACTTGCCAATAAAAAGCCAGACAGATCAGATGACCAGTCAGTAAAACCTTCAATTATTGCCAGTTTTCCAGTGCCTCCGAGGCCTCCGGATTGAGGGGGCGGGCAAGCAGGCCGCCAAGACCCGCACTGATGCTGAACCTGGCCTTATCTTGCATAGGTAAATAAACAGCACTGCCATAGAAAGCGTCCAGCCAGGGGAGGTAGCCGACTAATTTTCTTGAGATTGTCCATAAATCGAGAGAGCTTTGAGAACCAAGAGAATAGACAGAGCGAGGCGCGAGACGTTCCTGCTCGATCTCGCGGTAACGCCCCTGCAGGCGGTCCAACTGATACAGATTGTCCACACCTAGCAAAGTCAGTGGAGGTTTCCATTTGATGAAACGAGCGCTTAATTGCCATTCATCGCCACTGACTTCAAATTGATTTATTGCAGCTGAATCAGCAAGTCGAATATCTACCAGAAAGTGTTGTGGCGCGAGCCTTTTGAAACTAATTTGTGCAAGTTCAGTCTCGTTTATAAGGCGTTGATAATTATGAATATTTAAAGAGGAAAGTAGACCGTTTGCTGAAGCCATGAAGAGACTGAGAGAGAGCAGGGCGTATATCCCGGCCCGCCATAATCTTGAGCGTTTTATGCTGGAGCAGCTCCATAACAGAGTCACTATTGCCAACAACAAGGCGAACATTGATGTAATTCCCAAAACTGATGCAGGGATAGAGATGTCTGTAAGTAAATTAGGTATCATACGGGCATAGTTCGTGCTTAGCTTAAGCATTGGTATTGGTCAGTACACAGGCTTGCAGTCTAGAACGTAATGATCGAAGAAACTACAATAAACGCCATCAGCAGGGCCGGCTTGTCCGCGCAACTGTTTGATAAATAAAAGGACTATCCAGGTCGGAGAGAAGGTGTAAAAAGAATGTCGGAAGGTAACGATAAGTATGTTCAGTTAATTCGCAATCTGATTCCTATTAGCGAATTACCAGCTCAAAGCCAGACCGAGCTGATTAATTCAGGTTCTCTGCTGAATATAAAAAAGAAGGGTGCATTGTTCAATCAGGGTGACAGGGATAATTTTTCCTATTATTTGCTCGAAGGTGAAATCGAGCTGGTCGCCAACAATCAGCAGCAGAATGTCATCGTCAGTGGCAGTGACCGGGCCCTGTACGCTATGGCTCAGTTACAACCCCGTCAATTTTCAGCCAAAGCGAAAATAGATTCGGTGGTATTCCAGATTCAACGCGATACTCTCGATCGTCTGATGGTAATGCAGCAGGAAGATGAACCTGCTGTCGATATGAATATGGAAAGCACCGATGTCGAGGTCGGTGGTCTGGAGGAAGATGAAGATGTCGACTGGATGACCCGAATGTTGCAGTCGGAATTATTCGCCCGGCTGCCAACGGCGAATATCGGTCAGCTTTTTGCTTTATTAACTGAAGTTCATTTCTCCAAAGGTGAGGTTGTCATCAAACAGGGCGATCCGGGCGACAAGTATTACATCGTTCAGGACGGTAAGTGTGATGTTCTTCGAACTCCACCTTCAGGGGGCGAAGATTTAAAACTGGCGACATTGGGTGTGGGCGATAGTTTCGGAGAAGAGGCGCTGGTTTCAGACTCTATACGAAATGCGACGATTGTGATGGCCAGCGACGGTGTGCTGATGGAACTCAGCAAAGAGAACTTTATAGAACTCATCAAAAAACCTTCATTGAGTTCGGTAAGCTACGAAGAAGCAACGGGTCTTATCAAAGAGGGCGCAATCTGGCTGGATGTCAGATTCAAGAAAGAACACGAATCTCACGCAATAGCAGACAGCGTCCATATACCTCTTAATATGTTGAGAATGCAGGTAAATAAACTCGATGTTGATAAGAAGTACATTGTTTATTGTGATACCGGTGGCAGGAGTTCAACCGGAGCATTCTTACTAGCTGAAAGAGCTTTCGATGTTTGTTATCTGGAAGGTGGAATTGTCAATAATCCGGATGCAGCCGACAAATCAGAAGTGACTCACGTGCCCAAGGAAGCGCCGAAAGCTGCAGCAGCGGCCCCAGCCGAACCCGCAGCTGAGCCCCCACCTGCACCCAAACCTGCACCAGCACCCGAACCAGCACCCGAACCGGCGCCGGCACCCAAACCTGCACCGGCACCCGAAGCTGCACCGACACCCGAACCAGTGCCGGCAGCTGAGCCCGCACCTGCACCAGAGCCAGTTGCTGAGTCTAAAACAGCTGCAGAACCTGAGTCCCCGGTACCATCAGCTCCAGTGAAAGAAGATGTGGTGGATCAAATTTCCCGCCAGAATCTCGATCCCGATGTAAAAGCTTCAGTACTCGAAGCCGAGCTCAATCGTACCAATATGGAACTTGAAGCGGTTGAGAAGGTGAAGAAGCAGGCCGATGTTTCAATAAAAGAGGCTCAGGCACAAGTTGAGAAACAGTTACAGGAAGAGCGCGCGAAAATTGAACAGGCGAAAAAGGAAGCTGAATCTGAAGCAATCAAGTTGCGCCAGCAGGAAGAAGAAAAAATAGCCGGCATGAAGCTTGAAGCTGAAAAGCGAATGGAAGAAGAAAAGCAGAAACTGGAGGAAGTCTATAGTCGTAACGCGGCGGAAATGGAAAAAATTGAGCAAATGAAGGCGGAAGCCGAAGCTCTGGTACAACAGGAAAGAGAGCGCCTGGCGCAGGCAGCGGAGCAGGCCCGCTTACAAATGGAAGAAGCCGAAGCGCTGAAAGCGCAGATGGAGGCTGCCCTGCAAAAGGAAGCTGAAGAATCCAGACAGCAACTTGAAGAAGCCGCTGCACTGAAAAAACAAATGGAAGAGTCGCGCGAGAAAGCAGCAGCAGAAACCAATAAGCAATTGCAGGAAGCCGAGGCGATTAAAAACGAAATTGATGCCCTGCGACAGAAAGAAGCTGAAGAGGCTGCGCAAAAACTGGCGGAAGCCCAGAAGATGAAGGAGGAAGTCGAGGCATCCAGAAAAGCAATGGAAGATGCCGATCAGAAACGGCGTATGCAACAAGAAGAAATGGAATAACAGATTCAGCAGGTAGCGTCGGCGAAACTGGAGGAAGAGCGACGTAAACTGTCTGAAGAATTTGCCCGTAATAATGAAGAACTGGAACAGGCTCGACGCGAGAAAGCTGAAGCGGAAGCCGGGAGCTTAGCTGCCAAGGAAGAGGCTGAAAAAATAATCGCTGAATACAAAATGACAAAGGATCAGTCTCACGCAGAAGAAGAGGCGAAATTGCGGGCGGAAAGAATAAAACTGGAGGAAGAACATCAGAATATAAAACAGCAGCTGCTGGAAGTTCAAAAAACAAAGGAAGAAGCGGAATTAGCGAAGAAAGCGGCGATGGCTGAAGTTGCCGAACTACGGGCGCAACAGGAAGCTGTTGCGGCTGATAAGGCTCAGCAGGAAACTATTACCGGCGAACTGAAAGTAGCTCAGGCCAAACTGAACAAAGCCTCGGTTGAAATTGCGCAGGCTCAGCAGGCACAGGTTAAGGCTGTTGCTGCAAAGAATGAAAAAGAAGATGATCTGAAGAAGAAAAAAGCCGCAGAAGAAAGTCTCAGAGAACAAATGCAAGCCGATCTGTCACAGTTTAAACGTGAAATTGAGGAAGAGGAGCAGGCTTACGCCAATTCCAATACCATCATGGAGAAAATGCGACGGATCAGGGAGAGCGCAGAGGCGGCAAAAAAGGAAACGAAAGAAAAGGATTCTGGTCTTCTGGACGATATTGCTGCACAACTTGGCGATGATGACTAGACGCCGAAACACTAGCGGATAAATAATTAAAAATAACAGGAAGAAGAGATTATGAGCGAAAAAATTGTAATGCGGGTCGGTGAGGCTCTGGTAGCAGGTGGTCCTCCCGGAACTGCTGCAGAACCCGAAGTGGTTATTGGCGCGCTGGATGGCCCGGTCGGGAATGCGTTTGCCACACTGCTTGGCGATCAGGTTAAAGGACATTCGCGTGTACTGGCTATTTTAAATACAGATGTGATGGTTAGACCACCGACGCTTATGGTCAGCAAGGTGACTGTGAATAAAGAGCGTTATACCAACATTTTAATGGGTACTGTGCAGGGTGCTATTGCTAACGGTGTGCTGGATTCAGTTCGTAATGGCGACATTCCGAAAGATCAGGCCAACGATCTGGGTATCATTGTTTCCGTCTGGCTCAATCCCATGGTTGCCGATGCTGATGATCTTGATCATAAAATTCTTTTTGATATCCATCGGACAGCTACGGCCAGCGCGATTCATAAAGCAATGAATAACGAACCCAATATTGACTGGTTGCTTGAGAATCAGGAATCCATTACGCACAAATATTATCAGATGGGTCTTGATGGAAAAATATGAGCTTGAGTCAGTCGGTTTCAGTGGCTGTACATAATTTTTTTGTGCGAAACCGATTTGTTAAGGCAATAATTTTTCTACTGTGTCTTTGTGGGGGTAGTGCCGCTTTTGCTTATTACGAAGCACGACCGGTCATCAGGATGTCTGAGGTGCTAACCTCTCAACAGGCACAATCCGTTTATCACCGTGTGGATGATATTGAACTGGACGGGAAGTTTTATCGTTTTTATCTGCACAGTGAAATGGGCAGTTATACGATTACCTCTCTGGCCCTGTTTCGAAAACGGGTACAGGAAATTCATACACTGGCACAGGCGGTTAATCAGTTTCAGAAAAAGGACGAGCAATTGTCAGAAGAGATCGGCGGGCAGTTCAGCATACGTGCTAATTCCGCTATGGATATTATTTCCCGGCCGGTAGAATCGGCTGCCAACCTGGCAGGGCAGGTAGCCGATAATCTGAACCAGAGCTTCTCGACAGCAGATTCAAGCAACGCAAGATTCAGTTATCTCGGGCAGGAATCGAAAGACCCGGTTGCTGCTATGCACAAGCGTAATGTTGCCAGTCAATGGGGTTTTGATGTTTATTCCAACAACCTGAATGTTCAGGAATTTCTTAATGCGGTCACGCGTGCCAGATCGTCAGGAAAAATATCGGCAGGAACGCCTTCTCTACATAGTCAGCTGAACAGACCGACTAAGCTGGCAGATGTCGACGTTGAATTGAACACGGCTTATCTGCTAAAAAGTAAAAGTATTGATGAGCTACAGAAAATCAACAGAGATCTTTTTCTGAAGATGAAAATCAATCAGGAAATTGTAGATAAATTTTTTCAGCACCCGGCTTTTTCTCCAAGAAATCAAACCAGAATCGCTCACTACCTGGATGCTTTAACAGGTGTACGTAACCGTTCTGCTTTTGTCGAAGCGGCCTCAAATATTCAAAATACTGTGATGGCGCTGGCATTTGAGGAAAGCGCGATGATGTTGAATTACTATCACAAAAAAATAGCAGGTCTTGAAAAACTCAATGCGGGTAGTGAAGTTCTCGAAGCTATCAGCAAAGATCGACGGATGCTTTATTTTGCCCCTGTCGATATGATTTACTGGTCAGAAGAAACAGAAAAATTATTTGATGAACTGAGTGTGCGCGGGGAAAAATCCGGCTTCAGGGTTATGGAGTTGATCACTTCTGGTAAAATTACGGACGAAGCCAGCAAAGAACTGAAAAAAAGAAACTTCATCTTGCGTGACCAATTTGTCAACAAATAAGCTGCGCTATTTACTGAATGGCGCTTTACCAATGATGTTAATACTTCCAATCATCCCGGCCTCTTCGTGACCTTTCTTATGACAGAACAGTCTCAGATTTTTACCCTTTGTCATCGGATAAAAATACCACTCCACAGTTGCTCCCGGTTTTAGTTCCATATCGTTAACCGCACCATGAATTTCGGCGATTGTTTTGCCATCACTGCTGATCACTTCGACTTTTCTTGTAAAGACATGCGTTGCGAATGCATCGGAAGTGAAGTAGTGATCTTCGCTACTCGGATTGTGAATAACCATCTTGTAATAGTGACCACGCTCAAAGGTCAGTTGATCAGGAAAGAACTGCATCTTCCCATCTACGCTGCCAACACTTACTTTTACAACTTCTGCTTTTGGTCCATGTGGTTTTTCAGCAAAAGCGGAAGTACTGCTGAGTGTACAAAGAATAAATATAAGTGTTGTTAATCTAGGCATTATTGGTATCTCTGAATTTTCGGAAAACGAATCATAGCATGCGTTTGCTCTTCGTATGAGTCCTGTCTGAGCTAAAGTAAATGAACCATAGTGTCGCTAAAATGGTCATATATTTCATAGTTGGTGACGAAATTAAGGCGGCGGTTGTTCTGATAAAACTATGTCTCTTAATAAATAACATTATATGTCGAAACTAACTAGCTGAATAAAATACCGTATATTTTTTGTATTGAGATTGTCACAAAATTGTCAAAAAAGTGGTCTATAACTTGCTTCGTATAATATTACATTAATCCATTTTTGGAGATATGACATGGTACCGACAAACGTTATTCCCTTTCCTGATACGCAGAATTCGAAATCCTATGGAGTTTGCCCCGAATGCGGAAGAAGTGACGGGTACATTAATCTGGGTATTGAACACTGGTTTATCTGTCGTGAGCACAATTACCGCTGGCTGGTTGGCTCAAACCTGTTCGATAGCTGGAAAAACCAGACTGTAGCACAAACTCAGAGTGCCGGATTGCTACTTGATGGTTTCTCCGAAGTTATGCCGGCCAAGAGTCCGCTTGATGTTCATGCGAGGCTTAGAAGACAATTCGGTTGAAGTGTCAGTTCGTTGACTTAGTAGTACGATTCAAGAAGTAAAAAGAAAATCGACTTCTCTGCCCTGATGGACAGAGAAGTCAGAAGTTTTAGACAGTCTAGAAACGATAGCCAATACCGGCACCTACCACAAAAGGACTGACATCCGTATTCACCCTGAGGTTGGTTCCGGCGAGTGGGCCGCCATTTATAAACAGACTGGCTTCTGTTTCAATATCAATGTATTTCACATCAACGTTGAAATACCAGTTGTCTTTCCAGTCGATATCAACGCCAGCTTGTAAGGCCCATGTAAAACCATTTCGAGTATTGACGTGAACCGGACCACCGACGGCATTCTCCAGTTGGCCCGTCGCATCATCCCATAAAAATGCCGTGTAGTTGACTCCGACGCCCGCATAGGGTCGAATCGTGTTCTCAGGCATAAAATGATATTGCAGGGTTACTGTAGGCGGCAGAACCCAGGTGTCGAAAATCTTGAAACCATCCGTTAAGCCAGCGCCGGCAGCGCCACCTGTCAGTGTAGTAACCAGGGTTGCCAGACCATTTCCCTGTAATTCAACATCGTGATTGGCGATTCCGGCAATGGCTTCAATACCTATGTGATCCGTAAGCATGTAGGTAATATCGGCTTCCGGAACGAAGTTATGCTTTACATTAACACGTGATGATTCACCGCCATTCAGGCTCTGTACTGTTCCAAGGCCAGCCACTCTGACCTGTTCACTGTCGTCATTCGGGACTATGCCGATGCCTCTCAGGCGAACCAGAATATCTCCCTTTTCAGCATAGCTGAGCGGAGTGATGCCCATGCTCAGGACGAGCAATAATATAAGTTGCTTCATGTTGACTCTCCAGTTAATAAAATCGCTAATTTTTAAAACAGGACGGCTGAGAGAAGAAAACAGAAGTAACAATGGAGTATTTCATTACAGCCAATCGTGCTTGTTAATATTTAAAAGCATGATGACATTTGGAATGTTGTAAGATGTTGACCTGGATCAACTTAACTGAGTGCTACCTGATTTTACTGAGAGCGGAAAAACTAAAGGGCTGTCAAGTGTAGTTTTATTTCATCAGGTATTTGAGCGGAACGGAGACCTTTTTCAGTGCTAGTATCAAAAACAGCAACGATCCTTCGCTCAAAACCTTCAAGTGCGATGCTATCGTCTGAATGATACAAAGTATGGTTCACCAGAAAAGTTTTTTCAGTGCATTCTGTAACCTGTGTTTGCATTCGCAATTCGTCACCGAGATTGCATGCCTTTTTATAGGATGCGCCTGTCTCAAGCAGTGGAAACCCGAGCAGGTTGAAATGTTCCCGCAGAACCGTATAGCTGAAACCCATACTTTTGAACATGCGTTCAGTCGATTGATCGAACCAGGTATAAAAGTGCGGGTAATAGACTATGCCGGCACTATCACAATGGCAAAATTCGACAGTAAAACTGGATTCGTATATTTTCACAGCGCGAAATATTCTTGAAACGGTTATTTCGTCGTGATTATACAGATTTTATATCGTGCTGAATTTATAATAGTGGTTCTCACTCCGGTAAGTACTCGCTAGTGAAAAAAGATATCAGGGAAATAATCGATAATAGTTCGATGTCAGGTTTTCAAATTCTGACAGACGCGCTTTGTTTTATGATTAATATGCTCGACGGTTTTGACGTTCTGGTCATGGCTTTTACTGCCCATAGCATCTCGACTGAATGGAGTTTAAATGGAAAATCCTTAGGACTGCTGTTCAGTTCAGGTCTGGTTGGAATGGCGCTTGGTGCAATTTTTCTGGGTCGTTTGGCAGATATATATGGGCGACGAGTTCTGATTATCGCTTGTCTGCTCATTATTACGACCGGTATGCTGATCTCTGCTTTTACTCAAAATATGTATCAACTGGCTGCTATGCGTATATTTACCGGATTAGGTATTGGCGGTGCGCTCGCGACAATGAATATTCTTACTTCTGAGTACAGTTCCAGACGCCGTCGTGGACTCAATATCAGTATTCTGCAGAGTGGTTATCCCATCGGTGGCATTGCCGGTGGTGCGATTGCTGCGAGTTTGATTCCAGTGTCAGGCTGGCAATCTGTATTCATATTCGGTGCGGGTCTTTCCGCAATCATGATCCCACTGGTGTTCTGGAAATTACCTGAGTCAATTGATTATATTCTTGTCCGTCGACCCGATGATGCTCTGCAGCGCATTAATTCATTGTTACTGAAAATGAATCATGAGCCACTCGGAAGCTTAGCCGATTCAGACAGAACGCCGCAAATAAGTGCTGGCGTTTTGAGTTTGTGGCAACCACAACATCGCAAGGCAACCATACTTATCTGGTTGGGTTTTTTTCTGGTAATGGCAAGCCTCTACTTCGTATTAAGCTGGACTCCCAAATTACTTGTACTTGCCGGCCAATCTGAAAATCAGGGGATATCGGGTGGTATGTTATTGCAGCTTGGTGGTATTGCCGGTCAATTTGTACTTGGTTTTACTAGCGTGCGTTTTGGTTTAAAAAAACTGGCCGGTTATTATATGTTTCTGTCGGCCTTGTTGATGACTCTGTTCGCACTGTATTCAGGAGATTTACAACTGGCCACCATTATTGGTTTTTCCGTCGGTTTTTTCCTTTTCGGTGCGATTACCTGTTTTTATATACTCGGCCCGGCTCTGTACCCGCCGGAAATACGCACAACAGGCATGGGCTGGGCAATTGGCGTGGGACGCATAGGTGCGATCCTCTCACCTGCGACAACCGGAGTTTTACTTGATATGGGCTGGCAATCATCGTCTTTATACTATGTTTTTGCAGTACCTATGTTGATCGCAATGTTGGCGATTCTGCTGATAAAAACCAGTTAGATTCGATAAAGCCACTAATATTCGCGACGTGTGACTGAGATTCACGATCTCTTGACAAGCTTTGCTGTAGAATTTCGATATATGCAAATAAAAAGGATATATCCTGTTTCAGCCTCAATTTACTCGATATCCGCGTATAAATATCTGAACATAGACAGCATTGGTTTTGCCAGATTAATCCCAACATTATATTCGACAAGGTTTCTTACTTTCTTGAAAACTGCTAGTAAATATTTTTTTGTACTGTTACTTGTCCTGCTACTGACCGCTTGTATGAAAATCTCGACTTAGGTAGACAGTTTATACTGTTATTGAGCTATAAAGGAGTCGAGTATAATGAATCGAAGAGCAGAGCATGCTGGTGGCTCAGGTCAGTGGCGAGATAACAAAGATAAGTGATAGCCTGCGCGAAGGCGGTTTCTTTGAAAAAGGCGATATTTTACTCAGTATAGATGAACGAGATTATCTTGCAGACGTGAAGATAGCCGAAGCCACTTTACTTGACGCCAGTCAGGCTCTGGCTCAGGAACAGGCGCGATCAGTGCAGGCTCAGCAAGACTGGAATCGACTCGGACAGCAGGGAGAACCGGGTGATCTGGTGCTGAGAAAACCGCAGTTGCAGGCCGCGGAGGCAAGAGTTATTTCAGCAGAATCCGCGCTGGAGAAAGCCCAGCTGGATCTTGAGCGAACAAAAATTACAGCACCTTATGCCGGACGAGTTATGGAAAAAATGGTTGATCTTGGCTCGGTAGTCAACATCAACTCAGCCGTCGCGGAAGTCTATGCAGTGGATAAGATGGAAATTCGATTGCCTTTGAGAAACCGGGATTTATCGTTTATTGATTTACCGGAAGACTATCGCTTTGAAAATGCAGAAGACATACCGGCACCGGAAGTAACCATTATTTCAGAACTGGCCGGAGGCTCTGAGTGGCAGGGCCGAATTGTTAGAACTGAAAGCGCTATCGATGACAATGCCCGGCAACTTCATGTCGTCGCGCAGATCGACGATCCCTTTGGCAAGCACGCCGAAGGTAAGACTCCATTGAAAATCGGACAATATGTAACCGCCGCGCTATCAGGCAGACGCTTATCGCAGGCTGTGGTTATACCAAATAAGGCCATTTATCAGGGGAGTTATGTTTATCTTGTCGTTGATGGTGTTTTGAAACGACAGGAAATAAAAATTGCCTGGCAGAATCAGGATCAGGCTGTTATTGAAAGTGGATTAGCGCAAGCTGATCAGCTGGTGCTGACATCTTTGGGTCAGGTCACGTCAGGTGTCAGAGTCAGCATTGCTACTGGTACCGGCAGTAAGGAGCGAGCCGCTGCGATCCTAAAAGCGGGTACGGCAAGCGGGGAGAGGCTGTAAATGATTGCCTGGTTCGCAAGAAATGATGTGGCTGCGAATTTACTTCTGATCAGCATTGTTATCGGGGGTCTGTTTTGTCTAAGCTGGACCTTGAAACTCGAAATTTTCCCAGAGGTTGAGCCTGATATTATTCGCGTTACCGTGCCGTTGAGAGGAGCGACGCCGGAAGGCATCGAACTTGGTGTTGCGATTCGCATAGAAGAAGCAGTACAGGATCTTGAAGGAATTGATGAAATAGTAAGTCGCTCGGTAGAAGGCAGTACTACGGTGACGATGGAAATTGATTCTGATTACGAACCACGGGATCTGCTAAATGATATTAAGAACCGGGTCGATTCAATTAATACGTTTCCAGCGGATACTGAAAAACCAATTGTCAGTCTCGCTCAGCGCACCAGAGAAGTTATCTCCGTGGTGGTGGCAGGAGATTACAGTGAGGCAGAAATCCGTTCCTATACCGAGCAAATAAGAGATGATTTACTGCGCGTAGATGGTATTACTCAGGTTGAGCTGGATGCGGTCAGAAAATACGAAATAAATATTGAGGCCTCTCAGGATAAGCTGCGAGATTACAATCTGAGCCTGGCTGATATCGCTCGCGCGGTTCAACGAAGTTCGCTGGATATTTCGGCGGGAAATGTGCGTACCGACGGAGGCGATGTTCTGATTCGTTCAAAGGGTCAGGCATACCAGCGCACAGAGTTTGAGGACATAGTTGTAAAGACCAATTCTGACGGAAGTATTATCCGCGTATCCGATATTGCAAGCGTGAATGATGGTTTTGAAGAGGTCTCATTAAAAACCGGTTTTAACGGCGATTATGCCGGTCTTATTCAGGTGTATCGTATTGGTGGTCAAAGTGCTATTGCCATCGCGGAAAAGGTAAAAGAGTATATTAACGAACGTCAGGGTTCTATGCCTGTTGGTATGGTCTTAAG
The DNA here is from genome assembly GCA_012103475.1 of Gammaproteobacteria bacterium. Lineage (GTDB taxonomy): Bacteria > Pseudomonadota > Gammaproteobacteria > Eutrophobiales > Eutrophobiaceae > WLWS01. The sequence goes on along the minus strand of WLWS01000005.1, from coordinate 117,143 downwards.
TTATTGGGACGATGACTCATCTTATCTGAAGGCACGTCTGGGCACTCTCGTTCGCAATGGTATACAGGGCAGCATTCTAGTGATTGTCTTGCTGGCCCTATTTTTAAAACCTTCGGTTTCTTTCTGGGTGTTTCTCGGAATACCGGTGAGTTTTCTCGGTGCGCTGATTCTTATGTCCATAACCGGTTTCAGTATCAACATCATGAGCCTGTTCGGTTTCATTATCGTGCTAGGTATTGTTGTCGATGATGCGATTGTGACTGGTGAAAATGTCTATTCACGTATGCGTGAGGGTGGGGATCCGCTGGAAGCTTCCATTCTGGGCACCAGGCAGGTAGCGATTCCAGTCACTTTCGGGATTCTCACCACCATCGCCGCTTTTAGCCCGTTGTCCTTTATCGAAGGAAGAATGGGTGATTTTATGGGACCGATCCCGGCAGTGGTCATTCCCTGTTTGTTGTTTTCTCTGATTGAATCGAAATTTGTACTACCAGCGCACCTGAAACACATTAAGGTCAATACGGATGAAAAAGAAGGATCAGGTTTTAGTCGATGGCAGCAGAGATTTGCGAATGGCTTCGAAAAGTTCATATTCGATTACTATCAACCCTTACTTAAGTTTTCAGTAAAAAACCGTTACTCGGTACTTGCCGCTTTCATCGGTTTGTTCGTATTGACTATCTCACTGGTGATGAGCGGTTGGACAAAGTTTGTTTTTTTTTCGCGAGTTGAATCAGATACCGCTGCAGTAACGCTGACCATGCCGGTGGGTACACCCTTCCATGTGACTGATCGACATATGAAAAGAATCACCGATGCGGCTTTTGATTTACAAAGCCGCTATACCAATGGGGAAGGAGGAGAAAAAATTATTCGGGATATTCTTTCCACTACCGGCTCAGCTGGTTTTGGCCGCACCGCAGATTACTATGGGCAGGTGATTATCGAAACTATACCGTCTGATAAGCGACTTGTTGATATCAGTACCAATGACATGATCAAAGAGTGGCGTAAAATCATCGGTGAAATCCCTGGTGCTGAATCGCTGACCTTTCGTGCCGAACTAATACGACCGGGTGATCCGATCGACATTCAGTTCAGCGGTCAGTCCCTTGAAACACTTTCTGAAATTGGAGAAAAGGTGAAAGAGAGACTGACGGGGTATCCCACGGTTTTTGATATTGCTGACAGCCTCTCCGATGGTAAAGAGGAAATACAGATTGAATTGACCCAACAGGGACATGTGCTCGGATTAACCCGTGCCGAAATAGTCAGTCAGGTCAGCCAGGCCTTTCGCGGTTTTGAAGCACAGCGTATTCAAAGGGGACGTGATGATGTGCGTGTGATCGTACGCCTGCCAAAAGAAGAAAGAAGCACTACAGCCACACTTGATGAATATCTAATCACGGCTCCCGACGGCCGCAGAATTCCGCTTTCGCATGTGGCGACCTTGAACCCGGGTAAAGGACCGGCGACGATTACCCGTATTAATCGCTATCGAACGATGAACGTAACGGCTGATGTTGATAAAGAAAAAGCGAATATGACGGTTATTCAGGCCGATCTTCAGGTTTATCTGACAGAGCTGCTGCAAAATTATCCGGGTATCGCCTACACCTTTGAAGGGGAAGCAAAACAGCAGCGTGAATCCTTTGGCAGCTTACAGTGGGGTCTGCTCGTATTATTGTTCACAATATATGTCCTGCTTGCTTTGCCCTTGAAGTCATATATCGAGCCTTTGATAATCATGTCGGTTATTCCTTTTGGCGTCATCGGCGCGATACTGGGGCACTGGCTGATGGGGCGGGATTTGTCCTTTCTAAGCATACTCGGACTGATGGCACTCATAGGTGTGGTTGTGAATGACAGTCTGGTTCTGGTTGATTACATAAACCAGAAAAAGAAGCAGGGATTGTCCGTTGTTGAGGCAGTCCTGAGTGCCGGTGTCGCCCGATTTCGCCCGGTTCTGCTTACCTCACTAACTACTTTCTTTGGCTTACTACCACTAATGTTTGAAAAATCTGTGCAAGCGCAGTTTTTGATCCCAATGGCTATTTCTCTTGCCTTTGGTATTCTGTTTGCAACTGTGATTACTCTGGTTATGATTCCTGCGAATGTCTTGATAGTGGATGATATACAGAAATTTTTACGCTCCTTTTTCGGAGACTCCGGCGAGCAGGTAAAGCCAGCCTGATTATTATTTTACTGTAGTCGACTGGAGTCAGGTCCCGAGCAGCGGAGGTATGGCGTTTTCATCGGTAAAGCTAACAACATTATCGCTATAGAAACCGTTAAAATCAGTTCGCCCGCTGAGACTATATGCGCCAATATTTCCAAACTCAATGTGGTCACCCACGTCAATATCGCCGGGCAGCTCGATAGCTACGGGTAGTTCATCACTGGAGTCGCAGGTAGGGCCAAAGACGCTAAAGGTCTGAGTTTTTCCGGTTAAAATCTGGCCTTGCCGAAAAACGCGATAAGGGTATTGCAAATGTGCCTGACAACGAAGTTCCCAAAAGACACCATACATTCCATCGTTCAAAAATATTTTATCGGCTTTGCGCAGCAGTACCCGTGTGAGCGCGGATAGACCCGGCGCACTTAAAGCGCGCCCCGGCTCTGCCATCAACTCAGTGTTCTGCGTGATAGCCAGCTTATTTTTTAATTCCTGCAGGCGTTGCAGATAGCTACTTATTTCCGGAACCCGGAAACCGGGATAGGATTTCGGAAAACCGCCACCAATATCGAGCAGACGGATTCGAAAAGGTAGCCTCGAGAGTACCTCTTCAGCGATACCCATGGCATGAACATAGGCATCCGGACTGGTGACACTGGTACCCACGTTATAGGCCAGAGCGGGTTCAGCGCCGTTTTCTTTGATGGCGCGGAGGAGGGCGGGGATTGCTTTTGGCAGGGCGCCAAATTTATAGGATAAATCCTGTGATGCCGAATGATGTGAGACGGCCATACGGGCAAAAATCGTAGACTTTTGCGCATCAATCTCACTCAGCAATTGTACAAGACCACTCTCATCATCAATAACAAAATGACGAACTGAATAATTATGCTGTGCATTGGCCGCATCACCTTCAAAACGAACAGGGTTCATGAAATAAATTTCCGCTTCCGGACATAGCGTTCTAAGTAATCTTATTTCTTCCAGTGATGCGCAATCGAAGTGCTTAATACCATGTTCGTAGAGTAATTTAATAATTTCAGGATGATTATTGGCCTTGACGGCATAAAGCACGCGCCCGGGAAAACCTTCGATAAATTCCATGGTGGATTCGCGGTATACATTCGGGTAGATACAATAAACCGGCTGATGCGGGTTCTCGCTGCGCAGGAGTATTTCAATATTCTCGTAGTGTTTTTTCATAAGCAAAGACAAATAACCGGAACTGGCAAGAATAATTGATATTCATCCCTGAGTAGACCGCTTTATATCAGGTAGGTAATGGCCGCAACGAATAATTTTGCGTCGCTGGTGGCAATCCTGCAAAGGTGTGCTTGAGGGTAGTCCGAATATAAAGTAGAGTTAGCGCGCATTTGGGGATGCTCGGTAGCGTCAATCATTATTGTCGAAGCGCTTTATAAAAATAATAAATGTTCAAATATTCTGAAGATCGGATGCCGGTATTTATCATACTGTCTATCAGTGTTGTCGATTTTTACCTCTATTTTCAATTAAACAACCCCTGGTTGCTGGCGCTGTACTGGGCCATTATGATTGTACCCAAAGGCAAACTATGTGCCTGGAATCATCATCATCAACACAACTACACCTTTAAATTTGCTGCATTAAATCGCTTACTTGAGTTTTTCTATGCTCTGCATAGCGGTGTGACGACAAATTTATGGCGTCTTCATCATGTGCTTGGCCATCATATGAATTATCTGGATCAGACAAAAGATGAAAGTCGCTGGACCCGATCTGATGGCAGTAAAATGGGCGAATTCGAATACAGTTTCATTGTTGCTGCAACTGCCTATTATCGAGGCTATCTGGTTGGCAAATCGCATCCGAAAATACAGAGGGAGTATCTGCTATATTCAGCACTGACTTTTTTAATAGTAGGCTTGCTGATTTTCTATAAGCCAGTGGCCGGACTTTTTCTTTTTGCACTACCAATGATATCGGGTTTACTGCTCACTGCCTGGGCAACCTATGAGCATCATGCAGGCCTTGATCTGAAAGATGGTTTTGAAGCTTCAAATAACAACGTGCATCCGTTTTTTAACTTAACCACAGGCAATCTTGGCTATCACACCGCGCACCATTATATGCAGGGTGTGCACTGGTCGAAATTACCTGCCCTACACGAGCAGATTAAAGATCGAATTCCGCAACACCTGATCAAAGCGTCCTGGTTCTAGGTCTTTTACAGTATGCTCTTACCGTCGAAGTAGCGTATCGGCACATCAGCAATCGCATCCTCACTCGACATTCTGAAGTTAAGTGCAACTCTGGGCTCAGATTGCCCCGGCAGGCTACGATAGTGCGTTATGCATGAACAGCTGGAACAACTCACAAATTCTATAACGCGATCTCCCCAGATGTAAGACGACGCACCTTTAGTGCCGATATCGATTTTAACTTCTTCCGGTCGGTAGTAGCCCCAGAGTGACTGATAACGACTGCAAATTGAACAGTTACAGATCGTTACTTGCTCCGGTAAGGGTGCTTCAATTGTAATATTATTACAGTGACAGCGTAGATTCATTAGTATGCGCCTTCCTTCAGAGTCATTGCCGCTCGATATGTGATGAAAGCACTTGCAGACCTTCGTCAAGATTTTTGCGGCCAAAACCGAGACGAAATCGATCACTTGGGGTAGGGCTTAATTCAGATTCGTATATAGAGCCGGGTAAAAACAGAATCCCACTTTCTTCGACCAGGGACCTGCAGAAAGACTCAACTCCCTCTTCACCCCTGTATCTCGGAAAAGCCATACAGGAAGCATCAGGATGTTGCCAATCAAACAGGTCGGGATAGCGTTCAAAAAAAGCATCCCACTTCGGCAGATTTTCATCAATAATTGAGCAGTTGCGACGTAAGAGGCGGTCTCGATTACGCACAGCGATTTTGGCCAGGCGTTCGCTGGGGCCGGAATTGCAAATCGACAAATATTGTTTTGTTTTCTCCAATTTCAAGAGTATTTCTCTATCGGAACAAACAATCCAGCCGATTCGAAGCCCCGGGAGCCCATAGGATTTGGACGTGACGTTTAAGGACAGTCCGCGTTCGTATTTATCAGCAATATAAGGCAGATGCTTCGCGCTACTAGGCCCAAGACCATTAAAAATCTCGTCATGAAGAATATAAATTCCATGCTTCCGGCATAACTCAATTAAGGCCTGATAGCGATCCAGAGGCAGAATCGTTCCGGTCGGATTGTGCGGGAAATTAATAGTGACTAGTTTAGTATTGGTCTTAATTGAGTCGGCTATTCTATCGATATCGAGTGACCATTCATCATCCGGATTCAGGGGAACGCCAGTTGCCTCACAAATTGCCAAAGGCAAGGTCTCGTGAGACTGATAATTGGGCGTAACGACAATCGCATGACTGTCTTTGTCGAGAAGTACTGAATTCGCCGCATATATACCTTCACTTGCTCCGGTAAAACAAATTACGTCATCTGAACATCGACTGGCATAATGGGAAGCAATAATCTCGCGTAAATCCGCGGCACCGAAAGTTTCAGAATAACCCAACCACAGACTGTCAAATTCTTCACGTTCTTCCGGAGTTGCCATCGCCAGTAAATCACGTAAGGATAAACTCTCCGCATCAGAAGCGGTCATATTGTAACGAGCTGTAAACTCCCATTTTGAAAAATGTGACTCAAGCTTAAAATCCGGCAGCATTGTCATGATTTGAGAAATTCCGGTTTATTAAAATCGTGTTAAAGTAGCTGAACATGCAATGCCTTAGTACATGCTGTTACCATTTTTTGATTCTGCTGGTACCTGTTGAATTGAATCCCAATGTTCAACTATCTTCCCCTGTGCGTCGAAACGGAAAAAACCCATCGTTACATAATGCTCATTTCCAGGCCAGGTCTGGTGCGTATGCAGAGCGACCAGATCATCCTCCGCAATAGCCCGTACAAATTCGATGTTTTTTTCCGGATAGTTTTCAGCCATTTCTTCAAAATAGTCAATAAAAGCCTGTTTGCCATCACCGACAACAGGATTGTGCTGGATATACTCAGAGCCAACATAGTTCTCTACAGCTTTCGATGGTTCGCCTATGTATGCCATTCGGTAAAACGCAATGGCATTTTTTTTGTTTTTCTTAAGATCGTATTTCATTTTACTTCGTATCGGCTCCACTCATTGACTATTAATCTCACTTTGTAATTTTTCCAGCTCGTCTAGAACTTGAACGAACCTGGTACCGAACTGAGTAACTTTATACTCAACCCGGGGTGGTACTTCGCTATAAGTAACTCGCTCCAGAATACCAAATGCCATATTTTTTCGAAGACATTCATTGAGAACTTTAGTCGTTAAACCCTCCACGCTGCTGACCATTGCTCCAGGTCTATTTATGCCGTTTGCCAGAAGCTGGTATATGGTAAGCGACCATTTACAACCATAGATGGTTTCAACCATGCGTGCACTCTGTTCAGGTGCAGATTTTCTCGAAAATAATTTTTCCTGTTTTTTCATTAATTTGTACCAATAAGTGCCCAGGGCACCGGATTGTGCCTACTTTTCATTAGGCTACTAAGCTTCATAAGATACGTCCACGAATTAATAACTACTTCTGGAGGTAATCTAATGGAGAACTCGAATAAGCCGCTGGCTTTGATTCTAGGGGGCAGCAGCGGAATGGGTTTCGCTGTTGCCAAGCACTTAATCAAACAGGATATTGATACGGTAATTATTGGCAGCTCTCGGGCTAAATTGAAAACTGCGAAGGATGATCTTTCTAGATTGGGACATGTTGAAACTATTCAGGCGAATCTTTATGAATCCAGCGATGTCAAACGCATAGTTGAATTTGCTAGCGATAACAGCCGACATATTAAGTACTTCGTAAATGCTGCGGGAAAGTTTACACCAACGCCGTTTCTTGAACATAGCGAAGCAATCTATGATAGTTACGCAGATTTGAATAAAGCAGGGTTCTTTATTTCTCAGGCGGTGGTAAAAAATATGAAAGAAAACGGCGGCGGTTCCATAGTGCATATTGGCTCAATGTGGGCAAAACAGGCGATTAAGGCTACACCATCCTCAGCGTATTCAATGGCTAAAGCGGGGTTGCATGCCCTTACCAATCACATGGCGATGGAATTGGCGGATGACAATATACGGGTTAATGCTGTCTCACCTGCCGTTGTTAAAACACCAATCTATGAGTCTTTTATTGAACCAGAAAAAATTGATGAAACACTGTCATCATTTGATGGTTTTCATCCGATAGGGCGAATTGGAACTCCGGAGGATGTGGCTAACACGATATATTTCCTGCTTAGTGAAGAGTCAAGCTGGGTAACCGGTGCCATTTGGGATGTTGATGGCGGTGTAATTGCGGGTCGTAATTAGAGGCAAAGCGGGTGGTCAGCGAAGTGCCACCATCCGCTCCTGTAAATTGAAGCTTCTATTTTGTGTCTACTGTGCAGGTTGATGAAATTCGATAACGTTTTCATCCGGATCTCTTATAAAAAAGAATTTTGCTCCTTCAAACTCTACTTTTTCAGTAATGGCGAGCCCAAGATCTGTTAGTTGTGTCTCTACAGCGAGACTATCGCTTATCTCTAAAGCAAAATGAGTGTAACCCGTATGTTTATCTGGAATATCCATCAGGATATTCGTCGGAGTTTCATCGTTAGAATTCAGAATGAAATTGATATTTACGCCAGATGGATGCTCCATTATGGCAACAGGTTCCGGACCGATAGGGCCGGCAAGAAACACAAAACCCAGTTTTTCATAAAAACCTCTGGATCTTTGCAGGTCCTTTACTCTTAGTCCAATGTGGTTTATTCCGGTTATTTGCTTCATAAATTATTCTCCGCCACCACTAATTCTTGCACGAGATTTTTCCAGATATTCTATCGTTAAGCCACTTTCCAATGGCACCCCTACGTTAAGATGTACCGGGTATTCCTGAATATTTCCTGTCCGTATATATCCACGCCGTTCATAATACTCTACCAGCTCTTTCCGTTGAGACACGACTACCATCACATATTTTTCCGCGCCGAATGTCGCAGATGCATAGCTTTCAGCCTGGGCCAGTATTTCTTTTCCTATCCCTGTTCCCTGCAATCCAGGGTGCACGGCAAGCAAACCGATGTAAGCGCTGTCTTCATTCTCCTCAATGCAAACACAGGAGATAAGCTCATCATTATCAATACCTACCAGAAAGTGTGCTTTAGGATTTGACAAATAATCCTGAACTTCGCCCGGACGGATTCTATCTCCGCTGACGAAGCCGGTTTCTCTCGTCCAGCCATTTTCACCACGGTATGACAAATTCACGAGATCGCAAATACTATCGACGTGTTCCTGGCTGGCGTTTTCCAATTTCATTCTTTGTTCTCAGGTGCTACAGCCGTCCACTTACTATTCAGCAGTTTTTTCGGGTTTATTTGATTCATCAGGCCGATCCTCACCTTGTGTCACCAATACAATAGTATTCTTCACTGCTCTTTCAATATGTGAGTCTCCAGGCTCAACGAAATAACAGCCTCCTGAGGATATGTTAATTTTTCCATCCGGCTCTGTTTCAATTTCCATCTCGCCTTCGACCACCATGACCTGTACCCATTTAGGGTGGGTATGTTTCGGAATAGTCGTGCCCTCCGGCATACGGAAGAACGCAGAGCGGACATCGAAGTCACCCTCCCAGATAATACTCTTGTCCATATCCAGACCTCCGCGTACCGGGGCCTTCGACCAGGACAATTGCTTCTTTGGGTAATACTGACTCATGTTTTACATTTGTGCCTTTGAAAGTATGTTACAGCCCATCATTTTTTATTGGCTTTCTTCTCCTTTTTTTCCGCGCGCTTTTCCTTCAAAGTTTTCTCAGACTTTTTCTTAACTGCTTTTTTTGAATCTCGACCCTTGGACATAATGCTCTCCCTAATAATTAAATGTACTTGATGAGACTATAACCTAACCATAGTGTTCGTTTGCCTAGTCAATATAATAATACTGTTTATCGCCGACTAATTCTCCTTCACGAGTGACTTCACATACGTGTCTTGAAAAGGGTGGGATTCCCGTGAACCCTACCGAAAACGAACTTTCATCAATTATACGTAGTTTGTCTTCACCAGTGTGCATCGCTTTTGCTTCTCCGTCTTTGTATAAACTTCCAATTGCGATAGAGTCGCAGAACTCATTAGCGTTTGATTCGGCAGCATCTTCCAGAAGACCACCCCAGACTATTAAACCAACTATGACCAGCAAAGCAATAATCCAGCGCATATAATACTCTCTTTAATAAGCCCAACTTTCTATTTCTTTAACATATTCAGGTGGAAGACCAACATTCTTAGCCAGGATAGCCAGGGAAGAAGCATACTCTTTATTTCGACCTTTCAGTTTATCAGCAGGAAGATTATAAGTAGATGCGAGAATTTCGTTGTTGTCTGATGCAGTCACGGTTATGGACTCTGGAACGTAGTCTGCAACGCTTTGTTCGCTATAAAGTGTTGTCAAATCTTCATGACTCATAAACATAAGTAAGCCATATGCCTTTTCAGATTCTGATTTTACCAGTGATGCTCGCTCGCCGATACGTAAACCAAAACCCTCAATGCAGGCTTTCTCGATGCGCGAGGGGCTAAGTCCTTTGTTTTTAAGCAATTCCTCATCCATAAATAATCCGTAAAAAAATACCGCATTCATACGCTATCCATTATGCCTAACATCCGCAAACACAATCATCGTGAAACAACATACTAGCTATTAGATCCAGATATCATTTTCTGCGCTTAGCGCACTTTCAGCATTTCCAGTATTTACCACGCCTTTCGGTTCAACAAGCATGATGTGACACTCATCCTGTGCTACCGGTCTATGTTCAGTGCCTTTCGGTACTACAAACATTTCGCCTGCTCCAAGCGATACTTTTCCATCCCTGAACTCTATATCCAGATTGCCATCGATAATAAAAAACATCTCGTCTGTATCTTGATGATCATGCCAAACAAACTCGCCTTGTACTTTTGCCAATTTAATCTGATAGTTATTCATCTCGGCGATTACTCTAGGAGACCAATGATTATCAAATTTTGAGAATTTTTCGTTTATATTTATTGGTATGTAATTCATCAGTTGTCTACGCTTTTTATTACTTTTGTACCCGCAATCAAATCATGGATACATCGTTTGTTTTTACGGAATATAAACAAGTCATCAACGATAGTCGAAAATTGGCCAATCACTGGTATGTTAGATGCTATGGTAATCGGGAGATATCGAAAAATTATTACCTTCCACAAGGGCAAAATATCATTAGAAATTACTGAAACGATTCTAGTTCCCACAAGTTTTTTGCCAATAGTTTGGCCATGCTTTGCAAGTAAATAGCCGTGGAGCACAATAAACAAAATAAATCCGAATACCCCTAAATAAACGGTCTCAATAATTGGCAAGCTACCTTCCATTGCTTTTTCCCAGAAGCCAGTAATAAACATAACTGGGAATATTACTACTAAGGATATGATTCCATCTATCAGGGCCCCCAATAAGCGGGCAGACCGCGTAGCCAAATCACTGTGTTCCTTTTTTTCTGTTGTTTCAAGCTCTGCAACAGGCGTCGCATATATGTTGTCGTTCATTAGTTTGTCCTGTGTACATTAAGATCTTATGTAAGTTACGCTGTTTTTCGTTTTAACTTGACACACTTGTTATGTGCTTTCCTTTGGCAATGCAATCGCTAATCCCAAAATAAGGCCAATTGCTCCATCTTTACCCAGATCATTTCTTAGATGCTGAAGCTCAGACGAACTTATACCTATAGCTGTTGCTAACCCTTCAGATGCCTGCCCATTTATAAATTTCTGTACTGCTGCTGCAGTTGTACCTAAAGAAGTGGCTATCCCTTCTGATACTTGTCCGGTAAATAATAATTGAATTGAGTTACTGGTTGTCCCTGCATGTGAAGTTGTGTCTGTAAAACTCATATAATCCCCCTGTTTTTCTTTGTGCACATAAAAGATTAGTCTACGGCGACTACCGTATGAATGGGTTGTATATCATGGATTAAGGTATAGCTAATTGAAGCGGATAAATCTACTTTAAAACAACTCTTCACTGATTCGTAGGAATATTCTCTAGAATTAAGCCGCGATTTCTGTATTTATAAATTATTTGATGGTGACCGGCATTGTTAGCGGGGCGCGAAAGCGGGCGCGTCGATCGTAGTGGGCATCACCGGCCAGATGTAGATCAGGGAAGCGTTCGAATATGGCAGGGATGGCAATTCGTGCTTCAAGACGGGCGACGTTCAAACCGGCACAAAGATGAATGCCACCGGCGAAGGCGTGGTGATTGCGTGGGTTGCGGGCGACATCTAATTGAGCGGGTTTTTTATAGACATCCGGATCGCGATTGGCGGCACCGATACCAAGATGTAAATTGGTGTTTTGCGGAATTTTAATACCACCGATTTCTACTTCCTTTGTGGTCATCCTGTTTCCCAGTTGTACCGGGCTTTCAAAACGTAGAAATTCTTCAACGGCTGAGTTTATTAAACCCGGCTCTGTTATTAAAATTTGTTTTTGGTCGGGGTGGGTCAAAAGAGAATAGACGCCATTGGCAATCAGATTAGTTGTCGTATCGTGGCCGGCATTAAGTAGAAATATGATTTGATGATAAAGCTGAGTATCAGATAATTTGAAACCATCGTCTTCCCATCGAATCAGCCGGCTGAGTATGTCGTCGTCATCATCACTCAAATTTCGTTTTCTATCAGCAACAAAGTCCTGCAGGTAATCAAGAAACTCGGCGACACACTGGTTACCTAATTCAAAACGCTCTTTGGGCAGGTTAAATTCCAATGCGCCGAGTATGGCTACGGCCCAGCGACGAAGCTGGTCGCGGTCTTGTTGTGGAACGCGGAGTAAGTTACTGATCACTTCAATCGGAATAATGCTGGCAAAGTCTTCGACGAAATCAAAAGTGGCCTGATTTTCCAGGTTTTTCAATAAATCCTCGTCGATCTCGCGTAAGCCACTCTCCATAGCGACAATGGTTTTCTGTGAGAGAGCATCACCAATCGCTTTGCGTACATGCGTATGTAAGGGCGGGTCGTTAAAAACCAGGCTGGTGGTGTGATGTTCGTAGAGCAGGGTGTCGCCGAACAGGGGTTTGAACAGGTCTCTCTTATCCGAGCTGTAGGTCTTTGGATCTCGATAAACTTTATGTAAATCGGCGTGCTTGCTCAAAAAGTAGGAGCCATCGCCACAAAGATGTACCGGATCGTGTTCTTGAACTAATGAATAATAAGGATAAGGGTTGACGTAAAAGTCGTCCGGCAGGTCGCGCGGATCAAATTTGTCAACAACGGCCTGATCTTCCGGGCTGGGATTTGGCATAATAGCGTGGTTTTTCGTTATCTTTGGGCGAAGATTGCATTATACGTGAGCTGGCCGGAGATTCAGCTAAAGGCTGAGTTGGTTTGGAGATTGCCGCTGAGGGCGACTTCAAATAGACTGTATGGTCAAAATCAAGCCAAAGACGATCTGGAGAGTGAAGATGGGTGCAGCCTGGGAAAACGATAAACTAATCCGCGTTAATATGACCGATCAGAGCATAACAATTGAAGACTTTCCTGATGAATGGAAGTTGCTTGGTGGTCGGGCACTTTCCGCAAAAATCATGCTCAGAGACTGCGATCCAAACTGCGATCCACTTGGTCCTGACAATGTTCTGACACTGACCGCCGGGGTCATTTCCGGAACCACCATGCCCACATCCGGGCGTCTTTCGGTTGGTTGTAAAAGCCCTTTAACCAAGGGTATTAAAGAAGCCAATGCTGGTGGTGAGCCTGCTGCAGATCTGATGAAGCTTGGCTATCGCGGCATTATTGTTACGGGTCAGCCTGCCGATATGGAAAAACGCTGGGGACTTGAAGTCGACGCGGAGGGTGTGCGGATAAAGGATGCCACTGAATACAAGGGTATGTGGAACTATGCCAGCTGCGGGAAACTTCTGGCTAACTATCCGAAAACAGCCTCGGCTATCAGTATCGGGCCAGCTGGTGAAATGATGATGAAAGGCGCTTCTGTCGCCTGTACCGACAGAGATAAAGAAAAACGTCCGGCACGACACGCGGCGCGTGGTGGTGTCGGTGCCGTGATGGGGTCCAAGTGTCTGAAATGGGTGGCGATTGATCCGGGCAAAGCAGCAGCCCGAAAACCTGCTGATACTAAAAAACTGGCTAAGTACATTAAGGAATTCAGTAAAAACTATCTTTCCACGCGTCACGCCCAGTTTGCCTATGGCACCAGTTCTGTGGTTCCGGTGGCAAACATGCTGCATACCTTTCCCTATAAGAATCGAATCGATGGTCGCAATCCGGAAGTCGACAAGCTTGACGGTGCACGAATTAAGGAATCTTTTGAAACTAATGGTGGCGGTATGCACAATTGCATGACCGGCTGTATCGTCAAGTGTTCCAACGTTGTTCATGATAAAGATGGTAATTACGTTACTTCAGCCCTTGAATTCGAAACACTGACTCTGCTTGGTTCCTGCTGTGCAATCAACAACTGGGAAGATGTGGCCGATCTTGATCGACTCTGTGATGAGCTAGGTCTTGACACCATAGAAACCGGTGCAGCTATCGCGGTACTGATGGATGCGGGTGATATGGAATGGGGCGATGCTGAAGGCGCGAAGAAATTACTTGCTGAAGGTATTCAGGCCGGTGATCAGGCTGCCCAGGATGTTGCCAATGGTGCAGTTGCTGTGGGTACGCCGCGAAATCACAAACGTATTCCGGTCGCCAAAGGTCAGGCCATGCCAGCCTGGGACCCGAGGCCCTTACTGGCAGCGGGTATTACCTATTGCAGTAGTGCCATGGGTGCCGATCATACGGCAGGTCTGGTGGTTGATCCGGCCATTAGTGGTGAGGCCGCAGCAATAGCCAGTCAGGAAGTGCAGATTATTAATGCCCTGTGTGATACTTCTGGTTTTTGCATGTTTCTCGGGCCAACCATTGATGAGCATCGTAATTTCTACAGCATTATGTTTGATGAGGAGATCACTAACGAGCAGCTTGCCGGCATTGGCTGGCAGTGTCTTGTTGATGAGTGGGAATTTAATGAGAAGGCCGGTTTTACCGTCGATGACGACGATATGGCCGAATGTTTGAAAACGGAAGCTATTGGCGAGGATAAAGACAGGGTATTTAATGTATCCAAAGAGCACATTGCCATGGCCAAAGTACGTCAGCCCAACACGGAGAATTTTTTCCACGCCTCACCAGCGGGCTGATTAGTCTATAAAGGGCAGGATCGTTCGATCCTGCCCTTAGTATTTCCTGACTATCTCTTAAATCCGCACACTTGAACCCCCAGCAGACACGGCATACACTATTAGTTTAAGTGTAAACTATTTGTTTTAATACAGATTTCAAGCTGGAGAACGCGCATGAGCAATGCCTGGGACAACGATAAAATCATACGCCTCGACATGAGTACGGGTCAGGTGTCGGTGCAGGATTACCCTGCAGAGTGGAAATACCTTGGAGGACGTTCGCTGTCTGCACGTATTTTGCTGGAAGAGTGTGAGCCCGGCTGCGATCCGCTTGGTCCTGATAATATTCTGGTTCTGGCACCGGGAATTCTTTCCGGCACGGCGGCACCCACATCCGGCAGGTTGTCCGTTGGTTGTAAAAGCCCTTTGACCGGCGGTATTAAAGAAGCCAACACCGGTGGTGAAGCCGGTCAGGATATGATGAAGCTCGGTTATCGGGCCATCGTCGTCACAGGCCAGCCAGAAGATATGAACAAACGTTGGGGGCTTGAAGTGACAGCAGAGGGAATCCAACTGCTCAGCGCTGATGACTACGCTGGCATGTGGAATTATCCCGCCTGCGAAAAACTACTGGCAAATTATCCCTCTACCGCTTCTGCCATTTGCATCGGTCCTGCCGGTGAAATGATGCTGAGTGCGGCATCAGTCGCAACAACTGATAGAAGCAAGTCCCGCCGACCGGCTCGTCATGCGGCGCGCGGAGGAGTTGGTGCGGTGATGGGTTCGAAGTGCCTGAAGTGGGTCCTGGTGGATGCGGGTAAGTTGAAAAACCGACAGCCTGCTGACAAAACTTTTAATTCACACAATAAAATTTTCAGTAAAAGTTATTTATCTGACGGGCGTCATAATATATTCAAGGGTGGTACAAGTACCGGAGTGCCTATGGCCAATATGCTGCACACTTTTCCTTATAAGAATAGAACCGAAGGGCGTAACCCGGAAGTTGATGGTCTTGATGGTGCGCGCATTCACGAGTCTTTCGAATCTCGCGGTGGCGGCATGCATAACTGTATGTCCGGTTGCATCGTTCGCTGTTCTAATATTGTTCACGACAAAGATGGTAATTATGTAACTTCGGCGCTGGAGTTTGAAACGCTGACCCTGCTTGGTTCCTGTTGTGCGATTAACGATTGGGAAGATGTGGCCGATCTGGATCGGCTTTGCGATGAACTTGGTCTGGATACTATAGAGACCGGCGCGGCAATTGCGGTGTATATGGACTCAGAGGGCATGACCTATGGTGATGCTGAAGGTGCGAAATCTTTGCTACGTGAGGATATTGCCGGTGGCACCGAATTGGGCAAGCTAATTGGTAACGGTGCTCTGTCTATTGGTACGCATCGCGGACATCATCGTATTCCCGTCGCTAAAGGACAGGCTCTGCCAGCCTGGGATCCGCGGCCTTTGAAAGTTGCCGGTGTGACTTACGCGACCAGTGCCATGGGCGCCGATCACACGGCAGGTCTGATTATTGATCCGGATATTGGTGGAGAGGAGGCCGTTCGTGCCTCGCAGGAAGCCCAGATTGTTAATGCGGTTTGCGATGCTTCCGGCTTCTGTCAGTTTATCCAGCCGACGCTGGATGAAATACGCAACAGCTACGGATTATTTTATGGTGAAGAAGTCTCGCGAGAAGAGATTGTCGATCTTGGTTGGCAATGTCTGGAAGAGGAATGGGAGTTTAACCGGCGCGCTGGTTTCACTGACGATGATGACGATATCGCGCTGTGTCTTCGAGAAGAAGGTATTGGTCCGGATAACAGTCTGACCTTCAATATTGCCAAAGAAATAACGGCGATGGCCAAAGTTCGGTTTCCAAATAGTGATAGTTTGTTCGGGAAAAGCGCTTCCGGCGGCTAAGCGATCCGGTTAACTATAATGACAAAAAAAGTACTGCATGATCTCGATGTTGATTATGTGCGCTCCTGCTTTCCAACCTTTGCAGAACCACTGGCTGCGAGGACAGCATTTTTTGAAAACGCCGGTGGCAGTTATGTGGTTGGGCAAGTTATTGACAAATTGCTGCATTTTTATCGAGTTAATAAAGTACAGCCTTACGGTCACGCTGAGATATTAAATCTGGCCGGTGAACAAATGGATGCTGGTCGTCAGGCTATGATTGATTTACTCGGCATGCCGGCGGATACCATTACTCTCGGACCTTCGACTACGCAAAATATTAATACACTTGCTCATGCCTGCGAAGCAATAGTCGACAGGAATAGTGAAATCATTGTCAGTGAACAGGATCATGAAGCGAATATTGGTGCCTGGGAGCGATTATGTCTGCGCAGTGGTGCGAAATTAAGACTATGGGAAGTCAATATTGAAACCGGCGAACTGGATATCAGTGAACTGCAGAATATGCTTAATCCGAAAGTGAAGATTGTGGCAATGACTCACAGCTCAAATATTCTGGGCAGCCTGAATCCGGTTGAAGAAGTAGTGGACTTATGTCGTCACAACGGGTCGCGTAGCATCATTGATGGTGTTTCCTTCGTTCCGCATCAATGGCCGAACCTGTCCATTTTTCAACCCGATGCCTATGTCTTCAGTACTTACAAAACCTATGCGACTCACCTTGGTGTGATGTATACCGCGCGTGACTTCGCTGAAGAGCTGGAACCGCAGTGTCATTATTTCAATACTGAGTATCCGCATAAGCGATTTGATTCTGCCGGACCCGATCATGGAAGTATTGCTGCGCTTGCAGGTCTCGGTGAATACTTCGAACAAACCCATTTTCATCACTTTGGAAAAAAACGCGTTTCTCTGAAGAAAAAAGCGGGACAGATATCTGCATTTATGCACAAGCACGAGAGCGCGCTTTGTGCTCAGTTACTGTCGGGTTTACGAAACCTACCAGTCAGAATAATTGGTAAAACGACAGGCAAATGGCGTGAAGCCAATGTAGCGCTGGTTTCAGACAAGCACACTTCCGACACACTCAGCAAAGTCCTTGCTGAGAAAGACATCGCTGCTAACAGTGGCGATTTTTATGCCAGACGCTTATTGGAAAAACTGAACCTTATCGAGGGATATGGTGGGGTGTTACGTATCAGCCTGGCGCATTACAATACCAGCGACGAGATAAATCGTGTGCTAAACGTTTTGGAAGCGATGCACTAGTTTGGGGTAAATTTATCCAGAGTGACTATGTATATTGCTTTTGTGTATTGCAGGATATCCGAATCTTCGATGTGTTCTTCTTTTATCAGGCCAATTCCCTCTGCATACCAGCGTGTGTTGGTGATGCTGATGGTCATTTTAGGTTGATAGGCATACTTACCTTTAGCAACAACTTTTTCACCCTTGCTGACGATACGCATACAGTTTCTGAATTTGCCAGCATCAACTACAATCGTCTCGTCCATAGCCTCTATGCTTACGCTAACCGGTATGTCTTCGAGTACGGCGTGCGCATGAGCATCGTAGCTCTGTAAAGAATTCGTGGTCATCACGCCTTTCCAGCTGTTACCAGTCTGTAAAGGATAGCGAAATATGGTTGCGCGAATATCACCTGGCTCGATACGTGTCCCATCTGGAAGAATCTGGTATTTGAGTAGTACCGCTTCATCGTTTTGCTGATAGTAAGATCGTAAGCCTGTGACAGAGTTGTTAACAAATACTTTATCAGTGCCACTACCTTCGCTTCCAATGTTCTGAATGATTTCCTTTTCGCTGGAGTGGACATTGACGGCGTAATTCTCAATGCTGTATTGCCAGATCAGTCCCTTCTGCAGCGGGAAATAACCAGATGTGTTTTTTTCGCAGGCATTGAGCAGTAAAATAAGTGTCAGCAACGATATTGCTGAATAAATTGACTGACATTGGTTATCATTGTTCATGTATTGTATTAATACACAATTCCCTTAACAGTGCTAGCTGCGAGAAATTAACCTGTCATTAGCTTTGCAAAGGATAGTTACGATATGAATGAATCTGTGTCACTGGATTTTCGGCACTTTGGAATTTTTGTTGTCGATATTCCTCTTATGAAAAAATTTTATACTGATGTGCTCGGTTATTTCATTACCGATGAAGGTCAGTTTCCAAATGGCCAGACGCTGGTTTTCCTGAGCCGTGAACCAGCGGAGCATCATCAGATTATTCTCGTCGGTGGAAGACCTGATAAGAACGGCTTTAATCTGGTTAATCAGATTTCTTTTTATATCGAAAGCCTGCATGCATTGCAGTGTTTTTATAAGCTAATTTGTGCAAACGACGTGGATGACATTCAGGCAGTCACCCATGGTAATGCCTGGTCTGTCTATTTTCGCGATCCGGAAGGCAATCGTATTGAAGTTTATACAGATACACCCTGGTACGTCAGTCAACCTCTTCGCAAAGAGATCGATTTGAGTGCGGATATCGAGGAAATACGAAATCAGACAGAATTATTATGCCAGAGCCTGCCCGGATATTGTTCGCGGGCAGACTGGCAGGCTTCAATGCGAAGCTTAATGAATATAGGCGAGGAGGGCTGATGGATTCACCCGGCTCCGTTTATTTTGAATACCCGTATTATAAGTTCGTGCGCCCGGGCGAGCTTGATGGAGAAATATCACATCATTCTGTCGTAATTATTGGTGCAGGCCCGGTTGGTATTGCCGCTGCACTCGAACTGGCCAGACATCGGATTCCCTGTGTTGTGCTTGATGCAAAAAATTCGGTGAGTGAGGGCAGTCGGGCTATCTGTATTGCCAGACATAGTATGGAATGTTTGCATCAACTGGGTCTGGCCGAGCAGTTCGCTGATAAAGCCCTGCCGTGGATTTACGGTACCTCTTATTATCGTGATAAGGAAGTCTATCGGCTTGAAATGCCACATTCGGACAACGAACGTTTTTTCCCGATGTACAACATGCAGCAGCAATACATCGAGAAATTTTTGATTGAAAAAGCGCTTGTTGAACCACTTATTGATTTGCGCTGGCAAAACCGAGTAGTCGATATCAAGCAGTCTGACAGTGCCGTACGGATTCAGGTAGAAACTCCAGACGGTGATTATGAGTTAAATTGTGATTACAGCCTGGCGGCCGATGGTGCACGCAGTGTCTGCAGACATAGTCTCGGATTGAAGCTGGATGGTGATGCTTATGAAGGCCGCTACATCATTGCCGATATTCAGATGAAATCAGATTACCCAACGGAGAGGCGAGCGTTTTTTGATCCACTTTCGAATCCGGGATTAACAATTTTGATTCATAAACAACCCGATGATATCTGGCGTATCGACTATCAGATTGAAGAAGGCATGGATGATGATGAAGAACTGCAGGAAAATAAAATACGCGAACGTATACAGTCCATACTGAAGATGATTGGTGAAAAGGCGGATTGGACGCTGGAATGGTGGAGTCTGTATAAAGCCTATACGCTTGCTCTCGATGACTATCGGCATGGCCGGATCATGTTTGTGGGGGACGCGGCACATCTGGTGCCTATCTTTGGTGTTCGTGGTCTGAATTCCGGCATCGCTGATGCTATGAATGCAGCCTGGAAACTGGCTTTTGTGATTAATGGATGGGCGCAGGAGAAAATTCTCGATAGTTATTCACCGGAGCGAAGAGGCGCAACGCTGGATGTATTTGATAATGCCAGCAAGAGTACGAAGTTTATGACACCTCCCTCTCGAGGACATCAGTTGATGCGCGATGCAGTCCTGTCTCTTTCTGTTAGCAATGACTTTTGTCGCCCGCTGATTAATCCCCGACAATCTCAGCCCTATACCTATATAGAAAGCCCTTTGACCGGATTCAAACATCGCGATGCCCAGTTTAGTGGGGGCGCTGGTACCGGAGCCCCAATTTTCAATCAGCGTTGCGAAGACAATTCATTTCTTCTGGACTATATTGGCAAAGCCTTTACGGTGGTTTATTTTCTTGAATCTGAGGAAGTTCCTGAAGAAGTATTGAAGCTTCAAGAAAGTCTTTGTGTTGGTCAGGAAAAATGTGTTCTCATAATTATTAGTCGACTTCCGGTATTAATCAAAGATGCTGTCTTACTGTGCGGCGAAAAGGGTGATATTTTCAAACAATACGATGCCATCGGTGGAAGTTTGTATCTCTTACGACCCGATCGACATGTGCTGGGACGCTGGAAGCAGTGTATCGTTAGTGAAGTAGTAGAGTCGTTCAGAAACTGTCTGAACGGAGGAGAAAAATGACAAAGCAATTATCAGAGCAGGAACTGGAGCAGGCATTAGAGATGCTTGCGGTTGCCATCAATGATGCCGGCAGTGATAAAGAAATGCTGTTTCTCAGTAAACTTTGTTTCGCATTGGCAAATCAACTGGGTGATCTGGAGGGGCTTGAGAAAGCCATCGCCATGGTCAACAGGGACTTATAGAAAGCAATGACTGACATTAAAAAGCAAATCAGGGAATTTGAGAGCGCTTCTGACTTAATCGAACCGGGTTCAGATCGCCGCCACGAACTGTTTCAGAAAGTGAATGATTACACGGAAGAGTTTTTACAGACAGTTAACGAAAGAAATGCCTACATACAGTCAGGTCTGGATGGTAAAGGCATTAGCGATGCAGGAATTCATGAAGAGGGTGTGGGTATCGACAGTATTCTTGAGATGTACAAGGATAATGTTGAGCAGCAGGGTATTAGCACAGTGTCTGGAAAATTCATGGGCTACATCGCACCCTGCAGCATGTTCTATTCGGCCCTTGGAGATTATATCGCGGCCATCACTGATCCCTTCAGTGTCGATTATTCCGCCAGCCCGGGCGCGGTTCGCATGGAAAAAACTTTACTGGACTGGATGGCAAATCTGGTTGGCTACCCTCAGGGTGCGCTCGGCAATCTGGCCTCCGGTGGCAGCATGGCTACGCTTATCTGCCTGGTGACTGCCAGAGAGTCGCATAAGCTCAAGGCCAGAGATTATGATAAGTCGGTCGTGTACATGACCGACCTTACTCATCATTGTTTCAAAAAAGGATTATTGGTTGCCGGCATGGGAGAATGTATTATTCGCAAAGTAGCTGTAGATGAAGGCTATCGAATGCGTGCCGATGCCCTGAAAGAGTGTGTTGAAAAAGACCGAGAGCGAGGTTTGTTGCCATGGCTGGTCATCGGTTCTGCTGGCACAACTGATTTAGGTAATGTTGACCCTTTTGAAGCTATTGCGGATGTCGCCGCCGAGCAGAAACTCTGGTTTCATATTGACGGTGCCTATGGCGGCTTTTTTGTCCTCAGTGATCTGGTGAAGGAAAAATTCAAAGGCATGAATCGTTCTGATTCGATAGTCATGAATCCGCATAAACCGCTGTATACACCTTTCGGACTGGGCGCGGCACTGGTAAAAAACGGCCAGCAGTTGTATGAGGCGCATCACTATACGGCCAGCTACCTGCAGGATAACTATCTGGAGCAGGATGAAGTCTCTCCAGCCGATCTCGGACCGGAGCTGACCCGGCATTTTCGGGCATTGCGTTTGTGGTTGCCACTTAAATTAATCGGTGTGGCTCCATTTCGAGCTGCCCTGAATGAAAAAATACTACTCACTCGTTATGCCTACGAACGCATGGCCGCACAGCCTGGCTATGAAATGGGTCCGTATCCGGAGTTATCCACCTTTGCTTTCAGAGTTATTCCGGAGCAGGGCGATGTCAATGAATTCAATCGGCAATTGATTACGGAACTTCGAAAAGACGGCCGCGTATTCCTCTCATCAACATTGCTCGATAGCAATTATATGATTAGAGTCAATGTACTCTCATACAGGACACATATTGAAGAAATGGATTTAATGATCGAGGTGCTTAATGAGATGGTAGAAAAAATAAAGTAGAGTGTAAGCTTGTTAATATTGACTATTGTTAAGATCGGCCTGCTGAGGTGCCTTGGTGAAAATTACACGTAGAGATTTCGTAAACGGTGTGTTGCTGGGTTCTGGTACAGCGCTGATACAACCTACATCTCTATTGGCCGATACCATAGCCAATCCACAAAGGGTTGATGACAGCTGGTATGGTTTCGGTGGTGTCGGGGATTATGCATCCTCACACGGTAATACGCCGGATGTAGTCAACACAGCCCACCGGATTCGTGATGGAGAATTTACGCGCCTGCCCGATCTACCGATAGACGAGGAAGTTGATGTTGTTATTGTCGGTGGTGGAATGGCCGGTCTCGGCGCTGCCTGGCACTTCAAGAAAAACGCAAGACCGGGACAGAAGTGTCTGATTCTCGATAATCATCCTATCTTTGGCGGTGAAGCCAAAGAGAATGAATTTCAAGTAGGCGGTGAAACCCTGTTGGCTCCACAGGGTTCAAATGGCTTTTTCATGCCACCACATACCAATGATCCGGAATCGTCATCCGGTGATGCGCGTTACTATGCAGAATTTAATATTCCAAGAGATTTGCCCTATGCAGACTGGTCAGGCAAATTCAAGCCACTGAACTTTTGTCGCGATAATTTTGGTTTTTTACACTGGCTACGTGAGGATAAAACCAACCTGGGTTATTTTTATGAGAACTCAAACGGG
The DNA here is from genome assembly GCA_012103475.1 of Gammaproteobacteria bacterium. Classification (GTDB taxonomy): domain Bacteria; phylum Pseudomonadota; class Gammaproteobacteria; order Eutrophobiales; family Eutrophobiaceae; genus WLWS01. Next base: position 94,129 of record WLWS01000005.1, on the reverse strand, counting down.
TCTAGCTGGGCAAACGATATATGGACGGATCGTCTGAGCAAGGCTCCTTTGTCGGAGCAGGCCCGCGAATCCTTACTAAAGTGGCGAGACAGCCGTTCGGAACGACTCGGCGAGAGTGGTGCGCGGGAGTGGCTGGACAGTATGTCCTACAAAGACTATCTCGAAAAAGAGTTAAATCTGGGGCCGGAAGGCACGGCCGAAGCGGATATTTTTATGGCGGGTGCTTTTGGTCTAGGTAGTGATGCCTGTTCAGCCTACGTTGCCCGTGAAGTATTGATGCCGGGTCTGTTGTCTGAAAAGGAATTTAAAAGGGGAGCGCCTCCGCGTAATTCTTTTCCTGGTGGTAACTCCGGTTTCGCCCGCTATTTCCTAAAGCGGATTCTACCTGAGGCCATCAAAGGTGGTGATAATTTCGACGATATTATTACCGGGAGAGTCGATTTTACAGCTTTGGACAAAGCACGAAATTCAATTCGTATTCGTAGCGGCGCCACTGTGGTTGCAGTTCAACACGAGGGAAAAGCTGACTCTGCCAGCAGTGTTCGAGTCATTTACAGTCGTGAGGGTAGAGAGTACGCAGTCCGGGCAAAAGGCGTAGTGATGGCATCCGGTGGCTGGATTAATCGCCACGTCGTCCGGGATATGCCTGATAATTTTCATCAGGCTTATAAACAATTTCATCATGCGCCTTTTCTGGTGGCAAACGTGGCGCTACGAAACTGGCGCTTCATGTATGAGATGGGCATTACCGGTGCACGCTGGCAGGATGGTTTTGGTTATAGCGCCAATATTCGCCAGCCGATGATGGTCGGCCGTCATCAACCGGCACTGGATCCGGATAAACCGGCGGTGCTGACTTTTTATGTGTCATATCAGACACCGGGTTTGCCAATACTGGCACAGATAAGTAAAGCCAGAGCTGAATTGTTTTACACATCCTATGCGGATTATGAAAAACAGATTCGAGCGCAGTTGACCAGGCTTTTTTCGGCTGCTGGTTTTAATCACGCACGCGATATTGAGGGCATCATTCTCAATCGCTGGGGTCACGCCTATGTCGTTCCAACTCCAGGTTTCTTTTTCGATACACCCGACAAACAGGCACCCAGAAATATTATTAAGCAGGGCTATGGTAGAATCGCTTTCGGTCATTCGGAACTGGAAGGGTTTCAGCATTGGGGACCGGCTGCAGATCAGGGCCGGCGTGCAGTTCAGCAAATACTTGATCTCATATAATAGTACTAAAAAGTATAAATGAAGTTCAGTCTAAGCAAAAAGCTGATAGGTATTCTCGGCATCGGTCTTTTATTAGCATTTTTTGGTCAAATTGGCACCCGCTATTTGTTTGAAATTCCCACTCTGATCACCCTGGAGTCTCAATCGGATGCAAAAGATATTGAGCAAGTGCGTCTGGCGATATCGAGATTGCAACGGTCCCTGAGGTTAAGCGTAAGTGACCACGCTGCCTGGGATCAGACTTACGAATTTTTTCAGTCAGATGAGAACAAACCGCTCTTCCAGAATTATATAGACGCAAATCTGGTCGATGAAACACTTGAAACTCTTGATGTGGATGGAGTGGTGTTCGTCGATGTTATGGGCAAGGTTAAATATGCCTTTGAACGCGACAGAATTCGTGACAATGATGTTTTGCGTGACAAATTCGTGCCGCCGAATGTTGACGCTCAAAAACGTTACCAGGAAAACGGGGAAGTTGAACATGAATACATTACCGGAGGGATATACGAAAGTAATATCGGACCGGTCAGTTTTGGTGCCGGGCATATCTTGCCAAGCGAGCGGCCTTTTCCCGAGCCAATTGGCACGGTATTTTTCTGGCGATTACTGGATCAAAGCTTTTTTGTCGCCATCAGCAAAGATCTCCAAACGGAAGTTCGTTTTTCCCCGGTCTCAGAGACTGTGGGAAACACCCGGAAAAAGGCCATACTTGATGCCCTGCAGGAAAGCGGCTCATGGCAATTACCAAGAGATGCGAAAGAGAAGTTACACTGGGTTCTAAATGATATTCAGGGCAAGCCTGTTATTCTTATTGCGCAGAGTGCCAATAAGAGAAGTTTCTCCCAAACAGTTATTTCGCACTCTGTCATCGTCGGTTTTGCCTGCTCTGCGTTGATACTGACGATTCTGGTTTTGTTTTTTTCCCGCACAGTCATCACTCGATTGCTCCTGGCAAGAAGTTTGATGCTGGAAATAATAAACACAGGTGACTATAGCCGACGTCTACCAGCCGGAAAAAGCGATGAACTGGATTCCATGTTCTATCAGTTTAATCAGTTACTTGGGTATATTCAGAAGCAAAATCAGGAATTACTGGAACAGAACAAGACCTTGGTTGAATTGTCTGAACAGGATGCCCTGACCGGAATTTCCAATCGACGCTATCTGGATGAAGTACTGGACAGAACCTGGCGACAGTGTGCGCGTTCTGGAAAAATGATGTCTGTGCTGATGATTGATGTGGATTATTTTAAACCCTACAACGATACTTACGGTCATCCGGCGGGTGACAAAGTTCTTGTCCAGATCGCTGAGACGCTACAACATAATTTGCATCGTGCTACAGATTATCTCGCCCGCTATGGCGGCGAAGAATTTTGCGTTGTACTGACAGATACGAATAACAGTGCCGCAGTGAGCGTTGCGGAACGATTGCGTGTCGAAATTCAGAATTTGCGTATACGTAGTGATGTATCAGATTGTGCAGACGTAGTTACTGTCAGTATTGGCGTGGCCACCTTTATACCCGATGCTAAAGTACATGATATAAACATGGTTAAAGCCGCTGACGAAGCCCTGTACGAAGCCAAGGCTCTTGGACGTAATTGCGTTTATCTTAAAGGTGGCATGAGTAAAGACGGCCTGATGAATATTAAAAGAAACTAGTATGGCGCATCGCCGTTCCACTGGAAGAACTCAACGACATATCCAGCAGGATCTCTCATCATAAAAGAGTTGGCAAAACCGTCACTGTGGTCTTTCAGTCCTTTTTCTATGTATTGAGCGCCGTGTTTCTGAATTCGCTCATACCAGCCTTTTACATCTGAGGTGTCAATACTGATCATTACTGGTTTGTCGGTCGCTCCTTTTAAATAACCTTTTGTCTCGTCTACCAGACCAACACGCCCGCCATTGGCAATACGAAATATTCTTACCCAATCTCCGTCAAACTCTTTTTTGAAACCAAGAACATTGCCATAAAAATGTTCTCCTTCATCCATGTCTTTGTAATAAATAAAAGTCACAGCCGAATTAGTCTGGGGTGTGGCCTGCTCATCTGCCTGAATTGAGGCGATCGCCGTTGAAAATAACATAGTCAGTAATAGCAAAGTGTTTTTCATAGTATTTATTCCTTCATAGTCAGTTTAGGGATTTTACGAATGTATGAAATTTGTCATTGAAACTATCAGCTTCTTCCCAGAACATCATGTGCCCGCCCATAATTTCTCTGGGTGCGCCGGGAGTATTTTTATCCAGCCAGTTCTCTGCGGCTTCTGACCAGTCCTGTTTAATAAAATGCATTACCGGTTTTTGTTTAGTCAGCTCAATGATAGTGTCAGAAAAATCACAAAACGTCGCATCAGCAACGATCTGCGCAGCAATGGCTAATGGTGTCTTTCTGGATTGCTCGACAATCCAGTTAAGCTCGTCTTCACTTACATCACGAATTATCATGTAGTGCGCGTAACTATCAAAAAAATGAGCTTGATTTTCAGCCAGTATGGAAGCGTACATGCCGTGTACAACTTCGAGCGGACCTTCTGACCAATCACCTTCATTCATTTGTATGGTTTTCGGTGCCATATCGATGTTGACGTAAGCCCGAACCTTATTCAGGCCGTAGAGTTGAAAATAGGACCAGGCATCATAAGAACCCAGAGACCAGCCGGCAATCACAATATCTTCCAGCTGCAGAGCCTGAATAAAGGCCGCGAGATCATGACCTCGTTGTAAAAAATTGTTGCCGGATTCTGTAATGCTGGAACGTCCCTGACTACGAGGGTCATAGCAAATCACATGATTATCTGTTGCCAGCACTTCGAGGTTTTTTTCAAAAAATTCTGTGGTGCATGTCAGACCGGGAATAAACAGTATCGGCTTACCCTTGCCATATTCTTCGTAATACAGCTCCACACCTTTACCAACATCAACCCTTCCTGAAAGCATTATTTTACACCCAGTACTTTTTTAGACATATGCATGGTAACCAGCATGTGCGGTACATCGACGACTTCGGCAATTTTCAGATCACCAGCCAGTGAGCACAACATATAGGCATCTTCGCGATTCAGACCATGCACTTCTTCGAGATAGTTAATCATATAGCGAGTAGCCTTTTTTGCAGCCTCATCCAGCGTCGTTGCAAAGGCGGTAACAACATAGCTTTCTGCCGTTTCGTATTGAGGTTCCTGAAACTGACGACCGCCCTTAATCAATTCCACTTCGTAGACAATCCGCATCGGGGCTTCGACTGCGGTTCCTGATACTTCGCCTGAACCCTGCACAGCATGCGTATCACCAATGGAAAATAAGGCACCTTTTACGAAAACCGGAAAGTACACAGTTGTGCCAACAGTAATATGCGGATCATCCATATTGCCGCCATTGGCCCGGGGCGGAATGGTTGAGAGGCGTTCATCTGTATCAGGTGCGACACCCATTACTCCGGGGAAGGGGCGTAGAGGTATTTTTATTTTATCGGTAAAGGCTAGCTCGCTCGCATTTTTACCCAGTTTGAATGTACGCAAATAAGGCCCTTCTATTTCTCCGGCGAGCAAACCAAAACCAGGCATGACGGCAGCGAAGCCCCAGTCACCGAGTTCAATTTCATGCAGGGTTACTGCGAGTAGATCACCCGCTTCAGCGCCTTCGATATAGACGGGGCCAGTGAGTGGATGAATCGGATCTGAATTCAGATTCATCAAATCTTCAACAGTTGAGTCAAGAGTGAGTTGTTTGTCGGTGGTTTCTTCTGTAAATACTTCAATTACCGCACCTGACTTTACACGAAGAACAGGTTTTTCGTTTCGACTAAAGCGACTGTGTGTTTGATCGGCGTTAAGGTGGTACTGGACTTCAGGAGGAGCAGACCATGCTGGTGATGCCTGGCAAATAAAAGTCAGCAAACAAAAAAACAGGGTATAGTTAAACCGATAAGCGCGTTCTAGCACAGTAAACATATCAAATTCGCCTTTTACAGATGATTTTTAACCTTCACATAAACATGAGAAAATGTCGAGCAATACAAAATCGGAAAATAGCCCCTTGTCCCTAAGCCGAAACTGTCAGAAGCTTGTCTTATTGACTTGCTCAATTTGTTCACAATTTCTGAGCGCCAGTGAGAGTGATATGGTCACTATAGAGAAACTTTTTCAATACGAGATTAATAATCGGGCATTTGCTTTTCAAAGTATATCGGTGCTCAGGGACAAGATGGCGAGTACAGGGCAGGCTGAATTCTGGCAGGCTTACTATGACCTGGAAACATTCAATAAACCGCGTTATGAGAAAATGGCTGCCAGCTATAATCTGGTAGCAAATGATTTTGTCGTCGGCTTTAAAGTGTGGGCGACAAATCTGGCGTTTGCCCTGTTTCCGGAAAAAATGATGGCGGTTATGACAGAAGCGACAGTGAAATATGTCGAGAAGCTGAAACAGCTGGCACAGTTGGTAAAGAAAGAAGACAGAGAGTTTTTTGAGTATGTAATTCAACAGGAACAAGCTCAGGCAGAGGCTCTTATTCAGGCCGAAAAAGGTGAGTATGCCCAGGCGGCAAAAGTTCTAAATGATTTTCTTGTTCAGGTGAAGTTTCCGGACTAAAACGGATCTAACTATTGAATTCTGAAACTCAAAAGAGCCCGGTGCTTGTCGCTGCCTTGTGGATGCTGGGCATGGTGTTTTCACTGTCGACAATTGCTATTAGCGCTCGAGAGTTATCTGCACAGATGGGGCCTTTTCAAATGATCTTTTTCAGGTGCATTTTCGGTTTACTGGCTTTAACCCCGATAGTTCTATATCAATACGGTCAAATTCCTTTAAGTAAGAAATTTGGCAACCACATTGCGCGAAACATGTCTCACTATGGAGGACAGGTTTTCTGGTTTTTCGGCATCAGTTATCTCTCTTTGGCCGAAGTCTTTGCCATTGAATTTACCACGCCCATGTGGACCCTGCTACTTGCCTATTTCATACTGGGTGAGAAAATAACCCGCTGGCGGGCAGTTTCCCTTGTATTTGGTCTAATTGGTATGATGCTGATCTTAAGACCGGGACTGGAAAATATTCATTTTGCTTCCTTTCTGGTGATTGTGAGTGCGTTCTGCTTTGCTTTGTCGCATATTTTCACAAGAAAACTGGCACAGATAGAGTCACCAACCATGATTCTTTTTTATATGGGTCTGGTGCAGGCGCCAATAGCAATTATACCGGCCCTGTTCAATTGGGTGACACCTGAAGGTCTGGCCTGGATGTGGTTACTATTTATGGGTATCGCATCGATTACTGCACACTATTGTTTGAGTAGGGCCCTGGCGTTAGCGGATGCCAGTATCATGATTCCGATCGACTTCCTGCGCCTGCCGATGATTATGTTAGTTGGCTATGTTTTCTATGGCGAAGATATTGATGTCTTTATTGTTCTTGGCGCGAGCATTATGTTTGCTGGAAATTTTCTCAATGTCCGCAATGAACATAAACATCAACAAAACGATGTGGGGCACTAATCTAGGGAGAAAAACTAGCGGGCAGTCTGAAATTATCTGCCTGTTTGACCACTAAGGTGGGATCTTCAATAGGTATTGAACAACGGTCCGGGTTGCAAATATACATGGCCGCTTTATTCCGATGCGGATAACGGCCGATTTTCTCAAAGTGTAATAATTTTCGTGGGTGATAAGTGCGCTTTCCCGCCTCAAATAATGCCATTGTGTCTGACTGTCCTGTTTCGCCTACCACAGAAAACTCGACGTAGGCGGCTGTCAGTTTTTCCAGAGCGAGAGCGGTCTGACCGACTATTTTACCTTCCCGTGAAAGAATGTTATCTATTGCAACAGCACGTAGTATCCCTTCAGGAATTGTAGAGTATTTTTCATTTTTGCTGTGTATCCACAAATCGTAAAAAAAATGTGCAGCGCGCGCATTTAATTCCAGCGGTAGCCGTTGTGGTATTAATGCAGTCAATTCATCTGGCGGACGGGCAAAAAAACCGCCACTCCTATTATCATAGAGAGTTGTCAACATCGCATCGGCAAGTTTTATCGCTTTTGACAGCCAGCGTGAGTCACCGGTAGCTTCATAAAGGGACAGGAGCGCGCTACCAAACCAGGCTTGAGCAGCCAGGGTGGGCTTTGCTTGAACTACTAATGGACGCATGCGTTCGTCCAAACTAGCTTTTTTACTGACAACAGTTTGCAGCAGCCAGCCATCCGTTTGCAGGCGTTCCGCCATGAGCGTATTGGCGCTACGTCTTGCAGTTTGCAGATAGCTGATTTCATTCGTGGCAAGATAAACCTGTACATAAGCCATAATGGCTTGCGCGTTCTTATCAGTGTAAACCGCATGATCAATGGGAGGAGTTCCGTAGACACGACGTTTCTCGTCGCTGTCGAGAAGCCAGTAATCAATGGCATCCATATTACTTTTAAGACCAGGTGGATCATCTTCCTGACTGGTGTAAAAAGTCCCGTTTTCGTGGCGAAACCATAAACGCATAAAGCGATCTATTTCACGTATGCCATCAAGATAGACCTGGTCTCTGGTAGTTCGATAGGCATGAGCAAAAATGGTCAGGGCATTAGCCTGATTTGAAAGTCGTTTTTCCGGGACCGAGCCGAGAGTCTTAAAACGTTCAGGAGCTTGGCTGTTACCATGAAAAGTTTTCACAAAGACACCGCCCCAGACGGGATCGATGGCTTTGAGGTAGGCATCACTCGTTTTTAAGGCAAGACTCAACAATTCAGCATTGCTATACATATGTGCGCGCATAAAAAGGTGCTCAACTCGAGCACCTGTCGCTGTAGATACACCGCTGCGGGTCCAACCTCCATATTGCTCGTTCAGCAAACTATCGACTTGCCCACGCACTCGATCCCGAATAAGTGAAAGCGCACTGGTTTCGGCAGCAGGTGCCGCCGCATAGGGAGCCAGTTTATCTGCTTCCAGCTGATTGGAAGCTTTCTTTTCAATCAGCTCATTCAGTATGGGAACAAAACTCTTTGGCCGGCGGTTACCCGCTAAAGCCAGAACCTGAGTCGTGTCCGGCGCCATAAATATTGTAGCCGGCCAGGCCCAGTCGGAGTAACGCTCGCCGATATCGGGTTGTGCTTCGGCATCGGCAACTATAGCAACAAAGTGCTGGTTGACCAGATTAATGACTTCCGTATCGGTATAGGTAATCTCATCCATCCAGCGACAGGCAGTACAACCCTCCATGCCAACATCCAGCAGAATCATTTTGTTTTCGTCACGGGCCTGATGAAACGCTGCCACTCCCCACTGCTGCCAGAAAATTTCGTCGGCAAAAGCCGGCAAGGTGCTAGTCAGAATAAGCGTCAGTAGAAAACAAGAGCTGTATTTCATACTTAACTTTTTTGCTTGTTACGTACCGTGCGAAAACCAATATGCGCAGCACCGAGAGTTGTTTCCTGTGCATGACGGGCACTGGGGCGATAGCGCATACAGTAATTCTTTGCGCACAGGTAGGAGCCACCCTTGATCACCTTAACCGGAAGGTGAGGCTGACGCGGGTCATAACCATGCGGCAATTTGCTGGTATCCACTTCCTGATGACCGGGAAAATACCAGTCATCAACCCACTCCCAGACATTACCGGTCATATCGTGCAGACCATAGTTATTAGCGGGGTAGCAACCGACCGGTGCTGTGGCAAGATGGCCATCTTCCCCCTCATTAAAAGCCGGAAACATACCCTGCCAGGTGTTTGCTCGCCATTTATCTTCGGGGCGAAACTCATTACCCCACGCGAAGATATTGTTTTCAAGCCCGCCTCTTGCCGCATATTCCCATTGAGCCTCTGTAGGCAATTCGCGTCCCGCCCACTCTGCATAAGCCAGAGCGTCTTCATGGGCAACGTGCACGACGGGATAATTCTCTTTACCCTCAATAGTGCTTCCCGGGCCCAGAGGCTCACGCCAGTTTGTACCTGGTATAAAGCGCCACCAGTCAGTCAGGGAACCGCCTTCTGAAAAGTGAGTCGGCATGATGAATACAACGGAACCGGGTTTTAACTGATCAGGAGGAATATCAGGATAGTCAGCTGGATTGAGCTGTTGTTCTGCAACAGTTATGTAGCCGGTCTCGTCAATAAATCTGGCAAACTGAGCATTACTCACTTCATAGCGATCAATCCAGAACCCTTCGACTTCAATATCTTTTATCGGTCCTTCATCCGGATAAAAATCGGATGAGCCCATACTGAATTGGCCACCTTCTATCCAGACCATGTTCTCGTCATGGTCTGCCAGGACTGCGCATTCCCGGGGCATTTCTATTTCGCTGGTTTTCTCAGCGATATCAGGAGCTTGATTATCTGTTGTGAGCCAATAGGCCAGACCGGCAGATAGTAAGAGAATGAGAAGAGCGCCAATAATTTTTTGCATAGTCTGAATAGTATTCACAATAAACTATCTAGTCATCCGCTATTTTTGAATAAAACGAAAATACACTTGCATGTTTTGATAATTTAATTAAGATATTAACTAAATATAATTAATATCTTAATTAAATGCTCGATTTTGAACATTCTTTGCCTGTCTTACTGTTGCGTGCACGAGAAGTTTGTATGGCCAGATTTCGCCCGATTCTCGGACGCTATGGAATAACAGAGCAGCAGTGGCGGGTAATTCGTGCTCTGGCAGAGTTCAATGGTCAAGAACTGGCTGAACTGGCTGAAAGAACGCTTATTCTCAGGCCAAGTATGACCGGTATTATTGACCGGCTTGAACGAGATGAGTTGGTTGTCAGAAAAAAGGATAGTCAGGATGGTCGAAAAACCTGTATCTGGCTGAGCCGGAAGGCCAGGCGATTGTACGATAAAATTATGCCCGAGGTGGCGAGTGAATACAGTCTCCTTCAGGAACAGTTCAGCGAGAAAAGCTGGGATGATTTATATACTTCTCTGTTTCAATTAATCAAGATGGAAAACTCATCTGTAAACAACAGGTAAAAACGGGTGTCACTATGTTAACGCAAGCAGAAGTAAAAAAAGCAGCTGAGGATTTGCATTCAGCCGAAAAACAAAGAGTTCAGATAGAGGCGACCACTGTCAGGCACCCCGGGATGAGCATGGATGATGCCTACTCGATTCAGAAAACCTGGGTGGATATGAAAATTGCCGAAGGTCGCAAAATCAAAGGCTACAAGATTGGACTGACCTCCCGAGCAATGCAAATGAGCTCACAAATCGATGAGCCGGATTATGGCACGTTGCTTGACGATATGTTTTTTGACGATGGTGGCGAAATTGAAGTAGCGCAGTTTACCGATGCCAGAATTGAAGTGGAGCTGGCCTTCATATTGAAAGACAGGCTGGAAGGCGAGAACGTCACTATTTTCGATGTGATGAATGCGACTGATTACGTTATTCCGGCGCTAGAGTTGATCGCGGCAAGGACATATAGAATACATCCGCAAACTGGCTATGTCAGAAAGGTGTTTGACACTATTTCTGATAACGCGGCGAATGCCGGTATTATTCTGGGTGGCCGCCCGATAAAACCAATGGATATGGATATTCGCTGGGTTGGTGCCTTGCTTTACAGGAACGGTGTGATTGAAGAAACAGGTCTGGCCGCGGGTGTTCTTAATCATCCTGCCAATGGGATTTGCTGGATTGCCAAACGCTTTGCTCCGCATGGTATTGCCCTCGAGCCCGGACAGGTTCTATTGGCGGGGTCATTTACCAGACCGGTGATAGCAAAAGCGGGAGACACCTTTCACGCTGACTACGGTCCTCTGGGTAATATTAGCTGTCATTTTATTTAGGGGGCACTATGCAACTACCAGTCAACAAATTTAAACAGGCAATTAACTCAGGGCGCACGCAATATGGCCTGTGGGCGGGCATTCCCGATAGCACCAGCGCTGAAATATGTGCCGGCAGTGGTTTCGACTGGCTGTTACTGGATGGCGAGCATGCGCCTTTTGATATGCGGGCTATTTACACTTACCTGCAGGCGGTCGCTGCTTATGATATTCATCCTATCGTCCGTGCAGTGAAAGGCGATAGAAATTTAATTAAACAGTTACTTGATTATGGCGCGCAAACCTTATTGATTCCGATGGTTGATACCAGAGAACAGGCCGAAGCTTTGGTCAGTGCTATGCGCTATCCGCCAGAAGGTGTCCGCGGGATGGGTAGTTCCATTGCCAGAGCAGCGCGTTGGAATACTATCCCGGATTACGTAAGTACGGCGAACACGCAGACCTGTTTGTTGATTCAGGCCGAGACGACGATGGCACTTGAGAATCTGCCTGAAATTCTGCAAGTAGAGGGCGTCGATGGTGTCTTCATTGGACCATCTGATCTGTCTGCGTCAATGGGACATGTTGGTAATGCCGGTCATCCGAATGTAGTCGCTGCGATTGATGAGGCTATTACCAGCATAAGGCAAGCGGGCAGGGCAGCAGGTATACTGGCACTTGACCCGAATCAGGCTCGCCACTATATCGAAGTCGGCGCGAGTTTCGTCGGAGTCGGTGTCGATACTATTCTACTAGGCAATGGTGCAAGAAAACTGGCAGAGACTTTTAAAGGCAAAGCCGACGAAGAAAAATCCGGGGAAGTAAAAGATATTATTAGTGGCTACTGATTAACGAGAAAAAATAATGACAAAAACTTATCAGAATGATTTGGCCAATGTGCGGGAAGTGATTTGTGTGGCTCTAAATTTTATCGGTCATGTTGAAGAAGTAGAAGATCAGTTTGACGAAGCCCCTTATAAAGAATCGCCAAAGACACCGGTATTATTTATCAAACCACTTAATACGCTGGCTCGTGATGGTGCAAAAGTACAATATCCGGACAATGCACCGGCACTACAGGCGGGGCCTTCTCTGGCTGTTGTCATTGGCAAACAGGCTTGCAAGGTGGGTGAGTCAGAAGCCATGGATTATGTTCGGGGCTACACAATATTCAATGATTTCAGTTTGCCGGAGAAGAGTTACTTCAGACCGGCAATCACCAGCAAGTGTTACGATGGCTTCGGACCTCTTGGCCCACTTATTGTTGATAAAGAGAATATCGAAGACCCGCATGATCTCGACATCAAGACCTATATAAATGGTGAGGTTCGACAGCAAGGACACACCGATGAACTTGTCTGGAGTATCCCGGCATTGATTGAATTCGCGTCCAGTTTTAAAACCCTCTATCCAGGTGAAGTGATTGCTACCGGTTTCCCTTCAGGGCGAGTTGACGTATCCATTGGCGATGAAGTGTGTGTGGAAATCCAGGATGTAGGTTCTCTCAGTAACAGCATAGTCAGTGAGCAGGAGTACTACGCATCATGAAGCATGCACGAATTGAATATAACGGCGAAGTGCAGGACGTAACTGTCCATGAACAAAACAAGGTGCTGTTAAAAGAAGGGGTTAAAGTCGCTGAAGAGGATGTGATCTGGTTACCCCCCGAACACGGCACGGTGATAGCACTGGGCCTGAATTATGCCGATCATGCATCCGAACTTGAGTTCAAAGCGCCAGAGGAACCACTGATTTTTATTAAATCAGCAAGTACATTCATTGGCCACAGACAGCGAACCTATCGTCCGGCAAATATTGATTATATGCATTACGAAGCGGAGTTGGTGGCCGTTATCGGTAAACAGGCGAGAAAAGTTTCTCGAGATAATGCGCTCGATTACGTTCGCGGCTATACCCTGTGTAATGACTACGCGATTCGAGACTATCTTGAAAATTATTATAGACCGAATTTGCGTGTTAAAAGTCACGATACCCTGTCACCAATAGGGCCTTATGTAATTGATCGTGATGATGTTGGTGATCCACAGAATCTGGGGCTACTCACGATAGTCAATGGAGAAGTGAGACAGGAGGGCAGCACCGCCGATATGATTTTTAGTGTTGCATTTTTAATTGAATATCTTAGTGCCTTCATGACTCTACAGCCCGGCGATATGATTTCTACTGGCACGCCAAAGGGATTGTCTGATGTTCAGCCGGGCGATGAAGTTGTGATAGAGGTAGATCAGGTCGGTAAATTAACGAATTACATTGTCAGCGAAGAACAGTATTTCAATCAGAGTAGTTAATAGAGAAAAAAGATGAGTGAGCAATTAGCAGAAAATATTAAAAAGGCCGAAAACTACCTGCAGCGTTATAAAGATCAGGCGACCGGACACTTTATTAATGGCAAGTCAGACAGCGGCAGTGAAGGCAGAACTTTTGAAAATGTTACGCCAGTTGACAATTCCAGCCTTGGACAGGTTGTTGAAGGGACCGCTGAAGATATTGACAAGGCTTGTACTGCGGCAGAGGAGGCTTTTACTGACTGGAGCCGGCTATCCGGTAAGGAGCGCAAGAAAGTATTGCATCGCTTCGCCGATTTGATTGTTGTACGAGCTGAAGAAATTGCCATGGTAGAAAGTATGGATTGTGGCCAACCGATTCGCTTTATGAAAGCTGCGGCAATACGTGGCTCGGAAAACTTTCGTTTTTTTGCCGACAAGGCACCTGAGGCCGCAAACGGTCAGAGTCTGCATCAGGACGAACACCTTAATTACACGAAACGAACAGCTATCGGACCGGTTGGCGTAATTACCCCCTGGAACACACCTTTTATGCTGGCCACCTGGAAAATTGCGCCGGCTCTGGCGGCTGGGTGTACGGTTGTGCACAAACCGGCAGAATTCAGTCCGCTTTCGGCAATGATTCTTGCAGAGGTGAGCAAAGAGGCTGGTCTACCTGATGGTGTATGGAATACTGTGAATGGTTTCGGTGATGTGGCTGGTAAGAAACTGACTGAACATCCTGCAATCAAGGCTATCGGCTTTGTAGGAGAGACGATAACCGGTTCCTATATTATTGCTCAGGGCGCACCTACCCTGAAACGGGCTCATGTTGAGCTGGGCGGGAAGAACCCGGTTATTGTGTTTGATGATGCTGATTTTGATCGCGCACTCGATGCCGTAGTGTTCATGATCTACAGCCTCAATGGTCAGCGTTGTACGTCCAGCAGCCGCCTGTTTATTCAGAACGGTATTAAGGAGAGATTTCTGACTGCACTTAAAGAGAGGGTGTCGAAAATTAGAGTTGGGCATCCCCTCGATCCTGAGACTGAAGTCGGACCTCTGGTTCACACAAGCCATTTTGAGAAAGTACTGAGCTATGTAGATGCGGCGAAGGAAGAGAACGCCACGGTAGCGGTAGGCGGAGAAGCCAGAAAAGATCTCGGTTCCGGTAATTATTTTGCACCGACACTATTCACCGATGCCAGCAACCAGATGAAAATCGCACGTGAAGAAATATTCGGGCCGGTACTGACGGCGATCGCTTTTGATAACGAAGAAGAAGTGATAAGCATGGCTAATGACACAAATTACGGCTTAACCGGCTATGTCTGGACGAAAGATTCCGGACGAGGCATCCGCATGGCGGAAGCCATCGAGGCCGGCATGGTCTGGGTGAATTCAGAGAACAACCGAAATTTGCCTTCGCCCTTTGGCGGCGTGAAGCAGAGTGGTATCGGACGCGATGGTGGTGATTACAGCTTCGAATTCTATATGGAAACAAAAAATATTTGCGTCGCACACGGAACGCACACAATTCCAGTTTTGGGTAAATAAAGGAGAAACGCAGCTATGGGTGAACTCCTGTATGCGGCCAAAATTACACATGTTCCCTCCATGTACCTGTCTGAGCAACCCGGGCCGAATCACGGTTGCCGCGATGATGCTATTAAGGGGCACAAGGAAATCAGCCAGCGCTGTCGGGAACTGGGTGTCGATACTATAATTGTTTTCGATGTGCACTGGCTGGTAAACAGTGGTTATCATCTGACTTGTTGCGATCATTTCGAAGGAGTGTACAGCAGTAATGAATTACCGCACTTTATCAAGGATATGAAGTACGAATACGATGGCAATCCGGAGCTGGGAGAGCTCATCGCAGACTGTGCTAATAACAAGGGTGTTGGGACAAGAGCTCATCAGATTGAAAGTCTTGGTCTTGAATACGGCACGCTGGTGCCGATGCGCTATATGAATGAAGACCGACACTTCAAAGTAGTTTCAGTAGCGGCCTGGTGTGCGTGGCACAAACTTGATGATTCGCGAAAGTTTGGTGAAGCCGTACTGGATGCTATTAAAAGAAGTGATAGTAAGGTAGCGGTTCTGGCCAGTGGCTCACTTTCACATCGTTTTAACGACAATACGGATGCCGGCGATCGTATTTTCGAAATTAGCGATGAATTTTATCGACAGGTTGACCTGCGAGTGCTGGAACTCTGGCAGCAGGGGGAATTTAAAACTTTCACCGATATGTTTGAAGAGTATGCGCTTCGTTGTGAAGGCGAAGGAGGTATGCACGATACTGCAATGTTGTTGGGTATGTTGGGCTGGGACAAGTACAAAGGCAAAGTCAGAATTATTTCTGATTATTTTCCAAGTTCTGGTACGGGTCAGGTTAATGCAGAATTTCCGTTAGACTAGTTTGAACTTAAGGAGAGGCTGATGCCACATTTCATTATCGAATATAGTTCTAATCTTGATGACGAGATCAAGATGCAGAAACTGATGAGTTCGCTGCAGGATGCAGCTTTGGAAACCGGCGCGTTTCCTCTGGGTGGTATTCGTTTTAGAGCAGTCAGATGTGACAAATATCTTATTGCCGATGGCGACCCAGAAAATGCCTTTGTACATATGACACTGAAAATCGGTCATGGTAGAGATGAGAGTACGCGAAAAGAGGTCGGAGAAAAGTTATTTGAGGCTCTGAAATCTTATTTCAACCCTTTGTTTGAAAAACGACCTTTGGGACTGTCTTTTGAATTAGTTGAGCTGCATGAAAATTTGAGTTTCAAGGAAAACAATATTCATCAGTATATTCGGCAAAAACAGAATTAACGTCGTCACCATTTAGCCACCACAATTGAGTTAAATTTCATGGATCTGATCGATCCGCTCGCCTGGGCAATTATTTTTGGCAGTTTCCTCGCTACGGCAATCAGTTCTGCATTTGGAATTGGTGGTGGTTTCGTAATGATTGCTATTATTAGTTCGGTTTTACCTATATCAGCGATGGTGCCGGTGCACGCGACGATGATGGTAGGCATGTCGCTTTCCCGAACCTGGTATTTCAGAAAAGACATACACTGGCCTATTGTGATTCCGTTTACTATAGGTGCTTTGATTGGCGCTTTATCGGGTACTTTTTTGTATGTTGATTTGCCGGAGTACTTTATCGCGGCTTCAGTCGCCGTGCTAATGCTACTTGCCGTCTGGCTACCAGATTTCAAATTTAAAAGAGAGATACCACATCCATTCTTCCTGATTGGACTCATTCATTCATTTCTATCCGCGTTGTTTTCTTTCGGTGGTTTGTTTCAGCCGGTAATGGTGCGGACTAAACTGAACAAATTGCAAATCACAGCAACGCTCGCAGCAGGACTGATGTGTATGAATATGTTTAAGATTAGTGGCTACATATTATTCGGTTTTGATTACACGAGCTATTTAGCGGTGATATTGTTGTCTATTCTGGTAGCGTTTCCGGCGGCCAAACTGGGTAAGGCTTTGTTACACAAAATTTCGGAAAAGCAATTCAGAATAGTATTTAAAGTGATAATGACGGTATTTGCCATACGCTTGCTCTTCAGGGCATGGTTATTGATATAAACAGGTGGTATTACACTCTTAGAACGCCAACCCTATTACCTATTTCCGCTAAGAGTCTTAGCTGATGGTATTTTGAGTCCAGATTCGACTAAAATGTCAGTTAAGGGCGTCAAAGCGGTATTCGCTATATTTCTAAATATAAGTACATGGAGGAGATGTTATGTCACAGCATTGTGAAGGTAGAAGTTTTGGCAAATTAACGCTGGGTATAGCAGGACTTGTGTTCTTGCTTATCTGGAACACTTCTTTTGCAGCTAATCCAATTGAGGAAATTGTCGTAACGGCTCTAAAGCGCGACAGCACGCTACAGGATACGCCTATCGCTATTTCTGCCCTGACCAGTCAAAAACTGGAAAGAATCGGTGCAGATGATTTCGCCGACTTCGTCGGCTCAGTGCCAGGTTTAACTATTAGAGATAATGGCCCGGGTTCATCACGCCCGATTATTCGAGGTATTGCCAGTCCCGGCGAACCACAGGTCGGTGTGTATTTTGATGATGCCCTTGTAATAGGTGCACCGGGTACAACTAATGATGCCGGTATACGCTCTCCTGAATTAAAACCCTTTGATTTACAACGAGTGGAAGTATTGAAAGGTCCACAGGGTACACTATACGGTGGTGGTTCCATGGGCGGCACCCTGCGATTTATTACCAATAAACCGAATGCTGAAGAATTTGAAGGCAAAATAAGTGTTGAAGGCTCTTCTGTCCGCTATGGTGATGAAGGTTATCAGTTCAATGGTATGGTTAACCTGCCAATAATTAAGGATCAACTTGCCTTACGCGTAGTTGCTTTCAAGCGAGACGATCCTGGCTTTATTGACAATGTCGCTGTGGGTAAAAAGGATATTAATGATGTTGACACCGAAGGTGGTCGTGCCATTTTACGTTGGACACCGACTGATCGTCTGACACTAACCGGTTCGGTCTATTATCAAGATCAGAATGTTGGTGGTGGTTTTCACTATAATCCAAGTATAGATAAGGACAATCCACAAACAGATGTCCTCTCGAATGAGCCCTACAATGACGAGCAGGTTTTGTACAACTTCAAAGTGGAATACTCACTAGACTGGGCGGAAGCGATGTATTCCGGTTCCTGGTTTGATCGAAATGCGGTGTATCGTTTCCATAATGGTTTTACTGGCATCCCCTTTCCGCCTGTGCTTTCGACGCAACCTGAGCCATTGCAAGCCGTTAGTCACGAATTTCGCCTTTCATCCTCAGGTGACAATGTCGTCGACTGGACTGTCGGTCTCTTTTACTCCGATCGTAACGCGTATGTAGACAGTCGGGTTCAGTATCCGGGTGCTGACGGCAATGTTGCGGACGATACAGTATTTTTATTCCGACGCACGGTGAATTCTTCATTGTTACAAAAGGCGGTTTATGGGGAGGCTACCTGGCATGTAAATGATAGACTGGCCCTGACAGCCGGTGTCAGGTACTACGATGTAGAAAGTGGCAGTGAAGTGGTAAATAAAGTGAATATTCCCGGGATTGGACTGCCATCAGGTACACCAGGCAGGAATCTTCCATTTCAGAGAAACGTGACTCGTGGCTCAGATGACGGAGCAATTTTCAAAGCTCATATTGGATACGATGTCAGCGATGATATGCTGGTTTATGCTTCATTTTCACAGGGCTTCCGTCCAGGTGGTGCGAATCAGAACACGTCTTCCATTGCCTTGACTGATCCGGGTAATGCCGGTGTTCCAGAAGCGTTCAAATCTGACAGTCTGGATAGCTATGAAATAGGAATTCGTTCGCAATGGCTGGATCGTCGCCTGACTCTAAATGCTGCTGTCTATTATATTGACTGGGAAGATATAGTTCTGGGTGGTAGATCAGCGACAGGCTTGTTTGGTTTTTTGCTAAATGCGGATAGTGCTGAGGCGACCGGTTTTGAACTGGAAAGTGTTTTTGACCTTGCTGATGACTTCCGGGTAACAGCGGCCTTAAGCTACGTTGATGCACAACTAACCGCCAACGCACCGCCCAACAGACAGCGCACAGGTGGCGTTACTTATTCCCGTTCCGGCCTGGATGGTGATTCAATACCAGATGTAGCTGACTGGACCTTTAATGCTTCAGCGGAATATGGCCATCAACTCGCATGGATGGGTGGTCTACGCGGCTTTGTCTACCTCAACCTTAATTACACTGGTGAAAGTGCGGCTGATTTTAACCCGGTATTGTTAGATATCAACACATTCGCGCCAACGACCGTGCCTAATGTCTCCTATAACAAACAAGGGGATTACGCCATCGTTGACATGCGTATAGGAGTCGAAGCCGATGACTGGAGTGCGTCTTTATTCCTTGATAATGTTTTCGACGAAAGGGGATCTTCGCATATTTTTGAAGACGGTACCTTCCGTATCGATCCTGGTTTGAATTTCATTGAACGACCACGCACATTCGGCATTGTCTTTGATAAGGAGTTTTGATTTGTTTTAACAAAACTGAAATTCGGTTTTAGTCATTCCAGACCGGGTACAGCGAATCAGGATATGGCTGTACCCGGTTTTATTTGTACAAGACCTTCATGGAAGAAGCTATTATGATCCCATCTTGATAAAAGGCAGGTAATTTTATGTTTGGTCTCCCTTCTTGTAGTAAGCTTTTCCTTCTTCTTATTTTTCTGTTCACCTCTCAGACTGCTTTTGCCGAAAATACAGTGATCCTGCATGCAGGTACATTGTTGGACATACCGGGGGAAGCACCTAAATCTGAACAAACACTTGTCGTCATTAATGACAAAGTAAGTAAAATTTATGATGGTTATCTGACTGCCAGACAACTTGACCTGAATACTACTGATACCAGCATAGTTGATTTAAAAAACAGCTTTGTCCTACCGGGTTTGATAGACGCGCATGTACATTTGATGTTTCGATACGGTGGTGCATTCAGAGATCCTTCTATTACCGGAGAAGATCAGCTGATTACTGGTATTGTCAATGCCAAAGCAACGCTTGAGGCCGGTTTCACCACTGTTGCCGATCTTGATGCGGGAGCCTATTCCTGGCCAGTATTTGTATTGCGCAATGCTATTCGGGCGGGCGAGATAGCAGGACCAAGGATACTGGCAGCAGGCTCATCTATTTCCCGTACAGGTGGTCATGGAGACAGGCGCGATGCACCCGATCATATCCTCGAAAAACTTGGCTCCTCAGGCTTGTGTGATGGTGAAGCTGAATGTCGACGAGCAGTTCGCCGACAATTTCGGCAGGGCTCTGATTTGATTAAACTACATGCGACTGGCGGTGGAAATGAAAAAACTGGCGGCAAACATCATCAGCCTTCTTTTATGGAGGACGAATTCAGAGGCATTGTAGAAACTGCACACAGCCTTGAGTTGAAAGTGACGGCCCATGCTCATGCTACTGCAGGTATTAATGCTGCACTGAAGGCAGGAGTTGATTCAATTGAACATGGTTCCTTTCTCGATAAAGAGTCCATTCGTCTGTTCAGGAAAAGCGGTGCATATCTTCTTCCGACTCTCGATGTACAGGATATGATTAGTGATTTGATTCATAAAGTCCCGGCGCATGCCGCGCCCAGATTAAAGTTATATCTGGAAGAACAGCCTGCAAATGTTATGAAAGCCTGGAAGGCAGGTGTAAATTTAGCTTTAGGTTCAGACGCTGGAGTTATACCTCATGGAAGTAATGCACGTGAGATAGAATGGTTTGTGAAAATAGGCATTAGTGAATCAGAAGCACTGAAGATAGCGACTGTT
Organism: Gammaproteobacteria bacterium; assembly: GCA_012103475.1. Taxonomy (GTDB): domain Bacteria; phylum Pseudomonadota; class Gammaproteobacteria; order Eutrophobiales; family Eutrophobiaceae; genus WLWS01. The sequence goes on along the minus strand of WLWS01000005.1, from coordinate 73,493 downwards.
AATACTGCAAAGCATCTGGGTCTGGCAGATCAAATTGGTAGCTTAAAACCTGAGATGAACGCTGATGTCATCGCCTTTAGAGGCAATCCCTTAGAAGATATCAGTGTAGTCAGAGACGTAATGTTCGTTATGAAAGCGGGTCAGGTTATTAACTTAAAAGAGGAGTAGGGTAAGTATGCCAAATCGTTTCAAATTAACTCTTCTGGTGACATTTTTTTTCACGCTAATTTCGTTATCTGCATTGGCTGAAAAACCCAGACCGAATATTGTTTTAATCGTCTCTGACAATCAAAGTCAGACACTCATTGGTAGTTACGGGAACCCGGTAATTAAGACGCCTAATATTGATCGGCTTGCGACACGCGGTATTCAGTTTAATCAGGCTTTTTCCGTGAATGGCGTGTGTTCTCCAACGCGGGCAACTTTGATGACCGGTCTGATGCCCTCGCAAACCGGCATTCATGTGGCCTTGCCTTCAGACATTGATGTTCCGGGTTGGTCGGGAATAGAAGAATTCCGCTCTCTGCCGCAAACGCTTTCTGACGCAGGTTATCAGACTGCCCTGGTAGGCAAATATCATCTTGGTATGCCGCAGAAACCACAAATAGGCTTTCAACACTGGGTGACTTTTCCTTCCGGGCATACCACCACTTTTTATGATCAGACAGTGATTGATAATGGCAAAACATACACAGTCTCTGAGCACCTGACGGATTTCTGGACCAAAAAAGCCGTTGAGTATCTGAAGCAACAGAAAAAAGATAAACCTTTCTTTTTGTATCTGGCTTATAACGGCCCCTATAATTTACCTCCGACGGTGACAATGAAACCTCGTAACCGGCACGCCGCTTATTACACTGAGAATACCCCACCCATGCCACAGGAAAGCGTCCATCCCTACCTGAAAAACTGGGCACAGGGCGGCCAGGGTCCGTCAAATCTGATGGTCAAGGAAGGCACAACGGCATGGACTGCAATAGAAGCACTGAACAATAAAACAGCTATGATCAATGCTGCGTCAGAGACAGCTATGGTCGATGACGGTGTAGGTACTATTGTAAAAACTCTTGCGGATTTGGGCCTGGATGAAAACACCCTGGTGATTTACACCTCGGATCAGGGTGCCACTTACGGACACAACGGCTTATTTGGCAACACTTCATGGTCTTTTCCTTTCACAGCGCAGAACATGAACATGCAGGTTCCTTTAATTGTCAGTCATCCGGGGTCAATTCCCGACGCACAAAAAAGTGACAGGATAATCAATCAGTTCGATATTTTTCCGACCTTGCTGGATTACGTAGGTATGAATGATAAAAAAATTGCTAATAGTCCCGGCAAGAGTTTCAAGAAAATTCTCAAAGGAGAACCTGTTGATGACTGGAGTGATGCGGCGTTTTTTGAATTTGTCACAGTGCGCGTGATTCGCACCAGCAAATGGAAGTACATGAAACGTCTGGATGATGAAGAACCCAATACTCTCTACGATATGGAAAATGATCCGGGAGAGAAAAGGAATTTGATCGATGAGCCAGCCTACGCTGAAATCAGAACCACACTGGATAAAAAGCTTGGTGAATTTTTCAGCAAGTACAGCGATAGTAAATACAATGTCTGGGAAGGTGGCTCTGCAAAAGGTATATTGCTGCAGAAGTACTATGGTCGTGATGATATTTTTACGAGTCGTTTTCCAGACTGGAAATCTCCGATACTTGAAAAAGCAACGACAGTTTTCAGCGATTTAAAAAAATAGGAAGACAATATGATTCAGAATTATATTGGCAAAAGAGCGAAGAGGTTTTTTTCAATTGCGTACCCGTGTGTATTTGTTGTTACTTTATTTGGAAATACGGCGCATGCGAGACAAGCGAATCCATACGCGATTGATGACATGACCCGAATCATTCACGCCGGTACCTTACTGGCCATTCCGGGAAAGTCCGCTACAAAAAATCAAACTGTTATCGTTCGCCAGGGCAAGATAGTAGAAATTCACAGGGGATTTCTGTCCAGGTCGGATGTTGATGGTGACGATGGTAAAGAGACTATTATTGATTTAAGTGAGCAGTTTGTTATGCCGGGCTTTATCGATCTGCATGTTCATATCGTTAAAGAATACGGCCGTGGCTCGAAGCTGGAAAAGGTCACTATGGATGATGCGGATAACGCGCTATCCGGTGCGATGTATGCACATCGGACACTCAAGGTCGGATTCACGACTCTTCGTGATCTCGGTTCGCCCGGCGATTCAATATTCGCCTTACGTGATGCGATTAAGGCCGGCAAAGTACCGGGCCCAAGAATACTGGCAGCCGGGAACTCCATAACAGCAACGGGTGGGCATGGCGATGTGCACGGTTTTCGCGAAGATGTGCTGGATGTGATACCGACCACGGGAACCTGTGATGGTCCGGACTCCTGCCGGGCTGCGGTTCGACGTCAGGTGAAAAGAGGCGCAGATGTCATTAAAGTCACGGCGACAGGTGGTGTATTAAGTGAGACCGCAGCAGGTACGGGTCAACAACTCACTGATGAGGAGCTCAGGGCAATTGTCGAGACGGCACACTCGCTTGGCCGCAAAGTTACCGCTCACGCACACGCCAAAGAGGGGATAGAAGCCGCGCTTCGTGCTGGTTTCGATTCCATAGAACACGCCATGTGGGCGGATAAAGGTACCATGAAGCTGTTCGTAAAAACCGGAGCCTGGATGATACCCACCATCTATCCCATTACCGCAGTGGGTGATACGCCGGAGAAAATGAAAAAGGGACCCTTTGGGCATATGCCACCAGCAATTTTGGAGAAACTGCTTAAACTAGGACGCCAGCCCAAAGAAATGGGTGCTCTTGCCTATAAGATGGGTGTCAACATAGCCCTTGGCACAGATTCCGGAGTCTCACCGCATGGGGAAAACGCCAACGAGTTTGTCGAATACGTCAATATTGGGATGTCCGAATCTGAATCTCTGGCAGCGGGGACAATCAATGCCGCTATTGCTGGCGGAATAGACAAGATTACCGGTTCAATCGAACCGGGCAAAGCGGCAGATATCGTAGCGATGCCCAATAATCCGCTTGATAATATCGAGGCCGTTCTCGATGTCGACTTTGTGATGCGAGACGGTGTTGTATTCAAGAACAATAAAAGAGGAAAGTTTCATGTTGAATAAATGTGTTAAAAATCTGTTCGTATTTTCTGTTCTGTTTTCCAACTTCTCCTGTCTGGCAGCACAGGGCAACTTGATTATCAAGGACATCACGCTGATCGATGGTACCGGCCGCGCAGCCATGAGTAACATGAATATCCTTATCGAAGGAGAAATGATTAAAAAGGTTCAGGGTTCAGACTTCAGCAAGTCAGAACGGCGCGGGGCCAGAATCATCAAGGGAAAAGGAAAATACCTCATACCCGGTCTGATGGATATTCACATTCATCTGGTCGGTAGCACCAAAGTCAGCAAGGAAGGTATTCGCAAGGTCGCTCTTGATCGGGCTAAAGGAATACGAGCTCTGCAGGGATACCTATACAGTGGTGTGACTTCAGTTTATGACTCCGGCAATGTTCCCGAGTATATATTCGAGCTACGTGAGCAGGAACGTGCAGGTGAAATCAGTAGCCCGCGAATTTTTGCTGCAGGTGGTATCGTCACTTATCCGGGCAGTCACGGCAGCGGTGCCGGGGCAACCTTATTGAACGAATGGCCATCAGCGATTCCTGCACTTGATAAGCATCTGTCCTGGAAACCCGATATGGTAAAGCTGACTCTGGAAGAGAGAGGCTGGGGAGCCAGACCCCTGATTCCATTATTGCCCTTGTCTTTGATGGAGGAAATTATCAGGTATACGAACTACGAAGGTGTTAGAACAACGGCGCATGCAGCGAGTGAATTACGGGCCATGCAGGCGATTTATGCAGGAGTAGATTCGCTTTCTCATCCGGTAATTACCGGACCGATTAGTGATAAGTTCGCGCCTTTCATGGCCATCAAGCAGACCCCAATGGCGACAACTCTCACTATTGGCGAGAACTATAGTCGCCTTGTTGAACATCCTGAATTTCTTGAGCAGGCGCTTTATCAGGCGACGTTCACAAAAGAAGAAATATCCCAACTCAAAACTGAGCAGCGGGATAAATACAAGGACGCAACCTGGACCTGGTGGATGAAACTTATGACACCCATTGCTCAGGAAAATATCAGAAAGATAAACGAGGCGGGTGGCATTCTGGCTCTTGGAACAGATAAAAGTAGTGGCCCTGCAGTGCACCGGGAAATGGAGTTGCTGGTCAAAGCGGGGATTCCCATAGCTGATGTTATTCGAATTGCCACGCTGCATGGCGCGAAGTTTCTCGGTAAAGACCGTGAACTGGGGTCGATTAGCGCAGGAAAGCTGGCAGACATGGTGATACTGGATTCCGATCCTCTGCTCGATATAAATAACGCCAAACATATCAATACAGTGATTAAGAATGGGCAAGTGGTGGATCGCAGTAAACTGCGCATTCAGTAAAACGCCGTAGATAGTTGACTCACATCAGGAATGAGCAAATGAAAACAGGCCAGCCACTGACAAGACGTCATTTTCTACAATTATCTTCATTAATGACAACATTGCCTTACCTGCCTGCGCTCAGCGCAGCATCTACCTCAGCAGTCTCTATCGAGAGCATGATGGTGATTAACGGACTGGGCGGTATTTCCAATCAGAATCTCTGGGTACGTACGCAGGCTGCCAAAAGTGAAAGCATGAGTTCATCAGCCATTCGCCGCATGCGCAGTATTGATGCCCGGGCCATCAGGGACGCACATGCATCGGGAACTACGGCAGTGAATGCCACACTTGGTTACGTTGCCGGCGCGGGTGATCCTTACGAAGATACCGTTGATGATATTGCCGAATGGAATTCCCTGATTCAAAACAATTCGAAAGATCTGCTGAAAGTCTGGACCGCTGAGGACATAGTGCGGGCGCAAAAAGAAAGCAAAATTGGAATTATATTTGGCTTTCAAAACGCCAGATGCCTTGACAACAAACCTGAGCGAGTCGAGACATTCTCCCGCCTGGGTGTCAGAATTATTCAATTGACTTATAACGATGCTAACCAGTTAGGTGATGGTAGTGGTGTTCCGGAAAACCGGGGCTTGAGTGAGTTGGGTAAAGATGCGGTTGCGGCGCTTAATGAAAACCACGTACTTGTGGACCTGAGTCATAGTGGAGAAAACACCTGCCTTGACGCAATCGTGGCCTCGAAATCTCCGATATGCATTTCCCACACCGGTTGCCGTGCATTAAACGATATTCCCCGCAATAAGACAGACAAAGAGATGAAGATGGTAGCCGACAGAGGTGGCGTGGTCGGTATTTATTTCATGCCTTTTTTAAAGGCAGATGGTCAGGCCCGCGCTGCGGACGTAGTCAGACATCTTGAACATGCGCTGAAAATATGTGGCGAAGATCATGTTGGTATTGGTACGGATGGTGATGCCACAGCCATTGATGATATGCAGGCATATCGTCAGGCAATAGCGGGTGAAATTCAACAAAGACGTCAGGCCGGAGTCAGTGCGAAAGGCGAGTCGAGCAAGGTGGTACCCTTGATTCCAGATTTGTCCGGACCAGAACAATTCCAGAAGCTGGCAGACATGTTAGGCAGGCGAGGGCATTCAAGCCGCGTTATTGAAAAAATACTGGGAGCTAATTTTTTTCGACTAATGCGGGAAGTCTGGTCTGCCTGAATTTATTCTATCCGGTGTAGATGACTGACATGTTAAGAAAACTAGTATCCTCAATAGTTCTGGTTTGTTCTTTCAATAGCATTCTTTTATTTTCACCACTTCAGGCTGCTGATTTTGATCTGGTTATTCAAGGCGGTCGGGTAATTGATCCTTTAAGCGGGCTTGATGCGATCAGGAATGTTGGTTTGCGAGCTGGAAAAATCTCTGCAATCAGCAAAAACTTATTGAGTGGAAAGGAAATACTGGACGCCACAGGTTTGATCGTGGCACCGGGTTTTATTGATTTGCATGCTCACGGACAAAACAATCTGGCAAACGAATATCAGGCCCGGGACGGTGTCACCACAGCTCTGGAAATGGAGATGGGGGTGTATCCGCTTAAGGCCTGGTATGCATCACGAGAAGACAATGCCTTACTTAATTATGGTGCTACGGTAAGTCATTCTATAGTCAGAGCAAAGGCTCTGGGTGCTGAGCCTGAGAATAAGCAATTGATGAGTTATAAGCAGGCTCTGGCACCCGGCTATAGCACTCAGGAGCTATCGCCCGAGACCTTACAAGACGTAATTCAACTAATTGATGAGGGACTTGCAGAAGGCGGCCTTGGTGTTGGTATCGGGCTTGCCTATTTACCTGGCGCAAGGCGCAGTGAAATTTACAGTGTCTATCAGTTAGCGGCCTTACACTACATTCCGGTTTTTGTTCATGCTCGCGTCACCTCAGTTAAAGAGCCTGACAGTATCAGCGCCTTACAGGAATTGATTGCGAATTCGGTAACAACCGGTGCTGCCACACATATCTGTCATATTGGCAGTCTGGGAGGTGTGCAGGTTCCGACTATGCTGGAAATGATAATGGGAGCGCGTAGCAGAGGTATTGACATCAGCACCGAGGTCTATCCCTATACCGCCGCTCATACCTTCATAGGTGCAGCGATTTTTTCAGGAAAATGGCGAGAGAATATTGGAATGGATTATTCCGATCTTCAATGGACTCTGAGTGGAGAAAGGCTTTCTAAGCAGACCTTCGAAAAATATCGTAAGGAGAATCCGCAGGGCTCAGTCATTGCTTATTTTATGCCGGATTCAGTTGTGGACCTTGCGGTATCCGGCAGGAACGTAATGATTGCATCGGATGGAGGAGATTGGGAAAACAATGCCGGGCATCCGAGAGGTGCCGGGACCTTTTCAAGAGTTTTGGGTCGCTATGTAAGAGAGAGAGGTCTACTCAGTCTGAAAGAGGCACTCGCAAAAATGACCATACTGCCAGCGCAGAGACTGGAAAAATTTGTACCTGCTATGAAACGGAAAGGCCGAATTGCAGTAGGTGCTGATGCAGACATCACTGTCTTCGATGCGGCTGAGATAGTGGATAAGGCCAGTTATACGAAGCCCATGCAATACTCGATCGGTGTTAAGCACGTCCTGGTTAATGGTGTATTTGTTGTCAGAAATGCCGAATCACGAAAAGAAGTATTTCCTGGTAAACCCGTCATGAGTCAAATTAATTAAGCCAGAGCGAGGCTTTTCGCAAGCAAACGAGACTGGTAACTGCTACTCGCTTACTAAACTTAAGCTCCCTTTTTAATCCTTCTGCTTGCTGAGCATGAATAGGTTATTATGACCTTGTGGATAAACTGGGACATCAGGTTAGCTCATTATCTTGGCTGAATTAGTCTGTGCCCGGGTCCATTTGAATTTTACCGATGGAGAACAGGCCTCGTGAGTGACGCGAATACAAACAATGCGGTAGACGAGAATAGAATCAGACAACTGGTTCATTCCGTCAGACGCCGGGCACCCCTCGATGCAGTAGTATTGTTGGACAGGGAAAACGATGCAACCGTTGCTGCTGTTTTGCAGCAACTCGAATATGAGCTGGCGGTCAGATTGCTTTCACACATGGCTACAGAAAGAGCGGAGACACTCTACAGTAGTCTGGATGCAACTATCGGCGATCAGTGATCATTGAATCTGAAATACGATGAGGATAGTGTCGGACGTCTGATGGAACCATTACCACCAACTTTCGCCTCAGACAGCAAAGTTAGTGAAGTGGTAGAAAAACTAAGGGTGGTCGCTCAAAAAAGAAATATTATTTACGCCTTTGCAGTTGGTGAAGGCATGAAGCTGGAAGGGGTGATCGTCATGCGTGATTTATTGCTGGCCGATCCAGAAGATTCCCTCGCTGATATCATGGTAAACGAACCGTTTTATTTTACCGGTGAGACCTCAATTGAAAATGCAATGAGTGCAGTGCTGTTGCGGCATTATCCTATGTACCCTGTTTGTGATGAGAACAAAACCCTGATTGGCTTTGTACATGGCTATGCCCTGTTTGAGAAACGTAATATTCAGCTTACTGCCTTACCCGCAAACATGATGGGTGTTGAAAAAATCGAGCAGACAACGACTCCGTGGATGACCTGCCTGCGTTATCGTCACCCATGGTTGCAATTAAACCTGCTTACCGCGCTTCTGGCTGGGGCAGTAGTCGGCGTGTTTGAAGATACTATTGCCAGAGTTGTGGTATTGGCTGCCTTTCTACCTGTTCCGCAGGTCAGTCTGGTAATACCGGTTGTCAGGCATTGGCAGTCACTTTGCGCAGCATGACCCTGAAAGAACTTAAGCCGGGAATGGGAAAAAAGCTGATTGCCAAAGAAGCGATGCTTGGTCTGAGTAACGGGCTCTTAGTAGGTCTGTCAGCTGGCGCAATGATGTTTTTCTATGCAAACATTATGGATGCTACCGCGCCCATGACTCTCGCTTTAGTTGTCACAATATCAATGGTTGGTGCCTGTATTGCCAGCGGTATTATTGGTGTACTGGTACCTCTGACGCTGGAAAGGTTCGGTGCCGATCCGGTAACTGCATCGACAATATTTTTGACTACCGCTACCGATGTATTAAGTATTGGTCTGTTACTGGCGCTGGCTACAGTTATGATGGCTTAACTATTTTTAGTTCGACAGTACCGAATGACTCAGTCAGTAGCACTTTTCACGTAGTCTTCTACAACACGAATAGACTCATCTCGATTCGTGAGTACGAAAAGCAAGAGCAAATCCCCTGCTTGTGCCCAGTCCAATGCCTTTTTAATTCCTTCAGTGGGATTATTGCTTCTTGTTATGCAGTCTTTTGATAAGCCCCTGGCCAGCGCAGTCGCCGCAATCACATCTGCAGTTTCGTGAGCTTCTCTGCCACGTTCGTATCCAGGCGTCTCACTGGCAATCAGATGATCCGGTTGCGCCTGCATCGCTGCATTGACCATGTCAATGATAGACTCATCACTCCTGTCACCAGCCTGACCCATCAATATCAAACGTCTTTTTGACGTAATACTGGATGCGGTACTTGCCAATGCCTGCATGCCGTGTTCGTTATGGGCAAAATCGACAAGAACTTTCACGCCCCGCGCTTCGTAAAAATTCCCTCGTCCCGGGTTCTGAGTTGCATCACTCCTAAAACCAAGTAAGCCTTGTCGGATCGCTTCATAACCAATTCCCAGAGCGCAACAAATACCACAAACGCCAAGTACATTCTGAACATTGTGTCTGGCATGTCCACCCAGAGTCAGCGGAATATCTTTGATATTAACGATTCGAGTGCGCTTCTCAGCCTTGAAATGAACAATATCGTCTTCAAGGACACTGATCGCTTCTCCCTTATCATTAAGGTGATTTACCAGAGTCTGATTGTTAAAGTTTTCAGCGAACCAGATGATGTTTTGCTTTAAATTACTCGCGAACTCTACGACTCCTTCATCATCGGCGTTCAAAACCAGCGGACTTGTTGGTTTGAGTGCTTTTTGCACTATAAACTTTGCCTGTCTGAGCTCGGCGACACTATTGATACCGTAATCACCAAGATGATCGGCCGCAACGTTAGTAATGAGTGCTGTGTCTGCCTCGGGTACACCAAGCCCCCTGCGTAACAAACCACCGCGAGCGAGCTCGAGAAAAGCAATTTCGACACGTTTGTCTCTTAGTAGAGTTCGGGCTCCTCCCGGACCGGAGTAATCGCCCTTGTCGATAATGTTATTGCCAACTTTTATATAATCCGTCGAAGTACTACCGACCTGCATCGAAGCTGCTTCAGCAATGGCAGAAGCGAGTCTGACTGATGTCGATTTGCCATTGGTTCCTGTAATCAATGCCAGAGGAATCGTCTTGTAGGAAGACCAGACAAGATCCTTCACTGCCGGTAGTTCGTCTACTTTCCATTTCTGACAAGTCGGACCGCTACCAAGAGAAACCAGATCATCATCAAAAAGAAACAGGACATTGTTGGATTCGGCCGCGGCCGCGAGTTTCAATAAAGCGGGGTTTTGTTCATCGACAATAAGCTCTTGAAGATATTGCGCGAGCGAATCAAACCCGGTGGCTGATTCAAGCTCGATGCCTGTTATATTTTCGACCCCGAGTTCTTTGCCAGCAAGTAAAACGGCGGCTTCAGCAAGTTCTGCCGCGCTGTAAAGGCAGTCGATGGGAGCTGTCAGACCAAGGCTGATACCGCCTTCATATAAACGATGAAAAGTATTTTCCTGTGACCAGCCGATTGCTGACAATAGTTTGGATGCCTGATTCTCCCAGGCAGTTTTGAAATTTGTAAGTGTCGCATCTTCAGCCAGCAAATCGAGAACGGCTCCGGTTTGCATCGAAAACAAATTAGCGCCGGTGAGACGGCGGCTGTTTTCAATACAGACGCGAGTCATTAGTCGTCCTGCTGTTCCGTCCTGGCCAGCCGCACACCCCGCTCATCTCGAATCAATGTCTGACCTTCGGTGAGGCTGAAGGCTTCCGGATCGGGATTGACGTAACCTTTCTCAGCGGTCTCGTTTACCTGGCAGGCTGCCTCGGTATTTTCAGAGTCAAAATGGATAATCTGTTTCCAGCAGCGGGTAATCTCATCTCCGAGTATTAATAAGAGGTCTCCGCTTTGTGCCATCTTCAATGCTTTATCGATGGCAGCCACTTCGTCTTCACAAATTTCAATCTGACTATCGCTTACACCGTTTTCCATCAGACCTTTGCTGAGAAGCAGAGGAATCTCTTTCTCATCACGGCCTCGACGATTGTCGTCCGCTTTACAGATATAGAAATCGAAATGCCCGGCGGCAAGTCTGGCCATCTCAAGTATATCTTCGTTGCGACGATCTCCGGGTGCCGATATAACCAGAATTTTACGACCACTCGCGTCAAAACGATCGATGGTCTGACACATGGTACTCACGGCTGCCGGGTTATGCGCGTAATCGAGGATGACTTTAAAGGCATACTCGTCGAAAATATTCATACGACCTGGTGACTGGAAAAAGTTGGTAGAGAAAGTACGTAAACCATGGCGGATGTCTTCTAGCGACTTGTTCATGCTGTAAGCCATACCGGCAGCAAACATGGCGTTCTGAACATTATGTATCGCCTTTCCTTCGAGTGTAGCTGGAATCAGATGAGTCCATAGCAGCGGGATATGGGTACCGTTGTCATAGATAGTGATCATGTCTCCATTCATACCCTGTTCGAGCACGACTGCGCGACCGCCACCCCGGGTATGTTCGCGTACCAGAGGGTGAGCAGGATTAATAGTCACATAACAGAGTGTCTTCGCCTTAGTGTAATCGGCCATGGCCAGGCAATGTTCATCATCGGCATTGAGTACTACCGTATCCTCTGCTATTTCAACCACCACTCGTTTTATTTCTGCCAGCTGCTCGGTTGTATCAATACCCTTCAGGCCGAGATGATCCGCACTGATGTTCAGACAGGCGGCGACATCACAGGTGTCGTATCCCAGACCTGCCCGCAGAATGCCTCCTCGTGCAGTTTCAAGTACAGCGCAATCGACTCCGGGGTCGCGCAAAACAATACTGGCTGCCTTGGGACCGGTCATGTCACCTTTAACGCTTAAATGTCCGTCAATGTAAACGCCATCAGTAGAAGTGCTGCCGACAATGTGACCGCTGGCTTTAAGAACATGCGATAGCATTCTTGCGGTCGTGGTTTTGCCATTGGTGCCGGTGATTGCTGCGATGGGGATTCGACTGGGCGTATCAGCCGGGAACAACATATCCATGACAGCACCAGCGACATCTCTGGGTTCGCCTTCTGATGGGGCAACATGCATACGAAAACCCGGTGCGGCATTGACTTCAACAATACCGCCGCCAATCTCTTTGTAGGAGCGGGAAATGTCATCGGTCAAAAAATCAACGCCACCGATATCCAGCCCAACTGCCTTGATAGCACGTTCCGCCATATCTCTGTTGTCTGGATGGACAATGTCGGTGACGTCTGTCGCCGTGCCGCCAGTTGAAAGATTGGCGGTAGCTCGCAGGTAAAACTTTTCGTTTTTCTTGAGTACTGTTTCGCTTGTATAGGCTGCTTTTTCCATCAATTCTTCAGCCTGTCGATCCAGTTCCAGTCGGGTCAGAACTTTTTCGTGGCCAATCCCCCGGCGCGGGTCCTGATTCACAATATCGACGAGAGCTTCAATGCTTTGTTTGCCATCACCGATAACATGTCCGGGTTCTCGCTTGGCTACAGCGACCAATTTGTTATTAACTGAGAGCATGCGATGGTCAAGACCACTAAGATAAGACTCCACTGCCACGGAGCGGCCTTTAGCACTGGCCAAAGCTGTTTCAAACCCGGCCGCAACTTCATCATCCCTTTTCAGATTAATAGAGACCCCGCGACCATGATTTCCATCCAGTGGTTTGGTCACAACCGGAAAACCAATTCGTTGCGCTGCGCGTACCGCAGCACGAGCTGACTGAACAATAGTCTGTACGGGTACGGGCAAGCCCAGATCCTGTAATAGTTTGCTGGTGTCTTCCTTGTCGCAGGATATCTCCACAGCGATATGTGGTGTCTTACTGGTAATGGTTGCCTGAATGCGTTGCTGGTATTTACCATGACCGAACTGAACCAGTGAGTATTCATTCAAACGCAACCAGGGGATGTTGCGTGCCTCAGCCGCGTCAATCAGTGACTGGGTACTTGGCCCGAATTCTTTACGTTGGGCAAATCGGATAAACTCATCACGTTCCTCGGCAAAATCGAAGTCTTCTTCTATTTCATTTGCCAGTTCTTGTTTTAATTGATCCGGTAATAAACTGAATAACAACTGACGCCCAATTCTTGATGCGCCCAGGCCAACGTCTCGTTGTTTGTATTGAAACACGACGTCATAACAGGCCTCGTTTCCGTTTGAACGAGTTTTCCCAAAGGTAACATTTGAACCTGCCAGATTCTGCAGTTCCAGCATCACATGTTCCCAGATATGACCGAACCAGGTGCCTTCGTCTTCACGAAGACGTCGAATGAATCCACCGGCAACACTGTAGGAACAACCATGCTCGTCGAGACCGGGCAGGGCTTCAATCAATCCGTCGATGAACTCTTTTCCCAGTTTTACCGATGGCCACTGTTCCAGAATACCCAAATCGACCTGATGTCGAATAACAGGAAAGTGCGCATATTGGTTAGGGCCAACATAAACATTTGTCGAAAGGATTTTCATAGTCTCACCTGTTATTGACGAATGTGGCCTTCTGCTATTTCAAACTAAAGGCTTCTCTGCTTTCTATATTAAACTGCGCGCCTGAGGCAAGCACATGTATTTTCATACCAATAAGGGTTATTGGCTCATCGGCGCGCGTATTTGCCATGGAAGAATGACTGAGCTCGGAAGGATCCAGAACTGTTACAGCGCCTTCTCCGAGGACTTCAAGCACCCCATCGGCATCAATAAACGCAGCGGTATTCTCGTCTATTCCTACGCCTGAGACAAAAGGGTTGTAGGATAGCGCCGTCATCAGGCGCCCGATGCGGTCGCGCTGACTGAAGTGTTGATCGATGATTATTCTGTTGGTAAGGCCGAGTCCCGGCGCCATAGTGACACCATTTTCCCGCGGTGTTGGCCCACCAGGTCCTCCTGCAATCATATGTTCAGACATAATTGCGGCGCCAGCGGATGTGCCCGCAACGTGAACCCCTGAAGCATTCAGACTGCGAATTAATTTTGCGACCGGCGTACCGCCGAGAATGGTCGACAGGCGCAGTTGATTACCACCTGTAATAAAAATACTACTGGCTTCGTTCATCGCCTGTTGAATTTCTTCGTCGAAGCAATCTTCCCGTTTATCAACTGGAATGAATCGGGACTCGGCACCCATTGACTTGAAAAGTTCTGCATAGTCGGGACCCGTTTCAGTCAATTCTGAAGCAGTCGGAATCACCAGTATGTTGGCATCGCGACCACCAGAGAGCTCAAAAAAACGTTCAAGAATTATGGGCTATTCAAATTTTTCGACTTCACCACCCATAGGAATGATGTAGCCGCGTGACTTTATATTGACAGGTGTTGCTGGCATTTTGTTGATTTTGAAAGTTAGTATTTAGAATTCTGATTGAAACAGGGTCAGTTTTAATTGCTTTCGAATTGCCCGCGTTTCAATATTTCCCTGTTACGAATATGCCATGTTCCCCGAACCATAACATCGCTGATGTTATTTTCATCATCAAGCACAAAAAAATCAGCATCGCTGCCCTTTGTGATTTGGCCTTTGCCAGCAAGTTTTAGCAGATTTGCCGGATTAGAAGTCATAGCAGGCAATATGTCCTCGAGTTGATGATCCAGTGAAAGTAATTCCTGCAGACAGTCACTCATCGCCTTGGAGCGCGCAAAATCAAGACCATCAATTTCACCATCTTTGTTAAAAGTCGGCAGACAGCCGCCACCATCTGAACTGATGGTGATTTTATCAGCCGGGCAATTGCGCTCGCGGTAGTGCTGCCAGGCTTCGCTGGCAGTCCAGGATGATCCGCTGTCATCACGGGGAAAGGCGGTAATGTCTATGCAGCAACCCGACGAAGTTAATGCGCATGCTTCTTCAAATAATTCTTTTTGTCTGTTTACATGAGTCGGGTTGAAGATACGGGCTGGTAATTCAGTTTCTTTTATAGCTCGCTCTATCAATGACAGGCCGCGCTCACCATCACCCAGATGGAAATGCACAATGCCGGCCTTGCCAGTCATTAACCCTGCCACATGGGCATCACTGGCAACACGGATAATCTCATCAAACTGTGGCTGACTGGAGCGATGATCGCTGATGGCGAGTTCACCAACACCGATAACGCATTCAATATGGATAATATCGCTACGTACGGAACCGGTCAGTGTGGTCAGAGGATAATGATATCCGCCGGTATAACACCATGCGTTCAGACCTTCTTCACGCAAGGCGTAAGTTTGTGCAATCAATGATGAAGTGGAGCGAACTGTGTCATCGGTGCCTAGCAGGCCAACCACTGAGGTGACACCCGCACTAGTAAACTCTGAAAGTGGTACAGCCGGTACCCGCGTGGCAAATCCGGCTTCACCACCACCACCTGTGGTATGGGTATGTGCGTCAATTAAACCAGGTGCGAGCCGTTGACCAGCCAGATCCACATCCGTTGCCAGCAAAGCTTTGTCCAGCTCGGGCTCTTTACTACCAATATAAGCGATACGTTCGTCGGCAATGAGAATATGGCCAGGACCAATGTCTTTGGGGCTGTGAATATGCGCATTGCGAATGAGGTGTAACATGTCAGGTGCCGCATTGAAAAGAGCGCGATTATAGACTAATTACGCAGAAAAGTGGCCTTTTATACCGGTACAACTTCGGTGATGCAAAGTTCGGTCGGCAAAGCAATCTTACGACAGTAGCGGAAACCGCTGCGGCTGAAGAGTTCATCCAGTTCTGCCTGACTGCGAGCGCCTTTCCCGCCGACCACAGTCAACATCAAGAGGTTGTACGAAGCCCCGTAAAGTGATTCCGTTTCCGGATCAATAATCAGTAGTTTGCCCTGATCGTCTGTTTGTTTTCGTATATTACGCAATAATGTCAGCGCATCCTCATCCGAGCAGTGACTCAGCACACGCTTGAGTATATAAATATCGGCTTTGGCGGGTATGTCTACGAGGAAATTACCAGAGATAATTTGACAACGCTGTGCCACAGGGCTGCTTGCCAGAGTAGACTTCGCGGCTTGTGCTACGTCATCAAGCTCCAGCAGGCTTGCCTGTAGATGCGGATATTGACTAAGCGTGTCAGCCAGCAATAAACCTTCACCACCGCCAACATCCATGATGGTGCCAGTTTCAGAAAAATCATAGGCTTGTAGTATCTCCGGATTATCCTGAGTAGATATTTCACGCATGGCGCCATTGAAGGTAGCTGCGTCTTCTGGTCTTTTTTGCAGAGCCTCGTAAAAACTAAGGTTGTATAGTTCATTGAAAACACTTTGACCGGTTTTCAAAGTATCCGGCATGTGGCTTAGCAAAGAACTAACTACATCACTATTGGTAAGTTTAGCGTAGTTAAAAAAGCTGGGTGAATTTGCTTCAGCCAGCATATTGCCCATCTCGGTGCAGGAAAAACGAGCCTGTTCATCTTTTTCAAGTAGTTGCAATTGTTTAAGGACACTGAGCAGGCGCGCCATTGCGTTTGCGTCATTTTCAGTTTCATCAGCTAATTCAAGTGCGGTCTGCGGTCGTGTTTTCAGGTGATCGGCCAGACGAAGTGTCGTCATACAAAGTAAAGCCTGACCTTGAATAGCGGAAAAAATTAATTCCAGCAAACGGTGGGCGGCCTTTACTCGTTTGTCTTCAGATTGATAGCTCATGATGTCTGGACTAAGTTCATAGAATTAGCGACTATCGCTATTATGCCGGTAATCCGTGAGTTTAGTAACCAGGAGCAACAAAATGACTAGTGAACATATTTGTCCTGACACATTGTTTAACAGCAGGCCCTACGGCTTTAGTCAGGTCGTAATTAAAAAGGGGAGTCGCCAGATACATATCGCCGGGCAAACATCGCAGGATAAAGAATTAAACATCGTTGGAGAGGGTGATCTTGCTGCGCAGGCCAAATGTGCTTTCGAGAATGTTGGTCTGGCCCTCCATGCTGCAGGTGGAAAATTTGAAGATATTTCGAAGATCAATATTTACGTTGTGGGAAATCACCCGCAGAACCTTG
Organism: Gammaproteobacteria bacterium; assembly: GCA_012103475.1. GTDB lineage: Bacteria > Pseudomonadota > Gammaproteobacteria > Eutrophobiales > Eutrophobiaceae > WLWS01. The sequence continues at coordinate 56,731 of WLWS01000005.1, read as the reverse complement.
AAATTATCGCTGAAGCCACACAGGGTTTTTTCGGTGATCTTCCTTCACCAGCATCGACAATGGTGGGCGTCACTTTTCTGGCTCTGCCAGAGTTTCTGATTGAAATAGAAGCAGTTGCAGTATGTGATTAAAATTCAGTTTGACGACTTAGTGATCCGAGGCTTGTTCTGCGCCGATGCCGGTCATTGAACGGACATACTGATCGCTGAACGCTTCGCGTTCGTCTCTGGCACCACGGCTTTTATCCATCAGTGAGACTACGATCAGGCAAATGATTCCGGCACTCATCGAGAACAGGGCAGGGTATTTATAAGGGAATATTGCGTTTTCGTTACCAAGAATATCAACCCAGACAATTGGTCCGAGAATCACCATAGTCACTGCTGAAAGCAGGCCTACCCATCCGCCAACCAGTGCACCACGTGTACTGAGTTTTTCCCAGAACATCGAGAAAAACAGGATGGGAAAATTGGCACTGGCGGCAATGGCAAAGGCCAGTCCTACCATGAAAGCGATATTTTGCTTTTCGAATAAAATACCGAGAGCAATAGCAGCGATACCGAGCGCCAGGGTTGCGAACCGGGATACCCGGATTTCATCCTGTTCTGAAGCCTTGCCATGTTTCAGGCAATGAGCATAAAGATCGTGAGATACTGCGGTCGCACCAGCCAGGGTTAAACCCGAGACAACCGCGAGAATTGTGGCGAAGGCCACAGCCGAGATAAAGCCAAGAAAGAGATCGCCTCCCATGGCTTTGGAAAGATGTATGGCGGCCATATTGTTTCCACCAATCAAGAGACCGCTACTGTCTTTAAATTCGATGTGGTTGAGACAAAAACAATGGCACCGAAGCCGATAATAAAAGTAAGAATATAAAAATAACCGATAAAACCTGTGGCGTAAAAAACTGAACGCCGGGCCTGTTTAGCATCAGGCACAGTAAAAAAACGCATTAGAATATGGGGTAGGCCGGCGGTACCGAACATTAAGGCGAGGCCCAGCGATATCGCCGAAACCGGATCAGAGACAAGTGTTCCGGGTGACATAATTGCAGGTCCTTTACTGTGAACCGCAATAGCCTGATCAAATAGCCCGGTTATTGAGAAGTTCTGGTGATACAAAACCAGGAAGCTTAGAAAAGTCGCGCCGCCCAGTAATAAACACGCTTTGATAATCTGTACCCAGGTAGTGGCTAACATGCCGCCAACACTGACATAAATAACCATTAGTATGCCGACCATGACAACCGCGTATTCATAAGGCAGACCGAACAACAACTGGATTAGTTTCCCTGCGCCTACCATTTGTGCGATGAGATAAAGCAGGACAACAGCAAGAGAACCGCAGGCTGCCATCAGGCGGATAGGTCGCTGTTGTAGCCGATATGAAGCGACATCTGAAAAAGTATATTTACCAAGATTTCTGAGCCGCTCGGCCAGAAGAAAAAGAATAATCGGCCAGCCGACGAGGAAGCCAATTGAATAAATCAGACCGTCATAACCTGAGCTGAAGACCAGTGCAGAGATACCAAGGAATGATGCCGCTGACATGTAATCGCCCGCTATGGCAAGACCATTTTGAAACCCGGTTATGCCACCTCCGGCCGCGTAGTAATCCTTTGCCGTTTTCGTTCGCCTTGCTGCCCACCAGGTAATGCCAAGCGTCGCGGCAACAAAAGTGAAAAACATGAGGATAGCTGTGACATTAATAGAATCAGCCATGCTCAGGACTCATGCTTAGTGTTGCTATCAACTTGTAGCGTGCTTACGTGTTCATTTGAGGCGCTGACAACATCTCGCAAAAGCGCATCATAAGTCGTGTTGGCCCGGTGTACATAAATACCGGTAATAAGAAAAGTGAAGAGAATAATACCGATGCCGATTGGCAGACCCCATGTGAGTGTGGTCCCGCTTCCGAGAGGTGTGCCGAGCCAGTCTGGCGCAAAGGCGATGACCAGAATAAAACTGAAATACACCAGCATGATCATCGCAGCCAGTGACCAGCTTAATCTGGATTGGCGGGCCACCAGTTTATGAAATCCCGGATTACTACGAATGTGGTCGTAGTGGTGCCTGCTCATTGTCCCACCGCCAGTTATTATTAGTTATTGGCGGCTACTTTAGCCTAATGTTTCAGGTAGCGAAATACTTATTATATGGACTGGCCAAATATCGGAGTCTACTCAGGCAGATTTACTTCTTAGCATGTTTAGCTTTGCCGTGATTCATTAGCTTGTTGATACGGGCTTCATTTGCGTAATACTCGGTCCAGTCAATCTCGTCCCATAGACCTTCATCTGCCAGTTTTGCCGCATTGTGCTTAATATCAGCCTGCCTTGAATAGAGACTGGCGACTTCAGTCTTGCCTTTGGCGCGATACATTTGCGATTTATTATCATACGACTCTGCGGTTTTTCTGAATTCATCGCCGCCCTTTTTAGAGACTTTCTTTTTGGTTTTGTGTTTGTTTTGGTCTGTTTTACTTTTTGATTTATCAGGCCTTCGTTCTTGTGATACTCGCTCCAGTCTATTTCACCCCAGCGACCTTCATCACCCATTGCAGCCGCCTCGCGTTTAATTTCCGCCTGACGTGAGTATAAAGCGGCTACCTCAGACATACCTTTGGCACGGTATTTTTCTGATTTTTTCTCATAAGACTCTGCGGTTTTTCTAAATTCGTCTCCACCCTTTCCTTTTCCCTCAGCAAACACTTGAGAATTAAAGGAAAAAACCATTATTAACAAGAATATCTGGAAAATATTTTTCATTTTGAGCTCCATGGCTTGTTGGCAATTGTTTTACTTAGAGTCTGTTACATCGGCATTGTTTTCACAAAATACAGAGAAAATTGCGACAGACTTAACGATTTTGGGCGATAATTTAAGCTGGAGTTAGTCTCAATCTGAACAGGATCACTATTCGGGGGAAAAGATCGATGCCTGCAAATTCAGAAAAAAGTGGCCGGGTTCATCTGGTGGGTAGCATTGCGATGGACAGTTGCGAAGAAGTATTTCGTCGCTTGAGTGACAAACTCGGGCCTTTCCTCGACAGAATTCCGGATGGAGAAACAGGAGAACGTTCCCGCTGGATATATTTCCAGCGGGAAATGTTAATGGAACATCCTGCAATGGAAATAGATGACACTGTGCCGGATCTGCAATTGCGTCAGTGGGATGGCAAGCTCTTGCGTTCACTGCCTTTGTTGAGGATTAAGCAGGGTGTTGATATTGAAGCACTGGAATTTGAAACCGGCTATGACGAGGCTGCTGTGAAGTCATATGAAATCTATAAAGAGATGCGGGCCGCCGGGACTATTGCAGAACACACGCGATTTCAGGTTTGCCTGCCGACGCCGATGGCGAGTGCTTATATGTATATCAGTCATAAGTCTCAGGAGGACTATTTGCGAGTCTATGAGCGTTCATTACTTAAGGCTCTTAAAAACATCAGAAATGCGATACCTAGTGGTGAACTCGCGATTCAATATGACGTTTGCCAGGAAGTGCTCCTGTTTGAAAATTATTTCCCACATCGGCCTGATGACTATAAACAACAAACTTTCGCCATGCTCGGACGTTTAGGTAATGCAGTTCCTGAAAATGTAGAGCTAGGTTTTCATCTTTGTTACGGCACACCCTATGATGAGCATCTGGTGATGCCTGAAGATATGAGTATTTTGGTCGAATTGATGAACGGGATAAGTAGTGAAGTCAAACGCGAACTGAATTTTCTTCATGTACCCGTGCCGAAAAACAGAACAGATGAGGCGTATTTTGCACCATTACAGAACAGCAAAGTAAAAGAAGAGACAAAAATGTTTTTAGGCCTGATTCATCATGATGATGAAAAGGGGGATCAATTACGTATTGATACAGCCAGCCACTTTTTGAAAAACTTCGGTATTGCCACCGAATGTGGCTGGGGTAGAGCCGATCCTGTCAAAGTGCCTGGTTTACTCGATAGTCATGCGCTTGCTGCCAGCAAGCTTGGCTAATAATAAACAGATTCTTTCGAGATCAATTTTTGTAAGGGTTAAAACGCTCTACATCTTCGTTCTGCAGTTGCTCTGGCGGCAAGGGTTTTATCGGTATGTAGTGTTCCGGTTTAGCCCCACCTGATGCACGTCGTTGTAAGGCCTGCTCAAGTGTTTCGACATGTTCTGCGGCCGCGAGTCCCTCTTTGCGGGTGACGGGCTGTACCATTCCTGAGGTATTCGGTGCCGGCATCATGTTCGCGTGGTAATAGGCCACTTTGTGTTTCTTCACGTCAATTTTGCGATTGATATCAAGATCGCGTTGATTCACGCCTTTTCTCGGTTCAACACAGACGCCGTCAACTATTTCAAGATCCAGCCACCATTTCTTTTGCGGATTCCGGACACCGTGCCCAAGTAGGTCGTCGAGTTTCACCGCTATTGGCACCAGCAGGGGTTTCAACCAAAAGGCATTCACACCGCACCAGCTCGCAATCTGAGTGGTAAGCGGGCCATCCCAGCTGATCACTTTATTCAAGGGGCAGGTTTTCATGCAGCGGCCACAGGCCAGTCCGCGTTGATTGGTTAGACGATAACGGGTGCAACGCTCGACATCCGGCTTCCAGATTTCATAGCCGTTAAACATTACCTTGTCGCCGAAAGGAATCGCATCACAGGGGCACTCCCGAGCGCACTTAAGACAACTCGAGCAAAAATTCTGTAATCCGAAATCGACAGGCTTATCTGCTATTAAGGGCATATCAGTCGTCATCACGACTGTTTTAAAGCGCGGGCCAATGAAAGGATTCAATACGAGTTCACCGATTCGACTGAGTTCACCCAGTCCTGCCCACAAGGTCACGGGAATATGCAAAAGATGAGAGTCGGCGTTGGTCTGTGGTCGTGCCGACTGTCCGAGACTACGCAGATGGTCGGCCATAATACCGGCGATCAGAGCGCCGCGCATGTATGCGCGCATAGATTGAGCACCTGAGATAAAGTCATCGCCTGAAGCACCTTCAAGCGTGTCATACCCTTGATCGATCAGGCAGACAACGGCGTACTTGTGATAAGGCACAATTTCGCTGCCGTCTTCCTTATGCGAATACCAGGCATACTCCGGTACCTCACAGATTCCCGTAATCTCAGAACCCAGCGCATAAGACAGACTCTTTAATGCCTTTGTGTTCGCCTCGGCGTTACTTAAATCAATGTTGCCTGAACTGTCTAGTTCACCGTCCTGATGTGGCACCATACCGCGTATCTGTTTCAGCATGGCTGCCGCGAAGGGGTGTTTAAAAGAAAAGCGGGTACGTTCTTTTTGTGCTTTACCACCAAGATCGCCATGAATAGCACGTTCGAAAAAGCCAGCACGTTTCGGCACCCTTGGCACTTCATCTTCGAGTATTACTGTAGTTGGTTTGTCGACACGTCTGACCTGTTCCATCGGATACTTGCTCAGATGAGTTGCCCGACGTGACTGACGCCAGCGTTCCAGCCCGGAAGTGGCGCCACCTAGACCCAACCAGTAGGCTATGCCTTTGCTCTTAATTTCACTTCTGGCCAGAGGGCGGTCAGTACTGAGCTGATAGTCTGTTGATACGAGTGCCACGGCATAATTGTTCTCAAGGAAAGGATTGATAACTTTATCGCCGTCGCGAATACCCAGACCGGCCAGCACGGTAAGTCGCTTTACATTGAGTTGTTCATTTTCATCGTCATAGGCAACTGCATTAAAACCCATGTAGCGTATATGGTTGGCGATACCGACGGCTACTTCAAAGGCACGCATTTCTGCAGTTGCATGAATCGATTCTTTTAACCAGTCATGGGCAAGATTGTCCGTTTCCGGCAGACGAGGGTATTCCACCATGACAACTATTCCGTGTGAATGACTTTCACTCTGAGCACCTTCATACCAGCAAGACTCTGACAATTCGCAAATTCCGATCTGGCTAGCATCAAGAAAATAGCCTGCACCTTTGATATCGATCATTCTTCTATCAAGATCATCGGGTACAGGTGCTCTGGCTTCTGCGGATTCACCACGGCAGAATGCTTTGAAGATGTCGTGATATTTATCTACCGCCTGAGCGTATGTGTTTTGTCCGTGCGCTTTGATTGTTGGTCTTGGTTCGCTTGTCGCCTGGCGTTCATAATTTCCGATCTGATCGTCACGAGAAAGGCGTTCGAGTGGATAATAACTATGATGAAAAGGACGATTTTTGTTGGAGGAAAAAATCATAGTAATCTCAGTTTAAGGTTGAAAGTATTCATATCATATAGTAATCGAAAACAAGGAGGTGTCCTTACACAAGATGACACCGCCGAAAATAGCTGTTCTACTTAGGCCGACAACTGATTCAGTGTTCACTGGCCTCGGCAATACCCAAACCAGTCTCTGAGCGGACAAGCTGTTCATCATAACCGGCGCGATCAATATCTGCCCGCTTGCTTCTGTCTGTGACTGAAAAGAACCAGAGCGCGAAGAAAGCCAATGGAGCCGAAACAACTGTAGGGTAAACATAGGGAAAAACGGGGTCTTCCAGGCCAAGGACATTGACCCAGACCAGAGGACTTAAAATAATTAGCCCTACTGAGCTGATCAGGCCGATCAGACAGCCGGCGATCGCACCACGGGTGGTCAAGCCCCGCCAGTACATCGCTGCCAGTAAAATCGGAGCATTAACGCTGCCAGCTACAGCCAGTGCCATATTCGTGACAAATGCGACATTTTGTTTCTCAAAGGCAATACCGAAAAGTATGCCAAGAATACCAATGCCGATGACTGCATATCTTGACACCCGCATTTCCTCTTTTTCTGTTGTATTACCGCGCTTTAAGGTAAGAGCATAAAGATCGTGGGCAATGGTCGCAGCGGCAGCCAGAGTCAACCCAGAGACCACGGCCAGAATAGTGGCAAAGGTAACTGCTGAAATAAAACCGAGCAGGATATCTCCACCAAGGATATGAGTGAGGTGAAGAACTACCATATTACGCCCGCCCAGCAATGCGCCACTGGCATCCTGATAATCAGGATTAAACATGATGAGTGAGACTGCACCGAAGCCGATGATAATGATCAGGATGTTGAAATAGCCGATAATTGAAATTGCATAGAAGGCTGATTTACGTGCTTCGCGTGCATTCTTGACCGTAAACAGGCGCATGAGGATGTGCGGCAAACCGATAAAACCGAGTAATGCAGTTAAACCAACAGAAATCACCGAGATCGGATCTTTCAACCAGCCTCTTGGAGCGAACAATTCAGTGCCCTTCGGATGAGTTTCTATGGCGCGCCTGAAAATTTCTTCAAGCCTGAAATCGACGTTTTGGAAAAGCAGAAAAACTATTGCGGTTCCGCCGAAAACCAGCAATATCGCTTTGATAAACTGTACCCAGGTAGTTGCCAGCATGCCTCCGAAACTGACATAGAGAATCATCAGAGTGCTGACACAACTTACCGCAATGATGTAGTCCAGCCCGAATAGAAGCTGAATGAGTTTTCCGGCACCGACTAATTGCGCAATAAGATAGAAAATCAGCACGGAAAGCGAACCAAGCGATGCTACCAGTCTTATCGGGCGTTCATCCAGACGGTAAGAAAGCACATCAATAAAGGTGTAGCGGCCGAGGTTTCTGAGTCGTTCAGATATCAGAAAAAGAATGATCGGCCAGCTTCCCAGCGCGCCGACAACCAGTGTCAGCGCGTCAAAGCCATTGAAATACAGAGCGCTGGAAATACCGAGGAAAGTCGCGGCAGACATAAAATCACCGGAGATGGCGATACCATTCTGCCAGGCCGGAATACCGCCACCCGCGGCATAAAACTCTTTACGTGAATGTGTCCGTTTCGCAGCCCACCAGGTGATTATCAGAGTGCTGGAAACGAATAACAGAAACATAATAATTGCTGTGACATTGACAGGCTGTTTCTCTACCGGTCCTGTGAGGGCATCGGCGGCGCGCACGAATGAACTAAACCCGGAGCAAAAAAACATTAGAACGATACTGCTGAGGTTATTCCTCATTCAGACCGGCTTCCTGTAATACCTGTTGCAGTTCTTTATCAAAGTATTTGTTTGCCCACCAGGTATAAATGCCGGAAATGAAAACAGCAAAAATAACAGAAAAAATCGCCAGCCAGATACCGGTACTTACAATGCCTGCTGAAAACATTGGTTCGCCCATCCAGTCGGGTAACCAGGCTATCGCAATAAAGAACAGGCAATAAGCGATAAGCGTCAGCAATGAAAAACAAAAAACCATACGGTTTTTTGTTTTCATCATCTTCTGGAAGGCTGAAGAATGAATTAGCTTGAGAATATCGTCTTTTGACTGCATTGTTTTTTCCGGAAGCAGAATCTCTGTATTATGTCAGTGTCATTCATCCAGTACAAAATAGAATATATATTGACGAACGATGAGTACTCATCCTCATAGACCCATCTGGGAATTAAGCGCGCCGGTGGCACCTGAGACAGCTGCGCTGGGTTCAGACCTTGAGACAGATGTTTTGATAGTCGGCGCCGGTTTCAGCGGCTTATCGTCCGCCCTCCATTTGCAGGACTCAGGACGGAATGTTGTTTTGATAGAAAGTCATAGCATCGGCTGGGGTGCATCGGGCAGAAACGGCGGTCATGTTCTGCCTTTGATACGAAAGGATCCGAAAGCAATAGTAGAACACTGCGGCGCAGGACAGGGTGATGGGCTGATTCAGATGATTGCAGAATCGGCAGATTATGTTTTCTCTCTGATTGAGCGTTATGGAATCGACTGTGATGCGGAGAGGAACGGTTGGCTCCAGGCAATACACTCCGATGCGCAAATGAAAGTTTGTCGTGATCGCTATCAGCAATGGTTACCGTATGGCGCAGACATGGAATTACTGAATGCGCAACAGAGCGCAGAACTAATGGGAAGCTTTAGCTACAAGGGTGCTTTGTTTGTCAAGTCAGCCGGGCACATCAATCCACTCGCCTTTTGTCGCGGTATGGCGAAAGAGCTTATTGCGCAGGGCGTCAGAATTTTCACCGATACGCCGGCGTTATCCATGCATGGTAGTGGCAAACGATGGGAAGTAAAAACGCCATCAGGGACTATCATCGCTGATAAGGTGGTGCTGGTGACAGCAGCTTATAGCGATGATCTCTGGCCGGGTTTGAAAAAATCTTTTTTGCCATTCTATCTTTACAACATTGCCACTAAACCACTTGATGCAGAACTGCAAGCATCGGTCTTACCCGGCAGGCAGCCGGTTACCGACACCAGAAGTGACTCACATGTCTTTCATTATGACGCTGCGGGGAGGTTGATTAGCGGTGGTACTTTCATTTTTCCAACAGGATGGGAGGAAAGAATAGTGAGGCATGCTGAGTCGGTGTTGAAAGAGATCTTTCCACAGCTGCAAAACCCGCAATTTGAACTGGATTATTTATGGCGTGGAAAAATCAGTATGACTGCGGATATTCTGCCGCATTGTCATATTCTTGCACCTAATGTGTACACCTGGCTGGGTTGTAACGCCAGAGGTATCGCTCTGGCGACCCGAATGGGTGCCGTTCTGGCGGATGCTGTGAATGAAGTAGACGTTGAGAGTTGGCCACTGCGACCGACAGCTATGAAACCTATACCTGCGCAGGAATTCTCACGCCTGATGACTTCCGTGATGCTGGCCTGTTATCGCTTGCGCGATAAAGTAATGTGAGCAGGGTCTCTGGGTGTTTATACTGCACCACAGAAAAATTGAGGAGAATGATAAATGGCGATAGATAAAGAAGTAGGATACTGGCGGGAAGAGATGGAAAAAAGCCTGGCAGGTGCCAGAACAGTAAAAGCTGCGGGATTACTTTTTACGACCGGCATCACCAGTGTCGATGATGATGGCAAAGTAGTGGGTGCTGGAGATATGGCGGCGCAGGTCACGCAGGTTTATTCAACAATCGGAAAAATTCTGATGAAAAATAATCTGACATTTGAAAATGTCGTTAAGGAAGTCATTTATGTGACCGATGGCAAGGCCTTTTTCGATGCGCATCAGATTCGGATAGACAATTACCAGGGTCTTATGCCACCTGCCATCACCGGTGTTGAAGTGGTCGGTTTGTTTAATCCGGATTTACTTATTGAAGTTGATATCACCGCAGTTTGTGAAAACTGAAGCTATGAATAAGACGGAAGAACGTATCTGGTCAAACCCAAAGTTCCAGAATCTGGTCAGGAGCAGAAATCGTTTTCTGAGCTTGTTATTTGCATTAACCTTGATCAGTTTCTTTGGTTTCGCTTTCATAGCGATATTTGCACCTGCTATTTTCGGCATTCCTCTCTGGCAGGGAGCTGCTACGCCTGTCGGTGTACCTTTTGGTGTGATCGTGATGACACTGCCCTGTTTGTTAACCGGTATTTACATGATTGGAGCCAACCTTCGTTTTGACTCACAGATTGAAGAAATACTCCGCGACGCCGAGTCTGTCAGCGAGGAATAGATCATTGCCGATATCACGTTGTTCTGCGGTTTTTGTAACTGTCGTACTGACTTGTTATAGCTCGCTTGCCTTCGCTCAGGGTCAAACACAGACGACAACGGTAAACGTGGCTGCCATCAGTATGTTTTTATTGGTAATTGCGTCGACTCTGGTCATTACCTGGTGGGCGGCGCGGCGTATCAGAAACAGAACAGATTATTACGCTGCCGGTGGCAATATCAGTGGTTTGCAGAATGGTCTGGCGATTGCCGGCGATTACATGTCTGCCGGTGGATTTCTGGGGATGTCAGGCCTGGTGTATTTCAGCGGCTATGATGGTCTGATTTTTTGTATGACCTCGGTACTGGGTATGCCGATAATTCTGTTCATGTTTGCAGAAAAACTTCGCAATCTCGGCGAATATACTTTCGTTGATGTCGTCAGTTTTCGTTTGTCAGACAGTCCTGTTCGAGTGTTCGCCTCCTGTTGTTCATTGGTCGTGGTGGTTATTTATCTGGTAGGACAAACGGTGGGCGCAGGTAAATTAATAGAACTACTGTTCGAAATTCCTTACGTTTACTCGGTCTCTCTGGTTGGTTTGCTAATGGGAATTTATGTCGTTTTCGGTGGGATGCTGGCAACGACCTGGGTACAAATTATTAAAGCCATGTTGATACTGCTGGGTGTCACTTACATGGTTTTAGTGTTACTGGCCCTGTTTGATTTTAATTTTGAAACGCTGTTTACACAGGTTGTGGAGGTGCATAAGGCAGGTAAATCAGTTTTATTGCCGGGTGGTTATCTGACAGATCCAGTGTCGACTATTTCTTTTTGCCTGCTGATTTTTGGTGTAGCTGGTCTGCCGCATGTTCTGATGCGTTTTTTTACAGTGGCTGATGCACAGGAAGCGCGCAAGTCGATGTTTTACGCGACCTGCTTTATCAGCTATTTTTATCTCCTTACCTTTGTCGTGGGTGTTGGAGCGATAGTCGTACTTGCTGATCAGGCGATTTACTTTGATGAGGCAGGTAAAATCATTGGTGGTGTAAATATGCCAGCGATACATCTGGCTCATGCTCTGGGTGGTGACTATTTTCTGGGTTTTATCTCAGCGGTTGCTTTCGCCACAATACTCGCGGTGGTTGCCGGATTGACGATATCGGCTGCCTCGGCAGTTTCACACGATCTGTACGCCAACGTGATTTGTAAAGGCAAACCTTCAGAAAAAACCGAATTATTGATATCCCGAGCGACCGTGATAGCAGTCGGTGTTCTGGCGGTGATTCTGGGGATCGTTTTTCAATATGAAAACATCGCTTTTTTGAACGCATTCGCAATCTGTATCGCCGCCAGTACTAATTTTCCACTGTTGGTTATGGCTATTTACTGGCAGGGATTGACGACTAGAGGTGCAGTAAACGGTGGAATAATTTCCTTCGCAGTAACGCTTTGCCTGCTAGTGATGAGTCCGGCAGTCTGGGTTAATGTCCTGGGTTATGAACAGGCGCTTTTCCCTTATCGCTTTCCAACTGTATTTACCCTGCCACTGGCGTTTTTTCTCATCTGGTGGTTTTCCATTACAGATAAATCTGCTCGTGCTGATAGCGAGCGATCCGCTTACAAATCTCAGTTTATACGTGCAGAGACTGGCCTTGGCGCGCAAACGCAAACAGCCTCGCACTGAGCTATCGCCTGGCTCTGCTTTCTGCTACCAGACAAAGAATTTCAAACATCATCTGTTTGCCCACCTGAGCAGTGTTGATGGTTGCATCATAGGCTGGTGCCACCTCAACCAAATCTCCACCGACAAAATTTAATCCGCGTAAGCCCCTGAGTAATTGAATGGCATCAGCAGTGCTCAGTCCACCTATCTCAGGTGTACCTGTTCCCGGTGCGTAGACCGGATCCAGTCCATCAACATCAAAGGTAATGTAAGTAGGTCCATCGCCAATAACTTCGCGGGTTTTGCTAATAACGGCATCCACCCCCATGTTGTGAAAGTCCTGTACCGGTATCACGGTCATGCCGGATTCGTGAGAAAACTCCCAGAACACCTCTGCAGCACCGCGAATACCAATCTGAACACAACGTTCCGGATCCAGCACGCCATCAAGCACGGCATGACGAAACGGGCCGCCATGATGAAATTTATGATCTTCGAAGGCACCCATGGTATCGCAATGCGCATCGATATGAACCATGCCCACTGGTTTGTCTCTGCCAACGGCTTTCATAATTGGATAGGTAACGGAATGATCTCCACCAGCTGATATCGGAATCACACCGGCATCAATGACTTTATGAAAATACTCTTCAATGGTCTGTATGCCTTCTTCGAGACTGAAGCCATGCAGTGGCACATCGCCTATATCGGCGATAGCACAAAGACTGTCCGGGTTAATTCGGGTCTGATGGTTAAAAGGACCAACGGCCATGGAAATATCGCGAATTGCGCGAGGCCTGAAGCGCGCGCCCGTTCTGTGTACAACACCACTATCAAAGGGTACGCCGATCAACGCAATATCCAGGCCCTCAAGATCATCCCGGTATGGCGCATCCAGTAAGGTGGCAATGCCGCTGAGCATGTCTGAGGCGTCCAGCATCGCTTTTTGGAACTCCGGATCGTCTACTTCATGATAATCCTGATCTTTGTATTTCTTTCTTAAGGCTTCCAGTTTTTTCTGGTCCATTTTAATTCCTCTGTTTTAAGCACAAGAAGTGCAAAGACAATCATACATGACGAAGAGCAGGTCTTGTTTTTCTACTCACCAGAATAAAGATAATTAATGCCGGTATAGCTGAAACTATCTGCAGCCAGGCAATCGAAGAATAACCTGAGTTCTCGATTAGCAGGGCACCAAATATGGGTCCGAACGCGGTGCTTACAGTAAAAATACCGCCGGCTGCTGCTGCCCCTCGCCCTCTGATATCAATGCTCGCAGCGAGTGAGAACATTAAGGGCACCATTATAATGAAAAGTGTCGCCTCGCAAAATGCAGCGAAACCGAGCACCAGTACGCTGCTCATAAATATAGCCAGGATGATGAATAAGGTGTGCAAACAGGTAGTGATTAACAGCGTTTTCAGTTCGCCAAGTCGTTTCGACAGCGGGGCTGCCGATAAGCCGCCGACGATTCCTGCAATCTGCGCGAGTGCCACGATAAGACCGGTTTCTGCGGCACTGGCCTGAATTCGAAGCGCAACTGACCGAGAAAAGCGTAGTAGGACATCATGCTGATACCGATGAGTATGATGCCGAGCATCAGCAGGCAACCTGAGGCGATGCTGGCAGAGGCAAAACCCTCATTTTTTTCGAGGGCGCCGAGAGTTGGCAGCAGCCACATTAAGGGCAGCACGATCAGTACAGTAACAAGAAGGTAGCTGTAGACAGTTGAATAGACGACGACATCGTTAGTACTGGTGACCAGTAGTGCCAGAATAGCGGTAGCCATATAGCCGGCCGCCCAGGCCAGGCCATATAATCTGGTCGGAGACTTTGCTCTGGCTATGGCGGCATTTACAGTCGCTGTGAGCAAGCCACCGCCAATGCCGGCGAGGATACGCCAGACATATAACTGCGACAGTTCAGTACTTTCAATTGAGAATGCGTGACCACAAACGAGTAAAAGGGCTCCTGTCATGGCCAACAGGCGATGTGAAATTCGCCCCATAAAAGGCGCGACCAGCATTCCGCTGATGCCAATCACCAGAAGTTCTACAGTGATCAGTGAACCGGCATCAACTTCACCAATATTGAGTCCGATAATCAGGCCACCGATGATCAGCGGTGACAGGATCGGAGTGGCATAGGCACCTATCTGAGCGGCACAGGTACCAATTATATTTTTTAATGGATCACGATCCGACATGACTGTGATCAAAATGATTTCAGAGTATCTGTATTTGTAGCGGGGTCGACTTACCACCCAGTGCCTGTACACCATCCACCTCCAGATCGACCGAACAGGCACTGACCACAACAATGACATCCATCTCGGTTTTGAATTCCACATAGTCGCCAGCCTGACTCAGCGTTACACCGACATCAAAGTCGCCATTGGCTTTGGGCGCGGTGTTTTGAAATAAATTAAAGGGATCCGGCGCTGGATCGATGCTCAGGCCCAGGCTACCCAGCGCTTGCTGAAAATTATTAAGACAATTGGGATGGCTTTCATCGGCGCCAAGGTCGAGATAAAAACCCGGGTCGCAGGGGGCAAAAGACATGTCGTGAGGGCCGGGAGAGGTATCGTTCTGGAAAGTCAGCATCGGTCGGCGTCGATTACTGTAAATGTGATCGCCCGGTTTCGCGACAGTGCGAAAGATTACCTGTTTGGTTAAGGCAGGGCTGAAATATTCACTGTTATCGTCACTGGAAATGACAAACATATCAGCAATTTGACAGCCTTCAACATCGATCACCCGGAAGGTCTGACCCTGTTTAATATTTACCGCACGACCTTCGTAACCGGGAATATCGATAGTGGTATTGCTCATGATGTCAGCCTCATTCTGTTATACACTTTAGAAGGTACTTATTAGATTCGAAACACTGCAGGGCAGGATAAAACATTTACCGTGTAGAACCGAGGAATAATTTATGAGTCAATCTGGTCAAAATAAACCTGTTGCGCCTTATATGGCAATCGGCTTGTCTACGGCGATCACCGGTATCGCCAGTCGCAAGCACATACGCCACAATCTGGAAAATATTGAGGAAGCTATCCACGCTTCCATTTCCATGACCAATATTAATATGCCGGTAAAAATCATTGCTCTCGCTGAAGGCGCCTTAACCGGTTTCACGGATGAAATATTCGATTTACCACACACGCTGGCAGCGAAAGAACTGTTCATTGACATACCCGGGACGGAAACGGAATGGCTTGGGCGACTGGCGAAGTTATACAGCACTTATATTATTGTTCAATGTAAGGCACGCTGGCCGGAAGTGATGGATAATCGTTTTTTTAATACTTTGTTCGTCATCGATCCTAAGGGTGAAGTAATACATAAAGCTGCAAAGAACCATATCTGGTGCCGTGAGCGTTCCTGCATGCCGCACGATATTTATGATCGCTGGGTGGAGCTATTCGGTGACGATATCGATGCCTTCTATCCGGTATTAAAAACTGATGACATAGGAAATATTGGTACGATCTGTTGCAGCGATGGTGAATATCCCGAAGCAGTCCGTGCTCTTGCCTTTAATGGCGCCGAAGTAGTTTATCGTCCCAGCGAAGCAATGCCGATGACCGGTTCCAGTTACCCGGGTGGCGGTTCATGGATGGTTCAGAATCGCGGGCATGCCGAGTTTAATTCAGTTTATATGCTATGCCCCAATGCGGGGCCGGTTCGTTTGTCTGCCAGCTCAAAACATCCTGTGGACATTGCCGGAGGTAATGCGCATATCGTCGATTATCGCGGTGAGATTATGTCTTATTCGGCTTCGACTAATAACACCATGGTTTGTGCCACGATAGATATTGAAGCTTTACGTCAGTTTCGTTCGATGAATCTGAACAGTAACTGGCTGAAGGATCTACGTACTGAATTATTCAAGCGTATGTACGAGAAACCAATTCATCCTAAGAACCTCTGGATGAATGAAGACCCTAAGCACCATGAAGAAGTTGACGAGATTTATCGCGGCAATATTCAAACACTGGTTGATCGCGGCACCTGGACCAAACCTTTCTACGAACATGAAGGCTGTCGTTTTCAACCAGGCGGTGAGGTAGAGCCTTCATGGGACGAATTAAAACAAATGTGGGCAGAATGGGACGAGGAATAAATTCCTGAGCTCTAAGTACCACTGGTCACTGGCAGTCAAGTTATTAGGCTTTGCTAAACAAGCCAGATAAATCCGGCGGTGCTAATCTCTTTTTTCAACATTCGTCTGGAAGAAGAGAATATGAGCACAAAAGCAAAAATTGCCGTACTGGGTGGTACCGGCAACCTCGGACATGCATTGGCCTGGCGCTGGGCCCGAGCCGGTTACGATGTCACCATTGGTTCTCGCACTAAAGAACGAGCACAGGCAGCGGCTGACGATCTGAACATACGGCTGGGAAAAGAGGTAGTGAAGGCGGCGGACAATTCGACTGCGACGAAAGCAGCTGAATTTGTCGTACTTACCGTTCCTTTTGCCGCTCACTCCGCTGTACTTGAGACGATTAAACCCATGCTATCCGGGCAAATTCTGATAGATACGACTGTACCTCTCAGACCTCCGAGAGTTGCTGTGGCGCAATTACCGGAAGAGGGTAGCGCTGCTGAAATCACACAGAATATAGTTGGTGAAAGCGCTCGAGTGGTTGCAGCCTTTCACAACGCTGCCGCCGACTTACTGGAGAAAGACGAAGATTTCGAATGCGATATTCTCGTCACAGGTGAAGATATAGCCGATCGCAGGGCAATTAAAGGTCTGGTGGAAGATACCGGCTGTCGCCCAGTCAACGCGGGAAAACTGGCTAACTCGGCGGCGTCAGAAGCACTGACCAGTGCCTTGATCCATATAAATAAAACCTACAAGATTCACTCCGGAATTAAAATCACTGGCATGCCTACCGACTTCGGCTGAGGTCTATCAGGCTGCGCTGATTCCTCTTCACCTCAGACAGACTTGACCTGCTCTGAAAAATAATCAAACCTGCTTATGTCCCTTCATCGACCTACAGGCCGAAATAATGATTGAGCAGAAAATTCAGGAACTGAAAGCACAAATCCGCGGGCAGCTATTGTGTCAGCGTGACGATGAGTATGATGCCACCCGGCGACTTTGGAATGGCATGATAGACAAGAAACCTTTACTTATTGTGCGTTGTCTGGGAGTTGCGGATGTGGTTGCCGCGGTCAATTTCGGTAGGGACAACAATCTCGATATTGCCATACGTGGCGGGGGTCATAATGTCGCCGGTAATGCCGTCTGCGAGGATGGCCTGATGATTGATTTGTCATTGATGCGAGGTGTGCGTGTTGATACGCAGGCGCAAACTGCATGGGTCCAGGGTGGGGCCAAACTTGGTGATGTCGATCGGGAAACACAATTGCATGGGCTTGCAGCACCGGCTGGTGTGGTCTCACATACCGGGGTCGCGGGTTTGACCCTCGGTGGTGGGACTGGCTGGCTTTCAGGAAAATACGGACTTACTGTAGATAATTTACTTGAAGTAGAACTTGTCACTGCTGATGGACGAGTCCTCAAGGCCAGTAAAACTCAACATGCAGATTTATTCTGGGCTCTGCAGGGCGGTGGTGGTAATTTTGGCGTGGCGACAGGATTTCTGTTTCAGTTGCATAAAGTTGGCCCTCAAATAATGCGAGCGGCGACCATGTATCCGGCGGAGGAGGCAAAAAGCGTCATACAGAAATGGCGAGAGCTACTGCCGACTTTACCTGATGAGGTAACCACTCTGGCTATTTTGTGGTGCATACCTGATGTTGAAGATTTTCCTGAAGCCTTACGCGGCCAACCGGTCGTTGTCGTTTTTGGTGTCTATTCTGACGAGGTGGAAGAGGGCGAAAAAGTTCTTCAGCCTCTGCGGGAATTGGGCACTCCCTTAATCGACATGAGTGGAGTATTAACTTATACAGAACTACAGCAAACTTTTGATCCCTTCGTTACCATGCACGATCTTCTTTATTATTGGAAGTCACTTGAGCTGGATACCATTGATGATCAGGTCATTGATGATATTGTGGCGAATGCCGGTTCCAGACCACCAAAATCGTTGATAATCATTCAGGCTATGAAAGGCGCGTACAGTCGCGTCGCAGCCGAAGCTACAGCATACGGTGATCGATCCATACCATACCTTCTGGAAATCAACGCAACCTGGAATGATTCTGAGGAGAATGAAAAGAATATTGCCTGGACCCGTGATTTCTGGGGCAATATGAAAATTCATTCATCAACCGGCGGTGTGTATTTGAATCACCCCGGTTTTGGTGAGGAAGGCGAAGATCTTGTTAAGGCGTCCTATGGTAATAATTATCAGCGTCTGGTTGAGATTAAAAATGAATACGATCCGAATAATCTGTTTCATATGAATCAGAACGTTGTCCCGACAATATCATGGAATATCAGGAGTGAATTGAATTGAATCTCAGTAGAAAAGATTTGCGTAGTTTTCTAAGCGAAGTTGAAGATAGGTCTGAGCTCTTAACTGTGACTAAAGCAGTTGATGTAAGAAATGAAATACCGGCTTTATGCTCAGAAGCGGATAAACCAATAATTTTCGAAAACCTGACCGGGTACGAGGATTTTCGTTTGCTGGATTGTATTTTACGAGATCGCCTGCATCAGAGTATTGCGCTGGGCTGCGATGAGGATGAGGTAATTGCGCATTACGCAGTGATGAGTGGACGTGGCCCGGGTCTAACCAGTCTGATTGATGAGAGTCCGGTGAAAGAAAAAATATGGCTTGATGATGACCTAGACCTGACACGTTTACCAGTACCAATACCTGCCGAAGGAATTCATGTTCCTCATCTTAATCTGACACCGGATGATTTTGCCGAGTCGGTCATCAGTGGTTCTATTGGGATTACGAAAAACCCGGACAGTGGTGTACAAAATTGCTTTTATACAATGGCCAAGGTCGATGGGCCCAGGCGCGCTCATTGTCTGGTGTTTTCGCCACATACCTGGGAAAACATTCGTATCAACGAGGAGCGTGGCGAGACTACTCCACTTGCTCTGGTCATAGGCTGTCACCCGGCATATGAATTGGCAGCCGCCTACACGGGACCTCACCCGGGCTTCGGGGAATTACAGATTGCGGCTTCACTTCTGAATGAAACGGTACCATTGATTAATTGCGAAACGGTGGATTTGCAGGTACCGGCGAATGCTGAAATTGTTATTGAAGGCACTATCAGCTCTGAGCGCGGCAGATATGTACACACCTCAGCGCACACTGACACGCATTCACCTTTTATTTCGCAAGAACCTTATTTTGATATTAGCGCAATTACCATGCGCTCAGATCCGATCTACCGGCATATTCAACCTACACGATTTACTGATCATCACGCAATCTGCGAATTTATTACAGCACCGATGCTTCTTAATGTACTAAGAAGTAAAGGTCTGCACGTCCATAACGTGGCAGTGCCTCTACATTCTGCGCTCAATTGCGCGGTCATACAGATGACAGCACAGGTAAAAGAAGAAGTGAGAGAAGCTCTGCTGAACGGTATGGCCTTACCTTATTTTCCTCGTCTGACTATCGCCGTGGATGAAGATGTCGATATCTATGACATGAATGATGTCATCTATGCTATGTCAATACGCGTGGATCCCGCCGTGGATATTATGACAGTTGAAAACGTCAGATCATTTAATCTGGAACCTATCGGCACGCCGATCAAAGGATTGGAAGATACTATTTTACGTAGCGGATCACGTCTTGGTATTGATGCAACGCGTCCGCCTCTTAGTCAGCCTGAAGACAGAGTGAAATTTGAGAGACTTAAAGCTCGTGGTGAAGGCAGTATAAGACTTAAAGATTTTTTATAAGCCGGAATACAATTAGTTCGCGTTTGGTAGTAAGATTCAGCGGCTCCCACTTCTATATAATATTACTGATTATGGAAAATTACGACCATATTATCGTCGGTGCTGGAATTAATTCACTGGTCTGTGCTGCGCTATTGTCGAAGAAAGGCGACAAAGTGCTTCTGCTGGAGCGTAATGATCGTCCGGGAGGATGTATACGAACAGAGGAGCTTACAGAGCCAGGGTTCATTCACGATGTACTCTCGAACTGGCATCCGCTTTTTGTGACCTCACCGGGCTACGCAGAATTAAAAGACGAACTGGAAAAGTATGGTCTGGAATATTGCAATACAGATAGTCCTACAGCGGCTGTGTTACCGGATGGTCGTAGTTGTATTCTGAAAATGTCACGTGAAGAGAACGTAAAAAATTTGAACCAGCTGGCAACAGGAGATGGTGATCGCTATCTGCAATCCATGCAGGAACTGGAGCAATCGCTCGACCTGACCTTTACTTTGCTTGGTTCAGAGCTCTGGACCTTTGCCACTTTAAAATTATTTTTAAGAACTTTGTTTAAACGTGGGCCGCTGTTTTTAAGTGGCTATTTCGCTTATTGCCTGGAAAATGCCCGAACCTGGCTGAACAGAACCTTTGATTCTGAAGAAGCTGCAGCCTGTCTGGCCACCTGGCCTGCACACACAGGCATCGGACCGGATTCACCCACCTCGGGACAGATGGCCAGAGTGATTGCCTTTACTGTTGAAATGGTTGGCTGTCCGGTTGTCAAAGGTGGAAGCTTTAAACTGGTTGAAGCCTTTGAAAAACTTATTTGCTCATACGGTGGTGAAGTTAAAGTGAATGCCGATGTTGAAAAGGTGCTCACTGAAAACGGTCAGGCCGTAGGCGTGTCTACTGTCGATGGACAAGAATATCGTGCCGCCAAAAGCGTGATATGCAGTATGACGCCAGGCCAGTTGTATGAACGATTACTGCAGCCGGAAGATGTTCCTGCGGTGGTCGCCAAACAAACTCATAATTTTCGACATGGCCATGCGGACATGCAGATTCATCTTGCGCTGAGTGAAGCACCGGCATGGACAAATGAAGATTTAATGAATGTTGCCATTACTCATCTAACCCCGGGACTAGATGCTGTCTCAAAGGCCATGAATGAAGCGGATCGAGGTCTCTTGCCGGAAACCGCGACTATCGTAGTAGGTCAGCCGGCTGCGCTTGACCCGAGTCGGGTACCGGAAGGTAAGGGCTTGTTGTGGATACAACTGCAGGAACTACCCTCACATATTGAAGGTGACTCCGCAGGTGAGATCGAGGTGCCAGAAGATGGTAGCTGGACTGAAGCTGTGCGCGAAGCTTATGCGGATCGCATTATTGATCGAATTGCTGAACACATTCCGAATTTGAAAGAGACGATTCTGTCTCGCAAGGTACTCTCGCCAGCCGACTTGCAGGCGATTAACATTAATCTCGTTGGTGGCGATCCTTATGGCGGCGACTGCGCTCTTGATCAGTATTTTTTATGGCGACCTTTGCGTGCATTAAAAAACCACCAGACACCCTTGAAGAATTTGTATCACATCGGTGCCTCCACACACCCGGGCCCGGGCCTTGGCGGGGGGTCTGGTTATCTTGTAGCAAAAAGTTTATAGACTAATAATAAAACTAAAGGAGAAAGACATGATAAGAGTCAGCGTGATGTATCCAAAACAGGAAGGTGGTAATTTTGATTACGATTACTACATTAACAAACACATGGTTCTGGTTAAAGAGCGTTGGGGCGATGCCTTGCGTGGCTGTGAAGTGCATAAAGGGATTTCGGGGGCAGGAGGAACTGCTGAAACCTATGTGACTGTAGCTAGTTTAAAGTTTGATGATGTATCTGCATTTGAAGCAGCGCTTGCGGCGCACGCCGATGAAATAATGGGTGATATTGTTAATTTTACTAATATCGACCCAACTATCCAGATTGAAGAACAATTGATGGGCTGATTATTGTCTTAAGCACCAGCCATTTTTATCCTGGGTGCAAATATTATCTTCTTCCAGCTTGATTAAACCTGCGAGAAGTGAACGCGAAGCAATTGGATAAACGGCTTTTGGCACGTCGTCGTATATTTTAGGTAACAAATCATCAATGCTTTGAGATTTATAATTCAGGGCATTGATGACCGCTTTTTCTCTGTGCTTCCTGTGTTCCAGAAACTGTTTTATGAGAGCCACACCATCGCGATTTGCCGGACCATGAGCCGGATAAAGCGTTTTTATGCCCTGCTCACTAAGGCGTTGTAGATTATCCAGGTAAGTTTGCATGTGACCTTCAGGGGGATCGATGAGAATGGTGGAAATCGTCGATAACATATCGCCAACGACGGCCGCCTGATACCGGCTTTCTAAATAACATAGATGATCAACGGCGTGTCCGGGAGTATGCATCACGGCCAGATGCCAGTCCTTACTTCCATCTGGCGCAGTACCGAGCTCAAGACGATCACCTTCTTTTAGTGCTTCTCCTTTTATAAAACCAGACTCGATTCTTGCATAACATTCTTTGTGCGCCCTGACCGGTAGTTGATAACGCTGACTTACCGCGTTCACTGCACCGACATGATCTTCGTGGTGGTGGGTCAGCAGAATTGCCTCAAACTTTTTTCCCTGATTGATGAGAGCGTCCATTTCATCAAACAGTCTTTGCTGTTCTTCTTTGTCCGGCGTAGCCGGGTCAATAATAAATAAACTGTCTGTTCCAATAATAATGGTATTCGTCGTCGTAGCAGGTGGTAGAGTAGGTGTTCGTAGAGGTGCCATGAATATGCCAGGTGAGAAAAATATGCGGTGTAGTTTTCCTGTATTAAGCAGGCTTTCTTCATCTTTAGCTTTATTCTTGAATACCTCAAGACCGTGTTCGCTCAACAAGCGGAGTAGAAAAAGTACTGGCGGTGCGATTTCCATTTTCCCCTGCTCCCAGGCGTATACAGCTTCGATCGGTTTCATGAAGCGGCCATCGACAAGTTCGTAATTGTCGATTTGAGGAGACTCGTTGTCTAATAAGTTGACGTGTGTAAATTGAGTATCAAAACGAACGGGGAAAAACTCGGGAGTGGTGACCCGGTGAACCGGGTTAATATTCTCTAAACTAGTATCATAGTCGGCAAGAAAGGACTGCCATTGTTTCGGCGAATTCTTGATCAGGTCCTTTAACTCATTCTTCTGTTCATCACTGAAGCTTGTCCCAAGCAAAGAGCCAAGAATATTTATTTCTTCCAGAGTTTCTCTGACTACACAGCGAAGCAGAGCTAGTTCCAGCGGGTCTGATTCTGAATGACTATCGACTTTTCGATTCAAGTTGCCACCGGGAAATACCCAGTAACCGCCAAAGAACCTCAATTCAGGTGCTCTGAGAGCCAGATAGACTTCCAGTTCCAGTCCCGAACCACGACTGAGGATGACAGTTGAAGCAAATTTTATATCTGACATTCAGGACACCATAGTATTGAGCTCATGTTTCAGGATTGAAAGTTTTTGAAATAATTTTCCATTGATTATCGACTTTAGCGAGATGGAAATAGTCGGTGAAATTCATTCCCATGAAGCCGGCTTCCTTTAGTGTCACACTGGCAACAGGTCCCGATACCTGGACATCGGTGATTTCACCTTTGTAGTTGCCTGGATTAGCAGGCGCCTCCGGCGGAGGATTGGCCACTACTTCAAAAAATGGTGCTGGCGAGCCCATTATATAATCTCCCATCATATAGCCGGACATTAGCGCATCATCATGGAAAATAGCCCGTAGCCTGTCGACATCGCCATCATTGCAGGCATTAACATACTCTTCAATTACCGCTCGTGCATCGGCACCATCGTTTGTATCAGTCATAGTAACTATCCTCTTTTGTCAGTGTCATATTTTAATAACAGTTTACGATTAATCATACAATGCCAATGATTAAGCACTTTCTGCCACTCAGATAAATTCTTTGCACTTAAGGGAAAATATGCTCCAATAAACGTATCTGTTATAGGAATTACTGAATTAATGAAATTATTTCTACTCATCCTGAGTTACATCACATTATCAGCTTTTGTGAGTGTGAGTCTTGCTGAAGACGGTGCTGACAATCTGGGTCGTCAAAATTACACTCTCAATTGTCAGGGCTGTCATTTGCCTGATGCTTCGGGTTCACCGGGTCTGGTGCCGAAAATCAAAGATTTCGTCGGAAACTTTCTACATGTCGAAGGTGGCCGGGAGTTTATTGTTCAGGTACCGGGATCGGCTAATGCGCCTATTAACGACCAGGAACTGACGGATGTATTAACTGGATGCTAGTCGAATTTTCGGGAGCGCAAATCCCTGATAATTTTATTCCTTATACAGCTGAAGAAGTGGGCAGCTTACGCCGAGATCCCTTGATCGATGTAAACGGTACACGCGAACACTTAATTAAGAAAATCCAGAACGAATTAAACATCAGCGAAGATACCTTTAATAATTCCTGAATGTTCGTTTAAGTTAGATTTCGTTTATCAATTACCCTCTGCGCTTTCCCTTCAGAACGCGGAACTCCGTTTTCCAGATGGGCTACGACTCGTGTGGAAATACCTATAATGTCCTTTATATATTTGTTTAGTGCCTGTTCAGCCTCGGTAATTTTATCGGATTCCGCTCCGGGCAGGAGCTCTACATTGACCTGCATCATGTCCAGATTGTTCTGCCGTGTAACTTCAATCTGATAATGTGGCGCAAGAGCCGGAATACGCAGGATCTGTTCCTCAATCTGGGTTGGAAAGACATTAACACCTCTAATGATTAACATGTCGTCACTACGACCTGTAATTTTGTCCATGCGTCGCATTGTTCGCGCTGAACCGGGTAGTAAACGAGTCAGGTCTCGTGTGCGGTAGCGGACGATGGGCAGGGCTTCTTTTGTCAGACTAGTAAATACGAGTTCACCTTCTTCACCATCGGCCACTACCTTGCCACTTTCCGGATCTATAATCTCAGGATAGAAATGGTCTTCCCATATTGTCGGTCCATCTTTTGTATCTACGCATTCCTGAGCGACACCAGGCCCCATGACCTCTGACAGTCCATAGATGTCAACGGCATCAATTCCGAGTCGTTTCTCGAGATTTTCACGCATTGATGCAGTCCAGGGCTCTGCACCAAATATTCCCGTTCGCAGACTTAGTTCCTGACAGTTGACGCCCTGACGTTCCAGTTCATCAACAATGCTGAGCATATAAGAAGGTGTGACCATAATGATTTCCGGGTCAAAGTCCTGAATAAGCTGAGCCTGCTTTTGGGTCTGACCGCCTGACATAGGTATCACCGTACAACCGAGGTATTCACCGCCATAATGTGCGCCGAGACCACCGGTGAACAAGCCATAACCGTAGGCGACGTGTATTTTATCTTTATGCGTGCCGCCGGCTGCGCGTATGGAGCGGGCCACAACTTTGGCCCAGGTCTCAATATCATTTTTCGTATAGCCAACAACTGTTGGTTTGCCGGTGGTGCCGCTGGAGGCATGAATTCTGACGACATCATCCATTGACACGGCAAACATACCGAAAGGATAGTTGTCGCGAAGATCGAGTTTTGTCGTGAATGGAAAACTGGCTAAATCACTGAGTTGCTTTAAATCAGAGGGATGCACACCGGTGTCATCAAATTTCTGCTTGTAATGAGCAACGTTGTCGTAAGCATGCTTAAGACTCCACTGCATACGCTCCAGTTGTAAATCTTGCAACTCATCTGTACTGGCTGTTTCAATTGTCTCAAGAGCGTCGTGCTGTCCTGCTACTCTCATTGATTCCCCCCCACTGACTATTTGAATAAAATAACACAAGAATTTCAATTGTATCAATATTTTTGTATCATATTCATCCTTTCAGATATTTAAGATGTTATTTCAGGGAGCGGTGATTTGAGCATTCAAAGTTATGTCGGTGGTCAATGGGTTTCAGGATCCGATGCCGGGGTTGAAGTATTTAATGCGGTTAATGGCGAAGTTATTGGAAAGGTGTCGAGTTCTGGTCTGGATTTTAAAGACATGCTTGAATTTGGCCGGGCGCAGGGAGGACATGCTCTCAGGAAGCTGACTTTTCATGAGCGTGCTAATGCTTTGAAAGCACTTGCACAACATCTCATGGCAGAGAAGGAAAAATTTTACAGCGTTTCCGCCTGGACAGGTGCAACCCGAGTCGATAGCTGGATAGACATAGAAGGTGGAATCGGAACTTTATTTACTTACAGCAGCCTGGTTCGACGTGAATTCCCTAACCAACCCTTTTTAGTAGAAGGTGATGCTCAGCCTCTGTCAAAGGCCGGGGCTTTTGTTGGCCGGCACATTCTGGTCCCGCGTGAAGGCCTTGCTGTACATATTAATGCCTTTAATTTCCCATGCTGGGGTATGCTTGAAAAAATCGCGCCGAGTCTATTGGCAGGCATGCCGGTGATTGTGAAACCGGCGACGGTCTCGGCATATCTGACCGAGGCTATGGTTAGGGAAATTGTTGCCAGCGGGATTCTCCCTGAAGGCGCGATTCAACTTATTTGTGGTAGTACGGGTGATCTGCTCGACCATCTTAACGAACAGGATGTGGTGACCTTCACAGGTTCGGCATGGACCGGGCGCAAGCTCAAATCACACACCAATATCGTCAATAACTCTATTCCTTTCAACATGGAAGCTGACTCTCTCAATTGTTGTATTCTGGGACCGAGCGTGAAATCGGATTCCGCTGAGTTTGATTTATTCATAAAAGAAGTCGTCCGGGAAATGACAGTCAAAGCCGGTCAAAAGTGTACGGCAATACGTCGTGCCATTGTGCCGCGCTCAAGAATTGAGGAGGTAAGCAAAGCACTGACAGACAGACTTGCTAAAGTAGTGGTGGGCGATCCGGCGCAGGAAGGCGTGAAAATGGGGCCACTTGTGGGACAAGAACAGGTCAGGGATACCTGGAAGACACTTGAGGTTCTTCGGCAAAGTTGCGAACTCATTTATGGCGGTGAGCGCGAATTTGAGATTGTCGGTGGCGATGCGGAGCAAGGTGCATTTTTCCCCGCGACACTGCTTTATTGTGAAAAACCTCTGCACGCTGAAGAACCGCATGCAGAAGAGGCCTTTGGTCCGGTCAGCACTTTGCTGCCCTATGATGATATCGACGAAGCGGTGCAATTGGCGAAACTCGGTCGCGGTAGTCTGGTCGGTTCGGTCGTAAGTGCCGACGACAAGGAAGCCGGGCAGATTGTTCTGGGCACAGCCGCTTATCACGGACGAATGCTTATTCTGAATAGTGATTGCGCAGCGGAATCAACTGGACATGGCTCGCCTCTGCCTACTCTGGTACATGGCGGACCTGGTCGTGCCGGCGGCGGTGAAGAGCTGGGTGGCGAACGTGCTATTAAACATTATATGCAACGCACGGCTCTACAGGGGTCGCCAACTACTCTGATGAATATCACCGGTGAATTTCACGTAGGGGCGAAGACCATAAGCGATGTCGTGCATCCTTTCAGAAAGTTTTTCGACGAGCTACAAATTGGTGAATCCTACATCACTCACCGCAGAACAGTTACTGAAGCGGACATCGTGAACTTCGGTTGTTTGTCTGGCGATCATTTTTATGCCCATTTTGACGAAGTTGCAGCGAAAGAATCATTCTTTGGTAAACGGGTCGCGCATGGTTATTTCGTTATTTCTGCCGCTGCGGGACTGTTTGTCGATCCGGCTCCGGGTCCCGTCATTGCCAACTATGGACTTGAGAATCTGCGTTTTATTGAACCGGTAGGCATTGGCGATACGATTCAGGCCCATCTGACTGTTAAGCAAAAAATTCGTAAAGACAAGCGGGAGGATGAAGAAACAGCCACGGGTGTAGTCAGATGGGCGGTAGAAATCAGGAATCAGGAGGATACTATTGTCGCGATTTACGATGTAATGACTTTGGTGGCCAGAAAAGAGTAAACCGGATTGCTTGAGAAGAGAGGAAAAGTCGTCTGATTCCGAGGATTTACTGCTTCTTTATTAACTCTTACTTGACTGCGTGAGCCAGTCATTTTAGGCTTTCCCTCCTATCGTCAGACCGGTGCCAGAGTGGAATCAGGTTTATGTCCAAATTAGAAGAGCTCAAGAAACAAGCTTCAGACGCAACACTGAGAAATCAGGGCGCCGAGCCCGCAGGTGAATCGGATGAGCAGAAATGGCGCAAACTGTCGCCTGTGATGAAGTATCTGAAGTCCCATTTTACAGAATTGGCCAGCACACTGAATGTTCTCGAAAATGAGACATTTATTGATTTTGAAATTAACGATTCTGTGACTATGAAACGTCTTAAGTGTCAGAATTATAAAATATCTCACCCCTCAGCAGATAAAGAGCGAGACTGGGTATTTGAATTTGAAAATTCAGCTGAGAATCCCAGCTATGCCCTTCTGCCTTCCGGTACCAGCACCAGCAATTTCAAAGCGCTTTTAACAGACAATCGAATTAATTGTATAACGACATCAGTTGAAGGTAACAAATCAGTCAAGTTTGAGATTAAACCGCCTGTAAAAACAAAATACCGTTTTACTGCGGAGCTGGATCGGGACGCTATCAGTCTGACGATTCGAAATTACAGCTCGCTCTGGTCGCAGACCAATTATTTAAAAAAGAGTGATATTACAGCCGAATTAATGGACGAATTAACTCACCATGTTATGCGAGAAGCTAATAAGTATAACGAGATGGTCGGTAATACAATCTCTGACGAAGCCAGAACTCAACTACGCGCAAAACTGCAGGCTGATATAACGGCGAAAAAACTGGCGGCTGAAAAAGAAGAGGCGCGTCTGGCCCAGCAGCAAAAGGGTAAGAAGGAAAAGACGATACTCGGGAAGTTTTTCAAGAAAAAATAAAAACGAACTTACGTTTTTGAATATTATCGTTCAACGCAAATCTCTACTTCATTTGAGTCATCAGGCCTTGTATTGCTACAATTTTATTCGAGTCATCTTTCAATGAGTGATACAGAAGCAGACGAATTGGCCTCTGCCTGTGCCGACGCTATGTATGAACGAGATGTCGCAGCTCAGGCTGCCGGTATAATTCTGGACTCTGTCAGATGCGGTCACGCCAGTTTAAAAATGACAGTACGTGCCGATATGCTCAATGGACATGACGTCTGTCATGGTGGCTATCTATTCCTGCTTGCTGACACGGCATTTGCCTATGCCTGTAACAGTTACAACAGAGTAGCCCTCGCACAGAATTGTGACATCGACTTTGTACGTCCCGGAAAAGAGGCTGATGACTTGATTGCGACCGCTGAAGAACGCAGAAAAGGTGGCCGCACCGGCTTATACGACGTTACTGTTCGCAAAAGCGACGGCGAAGTATTGGCTCATTTTCGAGGTCGTTCAGTGCAATTAAATGAGGCGGTGATTCAGGACTGAGATAGCTGGCAAAATTCACTTGATAAAATATGATACAGAATTATAATCATTCCTACAGTTTTTGTATCATAAATTAATCAAGAGTATGGCATGAATACAGAAGACACAGCTGATTTGGAACAGGCTTTTCAAATCCGGATCGACAAGGAAGAGAAAATTGAACCAAAGGACTGGATGCCTGGAGAGTACAGGCGGAATCTGATCCGACAAATATCCCAGCATGCGCATTCTGAGGTCATCGGCATGCAGCCGGAGGGCAACTGGCTGACCCGCGCACCGACTCTGCGGCGCAAAGCGGTACTACTCGCGAAAGTCCAGGACGAAGGCGGACATGGTCTCTATCTTTACAGCTCGGCAGAAACTCTGGGAGTCAGTCGGGCCGAAATGATTGAGGCCCTGCAAAGCGGTAAAGCGAAATATGCCTCAATCTTTAATTACCCTACTTTAAGCTGGGCTGATATTGGTGCAATTGGCTGGCTTGTCGACGGTGCGGCGATTGTTAATCAGATCTCTCTGCAACGCACTTCTTATGGTCCTTATGCCAGGGCAATGGTACGAATCTGTAAGGAAGAAAGTTTTCATCAGCGTCAGGGCTATGAAATTATGCTGAGTCTTTCCCGAGGTAATCAGGCACAAAGAGAGATGGCTCAGGATGCACTGAATCGCTGGTGGTGGCCGTCGCTGATGATGTTCGGTCCCCACGATGCCGACTCCGCTCACAGCGCAAAGTCCATGCGTTGGAAAATAAAAAGGGAAACGAACGATGATCTCAGACAAAAGTTTGTGGATCAGAGTGTCCCGCAAATTGACGTACTCAAGCTTGAATATCCTGATCCAGAATTAAAATGGAATGAAAACAGGGGCCATTATGATTTTGGTGAACTTGATTGGGATGAATTTTATGCAGTTATAAAGGGTGATGGTCACTGCAACAGAGAGCGGATTCAGCATCACGTAAAAGCCCATGAAGAAGGTGAGTGGGTGCGTGATGCGCTGAAAGCATACGATGCCAAGAAAAAAGCGAGACACGCGGCCTAGGAGAGTATAAATGAGTACAGAAAAACTGGAATTGTTCGAAGTGTTTATTCGTTCTAAACGCGGTCTTGACCATCGGCATGTGGGCAGTTTGCACGCAGAAGATCATCAGCAAGCACTTGAGTATGCGCGGGATTGTTATACACGACGCAGTGAAGGAGTGAGTCTATGGGTCGTAAAGTCCGCAGATATTGTTGCCTCTCAGGAAGATGATGCGGAGTCATTTTATGACCCGATGGACGATAAACCTTATCGCCATGCTACCTATTACCAGTTGCCGAAAGAAGTAGACAACATGTAGCTAGTGAATGAAATTAATTATGAGTGACCTGAGAGATAAAGATTTGTTGCTGCAATTTACGCTGCGTCTTGGCGATGATGCGCTTATTCTCGGCCATCGATTGTCAGAATGGTGTCGAAACGGGCCGTTTCTGGAAGAGGATATTGCTTTGTCTAATATCGCTCTTGATTATATCGGACGGGCAAGAATGCATTACTCCTACGCTTCCGATCTGAGTGAGGGAGAAAAAAGTGAAGACGATTTTGCTTTTCTGCGCGAGTGCCGTGATTATCAGAATTTTTTAATCAATGAGTTACCGCGTGGTGATTTCGCACAAACAATGGCGAGACAACTAATTCTTGATGTGTTTTATACGCTGCAACTTGAACAGATGTCTCAGTCGAAAGACGCGACACTGGCAGCGATTGCCGGGAAAGCGATAAAAGAAACAAAATATCATCTGAGAAGAAGTACTGACTGGGTGCTGCGTCTCGGCGATGGTACTGAAGAAAGTCACAATCGTTTGCAAGCGGGTTTTGATGCAATCTGGGGTTATGTTCCTGAAATGTTTGAGCAGGACGAAGTTGAGGAGAAGCTGGTCAAACTTGGTGTTGCCGTCAATACCAAAGATCTGAAGCCGGAATGGGAAAAGCAGATTGGCGCTATCTTGAAGGAAGCTACGATTGATGTACCTCAGCAGGAATGGACTGTTCGAGGCGGCCGGGCCGGGTTTCATACCGAACATCTCGGCCACTTATTGTCTGAACTGCAATACATGCAAAGAAGCTATCCGGGTCTGGAGTGGTGATTATTCAGCTTGATGTTTGTGAGAATCCTGAGGGGTTTTCCGGGCAAATTGCAGCTGACAATGTTGCGGCAATCTGGGAATTGCTGGAACAGGTTAAGGATCCTGAAATTCCGGTACTTTCACTCCGGGATCTGGGAGTGCTGCGAAATGTTGAAAACAGCGCAGGAAAAATTGTAGTGACCATCACACCAACGTATTCCGGTTGTCCAGCACTTGATGTTATGCAGGAAGATATCAGCAAAGTTCTGACTGCCAATGGCATAGTCGATGTAGAAGTAAAAACGGTGTTATCCCCGGCATGGACAACGGACTGGATAAGTACTGAGGGAAAACAGAAACTGGAAAAATTCGGTATTGCACCGCCGGCCGGTGCTACTCTGGCTAATAGGCCGGAACGTTGCCCACTTTGTGCGTCCAGTGCAACAAGTTTGATCAGCGAATACGGCTCTACTGCATGTAAGGCCATGTATCAGTGTGATGATTGCAAAGAGTCTTTTTGTTACTTCAAAGTGATATGAATCTTAATTATGAATAGCACAGGTTTTCACACACTAACTGTCTCTCATGTTCGCGCTGAAACTGACTCTTCAATATGCGTGACCTTTCATTTGCCGGAAGATTTAGAAGAAGCCTTTCGTTTCAAACAAGGTCAGTTTCTGACTATGAAGGCCGAGATAGACAAGGAAGAGGTGAGGCGTTCGTACTCAATTTGTTCCGGGGTTCACGATGGGCATTTGCGCGTAGGTATAAAGAGAGTCAATGGAGGTCGGTTTTCAAATTTTGCGAACGACAATTTCAAGCCTGGCTTCACTGTTGATGTAATGCCACCTCAGGGGAATTTCTATACGGAGCTGAATCCTGAAAACAAAAAGAATTATATGCTTATTGCCGCCGGCAGTGGAATCACTCCGATTCTTTCGAACATAAAAACAATACTACATGTAGAGCCACTCAGTCAGGTGACGCTGCTGTATGGCAATTTACGCAGTAATTCTGTGATGTTTATGGAGGAACTTGGTTTTATCAAGAACCGATATATGAGCCGCTTTCAGTGGATAAATATTATGGATAATGAAGACCAGGGAGCAGATCTTCTGAACGGAATTATTGACAACAAAAAAGGTGCAGAACTTTACAAGAATAAATTAATCGATATTAAAAATACGGACGAGGCCTTTATCTGTGGACCGCAGGCTATGATGTCTGAGATATCCCGTGGTTTCAGAAGTATGGGTTTTGATGATACAAGTATACATTACGAATTGTTCACCAGTTCGTCGGAAGATTCGAAAGTCGCACTGGATAAATATACTCAGCGCATAGCAGATTACGGCGAGCAGAAAACCAGCGATGTCACCATAATATCAGGGGGCAGAGCCATTAATTTTGATCTGGCTGCAGTCGGAGAAAATATACTGGATGCCGGTATGCACAACGGTTTGGATTTGCCATATGCCTGTAAGGCAGGAGTCTGCTCGACCTGCAAAGCAAAGCTGGTGGAAGGTGAAGTCGATATGGATATTAATCATGCGCTTGAACCCGCAGAACTCGAGGCAGGCTATATACTGACCTGTCAATCACATCCAATCTCCAATAAAGTCATCGTCGATTTCGATCAATAATCGGGCAGGTCTGAATTTTCTTGTTTTTATGGCTTAAACAATGACTGGACTAAAGTTGGTAGAAGACTATCTGGATGAATTTTCCAGTCAAAGCCCGGTAAGGGCCGGCTCACTGATTATATCAATTTTCGGCGATTCAATTTCTCAACACGGTAATTCAATCTGGCTCGGTAGCCTTATTGAGTCTTTGGGGCCCTTCGGTTTGAATGCTCGGCAAATCCGAACAGCGGTATTCAGATTGGTAAAAGAAGACTGGCTCGTTAGTAAACAGGCAGGTCGACGCAGTTATTATAGTTTTACTGATTTTGGAATCAGACATTATGAAAAAGCAGCTAGACGAATTTACTTCAAACGGGAAGAAGAATGGGATGGAATCTGGACGGTGGTGATTCCCAGCACTAATGAAAAACGCGAAGAGTTGCGTAAAGAGCTACTATGGCTAGGATACGGAGGAATAGCACAGGGGGTTCTTGCTCATCCTTCCGGTGATCGCTCCTCGCTGGACGAAACTTTACAGGAAATGGGAATTACTAATGAGACGATCGTATTAAAGGCGAAAACGGAAGATTTGCTTTCCAAAGCATGTCTGAAGCAACTCGTTCATAGTTCATGGCAACTCGAAGAGATAGCCTTGCGCTATGAGGAATTTCTGGACAAATTCAGAGTGCTGGTAAGCGTGGTCAGGAAAACAAAAAAAATCGATGCGCAAAGCTGTTTTCTTATCCGAACTCTGCTGATCCATGAGTACAGACGTATCCTACTTAGTGATGCGGATCTGCCGGAAGAGTTATTGCCTGCCAACTGGCCGGGAAAAACGGCCTTCCAACTAACTGCAAAACTCTATGAACAGGTGCACCTGGGTGCGAAAGAGTACATTATGAACTCGCTTGAAACAATCGACGGGGCCTTGCCGGATGTTGATAGAAAATATTACTCTCGTTTCGGGGGGCTCGCTGAGCTCAAGGTCTAAGTCAGTAGTATTCAAAATTGCTCGTTTGAGAGTGACATAATGCTTTCACTGCCTGCGATAACCGAAGACAGATAGGAAGCGCTGCGTGGTAAATAGTGCTCGCCATAGAAACGGGTGGTAATCAGCTTTGCCTCGTAAAAATCACGGTCATCATTACCTTGTTCCAGTTTATTAAGAGCGCTTAAGGCCGCTTTTGCCATTAACCAGCCACCGCACACGGTACCCATCAACATCATGAAATTTACCGCAACAGAACCCGGAGCATTCGCATCCGATTCGTAATTTTGAAGAATCCACTCACTGGCATTTTGCAGGTTTTCAATGCCGCTCTTAAACTGTTGCTGGAATCCATTCAGCAAGGAGGTTTCTTTAGCTGTCAGACTTTCACAGAGTTCACGCATTTCAGTGAGCAATGCATTGATGGCATTTCCAGAGTCGCGGATAACTTTTCTGCCGACAAGGTCCATTGCCTGTATACCGGTAGTGCCTTCGTAAATTGTTGTGATGCGCGCATCACGAAAATGCTGTGCGGCACCGGTTTCTTCTACATAACCCATGCCGCCGTGAATTTGTACGCCTAGTGAGCTGAGTTCCTGCCCCAGTTCGGTGCACCAGGCTTTGGTGACCGGAGTGAGAAGTGCAAAGCGAGCAGTGTGAAAAGCTCTCGTCTCATCCGATTCACCGTGATGAATATAATCAAGAGATGCGGCACTCACATAACAAAGCGCACGCATGGCTTCTATACCGCTTTTCATAAGCATTAACATGCGACGTACGTCCGGGTGGTGAATAATGGTGACTTTACCCTTCTGACCGATAGCCTGTCCCTGAGTTCTGTCTTTTGCATAGCTCAATGCGTGTTGATAAGCGCGCTCGGAAATACTCAAGCCCTGAACGCCAACTGCCAGACGAGCGTGATTCATCATCGTAAACATACAGGCGATACCGCTGTGTGGTTCACCGACAAGGTATCCAACAGCGCCGCCATTGTCGCCATAGCTCATTACACAGGTCGGACTGGCATGAATGCCTAATTTGTGTTCCACGGATACAGGGTAAACATCATTGCGTTCACCCGGTGTTCCATCTTCATTCAGGACAAACTTGGGAACAATAAAAAGCGAAATACCTTTAATTCCGTCCGGTGCATCAGGTAGTCGGGCCAATACCAGATGCACAATATTGTCGGTAAAATCCTGATCACCCCAGGTAATAAATATTTTCTGACCTGAAAGCAGATAATGATCGCCAGCAGGTTCTGCTTTTGTTTTTACTGCGGCAAGATCCGAGCCGGCCTGAGGTTCCGTCAGGTTCATGGTTCCCGTCCATTCTCCGGAGATCATTTTCGGAAGAAAAGTATCTTTTAGTTGGGCTGATGCGTGAGCATTAATCGCCACTGCCGCGCCCTCAGTGAGCATAGGACACAAAGCAAAAGCCATGTTAGAGGCCTGCCAGATTTCATTTGTAGCGGTAGCAATCAGTTCAGGTAGCCCCTGACCACCCATGTCAGGAGCAAATGGTAAGGCAGGCCAGCCCCCTTCTCTGAATGCCTGGTAAATATCAGAAAATCCTTCTAGTGGTATTACTTTATTGTCTTCAACCCGGGAGCCGGTATCGTTGCCGGGTTTATTAAGGGGTGAGAGCACGCCAGTGGCAAGTCGGGAAGCTTCTTCTATTACTGCTTCAACCAGATCAGGGCTAAGATCTTCAAATCCGGAAAGTTGGCTGATTTCTCCAAGTCCGGCAATTTCATTGAGGACAAAATTTATGTCTTTAGCTGGGGATGCATATTCGCTCATTAGAGTTTTCTCTTAAGATTCAATTAGCCTTTCAAACGTGAGCCATAGCGCTCTGAAAACGTGTCGCATTTATGTAGAAAGGACTGTGTGGTTTTAGGAAGTGGTATTCGCATATTTGCCATATCATCGATGAGATCGACGCCCGCCAGAATCAATTCCTTGCCCCGTCTACCCATGGCCCGTTGAGCGTTTGTGGAGCCTTCTTTTGACCTGGCTTTAAAGGAGCGTAATTCATCTGCAATACTGACGTAGTGAGGCCAGATCTCTATCATTGCCGGATCACTACGCATTGTTTCCGTGACCTGTTTACAACAGTCAGCTAATTCTATAATTTTCGGCACAACTTCCATAAAGCTTGACGCACCTCTGAATAGTTCTGTCAGGCGAAGACTCACTGTATCTATATGACGCATGGTCTGCGCAAGTTTGATATAACGAGTCTCGTAGAATTTATCAGTAGGCATGGTGAAGGCTTTGAAAGGTTCTCCCCATAGTTCTTCCAGACCTTCCTTAGCACGTACCGGACGAATGTATTTTCCATATTCGAGCGCTCCCAGAAAACAGCGACCGCAGGTTTTAATCAATTCATTGTCTTTCTCAATGATGACGCCTATTTCTTCCAGTTCCACTATTTTTGTCAGTACATCGACACCCCTGTTAAGCAGAGCACCTGCAAGCATTGCGGCCAACACGCGTTTTTTAGCCGAGTTTTGTTCCTTCTCATAATGTGATCTGACTTCTTCGAGTTTGCGACCCGGTGTGTTAATGCCTGATTCAGTATGATGAAAAACACGACGGGCAAGTTGATCGATGAGACGTTTTTTCAGTGCAAGGGTGTTACTTGAATCGTAATATCTAATCCAGTAGCCGTCGTAATATACCCGCTCTGCATCGTTGAAGGTTTTAATCGTACCCGTTTCCACTTCAGCAGATAAAATTTTTGCACTAGCTACCATTTTGGTAATACCTCGGCGTAATTATTGTTGCAAAACCGGTAAAGGACCCAGATCAATGGGACCGCTATCGCGGACTAGTTCCTGCTTTGTTGGCAGGCCCTGTTTCACGTTTCTATATACAGATAATGCCCAGAGTGGAAAGTAATGACTGTATCCGTGGTAGCGCAGATAGAACACTCTGGGAAAGCCTGTGCCAGAATATAGTG
This sequence comes from Gammaproteobacteria bacterium, assembly GCA_012103475.1. GTDB lineage: Bacteria > Pseudomonadota > Gammaproteobacteria > Eutrophobiales > Eutrophobiaceae > WLWS01. The sequence continues at coordinate 19,666 of WLWS01000005.1, read as the reverse complement.
ATTCCTGCCAGGCTCCTTCGCTCTCCTGGTTGCGCATTAAGTAATGTATTCCACGTTGTACACTTTCTGAATTCACCTCGCCTACAGCCATCAGGCCTAACAGAGCCCAGGCGGTTTGTGATGCTGTACTGGCACCGCGGCCTTTGAGTTCAGGGTCATCGTAACTATTACAATCTTCACCCCAGCCACCGTCGCTGTTCTGCACCGAACATAACCAGTTGATGGCTTTCTTGATATATGGCTGGCTGGAGTCTTCACCTAGAATTCCCAGTCCTATTAATACTGACCAGCTGCCATAAATAAAATTCACACCCCAGCGGCCGAACCAGGCACCGGACTCGTGTTGATCTTTCTGTAGAAACTGAAGACCCCTGGCGATTGGAGTGAAACTTCGATCGTAACCAAGCATGGCCAGCATCTCGATGCAGCGACCGGTAAGGTCTGCAGTGCTCGGGTCTACCAGTGCACCATGATCGGCAAAGGGTATATTATTCAGATACTCATAGTGATTATCGATATCAAACGCACCCCAGCCGCCATCAGAATTCTGCATGCCAATCACCCAGTTGACCGCCTGAGCGATACGTCTGAGTTTTGCGGGATTATTGTGAACACCGATTCGCAGCATAGCCATCACTACGCTGCAGGTATCGTCGACATCCGGATAAAAGTCGTTTTCAAACTGAAAGGCCCAACCACCACAATCGAGATCACCGGCTTTTGATTTCCAGTCACCACGCACAAACACCTGTTTATCGAACAGCCAGTCGACAGCGCTTCGAAAACTTCTGTGGTCAATCTTTAATTCAGCTTCAGATAGTGCGCTTATACTCAGACAGGTATCCCAGACGGGTGAGACACAGGGCTGGACATAGGTTTCATCTTCATCAATAACAAGATCATCTATCGCTTTGAGCCCACGAGCCATATCAGCATCGTTGCTGTCATGGCCGAGCAAAGTCAATGCAGTCACCGCGTTTGCCATGGCAGGGTAAATGCCGCCAATACCACCTTCGCCGGACATATGTTCGCGAGTCCAGGCCTCTGCCTTGTCGATAGCTTTCTGACGCAGCCATTCTGGAGACAGTGGCTCAACTTTTTTCAGAACCCAGTCGATTACGATAAAGGCATTCTTAAGTGGTTTTCCGGGAACAAAGTGATCAAGATTTTTCAGAGATTCAGGTGGTGCAATAAACAGCTCGCGGATATTCTGTTCCGGCTTTAATTCAAAGACCGGGCGTTTAGCATAAAGAATTAACAAAGGAATAATCACACAACGCGACCAGTAAGATACTTTGTTGAGGCTGAATATGAACCATTGTGGCAGAAAAATAATTTCTATCGGCATGCAAGGCACGATTCGCCAGGGAGCCTGACCGAACATTGCCAATGTGAAACGTGTGAAGACATTAGCGTTTTCGGCACCACCATGAGTAAGCACCCATTGCCGTGCTTTTATCATCGCATTCGAAGTCGGATCTACGCCTGCAACCTTTAAAGCGAAATATGCCTTTACTGTCGCGCTGATGTTACCGGGACCGGCGTGATAAAGTGGCCAGCTTCCATCTTTCATTTGACGGCTGTGCAGGTAATCCACCATTCGACTTTCCCGCTCCGTATCAACTGTTCCGAGGAAATGCTGAAGAAGCATGTATTCAGACGGGATTGTTGCATCAGCTTCAAGGTCAAAACGCCACCAGCCTGTCTCATCCTGACGTTGCAGCAATTCTGTAGCAGCAAGACTGATCGCCTCACTGAGTTTATCAGTTTGCGGCATGGGCGAATGAAATGGCTGCTGCTCAGGCAGGACAGCGGTCAATAATTCGGCGGGGCTGCTGACACTCTCACTCAATGGTGCTTTATCACTCATTCGAAAACTCTGTTAATCCTAGTACATAATTTCTTGATCTGCGCGAAATTATCAACCTTTTTCGTTATTTATCAACGAGATTATAGAGTTTTCTTGAAGTGTGACCGTTTTTCCACTCTTTGATCGTAAACTAGAGGCGTTCAAACACCGCTGCAATACCCTGACCACCGCCAATACACATAGTGACTAAGGCGTAGCGACCCTGAATTCGTTCTAACTCATACAGCGCTTTTACCGTGATAATAGAACCAGTCGCTCCTACCGGATGACCAAGTGCGATGGCACCGCCGTTGGGATTAGTCCTCTCTGCGGATAGTCCCAGTTCACGACTAACCGAGAGTGCCTGAACGGCGAAAGCCTCATTGGATTCAATAACATCCATATCATCAACACTCAGGCCGGTTTTTTTCATTATTTTCTGTACTGCCGGAATCGGACCGGTTCCCATTAGCAATGGTTCGACACCGGCGTGGGAATAGGCCACTAATCTGGCCATTGGCTTCAATCCTTTTTTCTCGGCGTAGCCTGATTCCACTAAAGTGATGGCCGCGGCACCATCGTTGATTCCTGATGCATTACCCGCAGTAACGGAACCACCTTTCTTGAATACGGTGGCCAGCTTTGCCATGCCTTCCAGACTGGCATCGCGACGGACATGCTCGTCAGTATCGAATATCGTCGTACCTTTGCGTGATTTTAATTCGATAGGGGTAATTTGATCTTTAAAATAGCCTTGATCAATCGCGTTAGCAGCGCGGCGGTGACTCTCTACTGCGAATGCATCCTGATCTTCGCGGCTAATAGTGTACTTGTCAGCCACATTTTCGGCGGTGATGCCCATGTGACAGGCATCAAAGGGATCGTGCAGGGCAGCGTTCATTGCATCGATCATTTTGCCTTCACCCATTCTCTGGCCCCAGCGCATCGCCGGTGCCCAGTAAGGTGCGGCGCTCATGTTTTCTACTCCACCGGCCACCGCTGTGTCGGCGTCGCCAAGCATAATAATCTGTGCTGCACTGACGATGGACTGAATACCACTGCCGCACAAACGGTTTACCGTATAGGCGGGTGACTCAATAGGAACGCCACCATTAACTGCGGCGACTCTGGAGATGTACATATCGCGGGGTTCCGTGTGAATCACATTGCCAATAACAGTGTGTTCGATGTCTTCACCACTCATTCCGGCTCTGGAAATAGCTTCTTTCACCACGCTTGCCGCTAACTCGCCAGGAGAGGTATTTTTCAAACTGCCGCCATATGTACCTATGGCTGTGCGGGTTCCGCTGACTACGACTACTTCACGAATTTTCGACATCGAGTTCTCCTTTTGACGTTACTGGGGTTGCCTAAACTTTGATGCTGAATGTTGCGCCGCAGCAATGTTTTTGTCAACAGAATTTAACCCAAAGTCGAAACTCATGCGTTTACAATGCTACCAACGATAAAAAAGGAGACGCAGTATGGCCCGGCCAAGTAATCGAATTATCTTAATCGCAAGTCTGATATTCACCAGTCCGCTCAGCGCTCACGAAGCTGAGACACTCTTCAACCAGGTCAATATGCAAGCGCAGGTCGAACGGGATGTGCCCAATGATGAAATGCAGGTAATGCTGGTCAGTGAGCGGCAGGGCAAAAACGCCACCAGTTTATCCAGAGATGTAAACGCTGAAGTTAAATGGGCCCTTAATCTGGCAAAACGAAATAAGGATATCAAAGTCAGCACGCGCGCTTATCAGACTTATCCGGTCTACAAGAACCAGGATGTCGTTGGTTGGCGCGTCAGTCAGGAAGTACAATTGAAAAGCCATAACATGGCCGGCTTGAGTGAGTTGGTTGGTGAGTTGCAGGAAAAACTACAGGTCAGGCAAATGTTGTTCAGTGCCAGCAAAGCAAGTCGGGATGTCATAGAAAGTGAGCTTATCGAAGAAGCTATGCAGGCTTTCAAGAGACGTGCCCTGATACTTAAAAAACATATGGACAATAAGGACTATCGTATCGTTAATCTGCATATCAATACTAGCGGACAGAGTCCTCAGTATTTGCGAGCCCAACGAAGCAGCATGAAAACTATGGAGATGGCCAGTGCACCGGCTGTCGAAGCGGGGACGAGCAAAATAAATGTCACCGTCTCTGGAAGTATTCAGTTTTTTTAGACCGACTTCGGCAGGAATAATCAGAAGAACAGGATTAGATGGAAATCTGGGTAGATGCGGATGCCTGTCCGCTTGTGATAAAGGAAATACTTTTTAAAGCAGCGAGACGTACTGGTGTCAGGCTCAGTCTCGTTGCGAATCAGTATCTGCGTACCCCTGCGGACAGCAATATCCATTTTTTGAAGGTTGGCTCGGGTTTTGACGTGGCAGATAACGAAATCGTTAAAAGAGTTACAGCCGGGGATCTGGTCGTGACTTCAGACATTCCTCTGGCGGCCGAGGCGATTGAAAAAGGGGCTGTCGTTATTAGTCCTCGTGGTGAACTCTATACGAGTAACAATATACGTAGCCGTTTGTCGAGTCGGGACTTTATGGAAACATTACGTTCAAGTGGTGTCGAAACTGGCGGTCCGGCAGCTTTAAAAAATAGTGATCGAATGCTGTTTGCTAATCAACTCGATAAATTTTTGACTCATAATGTCTGAAAGCACTGGCCTGCCGCTTCGATTGTCATGGCTATGTCGTCTTCACTGTGGGCCAGCGACATGAAGCCTGCTTCGTAGGCGGAAGGGGCCAGGTAAAATCCTCGCTCAAGCATGCCATGGAAAAAACGATTGAAGCGTTCGCTATCACAGGCCATCACCTGAGAAAAATAATCTACTTGCTCCTCGACAGTAAAAAATAAACCGAACATTCCGCCAATATAATTAGTAGAAAATGCGATACCCGCTTTTTTGGCTACTTTTTGAATTCCCCTGATCAGCAGGGAAGTTTTCTCAACAAGGCTGTCATAAACTCCTGGTCGGGAAAGCAACTCCAGAGTGCGCAGCCCAGCTGCCATGGCAACCGGATTACCGGATAAAGTACCGGCCTGGTAAACCGGCCCATCAGGTGCAATATGATCCATTATATCGCGGCGACCACCAAAAGCACCGACGGGCAGGCCGCCGCCTATGATTTTGCCAAGAATAGTCAGATCCGGTTTTATGTTGTAGTGAGCCTGGGCTCCGCCGAGTGCGACCCGAAAGCCTGTCATTACTTCATCAAAAATTAACAAAGTATCGTGTTCGTCGCACACTCTTCGCAAGGTGTTCAGAAAATCTTGCCTGGCGGGGACGCAATTCATATTCCCGGCTACCGGCTCGACGATGATGGCGGCAATCTCATCGCCAATTTCGCCAAATATGGATTCAACTTCATCAGTTTTGTTGTAATCCAGCGTAAGTGTGTGGCTGGCCAGATCGGCCGGTACACCTGGCGAAGTTGGAACGCCGAGAGTTAAGGCGCCGGAGCCTGCTTTTACAAGAAGAGAATCGGTGTGCCCGTGATAACAACCTTCAAATTTGATTATTTTATTCCTGCCGGTAAAACCTCTCGCAAGTCGTATCGCACTCATAGCGGCCTCTGTGCCGGAATTAACCATGCGTACTTTTTCAATACTTGGCATGATTTCACAGACTTTCTCTGCCATCAGAGTCTCGCTTTGTGTAGGCGCACCAAAACTCAAGCCATTAGCGACTGCGCTTGTGACACTCTCAATCACTTCAGGGTGGGCATGGCCAAGAATCATCGGACCCCAGGAGCCGACGTAATCAATATAGGCCTTATCATTGTTGTCATACAGACAGGGACCTGCACCACGTTGAAAAAAAACAGGTGCTCCGCCAACTGACTTAAAAGCGCGAACCGGTGAGTTGACTCCTCCAGGGATAACCTTTTTTGCTCTTTCAATTAATTGCTTACTCAATGTATTCTCCGGCTAATTGTTCGCGGTCTTAACTGACAAAAGAATATTCTACACGCTAGCAAAGCAAAAATAACGTTTGAGACTTTATTATGAAAAAATACATGTGTGTAATTTGTGGCCACATTTATGATGAGGCTTTGGGTTGGCCTGATGATGGTATTCCAGCCGGCACACTCTGGGCGGATGTTCCTCTTAACTGGTCCTGCCCGGATTGTGGAGCCAGAAAAGATGAATTTGAAATGATTGAAATGGATTAAGCTTGCTAGAATTATATGGGTCTGACTACTGCTAGAATAATTATAGCGATTAGAAAAAACACAGGAATTTCGTTGAACCAGCGAAACCAGACGTGTGAGCGTGTATTTCTGTCATGTTTAAAATCCAGTACTATTTTACCGCAGTAAACATGGTAGAGCAGAGTTAGTAACACGATACCGAGTTTGACTGGCATCCACATACTGCCTGTGTAGTTACTCAAGCCAAAGGCCGAGAGTGTCCAGAAGCCAAAGACCAGAGTTAACAGGGCACCGGGTGTCATGATGCCATAAAAAAGTTTTCGCTCCATGACCTTGAATCGTTCAATACTGGCTTCATCCTCACTCATTGCATGATAGACGAATAATCTGGGTAAGTAGAATAAACCCGCGAACCAGGTGACCATAAATATCAGGTGTAGTGCTTTAAGCCAGAGCATAATTTATGAGTATATTAAATTGATGTCAGACTCGAGTGCTCTGATTCTGGTTTGAGTATTTCCAGAATTTTTCTTTCAAGAACATCAATCTCGAAATCACCCCGGTGATCAAAAACGATTTTGCCTCCGGCATCGATCAGAAAAGTTGTCGGCGTCAAATCTACATCGTCAAACGCTGCCGCCAGTGAACCATCAATATCGAGCGCAACGGGATAAGGCAGATCCCTGTTTTTGGAAAATGACAAGATTCGGTTCGGAGGATCATAGGACATCGCAATAGCAATGATTTCCATACCCAGAGGTTGAAACTGACGGTAGAGTGCTGACAGCTCGGGGATTTTTTTTACACAAATATCGCAAGTGGTCGCCCAGAAAGTGAGCACAACTGGCCCACCCTGTAAAGTGGATAGCCTGATATTGCGGCCATCGATTGTTTGAAGGTTAACGTCGGGTGATTGTTTATCAGCCCAATTCAGTTGCCAGACAGTAATGGTGACAATACATAAGATAATCAGGCAGCCAAGAGATACAAGTGTTCTATTTTTAGAACTATCAGCCATCAGCCATACTATCTGGCGATTTAATTAAATTTGGTTCGGTGATGGCCTGACCACCCTGAAATAAATTTTTGATACGTGAAAAGAGTAAGCGGATTCCACGCCACAATTTTGGCAACAACCAGATCATCAGTCCGATAAAAACGACCAGACCGATCAGAAAAATTTCCGGGTGATTGAGCGCCGCCCACATGCCGGTGAATACAAGCACATCTTCCGAAATCGAAGCAGTCCAGTTACTGAATGGCTCCGGTGAGGTATTTATCATTACCCTGGTGCCTGCTTTTGCCGCATGCGTTCCGGCAGCCACTGAACCACCAACCAGAAAGGCGGTCAGTTCCATCGCTGCGGTAGTTTCGCCCACTGCGCCCATAGCGAGAATGGCGCCAGCCGGAATACGGATAAAAGTGTGCAAAGTGTCCCAGGCCGTATCGACACCGGGTGTTTTATCAGCAAAAAATTCGACGCAATACATCACACCGGCAACAGACATTACCATTGGGTCGCTCACTACCTCCAATTGTTCTGGTAGTACAACGTTTCCAGTCGTTCCCATTAATCCAAGCATGAATATGGCGGCATACAGATTAATACCACTTGCCCAAGCGGTACCCATTGTAAGAGCAATTATCTGAACGGTATCCATTTTAATCTCCGGTGTCGTTGCATAGTTGAATAGTAATGCTATCTGATGTGCTACTAAAGCCTGGTTTACACCAAATTAAAAAAACAATTGTAATCAATCGCTTAAGATATAGCGGATTGCGCATTTATTGAACATATAGTTTGGAGTTGCCTAAAGTTGAATAGTTCTGTAGCTACAGTTAGGTCTCTTGACAGATTTTCATTCGATGTTATTCTGCGCGCTGAATTGATTACCTTGTGTGCTCAGTTCAAATGAAATAATAATAATAACAACATTGATTTATAAGCGGCTTCGGCCGCTTTTTTATTTTCCTCTGTATGACTTCCAGTTTTTTCCTCAAGTTAGAGCAATTTCCTATCGTTCATTGTATTCTTTCCATGCTTGGAGAATGCCTTTGTGACAATGTAATTTGCGAGATGTTTAATGATTAAAGTAGCCGTTATCGGTGCAACTGGGTATACAGGTGTTGAGTTATTACGCCTGCTAGTTAGTCACCCCGAAGCAGAACTTTGCGTGGTTTGCTCCAGAAGCGCGGCGGGCTCTCGTGTAGCGGATTATTTTCCGAGTTTGCGGGGATATATTGATCTTGAATTTGTTACTCCTGACTCCATCTTGGTGAAAGAATGTGATGTGGTATTTTTCGCAACGCCAAATGCCGTCGCCATGCATCAGGCACAGGTACTTTTACAGGCGGGATGTAAGGTTATTGATCTGTCAGCCGATTTCAGGCTAAAAGATGCGGAAGAATGGGCACAATGGTATGGAGAGAAGCACGCCTGCCCGGACTTGCTGGCGCAATCGGTATACGGTTTGCCAGAATTAAACCGGGAGAAGCTGAAAGATGCAGACCTTGTTGCCAATCCGGGATGTTATCCGACCGCCATCCAGCTCGGATTTTTACCACTGATAGAAAATCAGCTGGTTAGGCCTGAGTCATTAATAGCCGACGCAAAATCGGGTGTCAGTGGTGCCGGTCGCAAAGCCAATATGGCCAGTCAATTTTGTGAAACGGCAGATTCCTTCAAGGCTTACTCTGTAGATGGGCACAGACATTTGCCTGAGATAAAACAATCTTTGCAAACGCTCAGTACCGAAAAGCTTGAACTTGTGTTTGTTCCTCATTTAACACCGATGATTCGCGGTATTCACGCCACTCTTTATGCCACGCTAAAAGACACCTCGGTGGATTTGCAGTCACTATATAGCGAGCGTTACAAAGACGAATCCTTTGTTGATGTAATGCCTGAGGGGGTGACGCCAGATACAAGCAGTGTCAGAGGGTCAAATCATTGCAGACTGGCCTGTTTCAGACCTCAGCAGGGAAACACTGTCATAGTTCTGGCAGTTGAGGATAATCTGGTGAAAGGCGCCGCCGGTCAGGCGATTCAGAACATGAATATCATGTTTCGTCTCAATGAAACGACAGGATTGTCCGCGGCGGCAATATACCCATGAAGGCGTACGAGACACGGCAAAAGTTTGGCCACGAGCTAACTAACTGAATATGAGCAGTTTAGTTGTTAAGAACCATCGTCCCTGGCAATTTGCTGTGGCAATTGTGATATTGAGCATGTTTCTTGCTAGCTTTACATGGCTGCTGCTGGACAAAGGTCACTGGGCCTTAATCTACGAGCAAATTGGAGACAATCAGGAGTGGAAAAATCTCTGGGAAGTTAACCAATCGCTCCAAGAAGAACGCCTCGCACTTCAGGAACGGGTTCTGATGCTTGAGCGGACAACCAGTGTTGATAAGCAGACAGCGGCTATTTTGCAAGATGAAATAAAGTCTCTGCAGGAATCGCTTTACAAAATGAAGGGTGAACTGGAGTTTTATGAGGGCATAATGGATGCCACGAGAGGTGCAAAGGGTCTTAATATTCATGGAATCTATATTGAACCCTTAGCCCAACACAGAACATATCGCTTAAAACTGGTGTTGACTCATGTCGCCAAGGCCAGTATCGAGGCGACGGGCACCATGAAGATTACTATCGTCGGTAAAGTGGATGAATCTGAACAAGACCTTAAAATTGAAGATGTAGCAATAGGTGAAAATATCGATCTTAGTTATAAGTTGCGGAGCTTTAAACGTTTGGAAATAAAGCTGGCTTTACCCGATAATTTTACTGCGGACAGGGTGGCGATCGAATTGCAGCCGAAGACCAGAAATCAGGCTATTATTAAAGAAGTATTTGATTGGACAGCACCAGCGAGTTAGGAGGCGGACTATAATGTGGGGCGATAAGCGAAAACGTAAAACCACCAGGATTGACACCTTAATCGGTCAGCAGACGGAGGTGATGGGTGATATCAAATTTAGTGGTGGTCTGCACATAGACGGCACCATCAAAGGCAATGTAATTGCCGAGCCGGACAGCCGTTCAATGTTGTCATTAAGCGAACAGGGCACTATAGAGGGCGAAGTTAATGTGCCATATGTTGTCTTGAACGGTGTAGTGATCGGCGATGTGCATGGCGGTGAACATGTCGACTTGGCCTCTAAAGCCCGCGTAACCGGAAATGTTTATTACAATCTGATTGAGATGGCTATAGGTGCAGAGGTGAACGGTAAGCTGGTCCACACTCAGGAAGCTGAAGAGTTGCCGATGGCCCTGAATCATATGGAATCGCTGGAAGCAACCGAGTAAAAATAATACTTGACTAAAAAGCTTGGTTTTTTTGCTGTAACAAGGTAAATTTACGCCCCTACTAGTGATTACTGGAGTTTATTGATAATGGAGCAACTAGCAGAACAAATCCCTGATCCTCTGGTGTTCACGGATTCTGCCGCGGACAAAGTCCGGGAATTGATCGAAGAAGAAGCTAATGAGGCCCTGATGCTCAGAGTATTTATTTCCGGGGGCGGTTGTTCAGGCTTTCAGTATGGTTTTAGTTTCGACGAAAATATTACTGATGGAGATACGATTGTTGAGAAAGAAGGTGTGAAGCTACTTATCGATCCTATGAGTATCCAGTATCTGACTGGCGCGGAAATCGATTATTCAGAAGGACTGGAAGGTGCGCAGTTCGTTATTCGTAACCCAAATGCGCAGACCACCTGTGGCTGTGGCTCATCTTTCTCTGTTTAGGCTTGTTTAATAACTATTCTCAAAAAGGATGCTTACGCGTCCTTTTTTTATCGCTTCTGGTAAATTGTTCCGAGTAATACCGATTCATGAGCTCCTGTAACGGCGGGTAAATTAGCGGGTTTGCCATCTATTCTTTGTTTAGCCAACCAGGCGAAAGCGATAGCTTCAACAGCGTCGGGATCAATGCCATGGGTTTTCGTCGTGTCGAATTTTTTACTCTTCAGCCTGTTCGCGAGTTTGTCCATCAGGGCCTTGTTATGACAGCCACCGCCACATACGAGAACCTCTCTGGCATCGTTAGCATACTTTTCAATGGCATCGCTGATGGTGATTGCACTCAATTCCAGTAAAGTAGCCTGCACGTCTACAAGGTCTGGTTTATTTCTCAGGGATTCAATTAGATTTTTGAGCCAGCGAAGGTTAAATTCATCTTTACCAGTGCTTTTCGGAGCAGGTTTTGAAAAATAGTTATCGGCGAGCATGCTATTTAACAGTGGCTGATGAACTTGTCCTGATAAGGCCCAGCCACCATCTTCATCAAAATCGAGACCTTTATGCTTTCTAATCCAGTCATCGAGTAAGGCATTGCCGGGACCCGAATCAAAACCAGAGACAAGATCACCGTTTAGCACAGTCAGATTTGCCATACCGCCTATATTCAGAACCACCAGCTTATCGTGATTTTGAAAAAACCATGCATGAAAAGCCGGTGCCAGGGGGGCGCCCTGACCGCCAACGGCAATGTCCATGCGTCTGAAATCCGTGACTACCGGAATTCCTGTCAGTGCGGCAATCAAATTGCCGTCACCGATTTGCAATGTGCGGGGCTGAGTTGAGTCTGGTAAATGCAATACAGTCTGACCATGGCTGCCTATAGCAAAGACTTTGGCAGCGTTAATCTGACAATTGTCGAGTACTTCAAGTATGGCTTCAGCAAACTTGTGTGCAAGTGTAACGTCGAGTTCGGAAATAACTTCAACACTTGAGGATGAATCGAGCTCTCTAATTCGTTGCTGCAACTCATCTGCAAAATCGATTTGCTGGTAGCTGAGTGTTCGCAGGGAATCCTCTGTTATATCAACCACAACGACATCGATCGCGTCCATACTGGTTCCGGACATCAGGCCGATGTAAAACACAGCTAGGCAACTATAGGGCTAGTGGACACGGCGCGAGGCTGAACGTGTTTCGTCCAGAGCGATGACTTTGCTTTCCTTGTTATCTGCCAGTCTCGTAGGCACTTGTTGATTCAATAGAGCCAGATGCTCGGCCGTTTTCTTTTTGAAATCGGCGCGGTATTTGTTTGGCACACCCGATGCGTTAGGGAATTTGACGGTTAAGGGATTTCTGTGGACGCCATTGACTCTAAATTCATAATGTAAGTGAGGTCCAGTCGCGAGGCCTGATTTACCAACATAGCCGATAATCTGTCCCTGCTTGACGCGTTTTCCTTTGCGAGTATTCTTGGAGATGCTGGACATGTGCGCATAAAGAGTGCTGCGCGTGCCACCATGCTTGAGAATGACTGTGCGGCCATAGCCCCCCTTGCGTCCTGCCAAAGTCACAGTGCCATCACCAGTCGCCTTGATCGGTGTTCCTGTTGGCGCCGCGTAATCGACTCCCTTATGAGCACGAATTCTGTTTAGTACAGGATGTTTTCGGCGCAGGTTAAAGCCGGAACTGATGCGGCTGAACTTCAGCGGGGTGCGCAAAAACGCTTTGCGCATACTGATACCTTCTTCGTTAAAGTAGTTAGTTTGCCCCTCAGGTGATGTATAGCGCAGGGCTCGATAAGTTTCTTTCCGATTAGTAAATATAGCGGCGAGGATTGGACCATCGCCGACTTTCACGTTGTCCTTGAACTGTTCCTGGTAGATCACTTTAAATTCATCGCCCTCGCGAATATCCAGAGCGAAATCGATATCCCAACCGAATATAGACACCATCTGCATAATGAGTCTGTCAGATAATCCGGCCCTCAGGCCAGCCAGAAACAGGGAACTGTCAATACGGCCGGTGGCCTGTTTATTACGATAGTCCAGCTCTGTGATGACGATATTGCTGGATATTTTATCCGCGGACTTATGTGCTTCGAGCATGCGTGTGAGTTCGGGTTCGAAGCGTAGAGAGAGAAATTCACCCTGCTCAATCAAAAAATCCAGTTTTTGCCCTGGCAGTAATTCTTTAAGAATCTTTGCATCATCACTTGAATGCATGATCTGATAGAGAAGACGAGGGCTAAGGGAGAGTCGATCAAAGATCATTGAGAGACTATCGCCTTTTCTGACCACAACCGTTTGCCAGCGTGGTGTTTCGACTTTGCTGTCTACCGGGTTTTGTTCAGGCTCAGGGATTATGGTTGGCGCAGCACTTTCAGCTTCTCTCACAATGGCCAAAGCTGCAGATTCGAGTGGCAGACTAGCATTAGTTTCCAGAACTACAGTATTTGCCTTGTTTTCTGATTTCCCATCACTAAAGAGCACAAATACAGTGAGCGAAACTACAATGCCAAGAGTTACCGCCAGCAAGGGTAAAGACCGATTAAACTGGGGCCTATCGGCCACCCAGCGAATCTCGGGTTTATAGTCTTTCTTTATATAGGCCCTGTAAGTCACGGTGATTCTTAAATAAATTTATGGAGAAAATAGCCGCACTTGAGACAAGAGTCAATCAGCTTTCACGGCTGCTGGCTTCCCGGCGACTATGATAAGCTACGCGATTTCTCATAATCACTGAGTTTTATATGACCGATCACAAAGAATCCATTGCCTATATCTCCCGCGGTGCGGATGAGATTATTCAGGAAGAAGAGCTTCTTAAAAAGCTGGAAAAGGGCAAACCTTTACGCGTAAAGACAGGTTTTGATCCAACCGCGCCCGATTTGCACCTCGGTCATACGGTGTTAATCAACAAAATGCGTCACTTTCAGGAACTGGGGCACCACGTCATGTTTCTGATCGGTGATTTTACCGGCCTGATTGGCGATCCCAGTGGCAAGAATGCAACGCGGAAGCCTTTAACTAAAGACGAAATCGCTGCAAATGCAGAGACTTACCGCAAGCAGGTTTTCAAGATACTGGATCCGGATCTGACTGAAGTTTGCTTCAATTCCACCTGGGGCGAAGCGCTGGGTTCAGCTGGAATGATAAAACTGGCCTCACGTTATACCGTAGCCAGAATGCTGGAACGCGATGATTTTAAAAAGCGTTATGCAGGAAATCAGCCGATATCCATTCATGAATTTCTCTATCCCCTGATGCAGGGCTACGATTCTGTGGCCATGAAAGCGGATGTCGAGCTGGGTGGCACCGACCAGAAGTTTAATCTGCTGGTTGGTCGGGAGTTACAGAAGGAGGAGGGACAGGAGCCTCAGGTTATCCTGACAATGCCGATTCTGGAAGGGCTGGACGGCGCCAACAAGATGTCCAAATCGCTGGATAATTATATAGGAATAGAAGAGTCGCCGGATGAGATGTTCGGCAAACTGATGTCGATTTCCGATATTCTGATGTGGCGCTATTTCGAACTTCTCAGCTTTAAATCCATGCAAGATATTGAAAAGTATAAAGTTAGTGTGAAGGATGGGGCTAACCCACGTGATATTAAGTTCGACCTTGCCGAGGAAATTATCGCCCGGTTTCACTCACAAGAGGCGGCCGATGCGGCTAAAGAGAATTTCATACAGCGTTTTCGTCACGGCGCTGTTCCTGAGGATATGCCGGAAATTGAGCTGCAGAGTGTGGATGGAAGTCTCGGTTTAGCCCAGATTTTGAAGCAGGCAGGACTTACTGCAAGTACTTCGGAAGCTTTTAGAATGATTACACAGGGGGCGGTGAAAATTGATGCAGAAAAGGTCAGTGATAAGGATATTGATTTAAGTGCCGGAAGCACTGCTGTTGTGCAGGTG
>WLWS01000005.1:0-2500 GCA_012103475.1 Gammaproteobacteria bacterium | reverse complement strand
TTGAGCAAATGAACATGTCAGACAGACTGTTTGAGGTTATATGGTCAAGCGATTAAGCGCATACGGTGGATGCCTAGGCGGTAGAAGGCGATGAAGGACGTGGTAGCCTGCGTTAAACTTCGGGGAGCTGGCAAACAAGCTTTGATCCGGAGGTGTCCGAATGGGGAAACCCACTGCTTCGGCAGTATCCTTAGCTGAATACATAGGCTAAGGAAGCGAACCCGGGGAACTGAAACATCTAAGTACCCGGAGGAAAAGAAATCAAATAGAGATTCCCTAAGTAGCGGCGAGCGAACGGGGAACAGCCCTTAAGTTGTGATGTGGTTAGTGGAACGATCTGGAAAGTTCGGCCATAGACGGTGAAAGCCCCGTACACGAAAACCTAAACACAATGAAATCGAGTAGGTCGGGACACGTGTTATCTTGACTGAATATGGGGGGCCCATCCTCCAAGGCTAAATACTCTCTACCGACCGATAGTGAACTAGTACCGTGAGGGAAAGGCGAAAAGAACCCCGGAGAGGGGAGTGAAATAGAACCTGAAACCGTATGCGTACAAGCTGTGGGAGCACCTTCGGGTGTGACTGCGTACCTTTTGTATAATGGGTCAGCGACTTACATCTCAGTGGCAAGCTTAACCAATAGGGTAGGCGTAGGGAAACCGAGTCTTAATAGGGCGAATTAGTCGCTGGGAGTAGACCCGAAACCGGGCGATCTATCCATGGCCAGGTTGAAGGTGGGGTAACACCTACTGGAGGACCGAACCCACTTATGTTGAAAAATGAGGGGATGAGCTGTGGATAGGAGTGAAAGGCTAACCAAGCCCGGAGATAGCTGGTTCTCCTCGAAATCTATTTAGGTAGAGCCTCGTGTATAACTCCAGGGGGTAGAGCACTGTTATGGCTAGGGGGTCATCCCGACTTACCAAACCATTGCAAACTCCGAATACCTGGAAGTTCAATCACGGGAGACACACGGCGGGTTATAAGGTCCGTTGTGGAAAGGGAAACAGCCCAGACCGTCAGCTAAGGTCCCAAAATCACAACTCAGTGGAAAACGATGTGGGAAGGCCCAGACAGCCAGGAGGTTGGCTTAGAAGCAGCCATCCTTTAAAGAAAGCGTAACAGCTCACTGGTCGAGTCGGCCTGCGCGGAAGATTTACCGGGGCTTAAGTTGTGTACCGAAGCTACGGATGCTTAGATTCTTCGGAATCTCTGCATGGTAGAGGAGCGTTCCGTAAGCCATTGAAGGTGTGCTGTAAGGCATGCTGGAGGTATCGGAAGTGCGAATGCTGACATGAGTAACGATAATGCGGGTGAAAAACCCGCACGCCGAAAACCCAAGGTTTCCTGCGCAACGCTAATCGGCGCAGGGTGAGTCGGTACCTAAGGCGAGGCCGAAAGGCGTAGTCGATGGAAAACAGGTTAATATTCCTGTACCGCTTGTAACTGCGATGGGGCGACGGAGAAGGCTAGATCAGCCGGGTGTTGGATATCCCGGTTTAAACGTGTAGGGAGTGGACTTAGGCAAATCCGGGTCCACAATCCTGAGGCGTGATGACGAGCACCCTTTTACGGGAGCGAAGTGATTGATGCCATGCTTCCTGGAAAAACCTCTAAGCTTCAGGTTACAAGTGACCGTACCCCAAACCGACACAGGTGGGTGGGGTGAGAATCCTAAGGCGCTTGAGAGAACTCTGGTGAAGGAACTCGGCAAAATGACACCGTAACTTCGGGAGAAGGTGTGCCCTTTGTATGTGAAGGCCCTGCGGCTGGAGCAGAAGAGGGTTGCAATAAAAAGGTGGCTGCGACTGTTTACTAAAAACATAGCACTCTGCAAACTCGCAAGAGGACGTATAGGGTGTGACGCCTGCCCGGTGCCGGAAGGTTAATTGATGGGGTTAGTCCTCGGACAAAGCTCTTGATCGAAGCCCCGGTAAACGGCGGCCGTAACTATAACGGTCCTAAGGTAGCGAAATTCCTTGTCGGGTAAGTTCCGACCTGCACGAATGGCGTAACGATGGCCACACTGTCTCCACCAGAGACTCAGTGAAATTGAAATTGCGGTTAAGATGCCGTATACCCGCGGCTAGACGGAAAGACCCCGTGCACCTTTACTACAGCTTTGCACTGGACTTTGAATATGCTTGTGTAGCATAGCTGGGAGGCTTTGAAGCGTGATCGCCAGATTGCGTGGAGCCACCATTGAAATACCAGCCTGGTATGTTTGAGGTTCTAACCTAGGTCCGTTATCCGGATCAGGGACAGTGTATGGTGGGTAGTTTGACTGGGGCGGTCTCCTCCTAAAGAGTAACGGAGGAGCGCGAAGGTACCCTCAGCACGGTCGGAAATCGTGCAATGAGCGCAAAGGTAAAAGGGTGCTTGACTGCGAGACAGACACGTCGAGCAGGTGCGAAAGCAGGTCTTAGTGATCCGGTGGTTCTGAATGGAAGGGCCATCGCTCAACGGATAAAAGGTACGCCGGGGATAACAGGCTGATA
>WLWS01000010.1 GCA_012103475.1 Gammaproteobacteria bacterium | reverse complement strand
CACCCTTAAAACCTTCTGAGTAGGAGGCATAAGTCATCAAATCATCGTTCCATTGATAAGAAACGTTAACATAAGGCTCAAGCTCGTTGGCGTTTGAGGTCACAGGATCTGGTGGTAAGAGACAGGCGGGAGAACCTGGAGTACCAATAGGGTTACCTAGGCAATCAAGTGCACCAAACGCCTCCAGTAATGAAGCTCCACCGAAAAACGCATTACCCTCGTCCAAACCGGTTGTTGATCTTGCTGAAAATTCTTTATCTTCATCGGTATAACGAATACCCAATGTCAGCGCTAATTGATCAGTGATGTCATAGGTACCCTGGGCAAATACCGCCGAGCTGGAGTTGTCAGTAATACCACCACTATCAAACACAGTATTAAATACCAGTTCAACAACATCCTTATGGTAGGCATCTTCCTCCATGTAAAAAGTACCAATAATAAAATTCAGACGGTCATCAAGCGCCGAGGCGAGTAGCTGGAACTCCTGGCTGGTCTGGCTTTGCTCAAAGGCATTAGACGTTCGAGCTAATACATGACCCTGGTTGCCTGAATGTGATGAATCCCTGGACCAGAAACCATCTTCAACACGACGGTGTGCGGTAATTGACTTCAGGGTCACATTATCACTAACTTCCCATTCTATCGTCCCGCCTATGCCCCATACATTTATCCCAGACTCTGGTTTCACTGTTAATCCAAAAAAGTCATCGTTTCCAAGTTCAGGCGTACTACTCACATGCGAGCTAAATGTTTGAAACGGACCGACAGCCCACTGATCGTTATAACAACCAGGATTGCTCAGTGCTGCTGTAGGCACAGTATTATTTGGTCCCAAACAGGCAGCACCACCGGTTGCGAGGTTCGTAAGATTGTAAAAACCCTGACCTGCGGTCGTAGCAATTAATACGTTAGCTGCCGGTGCCTCGTCAGTAGTGGAGTAATCAGCTGACAGATCAACGGTCAGACTGTTAGAAGGCTGCCAACGAAAAGCCAAACGAGTGGTTGTATCATCGTTGTCACCCAGATCCGGTGTATTGGGGACCAGGTTTTTAACATAGCCGTCACGAGTTCTTTTAGAGAAAGACGCGCTCGCTGCCATAGTGTCGCTAATCGGAAGATTCACATAAGCATTACCATCAATTCGGTCATAACTACCCACGGTAAATTCTGCCCGGCCAGAAAAGGCTTCAAGGTCAGGTTTCTTGGTCACTACCGAGATTGCACCACCAATCGTGTTTCGTCCGAACAAGGTTCCCTGCGGGCCACGTAGTACTTCGATTCGTTCCACGTCAACCGTGTCCATGACCGATCCAATTGTACGAGAGATATAGATACCGTCGAGATAGATACCAACCCCGGGGTCGGTTCCAATTGTCCAGTCAGCTGCTCCTACGCCACGAATCATAACAATGGCGGCTGAGTTGCCGGCGGCAATTGCAGAGGTGTAATCGAAGGTGACGTTAGGTGTGAATTCACCTAAATCAGAAAAGTCGACTGTACCCCGTGCCTCCAGATCCGCCGAGGTAAATGCAGCTACTGAAACAGGTGTATCCTGTAGACTTTCTTCGCGCTTTCTGGCGGTAACTACGATTTCTTCCAATGCGCCTTGCGCCATTACTACGACAGCTTCGGTGCCAAGAAAACATAGCAGCGTTAGTTGAAACACTCGTGTTATAAACTTCGACATTTGCTCACCCCTTTTTAAATGTATTGATCTGAATACACTATTAATTGAAACAGCATTCTTTTAATTACAAAGAAGAAAAGATAGAACGGCCGACTTTAGATCAGCGATATCCTCACCTTCCAGTGAATGCAGTATACGGTATACTGAATTATAGATTCAACTGAATTCTACCTTTAAGCTACAAGTCACGAATATGTTGTAAAATAGTAACAGTACAATTGATCTATGAAGAGAAAAACTATTTCAATACAGCCTGTTCTAACAGTCTAAGCAAAGTTAATGAGTAAGATACAAATATGAAAATGCCTACTCCAGACTTGTCAGTACTGGCTAGTCGAGATGAATTGATCCATGAGTTGGGGCAATTTCTAGGTTCGGAACAAATTGTTATAGAGCGTTCAGCCTTACGTGCATACGAGTCAGATGGCCTGACAGCCTACCAACAGTTGCCCTTATTAGTAGTTCTGCCTGAAAACACCACTCAGGTTTCGAAAATACTCAAGCTATGCTCGAAAATGAAGGTGAATGTGGTGCCTCGCGGCGCAGGGACCTCCCTTTCCGGCGGCGCTCTGCCGCTGGAAGATGGCATTGTCTTAAGTATGGGCAAGTTCAATCGCATACTTGATGTCGATTTTTCTAATCGCTGTGTAGTGGCGCAGTCGGGAGTGACTAACCTCGATATCACCAACGCCGTCAAAGATAAGGGTTTTTACTATGCCCCCGATCCCTCCAGCCAGATAGTCTGTTCCATCGGTGGTAACGTCAATGAAAATTCGGGTGGCGTCCATTGTCTGAAATACGGACTCACTTCAAACAACTTGCTGGGATTGGAAGTCGTATTAATGAATGGGGAGATTATTCGTCTCGGAGGAAAATACATGGATGCCGAGGGCTATGACTTGTTGGGTGTTCTCACTGGCTCCGAAGGATTGCTCTGTGTTGTCACTGAAGTCACAGTACGAATACTCCAGTCACCTGAATCCGTCAGGGCACTCTTGTTAGGATTTCCTGATAATGAGAAGGCAGGACAATGTGTCGCCGAGATAATTGCCGCCGGTATTATTCCGGCCGGCATAGAAATGATGGATGAGCTTGCTATCAAAGCCGCGGAAGACTTTTGTCATGCAGGCTATCCACTGGATTGTGCTGCCCTGCTGATCGTAGAGTTGGATGGTCCTGCAGCCGAAGTTGAAGAATTAATTGAAACTGTCAGGGCGATTGCGAATAACTGTCATTCACAGTCAATACGTGTGAGTGAAAATGATGAAGAACGAATACGTATTTGGGCTGGTCGAAAAGCAGCATTTCCCGCTCTCGGCACAATCTCCCCGGATTATTACTGCATGGACGGCACAATTCCGAGAAAACAGCTCTCTTATGTGCTGACAAAAATGACTGAGATGTCGCGGCAGTATGGACTCAGGGTGGCAAATGTTTTTCATGCCGGAGATGGGAATCTGCATCCGTTGATACTCTTCGATGCCAATATTGATGAAGAAATGGAAAAGGCCGAGCAATTTGGCGCGGATATTTTAAAACTTTGTGTCGAAGTGGGCGGGGTATTGTCGGGCGAACATGGAATAGGTGTGGAAAAACGTGATTTGATGCCCGAATATTTTTCAGAGCAGGATTTGCAACAGCAACAACGTGTGAAATGTGCATTTGACCCGGAAAGTAGATTGAATCCGGGTAAGATGTTTCCTGTCCTGCATCGCTGTGCTGAACTGGGTCGTTTGCACGTACATAAAGGCAAACTCCCCTTCCCCGATATACCACGATTCTAATGCCAGAGAATTATAGTCCCAATAATGTCGACCAATTGCTCGACCTGATAAAAAGTGGTCTTGCTAATGAGAGCCGTTTTTCAATTTCAGGACAAGACACTAAAGCCGGATTTGGATACAACTCAAATGCGGGTATTAATATTCGCATGTCATCAATCAAAGGGATCCTGGAATACGATCCGGCTGAGCTGGTTATGCAGGCCAGGGCCGGCACGCCCCTAAGTGATATTGAAGAAGTGCTTTCTGAACATGAGCAACATCTGGCCTTTGAGCCCCCCAACCTTGGTCTGCTCTACAATGATAATTCCACTTCAGGGACAATCGGTGGTGCCTTCATGGCCAACTTGTCTGGTCCAAGACGATTCCTCGCTGGTGCAGCCCGTGATCATATACTCGGTGTCAAAGCGCTAAGTGGTCGAGGCGAGGTTTACAAATCGGGTGGCAACGTAATCAAAAATGTCACTGGCTATGACCTCAGTAAGTTATTGACCGGCTCCTGGGGAACCTTGTCGATCGTGACTGAATTGAGCTTTAAGGTCTTACCGGCGCCTGCGACATCGAATAGCATTGCTATTAGTGGTCTTGATGTAGATGCAGCCATGGATTTAATTTCTAGGGTGGCACAATCTCAACTGCAGATTTCTGGGCTTGCATTTATACCTGCTTCTACATTAGAAAATATTGACTGTGATGAGTTTTCACTGGAACAGCGAGACCTGTGCTTGATGCGACTGGAAGGATCTGCTCTTTCAATATCCGAACGAAGTAAAGCGCTGGTGAAACTAATAGCAGGATCAGGAAATGTAACTAATTTCGAAAATGAAGCATCAATGTCTCTCTGGCAGTTGATTCGTAACCCTCACACACTATTGTCCGCCGGTGAAAGCCGATGTGTGCTTAAGATGTCTATAGCTCCTGCTAATGCTAAAAGCATAATAAGGCAATTATCCAGTTTTGATGACTGTCATTGGTATGTAGATGCTGCGGGCGCCTGGTTATGGATTAGTTTGTCCGAAACTAATGCCGTGAATCACATTAAGACATTGAGACAATCACTCAGCAACGGACTGGGAAGCGCAATCCTCTATAAAGCACCCAGTCATATCAAACAGGATGTGGGAATATTCAGTGAAATGAGTTCTGGTTTGACATCACTAACGCATCGTATAAAAGATAGCTTCGACCCAAACCATATTTTGAATCCAGACCGACTATATCTCCAGCAATGAGAACGCAATTTTCACCCGCACAATTACTGGACCCAGCCACACGCGAGGTAGAACAGATACTTCGCAAATGCGTTCATTGCGGTTTTTGTAATGCAACCTGCCCAACCTACACACTCAAGGGAGATGAA
This sequence comes from Gammaproteobacteria bacterium, assembly GCA_012103475.1. GTDB lineage: Bacteria > Pseudomonadota > Gammaproteobacteria > Eutrophobiales > Eutrophobiaceae > WLWS01. The sequence continues at coordinate 13,713 of WLWS01000010.1, read as the reverse complement.
CTGGATGGCCCACGGGGCAGGATATATTTGCTAAAGGATATGCTGGAGAACGAATCCAGACCCGACACTAAAGTAGTCAAGCATATCGATCGTTGTCTTTCCTGTCTTTCATGTATGACAATCTGCCCCTCCGGTGTCGATTACATGCATCTGATTGATCATGGTCGAGACTATATTGAAAAGCATCACAACAGAAAATTGATAGATAAATTATTTCGTCAAATCCTGGCCAGCATATTACCAAGCCCAAACAGATTCCGTTGGTCGCTGAAACTTTCCAGGCTTGCGCAACCTTTTATCAACTATTTGCCGAGATCAATGAAAGCCGGATTAAATCTCGCGCAGCAGTCTAATCTCGAAAGTGGTAAACAAACATTCGAAAGCACATACCCGGGAGAGAGTCCTATCAAAGGTAGAATTGGTCTTATTCCTGGTTGTGCTCAACAGGTAGTAGCAAATGAAATAAATATGGCTAGTATTCGTCTGCTCAATCGTAACGGCTTCGATGTAGAGTTGTTAGCCGAATCTGAATGTTGTGCTGCGATTGAGCATCATCTGGGTAAAACCAGTCAGGCTCTGAAGAGAGTTCGGACGAACCTGAAGGACTGGTCAAGTCGGCTACCCCAGCTTGATGCAATAATAAGTAATGCCTCTGGTTGTGGCACGATGCTGAAAGATTATCAGCACCTTCTCAAGGGAGACGATGAGTTCTCCACATTAGCGAGCCAGGTAAGCAACAAGACCATGGATGTATGTGAATTTCTGGTACAACACGAATTTTCTATAAATCACAATGTTTTGCCTGAGGCTTTTACCGTTGCTTACCAAAACCCTTGTTCGATGCAGCACGGTCAAAAGATCAATGAACAACCAACTAATCTACTTAAGGAATTTGGCTTTAACACTATTGGCATTCCTGATGCACACTTGTGTTGTGGCTCTGCTGGTACTTACAATATTTTGCAATCAGAACTGGCAACTGAACTTGGCAATAAAAAGGCTGCCTCTATTGAATCTACATCAGCAGACCTGATCGCCAGCGGTAATCTTGGCTGTATTTTACAATTGCGACAGTATTCTGATTTGCCTATCATGCATACAGTTCAACTTCTCGACTGGGCGAGTGGTGGACCAATGCCACCGGAACTAACAGATTTTGCCTCTGGTGAAATTAGTGAGGAAAAATATTCTTGAGCATTATTTATTTACTTGAAGTTCATTGCACAACAGACGAGGCATCTTTGTCATCAGATCAAATTGACGAACTGGAAAAATGCCTCAGGACTATTCCTGAATTCTCCGAACTATACTTGTTTACACAAGCTGCTGGCGGGCACGACCCTTTTCTCAAAGATGAGCATCCTCCCATACTTGTCATTCAGGCAATATGCGAAAATGAGGAAGCTCTGAAAAAAGCTATTTCATCGCTAGCGTTTGAGAACATAAGACAGCAATTACTCTCCTTGCCTTTTGCTGGACTTAAGCTGCTGCAGGAAGTCATGCTACTTGAATCTTACCTTTCATCGCCTACAAAGAAGGGTCTGGCAGATCTATCTTATCTGGTTAACTACCAACGACCTGCAGAGGATGAAGTGGCGTTCCTGCAATATTATCGCGATCACCACCCGGCAATCCTATTAGAGTTCCCGAATATTAGAAGACTGCTGCTGGGAACACCTATAGAGTGGACTGCTTCAAACAGCATTGAGCGCGCCAATCGAATGTTATTTTGCGAAGTCAGTTTTGATAATATTGAGTCACTCAATAAAGCACTAAATTCTGATGTCCGTAAAACACTGCGCAAGGACTACGATTGTTTCCCGCCGTTTTCAGGAGAGGTCACGCATTTCCCAATGCACAGAAAGGCCATTCTATAAAACGCTACATTAATATAGACAGACAATAATCAGGAATTATCTCCATTGACTAATAACACGGCTCATATCGATACCTTCGCCCGGGACGCTTTGCCACCAACTGCTCAACAGGCCGAATACTTGTTTGATCTTGATGCACTTCAATTCCCTGAACAATTAAATTGTGCTGTCGAATTGCTTGACAACAAAATTGAGCGTGGCCTTGGCGACAAGATTGCCATCCAGTCAGCAGAAACAAAATGGACATATCAACAGCTACTGGATAATGCTAATCGAATTGCACATGTACTTTGTGATGACCTGGGTTTGGTAACGGGCAATCGTGTTCTGCTACGTGCACCGAACAATCCTATGATGGCCGCCTGTTGGTTAGCTGTGGTTAAGGCTGGTGGTATTGTTGTTGCAACAATGCCATTACTACGAGCGCGTGACCTGCAACCAATTATCAATAAGGCCGAAGTCGAATTTGCCTTGTGCGACGAAAGACTGAAAGACGAGCTCCTAGAAGCACAGAAACTTTGTTCCCACTTAAAAACCATTTATTTATTCGATGCATCTGCAAATATAGAGGCAGGAACAGAACTCGAAAAAAGGATGCTGAGTAAAGCAAGTACCTTTCCCAATGTTAAAACCGCAAGTGATGATATTGTTCTTATTGCGTTTACCAGTGGTACCACCGGGCAACCAAAAGGCACTCTCCATTTTCATCGTGATGTCATGGCAATGTGTGTATGCGTTGGTGATGAATTGATTAAACCAGCTCCTGACGATGTTTTCATTGGCAGTCCACCATTGGCATTTACATTCGGACTGGGCATGTCGCTGGCCCTGCCGCTACATGCAGGAGCAACCACAACTCTTGTTGAAATGCCCTCGCCTGATAATCTGTCACAAGCTATAGAAGAGTTTGGGGCAACAATATGTGCCACCGCTCCGACCGCTTACCGGGCCATGATGACAGAAGCGAATAAAACTAAATTTGCCAGCCTGAAGAAAACTGTTTCCGCGGGTGAACATTTGCCTTTACCCACCTACCTGGAATGGCAGAAATTGACAGGTATCAAAATGATAGATGGTTTAGGTGCAACAGAGATGCTACACATATTTATATCGGCTACTGATGACGATATACGCCACGGCGCAACGGGCAAGGCCTTACCCGGTTATGAATGTTGCGTCCTTGGTGATGATGACTTACCTCTGCCACCAGATGAGAACGGCAGACTGGCTGTAAAAGGACCAACAGCCTGCAAGTATCTGGCTGACGAACGGCAACTTAAATATGTTATTAACGGTTGGAACCTCACCGGTGATATTTGTTATATGGATGTTGATGGCTATGTATTTTACCAGGGACGTGCTGACGATATGATTATCTCGTCCGGCTATAATATTTCAGGACCGGAAGTGGAAGCGGCTTTGCTTAGTCATGATACTGTTGCTGAATGTGCGGTCGTAGCCAGTGCCGACAAAGACAGAGGCACAATTGTTAAAGCCTTTGTTGTATTAAGAGGAACTATAAATGGCTCTGAAAAATTGATTACGGATTTGCAGGATTTTGTAAAGGAATCAATCGCTCCCTACAAATATCCTCGCGCAATAGAATTTGTAGAGTCATTGCCGAAAACGCAGACAGGTAAATTACAAAGACATAAACTACGCGATTAACAGAGAGTTATATCCCCAGGGGAAAAACATGGTTACATCAATTGTTCTTATAAATGCACAACATGGAAAAATAAATGATGTTGCTCAGGCACTGGCAGAAATGCCCGAGTTTACCGAGGTCTATTCTGTTGGTGGCAGTTATGATCTGGTCGGCATAATGCGTGTTGCCAATAATGAAGATATTGCCACTTTAGTCACCGAAAAAATGAATCAGGTGAATGGCATTGAACAAACCGAGACAATGATTGCTTTCAAGACCTATTCGCAACATGACCTGGAAGGTTTGTTCTCCATCGGTATGGAATAACCCTGGCTAATCTAGCGATTTCTTTAGCGAAAAATTTGGAAGTATTGAAAACGCCTTCCTATTGTGTTTGCCAGTTCACTGATTGCTCGTATGCATGAGCCACCTGGTAAATCGTAGACTCCTGGAAGCGCTTTCCAACAAGCATCATTCCCACCGGTAAATCATCGCGTAAGCCACACGGAAGTGACATGGCCGGATGACCAGTCGCGTTAAACTGGCAGGTATTAAATGTATTATTAAAGGCATAGCCCATTAAATCTTCATTAGAGGCCTCGCTCAAAGAAGCCGGGTTTGGGCCAGCCGTGCGAACAGTTGTTGGCAGTAGTAGCACATCATATTTTTCCAATGCAAGATCATAAGCCGCGCGTAGCGCATGTACCTGGTTCTTTGCCTTTGCATAGTACTTACCCTTATAAGTGCTCAAATGTTTACCTAGCAGCATCAGTATTTGCGCATTGAAAGGCATTTCGCTGATACGATTATCTACCCCTTCCATCGCCTCGTGTAAAGCTGGCGAATAAAACCCTTCATGATTATTTCCGACTCCATTGAGCTGCAAAGATTGCCACAAGCCATCTGTTACCACTGCGCCCCAAATACCCATGCCCACATCGTGCACGGGAACCGAGACTTCCTCTACTGTCGCGCCCAAAGATGAAAGCTGCGCCGCTGCCTTTTGCACACATGCATTAACCTCCGCGTCTCCAATGGGATGAGCAAAGCCTTCTTTGAGTAAGCCTATCTTCAAATCTGTAATGGGTTTCCCAAGACTGGCTGTGTATTCTCTGGCCCAGGGATTCATTTCAGGATCTTCGTCATAGCCTGCAAGAACTTCCAGTAAGCGGGCGTTATCAGCGACAGAGTTTGTCATGGGGCCGATATAGTCGATTGAAGTTTCCATAAACATGCCGCCGGTATAAGGCACCACCCCGAGCGTTGCTTTCATGCCATAACATCCGGTTAAACTGGAAGGAATGCGCACCGAGCCTCCCTGGTCTGTTCCCAGTGCCATATCAACTTCACCTGCTACGACCAGGGCAGCACTGCCGGAAGAAGAACCACCAGTGCTGTGACCGGTCTTACGGGGGTTATCGACAATGCCGTTGTGCGCGGTACAACTTCCACCTGATAAACAAAAATACTCACACACCGACTTACCCACAATTTCAGCACCCGCTTTTAACATACGGGTCACAACAGTGGCATCATAATCAGCAATAAAACCATCAAGCACAGAAGCGCCAGCAGTAAAAGGTAAACCGGCAACGAAGATATTATCTTTAACGACTATTCTTTTACCATGTAAAGGCCCGGAGTTTGTTTCCTTTATCGAAGACTTTACATACCAGGCACCGAGAGCATTTTCTTCTACTGTTGGCTCAATATATGTTCTGTTTGCTGCAAGCGTCTCTGGAAGGCAATCCGGCTGTTCATCAAGATAGCGGTAACCTTCAGAAAACCCCTCAAGGTAACTTAGAAATTCGTCAGCTTCTTCTCTATTCAAGGACAACCCAAGTTCCAGGGCAATCGATTTCAGTTCGTTGGTATTTGGCAAGTTAAAGGCCATCTTCTTATCTCCTGTGTACAAATCAACTATGTATTTTTTCTTCTATCTCGTCTAGGCTAGTCCTGTGTTCAGCTCTGCTGTCACTAACATCAAAAAATTAAGCAAAATTAAGTGTCGCAAATTTGAGGTTGAATAGCTATGAACACCCTAAAGGAACAGTCTTTCCGGAATTACTTTATCTCTCTTATTCTTTCCCTTGTTATAAGTCACTCTGCCCTCGCTGATGCTCCTATGATTAAGGCGGGGACAACACAACAAGTCACCGACAACGTTTACGTCATTCCCGATAACAGGGTCAGCCTTGTTCCCAATATCGGCTTCATCGTCGGAGATGAAAGTATCATGGTGGTGGACACAGGCATGGGGCCAAAAAACGCTGAGATTGTCCTCGAGGAAGTAAGAAAGATAAGCGATAAGCCGATCAACTATCTGGCTATTACTCATTTTCACCCGGAACACGGAATGGGGGCGCAGAGCTTTCCTGAAGAAACTAAAATAATAGTGCCAATGGCGCAAAAGCAGGAACTTGCAAAAAAAGGACAAGGGTACATTGAATTTTTTAGTGGTATGAGTCCGGAAATCGCTGGATTACTAAGCGATGTAAAGCTAGTAGCGCCCGATATTGCTTTTGAAAACAAAATGGAAGTTGACCTGGGTGGACAAATAGTCGAGCTGTATCATTTTCAAACTGCCCACACCCAGGGAGATATGTTTGTCTATTTGCCTGATCAACAACTCCTGTTTGGTGGCGATATTATTATCGAACGTTTTTTTCCAATCATGCCGGATGCGGATTCAAGCGCACTGGGCTGGATAGAGACACTAAAAAAATTAAAGGCACTCAATCCGCTTATAGTTATCCCCGGTCACGGAGATGTATCTGATGCCTCCCTTATTGATCAGATTTCGATTTATCTCGCTGCTCTTAAAGTCCAGGTTGAACGATATAAGAAAAATGGAGCCAATGTCGAACAGGCTACAGCCGAGTTAGTGCCACAATTCCAAAGAAGTTATTCTCACTGGGATGAAGCCATGTGGATTAAATTTGCAATTGAACGTTTTTACTCAGAGTTATAAATCTTTGGGGAGAGAATAAAGCTTCAATTAGTCTCTACAAGCAGAGTACATAATCATTACTAAATACTAATCAAATAAAAGAAAGGCCTGATCCTCTGCAATTTAGCTATTCAGTTTAGAATCTATCAATCTGGCTACGCTTAATTTCTTTCAGACATAAAAAAACCGGAGCTCTTAGCTCCGGTTTAATTTTTGAAACTAACGAACTGTTAGAAATAGTTATAACGTAATCGTGCACCATACATGCGCGGCAGGCCAAAGGACTGCTCATCACAACCACAGATTGCGGCAAGTTGAAATCCAATGTTCTGGTTTCGGGTGTCTGAAAAGTTATCAATGAATCCACTCACTTCCCAACGGTCATCTGCGCTGATCCATTTCAGACTGGCATTACCTAGCCAATAACTATCCAATTTATCCGTACCGAAGTTATTTATATTACTGAAGGAAGATGAAGCATAGTTCCCATCAACCTGGAGGGAGACAGAACCACCCATCAGACTATTGGGCCAGGTATAACGTCCGAGACCACTGAATTGAACATCAGGTGTGAAAGACGGGTCCACATTGCGTGGCACACCCGGGGCGACGTTTACATCCTTCACTTTTGTGTCGATTATGCCAATACCGAGCATCAGGTCCAGGTTTTCCATGGGATTGGCAAAAAGTTCTGCTTCAAAACCATAGTTCTCTGCATCCAAATTAAACACAGCACCAGAAGTACCAACAAACTGGAATACCTGATAATCCTGATAATCATAGTAGTAGGCAGAGAAATTCAGCCGCGCCTTGCCATCCAATAAGGTCGCTTTAAAGCCAGCTTCATAGGCAAGTAAAATCTCTTCGTCATAGCAATACTGATCAGGTGTCAGGAATGTTAACAAGGGAGCATTACAACTTCCCGCCTTCACACCTCGATTGAAACTTCCATATAAAAGCAAGTCGTCGCTGTGGCTATAGTTTAAACCAGCTTTGGCAGACCAGAGAAATTTATCGGTTTTCTCCACATGGTCCGGGAAAAAATCAGCCACAATTGTGCCGCCATTTCTAATACCGTCGGTGATGGAGTCGCTAGTATTGATTGTTAACTTGCTGCTGTAGCGATAATCCTTTTCCTCCTGGATACCACGCCATCCTAAATTCAGTTCCAGTTGATCGGTGAGGTCATAATCAACCTGTCCAAATATGGAATAGGAATCGGTTTTTAGAAATGCATCTACAGCTCCATCGAGAAAAAGGTCGCTCACACCCGCACCGTTTGGCGGCGGACTGGCACCAAAAACGTTGATGCCACCGATGGTATCAGCCAGTGCTTGACTGAACTCGCCATCAATGTGCAGGTAATAAACCCCGGCTAACCAGCGTAAACGATCGGTCTCGCCCTCGAGTCGCAATTCCTGGGTTATCCAGCTGATCTCCGAATCACCAATCACGACGAATTGCGGCGCCGGACCTGAGTCCACATCAAGAGACGTCCTTTTATCCTGGTCAGACCAGTTGGTTACAGAAGTGAGCTTCCCGAAATCCAGGTCCCATTTAATTTTGCCGGTGATACCCATCAGTTCATAACGGTCAAAATTTGAACGGGCATGGTCAGTTGACGTAGTCAAACCTTCTGTACCATCGGGATCGACGTAGCCAAAGAAATCAGAGTTTGGCGCGGGCCGTGTTAAGTCAAAATCCAGATCCAGTGGCTCACCCGGAAATGGAGTACCATTTAGTGTGCCATCCCAACAGGTATTCGTCCCCACATTAAGTGATTCACAGGAATTTGGGTTGGTTGTTGCGTTGGAAAATAACGTATTAACAACATCCCCGGCTGCATTTTTCTCGGCAATCGTTGCAACGTTTTGATAGGGACCTGATCCAGGCGTCGATTTCGCATACTGAGTTGTCAGGGACATCTCTAGATCGTCGCTCGCCTCAAACAGCATTTGCCCACGTACAGCATATTGATCGTCATCCCAGAGGTCAGCCTGGTTGCCTTCAAGAGATCCATTCAAGGGACCGCGAGGCGCACCTGCAATACCAACAACACCGGGGTTCGCTATGAAGAACGGTGTAGCTGGCAAATCCGCATCGGTAAAGACGTTTTTCAGTATAGGTTCATGGCTTCGATGAAAACCCGATAACCTGACACTTAGACTATCTGAGATGGCCCCACTTACGGCTGCTTCGACCCGTACCTGATCATAATTGCCATAAGTCACATCGGCGTAGCCTTCCGTTTCCTTGGTAGGCTTGCGGGTAACGTAGTGAACCAAACCACCCGTCGCGTTACGTCCGAATAGTGTCCCCTGGGGGCCTTTCAGAATTTCCACCCGGTCCATATCAAAACTGGCAAACAGGTGTGCTTGTCCAGCAGCCTGGTAAGCCTCATCAACATAAACGGCATTTGGGGCCTCGGCCAGATCGAAAAAGTCATTCTGGGTGGCACCACGGATAGTGAATTGCTGGGTGCCGCCACCGTTATTTCCCGATATATGCACACCCGGTGTAAAGGCACTCAATTCAGTGCTGTTTGTGAAACCAAAGGCGTCCAGTTGAGCACCCGTGAAAGCCGTGATTGCGATACCAACATCCTGTATTGATTCTTCACGTTTTTGCGCTGTGACTATTACTTCTTCAAGCAAGCCACCCTGCGCTAACGTTTCAGTACTAAAACTGAAAGCGAGCACGCTAATAAGCAATGTTAGAACCTTGCTTTTTTGTGTCCCAAAAAGATTCTCAGAAAAAGTTAATTGTTGCATCTCACTACCCCCTGGCTTTGTTACTTAGTTTACTTAATTAAACTTTTGTGAACTTCAGCTAACTATCGGACAAATTTAGATAATTAATGGAAATTCAATTGAAAATTCAGATGTAAATTTATATGTAAAATGTTTCCAGTGCAAATAATTTGTCGTTGTTATAACAAACTGTTGTTATTGTGCTACAAAGAGGTCTCCCTTTAGTCTTCCACAGCACTATATTCAAGTAATACAGCCCCTGTTGCCTGGTCGTACAAGCCCTGCATTACTGCGAGCATTTTCTCTGTCGTCTCAAGTTGCTTCTCCAGCTCCTCAAAAGAAGGCATCATTTTCATTAACAGACGTTCTCGCATTTCAGCAAAGGCATTCGTCACATTTTTGCCTTTCTCAGTGACTCGATAGCTAATGCCACGACGTTTGCTCCTGCCGTGCTTCTCGATTAACCCAGCTTTTTGCAACTTCCTCAGAGAATATTGAATATTCGCCAAATCATCCCTGTTGAGAAACCTTGCCAGTTCCGAGATCGTCTTGGGCTTATTCTTCATCCTGATAACGTTTAGCAGGAAATTGTCGGTGCTGGTTGCCGTCAGATGTGTATTGACCGCTAGACATTCGGCATTCCATCTATCCAGGGCAGCTGCCGTCCGGTTCACCGAGTATTCAAAATAAGTAATACTCTTTTCTAGCGAATTATTAACCAGGTGCCAGCTCTCGCCATGTTCGGCTAGCTCATCTCTCTTATAAGCCTTCGCCATTCGCGCTTTGAACCCCTTTTAATATTTAGCCAAGTCTTGAATTGCTGACTTGCATTGCTGTGATTTTACGGCTAATTTACACGCTAAATTACATAACTTCAATTATATTTATCTTATGTCATTTGTCATTTCCACTGACGTCGGCGGCACCTGTACAGACACAGTTATCGTTGAACGTGGTAAATCCATTGTTATCGGCAAAGCTCTCTCAACGCCGCCAAATTTTGCCCAGGGTGTCATCGATTCCATACAATCTGCGGCCGAGAGCATGGGCTGCACCCTGGATGAATTGTTTTCGAAAACCAGTCTTTTTACTCATGGTTGCACAGTCGTTGACAACACGCTGGTGGAAAGAAGCGGTTCTGACACAGGTTTAATCACTACTCAGGGCTTTGAAGACACTTTGCTTGTAACCAGGGGCGCTTATGGTCGCTGGTCAGGCCTGTCTGAAGAGGGTTTGAAACACCCTGTGGCAACTGACCGACCGACACCTCTGGTCAGTATAGAGAGAATTCAGGGTGTCCCGGAGCGGATCGATTATAAAGGTGCCGTTGTTCAGGAGCTGGATGAAGCCGCTACGAATGACGCTATTGAGTATCTGCTCAAGCAACAAAAGCTTGAGGCGATTGCGGTGTGCTTGCTGTGGTCATTTAATGAGCCGAAGCATGAGCAAAAAATCCGCGAGATGATTCACAATCTCTCACCTGACACCTATGTCACGATTTCAAGTGATATTGCACCAGTTCCCGGTGAGTATGAACGAACCTCGACCACCGTAATCAATGCATATGCTGGACGCGTCGTTAAAGACTACATAACAAACTTACAGGAGCTGTTAAGCGAGCGCGGCTATCTCGGACCGCTACTGGTAATGCAAGGCTATGGAGGTCTCCTGCCCGCAGCAGAAGCCTCAGAACGCGCTGTAAATATGGTCGAATGTGGCCCGGTCGCTGGTGTCATCGGCAGCAAATTTCTCGGTGACATGATGGGCGATAAAGACGTGATTGCTGCCGACATGGGTGGTACTACATTTAAGGTCGGCATTATTCAAAATGGAGAACTGGAATACGCCCGTGAACCATTAATTGAACGTTTTCACTATACCGTACCCAAGATCGATGTTGTTTCCATCGGCTCCGGCGGCGGTAGTCTGATTTCTCTGGAAGCAGATACCGGTATTCCAATGGTAGGACCGAAAAGTGCCGGCGCACGTCCGGGCCCGGTTTGCTACGGTATGGGCGGCACGGAACCCACCCTTACAGATGTGCTCTGCTTGATTGGTTATATCGATCCGACTCGTTTTCTTCGCGGCACAATGCAATTGGATATAGATAAAGCCCGTACTATCTTTAATGAAAAGATTGCAGCGCCGATGGGCCTGAGTGTTGAGGAAGCTGCGTTCGGAATTTTTCGCATTGCCACTGCGCAAATCACTGATCTGATCCATAAGATTACTGTGGAACAGGGTCTGGACCCACGTGACTTCGTATTGCATTCCTTTGGTGGCTCCTGTCCCATGCTTGCCGGCAGTTTTGGTAGAGAACTAAATGTCAAAAAAATCATTGTGCCCTACGCGGCATCAGTGAACTGCGCATTCGGGCTGGCCACTGCCGACATTGTCCACGAATACAGTGCTACGGAAACCCATTTACTGCCTGTTCGGGTAGAAGACATCAATAAGCTGTTCGAACCGATGATGAAAGAAGCACGCGCTGCGCTGGAGAATGAGGGCTTTGCAGCCGATCGGCAGGATTTCACCTGCTCAATCGCATGTCGTTATGCAATGCAGGTTCATGAAATCGTGACTCCTGTACATGCGGCGATGCCACTCGATGACGATGGCTTGAATCTTCTGATCGATGATTTTGAAAAACTTTATGAAAGCCGTTACGGCAAAGGTTCAGCCTACCGTGAAGCAGGCATAGAGATGACGCAGTTTCGGCTGACCGCAAGAGGTTTGATCGATAGACCGGAAATCAGCCCACAAGACATCGGTGATGAAAACCCGACAGCAGCCGAGTCTGGAAAACGACAAATATTTGTAGAAGGTCTGAACTGCCTCTCTGAAGCACAAATCTACGATTTTGATCTTATACAATCAGGTAATGTTTTAAACGGGCCTGCGGTTATTCACACACCAATTACGACCATCGTAATACAAGACAAGCAAACAGGTAGAATGGATGCATATCGCAATATTATTTTGGAGGATAGTTAGAGCATGCTCGACCCCATTACTTTTTCTATTATCCGTCACCGGCTTTATCGTGTTGTTGATGAAGCCGTTATCACCTTAAAAAATGTGTCCGGCAGTGCGATTACAAATGAAGGTCACGACTTGATGGTGTCACTTTATCGTGCCGATGGTTCACTTTTAATGGGCGGTGTTGGCTTCTTACACCATCTCACTAGTGCTGCCGAAGCCTGCAAGTCGATTATTCGCCGCTTTCAGGGCCGCATAAACGCTGGCGATGTTTTCCTGCTGAATGATCCATATACGGCGGCCTTACATACTTCCGATGTCTACCTGGTAGCCCCCATTCATTTCGATGGAGAGCTGGTGGCCTGGAGCGCCTGTTTTGTGCATGTCTATGATATCGGTGCGACTAACCCCGGAGGTTTCTGCCCGGATGCGGAAAATATTTTTACGGAAGGTTTCAGCTCCCCCGGATTGCGACTGGTTGAAGCTGGTGAGATCAATCAGGAAATTCTGGATACCTTAATGAACATGGTCCGTTCACCGGAAATGGTAACCCTGGACATCAAATCGATGATCGCCTGCAACAACGTCGCCAGAGAACGCATGATCGCCCTGATTGAAAAATACGGTAATGAGACTGTCGACGAAGCCTGTAACACACTTATTGAACAGTCGGAGCAACGTCTGCGCGCCCGGCTTATGGAATTACCCAATGGTCAATGGCAGGCCAGACAATATTTAAGCGTCAAGGACGAAATCGCCAGGGTCGAATTGACCATGACCAAAAAAGACGACACCCTGACATTTGATTTCACAGGTTCCAGTCCGCAGAGTCAATACTCCTTGAACTGCACCAAATGGGCATCTCTGGGTGGACTGTTCGCACCGCTCTTTCCTTTATTGTGCTATGACATAACCTGGAATGAGGGTGTAATAAAACCAGTCACCATGATTGCTCCGGAAGGGTCTATTGTAAATTGTACGCGCCCTGCCCCAATCTCTGTTGCAACCGTGGGCGCTATCCAGTCTGTTAATAATGCTGCCTGTTCCACTATCGGTAAAATGCTCGACGCCAGCGAGAAATATAAACAGGAAGCAACTGCCGTCTGGCACGCTAATCATTTCGCTATTTTTATGTTTGGTGAAAACCAGCATAAGCGGCAAGCCATTGGCATCCTCACGGAAGTGTTTGCAGGCTCTGGTGGTGCCCGGACTTTTGCTGATGGCCTCGATGCAGGCGGCGAGATTCCCAATCCGATTTCGCGTATGGCTAATGTAGAAACAACCGAGTACAGCTTTCCACTTCTGTATTTGTTTAAAAGACGTCTTGGCGATTCTGCAGGTGCCGGTCGCTATCGGGGGGGAGCGGGTATGGAGTTTGCGCTTGTCCCTCATGACGCCCCTAACGGCGGAATTCACTATGTTATTTCAGGCAAGGGAGATAAATTTCCTATGAGTGACGGCCTTGCCGGTGGCTTACCGGGCTCACCGAATCAATATCTGTGGGTTCAC